>NZ_JONM01000001.1 GCF_000711875.1 Andreprevotia chitinilytica DSM 18519
ATGCCGGCCTTGGTGTTGTCGATGACTTTGGTCTTGCGTTTGCCGGCTGCTACGTCAACGAGCAGGCAGCAGTCGAGTTTGGCTTTGGAAACGTCGATACCGAGAAAGTGCATGATGAGAAAAGATCGAGAAGATGAAGAAAGTGCCACGTCGCCCACTTGCCTTGTGCATACAGGGTCGCGCCCTTGGCTACCGTTCAGTGTCTAATTGGCGAGGAGGGTGAGGCAGCGGGCTTGATCTACGTCGCAAGGTCCAGGCCTTCAGGGGGGGTCCAAGCTGCCGCTGCCTCGTGTGATGGGAGCTAACCATCACGGGAAACAAGATACAAGGTTGGGTTTCGCTGCGCTCAACCCAGCCTACACATGCAGCCCACGTAGCCCGGACGCATTTTGCGGCCGGGGTTGGTTCGTGTATCCACGGAGGATGGAACTTGCCCGCATTGTCACCCCGGCCAGCGAGCTGTCCGGGCTACGGTTTCTGCCTTGACCAAGCCAGACCGGCTGGGATACTTTTGCGACGTCGCGTTCAATAGCGCGATCGGGATTGGACTCCCGGGACAGAAAGGCGGACGAGCCGCTTCAAGCGGCATTTTTATTGTCTGCGATACCCTTGGTACGCCTTCTTCTATGGCGAGCCTAGGTATGGGGCACCTTCGGGTGCACCGGGTCCTTTCTGCCGGTAAGTCCAACCCTGCCTAGTGCTCGCCACCTCCGATTGGACTCGGAGCGGTGAGTAGAACTCTCAGAAAGGAGGCACTCATGCCCAACTCTCCCCATAGCACCCCCGCACCACCACCCACCCCACGGTTTCGCTACGAAACGCCACCTGTCATCCGCGCGCTGGATGATGTCGCCCGACACGGCATGGATAGCGTGGCGGAGCTGGGCGGCTTGTTTCAGATCCTCGTCAACCTCGTCGACACCCGCTCCGCCGCCTATCAAGTGGCGAAGTCGGGCGTATCGCTGGCGAATGAACGATTCTGCGCCATCGATGCGGCACGGGTCTTCGCGAAACCGCAGCCGAAAGAGCAAGACAGGAAGTAGGCGGTTTTAACGGGAAAAAGCCAGCACCTGGGAAGGTGCTGGCCTTTTGGGTTTGTGCGGGTTTGGGGAGGGAGGGTTGAGCGCAGCGAAGCCCAACAAGCTTGGCGATGCATGCAGCGTTAAGCCGCCAGCCGCCCAATATGCGGCCGTTCGTGCTGACGGGCCTGCCACAAATCATGCTGTGCCTGCAGTCGCAGCCAATAACCGGGTGTGGTGCCCAGTGCGTCGGCCAGCCGCAAATCCATATCTGCCGTGATGCCGGCACGACCGTTAACGATTTTGGAAAGCTGCACGCGTGAAATGCCGATGTGCTCGGCAAACGTTGTGATGTTCTTGTGCAGGTCGTCAATCCAGCCTGCGAGAATTTCGCCCGGATGGGCGGGGTTATGCATGTCCATCGTGCCCTCCTTTAGTGGTAATCCAGATAATCCAGCAGCTCTACATCCTGCCCAACCCAACGAAAAATCACTCGCCAGTTCCCGTTGACCGTCAGTGAGCAAAATCCGCCCAAGTCGCCATGCAGTTGATGGTATCGCCAGCTGGGTCGGGCTAAGTCGTCAGCGCTGATTGCCACATTGAGGGCGGTCAGCAATTCCCGGAGTTTGTCGGCGTGATGCGGTTGAATGCCGGACTTGCTACCGGATTCGAAAAACCGGCCAAGGCCCTTGTGCTGGAACGAGAGGATCATGGCAGAAATGTAAACAATGTGTTTACGATTTTCAAGGCTGTTGGCGCTGCTTGCCGTATGTGCGACAAAAAAAGAGGCAGGCCAAATGGCCTGCCCGAAACAACCTCGAAGGGGAGGTGCATTACCGGCGGCTGGAGGAGATCAAGTCGCCGGGAAATGGAGTGAAACGAATTGCCTGCGCTAGCGCGGCTGCCACAGCGACGGCGTGGTGGGTGGCGTCCAGTTGGTGCCCACGTAGGCGGTATGGGTGACCAGTGCGGTGTATTGCACGCCGCTGTAGCTGACGCAGCTGCCGACCGTGTAGGTGTTGCCTTCCGCCCATGCCGGGCAGCCGGGTACCGGCGTTGGGGCCGGTGTGGGCGTGGCGGTCGGTGTTGGCGTCGGGGTGGCTGTCGGCTTGGGTGTTGGAACCGGCGTTGCGCTGGGCTTGGGCGTCGGCGCGGGTGTCGCCGTCGGTGTTGGTGCGGGTGTTGGGCTTGGTACTGGTGTTGCGGTGGGTGTTGGCGTCGGAGCGCTCACGCCCGGCTGTTTCCACATGCCGGCGGCGGCGATCATCGATAACAGCCGGATCGAATCGGCGTAGTAATCGTTGGTCGGGCCTTGAGTGATGCGGCTCCACAGGGAATTCAACCACGCCTGGTTGCTGCTGTCGATGGCGGCACTGACGGCGAAGGGCGCGGCGAAGGCCATTTCCCAGTCGGTGGTCAGCGCGGTGCCGTTCAGCTCGTAGCCGCCGCGAATCTTGTTCGGGTCGCCACCGGTGGCGGTGGTGCTGATCCAGCGGTTGAGTGTTTGCAGCAGCGCCTGTGCGTGCGTATCGCCATTGATCAGGTAATCCAGGCTGAACCGCCACGGCACACGGCAGTTGTTCCAGCTGTATTTGCCGTCGGTATCGGCTTCGAGGAAGTTGGGTGGGGAGGGCACGTAGTCGCTGCCGCTCTTGACCATGAAATCCGGGATCAGGCCGGTGGATGGCGAGGACTGGTGATACACGCTGTTGATGATGGCGTAGCTCTTGTCGATGACTTGCAGCCAGTGCGTATCACCCGTGGCGGCATAGAAAGCGCGCAGGTGTTCGAACATCAGATCGGAACCGCGCGTGCTTTTGCCGTACTTGGCATCGCTATCCGCCGCCCAGTCGCCCAGCTTGAGAATCCATTCGGACTGGTTGACCGTGCTGTTCATCAGCGCGTTGACGGTCTTGATGGCTTCGCTGCGATAGTTGATCGCGCCGGTCGAGCCCCATTTCTGATCCGCAAGCAACATGGCGTAGGCGGCATCCAGATCGCCATCGGTGGCGGAATCCGCGCCTTCGGTATCCACCAGCGCACCACCGCTCAGCGCCTGTGCCCAGGCCATCAGGGCGGCGTTGTTCTGGCTCGGGTGAGCGCGGTAATAGCGGAACAGACCGTCGAACGTGGTGCGGGCGTTGCTGTCGCGGTCGGCCATCAGCGCCACGGCGACCATGCCGAAGCCTTGGCCTTCGGAGACGACTTGCTTGCCGGAGCTGGAACCGAACCAGACGTACAGGCGGCTGGCGTCTTTCGGGTCGGTACGCACATAGCGGCTCTTCCACGCGCTATAGGCCGTATCGACTTGGGATTGCATTTGCGCCGTGCTGACGTTGTTCGGCTGGATCGCGCCGGCGACATAACTGACCGCCAGTGGTGTGCCCGCGAATGCGTTCACCGTGATTGAACTGCCAGCCAGTAACAGCGCCAGCATGAGTGGCCGTAGCCGTTTGCTTCGTTCCATCGTTCATCTCTCCATCGTGGCTTGCCGGTGGTGGAACCGGTCACGGCGGCTCTACGCCAAGGTGATTCGCGAGCTGCCGTATTGCGCCCGGATGGCATGGGGATGACAAGACGATGGCGGGGGTGACTTCACGAAATTGATTTTACTGTTCAATAAAATCAATGAGTTGCGATGAGAAATGGCACAGGGGCATTTCACGGAATTCGTGTGTTTGGGGTGGGCGGGCAGGGGAATATGTGGGCGAGGCGGAAAAGTCTGATCTTTGTTCCCTCTCCCGTGTGCGGGAGAGGGCTAGGGTGAGGGTATTTGCCAAGAACGTTGCACCACCCTCACCCCCGGCCCCTCTCCCTCCCGTGCAAGGCTTTAGCCTTGTTCAGGGACTGTGGGCGAGGGGAGGAAACCTGGAGCGGGAGATCGATAGGAAGCCGCAATCCCTCGGATTTGCCTCAATACGCCGCAGCCGCAGTCAGTTCATCCTGCAGCCGGTGCAGCAGCTGCAAGCGTTCACGCTTGATGCTGCCGTCAGCAACGGCGGCTTGCATTGCGCAACCCGGCTCCTGGCGGTGGCGGCAGTTGTTGAAGCGGCATTGACCAATCAGGGCGCGAAAGTCCGGCATGTAGAAGGGCAGGTTTTCGGCTTTGACGTGCGCCAGCCCGAACGACTGCAGGCCGGGCGAATCGATCAGCTCGGATTGCGCGTCGAGCTTGTACAGCGTGGCATTGGTGGTGGTGTGCTTGCCGGTATCGAGCGCGACGGAGATCTCGTTGACCCGGGCCTTGGCATCCGGGATCAGCGCGTTGGTGAGCGTCGATTTGCCCATGCCGGATTGGCCGACCAGCACGCTGGTTTCGTTTTCGAGCTTGGCGCGCAGGGGCGTGGCATCTTGCAACGCCGAGACTTCGATGACCGGGTAGCCGAGCCCGACGTAGTACTGAAGCCGTTCCAGCGCAACGCGGGCCTCGGGCAGATCGGCCTTGTTCAGGCAGATCAGTGACTGGATGCCACCCGCCTCGGCTGCGATCAGCGCACGGCCGATCAATTCGTCCGAAAAGCTGGGCTCCGGCGCGACCACGATCACCAGTTGGGTGACGTTGGCGGCGATCAGCTTTTGCCGCCATTGGTCTGAGCGATACAGCAGCGTCTTGCGTTCGATCACGCCTTCGATCACCGCCTGCTCGGCGTTCAATACCTTGATCCTGACCTGATCGCCACAGGCGAAATCGTTTTTCTTGCCACGGGCGCTGGCGATGCGGCGTGCGCCATCGGCCAGTTCAACGATGTAGGACCTGCCGTGGCTGGCGACGATGCGGGCGGTATCGGTCAATTGGTTTCCAGGGTGGGGTTACAGCGCGTCGATGCGCGCGGCACAAATGAAATCATTACGGGACAAGCCGCCGGCGGAGTGGGTGCTCCACACCACCTTGCAGCGGCTATAGGTTACTTCCAGATCGGGATGGTGATCCTGCTTGTTGGCGATATAGGCCACCGCGTTGACGAAGGCGACGGTCTGGTAGAAGTCTTTGAAGCGGAAGGTTTTTTCCAGCGTGCCGTTGAGCACGAGCCATTCGTTGAGTTCGGAGGCAAGCATTTCGGCGGCGATATCGTCGAGCTTGGCGGCGTTGGCTTGGCAGGTTTCCTGGGAAAGCGACATGGTGGCAGGTCCTTGTTAACGATGCTTTCTAGGGGAGGCGCCCGTTTCCTCATGAAAACAGGCGCTTAGACCGTTTTAGGCGAACCGCCGCCGGGCCGCAATCATGCCAGTTTCTGCAGTGCCGCAATCCGCAGGGCGGCCGGCGGGTGGCTGTCGTAGAACACGCTATGCAGTGGATCAGGCGTCAGCGTGGCGGCGTTGTCGCGGTAGAGCTTCACCAGCGCGTGGATCAGGTCGGTGGCGGAGGCTTGCTCGGCGGCGTAGGCATCCGCTTCATATTCGTGCTTGCGCGACATGATCGAGCCGACGGGGCCGAAGATGAAGGTGAACACCGGCAACACCAGAAAGAACAGCGTGAGCGCGTTGGCGGTGCTGGGGGTGGTTACGCCAAGGCCCTGATAGAACCACGGTTCGACCAGCAGCTGGCCGAGCACCCACAGCAAGCCCAGCATCAGCGCGAAGGTCCAGGCCATCCGCTTGACGATATGGCGGCGCTTGAAGTGGCCGAGTTCATGCGCGAGCACGGCTTCGATTTCGTCGCCATCGAGCTGCTTCAACAGCGTATCGAAGAACACGATGCGCTTGGTTTTGCCCAGCCCGGTGAAATAGGCATTGCCGTGGCTGGAACGCTTGCTGCCATCCATCATGAAAATGCCGCTGGTCTTGAAGCCGCAACGGGCCAGCAGATTTTCGATGCGGCTGCGCAGGGTTTCATCCGGCAGCGGCTCGAATTTGTTGAAGAGGGGCGCAATCCAGGTCGGGAAGATCCACATCAGCAGCAGCGAGAATCCCACCCAGGTTGCCCACACATAGATCCACCAGTTGCTGCCCATACGGCCCATCAGCCAGAGCACCACTGCGATCAGCGGCAGGCCGATCACGGCGGCGATGCCGGTGGTTTTGAGCAGATCAGCCAGCCACAGCTTGGGTGTGCTTTGATTGAAGCCGAACGCGGCTTCGATCTTGAAAGTGGCGATCCACGACAAAGGCAGCGTGAGGAACGTGTTGATGATCGCCAGCAGCGCAATCATGGTGACGCCGGCAGCAATCGGCGAGGTGAACCAGCTTTGCGAGAGTTGCGTCAGCCACTCGATACCGCCGCCGAGTGTAAACAGCACCAGAATGATCGCTTCATACAGTGTGCCGACCATGCCGAAGCGGGTTTTGGTCACCGTGTAATCGGCGGCGCGTTGGTGGCTTTGCAGGGTGATGGTTTCGGCAAACTCGGCCGGCACTGCGGCGCGGTGGCGGCGTACGTGGTTGATCTGGCGTTGCGCCAACCACAATTGCAGCAGGATGCTGACAAACAACGCGAACACGAAGAGGACGGAAAAGCTGTGGGCGGTCATTGCTAGGGCTGGCAGACGTCGAGCCGGCGATTATCTCACAGCCGGGCCTAGGCAGCGGCGGATGGTAGAATCGCGCATCCCCAAGCGATGCAAGGAGCGCGCAATGGCGCAAGACCAGAACAACCTGATCTGGCTGGACATGGAAATGACCGGTCTCGATCCGCAGAACGACAAGATCATCGAACTCGCCATCGTGATCACCGACAGCAATCTCAATACCGTGGCCGAAAGCCCGGTATGGGTCGTGCATCAACCGGACGCCGTGCTCGATGGCATGGATGACTGGAACAAGAGCACACACGGCCGTTCCGGCCTGATCGACCGCGTGAAGGCATCCACGCATACCGCCGAGCAGGTCGAGGTGGAAGCGCTGGCATTCATCGCCCAATACAGCCCGCGTCTGGGTAGCCCGATGTGTGGCAACTCCATCTGCCAGGATCGCCGTTTCATGGCGCGCTGGATGCCGAAGCTGGAAGACTGGTTCCATTACCGCAATCTGGATGTCTCCACGCTCAAGGAACTGTGCAAGCGCTGGCAGCCGGCGGTCTACAAGCTGTTCAAGAAACAAGGCAAGCACACCGCGCTGGCGGATATCTACGAATCGATCGACGAACTCAAGTTCTACCGCGAGCACTTTTTGAAAGTGCCGGTGAACGAGCTGCCGAGTGATTGATTTGGGTATTGATTCGGTGATCGATTTGCAAAATCCAACGCTTGCCACCATGTCCGATACCTACTCACTCGCTGCAAAGCTCGGCCAGCTGCTGCTGGCGCGCAGCCAAACCATCACCACGGCTGAATCGTGCACCGGTGGCTTGATTGCCGGCGCGATTACGGATGTGGCCGGCTCCAGCAACTGGTTTGATCGCGGTTATGTGACCTACGCCGACGCAGCCAAGATCAGCATGCTCGATGTGCCGCCGGCCTTTATCGAAGGTCTTGGTGCAGTGAGCGAGCCCGTCGTGGCCGCCATGGTGCAGGGCGCGATGGAGCAAGCGGGTGCGCAGTGGGGCGTGGCGGTGTCTGGCGTGGCCGGGCCGGGCGGTGGTTCAGCCGAGAAGCCGGTCGGCACGGTCTGGTTCGCCTGGGGTACACCCGTTGGCATCGTGACCGAGCGCCAGTTGTTTGCCGGGGATCGCGCTGCGGTGCGGGCACAAACAGTGCGTTTGGCGTTGGCCAAATTGATTCAATTGATTGAGGAAACCCGATGACCACGGTTGTCGTCGTAAAAAAAGGCAATGAAGTGGCCATCGCCGCCGATAGCCAGTCCACCTTTGGGGATACGCGGCTGTCGGCGGCGTTCGATACCAAGTGGAACAAGATTTTCAAAGCACATGGTGGCTACTTTTCGATCTGCGGCAGCGCCGCGCACGATCTGGTGCTGCAGGCCGCGCTGAAAAAAGCCAAGACGCTGGATTTCACCAGCCGCATGGCGATTTTCGATAGCTTTCGCAAGCTGCATCCCAAGCTCAAGGAGGAGTACTTCCTCAAGCCGGATGAAGAGGAAGACGAAGCCTACGAATCGAGCCAGATGACGGTGCTACTGGCGAATCCGCATGGCATCTACGGCGTGTTCAGTCTGCGCGAGGTTTACGAATTCGAGCGCTATTGGGCGATCGGTAGCGGCCGGGATTACGCCATTGGCGCCATGCACGCGGTTTACGATCGTGACGACCTGACGGCGGCGGATATCGCGAAAATCGGTGTCGAGACCGGCTGCACGTTTGACGTTGCATCCAGCCTGCCGATGACGATCTACACGTTGCCGTTGGCAGAGTGAGGCTGCAATGATTCTGTGCGATCTTGCCAACTGGCAACAGCAACGCCCGGTCTTGCCGGCCGCAGTAGTACAGGCGCTGGAGTTGCTGCAAAAGCAGGACTTGGCCGGTATGCCGGCGGGGCGGTATCGGTTCGAAGAGTTAGGGGCGGCCAGCGACAAGCTGTTCTTCATGATTCAAGAGATGGAAACCCGCCCGGCCAGCGACAAGCGCCCGGAAGCGCATCGCGAACATGCAGACATCCAGTTGCTGCTGGTCGGCGAAGAACGCTACGGCGTGGCGCTGCCCGGCGCGGATCGCGAAGTGGTCGAGGATCGGCGCGATACGCACGACATCGCTTTTTTTGCTACGCCGGCCCGTGAAGTATTCGTTGATTTGCAACCGGGCATGTTCGCGGTGTTTTTCCCCGGCGAGCTGCATCGTCCGTGCTGCTGCGTGAACGAACCGACCCGCATCCGCAAGGCGGTGGTGAAGATTCATCGCAGCCTGCTGGGTTTGTGAACCGAACGCCGGGCTGCCCGAACACATTGAATAGATAGGCCGCAATGCAAGCGCGGCATGAAGGAAAACAGATGCAAGACACGCTTGAACGTTTCATTTTTGACGACGCGCCGGTCCGCGGCGAGCTGGTGCAGCTCGATGCCGCCTATAAGGAAGTGCTGGCCCGCCATCCTTATCCGCCCGTGCTGCAAAAGCTGATCGGCGAATTGATGTCTGCCGCGATGCTGCTATCGGCCACGCTCAAGTTTGACGGCACCTTGATCATGCAGATGCATGGCGTCGGCGCGGTGAAGCTGATCGTGGTCGAAGTCACCAGCGAGCACACCATCCGTGCGATGGCGCGTTGGGAGGGCGACGTGCCGGATGTGTCGCTTGGCGAATTGCTCGGGCACGGCAAGTTCATGATCACGCTCGACCCGAACGAAGGCGAGGCCTACCAAGGCATCGTCGGCTTTGAGTCAGGGCAGGGCGTGGCCGAGATCATCGAGCACTATATGGCGCATTCCGAGCAGCTCGAAACGCGCTTGTGGCTGGCGTGCCTGGATGGCAAGACGGCCGGTCTGCTGGTGCAGAAACTGCCAGCCGGCCAGGGCGACCCGGATGCTTGGGATCGCGTGCAGAAGCTCTCCGAAACCATCACCACCGAAGAACTGCTGGGCTTGGCCCCGCGTGACATCCTCTATCGCCTGTTTCATCAGGAACAAGTCCGTGTATTCGACCCAGCCGATCCGCGTTTCGCCTGCACCTGCTCTCGTGATCGGGTGGGCAGCATGTTGCGGATGGTTGGCAAGGATGAAGTGGATAGCGTGGTGGTTGAGAAGGGGCACGTCGACGTGACCTGCGAATTCTGCGGCAAGGGCTACCACTTCGATGCGATCGATGTGGCGCAGTTATTCCATGGGCATGGAACCCATACACCAGACGGGCGAGTGCACTGATCGGGTGAGCGGCAGCATGTGTGCGGTTTTGCCTCACTTCTCAATATCGGGATTGAATTTCTCTCGATTCGTGCCGATATAGGGAGTAAGGTTTGTCTTACCCGCAGCACTGATCGCAAGGAGGCCATCATGCTCTATGTCTATGACATTGAAAGCAATCAACCGATGTTCGAGGTGGCCGGAACATGCAGCGATCTGCAACAGGAAGTCGCGCTGCAGGCCCCGAAAGCATTGGAAGTGCCACAGCCACAGCTCCGTCTGTTGACGGTTGCGGAAGCACAATGGGCCGAGAAGAAAAGAAATTACTTTTCGTGAAAGTATTTGTCGCACGCAGTGGTGACCCAAGGGCTGAACAGATGTTCAGCCCTTTGTCGTTTCAGAGGGGTCGTCTGTCACCAGGTTGGCGAAATCCAGCGTTTCCAGCCAGCTGGGGCGCGCATCGTCCAGATGGGTGCGGATGCCTTGGCGGGCCTCCGGGTGAGCGCGCAAGTGCGCGATCCGATGAGCGGTATCCGATATCAAGGCATCGTCGATCGGGCGATGCGCCACAGCGGCGATCAGCCGCTTGGCCGTGGTGACGGCGTGAGGGCCATTTTGCAACAGTCCATAGACCCAGTGCCCCACCATTGCATTCAAACCATGCTCATCCGGCGCCACTTCATGTACCAAGCCAAGTTGCTTGGCGGTTTCCGCCGTCATGGTTTCTGCAGTGAGAAAGTAGCGCCGCGCCGCGCCAGTACCGATTTTGGCGATCACATGCGGGCCGATGACCGCCGGCACCAGCCCCAGGCGTACTTCCGGCAACCGGAACCAGCTGGAATGCGCGCCGACGATCAAATCGCAACAGGCGATCAGCCCCACGCCAATGCCCAGCGCCGGCCCGTGTACGCGAGCAATCGTCGGCGTTGGAAAGCGATCCAGGCATTGCAGCATTCGTGCGAGGCGGAGCGCTTCTTCGAAATTGTCGTGCTGGTCCGCTTCGAGGCCGCGCTGCATCCAGCGGTAATCGGCCCCCGCGCAGAATGCACTACCATTGGCTTGCAGGACCAGCACACGCACGCTGGTGTTCTGGGCGAGCGCCGCAAGGCTCGCATGCAGCTCGGCAATCATGACCTCATCGACCGCATTGCGTTGTTCGGGCCGGTTCAGCGTGATCGTTGCAACGCCTCGGGAATCGACGTCGATGCGCAATGTGTCGCTCATGGCGGGGTTCCGTAGGGTTTCTTGCAGTGGAAGGAGGGAGCCGATTGGCTGCTGTAGTCTATAGCCCGACGTGCCTTGGTGTGTAGCGATATGTTAGAGTGCGCGCCGACAAAGGGGCGTGCATTTGGTTCCGCCAGTTGTCTTCTGAATGGCCTTTAACAGATTCTCGTGAAACAACTTTTCATTTTTGTGACATTCCTGGTCGCTGTTGCGGCGTCTGCATCCACGGTCAAGATTCCCGGGCCGGATGGCGTCACGCTGTCGGCCGAGTATCTTCCCCCGCCCAAGGGCGGTAACGATGCACCCGCGATGCTGCTGCTGCACGGTTGCGGCGGCTTGTGGACAAAGGGCGGCGTGCTCATGGCGCGGCCGGCCCGGATGTCCAGCCTGTTGCAGGAGCTGGGCTACGGCGTGCTGATGCTCGATAGCTTCACCACGCGTGGCGTGCGCGAAACCTGCACCGTGCCGCTGGCCGAACGAAAGATCAGCAGCAGTACCCGGGTCGATGATGCGGAATTCGCCATCACGTGGCTGAAAGCGCGGCGCGAGATCGATGCGAACCGGGTGGGCGTGCTGGGCTGGTCAAACGGAGCAAGCACGGTCCTCAAACTGGTTGGCCGCAATAACCCCGGCATCAAGGTCGCCGTGGCCTTCTACCCGTCCTGCACGTCCTTGCTCAAGCAGAAACAGTACAACCCCATCATTCCAACGCTGGTGCTGATCGGCGAGGCGGATGACTGGGTATCCGCCGATGCCTGCAAGCAACTGGATGACCGTATCGTGGGCGACACCTTCCACGTGGTGACCTATCCTGGCGTTTATCACGATTTCGACGTACCCAATAGCGAATACAAACAGCGCTTTGACGTTCCCAACGGCGTGAATCCCGGCAAAGGCGTGACCACCGCGCCCGATCCGAAGGCCACCGAGGATGCCTATCGCCGTACCTTCAAATGGCTGTCGCTCTGGCTTGATCCGGCGCGCAATCCATCGATCTGGCGTAACGCCAATCCACTGGATCGCAAGTGATCAGCCGGGCATCATCCATGATCCAGTTTGTTTCCAATTTGGTTTCCAGAGGGCTTGAGCCCGCGTGTTAACCCGCTTTGATCGAGGAATCTGCCATGTCTAGCCTATCCGCTTTCGACTCCCGCCTTGCCGATGTTCCTGGCGTATCGGTCGTTTCTTCCACTGCGCTGGTTGGCGGTGAGGGCGACGGTTTGCAGATTCTGGTCATCGACAACGCACAGGGCCGCGCTACGCTCACCCTGCAAGGCTCGCAGCTGTTGTCGTTCACGCCGACTGGCAGCCGCGATCTGCTGTGGACTTCGCCGCTGACAGCCTATGCCGAAGGCAAAGCGGTGCGTGGCGGCATTCCCTTGTGCATGCCGTGGTTCGGCAAGCATCCGGACGATCTGCCGGCGCACGGCTTTGCTCGCAACTCGCTCTGGACGTTGACCACTGCCGAAGCCCTGGCTGATGGCCGTACCCGCGTGCAACTCGAACTGACCGAAAGCGAAGCCACCCTCAAACTCTGGCCGCATCCGTTCCGTTTCGCGTACACCGTGATCGTCGGCAAGGCGCTGGAAGTGGAATTGCTGGCCGAGCACAAAGGCACTACACCGGTGAAGTTCTCGGCCGCCATGCACACCTATTTCAGCGTGCCGGAAGTCGCGGACATTGCCATCGATGGCCTGGATGGCTGCGCGCGCATCGACACCATTGGCGGCGTTTCGCGCGCCGTGCAGCAAGGGCCGGTAACGATCGTTGGCCGCCATGATTCGGTCTACCTCGATGTGCCGGCCGAGCAGATCATCAAGAGCAGCGCCGGTTCGACTCACGTCGTCAGCAATACCAAGAGCGCCATCGTCTGGAATCCGGGTGAGGATGCGCTCAAGGCGGCCGACGTGCGCGAGCACTACCTGCACTTTGTCTGTGTGGAGCGCGGCGATGTGTTCGACAACGCACTCGAGCTTGCTCCGGGCCAGACTTATCGCGCCACGATGACGATTTCCGGCTGAACCAACGCGGCGAACAAAGCCCTTCTGGCGTTGTTGCGCGCTCTTGCCGTACTCGTTTGTACAGTCTTCGACCGCGCGCCTAGCCAGAACCGCTACGCTGGGCTTTTTTCGTCGCCCAGATGCGTAGGCTCTACTGCGAGAATGCCCGGCGATGCCGGGCATTCTCGTTTTCGACGGTACAATCGCCGCTTCCCTGCACAGCCCATCCAAAACGATGAAATACCGCGATCTGCGCGACTTCTGCGCGCAACTGGAAACCCTAGGCGAACTCAAGCGCGTGACCGTGCCGGTATCGCCGGTGCTGGAGATGACCGAAGTCTGCGACCGCACCCTGCGCGCGCAAGGCCCGGCGATCTGGTTCGAGAACGTGCCGGGTTACAGCATGCCGGTGCTGGGCAATCTGTTTGGCACACCGCGCCGTGTGGCGCTCGGCATGGGCGCACAAGAAGTCAGCGCGCTACGCGAAATCGGCAAGACGCTGGCCTACCTCAAGGAGCCTGAACCGCCCAAAGGTTTCAAGGACGCATGGGACAAGCTGCCCTTGCTCAAGCAGGTGCTGAGCATGGCGCCCAAGGAAGTGCGCAAGGGCGAATGCCAGCAAAACGTGCTGGAAGGCCCGGATGTCGATCTGGCCAAGATCCCGGTGCAACACTGCTGGCCGGGCGATATCGCCCCGCTGATTACCTGGGGCTTGGTCGTGACACGCGGCCCGTACAAGAAACGCCAGAATCTCGGCATCTACCGCCAGCAGGTCATCAGCAAGAACCAGGTCATCATGCGCTGGCTGGCGCATCGCGGCGGGGCATTGGATTTTCGCGAGCACGCCAAGCAAAACCCCGGCACGCCATTCCCGATTGCAGTCGTGCTCGGTTGCGACCCGGCAACCATCCTTGGCGCGGTCACGCCGGTGCCGGATACCTTGTCCGAATACCAGTTCGCGGGCCTGCTGCGCGGTGGCAAGACCGAGCTGACACGCTGCATCGGCAACGACCTGCAAGTGCCGGCCACGGCGGAAATCGTGCTGGAAGGCGCGATCAAAGCCTGCGAGCCGGGTTTTGAAGGCGTGTCCGAGCATGGCGCACCGATTAAGGAGATTGGCGGCTATCTGCACGCGCTGGAAGGCCCGTATGGCGACCACACCGGCTACTACAACGAGCAGGACTGGTTCCCGGTGTTCGAGATCGACCGCATCACCTTCCGCGATGATCCGGTCTACCACAGCACCTACACCGGCAAGCCGCCGGATGAGCCGGCCATGCTGGGCGTGGCCCTGAACGAAGTGTTCGTGCCGATCCTGCAAAAGCAATTCCCGGAAATCGTCGATTTTTATCTGCCGGCCGAAGGTTGCAGCTACCGCATGGCGATTGTCTCGATCAAGAAGCAATACCCCGGCCACGCCAAGCGCGTGCTGTTTGGCGTGTGGTCGTTCCTGCGCCAGTTCATGTACACCAAGTACATCGTGGTGGTGGATGACGACGTGGACACGCGGGACTGGAAAGAGGTCATCTGGGCCATCACCACGCGCATGGACCCGGTGCGCGATACGCTGCTGGTCGAAAATACGCCGATCGACTACCTTGATTTCGCCAGCCCGGTCTCCGGCTTGGGCGGCAAGATGGGCCTGGATGCCACCAATAAATGGCCCGGGGAAACCAACCGGGAATGGGGCAGGGTGATCGAGCGCCGGCCGGATGTCGTGGCCCGTGTCGATGCGATCTGGAACGAGCTGGGGCTGTGAACTGAACGCAGGAGGCCACCATGTGGTTTCTCACCGAACTGGCCGAACGCCGCATCGCGCAGGCGCGTGATGCCGGTGAATTCGACAACCTGCCGGGCGCAGGCGCGCCTTTGCCGGATGACGAACTCGATCCGCTCGTACCTGAGCATCAACGGATTGCGTATCGGGTGCTGAAGAACGCCGGCTATATCCCGCCGGAGCTGGAAATGCATCAAGAGGCGGTGGCGCTGTCGCTCAAGCTGGCTGCGGCGGATGAGGTGAATGTCGATGCCGCGATGCTGGCCCGGCTGGAGAAAATCAATCTGCTGCTGCGCCAATCCGGTCATGCGGCGCTAACGGTGCCGGTGCGTTATGCTGCTGGGATTGAAGCGCGTCTCCGATCGTCGTCGACAAAAGGTTGAACAAGGTTAGCGTCTATGCTGAATCAGGATCAGAAACCCCCATTTCAAGCTGGCTTGTCGGGACTAAGTACCATGTCGACCCCTGCGCGAGAATTCGATTTCACCCAGCAAGACTTCGAGAAGATTCGCAAGTTGATCTATGACTATGCCGGTATCGCGTTGTCGCCGGCCAAGCACGATATGGTCTACGGCCGGCTGGCCAAGCGCTTGCGAGCGCTGCATCTGCATACCTTCAACGAATACCTGAAAGTGCTCGAGCGCGGCGACAGCAAGGAAATGGAGCTGTTCACCAACTCGCTCACGACCAATCTCACCTCGTTTTTCCGCGAATCACACCACTTCGACATCCTGGCGGACTATCTGCGCGGGCATCGCAGCGTCGGCACGCTCAACTTGTGGTGTTCGGCCTCCAGCACCGGCGAGGAACCGTATTCGCTCGCGATCACCGCCTGCGAGGCCTTCGATACCCTGCGCCCGCCCGTCAAGATCATCGCGACTGACCTTGATACCAATGTGCTTGAAACGGCCAAGGCCGGGTTGTATGCGGCGGAAGAAGTCGAAAAGCTCGGCTCGGTACGCGTCAAGCGCTTCTTCGATAAGCACGCCAGCGGCAAATATCAGGCCAAGCAAGAGCTGCGCGACATGATCGTCTATCGCAAGCTCAACCTGATCTCGCAGGATTGGTTGATCCGCGGGCCGATGGATGCGATTTTCTGCCGCAATGTGATGATCTATTTCGATAAGCCGACCCAGCTCAAGATCCTGCAGCGCTTTGCGCCACTGCTGAAGCCGGAAGGTCTGCTCTACGTAGGCCACTCGGAGAACCTCTACCACGCGGCGGATCTCTTCAAGCTGCGCGGTAAGACGGTGTATGAGCTGGCGAAGCCCGGCGGCGCGCCGCCGTCGTTGCTTACACGTTAAGCCGCGTTTGCGCTCGCGGCAGACCATCAACAGCCCCGATCGGGGCTGTTTGCTTATTGAATCTGGCCGCTCGCAGCTGGGTGCTTTTCTTCTGAATGCGTAGCCCCCATAGCCTGAAGATGAGGTAGAACAACGTCTTCACGCTTGCTCTTCGGGCCTCTGGCCGCATTTCAATCAGTAAAAGACAATTTTGTATTAATTTATAATAAAAGACTTATATAAAGTGGTTGTAATATTACTGTTTCGTTTATTTACATTTAACTTTCTTAGTATGTGTTAAAAATCCGCGCCGGGCCGAGTTCTACCCAAGGTTAGCCAATTTCCAATAGTGGCCCGAGTTAGGAGCGTTATCGTGAGTGAGTCGGAAAAGATCGTCGTCATTGTTTTGCAAGCCGCAGCTTTGCCGCTGGGCAACTGGATGCTGGATGTGGTGCAGGTGGGCTATGCCCACGAAGACAAGCCGCGTGGTGTCGTACCGGCCTTGGTGGGGCGGCCCGCACACCCGGATGCCTTGATCGACTTCAATGGCAAACGGGCCTTTGTCGGTGAAGAGGCGTTGGTCGTTGCCGGTGTCGGCGTGACCGGGGCCAAAGCGGCGACTGGCCGACCGGCAGCCGCGACAGCCCGCGCGGCGCATGGCGCAAGAAGCCAATCGAATATCTTTGATACCTTCCTGGCGCCGCTACGCAGCGCCTATCCGCGCTTCAGCCTGGAAGCCGCCTCATCGGCACCGCAGCAGATCAAGCTGCACCAGGTCTTCGACAGCACGGGGGCCGTGCGGAGCTGGGGGGATTTGCACCTCACCCTCCGAGATGTCTTCGAGCGCTTGCTGGGCGTGAATGTCGCATCAGCCCCGGTCTTTGTGCTGACCAATGGCACGGCGGGGTGGGGCAAGGATAGTGACGAGCGATTGGCGCGGATGTTGTTCGACGACTTCTTCGCGCCGAGGATTTGCCTTGCTACCCAGGATCATTCATCCGAGGACGTGGATCAGACCTGGACGGAAGCGGTGCTATTGGCAAGGAAGAATCGGGCAGAGTCGAAGTTTGTGTACAACGATTTTGAAGTCGCTTGATTTGCGATCCTGTTCGCCCCGAGTGGCTGAACTGCGCAGTCCGTACGCGTTTCTGGTGATCCCGCCGTTCTGGAACGACGATGCCAGGGCAACAAAAAACCCACGTTCAGCGTGGGTTTTTTGTTCCAACAGGCAGTCGTGCCTGAGGCTACAGATAGAGCATCGCTCGTCCCACCTCGGTCGCCTTGGCCTCGCCGGCCAACAGTTTCACCAGCTCCAATGCAAACAACCCGCTGGTACCCGCCGCGCGTGAGGTGGTGATGTGGCCATCGGTGACGACCTGATAGGTCTGGACGACTGCGCCGTGCTCAGCCAACACGGGTTCGCAGCCGGGGAAGCAAGTGGCGGCAACGCCTTCCAGCAGTCCGGTGCGCGCCAGCACGGTGGGCGCGGCGCAAACGGCGGCGATACGTTTGCCGGCTTCCCGGTAGGCGTGCAGGCGTGCGTGTAAGGCGGTGGATGCCGCCAGCGCCTGCGTTCCCGGCCCGCCGCCAGGCAGCACGATCATATCGGCCAGCTGGCCGTCCACTGCGGAGAACGGCACATCCGCATGAACGAGGATGTTGTGCGCGCCGGTGACGTCCAGCGTTTCGGTGAGCGACACCATAGTGGTGTCGATGCCAGCGCGGCGCAGTACGTCGACGATGGTGATCAGTTCAACCTCTTCGAAACCGGGGGCGACATAGACATGAGTGGTAGACATGGCTAGCTCCTGCAAGGGTTCTTAATGGAAAAATGGTAGCGCCAGAAAAAGCGTGCTGACCAGCACATTGGCGATATCGATAAGAATGCCCTGACCATCGGCACCACTGGAACGGCCATGAGCGAGGAGCCAAATTGGTTGGTAACGCCCGGTGGTGGAACCGGGCGGTGAAGTCTTATACCTCTTCCAGCCCCAACAGTTCAGCCACGGTCTGGCGGCGGCGGATCAGCTTCACGGCCGCGCCATCCACCAATACCTCTGGGATCAGCGGACGCGTGTTGTAGTTGCTGCTCATGCTCGCGCCATAAGCGCCGCCATCGTGGAACACCAGGTAATCGCCCACTTCGGCAGCCGGCAGATCGCGCGGCGTGACGGTGCCGCCTTCTTCCTGCGTGAATACGTCGCCGGATTCGCATAAGGGGCCGGCAATCACGCTGGGCCGGGCTGCGGCGGTTTTCGCTTTGCCGGCGGCATCCAGCACCGATACCTCGTGATAGCTGCCATACATGGCCGGGCGCATTAGGTCGTTGAAGCCGGCATCGCACAGCACGAAGTGATTGCGGCCGGCATCTTTCTTGGCGCGCACTTCGGCAATCAATTTGCCCGATTCGGCCACCAGGAAGCGGCCCGGCTCGATTTCCAGCGTCACCGGATGGCCCAGATGCGCTTCGACTTCCTTGCGCGCCTTGTCCCACAGGCTGAAGTAATGCGCGGTATCGATGCGCTCGCCACCTGCGCGGTAGGGGATGGATAACCCGCCACCAGCCGAAATCGCCTGCAGATCGCGGCCGGACGCCTTCACCTTTTCCACCATCGCATCGCACACATTGGAGAGGTGGCTGTAATCCACCCCGGAGCCGATGTGCATGTGCAAGCCGACCAGCTTGAGCTGGTAACGGTCAATCAGCGCATAGGCTTCATCCAGCTGTTCATGCCAGATGCCGTGCTTGCTGGTATCGCCGCCGGTATTGGTCTTCTGGCTATGGCCGTGGCCGAAACCGGGGTTGATGCGCAACCACACCGGATGACCGGGGCTGGCCTCGCCCAGTTGCTGCAGCATCTGCGGGCTGCCGGCGTTGACCGGCACCTTGAGCTCCACTACGCGGGCCAGCGTTTCGCGATCCAGCAAATCGGCGGTGAAGACGATGCCCGAGTGGTGGTCATCAGCATTCCCGCCCACGGTAAACCCTGCCGCCAAAGCGCGCTCGATCTCGCCCAGAGAAACCGAATCCACCTTCACGCCTTGTTCGCGCATCAGCCGCAGGATGTGGGTGTTGGAATTGGCCTTTTGCGCAAAGCGGATCACGTCGAACTGCTTGAGCTGGCTGATCCGCTCGCGGATCACCGCTGCGTCGTACACCCAGCAAGGGGTGCCATATTGGTTGGCGATGGCGACGAGTTGCGGGCCGTTGACGGGTTTCATGGCGTGATCCAGTGCGTTAGATAGCTGCGCATTTCAGCAGAACGGCAGTGGCAGGTAAAACGATGAATATTTATGGTGGATCAGCGGAGCTAATGCCAAGGCGCTGCGGTATGTCGGCTTGGCTTTATTGGCCGGAGCCCTCGGCAGCCATTTCCTCATCCAGCGAATGAATCTGGCGAATGATGGCGGCCAGTTTCTTGCCGGCAGGGGTGAGGTGATATTCGGTGCGGGGCGGGATTTCCGGAAAGGTGAGTTTCTCGATCAAGCCATAAAGATGCAGCTTGCGTAACCGCTCGCTCAATACTTTGGTGGATATGCCGGTGATATGGCGCTCCAGTGCCCCTGGCCGCGTAATGCCGGCCTCAATGGACTGCAATACCGACACCGACCATTTGCAGCCGACCACGTCTTCCAGTTTCTGGTATTCGCTGCGATCCCTATTGCTGAGGTCAGGCTGCAAAAAATTATTCCGTTTATTCATTGGCAATTTACCCCGAAAAGTGGGTAGGGCACCGAAAAGTGCCCGCTGTTCAGCCCATTGGGCGCGCCTTAGATTGAGTCCGTGCCAGCCGATTTCCGGCTTGGCAACACACTCACCCAAGAGGATCACGCCATGAGCAGCAAAGCCGTTTTTTACCACGCCGGTTGCCCCGTTTGCATCGATGCCGAAAAGAATCTGGCCTATTCGCTCGACCCGGCTCGTTTCAAGCTCGAAATCGTTCATCTGGGCGAGAACAAGGGTCGTGTGCCGGAGGCAATTGCCAGCGGCGTGAAATCCGTACCGGCCCTGTTGTTGGGTGATGAGGTTTATCACATCAATTTCGGCGCTTCGATTGACGATTTGAAATAACCACCCAAGCAGCAAGCCCGATCCGCTGTGCAACATCGCGGGTCGGGCTTGCCGTCATTCAGCGCTTGTTCGATATCCATTGCCGTTTGTGGCATAGGCAGGCGCTGCTGCCGTTTCCAGATAAAAAGGTGCCCGAAATGACTGCAACAATCCCATCCCGATTGAATCGTGCCGGCGTGCTGGCCGTAATCAGCCTGGCCGTGGCGCAAACGTTCGCGCATGGTATCGAGGCCAAGGCCGGCTCTGCCAAGCAGGCGGCGTTCGATATCGTCCATGCCGATGTCAAAGTCGATGCCGCCAAGCACTGGCTTGAATTCACCATGGCGGTGAGCGGCAAGGCGGGCGCGGTCAAACCGAAAAAGCATGGCAAGTTCACCGGTAGCGATGTGTTTTCCTACGTCTGGCCCACCAAGATCGACCCCGCCGAAGTGGGTTTTGACAAGGATGCGGGGATTCTCGCCTTGGCAGTGACATCCCACCCCGATTTTGACGACACGCCGCTGTTCAATACCAAGGGTGCGGATTGGCATAGCCACTGGGTGGTGCTCGGGCCGGACGAGGCATGCGGCAAGGGTGCGTTGAAGGTGAAGGACATCCCGGCCGGCAGCACGCCGAAACTGCCCAAAACCTGGCCCGGCGTGCCGCTGCTGATCGACAGCCCCGGCTATGCGCCGAAGTTCGATCACCACGTGGTGAGTGTGCGGGTGCCGTTCGATAACGTGAACAACCTCGCAGGCGTGGCGTTTGACGGCGTGACCGCCGGCTTGCGCATCAACGCCAGCGCGCATGAGCCCTTGCTATGCGTTGCCAATGTCTTTGATGTGGCGTCGGGCGATTTGAGCTTGCCCGGCAAGGCGGAGTGAAACGGGGAGTTCCGGGCTGATTCAGCTCGGAATTCCCCTCGCTGGCCTGGCAAAGATGTTGCGCTCATCGCGCTGCGTGGTAAAAGAGGTGATCCACGAACTCACGTCTTGCCATGCTTGATTACAAACTTCTCGAAGCCCTGGAAATGGTCGCGCTGGCCGGCAGTTTCGACGGCGCGGCGCGACGGCTCAATCTCACGCAATCGGCGGTATCGCAGCGCATTCGCCAACTGGAAGAGAAACACGGCTGCGTGCTGTTATCACGCGATCCGGTACGGCCGACGCTGGCGGGCGAGCGTTTGCTGGCCCACGTGCGGCAGGTGCGTTTGCTGGAGGCGGAACTGCAGGCTGGGCAGGGCGGTGAAACGGGCGACTGGGTGACGCTGCCCATCGGCGTGAATGCCGATAGCCTCGCCGTCGGTCTGGTCGAGGCACTGGCACCGACACTCGCGGCGGAGCGGATGCTGCTCGATTGCGTGGTGGACGATGAGGCGTACACGCTTGATCTGCTCAAGCGCGGCGCGGTGCTGGGTTGTATTGCAACGCAAGCGGCACCGGTCGCCGGGTGCGCGGTGATGCCGCTGGGTACGCTGAATTACCTACCGGTGGCGACCCCCGCATTTCAGCAGACCTATTTTGCGTGGGGTTTGTCGGCGCAAAGCCTTGCCGCCGCGCCGGCCGCCGTGTTCGGCCACCGCGACAGCCTGCATCGCCGCTGGTTGCGCGAAGGGTTCGGCCTGATCGAAGGCGCTTACCCTTGCCACGTGATCCCCGATTCCAACGCCTTGTTCGCCGCTGCGACGGCAGGCATCGCCTATGCCGTCGCGCCGTTGCCGCAGGTGAATGCGGTGTTGCAAGCCGGGCAGCTGATGCCCCTGGGCGACGCGCTGGCCGTGCCGCTGTATTGGCACCACTGGGCACGCCAGACACCCGCTGCGGAGCAACTGGCGCAGGCGGTGGCGGCGTTTGCGGCGGGCCGGTTTTAGGGACTGTTCACGTCATTTGTGAAGTCGGTTCAGGGACTCGATGCTGCGCAATGCCTTTCGCGTGCGAATCTTTGATTCGCCCAGCTATAGGATTGCGCCCTACGGAACTTAGAGGCTGTTTACGATCTTTGCCAATGGCAGAAAACGCTGTTGTTCCCCCCTTTTTGTGCCGTGCGAATCTTTGATTCGTTCAGGCATTGGGGGCTAGAGGGGATTTCTGCTGCATCTCAATGTGTGATGACGTCGAAATCCCCCTCAATCCCCCTTCACAAAGGGGGAGGTAACACCTTGAAGCGCTTCGGAGACGCGGTTTTGGATCGTAAACAGACTCTTCACACCGGACCCCCGCCCGCAATCAGGACGATGACCAACCACCCCCCAGCGCCTTGACCAGCGCCACCGTGGCCTGGAACTGCGCGGCCTTCACCTGCAGGGCCTGGCGACGGTTGGCGAGCATCGTCCGCCGCGAATCCAGCAGTTCGAGCTGGCTGACCATGCCGTTGCGGTAGCGGGAGTCGGACAGCACCATGGCGCGTTCAGACGCGTTGACGGCCTCGGCTTGTGCCTTTTGCTGGGCCTCCAGCAGGGTCAGGCCGGCCAGTTGGTCTTCCACATCCTTGAAGGCTTGCAGCACTTGCTCGCGGTAATACGCGGCCGCTTCGTCCTGCTGCGCCGCTGCAGACTGGATGCCGGCTTCACGGCGACCGCCGTCCAGCAGCGGCAGGCTCAGCAAGGCATTCAACCCCCACAGGCTGGCCGATGACTTGAGCAGCTCGGAGAGTTCCGATGATGCACCGCCGGCTGCGGCAGTGAGGGTCAGGCTGGGGAACCACGCGGTCTTTGCGACATCGACGCGCTTCTGGGCTGCTTCATAGCTGGCCTGGGCCGCTGCGATGTCCGGGCGGCGGGTCAGTATGGCGCTGGGCAGTCCGGCAGGCACGGCCGGCAAGCTGTCGCTCCAGCTGCCCTCGGCCAGACTCATGACGCTGGGAACCTCGCCAACCAGCACGGCCAGCGCGGTATCCAGCTCTTGCCTTCTGCGGTCCAGCGCCAAGGCCAGCGATTCGTTGGCGGCGACCTCGGTTCTGGCCCGGGCCACATCCAGCTCTGCCACGTCACCCGCTGCGTACCGCCGCTCGGTCAAGCCGAGGGAGTCGCGATAGGCGGCCAGTGTTTCACGCATCAGGGCGCGCTCGGCGTCAACCGCGCGAATGGCGAAATAGGTCTGGGCGACATCCGCTTGCACCAGCAGCCGGGCGTTGGCCAGCAACGATTGCGCCGCCTGTTCGTCGAGGCGTGCGGCTTGGGTGCGCTTGGACAGGCGACCGATCAGATCGACCTCGTAGGAGGCATCAAGCCGCAGCTGGTGCAGCGTCCCGGCCTGGCCTATGGACTTGTAGTACTCGCCGCCTTGCCGTCCGGACGAGGCATCGATGCTGACCTGCGGCGCGCGCACCGAGCCCGTTTGCCGGGTAATGGCGCGTGCCTGTGCCAGCCGTGCTGCGACGGCCTGCACGGTGGTGTTGTGCGCCATGGCACGATCCATCAGCTCGTCGAGCCGGGAATCGGCAAAGATCTGCCACCACTGACCCTGAGTAGCGGGTGCAGCAGCGGGTGCCGCGGCTTCAGCGGTGCGCGGCAGATTCTTGAAGGCTGCCGGCGTGGCTGGCAGCGCATGGGGCTCGGACACCGGCACATTGGCGCAGCCGGCCAGCACCAGCGCGGCCAGCAGGGGAGTGATCAGGTATTTCTTGTTGGGCATCATTGCTTGGTTCTCCTCATGCATCACGCATGGTCGTTGCGCGGTGCGGCGGGATGCGGGTTGGCGTTGCCGCCGCCCTGCAGCGTGGCATGCATGGCCTCGGTGCCGGCGAAGGCGTCCAGATGGTGTGCCTCCGCGCCGTGCAGCTTCAGCGGCCGGTTGCGGGCAAGGGCGCGGACCAGTACATAGAACACCGGGGTCAGGAACAGGCCGAATACCGTCACGCCGATCATCCCGGCGAACACCGCCACCCCCATGGCCGCGCGCATTTCTGCGCCGGCACCGCTGGCCAGCACCAGGGGCAGCACGCCCATGATGAAGGCCATCGAGGTCATCAGGATGGGGCGCAGGCGCAGGCGGGCGGCTTCGATGGCGGCTTCCAGCGGCGTGCGTCCGGCGAATTCCAGCTCGCGGGCGAATTCGACGATCAAGATCGCGTTCTTCGCCGATAGCCCCACCAGCACCATCAGGCCGATCTGGGTGAACACGTTGTTGTCGCCGCCGGAGAGCCAGATGCCGGTCATGGCGGACAACAGTCCCATCGGCACGATCAGCAGGATGGCCAGCGGCAGGCTCAGGCTTTCGTACTGCGCGGCCAGCACCAGGAACACCAGCAGGATCGACAGCGGGAAGATCCAGATGGCGGAGTTGCCGGCCAGAATCTCCTGATAGGTCAGCTCGGTCCACTCAAAGGTGATGCCGGGCGGCAGCGTTTCAGCGGCAATGCGCTTGACCGCTTCCTGCGCCTGACCCGAGCTAAAGCCGGGGGCTGGCCCGCCGTTGATATCGGCCGACAGGAAGCCGTTGTAGCGCATCGCCCGGTCGGGGCCGGCCGAGTGTTCGATCTTCATCAGCGCAGAGAGCGGCACCATCTCGCCCGAGGCCGAACGCACCTTCAACTGGCCCACATCCTCCGGCCGTGCGCGGTACTGTGCATCGGCTTGCACGCGCACGCTGTAGGTACGGCCGAACTTGTTGAAGTCGTTGACGTACAGGCTGCCCAGATAGATCTGCATGGTGTCGAACACGTCGGTGACCGCCACACCCAGCTGCCGCGCCTTGGTCCGGTCGATGCCGGCATACAGCTGCGGCGAGTTGACTTGATAGCTGGTGAACATGCCGGCCAGCTCAGGCGTTTGGTAAGCCTTGGCCATGAAGGCCTTGACCGCTTGGTCCAGCGCCTCGTAACCCAGTCCGCCGCGATCCTCCAGTTGCAGCTTGAAGCCGCCAGTGGTGCCCAGCCCCTGTACTGGCGGGGGCGGGAACATGACGATGAACGCGTCCTGGATCTTGCCGTACTGCATGTTCAGGTTGCCGGCGATGGCACCGGCCGACAGCGCCTTGCCCTTGCGCTCTTCAAACGGCTTGAGCGTGGCGAACACGATGCCGGAATTCGAGCTGTTGGTGAAACCGTTGATCGACAGCCCCGGGAAAGCCACGGCGTGTTCGATGCCGGGGGTCTGCAGCGTGATGTCGGTCATGCGGCGGATGACATCCTCGGTGCGATCCAGCGTGGCGCCGTCAGGCAGCTGGGCGAAGCCGATCAGGTACTGCTTGTCCTGGGCCGGCACGAAACCATGCGGCACGGCCTTGAACAGACCCAGCGTCAGCACGAGCAGAACGGCGTAGATCAGCAGTGCCGGCGTCTTGCGGCGGATCGCCTGTTGCACGCCGCCGCCGTAAGCCTGGGAGCCGCGCTTGAACACACGGTTGAAGGCAGCGAAGAAGCGGCCGAAGACCTTGTCCATGCCCCGCGTGAGCGCATCCTTGGGCGCGTCATGCCCCTTCAGCAGCATCGCGGCCAGCGCCGGCGACAGCGTCAGCGAGTTGATGGCGGAGATCACCGTGGAGATGGCGATGGTCAGCGCGAACTGGCGGTAGAACTGGCCGGTCAGGCCGGTGATGAAGGCCAGCGGCACGAATACCGCGATCAGCACCAGTGCAATCGCGATGATGGGGCCGCTTACCTCGCGCATTGCGCGGTACGTGGCCTCGCGTGGTGTCAGGCCGGCTGCGATGTTGCGTTCCACGTTCTCGACCACCACGATCGCATCGTCCACCACGATGCCGATGGCCAGCACCAGACCGAACAACGACAGCGCGTTGATCGAGAAGCCGGATACATGCATCACCGCGAAAGTGCCGATCACCGATACGGGCACGGCCAGCAGCGGAATGATCGATGCCCGCCAGGTTTGCAGGAACAGGATCACCACCAGCACGACCAGCGCAATGGCCTCCAGCAGCGTATGCACGACCGATTCGATGGACGCACGCACGAACTGGGTCGGGTCGTAAACGATGGAATAGTCCACGCCTTCCGGCATGTTCTGCTTGAGCTCGGCCATGGTGGCGCGCACCTGGTCGGAGATATCGATCGCGTTGGAGCCGGGCGCGGCAAAGATCGGCACTGCCACGGCGTCCTTGTTATCCAGCAGCGAGCGCAGCGAATAGCCCGATGCGCCCAACTCCAGCCGGCCGAGGTCGCGCAGGCGGGTGACCGCGCCGTTGGCATCCGTCTTGACGACGATGTCGCCGAACTCTTCTTCGGTCTGCAGGCGGCCCTGGGCATTGATCGAGAGTTGTAGATCCACGCCCGGCTGACCCGGCGACGCGCCGACGACGCCGGCGGCCGCCTGGATGTTCTGGTTGCGGATCGAGTTGACCACATCGCTGGCCGACAGACCGTGCTGCGCCACCTTTTGCGGGTCGAGCCAGACACGCATCGCGTAATCGCCCGAACCGAACAAGGCCACGTCGCCCACGCCGCGCAAGCGCGCCAGGCGGTCCTTGACGTTGAGTACCGCGTAATTGCGCAGGTAGGTCATGTCATAGCGGCCGTTGGGCGAGAGCAAGTGCACGACCATCGTCAGGTCGGGCGAGCTCTTGATCGTGGTGATGCCCAGACGTTTGACCTCTTCGGGCAGACGCGGCTCGGCCTGACTGACGCGGTTTTGCACCAGCTGTTGGGCTTTGTCCGGGTCGGTGCCCAGTTTGAAGGTCACTGTGAGGGTCATCAGACCGTCGGTGGTGGCCTGGCTGCCCATGTAGAGCATGCCTTCCACACCGTTGATGGCTTCCTCCAGCGGCGTGGCGACGGTTTCGGCGATGACCTTGGGGTTGGCGCCGGGATAGTTGGCGCGTACCACGACCTGCGGCGGCACCACTTCGGGGTATTCCGAAATGGGCAAGCCGCGCACGGCGATCAACCCGGCCAGCAACATCAGCACGGAGATGACGCCGGCGAAGATCGGGCGATCAATGAAGAACTTGGAGAGATTCATGGTGGTGTTCCGTCAGGTGCTTAGCTTTTCTTCCGGGGAGTGGCAGTCTTGGCTTGCAGCTCCGGTTTTTCGTCCATGGTCACCAGCGTCGGGGCGAGCAGCCCGCCGGGGCGGACGCGTTGCAGGCCGTTGACGACGATGCGCTCGCCCGGCTTCAAGCCTTCCGAGACGACGCGCAGGCCGCCGACCGATGCACCCAGCTGCACTTCGCGGTACTCGGCCTTGTTGCCCGCGCCGACCACCATCACGAAACGCTTGTTCTGATCGGTGCCGACCGCCCGTTCGTTGATCAGCAACGCCTGCGCCTTGGCGGCCGTGCCCATGCGCACCCGCACGAACTGGCCGGGCATCAGGCTACCTTCCTTGTTGTCGAACACCGCGCGCACGCGCACCGTGCCGCTCTTGGCATCGATCTGGTTGTCGATCAGCTGCAGGTGCCCGGTCAGCGGCGTGCCGTCCTGGGCCATCGTGCCGATCTGCACCGGGATGCGTTCCAGCGTGCTGCGTTCGGCCAGCGCTTTGGCGATGGCTTGTTCGTCGGCATCGAAGCTGGCGTAGATCGGGTTGACCGACATCAACGTGGTGAGGGTCGGCGCGCCGGGGCCGGCCGCCACCTGGTTACCCGCGGTGATTTCGATCTTGCCGACACGGCCCGCCACCGGCGCGCGTACCTGCGTGTAGCTGAGGCTGAGCTTGGCCGATTGCAGCGAGGCCTGAGCGGCGCGCAGGTTGGCTTCGGCTTCGCGCAGCGTGTTGCTGTGCTCGTCGAACTCACGCTGCGCAATGGCGTGTTCCACCAGCAGACGCTCGGAACGCGCTTGCTCGGTACGGGCTTGTTGCAGGCGCGCCTGGGCCGCGGCGGCTTGCGCATCTGCGCGCTCGACGTCCGCCGCGTAAGGGGCCGGGTCCAGCGACACCAGCAAATCGCCCTGCTGGACCAGCGCGCCTTCGCGGAAGTGGATTTTCTGCACAGTGCCAGCGACGCGAGGCCGCAGCTCGACCCGCTCCACCGCTTCGAGCCGGCCGGAGAAGTCGCCCCACTGGGTGATTTCGGACGCGGCGACCTCGGCGACGGAAACCGGCATGGCCGGTGGCGCGCCTGCCGGTGCGTTGGCTGCCGAGCGATGCGTGGCCAAGGCGGCGACGATGGCCAGCCCCACGATGGAGGAGGCACCCACCACGCCAACTTGGCGCAGGCGCTTTCCCTTGGATGAAAGAGGCGACGAAAGAGTCGATTTCATGGGTCATTCCTTTCCTGTTCAAAGGCGATAGATGTCCCCGGGAGGCAGGCCGTGGCTGGCCGGTACTCAAGGACGGGTCGAGATGCATGGCGTTGGTTTCGCCGGCTCGGGGCGAGCAAACCGTCGATTCGACGGTTGGGCCGACGCCGCCATTTGCCGGGCCACATGCCGTGTTGCGGCATGCGGTAAGGCGGGGGCGGGGCATCGGCCGGGGAGCGAGCCGGTGTTCAGGCGGTGAAGTTGGTGGTTGCTTTACTGATTTCAACCATCAGTATGCTGAAATTTATTTTGAATAAACCTTTCATTTGTATGGTCTTTATCGCAACCGCGTTCACGCCTGACCAACGCCGGAAACGTTCATGGATTCTATGACGGGGGTATCTTGATCGTTATGATCAATCCTTGAATTTTTTTGCCTGATCCTATCGGTATGAATATGGTTGGTACATGCAAACCGGTATGACAATAGGATTCAATCCTTGGCTTTGTGCGTTGTGACAACGAGATACGTCAGCTTGCCAGCTGTAATGCAAAGTTAACAGCTTTGCCTAATCCTCTCTTGGCTTTGCTCGATCCTCTCGATTTTTTGCACAATCCTCCAGGCGGCGCGGTAAAGTGATGACGACTTGGAAAGGAGCGCGGAGGATGCTGACTATGCTGACATCCCTGATACAAGCGGAGCAGGGCGACCGCTCTGCCGAACAGTTACAGATCACCGTGATGCGGGCGCGTCTGGCCGCGCAAATCGAACGCCATACCGGCTCGGATGGGGTGCACGGGACTGCGGTGCCGGGGCTCTTCTTCGGGCGTGCCACGCGCGCGCAGCATCCTGCCCACACGATCTATCAACCGACCTGCTGCATCCTCGCGCAGGGCAGCAAGCGCGTATTTCTGAATGACGATGTGTATGTCTACGACGGCAGCCGCTATCTGGTGGTCTCGCAGAACCTGCCTGTTTCCACGCAACACATCGGCGCGAGCCCGGAGACGCCCGTCCTCGGGATGCGGATCGACTTCGAGACCAAAGACATTGCGGCGGCGGTGCTGGAGATGTGCGGTGCGGAGCGGCTGGCAAGCCGCAAGGTGCAGCGGGGCATGTTCACGGGTGATCTAACCCCGACCTTGCTGGATGCGGTGTTACGGCTGGTCTATCTGGTGGATACGCCGGATGACATCCCGGCATTGGCGCCGCTTTACGTGCGGGAGATTCTGTACCGCCTGCTCAGAGGGCCGGATGGCTGGAGACTGGCGCAGATGGCGCTGTCGGAAAACCACAGCCTGAGCATGGCGCGGGCGATCAGCTGGTTGCATGCGCATTTCCACGAGCCGCTCGTGGTCGAGGAGCTGGCGCGGGAAGTGTATATGAGCGTGTCCTCCCTGCACGGGCACTTCAAGGCGGTCACTGCTATGAGCCCGCTGCAATTCCAGAAGCAACTGCGCCTGCAAGAGGCGCGGCGCATCATGCTGAGCGAAGGGGTGGATGCGGGCACGGCCGGACACCGCGTCGGCTATGAAAGCCAGTCCCAGTTCAACCGTGAGTACAGTCGCTTCTTCGGCGCGCCGCCCGCGCGTGACGTCAAGCGCCTGCGCGAGGATCAGTCCAGCGTTTCGTGAGCCTGGGCTGGTCCCGTCGTGCCACGCTCTGCGCGATCTTTGTCCAGCTGCAGAAAAATCCCCGCCGAAGCGGCAGTCATCAGCCCGACACAGATGAAGGTGGCGTGGAAGGCTTGCAGCGGATCGGTCGTGACATGCAATCGCAGCTCATAGTGCGAGGCGAATGCTGCCAGGATGGCTGAACCAGCCGCCACGCCCAGCGCCATCGCCAATTGCATCACCATCGACAGCAAACCGTTGCCACTGCTCGCTTGTGCTGAATCCAGGTCTTTCAGCGCCAGGGTGTTCATCGCCGTGAACTGGATGGCGTTGACCGCGCCGAACGCGGCGAACAGCAGAATTCGCACCCAATGCGGCGCGGCGGGGGTGAGCAAGGCAAAACTGGCGATCATCAGCCCCAGCAGCACGGTATTGCCAGCTACCACGTTGCGATAACCAAACCGCCTGACCAGGGGCGAAACGGTCTGCCGTGACAACATGCCCGCCAGCGCGATCGGAATCATCGACAGGCCCGCTTCCAGTGGCGTAAAGCCGAAACTGACCTGCAACAGCAAAGGCAGTAGCAGCGGCATCGCCCCGATGCCAAGGCGGGCGAACAGATTGCCGGTCACGCCGACGGCGTAGCTGTGGGTGTGGAACAGGGATAGCGGAAAGAGCGGATATTGCGCCCGTGTGGCATGCAGCCAGTAAGCGGTGATGCAGATCAGCCCGCCAACCAGCAGCACGGCAACAGCGGCTTGTTGAAAGCCCAACTCGGCCAGCCCTTCCAGCGATAGCGTCACCATGACCATGCCGATGGCAAGCAAGGTAAAGCCGGGAATGTCAAAGGGCGGCTGATCGCTATCGCGAAAATCCGGCATGAATTTGAGCGTGGCGATGCCGCCGACGATGCCGACCGGGATATTGATCAGAAAGATCCAGTGCCACGATGCGGCTTCGACCAGCCAGCCGCCCAGCGTCGGCCCCACCAGCGGGCCAATCATGCCGGGGATGGCGATAAACGCCATGGCATCCAGAAAATCCTCGCGCTTCACTGCCCGCAAGACCGCCAGTCGCCCGACAGGCAACAGCATCGAGCCACCGACCCCCTGTAGTGCACGCGCAGCGACCAACTGACCCAAGGTGGCCGATTCGGCACAGGCCAGCGAGCCGAGCGTGAACAACACGATGGCGGCGAAGAAAACGCGACGGGTGCCAAAGCGATCGGCAATCCAGCCCGAGGCGGGAATCAGCAGTGCAACGGCCAGCACGTAGGCAATGACCACCGATTGCATGCGCAACGGGCTTTCGCCCAGATTGATAGCCATGCCCGGCAAGGCGGTGTTGACGATGGTGCTGTCCAGCGACTGCATGAAGAAGCCGACGGCGACCAGCCAGGTGAGCGGACGGGTGGAAGTGGGCGTATTTGGAGTGGTTGGTAGTGTTGTCACGGCGGGAAGTCGGTTGTTCTGTAGGAGCGAGCTTGCTCGCGATTGCTTCGTTTAACGAACCTGAGTCATCGCGAGCAAGCTCGCTCCTACAAGGGTTGGGCCCTAACTGACCTGCACCGCCTGCAGCAGTTCGTTCTCGATCTGTCGCACCATGCGCTCATCCGATAACACCGGCCCCGAGATCAAGAAGTGATCCTCTGCGCGCTCGCCCAGCGTCATGATCTTGGCGCTATGGATGGCGATGCGGTGCGTGGCGAGCACGCGGGCAATGGTCGAGAGCAGGCCGGGGCGGTCGCCGGCGGCGATGGCAAGCACGTTGTAGCGGCCACGCTCATCCGGCCGGATCAGCACGTGTGGCTGCACCGGAAAGTGCTTCTGCTGCCGCGAAATCCGCGCTTTGGCCGGTGGCTGCAACGGGCCGGCTTCTTTCAGGCGTTTTGCCAGCTCGAATTCCACGTAGCCGATCAGGTCGCGGTAGTTCTCGCCGTGATGCTCGGGGATGTAGACGTAGAAGCTGTCGAGCGCGTAGTTGTTGCGGGTGGTGTGGATCTGTGCATCGAAGACGCTATAGCCGGCACGGCCGAAGAAATCGCAGATGCGGGCGAACAGGTCGGGCATGTCCGGCGAATACACTAGTACTTGCAAGCCCTCGCCGGATTCAGACAAACGCGCCCGCACGATGGGTTCGCTGGTGTTGAAGCGACTGTAGAGCTGGCGGGTGTGCCAGGCGATTTCGCGGGCGTCATGGCGCAGGAAGTAGACGGTGTCGAGCTCATTCCAGAAGGCTTGATGCGCATCGGCGCGCATGCCGTACAGCTGTAGCAGCCGTAGCGCTTCTTCCTGGCGTTCTTCCAGCCACGAGGCAGGCGGCACCTGGTCTTGCGCCAGATGGCGTTGCGTGGCCTTGAACAGGTCTTCCAGCAGCTTGGCTTTCCAGGCGTTCCAGACCTTGGGGCTGGTGCCACGGATATCGGCCACGGTGAGCAGGTAAAGCGCGGTCAGCCGGCGCTGATCGCCGACCAGTTCAGCAAATTTGAGCACCACTTCCGGGTCGTAGACATCCTGTTTTTGCGCCACGTGCGACATGGTCAGGTGATGCTCGACCAGCCACGGGATCAGCGCGCGGTCTTCGTCCGGTAGCGGATGGCTGTTGGCGAATTCGGCGGCGATATCGCGCCCGATGGTGGAATGATCGCCGCCACGCCCTTTACCGATGTCGTGGAACAGCGCGGCCAGATACAGCACCTCCGGCCGGGCGAATTCTTCGATCAGGCGCGAGCACAGCGGGTATTCGTGTGTGAACGCTGGCACGGCAAAGCGGCGCATGTTCCGCAGCACCATCAGCGTGTGTTCATCGACCGTATAGACGTGGAACAGGTCGTGCTGCATGCGGCCGACCAGATCGCCGAACTTGGGGATGTAGCGACCGAGCACGCCGTACTGGTTCATGCGGCGCAGCACGCGCGTCAGCCCGCGTGGCTCGCGGAACAGCTGGATGAAGAAGAGCTTGTTGAGCGGATTGGCGCGGAAGTTGTCGTCGATTTGCGCCCGCGCATGCCACAAGGCGCGCAGGGTTTCCGGGGCGATGTCGGTGATTTCGCGCTGTTGTTCGAACAGCAGGAACAACTCAAAGATGCTGGAGGGCTCGCGGCGGAAGATATCCGGCGCGGTGATTTCCAGCACGCTGCCGCGCAGCTGGAAGCGCGCATTGAGCGGGACGACTTTGATGCCAATCTGCGAAAAGATGCGTCCGCGCAAGGCGTGCAGCAGCAACGGCGTGAGCTGGCTGATGATGCGGGCGGCGCGGTAGTAGTGCGCCATCAAGCGTTCGCTGCCGCGGTTGACGAGGTCGTCGGTAAAGCCGAAGTCGCGTGCCAGTGTGTTCTGGTAGTCGAACAGGATACGGTCTTCGCGGCGCTTGGCGAGCCAGTGCAGCTGGATGCGGATCACGCGCAAGGTGCGCTCGGCGCGGCGCAGTTTCTGGCTTTCCTCACGGGTGAGCATGCCCAGCGCAGCCAAGGCACGCCAATCACGCCCCAAGCCCAGGCTGGCGGCGATCCAGCCGACCAGATGCAGATCGCGCAGGCCGCCGGGGGCTTCTTTCAGGTTCGGTTCGAGCTTGTAGGTGGCGTTGAGGAACTTGCCGTAACGCGCTTGTTGCTCAAGCAGCTTGGCCTCGAAGAATTCCTTCGGGTCGATATAGCGGTGCACCGTGTCGCGAAAGAGCGTGAAACGCGCGACATCACCGGTGAGGCGGCGGCATTCCAGCAGTGCGGTCTGCACGGTGATGTCTTTTTCGGCTTCCGCGAGGCAATCGGCCAGTGTGCGCACCGAATGGCCGACTTCGAGGCCGACATCCCACAGCTCGCCAACGAAGATTTCCAGTTTTTCCAGCAGACCAGGTGACGGTTGATCCGGCAGTAGGATCAGCAAATCGATATCGGAATACGGGTACAGCTCGCCCCGGCCGTAACCGCCGACCGCAATCAGCAGCACATCGGCAGTGAAGTGGTGGCGCTCCCATAGCTCGATCAGCGTCTGATCGGTGAGTTTGGCCAGCTGATGCAGCACTGGCGAGGCAGCGGCCGGGTTGGTGAACCCTTGTTGCAAGGCCGCCTTGCCGATCACGTAGTCCTGCCGCAGGGCGGTAACGGGGCGGGGCGGGGCCGTGCCGGCTGCATCGCGTGGGAGGAGGGCAGTGTCCGGCATGGCGATTCTCGGTTCAGGGTTATCAGGCCTTTGAAAAACGTAGCGAGAAGTCCGAAGACAAGGAAAAAAATGGCGAAAAACCGGAGTTTACTCAGGGTAAATGAGGATTTTGAGCCATTTTTTAACGCGGGATTCGGGCTTCGCAGTAGTTTTTCAATGCTCTGTGTCAGGCGAGCAGGTAACGCTCAGGTTTGGGAGGTGTGCCGGCGGAGACCGTCAGCACTTCGTAGCCGGTTTCCGTGACCAGCACGGTGTGTTCCCACTGGGCGGACAGGCTGCGGTCCTTGGTGACGATGGTCCAGCCATCCGGCATCGATTTGATCTCTTTCTTGCCGGCGTTGATCATCGGCTCGACGGTGAAGATCATGCCGGCTTTCAGCTCGACGCCAGTGCCGGCGCGGCCGTAATGCAGCACTTGCGGGTCTTCGTGGAACACCGTGCCGATGCCGTGACCGCAAAATTCGCGTACGACTGAGTAGCCAGCTTTTTCGGCGTATTTCTGGATCACTTCGCCAATGTCACCCAGATGCGCGCCCGGCTTGATCTTCTCGATGCCGAGCCACATGCAGTCATAGGTGATCTGGGTGAGGCGCTTGGCGTGCGGGGCCGAATGCTCGCCGACCAGGAAGGTGCGGCTGGTATCGCCGTGGTAGCGATCCTTGATCACGGTGATGTCGAGATTGACGATGTCGCCGTCCTTCAACACCTTGTCGCCCGGAATGCCGTGGCAAATCACCTGATTGATCGAGGTGCAGATCGACTTCGGATACGGCGTGTAGCCGGGTGGGCAGTAGTTGAGCGGAGCAGGGATCGTGCCTTGCACGTTCACCATGTATTCGTGGCACAGGCGGTCGAGTTCGCCGGTGGTGACGCCGGGTTTCACATACGGCGTGATGTAGTCGAGCACTTCGCTGGCCAATCGGCCGGCGATGCGCATGCCGGCGATGTCTTCGGCGGTCTTGATGGTGATGGACATAGGCTTTCCAGAATGACGAAGAGAGGCTGTGCCTCTCTGTCGGTAAGTTCAATCGTCAGTTGAATTCAGCTTGAATCGAGTCAGAAAGATTCTAACGCCGTGCGGCTTCAGGCAAAACAATATTCACTTCCAGTACTTCGAAGTCGTCTTTCTTGTCGAGCTGTACCTTGATGTCTTCCGGATTGACGGAGACATACTTGGAGATGACTTCGATCAGCTCTCTTTGCAACTGCGGCAGGTAATCCGGCGTGGTGCGGCCGCCCGCACGCTCGTGGGCCAGGATGATCTGCAGCCGTTCACGGGCCACAGCGGCGGTTTTTTTCTTTTCGCCGAAAAAGTAACTCAGTATCGACATCGCTTAACCCCCGAACAACCGTTTCCAGAATGGCGCTTTTTCAGCTTCGATAAAGCGCAGTGGCTTTTCTTCGCCAAGGAAGCGGGCCACTACATCTTTGTACGCCTCGGAAACATCGGTGTTGGCGAGGTGGATTGCCGGCGTGCCGGAGTTCGATGCTTGCAGCACGGTCTCCGATTCCGGAATGACGCCGATCAGCGGAATGCGCAGCAGGTGCTGGACGTCGTCCAGCGACAGCATTTCGCCGCTGTCGACCCGCTTCGGGCTGTAACGGGTGATCAGCAGATGGGTTTTCACCGTGCCGCCTTCTTCAGCCTTCTTCGACTTGGCGTCGAGAATGCCGATGATGCGGTCGGAATCGCGCACCGAGCTGACTTCCGGGTTGGTGACGATCAGCGCTTCATCAGCGAAATACGCGGCCATCAGCGCGCCGCTTTCAATGCCGGCCGGGCTATCGCAAATGATGTAATCGAACCCTTCGTGCCGCAGATCAGCGATGACTTTTTCGACGCCTTCACGCGTCAGCGCTTCTTTGTCGCGTGTTTGCGAGGCGGGGACGATGAACAGGTTGTCGCAGTTCTTGTCCTTGATCAGCGCTTGCTTGAGGTTGGCTTCGCCCTGGATCACGTTGATCAGGTCATACACCACACGGCGCTCGCAACCCATGATCAGGTCGAGGTTGCGCAGGCCCACGTCGAAGTCGATCACGGCAGTCTTGAAGCCGCGCAGCGCAAGGCCAGAGGCGAAGCTGGCGCTGGTGGTGGTCTTGCCTACGCCCCCTTTGCCGGAGGTGACGACGATGATTTTTGCCACAGTGCAGTCCTTATTCGAGTAATCGTTATTGTTGGGTTCGCATCGGGTGCCTTGGCCGCTGTAAAGCCAAAACCATCCGCGCCAACCCGTCAGTTATTCGTTGTTGGCCTTAGCCATTCAGTGCTTCGAGCACGAGCTTGTCTTGATCGAGAAAAACCTGCGCCGGGCGTGAACGGAGCGCGGTGGGCAGTGTTTCATCCAGCGTGCGGTAAATGCCGGCGACCGAAACCAGCTCGGCTTCCAGACAGGTGGTATAGACCCGCGCGCTGGTATCGCCACGTGCGCCGGCCAAGGCACGGCCGCGCAAGGGCGCGTAAACGTGGATATTGCCGTCAGCGATCACTTCGGCACCGGCGGAAACCAGTGCCAGTACGACCAGATCGCCACCCTTGGCGTAGACCTGTTGGCCGGTGCGTACCGGACGGTTGATAACCAAGGCCGGCACGCGGGCTTCGGCGGCTTTCGGCGCGGGAGCGGGCGGGCTGACGCTGTCTTCGTTCAGGATGACTAAACCGGCTTCGCGGGCCGCAACGCGTTGATCGGCATTTCCGCCACGTGCGGCGATCGGTTTCAGCTGATATTGGCGTAGTAGTTGTACCAGTGCTGCCACTTCAACAGCGGAGGGCAGATCGGGCAGGCTATCGAAATCGAGGGCAAGTTGCTCGCCAGACAACATGTGTTCGCCACTGCCCAGCTGTTCGCGCAACCCCGCTTCCAGCTTCACCGGATCGAGCGTGGCCGGCACGAAGGTCAGCAGCTTGACGCCTACGCTGCGAAATTCAAATGCAGATGCGGGATCGGGGAAACGAGGGGGCATGGGGCGGGTGGCCGGCAGTTATTACAATTTGCCCGCGAGTTTACCGGTTCGTTTCTGGGGGCGAAAGCCGATTTAACTTGCACGACGCATATAGCCCGTAGTCTGGACGGCTTTGCCGGCGGAGCCGCTTATGAAAAGTCTCGTCCGGGTGCGGTTCATTGTCGGGCACAGTTCAATGAATCCGGCGCTTCAGCCCTGCGTCGATCAGGATATGGGTCGCCAACTCTTCGATCGAGAGCTGCGTGGTGTTGAGGAATGGAATGCCCAGCTGGCGCATCAGCCGCTCGGCCGCGACTACCTCATGTTTGCAGGCATCCAGCGTGGCGTATTTGCTGCCCGGCTTGCGCGACTCGCGAATGACGGAGAGCCGCTCCGGCTCAATGGTCAGCCCGAACAGCTTGTTGCGAAATGGCCGTAGCGGCGTGGGCAAGGCGTGGTCGACGAAATCTTCCGGCGTGAGCGGGTAGTTGGCGGCCTTGATGCCGTATTGCATCGCCAGATACAGGCAGGCTGGCGTTTTGCCGGCGCGTGAGACGCCCACGAGAATGACGTCCGCATCGGCCAGATTCTTGGCCATGCTGCCGTCGTCGTGGCTGAGCGAATACTGCACGGCGTCGATGCGGCTCTTGTATTCGTCAAAGCTGGCCACGCCGTGTGCCTTGCCGGCGGCGTGTGATGACTTGGTGTCGAGTTCTTGCTCCATCGGCTCGATGAAGTGACCGAAAAAATCGAAGGTCAGCGCTTCCTCGATCTTGAACAGGCCACGCAGTTCTTCATCGACCAAAGTCGAAAACACAATTGGCCGCACCCCGTCGATTTCAGCCTGTTGTCGAATCTGCGCCACAGCTTCCAGCGCTTTTTCCCTGGAGTCGATATAGGGCAGCGCAATGCGACGGAAACTGATGTGTTCGAACTGGGTAATCAGGCTGTGGCCGAGCATTTCGGCGGTGATGCCGGTGCGGGCGGAGATGAAGAACGCAGTACGCATCCAGAAACCTAGTAGGTACGCCGGGTCAGGCCCGCCGTGTGCATGATGGAGGTCGCCAGCTCTTCGATCGACCGCGTGGTGGAACTGAGATAAGGCACGCCAACGTGGCGCATCAGCGCTTCCGCCTCACCGATCTCGAACTGGCAGTTGTCGATCGCGGCGTAGCGGCTGTTGGGTTTGCGCTCCTCGCGGATTTGCGACAGCCGAACCGGGTCGATGGTCAGGCCGAACAGCTTGGTACGGTAGGGCAGCAGCAGCTTGGGTAGCGTGTGATTGCCGAAGTCTTCCGGCGTGAGCGGGTAATTGGCGGCCTTGATGCCGTATTGCAGCGCGAGATACAGACAGGTCGGCGTTTTGGCGGAGCGCGATACGCCGATCAGGATGATGTCCGCTTCGTTCAGATCGCGCGGCATCACACCGTCATCATGCGCCAGGGCGAAGTTCACCGCGTCGATGCGGTTTTTGTATTCTTCGAAATTGACGATGCCGTGGGATTTGCCGACGGTATGCGAGGATTCGCGGCCGAGGGCTTTTTCCAGCGGGCCGATGAAGATTTCGAAGAAATCCAGCGTCAGCGCTTCTTCCACATGGATCAGGCTGCGGAGCTGGTCGTCGACGATAGTGGAAAAAACGATCGGCTCACAGGCATCGATGACGGCTTGTCGGCGCACCTGCTCGGCGGCTTCATGGGCTTTTTCAGGGGTGTCAATATATGGCAGTGTGACCCGGCGAAAATTGACGTCTTCGAATTGGGTGATCAGGCTGTGGCCGAGCATTTCGGCGGTAATGCCGGTCCGGTCGGAAATAAAAAAAGCGGTGCGCGGCATGTGACTCCCCGAATTTTGTACTGTGCGCTGCAATATTACGGCAGCATATCCAGCCCGCCGGGCAACAGCCCTGCGGGAAAACCATTATTTTCTTGTTTTAGCCCAGAGAAATAGCCTGCGACGGCTTCCTGAGCTTCAAGTTGCAAGGTAGGGGTTAGCGATTACTCGATTCTCCCGATTAGGCCGGCATGCCCTGCTGCCTAGAATGGAGGCAAGATTATCGCAATGCAGCATCTTCGGGATGCTGCCTGCAGTCCATAACGAATTCAACAATACCAATTACTTTACCTTTACCAAACGAGGCCACCAATGTCCGCACACCCGACCGCCCCACATCTGATCAACCGGAATGTGATTGATTTCGTGGAACTGCGCATGAGCGATGTGGAGATTGTGGGCGGCAAGAATGCCTCGCTCGGCGAAATGATTTCACAACTGGCCGCCAAGGGCGTGCGCGTGCCGGGCGGTTATGCCACGACATCGCATGCTTATCGCGAGTTCGTTGCGCATGACAATCTCGCTAGCCGCATCGATGACTTGCTCGCCACGCTGGATGTGGATGACGTGAAGGCGCTGGCACAAGTCGGTAAATCGATCCGCGAGCAGATTCTCGCCACGCCGTTCCCGGCTGCGCTGGAAGCTGAAATCCGCGCGCGTTACGCGGAGCTTGGCGACAACGTGACCGTGGCCGTCCGCTCGTCCGCCACTGCGGAAGATTTGCCGGATGCCTCGTTCGCCGGTCAGCAAGAAACCTATCTGAACATCATCGGCGCAGACAACGTGCTGGAGGCGATCAAGCACGTCTTCGCCTCGCTCTATAACGACCGCGCCATTTCCTATCGCGTGCACAAGGGCTTCGATCACAAGCTGGTGGCGCTGTCCGCCGGAATCCAGCGCATGGTGCGCTCGGACAAGGGCGCGGCTGGTGTGATGTTCAGCATTGATACAGAAACCGGCTTCGATCAAGTGGTGTTCGTGACCGCCAGCTATGGCCTGGGCGAAACCGTGGTGCAGGGCGCGGTGAACCCGGATGAGTTCTACGTGCACAAGCCGACGCTGCAAGCCGGCCGACCGGCCATCGTGCGCAAGCACCTGGGCGGCAAGGCGCTCAAGATGGAATTCGATCTGGAAGCTGCTGCTGGCAAGTCAGTGAAAACCGTCGATGTGAATGAAGCGGATCGCCGCAAGTTCTCGATTACCGACGAAGAAGTGCAAGAGTTGGCTGGCTACGCACTGATCATCGAAAAGCATTACGAGCGCCCGATGGATATCGAGTGGGGCCGTGATGGCATCGACGGTAAGCTCTACATTCTGCAAGCCCGTCCTGAAACGGTGAAATCGCAGGAAAGCGCCGCGGAAAAACTGAGCAAATTCCGCATGCTGGAGCAAGGCACGGTACTGGTCGAAGGCCGCGCCATTGGCCAGAAGATCGGCCAAGGCCGCGTGCGCATCATTCGCGATGTCTCTGAAATGGATAAGGTCGCTGCTGGCGATGTGCTGGTGTCCGACATGACCGACCCGGATTGGGAGCCGGTGATGAAGCGCGCTGCCGCTATCGTCACCAACCGTGGCGGCCGTACCTGCCATGCCGCGATCATCGCCCGCGAACTGGGCATTCCGGCCGTGGTTGGTACCGGCAGCGCGACTCGCGTGCTGAAAGACGGCGATCTGGTGACGGTGTCGTGTTCTGAAGGCGATACCGGCAATGTGTACGAAGGCCTGTTGAAGTTCGAGAAGATGGAAGTCGCGCTCGAAAAGATGCCGGAATCGCCGGTGAAGCTGATGATGAACGTCGGCAATCCGGAGCTGGCATTCGAATTCGCCCAACTGCCGAACGAAGGCGTCGGCCTGGCCCGTCTTGAGTTCATCATCAACCGTATGATCGGCGTGCACCCGAAGGCGCTGCTGGCGTATCCGAACCTCGCGCCCGAGATCAAGGCGCAGGTCGAGCAGCGCATGGCTGGCTATCGTTCGGCGGTTGATTTCTACGTCGACAAGCTGGCGGAAGGCATCGCGACGCTGGGCGCTGCGTTCTACCCGAAAAAGGTCATCGTTCGCCTGTCGGACTTCAAGTCGAACGAATATGCCAATCTGATTGGCGGCCCGGATTACGAACCGCACGAAGAAAACCCGATGTTGGGCTTCCGTGGTGCGGCACGTTATGTCGACCCGGCTTTCCGCGATTGCTTCGAACTCGAATGCCGCGCGGTCAAGAAAGTGCGCGATGTCATGGGGCTGACCAATGTCGAGGTGATGATCCCGTTTGTACGCACCGTGGCTGAAGCGGCCAAGGTGATCGATCTGCTGGAAGCTAATGGCCTCAAACGTGGCGAGAACGGCCTGCGCGTGATCATGATGTGCGAGATCCCGGCCAACGCGGTGCTGGCAGAACAGTTCCTGCAGTATTTCGACGGCTTCTCGATCGGTTCGAACGATATGACCCAACTCACGCTGGGCATCGATCGCGATTCCGGTGGCCCGGTATCGGTCAGCTTCGATGAGCGTAACGACGCGGTGAAGGCGATGCTGGCGATGGCGATCAGTGCCTGCCGCAAGTTGAACAAGTATGTCGGCATCTGCGGCCAAGGGCCTTCGGATCATCCGGACTTCGCGCAATGGCTGGTCGAGCAGGGCATCGAAACGGTATCCTTGAACCCGGATACCGTGGTGGAAACGTGGCTTTATCTCGCTGGCCAGAAGAAAGGCTAAGTGACACAGAAAAAAGGCCGCCCGCAAGGCGGCCTTTTTCGTTTCCGGCCCCCCGCATGCGTTGAAACAAGCATTGACATCAAACTGAGATCACATAAGGAACACTGCAATGAGCATTACACGCGCTGATTTCGACCAATACATGGTGCCGAATTATGCCCCGGCCGCCTTCGTGCCGGTGCGCGGGCAAGGCAGCCGCGTGTGGGATCAGGCAGGCAAGGAGTATGTCGATTTCGCAGGTGGCATCGCCGTCAACTCGCTCGGTCATTGCCACCCGGCGCTGGTGAAGGCGATCACCGAGCAAGCGAACAAGCTCTGGCACGTCTCCAACGTGTTCACTAACGAGCCAGCGCTGGCGCTGGCGCAGAAGCTGGTCGATGCGACCTTTGCCGACAAGGTGTTCTTTTGCAATTCCGGCGCCGAGGCTAACGAAGCTGCGCTCAAGCTCGCCCGCCGCGCCGCCATCGAGCGCTTCGGTGCGCAAAAGCACAAGGTGCTGTCGGTGCTGAACAGTTTTCACGGCCGTACTTTCTTCACGGTCAGCGTCGGCGGTCAGCCGAAGTATTCCGATGGCTTTGGCCCCAAGCCGGCCGGCATCAGCCACTTTGAATACAACGACCTCAAATCGCTCGAAGCGGCGATTGATGACGATACCGCATGCGTGATTCTGGAACCGATCCTTGGTGAAAGCGGTGTGCTGCCGGCAACCAAGGAGTTCCTGCAGGGCGTGCGCGCACTCTGCGACAAGCACAACGCTTTCCTGATTTTCGACGAAGTGCAAACGGGGGCCGGCCGCACCGGCAGCCTGTATGCCTATCAGCACTTCAGCGTGACGCCGGATATCCTGACCTCGGCCAAGAGTCTGGGCGGCGGTTTCCCGATTGGTGCCATGCTGACCACGGCCGATATTGCCAAGCATCTGGTGGCCGGTACTCATGGCACCACCTATGGTGGTAATCCGCTCGGTTGCGCTGTGGCTGGTGCGGTGCTGGACGTGATCACTACCCCGGCAGTGCTGGCTGGCGTGCAGACTAAGCATGACCGTTTCAAGGCCGGGATTGAGAAGATCAATGCTGACGTTGGCGTGTTCAGTCTGGTGCGTGGCTTGGGGCTGCTGATTGGTGCGGTGTTGAAGCCGGAATATGAGGGCAAAGCCAAGGACGTCCTCAACCTGGCTGCTGAAGAAGGTTTGATGGTGCTGATGGCTGGCCCGAATGTGATCCGCTTGGCGCCATCGCTGGTGATTGAGGATGCGGATATCGATGAAGGTTTAGCGCGCCTTGCCAAGGCGCTGAAGCGCTTCGTGGCCTGATTTTTCGATATTGGCAATAAAAACGCCCGGCTTGCCGGGCGTTTTTATTGATCGGAGCGGCGTCAGCGGTATGGCTGGCCGTCGCCGTGACAGGTAAACACTGGATTTACCCAAGCCATAAACTTCAGCAATGATGTTCGGCGAGTACTGGCACGATCAATTGGCGCAAAGGTCAGCTTTGGCTATTGCAAGCGAGGCTAACCTGATTCGCGGCTAAAATTCGGTGTTGTGCGCAGTGTACCGTTGGCTACGCTGAACAGGATGGCGGGTAGGCAGTTGTTCCCCACTGCGATGATCTTGGAGTGAATGATGAAAATCTGGTCCGGGCTGTTGTTGGCATGTGTGACCGCGTTGGCGTGTACCGGAATCTGGGCCGATGGCGGCAAGGTGAATGCTTTGGGCGGCACGGTGAGTGTGATTCGCGCATCCGCTGCCCCTGTCGCACTGCATACAGGTGATGCAGTGAATATCGGTGACACCGTCACGACAGCGGCGAATAGCTGGGTGGTGCTGAGCATGGAGGACGGTGCGAGTGTCTCCTTGCGCCAGAATGCCAAATTGCGCGTCGACGCGTATCACTACGACCCGGATACCCCGCAGCAAGGCAAGAGCTGGTTTTCGCTGCTGCAAGGGGCGATGCGCTCGGTGACTGGCGCAATCGGTCACCTGAACCCGGGCAGCTATCGCCTGAATACGCCGACCGCAACCATCGGTATTCGGGGCACCGATTACGATGCTGTTGTGGTGACCGACGACACCAATCCGGATATGCCAGCTGGCACTTATCACACCGTGCATGCCGGTGGGACGGTGTTCGAGGGGGCGAACGGCAAGGTGGACGTCTCCCCCCGGCAAAACGTCTGGCTGGGAGGGCGTGGCACAGGCAAACCGGAGCCAATGCAGGCGCGGCAATTGGGTGTGTGGTCACGCTTGCAGCAGTTTGACCGCCGTGTTCATCTCAACAACGTATTGCAACGGCTGCATCAGCGTTCAGGTGATGGTTTTACCCTCAATCCAGCTCGCCTTGACCGGGGACGGGAGCGTGTCGAAGCACGGATGCAGCATGTATCCCAAGATCGTGAAGAGCGGCGCCAAAAGCTGCGGGAGGAACACAAGCAGCATGCAGGCCAGCCACATCATGACTTCGTCGGAGGGGTGAAACAGTGGGCGCACCGCAACGGCGGACACGGCCCGGAAGAGCATCCTCACCGTCGCGGCAAGCACGGCGAGGGAATACACGGCGGTGGCCCTGGGCAGGGGCGTGGTGGTGGCAACGATTGAAGGTACGTGCCGGACGTTTCTGCATCCGGCACGGTATTGACCAAGGCGATCAGGGTTGCAGGATGGTGGGCTTGGCGTCCGGCAGCATATCCGGGTAGTCACGGCTGTAATGCAGTCCCCGGCTTTCCTGGCGCGCCATTGCACAACGCACGATCAATTCCGCCGTCGTCACCAGATTGCGCAGCTCGATCAGGTCGTTGGCAACGCGGAAATTGCTGTAGTACTCGTGGATTTCGCTTTGTAGCAACTGGATGCGGTGCAGCGCACGTTCCAGGCGTTTGTTGGTACGCACGATGCCGACGTAATCCCACATGAAACGGCGCAATTCGTCCCAGTTATGTGAGATCACCACCTCTTCATCCGGATCGGTAACGCGGCTTTCATCCCATTCCGGCACCTGTGGCAATTTGATCTTGCCTTGGGCAAGGATGTCTTCGGCGGCAGCCTTGCCAAGTACCATGCACTCCAGCAACGAGTTTGACGCCAGCCGATTCGCGCCATGCAGGCCAGTGCAAGCCACTTCACCGACGCCATACAGACCGGCTACATCGGTGTGCCCCTTCAAGTCGACGACCAGTCCGCCGCAGGTGTAGTGCGCAGCTGGCACGACCGGAATCGGTTCCTTGGTGATATCGATGCCGAGCTCCAGGCAGCGTTGGTAGATGGTCGGGAAGTGTTCTTTGACGAAGCGCGCTGGTTTGTAGCTGATATCGAGATAAACGCAGTCGTAACCGCCTTTTTTCATCTCGAAGTCGATGGCGCGGGCAACCACATCACGCGGGGCGAGTTCGGCGCGCTCATCATGATCCGGCATGAAGCGTGTGCCATCCGGTAGTCGCAGAATGCCGCCTTCGCCACGTACTGCTTCGGTGATCAGGAAGGATTTGGCATCCGGGTGATACAGGCAGGTTGGATGGAACTGGATGAATTCCATGTTCGAAACCCGGCAGCCGGCGCGCCAGCCCATGGCAATGCCATCGCCGGTCGCGACATCCGGGTTGCTGGTATAGAGGTACACCTTGCCTGCACCGCCAGTCGCCAGCACGGTGTGGCTGGCCAGCACCGTCTCAACGCTGTCGGTCTCGATGTTGTACACATAGGCGCCCCAGACACGTTGCGTGTCCTGGCCGAGCTTTTTCGAGGTGATCAGATCCAGCGCGATGTGGTTTTCCAACACGGAAATATTCGGGTGCGCCGCCACCTTGGTCGCCAGCGTTTCAATGACGGCTGCCCCGGTCGCATCGGCGGCATGAATGATGCGGCGGTGGCTGTGGCCCCCTTCGCGGGTCAGGTGATAGCCGTGATAGTTGATGTCGCCGGACTGATCCTTGGTGAAGGGCACGCCCATGGCGATCAGCCAGTCGATGGCTTCGCGAGAGTGTTCGATGATGAAACGGGTTGCTTCGGGATCGCACAGACCGGCACCAGCGACAAAGGTATCGTTGATATGTAGCTCGACACTGTCGTGGTCGTCCAGCACGCCAGCAATGCCGCCTTGCGCCCAGCCACTGCCGCCATCGCGCAGATTGCGCTTGGTGATGAGACCCACTTTGAGCTTGTCCGCCAGATGCAGTGCGATGGTCATGCCACCCAGTCCGCTTCCCACGATCAGTACGTCGAATTGCCGCATTGCTTGTTCCATCCAACCGATAAGACAGGTAAATATAACAGAGCGCTTGCGCTTGCCGGGGCCGGCTGGCTCCGTCAGAATCGCCGGCTTGTCGGTGCTTGCAAATCCGCTTGTCAGCCACGATCTGTATCCGGATTGCATACAGCCCGACCGTACGGAGCACGCATTGGAAAAACCCACCGAACGGGATATCGACGCAGAACTGGTTGCACGGGTACAAGCCGGCGACAAGCACGCGTTCGAATTGCTGGTGATCAAGTATCAGCGACGTATCGCCCGGCTGTTGTCACGCCTCATCCGTGACGCGGCAGAAATCGAAGATGTGACCCAAGAGGCTTTCATCAAAGCCTATCGTGCGCTGCCGTCTTTCCGTGGTGAATCGGCGTTCTACACTTGGCTCTACCGCATTGCGATCAATACAGCTAAAAATTATCTAGCGTCTCAAGGTCGTCGTCCGCAACTTGTGGCTGACTATGAGGACGAAGAAGGTGAGACACTCGATGCGGCGGCACAAATCCCGGATCATGCGACGCCGGAGTCTGAACTCTCAAACAGGGAGATTGTCAGAACCGTAAACGAGGCTGTCGACGGCCTTCCGGAAGAGCTCCGCACAGCGATCACCTTGCGTGAGATGGAAGGTTTGTCCTACGAAGATATCGCTGGATTGATGAACTGCCCGATCGGAACTGTGCGTTCGCGGATATTCCGCGCACGTGAAGCGATTGCGAACAAACTCAGGCCACTGCTGGATTCGGTTGGTAAGGATCGGCGCTGGTAAGGGTTGAAGAGGCTTTTGGAAGGTCATGCAAATGAAAGAAAAACTGTCTGCACTGGTTGATGGCGAACTTCCCCACGCTGAATGCGACCAGTTGCTTGCGGCGCTTGCTGTTGATCCGGCGCTGAAAAAAGACTGGCAGCACTGGCATATGGTGGGTGATGCGCTCAATGAGCATCCGCTGCTTTCGCCTGATTTCATGGAGCGCTTCAGTGTTCGGCTGGCGGCAGAGCCAATCGTGATTGCCCCGGCCGCTCGCCGCCGCAAGCGCGATATCCTCAAACGTGCAGTGGCACCATTTTCCGTCGCAGCGTCGGTCGCGTTCGTCAGCCTCGTCGCCTGGCAGGCTTATCACGGTGCCTCCCAACCCTCCCTGCCTTCAGGGGGGGCACAGTTTGCGCAAAACGCTACACCGCAGACGACTGCGGATACGAGTCGGCTGCGTGCCTATATCGCCGCGCACCGCGCAGATCTTGGTAATCCATTTACCAATCAGGATGTAATGGCCGTTTCTTATCAGGCACAAGCAACTCGATGATGCACATGCTTGGTTTGCAACGATATGCGCGCCTTTTGTTCGCGATGGGTTTTCTTGCGCCAGCGCTCGTCTGTGCTGCTGATTTATTGTCGAATCAAGAAGCGGCCCAGCTCTTGGGACGCATGGCGCATGCTCCCCAAGAGCTGTCATATCAAGGCGTTTATATTCACCAGCGCGGCGATCTGATTGAAGCGATGCGCGTTGTGCATATTCGCGACGGCAATTTTGATGCCGAGCGGCGCGAGTCACTTGATGGCCCGCCGCGCGAATATCTGCGGCAAGGCGACCAAGTCAGCATCTATACCCCGGACAATTCGACGATTTCCCTGGATCGTCATCACTTGGCCAAGTTGTTTCCCCGCCAATTGCCAGATCAAGCCGAGCAGGTCTTGGCCGGATACCAGATTCGTGCCGTCGGGCGTGAGCGCGTTGCCGGTTTTGAAACCGATATTTACGATTTCGAACCCAAAGATAAACTGCGTTTCCAACACCGTTTTTGGGTTCAGCCAGAAACCGGCTTAACGCTGAAAGCCGCCATGTTGGGCGCGCGGCGCGAACTGCTGGAAATGCAGGTTTTCTCGCAAATCCAGATTGGTGGGGATATCAGCCGTAAATTGCTACGATCCGCCCACCCGCTCAAGCCAGTGCAAGTCGAGTCTGGCCAGACAATGCCTGCCGCCAGTAGCAGGCAATGGGATGTGAAGTCTGCTCCTGCTGGTTTTGTGTTGATCAAGCAAATGCAGCGGCCAATGCCAGGCCGAGATAAACCGGTGACCCATCAGCTATACAGTGATGGCTTGGTGGTGGTTTCCATATTTATCGAGCCCTTCGATAATCGCGAACCGGTTGGCATTACGGTGCAAGGTGGCATGAGCGTTTTTGCGCGACAAGCAGGCCCTTATTTGCTGACTGCACTGGGTGAGGTACCACCTGAAACCGTTCAGTTGTTCAGCTCGCTTTATCAATTCAAAGATAAATAAGCGACCGAGCCGCGGCTGAATTGATTGCTTTCCTGAGTTCCGGCGCAACTGATTCTTGATCGCGTGAAAAATGACTTTGCCGTGAACGAGCTGAACCAAGCGTTGTCTTGCAAGATGCCGCCGGCGTTTGGTTTGCTCGCTTATTTAGTGAAAGCATCACGCTGTCGGCTGGCGCATCGGTGTTTAGCCGGCTCGTTTGCCAATGAAACGAAGCGTCTTCAATTAACTAACCTTGCTTTGTGGATGGATGAACAAGTGATGATAAAGAAACACTGGCTTATTGCCGGGCTTCTGGCGCTCGGTTTTTCGGCCGCGGCTCAAGCTGCCACTCCTGCGGTCGCATTGCCCGACTTTACCCAGCTTGTCGAAAAAGAAGGCAAAGCTGTCGTTAATATCTCGACCACCGCGACGATTCGCGAAACTGCTGCGGTTGGCCAGGGTGGTCCGAATGACGATGTATTCGATCTGTTCCGCCGCTTTGGTTTCCCAACCCCGCCGCTGCAGCGTGGTCAGCCTGACCAGCCCCAGGAGCGACAAGCACAATCGCTGGGTTCGGGTTTCATCATTGACTCGGCGGGTTATGTCCTCACCAATGCGCACGTGATTGCCCAGGCGGACGAGATCAAGGTCAAGCTGACGGACAAGCGTGAATTTAAGGCCAAAGTAATTGGGTCGGATGCCAGCACGGATGTTGCTTTGTTGAAAATCGAAGCGACCAACTTACCCAAGGTGGACATTGGCAACTCCGAGAAACTGAAAGTCGGGGAGTGGGTCGCTGCCATTGGCGCACCATTTGGATTTGAGAACTCGGTAACGGCTGGCATCGTCTCCGCCAAGGGCCGTAGCTTGCCGGACGAGACATTCGTTCCATTTATTCAGACCGACGTTGCGATCAACCCCGGTAACTCGGGCGGCCCGCTGTTCAATCTAAGCGGTGAAGTGGTCGGTATCAATTCGCAGATTTATAGCCGTTCCGGCGGCTTCATGGGGTTGTCGTTCTCGATCCCGATTGATGTCGCGATGAAAGTCGCGGAAGAGCTCAAAGCCAATGGTCATGTCACGCGCGGCAAAATCGGCGTGACAATTCAGGAAGTCAGCGAGGAACTGGCGAAGAGCTTCGGCCTGACCAAGGCGGGCGGGGCATTGTTGTCTGCTGTCGAGAAAGACGGCCCGGCTGACAAGGCTGGCCTCAAGGCGGGCGACATCATCCTCAAGTACAACGGCCAAGCGATCCAGACTACCAGCGATCTGCCGCGACTCGTTACTGCGACCAAGCCGGCGACGATTGCCAAGGTACAAATCTGGCGTGACCGTGTGGCGCGTGATGTCAGCGTCACGATTGGCAAGCTGGATGTCGCGACGGGCTCCAGCCGTGAGCGCGAGTACAAGGGCGGGCAGGCGCAAGAAGATAGCAATCGTTTCGGCTTGACGGTTCGCGAACTCAATCCGCGGCAACTGAAGGAAATCGGGATCAAGTTTGGCTTGTTGGTGCAAGGGGCGATTGGTGCGGCAGCTCGTGCCGGGATACAACAGAATGACGTGATTGCCGGCATCGGTGGTAGTGACCTCACCAGCATGCAGCAACTGCGCGGTGCGCTGAATGCACTCAAGCCCGGTGAAACGTTGCCACTAAGGGTCATGCGCGGTGACGGTGCCTTGTTTATGTCGATCAAGGCCCCGGAAAAGGCGGAAAAATGAGCGCTTTGACGCTATATGGTCGCGAGTATTGTTCGCTGTGCACCACAATGCGCGAGCAACTGGCATCGTTGGCACCAAATCGTGGTTTTTCAGTCCGTTGGGTTGATATCGATGACGATGACGGACTTGAAGAACGTTACGGTGAATTGGTGCCCGTGCTCGAGACGGCTGAGGGCAAAGAGATCTGTCACTACCATCTCGATCTGGCCGCATTGAATGATTGGCTGGGCGCGCGCTAAATGCGTCGATGGGTCGAAGGGGCGGTCTTGAAAGGCTCCAGAATGGCTGTTATCTAACCAACCCTGAGTACGGGGCTTTTGCTCGACGCGGTGCAAAACGATTGGCGGTTTGCACCGCGTCTCAATCAGCCAACACGTGTTTGGCCAAAATCCGGTAAAATCAGCCCCCACAGCACATATACAGGGCACGCGTTGCGTGCCCTTTTTTCGTAACACGGAAGTCCATGGATCACATTCGCAACTTCTCCATCATTGCCCACATCGACCACGGCAAATCCACGCTGGCCGATCGCTTTATTCAGTTTTGCGGCGGTCTGGAGCTGCGGGAAATGAGTGCGCAAGTGCTCGATTCGATGGATATCGAGAAAGAGCGCGGCATTACGATCAAGGCGCAAACCGCTGCGCTGCAATACAAGGCTCGCAATGGCAAGGTTTATAACCTGAACCTGATTGATACCCCGGGGCACGTTGATTTCAGCTATGAAGTCAGCCGCTCGCTCGCTGCTTGCGAAGGGGCTTTGCTGGTCGTCGATGCTTCGCAAGGTGTCGAAGCGCAAACGGTTGCCAACTGTTATACCGCCATCGAACAAGGTGTCGAGGTGGTCGCGGTACTGAACAAGATCGATTTGCCCGCTGCTGAGCCAGAGCGCGTGATCGACGAGATTGAAGACATTGTCGGCATCGATGCAACTGATGCGGTGCGCGCCTCGGCCAAGAACGGCATCGGTATCGAAGACATCCTCGAAGAAGTCGTCAACAAGATACCGCCTCCGACGGGGAACCCGGCGGGGCCGCTCAAGGCGCTGATTGTCGATTCCTGGTTCGACAATTATGTTGGCGTCGTGATGCTGGTGCGTGTGGTCGATGGCGAAATCAAGCCAAAAGACAAATTGCTGTTCATGTCGACCAAAGCGCAGAATTTATGCGAGCAGGTCGGGGTGTTTACCCCGAAAACTGTGCAACGTGATGCGTTGCGGGCCGGTGAAGTGGGCTTCGTGATTGCTGGCATCAAAGAGTTGGCGAGCGCGAAAGTGGGCGACACGATCACCCACGTAAAACCGGCCGCAGAAGCGCCCTTGCCTGGGTTCAAGGAAGTCAAATCGCAGGTGTTTGCCGGCCTTTATCCAGTGGAAAGCCACGACTATGAGTCATTGCGTGACTCCCTGGAAAAACTGCGCTTGAACGATGCCTCGTTGCATTTCGAACCCGAAGTCTCACAGGCGCTTGGTTTCGGTTTCCGCTGTGGCTTCCTCGGCCTTTTGCACCTCGAAATCGTGCAGGAGCGGCTGGAGCGCGAGTTCGATATGGATCTCATCACGACCGCGCCGACGGTGGTGTATGAGGTACTGATGAAAGACGGCTCGATCATCGAGATCGAAAACCCATCCCGCCTGCCGGATCTTGGCAAGATCGAGGAAATTCGCGAGCCAATCATCACTTCAACGATTCTGGTGCCACAGGACTATGTCGGTGCAGTGATGACACTGTGCAATCAGAAGCGCGGTGCCCAGCGAAACATGCAGTACATGGGCCGGCAAGTCATGCTGACTTACGATCTGCCGATGGCCGAAGTCGTAATGGACTTCTTCGATAAGCTCAAATCGGTCAGTCGTGGCTATGCCTCACTCGATTACGATTTCAAGCAGTTCCAGGTTGATGATCTGGTCAAGCTTGACGTGCTGGTCAACGGCGAGAAAGTCGATGCGTTGAGCTTGATCGTGCATCGCGGGACCAGCGTGTATCGCGGGCGCGAATTGGTATCGAAAATGCGTGAACTCATTCCACGGCAAATGTTTGATATCGCAATCCAGGCTGCGATTGGCGCGAACATCATTGCGCGTGAAACCGTCAAAGCCATGCGCAAAGACGTATTGGCCAAGTGCTACGGTGGCGACATTACCCGCAAGAAGAAACTGCTTGAGAAACAAAAGGCAGGTAAAAAGCGCATGAAACAGGTTGGCAATGTGGAAATTCCACAGGAAGCCTTCCTGGCGATTCTCCAGGTTTCAGACAAATAACAAGGACCCCGCATGAACTGGCTTTATATCGGCATTGCCCTGGTTATCCTTGGCCCGATCCTGATCGGACTCGGTGCCAAACAAGAGCGGAAGAATAACGAGCCGCCGCAACTGGTGCAGTTCGGCTATATGGCCGCCATCATTGGCGTATTTGTCTTGCTGGTGCAAACGTTGTCGATTGCCTGGGCAATGTTGCTGTTTGTGTTGGTGACGGGCGTGGTTTGGGCACTGGATAAATTCATGCTGGCGAAGAAGCGCGGCGATGCTCAGCCAGCGGATTGGGTCGAGTATGGCCGAGGATTTTTCCCGGTGATTCTGGTGGTTTTTCTGTTGCGCGCCTTTGTGGTCGAGCCTTATCAGATTCCATCTTCATCGATGCGGCCGGGTTTGGTCGTCGGTGACTTTATTCTGGTCAATAAATTCGCTTACGGCATTCGCTTGCCGATTCTCAATAATGTGATCGTGCCGCTTGGCAAGCCGCAGCATGGTGAAGTGATGGTGTTCAATTTCCCGGGCAATCCCAAGATCGATTACATCAAGCGTGTGATTGGTGTGCCGGGTGATACCGTTGAATATCGTCACAAGCGCTTGACCATTAATGGCAAGGCAGTGCCTACGATGCCGGCTGGCCCGCTTGATTATCAGGAGGGCTTGGCGCTGGTCAGCAATGAGCAGCAAATGGAAAAGTATGGTGATCGGGACTACTACACGCTGTCCGTTCCCAATCAGCCGCCAGTCCAGTTGTCACAAGTCGCTGATTTTCCGTATCGCGAGAATTGCCGCTACGACGACGATGGCTTTGCTTGCACTGTTCCCGACGGTTACTACTTCATGATGGGGGACAATCGCGACCACAGCGCCGATAGCCGCTACTGGGGTTTTGTGCCGGATTCGTACATTGTTGGTAAGGCGTTTTTTGTCTGGTTCAACCTCAAGCAGCTTGGTCGGATTGGAACAGTAGTGCACTAAGCAGAAGAGCCCGGCAGTTGTAAAAACTGCCGCTATGATGACAAAAGGTTGCTGGGCCGAGGCCGTACGGTGGTGTGAAATATCATCGCTGTATTGGCCTGATAGGCTGCATCATTTGTAATATCGCTCAATAATATAAATGGCTGATTGGAGATCCACTATGCGTGCGCAGCGGGGCTTGAGTTTTTTTGGGTTTATCATGGTTGCGATTGTCGTCGTTCTCGTGGCCTTGGTCGTGATGAAAGTGATTCCGACTTATGTTGAATATATGTCGGTCAGGAAGGCGATCGATAACGTGGTGCGTGATCAAGCTGGTGCACCGCCTGCTGCGATCAAGGAATCATTTTCCAAGCATGCCGAGATCAGCAATATTTCAGCAGTTCACGCTAGCGATCTCGCAATCAGCCAAACGGGTGGGCGTACAACGGTTTCGGTGAATTACGAGCAGACTGTTCCGCTGGTTGCCAATATCAGCCTGTTGTTCGATTTCCAGTACAGCAAATCCAGCGGCGCTAACTAAGTCTATCTATTGTGTCTGTAGTCCTTTCTCCCGAGCGCCTGATTCAGGCGCTCGGTTATCATTTTTCGAACGCATTGCTACTCAAGCAGGCGCTTACGCATCGCAGCCATTCGTCCACGCACAACGAGCGGCTGGAGTTCGTCGGCGATGGCGTGTTGAATGCCACGATTGCGCGTACGCTGTATCTGAAATTCCCCGCTTGGTCTGAAGGCGAGCTGTCGCGTCTGCGCGCTAGCTTGGTTCGGCAGGAAGCCTTGGCGGATGTCGCCAGTGGTTTGCAACTTGGCGACTATCTCTGGCTGGGTGAAGGAGAACTCAAAAGCGGTGGTCATCGGCGTCCGTCGATCCTGGCCGATGCGCTTGAGGCCATCTTTGGGGCGATCTGGCTGGATGGTGGTTTTGATGCAGCAGAAGCGGTGGTTTTGCGACTATTCGAGAGCAAAATCGCAGCAATCGATCCGACGCAAGCGTTGAAAGACGCAAAAACCGGTTTGCAAGAATGGCTGCAGGCACGCAAGCAAGCTTTGCCGGAATATCTGGTGCTGCGGCAAGACGGTGAATCACCCAATCAGGTGTTCGAAGTCGGCTGCCGGATTGCCACCTTGCAGGTGGAAACCCGGGCGGAAGGGCCAAGCCGCCGGATTGCCGAGCAATCAGCTGCGGCAGAGGCACTATCCATCCTCAGGGATCGTCATCCCGGCAAGCGGCTTTAAGCCCGCTCCGGTTGGAGTATTGAATACCATGTCTGAAGAAACAATGATCGAGCCTACGGCTCCGAGCGATTTTCGTTGCGGCTTCGTTGCGATTGTCGGCCGCCCCAATGTTGGCAAGTCGACGCTGATGAATCAGCTGATTGGCCAGAAAATCAGTATTACCTCCAAGAAAGCGCAAACGACTCGGCATCGGGTTACTGGCATATATACCTCTGAAACTGCGCAATTCGTCTTTGTAGATACGCCGGGGTTTCAGACCAAATATCGCAATGCCTTGAATCAGGCGATGAATCGTAGCGTGACGACCACGCTCGCGGACGTGAATGTGATTTTGTTCGTGATCGAGGCTGGCCGGTTCGGGGCTGCTGATCAGGAAGTGCTGAAGCTATTGCCGAAGCAGACGCCAGTCGTGTTGGTCATCAATAAAGTGGACGAAATCACCGACAAGGCAACATTGCTCCCATTCTTGTCGAGCATGGCGCAACAACGCGATTTTGCCGCGATCGTGCCGATTTCCGCACAGAAAGCGCAGAAGCTGGACGTGTTGATGCAGGCCGTTGAGCCGATGCTGCCGCAGTCGGTCCCTTTCTACGAAGAAGACCAGATCACCGATCGCAACGAGCGTTTCCTGGCTGCAGAAATCATTCGGGAGAAAATCTTCCGTTTGATGGGGGATGAGTTGCCCTATGCCATGACCGTCGAAATCGAAAAATTTGTCGAAGAAGAAACCAAGGATGGCCGCGAGTTGCGTCATATCCATGCCGCTGTTCTGGTTGATCGCGATAGCCAGAAAGCCATCCTGATCGGCAAGAATGGTGAAAAGCTCAAGCGGATCGCCAGTGAGGCGCGGCAGGACATGGAAAAACTGTTCGAAGCCAAGGTGTTTCTGGAAGTCTGGGTCAAGGTCAAAAGTGGCTGGGCGGACGATACCCGACTGGTGCGCCAGTTTGGCTACGAATAAACCGCGAGTCGCAACCGCATCGCAATGAAGGCATCTGTTCGCGGCAGCCGGAAGGCCGGGGGCAAGGTCGAGCGTATCGATGCGCAGCCGGCCTTTGTCCTCCATCAATATCCCTATCGCGAGACGAGCAAGCTGCTGGATGTCTTCAGCCGGGATTACGGCCGGTTGATGATCGTGGCACGTGGTGCTCAGCGGCCCGGCTCGCAGTTGCGCGGTGTGTTGCTGGCGTTTCAGCCGGTGTTGATGTCCTGGTTTGGCGCAGGCGATGTCAAAACGCTGCACGTCGCAGAGTGGCAGGGTGGATCGCCTCAATTGGTCGGTTTGCCGCTGCTGTGTGGGTTCTATCTGAACGAGCTGCTGATGAAGTTGTTGCAGCGTGATGAGCCGCGCCCGACTTTGTTTGTCGCTTATTTTGACGCTATTCGCGCGTTGACCACGCTCAAGCAAGGGCAGTCGGTCGAGCCCATATTGCGCAGCTTTGAACTGGGCATGCTGGCCGATCTTGGCGTCGCGCCAGATTGGCTTACTTGCGTCGATGGCACGCCGGTGGATGTTGGTAGTAGCTACGCCTATTTGCCGGCCAACGGCATTGTCCCATCCCGGCCCGGATTGCCCAGTTACGACGGTCAGACCTTGCTGGATGTTTCAAAGCGCTGTTTCAGTAGCGAACGCGCGCTTGCGCAAACAAAAATCTTGATGCGGCAAGCATTTGCCGAGGTGCTCGGGGATTTGAACCTGCATACGCGGCAGTTACTGCTGGATTTGCAGCAACTGTAGCAATCGGTGAAGCAATAGGCCGGTTTGCGTCGGCGTAGCGCTGTCACAAAATCGTGATGACCAGTAAAATCAGCGCTCGACAGCTTAGGTTTTAGGCGTGTGCAAGGCGTGGTGTGTGCCTCGTCCCTTGGTCAAGTGCAACATGGCCGGGGCGGCGGTGGAGCAAATCGCCTATGCTGACCCAGAGCATTAGAGAAAGGCTTGCGGAGGCACTATGATTACCATCAGCCACGAACCCAATTATCTGCATGTTGCGGTGGTCCATGAATTCACCGTTCACGATTATCGTGAATTTGAAGATAACGTGTTGTATGAGCTCAGATTCCATGGTTCAGCCAGCCTGTTATTCGATCTGACTGAAATGCTGGGCTATACGCTGGATATGGCTGTGGAAGAAATCCAGTTTGTCAGAGCGCACCGCCGGGATTTCAAGCGCATTGCCATTGTTGCCGATGATCAGTGGGTGACTTGGTCAGCCTGGCTCAATCAATTGATTTCAGAAGCAGAAATCGAGGTGTTCGACGATCTGGAAAGCGCCCAGGGCTGGTTGAACGAAAACCTCTCCGACATGAAAGCCACCGCTTGATACGATACCGATATGCGCGAATTGCTCAATAATCTGCTATCCCGCGATAAATCTCCCTTGGTTGGCCTGAAGCAGGCCCAAGGGTGGATCGCCAAGCTGGACCAGGATGACCCACCCACTCAGCGCGTCAAGATATTGCAGACGCTAGATGATTTCCTGAACACGCCGCGCAAACTGAATGTGGAAATGCTGCAGGCGCTGATGGCGATCGATGAGGCGGCGCAATCCGGCTTCGAAGCGATTTGCTATCAGTACATTTCCAATCCACGCATGTCCAAGGAAATTGAACAGAAGCTTTGGCGTGACATTGGCGGATTTTCGCAGACGTGGGTGTTGGCTTATCAGCGGTTTGTCCAGCATGAGCCTGGATCGGTGGAAAAAGCCAAATTTGAAGAGCTGATGCCCAAGGTATTGGCGCGCAGCCTTCATTACCTGTCGATTCAGGCAAAATGGTATTACTTTCACTTTGAAAAAGTACCTGGCGAGCTCTGGACGCTGATCCATCGCCTTTATCGTATTTCAGAGGTGGATGGTTTCGACAGCAATCCGTTTGCGCTCTATGCGCACCACCCGGATGAAGTGACTTCTTGCGCCGACGAATACATCCAGATCCTGATGCTGGCAACGGTATCGAACAACAATCTTTCGGTACGCCAGCTTGACTGGGTTGATCAGTGGCTGGATCGCTGGTCCAAGCTGATTCAATTGGCGCGCAAGCTCCAACCGGATCGGCACCATTTCTGCATCAATTTACAGGCGCCTGCCGGCCCACAGAAAATTCAGCCCGATTCCAGCGGTGAGCCGTTCCGTTATTGGGGGCTGTTCGACATGATGTCGGACGTGCAGGATGTGTTGCGCCGTGTTGAGCAAGGCGCTGCGCCCAAGGATCTGGGGCTGGGCTCCGAGGCCAGATCTCCGGCGAGTGTCGAGCTGCTGAAGCACCTCGATGTCTTCTGGACCATGGCCATTCGCAATGCGGAAGTGAAGCGAAGCGAGCGCCATGATGTGCAAAAGGCGGCAGATATCGTGCACGGCCTGGATCGCATTTACACGCATGTCCGCTCGGACAACGATAAATACTCGCGGCAGCCCACCGAAGCCAAGACGCAGGTCGATTACGACGAAATCATGGATATGCGCCTGTACGGTTTCGTTTCTTCGCGTACGCGATCGAAGCAGACGCAAAATCCATACACCGTCCCCGTCAAGCAGCAAGACTGGACGACTTGGGAGATCCAGAACGAATCGAACGGCGGTTATGGCGCACTGATGCGTTTTTCCGACAACGAGTGGGTTCGCCCTGGTTTGCTGCTCGGATTGCGTTTGAGCGCGAATGAAAACTGGCAGGTTTGCGTCGTTCGGCGTCTTAGCCGCAAGAGCGATGACGAGGTCTATGCAGGCGTGCAGGTGCTGTCGAGCACGCCGGTTGCGGTCAGCATGCATTCTGACGAGCAAGATCGACTGGAGCAGATTTCGGTCGCTGAGATGTCGCCGTTTGGCGTTGAGCTGCCGAATATGCGTACGGCGCTCTATATCCCGCATCAAGTTGAGGGCGCTAACGTCAATACGCTGTTGATCCGCTCGGCGGACTACAGCTTGGGGCGTGTCTATCGGGTGCAGGCGCGTGAGCGGGTGTTTACGGTGAGCTTGGGGTCGGTGCTTGAAAAAGGTGTGGAATGGACTTGGGTGACGGTGCAGGTGCTACGACAGGAAAGCTGAGTGCTTGCCCCGCATGCCAGCAAAGGCATTAAGCAAAAACGGCACTTTCGAGTGCCGTTTTTGTTTGCGCAGCGCAGCGAAGATCAGCTCAGCAATTTTGTCAGAAAGCGGCCAATGGCCTGTATTTCCGGCAAGCAGACCGAATGCGGCATCGGATACGCATGCCATTCCACCGTGTTGCCAAGTTGTTCCACTTTGCTCGCTGCCTGTTGCCCAAGTGCAAACGGTACGACCGGATCACCCGTGCCGTGAGCTGCGAAAACCGGGGTATTGGTTTGTAACGCGTCGCTCGTCAGCAATTCGGGTGCGGGCAAATAGGTGGAAAGCGCAACGATGCCGGCTAACTGTTCGGGATGCAAAAGCCCTGCGGTGTAGGCAATGGCGCCGCCTTGCGAGAACCCGGCGAGGATGATGCGCTCGCTCGGTATGCCGCGCGCGTTTTCGTTGGCGATGAGCGCACGGATTATCTCGATCGACGCCTTGACGCCATCGGTATCGGCATGGCGACTGATTTCGTCGAAATAAAGGATGTCGTACCACGCCCTCATCACATAGCCGTTGTTGCAGGTGATCGGCATATGGGGCGCATGCGGAAACAGGAAGCGGGTTGCTAGGCCATCTGGCAGGCCAAGCTCAGGCACGATGGCCGCGAAGTCATGCCCGTCAGCGCCAAGCCCGTGCAACCAGATGACACTGGCGGTTGGCTGGGGGCCGGTTTCGATTTCCACGCAGGGTAGCAGTTCGCTCACTTCCAATCCTTGGGTTTGATGGTGTTTATGGCTTGGCTTGGGCCGTGGCTTGTATGGCCGACTTCGGTCGGAAGGCCGTCACGACCTCGGGCCGGGTTTCGATGTACGGGCCATCGAGCAGCTGGATGCAGTAGGGCACGCTCGCAAAGATGCCATGCACGACGACCTTGCCAGCCTCGTCCTTCACGCCTTCCAGCGTCTCGGCAATCGCCTTGGGCTGGCCCGGTAGATTGAGGATCAGGCTGTCGCCGCGAATCACGCCGACTTGGCGCGAGAGGATCGCGGTCGGCACGTAATACAGGCTGATCTGGCGCATTTGCTCACCGAAACCCGGCATGACCCGGTCGGCGATAGCGAGCGTTGCATCCGGCGTTACGTCACGTTGGGCCGGGCCGGTGCCGCCGGTGGTGAGTACCAGCTGGCAGCCGAGTTCATCGACCAGCATCTTCAGCGTGGCCTCGATCAGTGGCTGTTCGTCCGGAATCAGTTTCTGTTCCAGTGTGAATGGGGTTGCCAGTGCATGAGAGAGCCAATCCGCTAGCGCAGGCAATCCCTTGTCTTCATACACGCCGCTGGAGGCACGGTCAGAAATCGAAACCAACCCGATCTTCAGCATTGCTTCAGCCATGTTCGCGCAGCACCTGCAGCTGAATGCCATTTGCTGTGATATGAAACGCAACATCGTGCCAATCGCGGATGATCAGATCGGCTTCGGTCAGCTGTTCGACCAGATGGGAAGTGGCGAGGGCAACGACGGTCATGCCTGCTGCCTTGGCAGAGCGGATGCCGCTGATCGCGTCTTCGAATGCCAGGCATTGTTCCGGCTGAACTTGATGGTGTTCCGCAGCCAGTAGATACGGTTCCGGGTGTGGTTTGCCGTTCTTGACGTCTTCACTGCCAATCAAGTGCTTGGGGATAGCCAAGCCGACAAAGCCCAGTTTGGCGGCGGCGAGGCCGTGGGTGGCCGAGGTGACGATGGACCATTTCGCGTCGCCCAGCGAGGCGAGGGCGGTTTCCACGCCGGCGATCCGTACCGTGCCGTCCAGGGTGACGGATTCTTCGGCGATCAGTTGGCGAACTTCTTCAGCAACATCGAGATGCGGCGCGACTTCCGGAATGACTTCCTGTCCGCGCCGGCCATGGATCTTGCTCAACAGCAGGTCGACATCAACGCCGTGCCGCTCAGCCCAACGCCGCCACACCAGTTCGATGGCTGGGGTCGAGTCGATCAGGGTGCCATCCATATCGAAGAACACCGCCGCGAAGGTTTGGCTTGCAATCACGCCTCGTCTCCATCGAATGCGTCTGCGTCGGTGCCGGGCAGCGCTGGCTCGGGGATGTATTCTCGAAGCACTTGAAACAACTCGCGGAAGGCTTTCGGTGGCTTGAGTTGCTCGCGCTCTTTCAGCACATTGCGGATCAGTTGGCGCAGCTGCTGGATATCAGCCTGTGGGTGCTCGACGATGAAGCTTTCCAGTGCCTTCGGGTCATCGATCAAGCGGTCGCGCAGACGTTCCAGTTGATGCAGCCAGGCATTGTGGCGATCAGAGACGCCAGCCATCGCGTCAAGCAGTTCACGAATCGGGGCCGGGTCTACATCACGCATCAGTTTGCCGATGTACTGCTTCTGCCGCGCCGTCGCGCCGTTAGCGGTAATACGCTTGGCATCCAGAATGGCGGTCAGCAGGCGCTCTGGCAGGTGCAGGCTTTCCAGTCGTTTCTTGTCGACCGGGATTAGTGCGGCCCCCAGTTCTTGCAGCGCAATCGAGTCGCGCTTCATCTGGGATTTGCTGACGGTCTCGATTTCGTCGTCTGCGTCTTGTTTGCTGCTGTTGTGCTTTGCCATGGCGGGAATGCGTGAGCCAAAAGCGTTATTATCCTACTAAACCCCAACTACACCTAACCTAAGGCTCTGTTGACGTTAGATTAGCTTTTACGCAAGCCCGCCAGCTTGTCGGCGCGCGAAGCCAAGCGCAAGCAAGGCTGGCGCTTTGTGAGCATTGGCGACAAAGCATCCGGCATGCTGGCGGGCTTGCCCTTTGGGCGACTGGGTCTTTTGCCCAATCCTGCGTTATTCGCCGCTGATGGTACCCGTACCACGGCACGTTGAATGCCCGGTCTTGGGGCAAAATACCCGGTCGCGTAAAAACTAATCTAACGTCAACAGAGCCTAAGTCCCGCCTACCTCACAAGGAAGCCCCGTGTCCGAATTCAGCTTCAGCCAGCAGCAGCTCACCGATCTCGCCCAATTCGTGCTTGAAGAGGCGCAACGCCAAGGCGCGACCGCCGGGGAAGTCGATGCCTCGGAAGGCGTCGGCCAGAATGTGTCGGTGCGCTTGGGGGAGGTGGAGACCATTGAATACAACCGTGACAAGGGTGTTGGCGTCACGGTTTACCTCGGCCAGCGCAAGGGCCACGCGAGTACCTCGGATTTCTCCAAACAGGCTTTGATCGACTCCGTTGGTGCCGCGCTGGCGATTGCCCGCTACACCGCCGAAGATGAATTCGCCGGTTTGGCCGATAAAACCCGCCTCGCCACCGCATTCCCTGATCTCGATCTTTACCACCCGTGGCAATTGCCGGTTGAAGCCGCCATTGAGCTGGCTAAAGAGTGCGAAGCAGCCGGGCAGGGCGTCGATGAGCGGATCGACAACTCGGAAGGCGCAACAGTCAATACCTCGGCGACGCGCTGGGTATATGCCAACTCGCTAGGCTTTCTCGGTCACGGCGACAGTTCTCGCCATAGCATTTCTGCTGCGCTGATCGCCGAAGACGAATCTGGTATGCAGCGTGATTACTGGTACACCAGCGCGCGGGCGCAGGCCGATCTGGATTCGGCGGCATCAGTTGGTCGCAAGGCGGGTGAGCGAGCTGTACGCCGGCTCGGCGCACGCCGGGTCAAAACCGGTGAATATCCAGTGTTGTTCGAAGCGCCAGTGGCTGCTTCGCTGATTTCACATTGGGTATCGGCAGTGAGCGGTTCCAGCCTGTATCGCAAATCGAGCTTCCTGGTGGATAGCCTCGGCACGTCGGTGTTCTCGCCCATCGTCAATATCGTTGAAGACCCGTTCCTGTTGCGGGGGCAGGCCAGCGGCGCTTTCGATGGCGAAGGCGTGGCAACGACGCGGCGTGAGCTGGTACAGGCGGGTGTGTTGAACGGCTATTTCCTGTCCAGCTACAGCGCGCGCAAATTGGGCATGGAAACCACCGGCAATGCGGGGGGGCCGCACAATCTGCTAGTGGATGCGACCGCGACATTCGAACAACTACTGCAGCAACTCGGCACTGGCCTGTTGGTCACCGAGCTGCTCGGCCACGGCATCAATATGGTGACTGGCGATTACTCACGCGGCGCGGCGGGTTTCTGGGTCGAGAAGGGTGTGATTCAGTACGCGGTCGAGGAAATCACCATTGCCGGCAATTTGCGCGACATCTTCAAGGGCATCGTCGGCATCGGCGATGACATCCTGCCATCGAGCAGCAAGCGCGTCGGCTCGACCCTGATCGACAAACTGACCGTGGCGGGCGATTGATGCTGATCGGCAAGCCGGACTATTGGGACCAAGCCTGCGCGGACCTCAGTGCTGCCGATCCAATTCTGGCGAAACTGATCGCCACCTATCCGCAAATCAGCCTGGAAGGGCGCGGCGATGCGTTTCAGACACTGGCGCGTTCCATCGTCGGCCAGCAGATTTCGGTGAAGGCGGCCGATTCGGTTTACCGGAAAGTGCTGGCGCATCTGGAAGTCATGGAAAGCGATCGCGTCTTGCAGGCTGAATTCGATGCACTACGCGCCTGCGGCCTTTCTGCCCGCAAAGTGGAATACCTGAAAGACCTGGCCAAACACCACGCAGAAGGGCGTCTCGAACCCGCTGACTGGGTGGAATGGGATGACGATGCCATCATCAGCGAGCTGACCAGCATTCGTGGCATCGGTCGCTGGACGGTCGAGATGTTCCTGATGTTCCACCTGCTGCGCCCGAACGTGTTGCCACTGGACGATATCGGCCTGATCAAGGCGGTGGCGCTGAATTATCACGGAGGTGAACGGCTGCCCAAAGCCGATATCCGCAAGCTGGCCGAACGCTGGCAGCCGTGGTGCACGGTGGCGACGTGGTATTTCTGGCGCAGTCTGGAGCCGGTGCCGGTTTCCTACTGATTGACCGCCAACGCCCCCTATCTACTGAGATACTTCTTGGCCTGCCGGCGGTTCGGCATCCGCAGCCGCTAACTCCACCATCACTTGCAGCCAGCCCGCTTCGGCTGCCGGCCCTGCCTTATCCAGTACGGTACGCAGCAGCTTGGCTTGGCTCGCTGTGAGTTCAGCTTCCAATGCTGCGCCGGCTTGAGTGAGCCGCAGCCGCTTTACCCGCTTGTCCTCGTCGCAAGATACGGCCTCGATCAAACCCACCTGTTGTAGCTCGCGCAAAGGGCCGTTGAGCGCTTGTTTGCTCACGCGCAGCCGCGCCAGTAATTCGCCGATGGCGGCATCGGGTTGCTGGCCGACAAAATAGAGGATTCGGTGATGCACCCGGCCGAGACCGCGTTCGGCCAGCAAGGCATCGGGCTTGGCGGTGAAGGCGCGGTAGCCGTAGAACAGCAGTTCGATGGCTTGCGCTTCAGTCGGTTGATCAGCGGGATTTGGGTAATTTTGGTCAAGCATATTGACTTTGTTTTGCCTTGCTCGGAATATTGGTCAATATACATGACCTAATTGCATTTCACCTGCGTTCGGGTCGTTGAGTGCCGCGCCCATCCGCGTAAGGTAGATCAGCGACATCGGCGGCACGCACAACGTGAGCAGGAATTTTTGGCCTTGGCGCTTGCCAATGGCTGTTCACGTTCAAGGAGTTTCCCATGCTGGCCCGCCGCATCGACCGCCTCACCTCGTCGCTGGTTCGCGACATCCTCGCCGCAGCCACGCGGCCCGACATGATCTCGTTTGCTGGCGGCCTGCCGGCCGAAGAAGCCTTGTATCAACCCAGCCTGCCGGACGGCAAGCTGCCGGATATCTGGCAATACGGCCAAACCGAGGGCGAGCCGCGCTTGCGTGAGCTGGTCGCTGCACATGGTCGATCACTGGGCCTCGATTGCACTGCGGCGCAGGTGTTGATCGTTAATGGCTCGCAGCAAGGGATCGATCTCGTCAGCAAGCTGCTGATCGACGAGGGCACGCCGGTGCTGGCCGAAGCGCCAGCCTATCTGGCGGCATTGCAGGCGTTTCGCTTGTTCGGCGCGGATATCCGTGGCTTCACCGTTGGCGATAACGGGCCGGATATCGAGGCGCTACAGCAGCAGCTGGCGCAAACTCGTTTCACCTATCTCACTCCCACCTTCCAGAATCCTTCTGGCTATTGCTATAGCGATGCCGAGCGCGATGCCGTTGCAGCCAGCTTGGACGCTGCAGATGGCATCTTGTTCGAAGACGACCCTTATCGCGATCTGGCCTACGATGCACCGGCCCCGCAGCCAATTACCGGTCGTTTGCGGCGTGCCCGTTGGGTTTACCAGGGCTCGTTTTCGAAGACACTCGCCCCCGGCTTGCGGTTGGGCTATCTGATCGTCCATCCCGATTTCATCACCCCGCTGACCCGCCTCAAGCAGGCGGCTGATTTGCACAGCAACCGCCTGAGCCAGGCGCTGGTAGCCGACTGCCTGGAGCGCAATGAATTGGCAGCGCACGTTGCAAGTGTTCTGCCAATCTACCGCGAACGGCGCGATGCGATGCACGTGGCGCTGTCACAGCATCTGGGTGAGCTGGCGAGTTGGCAGGTGCCGGTGGGTGGTTTGTTCTTCTGGGTGAAGCTGCGGCAACCGGTCGATATGCGCGCCTTGCTGGCTGCCGGGTTGGATGCCGGCATTGCCGTCATGCCGGGCGATGCCTTCTTCGCCGGGACACCCGATGTGAGTTATTTGCGCCTCAACTTCAGCCATGCCGATCCGGCGGCGATTCTGACCGGTGCGGAGCGATTGGCTGCCCTGTTGCATGAAGCAAACCGTCTGGCAGCGTTGGTGGCATGAAAGTCTTGAATTGATGCGAAAAATGGGCTCTACCAAGGGCATGGCCCGCGTGTGGAGTCCCCATGAATTTCACCTCATTTTTTGACTATGGATCAGGAACGGGTGGCGATGCCGCTACCGATCTGGTCTTTCTTGGCAATGCCACCACGGCCGATTGGCAGCAACTACTGACAGTGGCCGAGCGCCGCCGTTTCGCCATCGGAGACACGCTGGTCACCGAGGGTGAGCGGACGCGTGCGTTCTATATCGTCGCGGAAGGTGAGCTGGAGGTCATCGCCAATTGGGGCGGCGGCCCGACACGGCGCGTATCGGTCATCAGCAAGAATTCGATTTTTGGCGAGCAGGCGTTCTTCGATAGTCAGCCGCGCTCGGCAACGGTCAAGGCACTGCAGCCCGGCGAGTTGTACGGCATCTCGCCCGATGCGTTTGAAGTGCTGGCCGGACGCTCGCCAGAATTGGCACGCGTCGTCTTGCTCGACTTGGGTCGCATCCTGTCGTTGCGGTTGCGTGGTCTGACCGGCATGTTGTCGCAGCCGACCCGATAATGGACGCGCCCGTCACCCTGTTCCCCAACTACCTGCAGATTCAGTCGCGGGTGCCGATGTGGGTGTGGTACGCCTTGCGCGTGCTGAGCATCAGTTGTGCGGTGGGGATGGCGCTCACCCTATGGCTGGCGCCCAAGACCGGGCTGATCTTGTGGTGGTCGGTCATTGTGCCACTGCTGCCGGCAGTGTTTTTCATCGCGCCGGGGCTGTGGCGCAATGTTTGCCCGATGGCGGCGCTGAACCAGACGCCACGTCTGTTCGGCTTTACGCAAGGCCGGGCACATACCACGAAAATCCGCGAATACAGCTACGTTGTCGGGATCGCACTGTTCCTGTTGCTGGTGTCCAGCCGTAAGACGCTGTTCGACCACAGCGGCTTGGCGAGCGGTTTGCTGATCATGGGCGGGCTGGTTGGTGCGTTCACAGGCGGGGTGTTGTTCAAGGGCAAGAGCGGCTGGTGCAGCAGCATTTGCCCCATGCTGCCGGTGCAGCGCATTTACGGCCAGACGCCATTCGTGCTGATCCGCAATGCGCATTGCCAGCCTTGTGTTGGCTGCACCAAGAATTGCTACGACTTCAACCCCGGCGTGGCTTATCTCGCCGACCAATACGATGAAGACCGTCGCTATGCCGGTTACCGGCGCTTCTTCGTTGGTGCGTTGCCGGGTTTCATCATCGCGTTTTTCACCGTGCCGGTGGATGCGGGCATCGCCGAAACCTACCTGCGCTTTGCCATGTACGCCGCGCTCAGTCTGGCGGTGTTCCACACGCTGGATGTCTTTGCCAAGGTGTCGCAGAACCGTCTGACGCTGTTGTTTGGCGCGGCTGCCTTCAATGGTTACTACTGGTTTGCCGCCCCGACATGGACGCATGGCGTATCGACGCTGACCGGGGTCGCCATTCCTGATCTCATCCCTTGGGCGGTACGCATCGCGCTGCTGGGGCTGACGCTGCTTTGGCTCGCACGCGGCGCGATGCGGGAAAACCAGTTCCGCCAGCAAACCACGGAGCAGAACGTCAATGTCTCCGCCAAGTTGGGCGCCGGTGCGGCTGAAGCGTTGCGGCAGGCGGGTGCAGCAACGCCGGCTGAGTTGGTGATCGAACCGGAACAACGGCGCTTGCCAGCCGCAGCCGGCTCAACCTTGCTGGAGCTGGTCGAACGTGGCGGTTGCGCCATTGAATCAGGCTGCCGGATGGGCGTGTGCGGCGCAGATCCCATTGCGGTCAAAGCGGGGGCAGAGCATCTATCGCCAATCGGTGACGACGAGAAAAACACCTTGGCCCGGCTTGGTCACGCATCCAATACGCGGATGGCCTGTTGCGCGCGGATACAGGGCGGCAGCGTCAGCATCGCACTCAAGCCGGAACGGGCGACGGCCCACGCCACACCTTTGCCAGCCTCATTCAACGCGGCGGTTAAACAGGTCATCGTGATCGGCAACGGCATTGCCGGCGTGACGGCCGCTGATCACGTGCGCCGCCGGCATCCGGATTGCATCATCCAAGTCGTCGCGGATGAAAACCACGCGCTCTACAACCGCATGGGGATCACCCGGCTGATCTACGGCCGTTCTGCCATGCATGGCCTCTATTTGCTGCCGGATAACTGGTATGCCGACCGCAATATCGAAGTCTGGCTCAACACCGCCGCCAAGCGGATCGATCCGACGACGCATACCGTTGAGCTGGCTGATGGCGAAACGCTGAACTACGACAAGCTGATCCTGGCCACCGGCAGCAGCAGTTTCGTGCCTCCGATCAATGGCTACGGGGGAGATGGTTGCTTCGTGCTGCGTACCGCCAACGATGCGATGGGCGTGCGCAGCTATGCACAGCGTTCCGGCGCGCAATATGCCGTCGTGGCCGGTGGTGGGCTGTTGGGGCTGGAGGCCGCGTATGCATTGCACAAGATGGGCCTGCATGTGAGCGTGGTCGAGCGCAACGCCTGGCTGTTGCATCGCCAGCTGGATGAGAAGGGCGGCCTGCTGTTGCAGCGTTATCTGCAAAGTCTGGGGCTGGAGATCATCGTCGATGCGCAATTGGATAAGTTGATCCGTTCTGGCGATGGGCAGCAGATCTTGGCGCTTAAGGATGAAGTGGCGATCCCGGCCGATATCTTTGTTGTCGCAGCCGGTATCGCGCCGAACGTGTCCTTGGCCAAGGCAGCTGGCCTGAATCTCGGCCGCGCCGTGGTGGTCGATGACTTTATGCGGACCAGCGATGCCGATATTTTCGCCGCCGGCGATGTGGCGGAATGGCAGGGCAAGGTGCCTGGGCTGTGGCCGGTCGCGGTCGAGCAGGCGGAAGTCGCGGCATGTAACGCGCTAGGCGAGGAACGGGCGTATGCCGAACCGGTACTCTCGACCATCCTCAAGGTCATCGGTGCCGAAGTGGTGTCCATGGGGCGCGTCAATCCCGAAGCGGGGGACGAAGTGTTCGTCGAAGAAGATGCCGCCAGCCATCGCTACCGCAAGTTGGTGGTGGCCGATGGGCACTATGCCGGCGCGATCCTGATCGGCTGGCCATCGTTGAACGATGTGGTCGGCAAGGTGGTCAAGGGGCGTCAAGCGGTGGGCGATAGGCTGCCGGAGTTGCGAGCGGGCAACTGGGATGGCTTGGCGGCTGCAGGCCCAACCGGCACTTGATCCGAACGCGGATTTCCGTCCACAGACATGCTAAATGTCTAACGCCGTTTTCATCCAGCACGGCTTTCCGTACGTATCCAAACTTGCCCGATGAGCGCAATTGCGCGACAATTCGCGCTTTTCGGCGGTCGGTTTCTGCAGCCTGCGAGGCGGCGTTACCGGCTTTTTATTGATGGCTTGCCCACCCATCGTTATCCGTACTGATAACAAAGTGGCAAGACCTTCTGGCCCAGGAGGTATTGGCTAATGACCAATCTGGCTACGGCTGCAGCATTGCAGCTGGATATGACCACCCAATTGCCGGTGTCGTCGTATTTCGATGAAACACTGTATCAGCATGAACTGGAACGTCTGTTCCAACGCGGCCCCAAGTACATCGGCCACGAATTGATGGTGCCGGAAAGCGGCGATTATCACGTGCTGGAAATGACCGGCGGCGCGCAGTACCTCAAGCGTACCGATACCGGCGTCAAGCTTCTCTCCAATGTATGTCGTCACCGTCAGGCCACCATGCTGTCCGGCCGCGGTAACAACGCGCACACCGTCTGCCCGCTGCATCGCTGGACTTATGACCAGCACGGCAAGCTGGCCGGTGCGCCGCACTTTCCCGGCAACCCGTGCCTGCATTTGCCCGAAACGGAACTGGTGCAGTGGAATGGGCTGCTGTTCGAAAAGAACGGTCACGATATCGAGGCCGATCTGAAAGACCTCGGCGTGGCCAAGCAGCTGGATTTCTCCAACTACGTGTTCCACAGCGTGCAGGTGGATGAGTACGTGGGTAACTGGAAGACCTTTATCGAGGTTTATCTGGAGGACTACCACGTCGAGCCATTCCACCCCGGTCTCGGCAAGTTCGTGACCTGCGACGATCTGAATTGGGAATTCGGCGACTGGCATTCGGTGCAGACCGTGGGCGTCAACAACGCGCTCGCCAAGCCGGGCTCCAAGGTCTACGCGGAGTGGCACAAGCAGGTGCAGGCGTATTACGGTGACGAACAACCGCCGCACGGTGCCATCTGGCTCACGTACTACCCGAACGTGATGGTGGAGTGGTATCCGCATACGCTGGTGATCTCCACGCTGATCCCGACCGGGCCACGCAGCTACAAGAACATCTGCGAGTTCTATTACCCGCAGGACATTGCTTGGTTCGAACCGGAGTTCGTCGCGGCCGAGCAAGCGGCTTATGCCGAAACCGCGGTTGAAGATCGCGAGATCATCGACCGGATGGAGGCGGGCCGGCAGGCACTCTACAAGGCCGGCCGTAATGAAGTCGGGCCGTATCAAAGCCCGATGGAAGACGGCATGCGCCACTTCCACCAGTTCATCCGTCGCGAGATGGGTGAGCTGTTGGTTGGGTAGCTCAGGCGAAGCAATAGCCCGGACTATCCCGTATCGTTTGTATCCGGTGTGTGACGGATAATCCAAAGAAGGCAGCATTCACGCTGCCTTCTTTCATTTCAGGTTCTAATGCGCTCATCTGTTGTTTTCTCATGGTCGCGCTTGCGTGACTCCGGCCCGTTCTGGATGGCCGTGGCCGGTCTGTGTTTCGGCGTGATGGGGGTATTTGTCAAACTCGGCAGCGTGCGTTTCTCGACCGCCGAACTGGTGTTCTACCGTTGCCTGGCGGGCTTTGCCGGCATCTTGTTGATCGTGCTGCCACAGGGGCTCTCGGTCGCGGTAAAGCCGGCCATGCTCAAGCTGCACCTCACGCGCAGCATCTCCGGCTTCATCTCGTTGATGCTGTATTTCTACGCGATTGCCCATCTGCCGCTGCCGACGGCGGTCACGCTCAATTACACCTCACCGATTTTCCTGCTGCTGCTGACCTTGGGTTGGCAGCGGCAATGGCCGCAACGCTCGCAAGTCCTGGCGGTGCTGTTCGGATTTGTTGGTGTGGTGTTGCTGTTGCGCCCCACGTTTAACGAGCAAGACTATGTAACCGGGCTGATCGGTTTGGGGTCTGGCCTGCTTGCCTCGGTGGCCTATATGAATGTCCATGAGCTGGGCCGGGCAGGGGAGCCGGATTGGCGCACGGTGTTTTATTTCTCGCTCGTGTCTTCGATTGGCGCAGGGATCTGGATGCTGTTCCAGTCCACGCCGCTGACAAGACTCACCTGGAGCAACCTCTGGATCATCATCGGGCTCGGTTTTGCCGCGACGTGCGCGCAACTGTCGATGACGCGTGCCTACCGCAAGGGCAAGTCGCTGGTTGTGGCCAGTTTCGCCTATCTGACCGTCGTATTTTCGACCTTGTTCGGCGTGCTGATCTGGGGCGATGTGCTGCCGCCATCGAGCTATTTGGCCATGTTGCTGATCGCCTCGACGGGCGTACTCACGACACTGGTGCAACGCCGCAACTAGCCGATTTTGCGGCGGTGCGGCAGGGGGCTAGAATAGCCGCCTATCAGGCCGCGCTAATCCGGTGCATCCGTGCGCGACGCGGCCTTCGTGAAACACATGCCAACGAGTCTAGATGCGCATCCTGATTTCCAACGACGACGGTTATCTCGCCCCTGGCATCGCCGCACTGGCCGCTGCGCTGGCTGAGCGGCATGACGTTGTTGTCTGCGCGCCGGAGCGTGATCGCAGCGGCTCCAGCAATTCACTCACCCTTGATCGCCCACTCACGGTGCGTACTGCGCCAAGCGGTTTCCATTATGTGAATGGCACGCCCACCGATTGCGTGCATCTGGCGGCCACCGGTTTGCTGGAAACGCCGCCCGATATGGTCGTCTCCGGCATCAATCATGGTGCGAACATGGGCGATGACACCATCTATTCCGGCACCGTCGCCGCCGCCACCGAAGGTTATCTGCTCGGTATCCCTTCCTTGGCGCTATCCCTTGCCTCGCGCAATCCACAGCATTTCGCCACCGCTGGCCGTGTCGCTGCCGAGCTGGTCGAGCGGATGGCGCGCGATCCAATCCGGGGCGCAGTCCTGCTTAACGTGAATGTGCCGGATCGTCCCTACGATGAGCTGGCCGGTTTTGAGGTGACGCGCTTGGGGCGCCGACATAAATCAGCCCCCGTGATCCGCAGCCAGAACCCGCGTGGCGAAACCATCTGGTGGGTCGGCCCGCCGGGCGTCGCTGCCGATGCGGGCGATGAAACGGATTTCAACGCCATCGCCAATGGCAAGGTGTCGGTGACGCCACTCTCGATCGATTTGACCGCCTATACGCAACGGGACTACATCGCATCATGGCTGCACGAATGAATTTCTCTGAGCTGGGCGGCACCGGCATGACGTCGGCGCGTACCCGTGCACGCATGATCGACCGCTTGAAACAACAAGGCATCAGCGATGCGCGCGTGCTGGCCATCATGGGCGAAGTGCCAAGGCATGCCTTCGTGGACGAGGCCATCTCGCACAAGGCGTATGACGATACCGCGTTGCCGATCGGCTTCGGCCAGACGATTTCCCAACCTTATATCGTGGCCCGGATGACCGAAATCGCGCTCGGCGCGGCGCGGCACGACAAAGTGCTGGAAATCGGCACCGGCTGCGGCTACCAAACGACGCTGTTGGCCCAGTTCTTCAAAACCGTTTACAGCATTGAGCGCATCGGCGGCTTGTCTCGCGTTGCCCGTGAACGCCTATCCAAGCTGGGCGCCTACAATGCCCGGCTGCGGCATGCCGATGGCAGCAAGGGCTTGGCGGAGTCCGCCCCGTTCGATGTGATCATGCTGACTGCAGCTGCACCGATTCCCCCTGAAAATCTGCTCGATCAGCTGGCTGTCGGCGGCCGCCTGATTTTTCCGGTCGGCACTGATGAACAAGAATTACGCTTGATCGAGCGTCGGGAAGAAGGTCTGCTTGAAAGCCGGTTGGAAAAAGTTAAATTTGTTCCGCTGTTGCCAGGTTTGGCCTGACGCCGGATTGGAACTCGTACCTAGGAGATGTTTTGTGAGTTGGCAACGCCTGATTGCGCCTGCTGTTCTACTGCTTGCCGCTTGCGCAAGCGAACCGCGCAAACCCGCGCCGATCGTGGATCGCACGCAAAGCGCCCCTGCCACCCAGTCGGCACCGATCGTCGATCGCAACAAGTCAGGCACCGCCACGGTCACGCCGCTAGGTACTGATCCACGTCCTGGCACCTACGTGGTCAAGAAGGGCGATACCTTGTACCGGATCGCGCTGGATCACGGCTTCAGCTATCGCGAGCTGGCGGCCTGGAACAACCTGAATGACGTCAACGACATCAAGGTGGATCAGGTACTGCGTTTGACGTCGCCGGACGGCGCTAGCGCGACTGCTGTTGAGACGAGGCCGCTCAAGACTGACGATTCAGCAGCAGTGCCTGCCGTCAGCCCCGCACCACAAGCGCCATTGCAATACCCGAAGGTAGTGAAACTGCCTTATAGCGCGCAAAATGCAAGCAGCGTTGCACGTTTATCTGACGGGCCGGACGTTGCGGCCAAACCACAAAACGACGCTAGTAAGCCGGTGAGTCGCCCCACACCCGCAGTCGCTTCGACTTCTGATGTAAAAAGTGCTAAAACCGATGAAAAATCAAGCACAAAGGCTGATTCGACCGCCACGGTTGACGATGCTGAGGTGAGTGATTGGGTGTCGCCAACGGTGGGTAAACCACTCAAGGCATTTACCGAAGAAACCCGTGGCGTTGATATTCCGGGCAAAATGGGGCAGCCTGTTCTAGCGTCAGCAAATGGTAAGATCGTTTATGCTGGTGCAGGGCTTCGCGGTTACGGGAAGATGATCATCATCAAGCACAACAAGGAATTCCTGACCGCCTATGCGCATAACAATAAATTGCTGGTCAAGGAAGGAGACAGCGTCAAAAAGGGCGAAAAGATCGCAGAGATGGGCAATACCGACACCGACCAGGTCAAGCTGCACTTTGAAATCCGCAGATTTGGCAAACCGGTCGATCCTGCTAAATTCATTCCGTTAGAAAAACCATGAACGATCAAATCGATATCCTGGAAGACGATACACCGCTCGATGACGAGGAACTCATCGACGATGCGGATGAAGAAAGCGAAGGCGAGGCGGAAGCCGAGTCACGCGGTACTGAGGAAGCAGAAACATCGTATGTCACCGAAAGCACCGGTGACGTCACACAGATTTACCTGAACGAGATCGGCCACAGCCCCTTGCTGACGCCAGATCAGGAAAGAGCGCTGGCGCGGCGCGTGGTGCAGGGCGATTTCGAAGCCCGGCAAAAGATGATCGAGCATAACTTGCGGCTCGTCGTGAACATTGCCAAGCACTACATCAACCGCGGCATGACGCTGCTTGATCTGATCGAGGAAGGCAATATCGGCCTGATGCACGCGCTGGAGAAATTCGATCCCGAGCGCGGGTTCCGTTTCTCGACGTATGCCACCTGGTGGATCCGCCAGAGCATCGAGCGCGCGATCATGAACCAGAGCCGCACGATCCGGCTGCCGGTGCATGTGATCAAGGAACTGAACGTCTACTTGCGGGCGCAACGCCATCTGGAAGCGCATCTCGGCCACGAGCCGACGCTGGAAGACATTGCCCATCTCGTGGGCAAGGATGTCGAAGACGTGCGCCGCATCATGGGCCTGAACGAACGGGTCGCATCACTCGATGCCCCGCTCGATATCGATCCGATGCTGACCATTGGCGAATCCATCCCCGATGACCAGCACGACGGCCCGGAAACCATCCTGCAGAACGCCGAAATCGAGCGTTATGTGCGCGAATGGCTCAAGCAACTCAACGACAAGCAACGCATGGTGATCGAGCGCCGTTATGGCCTCAACGGCTATGAGGTCTGTACGCTGGAAGACCTTGCGGCCAATCTGAGCCTGACGCGCGAACGGGTGCGGCAGATCCAGATCGAGGCGCTGGAGCAATTGCGCCGCATCCTGCGTCGTTATGGCGTGTCACGCGATGTGATTTTCTGAGCGACAGCAGTGTGGTCTTGGATGCCCAGCTTTTTGGGTAAGCCGGACGAATGAAAAAAGCCGGTGCGCAAACACCGGCTTTTTCATGTGCGTTGCTTTGATCGCCGTTGGATCAAATACCGCGCAACAGCTCGTTGATGCCAACCTTGCCACGGGTCTTTTCATCGACCTTCTTCACGATCACGGCGCAATACAGGCTGTAGGTGCCATCGGCCGACGGCAGATTGCCGGAGACAACGACCGAGCCGGCCGGGATGCGACCATAGCTGACTTCGCCGGTTTCGCGATCATAGATCTTGGTCGATTGGCCGATGTAAACGCCCATCGAAATCACCGAGCCTTCTTCAACGATCACACCTTCCACCACTTCGGAGCGTGCGCCGATGAAGCAGTTGTCTTCGATGATGGTCGGGTTGGCCTGCAGCGGCTCGAGCACGCCGCCAATGCCCACGCCACCGGAGAGGTGCACGTTCTTGCCGATCTGCGCGCAGGAGCCGACGGTGGCCCAGGTATCGACCATGGTGCCTTCATCCACATATGCGCCGATGTTCACATAGGACGGCATCAGCACCACGTTCTTGCCGATATGCGCGCCTTTACGGGCGATGGCGTTCGGCACCACGCGGAAACCACCAGCGCGGAAGTCCGCCTCGGTGTAGCTGTCGAACTTGCTCGGCACCTTATCGAAATACTGGGTGGAGCCGCCCGGCATCGGGGCGTTGTCATTGATGCGGAATGACAGCAGCACGGCTTTCTTCAGCCATTGATGTGTTTGCCAGGCGCCGCCGATTTTCTCGGCCACGCGCAGCTGGCCTTTGTCGAGGCCATTGATCACTTCGTTGATTGCATCGCGCAGTTCAGCCGAAACGTTGCCTGGATTAATGTCGGCGCGGTTTTCAAATGCGGTATCGATGATGGTTTGCAGTTGTGAACTCATGGTCGTTCCTTGTCGTGATGCAATCAGCTTAGTTTTAGGAGGTATGGGTCTTGCAGAACTGAACAATGCGCTCGGCGGCGGTAACGCATTCCGCCAGCGGTGCAACGAGGGCAATGCGGATGTAACCGGCACCCGGATTGATGCCGTGCGCTTCGCGGGCGAGATAGGAGCCCGGCAGAACCGTCACATGCGCTTCGGCGAACAAACGGCGGGCGAATTCGGTATCGGAGCCATTCAATAACGATGGCGGAATCTTCGCCCACAGGTAGAACGAAGCATCCGGCAGGTCGACGTCGAGTACCGACTTGAGGACCGGCGTCACCGCCTCGAACTTGGCCGCGTACTGCAGCCGGTTGTCTTCGACATGCGTTTCGTCATCCCACGCCACGACGCTGGCCGCCTGCACGGGCGGGCTCATCGCGCAGCCGTGGTAGGTGCGGTATAGCAGAAATTTCTCGATGATCTTCGCGTCGCCGGCGACGAAACCAGAACGCAGGCCCGGCACGTTGGAACGTTTGGACAGGGACGAGAACACCACCAGTTGCTCGAAACCGCGGCCGAGCAATTTGGCGGCTTCCAGACCCCCCAGCGGTTTGACGCCGCTGAAATAGATTTCCGAATAGCACTCATCGCTGGCAATCACGAAGCCGTGGCGGTCGGATAGAGCGAACAAGGTCTTCCAGTCGTCCAGCGACGCGACCGCGCCGGTCGGGTTGCCCGGCGAGCAGACATAAACCAGCTGTGTGCGTGCCCAGATTGCATCCGGCACGCTGGCCCAGTCCGGCTGAAAGCGGTTGTCTGCGGTGCAATTGACGTAAAACGGTTCAGCGCCGGCCAGGAAGGCTGCGCCTTCATAGATTTGGTAGAACGGGTTTGGTGAAATCACGACCGGTGTCGCGTCGCCAGAGGTGTCGATCACTGTTTGCGCGAACGAGAACAATGCCTCGCGGCTGCCGTTGACGGGCACGGTTTCACGAGCCGGATCGGCAGTGACGGCATAGCGGCGTTCGATCCAGGCGGCGATGCTGGTGCGCAGCGCATCCGAACCCAGTGTGGCTGGATAGGCGGCCAAGCCATCCAGATTGGCGACCAGTGCGTCTTTTACCCGCTGTGGCGTTGGATGCTTCGGCTCGCCGATCGACAGATTGACGTGCGGCAAGGCCGGGTTCTGGATGATGCCGGCGAACAGCGTACGCAGTTTCTGGAACGGGTAGGGCTGAAGCAGATCAAGGCGCGGCGACATAGGGGGCAAAGCCGATATACGGGAAAACGGCGATTATAGCCCGCACTGTCATGACCGCCTATTGCCGCTGACGCGTCACCGGCCAGCCATGCCTTGGCTCTTGATGCGCTCCGCCAGTTTGTCTGACCAGAGCTGCGCCAGCAGATCGCTGTGCTCGCCGTGCATGACCTTCAACAGTTCCTGGCGGGCAACGGCGCGTTCTATACGTTTCGCGACCAGATATTCCAGCAATTCACCGAACAGCTGCCGGCGCGGATGGTCGGCGTCATCCGGCGCGCGCCGGTCGGCGAAGACATCCATGAGCGTTGATCCGCAAACGCAGTTCCGAAAGGCTTCGACAATGTATTCCCCGTTGTCGTCCTCGGATTGTTTCAAGCCGCTGCTGTCGCTGCTGATCGGCCGGGTTTCCTGCAGGAATGCTTCGGCGGTGGCATAGACACGGCCGCAGGTGCGGCATTCCTTTGGAAATGCACTGGCGGCCAATGCTTGCAGGCCGCCGAAGAAGTCATGCTCGCTGGAGGGCTCAAAGGTCATGATGATTGCTCCATGAAGGGCGGGCACTCCACGAAATGCGTTGTCGTTGCCGGCCGGGATCAGTCGGCAGTGCCGATCTGGTTACGGCCGCGCTGTTTGGCCAGGTACATGCCTAAATCAGCCGCCAGAATCAGCGTGCTCGCATCTTGCTGTTCTTCATCGCGCATGGCGGCCACGCCGATGCTGACGGTAACGATGCCATGCGGGGATTCCGGATGTGGCAAGCGCAACTTCGCCACGGCTTCCAGCAGGTTCTGGCCAACCTGCATGCAGCCATCCAGGTCGGTATTCGGCAGCAGGGCCACGAATTCCTCGCCGCCATAGCGGGCGATCAGATCATCGGTGCGAGGGACGGCCGCCGCCAAGGTCTGCGCAACCAGACGCAGATTGATGTCGCCGACTTGATGCCCGAACCGGTCGTTATAGCGCTTGAAATGATCGATATCGATCAACAGGAGACCCAACGGGCGTTTGGCCCGCCCGGCCCGCCGCCATTCTTCCAGAAGTTGCTCGTCGAAGCGGCGGCGGTTGGCGACACCGGTCAGCCCATCGACATAAGAGTGGCGACGCAGCTCCTCGGCCCGCTCGACCAGCAATTGTTCGCGCAGCACGGCGGCTGTGACGTCCTGAATCTGCAGCAGCACATAGCGCTGCCCGGCGGCATCGCTCAAGGGCAGAATCTGGATGGCTTGCTTGATCCGGCTGGCCGGGCTGGCTTCCTGACCTTGCGCATAGAGATCGAACGGGGCGGGATTCAGTGATTGAGACAGGATCGCCGGTAGCCGGCGCTGCAAAGCTTGTTCGATGGCGTGCATCAGCCGGCCGTCGCTCAACGCCGGAAAGGTGTCGGCGAAGCGCTGGCCCAGTATCTGGTCGGCGGGGCGGCCGCTGGTGCGGGCCAGCCAACTGTTCCAGACGACGATGTGCTGGCTGGCATCGAGCAACATTACGCCCAATTGCAGCGCATCCAGCAGCTTGTACAGGAGCTCCTGGTCCAGCGCGGTGTCACTCAAGGCCAGTTTCATGGCCGCTGGCCCCACCGTTCAGTTCTGCGAGAAAGTGATCGATGCCGGCGCGCAGGTCATGCAGCGAGGGCAGGTTCATCAGAAAAGCCACGTAGCCTTCCACGCTCCGTTCGGCGAGGGTGAAGCGGACATGCAGGAACAGTACCGGCTCGTTGCGGTGCTCCTCGCCAATGACGTCTGCGCCGCTGCCAATCCGCAGGCAGGGCATGCCGGTGTCGAAATGCTGGGCAAAGAAATCCGATAAGGAGCAGAGGCAGGCGTTGAGGATGATGTTGCCCACTTCGGTCAGCGCGTCTTGTTCGAGTTCGGTGAGTTGCGCCAGCGGTATCGTTTTGCCGATCATCAGGCGGACGATCTCAAGGCTGCTGTCTTCCGGAAAGATCAGCAGCGCTTCGCCGGAAAAGGTGCCGGAAAACCGCTGGCAAACGCTGGAGACGCGCTGGTTGCCAATGTTGTCGAAGATGTCGGCGGCTTCCGTGCCATTCATGAAACGCACCGCCGGCACGGAAAGCGTGACTTCTTCGTTGACCATCTTGCTCATGACCGAAGCGGCCTGACCGACGCTGATGTTGAAAAGCTCCGTCAGCGCGTCCTGCTGCAGGTCCGTCAGTTCAAGCATCGCGCTCACCCAGCAGCGCCAGAATCCGGGTGGCGCTGTCCGGTGTAATGGGTTTTTCGACGAAATGCAGCCCCAGCTCGCTGGCTTTGGTACGGGTCGATTGCTGCACATTGGCCGTCAACACCACGATGGTCGCTGCGGGTTGCCGCTCCCGCAGCAAGGCCGCCGCATCCAGCCCGCTCATGCCCGGCATGTTGACATCCATGATCGCCAGATCGATTGTTTGTGCCTCGGCCACCCGCAGGGCTTCATCCCCGCTGGCCGCTTCCAGGTAATGCCAATCCGGCTGGGTCTCTTTGGCGTAGGTCTGTAGCATCATCCTGGAAACACGACTGTCATCAACGATGAGCACGGTAGTGGTCAAGGCTTTCTCCTCATATCTATGCGTAGTTATCAGCAGCGGATGTGGTTATCAGTATATGCACCAGTTTTGCGCCCTGCTGCAGAGCAAGATGAGCGCTCGAAATGGCTGAAACCTGAGTGTTGATACGGGTTAGAACCAGTAGGTCGGGTGTGCTCCCCTACTGCCGGGGTGGTTCAATCATTCGGACTGAACGCACGCCGAATTGCGAGAGAATCACCCGTGGCGCGGAGCACGAAGTGAGGCACTGGACAGCCAATGGATTGCCAAGCTATGAATGCGCAGTTCGAGGCGCCCGCCATGACGAGGTCTGCGGAGTGAGTCCTTTCATCAAAAAATGGTTTTGATTTTTGACATTTCCAATGCGTGTTGAAATGCGCGGAATGGGTGGTTTAACGCAATGAACGTAAAAGCAAAGTATTCGGTTTTATTTGTGTGCACAGGCAATATCTGCCGAAGTCCGACTGCTGACGGCGTATTGCGCAGCATGGTGGAAAGCGCCGGCTTGGCTGATCGTGTCGAGGTGGATTCCGCCGGTACGCACGATTACCACGTTGGCGAAGCGCCTGATCGCCGTGCGACTGCCCACGCTGCCAAACGGGGCTACGATCTTTCATATTTGCGGGCGCGGGAAGTCAAGCCGGCTGATTTTCGCCAGTTTGATCTGGTGCTGGCGATGGACAAAGGTCATCAGCGCTTGCTCGAGCGTGCTTGCCCGCCCGCAGAGCGCCACAAGTTGCGGCTGTTTCTCGAGTTTGCCCGCCAGCATGCCGAGCGCGAGGTGCCGGACCCTTATTACGGTGGGCCGGAAGGGTTTGAACACGTGCTGGATCTGGTCGAGGATGGGTGTGAAGGCCTGCTCGAACACATTCGTGGTCGTCTGGAAGCTTGAACGGATTGGCCGCAGCGATTAGAATCCGGCCGGTCTTCAGGGGAGTAGTCGCCCGCAACGCACAGCGGGAGCTGCATCAACAGACTTGAGGCCGGCGCAAGCCGGGTTCATGGTGCAGCTGGCGATTCGCAAGGAATCTGCTTGGCAAGACTTGAGGTCACCTCGCTGCGCCAATTGGGTGGGCCGCCGCGAGGCGGCCTCTTGCATTTGCCCGCCCCCGGAGTTTTCCCATGAGTTTCGATGCCTTTCTCGTATCCACCGGCGTAGTCGCGGTTGCCGAAATGGGCGACAAGACGCAATTGCTGGCGCTGATGCTGGCGGCGCGTTTCCGTCAGCCACTACCTGTCGTCGCCGGCATCCTTGCCGCCACCATCCTGAATCACCTTGCTGCAGGCTGGGTCGGTACCTTGCTGGCTGGCATCATCACGCCGGAGTGGCTGCGCTGGATCGTCGGTATCAGTTTCCTTGCCACGGCCGTGTGGGCGCTCATTCCAGACAAGATGGAAGAGGGCGAAGCGGTGGTAAAACCCTATGGTGCCTTCCTTACAACCGCGATAGCCTTCTTCATCGCTGAACTGGGTGACAAGACCCAGATTGCGACGGTGACGCTGGCGGTCAAATACTCGCCGCTATGGCAGGTGGTGCTGGGCACCACGACCGGCATGCTGATTGCCGATGTGCCAGCAGTCTGGTTGGGTAAATGGGTCGCCTCACATATGAATTGGCTGCGGGCGGTTCGTTTTGTCGCTGCCTTCGTATTCGCGGTGCTGGGCGTGATGGCCTTGCTGGGTATCGGTGCGCATTGAGCCTTGCCTGCGCGCCAGATCAATCCAGTCATCGTCAGTGAATCCATCAGTCGATCAGATAGATACAAATCCAATCCGGGAAACAAGTAGATGTTAGAGGCGTTGTTCAAACTCAAAGCGCATGGCACCGATGTAAAAACCGAAGTGCTGGCGGGGATCACTACCTTTCTGACGATGGCCTACATCGTCTTCGTCAACCCATCGATCTTGTCGATGACCGGCATGGATCAGCATGCGGTGTTCGTCGCGACCTGTCTGGCTGCGGCCTTGGGCACGGCGATCATGGGGCTGGTGGCCAATTACCCGATCGCGCTCGCGCCGGGCATGGGTTTGAATGCCTATTTCACCTTCTCCGTCGTCAAGGGCATGGGCGTGCCTTGGCAGGTGGCGCTGGGCGCGGTGTTCCTCTCTGGCGTGATCTTTCTGGTTGTGAGCTTGTTCAAGGTGCGGGAAGCCATCGTCAATGCCATCCCGCATTCGCTCAAGCTCGCGATCTCGGCGGGCGTCGGTTTTTTCCTGGCGTTGATCGCGTTGAAGAGCGCCGGCGTCGTGGTCGGCTCGCCAGCAACGCTGGTCACGCTGGGGCCGTTGCATGATCCGAAAGTGTTGCTGGCAATCTTTGGTTTCTTCCTGATCGTGGCGCTGGAATGCCGCCGCATTCATGGCTCGATCATCATCGGCATCCTGACCGTCACCGCCATATCGATCGCCCTTGGCTTGAGCAAGTTCGAAGGCATCGTTTCCGCGCCGCCATCTTTGGCCCCTACCTTGTTCAAGATGGATCTGGCCGGGGCGTTGAACGCGGGTTTGGCTGGCGTCATTTTCGTGTTCTTCTTCGTGGATCTCTTCGATACCACCGGTACGCTGGTTGGCGTGGCACACCGCGCTGGCCTGCTCGACAAGGACGGCAAGTTGCCGCGCCTGAAGAAAGCGCTGCTGGCCGATTCGGTGGCCATTGCCGCAGGTGCCGCACTGGGTACATCGTCCACGACGGCTTATGTCGAATCGGCAGCCGGTACTGCGGTTGGCGGGCGCACGGGGCTGACGGCCGTGGTGGTTGCCATCCTGTTCCTGGCAGCACTCTGGTTTTCGCCGCTGGCAGGCTCCGTGCCGGCTTATGCGACCTCGCCGGCGTTGTGCTATGTCGCGGTGCTGATGGCGCGTGGCTTGGCCGAGATCGAATGGAACGATCTGACTGAGTCTGCACCGGCTGTGGTGACTGCATTAGCTATGCCATTTACCTTCTCGATTGCCGATGGCATTGCCTTTGGTTTCATCAGCTATGCTGCCATCAAGCTGCTGGCGGGCCGCTTCGCGGACTTGCGCCCGGCCGTGATCGTGATTGCCTTGCTGTGGGTCGTGAAGTTCGCCCTGTTCCCGTAATGTGTCACCGCAACCTGAAACAAGGCTAAACCGCATGAGCAGCCCTTTGGATAGCCCGCTGGATCGCGACTACATCAAGCAGCACATCCGCACCGTGCCGGACTGGCCGCAGGCTGGCGTGATGTTTCGCGATATCACGCCGTTGCTGCAAAATCCGAAGACGTTCCGGGTGTTGGTGGATTTGTTCGTCCACCGTTACATGGATCAAAAACTGGATATCGTCGCTGGTGTTGATGCGCGTGGTTTCATTCTCGGCGCGGTCGTGGCCTATGAGCTGAATCTCGGCTTTGTGCCCATCCGCAAGAAAGGCAAACTGCCATTCCTCACCGTGCAGGAAGAGTACGAACTCGAATACGGCTCGGCGACGGTGGAAATCCATACTGACGCCTGCAAGGCCGGTGACCGTGTGTTGCTGATTGACGACCTGATTGCGACTGGCGGTACGATGATCGCCGCCGCCAAGTTATTGACCCGGCTCGGCGCGACAGTCGTGGAAGCGGCTGTGATCGTTGATCTGCCCGAGCTTGGTGGCTCCAGACTGATTCGCGAACTGAATATTCCGTTGCATACCATCTGCGATTTCGCAGGACACTGATTCCCACTCAACTTTTGCCCCGGCCCCGCAGGGGGAGTACTGACCATGACACTAGAGCTACCTGAAGCCCGCACCATCATCGATAACGCCGATTGCTTGCACAGCGAGGCCGAAGTGCTCGCCGCGCTGGATCGCATGGCCGCAGCCATGACCGAGCGCCTCGCCCACAGCAACCCGATTGTCTACACCATCATGAACGGCGGCCTGATTGTCGCCGGTCATTTACTGCCCAAGCTCAGGTTTCCGCTGGAGTGTTCTTATTTGCACGCCACACGCTATCGGCATGAGACCAGCGGCGGCGCGCTCAACTGGAAAGTTGCGCCGACCGAAGAACTCAAAGGCCGCACTGTGGCGATCGTCGATGACATCCTCGATGAAGGCCACACGCTGGCTGCCGTGATCGAGTACTGCAAGAAACAGGGCGCTCGTGAGGTGCTGGTGGCCGTGCTGGTCGACAAGCAGCACGACCGCAAGGCACCGGGCGTGCGCGCCGATTTCGTCGGGCTGGAAGTCGAAGACCGCTTCCTGTTTGGTTGCGGCATGGATTATCAGGGTTACTGGCGCAACACCTTGGCGATCTACGCCGTCAAGGGGCTCTAGAAAGCGGTTGTACGTGCGGCTTTGTGGTGGGTGACGAGGCGCATGTGCCGGGTAGCCGGCAGGGCATGAAAGCGATTCATGGCGACCGGGTTTACGCTGCAATGCGAAAAACGACGGTCGCATGATAAAATGCGCGTCTTTCAGAGCCTTTACGGAAGCCGCGCCATGTTCTCCAAGTCCGTCACCATCGCCCAATACGATCCCGATCTCGCCGCCGCCATTCAGGGCGAAGTCGTGCGTCAGCACGAACACATCGAGCTGATCGCCTCGGAAAACTACACCAGCCCGGCGGTGATGGAAGCGCAAGGTTCGCAACTGACCAACAAGTACGCTGAAGGTTATCCGGGCAAGCGTTTCTACGGTGGCTGTGAGTATGTCGACGTGATCGAGCAACTCGCCATCGACCGCGTGAAGCAACTTTTCGGTGCTGAATACGCCAACGTGCAGCCGCACTCCGGCTCCCAAGCCAACCAGGCCGTGTACTTCTCCATCCTCAAGCCGGGTGACACCGTCATGGGCATGAACCTTGGTCACGGTGGTCACCTCACCCACGGCTCGCCGGCCAACCTGTCCGGCAAGCTGTTCAACATCGTTCCCTACGGCCTGAACGACAAAGAAGAAATCGATTACGACGAAATGGAGCGCATCGCGCTGGAGGCCAAGCCGAAGCTGATCATCGGCGGCGCTTCTGCCTATGCCCTGCGTTTCGACTGGGCGCGCATGCGTGAAATCGCTGACAAGGTTGGCGCGTATTTCATGGTCGACATGGCCCACTACGCCGGTCTGGTTGCCGCAGGTGTTTACCCGAACCCGGTGCCGCACGCCCACTTCGTCACCTCGACCACCCACAAGACGCTGCGCGGCCCGCGCGGTGGTTTGATCCTGGCCAAGGCCGAGTTCGAAAAGAGCATCAACTCCAACGTGTTCCCGACGCTGCAAGGCGGCCCGCTGATGCACGTGATCGCAGGCAAGGCCGTTGCGTTCAAGGAAGCACTGACGCCTGAGTTCAAGACCTATCAGGAACAGGTGATCAAGAACGCCCAAGCCATGGCCAAGGCGCTGACCGAGCGTGGCCTGCGTATCATCTCCGGCCGTACCGAATCGCACGTGTTCCTGGTCGATCTGCGCCCGAAGGGCCTGACTGGCAAGGCTGCGGATGCGGTGCTGGGCAAGGCGCACATCACTGTCAACAAGAACGCCATCCCGAACGATCCGGAAAGCCCGTTCGTGACTTCCGGCATCCGTATCGGCAGCCCGGCGATCACCACGCGCGGCTTCAAGGAAGCGGAAGCGATCCAGGTCGCCAACCTGATTGCCGACGTGCTCGACAACCCGAACGACGAAGCCAATCTGGCTACCGTTGCTGAGAAAGTGAAGGCATTGACCGCTCGCTTCCCGGTCTACGGCGCTTGATCTGAAAGGTGTTAGGCGTGAGGGGTGAGGCGTGAAAACGTCCGCCCCTCAAATCGTTTTTGGCCCATCTGGATTCGGCCCGCTCCCATCCACTTACTGCGACGTCGCCAGCCATCATGAAATGTCCATTCTGCGGTTCTCCCGATACTCAAGTCGTCGATTCGCGTGTTTCGGATGAAGGCGACGTAGTGCGCCGCCGCCGCCGTTGCGCGGTGTGCGACAAGCGTTTCACCACCTTCGAAACGGCGGAAGTACGGCTGCCGCAAGTGGTCAAGAACACCGGCCAGCGGGTCGAGTTCGACCGCGACAAAATCCGCACCAGCTTCCAGCGTGCGCTGCACAAGCGCCCGGTGCCGACCCAGCTGGTGGATGAGGCAATCTCCCGCATCATCCAGAAAGTGCTCACGGTCGGCGATCGCGAAATCATGTCTCGCCAAGTGGGCGAAATGGTGATGAACGAACTGGCCAAGCTCGACAAGGTCGCCTATATCCGCTTCGCCTCGGTTTACCGCAGTTTCTCCGATGTTGACGACTTCCGTGACGTGATCCGCGAAGTCACCCGCAAGGAATGACCATGCGCACACTTTGGGCAATTCGCCACCTCGCTTTCGAAGACCTCGGTAGTTTGGCTGCGCCATTGGCGGAACACGGCTATGCCATTCGTTATCTGGAAGCGGGCATCGATTCGCTAGCCGAGTTGGCCAACGCCGGTGATCACGATCTCTTGGTGGTGCTGGGCGGCCCGCTTGGTGTCTACGAAACCGACCTTTACCCGTGGCTGGCCGATGAAATTGCCGCAATCCGCCGCTGGCTGGAACAACGTCGGCCCGCGCTCGGCATCTGCCTGGGCTCGCAACTGATCGCCACGGCGTTGGGCGCAAAGGTGTACCCCGGCAGCAATGGCAAGGAAATCGGCTGGTATCCGCTCACGCTCTCCGACGCTGGCAAGGCATCGCCGGCACGTTTGCTGGGCGGTGAGCAGACTTCGATGCTGCACTGGCATGGCGATACTTTTGATTTGCCGGAAGGCGCAACTTTGTTGGCGTCCAGTGCGGCTTATCCCAACCAAGCCTATGCCGTCGGCACCAACGTATTGGCATTCCAATGCCACCCGGAGTTCGATGAACGCCGCGCCGAGCAATGGTTGATCGGTCACGGTGGCGAATTGCAGGCCGCGGGCGTCGACATGGCCCAATTGCGCATGCTCAGCCGCGAATATGGCCCGTCCTTGCGCCGGCAAACGGGAGCCTTTATCGCCGAATGGCTGGATACCCTGTCGTGAGCACGCCGACCGATGCCGTCTGGATGCAGCGTGCATTGATGCTGGCCGCGCAAGGCCAATGCATGACCACGCCCAATCCGAGCGTCGGGTGTGTGTTGGTAAAAGACGGCGTTGTCGTTGGTGAAGGCCATAGCCAGAAAGCCGGCGGCCCCCACGCCGAAGTGATGGCGATGCGCATAGCTGGCGATGCTGCGCGGGGTGCAACCGCTTATGTCACGCTGGAGCCATGCAGCCATCACGGCCGCACCCCACCGTGCGCGGATGCGTTGATTGCGGCTGGCATTGCCCGTGTCGTGGTTGCGTTGCGCGATCCTAACCCGTTGGTGGCCGGGCAGGGCTTGGCCCGCTTGTCCGCCGCTGGCATCGAGGTTGAATCCGGTGTATTGCACGCAGCAGCGCTGGAGCATCACCGTGGTTTTCTCTCGCGCATGGTGCGTGGCCGGCCGTGGTTAAGGCTGAAGCTTGCGGCAAGTCTGGATGGCCGCAGCGCGTTGAAGAACGGACAATCTCAATGGATTACCGGCCCGGCCGCGCGTGCCGATGTGCAGCAGTTGCGCGCTCGTTCCTGCGTCATGCTGACCGGTATCGGCACCGTACTTGCCGATGATCCGCAACTGACGGTGCGGGACTTCGACATTGGCCGCCAGCCATTGCGTGTGGTGGTCGATAGCGCTTTGCGCACGCCGCCAGCGGCGAAGCTGTTGCAGACGCCGGGCGTATTGATTGTCGCCGCTGCAGACAGCGAGCGTCGTGCCGCGTTGGAGGCAGCCGGCGCAGAAGTCAACGTGCTGGCTGGCCCGGATGGTCGCGTTGATCTACCGGCCTTGCTGCTGGAGTTGGGGCGGCGTGGCATGAATGAAGTAACAGTCGAAGCAGGTGGTCAGCTCGCGGGTGCTGTGCTGCTGGCGGGGCTGGCTGACGAGGTCGTGCTCTACCAAGCACCGGTATTGATCGGCGAAGGGCAGGGCATGGCGCAATTCAATTTGACTAGCCTGTCCGACAAGCTCACCCCGCAGGTGCTGGAGCGCCGTATGGTCGGCGCAGATGAACGCATCACCTTGCGCTTTACTGCTGTAAGCACGCTCGCTGGTGACGCCTGATGGCTGCAACCGGCCGCAAACCCGCAGAAAACATGGGTCATCGAGCTTGAATCCGGGTGTCACGCCCCGATTTGCTCACGATCCCCGCCTGACAAGGAAGCATTGATGTTTACCGGCATTGTCCAAGCGCTCGGCACCATTGAGCAGGTGAAACCTTTCCCCGGCGGCGTGCGCCTGACCGTGCATGCGCCAGAACTCGACTTCTCCGATATCGGATTGGGTGACAGCATTACCCACAACGGCGCTTGCATGACCGTGACCGAGCTGCTGCCGGGGTCGCGCTTTACCATCGATGTGTCGGACGAATCCCTGCGCTGCACCGTCGGCCTCGATCGTGAAGGTGGTCGGGTCAATCTGGAAAAAGCGCTGCGCGTGAATGATCGGCTGGGCGGCCATCTGGTCTCCGGGCACGTGGATGGCATCGGCGATGTGGTCGGTTTCGACCCGGTCGGCGATAACCGCGAACTGGTCGTGCGTGCGCCGAAAGCTTTGGCCAAGTATCTGGCGGTGAAGGGTTCAGTAGTCGTCAACGGCGTATCGCTCACCACCAACTTCGTGCGCGATGTGGCGGACGGCTGCGAGTTCTCCATCAATCTGATCCCGCATACGCTGCAAGTCACGACATTGGGCGGTTTGGTCGTCGGCGGTCAGGTCAATCTGGAAATCGATCTGATCGCACGCTATGTCGAACGCATGGTCTCGCTGGAGTCCGCACAATGACCATTGCCATTTCCCCGATTCAAGACATCGTTGCTGACATTCGTGCCGGCAAGATGGTCATCCTCGTCGATGAGGAAGACCGTGAAAACGAAGGCGACCTGGTACTGGCGGCCGAGTTTGTCACCCCGGAAATCATCAACTTCATGGCCAAATACGGCCGTGGACTGATTTGCCTGACCTTGTCGGCCGAGCGCTGCAAGCAGCTCAACCTGCCGCTGATGGTGAGCCAGAACGGCTCCGGTCATGGCACCAATTTCACGGTATCGATCGAAGCGGCCGAAGGCGTCTCTACCGGCATTTCCGCGCACGACCGCGCGCTGACGATCAAGACCGCGGTGGCTTTCGATGCCAAGCCGGCCGATATCGTCTCCCCCGGCCACGTCTTCCCGCTGCTGGCCCAACCCGGTGGCGTGCTGGTGCGCGCTGGCCATACCGAGGCGGGTTGCGATCTATCGATGCTGGCCGGTTTGCAGCCAGCGTCGGTCATCTGCGAAATCATGAACGACGACGGTACGATGGCGCGTTTGCCGCAGCTGCTTGAATTTGCTGCGGAACATAGGCTGAAGGTCGGTACAATCGCTGATCTGATCCACTATCGCAGCCAGACCGAATCCTTGGTCGAATGCGCCGGTCGTCGCAAGATTCAAACCTTTGCCGGCGAATTCGAGCTGGCTGTTTTCCGCGACAAGCTCTCCACGGCAACCCACCTGGCCTTGATCAAGGGCAAACCCAGCCCGGATACGGAAACGCTGGTGCGCGTGCATGAGCCGCTGTCGGTGATGGACTGGCTCGATCTGAGCCACACCGGTCACTCGTGGAGTGTGCCGGCCTCGCTGGAAGCGATCGCTAAAAACGGCAATGGCGTGATGGTACTGCTACATAGAGACGAGTCGGGCGCCGATTTGCTCGCTCGCGCCTTACCGGAACTGAGCCTGGAAAAGCCCCGTAAATGGGATATGCGCACCTACGGGATCGGCGCGCAAATGTTGAAACATCTCGGCGTGGGCAAGATGCGTTTGCTGTCGCCGGAACGAAGAATCCCCAGCATGACCGGCTTCGGACTGGAAATCACCGGTTTCGAATGCCTTGAAAAAGGAAAAAAAGAATGAGCGGAACCCTGCCCGTGATCGAACCCGATATGAATGGCGAAGGCCTGCGTATTGCCATCGTAATGGCGCGCTTCAATACCCCCGTCTGTCACGGCCTGCGCGATGCCTGCCTGGCTGAACTGGCCGAACTGGGCGTGGCTGAACAAGACCTGCTGTTCACCACCGTGCCGGGCGCGCTGGAGATCCCGCTGGTGCTGCAAACGCTGGCTGAATCCGGCGAATACGATGCCTTGATCGCGCTGGGTGCGATCATCCGCGGCGAGACTTACCACTTCGAGCTGGTCTCGAATGAATCCGGCGCTGGCGTGACCCGCGTTGGCCTGGACTACGGTATTCCGATCGCCAACGCCATTCTCACCACTGAAACCGACGAACAAGCCGAAGTCCGCATGGTCGAGAAGGGCCAGGATGCGGCGCGTGTCGCGGTCGAAATGGCCAATCTGCAACGCAATCTGCAAGAGGCGCTGGAAGCATGAGCGAGCAACAAACCCCGGCAGCCGGCAAACCGGCCAAGCCCAAGTCCGCCCGTCGCCGTGCGCGCGAATTCGCCGTGCAAGGCATCTACCAGTGGCAGTTGACGGGTGACACGGCCGGTACGATCGAGCGCAATCTGCGCGATAGCGAAACCTCGTTCACTCGCGCTGACGAAGCCTTGTTCCGGGCGATTCTGTTCGGTGTGCTGAAAGACGCTGCGGTGTTGAAGGAAGCGCTGATTCCGCACGTGGATCGTGATTTCGCCGAAGTCAGTCCGGTTGAAGCCGCCATCCTGTTTGCTGGCGCGTTCGAAATCATCCAGATGCCGGAGACGCCATATCCGGTCATCGTCAACGAATCGATCGAGCTGGCCAAAACCTTCGGTGGTGCCGATGGCCATAAGTTCGTCAATGGCGTGCTGGATAAACTGGCCGCTGCCAAGCGCCCGGAAGAAATCGAAGCGATCCGCGCCAAGCGCCGCCACTGATTTCGCCTTGTTCAGTTCCGACTTGTGAACGAATTCGAGCTAATTGCCCGATACTTTGCCCGGCCCCGCCTTAATCGGAGCGGCCGGGCTTTGCTTGGTGTGGGGGATGACTGCGCGCTGCTTGCTCCCACGCCGGGCATGCAGCTCGCCATCTCAGCCGACATGCTGGTCGAAGGTCGGCACTTTTTTGCTGATGTCGACCCCCGCCGACTAGGCCATAAGGCGCTGGCGGTGAATCTTTCCGACCTCGCAGCCATGGGGGCCAAGCCCGCTTGGTGCACGTTATCGATAGCCTTGCCGGCCATTGATGAAGCGTGGGTGGCTGCGTTCTGCGATGGTTTCTTTGCGCTGGCTGACGAGCACGAGCTGGAATTGATCGGTGGAGATACGACGCGTGGTCCGTTGACGATTGCTGTGCAGATCGCCGGCGAAGTCCCCCCTGGTGCGGCTTTGCGCCGGGACGGCGGGCAGGCTGGCGATGATGTGTGGGTCTCAGGCTCGCTCGGCGCGGCCGCCGCAGCGGTGATGCACCGTACTGGTCGGCTGGTGTTGAACGATGCCAAGCTTGCCGAATGCCTCGACCAGCTGGATTTGCCGACGCCACGCATTACGTTGGGTCTGGCACTGCGGGGTCTGGCAACTGCTGCGCTTGATCTCTCCGACGGGCTCGTGGGTGATCTCAACCACATTTGCGAACGTTCCAGATGTGGTGCCCAGCTGGACTGGCCCGCTGTACCAGTTCACTCTGCTTTGGCCGGTTTGCCTGAGCCGCTTCGGCAAGAAGCCGCACTGGCAGGTGGCGACGATTACGAGCTGTGCTTCAGCGCACCGGCCGCAAGACGGGATGTCTTGTCTACGTTGGCTGAGTCGCTGGGTTTGCCGCTAACCCGCATTGGTCGTTTGGTAACGGGGCAGGGTGTTTCTGTTTGCGATGCTGCCGGGCAGCTTATCCCACTCACCCATTCTGGTTTTGACCACTTCGCGGTCTGAACACACAAAGATTTCCCTGCCCATGCAACCTGACCGTCGTTTCCTGTTCTCCCATCCGGCTCATTTCATTGCCCTTGGTTTCGGCAGCGGCTTGCCGCGCAAGGCGCCCGGCACGTGGGGCACTTTGGCGGCCGTGCCCTTGTACGGCTTGCTCTCATTGGTACTCGGCCCGCAGCTGATCGCGCTGCTATGCATTCCGGTGTTTTTGCTGGGTTGGTGGGCGGCGGACAAAACCGGCAAGGACTTGGGCGTGCACGATCATGGCGGCATCGTCATCGATGAGATCGTCGCGATGTGGCTGGTGCTGGCATTTACGCCGATGACGTGGCTGGGTTGGGCGTTGGCGTTTGGCCTGTTCCGGCTGTTCGATATCTTCAAGCCGTGGCCGATTCGTTGGTTCGATCTGCGCGTGCCGGGCGGGTTTGGCGTCATGCTGGATGACTTGCTGGCAGCGGGTTATGCGTTGATTGTGTTGCGTGCATTCATGCATTTCGGCTGGGTTTGATTTCCGCCAAAACAGTGGCTTGTAAAGGCACTCTGTAGGAGCGAGCTTGCTCGCGATGGCAACGGTGAATGAAACAGTGCCATCGCGAGCAAGCTCGCTCCTACAGCGAATCTTCAGAAAAAAGCACTATATTCCCTGCATGGAAAACGGTACTTCTTTCTCGAAGAAATAGTATCGGACTTTTAAACCGGCTATTTTACCTATTGAGCTTCGTAATTCATGACCAACTAGGCCGTTAATTTCCCGAAGTGGCTCAACAACTTGTTCACCTTTGGCCCAACCACCGCCATGCAATAAGGCTGATTAGGGTTCCGGTTGAAATAGTCCTGATGGTAATTCTCAGCCGAATAGAACGTTTGCAGTGCGGTGACTTGCGTGACGATGGCGTCCCGGTATTCATGCGCATCGGTCAACGTCTTGATCTTGGCACGGGCCGCCTGCTCTTGTGCCGCATCGTGATAAAAAATCGCCGAGCGATACTGCGTGCCACTGTCGTTGCCTTGCCGGTTCAGTGTGGTTGGGTCGTGGATGGTGAAAAAGATGTCGAGCAGGGTATCGAAACTGACGACGCTCGCGTCGAAAGTAATCTGCACCACTTCGGCATGACCGCTGTCACCGCTGCATACGGCCCGGTAATCAGGGTTGGGCGTATGGCCACCCATATAGCCGGATACCGCTTTCTCGACCCCGCGCACACGCTGGAAGACCGCTTCCAGGCACCAGAAACATCCGCCAGCCAAGGTTGCCGTTTCTAATTGGTTGTTCACGATATTTTTCCTCAATGAGTGCTTGGGCAAATTCCGGTTGATATATCGGAATACACCAAGCCATTGCACGGTGGTATCGCTACTGATTGATTAGCGACGCCGTTTGTATTTTTGCCAATAACCAAACTCTTCTTCGTGCACTTCAAGATCAATTTCCATAATCCGTTGTTGCAGCCGCTCTTGAACGTCCTGCACCGCTTTGTTGTAAATGGATGGGCCAATCTCATCGATAAAAAAACCGAGCAAGGCATCTGCCTGCAGATTTCCGATTGGCTCTTCCATATGCGTTGCAAAGTAGCGCTCAATGGACTCGATGGCCTCTTTGCGGATGCCTTTGTCTAGTTCAATTGCCATTACGTGTCGTTCCTGACTAGTTCGATGGGCTGCGCAGCATTGCGTTTCTCCCCGGATCAGTAGCCCGCCGGAGCAACGCGGCCGCACGATGCGGCTGCTATTGTCTGGCGGTTCGCAGGTTAGTCGGCAAAGGGCCGTTGAAATTACAGCGATATGGATTGATATCGAGCCCGCCGCGGCGGGTGTAGCGCGCGTACACGGCGAGTTTCAATGGTTTGCAGTCGCGCAGGATGTCCATAAAGATGCGCTCGACGCATTGCTCGTGGAATTCATTATGGTTGCGGAACGAGATCAGATAACGCAGCAAGGATTCGCGGTTGATCGGCTGGCCGATATAGCGAATCTGCACGCTGGCCCAATCGGGCTGGCCGGTGACAAGGCAATTGGACTTCAGCAGGTTGGAGACGAGCGCTTCGTCGACCGGGGCATCGGCCTCATCGCATTTGAGCAAGCCGGGCTGCGGGCTGTAGGTGTCGACTTCGATATCGAGGTTGTCGATGCAGTAGCCATCCAGTTCGGCAAACTTCTGGCCGGTAAAGCGCTCCGCCTCGATCAACTCGACATTGACCGGTGCGCCAGCCGCTTGAGAGAGATCGTCGCGGAGTAGCGTTGCCAGTGCCTCGCTGTTTTGCAGCTTGGTCTGATTGAAGCTGTTGAGGTAGAGCTTGAAAGACTTGGATTCGATGATATTCGGGCTATCAGCCGGAATGCGAAAGACCGCCAATGCCACTTGCGGCTTGCCGCGCGGGTTCAGCCAGGAAAGCTCATAGCCGTTCCAGATATCTACGCCCATGAAGGGCAGTGTGCCGGTTACGCCGATTTCGTCACGCTTGCCTTGGCGTGGAATGGGGAACAGCAGGCTCGGATCGTATTGCGTGACATAGCTGACAGCTTTGCCGAGCGGAGAGTGTTGAGCTTCGGTCATGACCGGTTTCCTAACGATATTTACGGACTAGGCCGACCATGATCCCGAAAATTTCCAGTCCTTCCTTGGGGCGGATCGGCTGGAAGTCGATGTTTTTTGGCAGCAGCAGATAACCTTGCTTGTCTCGCGCCAGTTCTTTCAGCGTGTATTCGCCATCGACAATCGCTACCACTACGTCGCCAATGCTGGCTGCGTGGCGTTTTTCCACAATGGCGATATCGCCATCGTGAATGCCGGCTTCCACCATCGAATCGCCGCGCACTTTCACCATGATGGTGTTGGAAGGGCGGGGGATCAGGTATTCATCGATGGAGAGCGATTCGCTCATCGCATCGTTGGCAGCGGCGGGCAGACCGGCCGGGACGTTGAAATCGGCCAGCTCGCGCTCGAAGAAACGCTTGGTAGGCGCGAGGCGTTTGTCCGGCGTCATCTCGATGAAACCAGCCAGTGTCAGCCGTTTGACGAGTGCCGAAACCGCCGATTTGGACGCCATGCCCAGCAGTTCGCCGATCGTGGCGTAGGACGGAAGGATGCGGTAATCGGCGTAGTAATCCTGCAACTTGCCCAGGTATTCGGTATCGCGGTTGGGGGTGCCCATTTGATACTCGCTCACAGAACATTCGTTCGCTCATTTTGGGTGAACGAACGTACAGTGTCAATCGTCGGCCCGGCGGGTTGTCGCAGACTGACTCAGGTAGAATGCCGCCTTCACTCGATTCAAGGACAGCTGCGTGCGGATTTATCTGGCACCGATGGAAGGATTGCTCGATCACGTGTTGCGCGACATGCTCACCCGCCTGGGTGGCGTGGATATCTGCGTGACCGAGTTCGTGCGGGTGTCGGGCACGCTGCTGCCGAACAAGGTCTTCCACCGCATCGCGCCGGAATTGCTTCATGGCAGCAAGACGCCGGCCGGTGTGCCGGTGCGGGTGCAATTGCTGGGTTCCGATCCGGTGTGCCTGGGCGAAAACGCTGCCAAGCTGGCGGCGCTGAATCCGGCCGGGATCGATCTCAATTTTGGCTGCCCGGCCAAGACGGTAAACCGCCATCGCGGCGGTGCGGTGCTGTTGACCGAGCCGGAGTTGCTGCACGACATCGTCGCCGCCGTGCGTCGTGCCGTCCCGAAACACATCATCGTGACTGCCAAGATGCGGCTGGGTTACGAAGATCGCACCAGAAAGCTCGAATGCGCCCAAGCCATCGAATCGGCCGGCGCAGCAGAGTTGGTCGTGCACGCCCGGACCAAGACCGATGGCTACAAGCCGCCAGCGTATTGGGAAGAGCTGCCGGCCATCCGTGAAGCGATCCAGATTCCGCTGATCGCCAATGGCGAAATCTGGAATCTGGATGACCTGAACCGCTGTCGCACTGTTTCCGGCTGTGATGACGTGATGCTCGGCCGTGGCATGGTTGCATCGCCCGGTTTGGCGCGTGTCGCCAAGGGGCAGGGCGGCGCAAGCTGGGCAGAAATCGAGCCGCTGCTGCGCCTCTTCTGGCAAAAGGTCGAGCCCGAAGTGCTGCCCAAGCATCGTGCCGGCCGGCTCAAGCAATGGCTGGCCTATTTGCGCAAGGTCTATCCCGAGGCCGATGCGCTGTTCCTCTCTTGCCGGACGATCACGGAGCCCGCTGAAATCGAGCAGCTGGTTTTCCCGGCCCTGCTGTCGTCTCGTTCACTCGCTCTCCCAGCCTGATTCACTCCCCTGAACGCGTTGTATAGCGTGAATTGACCTGCCACAGGCCGCCTTGATGCGGACTGTATGCGGGCGCTCGCGTTGCGCCGTTCATCAATCTACAACTTGATGATAGAACGATCGTTCTGTATTCTCGAGTTGTCTGGTTACTCACGAGCAAGTCCATGAGCTCCGCCTTGCGCGATGTATTGCGCCACCCAGCCATCTGGCAAGGCAATGCTGGCGGTATGACTGCTGGCGATGTGCTCGCCAGTGGTTTTGCCACGCTGGATGCCGTGTTGCCCGGCGGCGGCTGGCCGCGCACCGCTGTGACCGAACTATTGGTGACACGCCCCGGCAGTGGCGAATTGGCATTGCTCTGGCCGATGCTGGCGCGCTTGAGCCGCCAGGCCGCGCTGGTGCTGGTGAACCCGCCGCTGATTCCTTATGCACCCGCTTGGCAGCAGGCGGGGCTGCGCTTGCAGCGGCTGATCCGGGTGCAGCCGCCTTCCGTGGCCGAAGCACTCTGGACAATGGAGCAAGCATTGCGTGAATCCAGCTGCGGCGCGGTGCTCGGCTGGTTTTGTGGCGGTGTGGATGATCGGGCCGCACGCCGGCTGCAGCTGGCGGCGCGTGAAGGCGGGGGCTGTGGGTTGTTGGTGCGGGCTGGCCGCATGCCACAGGCTGCTGTCGATGGCTTGCCCTTGCCGCTGCGTCTGGCTGTGTCGCCAGCGCCGCAGGGCTGGCAGGTAAGAGTGCTCAAGCGGCGCGGTTTGCCATTGACCGAGCCGGTGTTGTTGTCATTTCAGGAGGGGCATCATGCTTTGGCTGGCGCTCGCATTGCCGCAACTACCGCTGGATGTCTTCGCGACGGCGGTGTATCTGTCGCCTCAAGAGTCGCCCGCTGAGCCGGCCCAGTCGGTCTTGCCGCGCATCGTCGTCTCGCCGGAAGGGCGCACTGAACGCTTGATTCTGGTCGATGAATTAGCCGCTTCGCTCGGTTTGCAGGTTGGCATGAAGCTCTCTGCCGCGCTGGCGCTGGCGAACGAGCTGACCATCCTCTCGCGCAAGCCGCAGGCCGAGGCTGAAACGCTGATCGCGCTGGCCTGCTGGGCACAGCAATTCACGCCAACGGTGGTGATCGAGTCGCCGGCGACTTTGCTGCTGGAAATCGGTGGTTGCCTGCGGTATTTCGGTGGTTTGCCTGTCCTGATCACGGCCGTGGAGGATGGGCTGCAGCAACTGGGGCATCATGCCGTGTTGGGATGCGCTCCGACACCGCTTGCCGCGCAATGGCGTGCCTGGCAAGGGTTGAGCGATCCAGTGCTGAGGAGTGCGGATTTGCCAGAGGCGCTGGCTCCGTTACCAGTCAAGCGCTTGGGCTTGGCGGCCGAGAGTGAAACCGGCCTGACCCAACTGGGCATCGAGACAGTCGGTGCATTGTTGGCATTACCACATGCCGGTCTGGCCCGCCGCTTTACGCCCGCCTTGCCTTTGTTGCTGGAGCGGGCCTTGGGCGAGGCCGCTGATCCACGCGAACCCTTCATTCCTCCTAATCGCTTCGAGCACGGCATCGATTTGGATTGGCCGTTCGAGACGGTCGAGATATTCCTGATCCTGGCGCGCCGCTTGATCGACGAGCTGACCGGGTTCCTGACCGGGCGTGGTTTGGGCGTGCAGACGGTGCAGTTTCGTTTCCAGCATGAAGAACTGCCCACAACCACCTTATCCCTCGGCTTTGGCCGGCCGACACGGCGCACTACCGAGATGCTGGCGGTGTTGCGCGAGCGGGTGGCGCACTACGCGCTGGCTGCACCGGTGAAAACAATCACGCTGGTCGCTGAGACCCTGCATACGCTGAATGGCCGGCCATTGACCTTGTTCGGTAGTGAGTCGGGCGAGGTGGAGGTTGAATTGCTGGTGGCGCGTCTGAAAGCCCGGCTGGGTGAGGATGCGGTGAATGGCATCGTGACTGTGCAGGATCACCGGCCCGAACGCGCTTGGGCACTTGCACCTGTGGGCGCTGAATCGGCCGCGTTGCCGGTTGGCCCGCGCCCCGGCTGGTTGTTGCCGGCCCCCAGACAGCTGCCGATCCGGCAGGAAAAACCCTGGCATGGCGAGCCGCTGTCTTTCATCAGTCGGGCCGAGCGGATCGAATCCGGCTGGTGGGACGATGCCACGGTGGCGCGGGATTATTACGTGGCGAGTGGCCCGTCTGGCGCGCGGTATTGGATTTTTCAAGACCGGGCCACGCAGGACTGGTGGCTACATGGCTTGTTTGGGTGAGTCCGATGCCTGTACCTGATCAGTCACCCACCTCATCCGCGATTGCGATTGGCCTGCCGGACTATGCCGAGCTGCATTGCCTGAGCAATTTCTCGTTCCAGCGCGGTGCTTCGCGGGCTAGTGAGCTGGCCGAACGCGCCAAATCGATGGGGTATGCCGCCTTGGCTGTCACGGATGAATGCTCGCTGGCCGGCATTGTGCGGGCGCATCAGGCCGCGAAGGAAGCTGGCCTCAAGCTGCTGGTCGGCGCGGAATTCACACTGCTCGATGGCTTGAAGCTGGTACTGATTGCGCCGGATCGGGTGGCGTATGGCGATCTTTCCGAGCTGATCACGCGTGGTCGGCGTGCTGCAGAAAAAGGTGAGTACCGGCTGGATCGCGACGATATCGCGGATTTCTCCCGTCACCTGCTCGCGCTCTGGTTGCCATCCGCGCAGCCAGCGTTACGAGATGGCGCCTGGTTTGCCACGTTTTTTCCGGAACGCAGCTGGATCGCGGTTGAGCTGCATCAAGGGCCGGACGACCGTGGGCGCTTGGCCCAGTTGCAATGGCTCGGGAAGGAAACAGGCTTGCCCTTGGTGGCCGCCGGCGACGTGCATATGCATGTTCGTTCTCGGCGGGCGCTGCAGGATCTGCTGACGGCGGTGCGTATCGGTCAGCCGGTGGCGCAATGTGGGCACGCTTTGTTTCCCAACGGCGAACGGCATTTGCGCTCCCGATTGCAACTGGGCTTGGTGTACCCGGCTGCCTTGCTGGCGGAGACGTTGCGCATCGCCGAGCGCTGTACGTTTTCGCTGGATGAGCTGAAGTACGACTATCCCTCCGAACTGGTGCCGGTCGGGCTGACGGCGAGCGAGCATCTGGCCAATCTGGTGGCGGCGGGACTGGTCAAGCGTTACCCGGACGGCGTACCGGGCAAGGTGCAAAAGCAGGTGCATGAAGAGTTGGCGTTGATTGCCGAGCTGGAATACGAACCGTATTTCCTCACCGTGCATGACATCGTGGTCTTTGCTCGCAGCCAGGGCATCCTGTGCCAGGGGCGCGGCTCGGCGGCGAATTCGGCCGTCTGTTATGCCTTGCACATCACTGAGGTCGACCCCAAGGAAGGCAATCTGCTGTTCGGGCGTTTTATCTCCAAAGAACGGGGTGAGCCACCGGATATCGATGTCGATTTCGAGCATGACCGGCGCGAGGAGGTGATCCAGTATTTGTACCGAAAATACAGCCGGGAACGCACGGCACTGGCAGCGACGGTGATCAGCTACCGCACCAAATCTTGCTTGCGCGATGTCGGTCGTGCGCTGGGGCTGGCGGAAGATCAGCTGGATCGGCTGGCCAAGAATCTTTCTTGGTGGGAAAGCCGCGATCAGCTCGGGCAGCGGATGATCGAAGCGGGTCTTGATCCGGATAGCCGGTCGGTGCGCTTGCTGCTGCAATTCGTGCACACCTTGCGCGGTTTCCCTCGCCATTTATCCCAGCATGTCGGCGGCTTTGTTTTTTCGAGCGGTCCTTTGGCACGGCTGGTGCCGATTGAAAATGCCGCCATGCCGGAACGTACCGTGATCCAGTGGGATAAAGACGATCTGGATGCCGTCGGTTTGCTCAAAGTCGACGTCCTTGCATTGGGCATGCTGTCGGCGATCCGCCGCACCTTGCAGCTGGTCTCGGCAATCCGCAACAAGCCATTCGGCATGGAGCACGTGCCGCGCGAAGTGCCGGCGGTCTACGAAATGCTGGGCCACGCTGATGCGATTGGTGTGTTTCAGGTCGAGTCGCGGGCGCAGATGAGCATGCTGCCTCGCCTGCGACCAACGAAATTTTATGACTTGGTGATTGAAGTGGCGATCGTGCGGCCGGGGCCGATTCAGGGGGGGATGGTGCATCCGTATCTGAAACGTCGGCAAAACCCAGCACTGGTGACTTATGAGAAGGAAGTGCTAAGAGATGTGTTGTCCCGCACGCTGGGCGTGCCGATTTTCCAGGAGCAGGTGATGCGGCTGGCGGAAGTAGCCGCGAATTTCACACCGGGCCAAGCCGATGATTTACGCCGCTCGATGGCATCCTGGCGGCGTACAGGCAAGCTGAGAGAATACGAACAACAACTGCTCGATGGTATGACCAAGAATGGCTACTCGCCAGCTTTCGCCAAAAGCATCATCCAGCAGATCGAAGGTTTTTCCGAATACGGCTTCCCGGAATCGCACGCCGCGAGTTTCGCCCAGTTGGCATATACCTCGGCGTGGCTCAAATGCTTCGAACCCGCTGCATTTCTATGTGGCCTGCTCAATTCGCTGCCGATGGGGTTCTATTCCGCCTATCAACTGATTCAGGATGCGCAACGGCATGGCATCGAGGCCTTGCCGGTCGATGTGCAGCACAGCGATTGGGATAGCGTATTGGAGGCTGGGAGTGGAGCAGGGCCGCCGGCAACCATCAAGCCGACAGCCGAACAGCTGCCCCAACCCGCTGTTCGGCTCGGTTTCAATCGCGTGACGGGGCTGGGCGAGGAGGTTGGCAGGCGGATTGCCAGCGTCCGGCCAGCAGATGGCTTCAAGAGCGTGGAGGCGCTACAGCAGCTGGCCGAGCTGGATCGGCGCGCCATGACGGCGCTGACCGAAGCCGGTGCCTTGGCGGCATTCGCACAGCACCGGCGTGAGGCATGGTGGCGGGTTAGCGGCCTTGATGGTCGGTGCGATTTGGGCACCAGCGATATGGATGCGGTGCCTGCGATACAGGCCCCCACATTGGGCGATGAGATCGTGACCGATTACCGCAGCCTCGGGCTAACACTACGCGCCCATCCGCTCAGCCTGTTGCGCAAACGGCTGCGCCAGGAGCGGCTGCTCACCGCAGAAGAAATTCGCGCTTGCCCGGACTGTCGGATTGCCCGTGCTTGCGGCATCGTGGTTGGTCGCCAGCATCCCGGCACTGCCAACGGAGTGACGTTCGTGACGTTGGAAGATGAAACAGGCAACGTCAACGTGATCGTCAAGAAGGACTTGGGCGATCAGTTCCGGCGCGAGCTGCTGCAATCGCGTTTGATGGCGGTGTATGGCGTGGTGCAGCGGCAAGGGGAGGTGGTACATCTGCTGGCCAAGCGCTTGGTGGATAAGACCGCTTGGCTGGGGCGGCTGGAGACGGTGAGCAGGGACTTCCACTGAAGGCAGTTACGAAAACGGGTGACTGCGTTGGCTAGTCACCCGTTCTCAAATCACTTTTTCAAACTGCTCAATGCGACTGCAACTGCAGTGGTTCGCCATTACCCACCTGCCACTGACCGCGCAGTCGCCAATGGTTAGCTGTATCGCCCAGTTCGACATCCCAATGCGTGGGTGAGAGTGGTTTAACCAATTGACCCGAATAGAGCATCGGTCCTTCGCTCTGCAGTTTCAGATGGGAGTCCTGGCCCGCCATGGTCGGGTGCAACAGGTCGAGTTGCAACGTACCATCAGCGGCCTTGTTCAGTAGCACGCGGATATTGCGGCCGTCTTCGCTCAGAATCACCTGCGCGGAAATGCCCATTGCAGTGGCGGCCTTGTCGCGGCCGAGTTCCTGATTGATGGCCTGACCATCGCGATAGTAGTCGTCGTCAACGAGCCCGTCGCTGGTGCGGACGGCGATGTAGAAGGTGTAAAGGCTGGCAACCACGGCGACGGCGGGGAGCGCCATCAGGAACCACGGCCAGAACATCTTGTACCAAGGGTGTGCAGGAGATGGGGTGGGTATGGCGATAGGCATTGCAGGCTTCCTTCAATGCCCGGCGCTGGGTGGCGCCGGGCTGGTGTTCAAGAGCGTTCGTGTGGTTCAGCGGCCGATAAAGCTCGATTTCTCATGGGTGACCAGTTTCGGGTCGTCTTCGGCCTGGATCACGAACTGGATGGGGTGGCTGCCCGGGCCGGCATTGGCCGGGTCGGCCTGAACGCGGATGCCAACATCAACCGGTGCATCTGGTGTGACCTTGACGTGCTCGCCGCCTTCCATAATCCATTTCACGCCCGGCAGACCTTCAACGCTCACCTTGTAGCTGTGTGGGGCCTCGTCGGCGTTCTCGATCTGCAGGCGGTAGCTGTTTTCCAGCCAGCCATTGTCGGCTTCGCGCACTAGCGCGACACGGTCGCGTGACACGTTGACCTTGATCGGCTGGCGCAACACCAAAGCGGTTGCGGTTGCACCCATGGCGATCAGCAGGACCAGGCTATACATCACCACGCGGGGCCGGGTGATGCGCTTGATGATGTCGCGTTCGGTGTATTTGTGCTGAAGCGCGTTGTCGCTGGTGTAGCGGATCAAGCCGCGCGGGTAGCCGACTTTATCCATGACCTCGTCGCAAGCATCGATACAGGCGGCACAGCCGATGCACTCGTATTGCAGGCCGTCGCGGATATCGATGCCAACCGGGCAGACCTGCACGCACATGGTGCAGTCAATGCAGTCGCCCAAGCCTTCGGCCTTGTAGTCGCAGCCTTTCTGACGCCGGCCGCGTTGCTCGCCGCGCTCGGCGTCGTAGCTGATGACCAGTGTATCGGCATCGAACATCGCACTTTGGAAGCGAGCGTACGGGCACATATATTTACAGACTTGTTCGCGCAGCCAGCCGGCGTTGCCATAGGTGGCGAAGCCGTAGAACAGTACCCAGAATGCTTCCCACGGGCCGATGGTGAGGGTGATGGTCTCAGCCCAAAGCGTGCGGATCGGGGTGAAGTAGCCGACGAAGGTGAAGCCGGTCCACAAGGCGAACACAATCCAGATGGCGTGTTTGATGGTCTTGAGGCGGACCTTGCGGGCCGTGAGCGGACCATGATCAAGCTTCATGCGGGCAGGGCGGTCGCCTTCGACCCATTTCTCGATCCACAGGAAGATTTCCGTGTAGACCGTCTGTGGACAGGAGTAGCCGCACCAGAGTCGCCCGCCAATCGCCGTCCAGACGAACAAACCCAGCGCGCACATCAGCAGGAGGGCGGTGAGGTAGATGAAATCCTGCGGCAGGAAGACGAGGCCGAGGATGTAGAACTTTTGCTCGGCCAGATGGAACAGCAGGGCCTGGCGGCCGTTGATGGTGGCCCACGGCATGCCGTAGAAGAACAGCTGCGTGGCGAAGACGAAGAAGATGCGCCACTTGTTCCAGAAGCCGTTGATCCAGCGCGGATACAGCTTCTTGTGCTTGGCGTAGAGCTGGATTTCCTCGTATTCGTCATCCGGCCCGTCTGCGGGGATCACCTTGACGGGGATGTCGGCCAGTTTCTTGCTCATGATGGGTTCATCCAAAACGGTTTCTTGGAAGGAAAGGAGGTCTTCCCTTTCAACAAACGGCTTGGTCTTGCGTGTTTCGCGGTGCTATGAGGAAAAACGGGCGGGATATGCATCCCGCCCGATCCATGCCTGCATGGGCAGACCATCTGGTTCTTATTTGGTTTCGCTGTGCGAGAGGCTGTACACGTAGCCGGCCAGCACATGTACCTTGCCGTCGCCGAGGAAGTCCTTCCACGCCGGCATCACATTATTGCGGCCGTTAGTGATGGTTTCGATGATGGTCGATTCCGCCTTGCCATACAGCCACACTTTGCTGGGGTGGGTCAGGTTGGGAGCACCAACGTCTTGATTGCCATGCCCGTCCGGGCCGTGACAGGCCGCGCAAACCTGGGCAAATGTGGCCGCGCCCCGTGTCGCACGCGCATCATTGAAGTTGTTCCCGGAGATCTTCAACACGTAGTTGGCGACGTCCTTGACCTTTTCTTCGCCAAACGCAGCGCCAAACGCCGGCATCTGACCGTGGCGCCCGCCGCTGATGGTTTCCACGATCTTTTCCGGGCTGCCGCCATACATCCAGTCATGGTTGACCAGGTTCGGAAAGCCCTTTGCACCGCGACCATCCGAGCCGTGGCACTGGATGCAATAGGTGTAGAACAGGCGCTTGCCCATGGCATGGGCTTCCTGATCCTTCGCCACATCCGGCACCGGCATCGCCAGGAACTTGTTATAAAGCGGGCCGTACTTGTTGTCCGCCTTGGTGACTTCCTTTTGGTACTGACCGCCAGATGACCAACCCCAGGCATTGCCGAACACCACCAGACCCGGATAGACCACCAGATAGCCGACTGCAAACACAATGGTCAGAAAGAACAAGCCCACCCACCAGCCCGGCAGCGGGTTGTTGTATTCCTGCAAGTCTCCATCCCAGGTGTGGTGAAGCACTTGGGCCTGCTCGCCTTTCTTGAGCTTGAGCACCATCTGGCTTTTCAGTACGTAAGCCAGCCAAATCAGCGAGGCGATCACGATAACCGCGATGAAAACGCCCCAGAAACCGCTGTAGAAATCTGTCATTTCATAGTTCTCCGCAAGGCGCGTCAGGACGATTGCTTGGGTGTATGCGGCGTATCGTCGTCGAGGATCGGCGCGTTGGCCGCCTCATCGAACCCCTCACGGCTACGCTTGCCATAGGCCCACACACAGATGGCGACGAAGCAGATGAAGCCCGCCAGCGTGACCACAATGCGAAAAATATCCTGAAGCTCCATGATTTATCTCTTGTTCTTCAGTGCCAGACCCAAACCTTGCAGATAGGCGATGACGGCATCCATTTCGGTCTTGCCTTCTACATCCTTCGTTGCAGTGGCGATCTCGGCATCGGTATAGGGCACGCCAACCGTACGTAAGGCTCGCATCTTGGCCGGCAGCGATTCGCCATCGACCTTGTTGGCAGCCAGCCACGGGAACGACGGCATGACAGACTCCGGCACCACGTCTTGCGGGTGCATCAAGTGCGTGCGATGCCATTCATCCGAATAACGACCGCCAACGCGCGCCAGATCCGGGCCAGTGCGCTTGGAGCCCCACAGGAAGGGGTGGTCGTAGACCGATTCGCCAGCCACCGAGTAGTGACCATAACGTTCGGTTTCGGCGCGGAACGGGCGAATCATCTGCGAGTGGCAGTTGTAGCAGCCTTCACGCAGGTAAATATCGCGGCCGGCCAGCTGTAGCGCCGGGTAGGGCTTGACACCCGCGATGGGCTGCGTGACCGATTTGGAGAACATCAGTGGCAGGATTTCGACGAACATCGCCACGCTGACGGTGAGGATCGTCAGCACGATCAACCACGCCACGTTTTCTTCAATGAGTTTCTGAACTTTATCCATGTTTTCTTCTTCCGATTTGCCTTGAACGCGGGGCCATGTGCACGGGATTAGGCGTGAGCGGCCACGGCCGGAATCTGGGCATCCACCGCTTTGCCTTCGGCAATGGTGCGCAGCACGTTGTAGAGCATCAGGACCATGCCGCCGAAGTAGCACAGACCGCCAAGGACACGGATGAAGTAGTACGGATGGGTGGCCTTGACCGCGTCAATGAAGGCGTAGGTCAGCGTGCCGTCCGGGTTCACTGCACGCCACATCAGGCCTTGCGTCACGCCGGCAATCCACATCGACGAGATGTAGAGCACCACGCCCAGCGTTGCCATCCAGAAGTGCACTTCGATCAACTTGATCGAGTACATCTGCTCGCGGTTGAACAGGCGCGGAATCAGGTAATAGATCGAACCGATGGTGATCATTGCCACCCAGCCCAGCGCGCCGGAGTGAACGTGGCCGATGGTCCAGTCGGTGTAATGCGAGAGCGCATTGACGGTCTTGATCGCCATCATCGGGCCTTCGAAGGTCGACATGCCGTAGAAGGAGAGGGCGGTGATCAGGAACTTGAGGATCGGATCGGTACGCAGCTTATGCCATGCGCCGGAGAGGGTCATGATGCCGTTGATCATGCCGCCCCAGCTCGGTGCCAGCAGGATCAGCGAGAACACCATGCCGAGCGACTGGGTCCAGTCCGGCAGCGCGGTGTAGTGCAGATGGTGCGGGCCGGCCCACATGTAGGTGAAGATCAGCGCCCAGAAGTGGACGACCGACAGGCGATACGAATAGATCGGGCGGCCGGCTTGCTTGGGCACGAAGTAATACATCATGCCGAGGAAGCCCGCGGTCAGGAAGAAGCCCACCGCGTTGTGGCCGTACCACCATTGCACCATCGCATCGACGGCGCCGGAGTAGACCGAGTAGGACTTCCACATCGAAACCGGAATGAAGGCGCTGTTGACGATGTGCAGCAGAGCCACAGCGAGAATGAAGCCGCCATAGAACCAGTTCGCCACGTAGATGTGCTTGACCTTGCGCTTGGCCAGCGTGCCGAAGAACAGCACTGCATAAGCCACCCAGACGATCGCCAGCAATACCTTGATCGGCCATTCCATCTCGGCGTATTCCTTGTTGAAGGTAATACCGAGCGGGTACGTGATGATCACGGAAACGATGACCGCCTGGTAACCCCAGAATACGAAGGCGGCGAGTTTGTCCGAGAGTAGCCGGACATTACAGGTGCGCTGCACGACATACAGCGAGGTGGCCATCAGGCCGCAACCACCAAAAGCGAAGATCACGCCGCTGGTGTGCAGCGCGCGCAGGCGGCCGAAGTGGAAGTAGGGGCCGACGTTGAGTTCGGGCCAGACGAGTTGGGCTGCGATAAGCACCCCAACCAGCATGCCGACAATGCCCCAGACGACTGTCATAAGGGCGAATTGCCGCACCACTTTGTAATTGTATGTGGCTTGGTTTTCCATAAAAAAGCTCCGATAGCGCTCCGAAACTGAAAAAAGTGTGTGCTTGGGGTCTGAAGCCGGCGTCACGCGCCATGCGGCCCAAAAAAGCGTTCCCTTGTCGGAGAGGGAGTCCGGACAAGGGCAAGTAATAGGATGCGTCGGCAAATTAGCGCACCGAAATGGGTGCGGGTTTGATGCGAATCAAGCCAAGCCGAAGCCGGCGTGCATTTTACCGTTCGTCAGCCGGCGAGTCAGGTGTTTTTTGTGTTTCGGCGCTGTTTTGCGCTTCTTTGTGCGGTGCATCATCGTCCTGCAAGATTCTGTAAGCAGGTCCTTCCAGATCCTCGAATTGACCGCTACGCACACACCACCAGAACACGGCACCAATCAGGAAAGCGAGTAAAACGGATAATGGAATGAGTAGATACAGACTTTCCATAATCACGTTTTCCCGTATCCGGTTAGCCGGAGCGCATTGACAACCACAATAAATGAACTAGTGGCCATGCCGAGGCTGGCGAGCCAGGGCGTGACCAAGCCAGCTAACGCGAGCGGTAAGGCGATCAGGTTGTAGCCTAATGCCCAAGCAAGGTTCTGTCGAATTACCCGACGAGTGGCTGTCGAGGTGCGCAATGCTTCGCTGATGCGTACCAGCTGGTTATCGAGCAGGATGGCATCGCCGCTGGATTGGGCGATATCCACACCCGCTCCCATCGCGATGGAAACATTCGCGGCCGCCAGCACCGGTGCATCGTTGACGCCATCCCCCACCATCAGCACGCGGGCGCCACTCGCTTGCAACTGCTTCAGATAAGCCAGCTTGTCTTGCGGGGTGGCTTCGCTGTGCACGTCGTCAATGCCCAAGGTTTGAGCGATTGGGGTGGCATTCGCAGCGCGGTCGCCGCTCAGCAAGTGCACTTTGAGGCCGGATGCCTGTAGCGTCGCGATGGCCTGTTTGGCATCGGGGCGAAGCGTGTCGCCCAGCCGGAAAGCGGCAAGCCATTCATGTTGGGTCGCCAGTACGATCCATCCGTCACCAGCCAGCGCTGGACGTGGCGCGGCGCAATGGTCGGCTACAAAATCGATATGTCCGATTGCGTGGCGCATGCCATCGATGTCGCCAGTCAGGCCACCGCCTGGGGTGTTGATGACATTGTGTGCGGTGTAAGTGGTTGCGCCATCGAACGCGCTTGCCAGCGGGTGTTCGGATGCAGCCTCCAGCGCTGTTGCAAGTGCGCGAGCCTGTTCGATAGCCATTGCCAGTGGCAAGGCTTCGACGACGTGCGGCTCGCCTAGGGTCAGTGTGCCGGTCTTGTCGAAGACCACGTCAGTGACATTTGCCAGCGATTCCAGCGCATGACCGCGCGTCACCAATAGCCCGCGTTGCGCCAGTCGCCCAGTTGCCGCCGTGAGCGCAACCGGCGTCGCCAGAGAGAGCGCACAGGGGCAAGAGATGACCAGCACCGCTACCATGATGGGCAGCGCGTGCGCCGGGTCGTGCCAGTGCCAGAACAGCCACGCGGCTGCGGCGACGGCCAAGAGCGTTGCCACGAACCAGCCGGCAATTCGATCCGCCTGGCGGGCAAGCCGGGGTTTCTCTGCCAAGGCGCGATCAAGCAAGCGGACGATGCCGGCCAAGCGTGTGCCTTCACCAACCTGCTCGATGCTGACGATCAGCGGCGAGACCTGGTTGCTGCTGCCCCCGGTGACCGTCGAGCCTACGTGCTTGGCGACGGGGCGGCTCTCGCCGGTGAGCAAGGCTTCGTTCGTGGTGCTGGTGCCTTCCAGCACAAGGCCATCGGCCGGGAAGGTTTCGCCAGCCTTCACCAGCACGACGTCACCGGGTTTGAGGCTGCTGACCGTTGCCTCCCGGCTGGTCCGCTCCGTTGGCCAGGCAGGTAAATGGTGGGCGAATGCTGGCGCCAAACGCACCAGCTGTTCCAACGCGGCTCCGGCGCGTTGCCGTGCGCCTTGCTCAAGGTAGCGGCCGCCAAGCAGCAGGAAGACAAACATCGAAACCGAATCGAAATAGATTGCGCCGTGACCGGTAAACAGCGCATGCACGCTGGCGGCAAAGGCGGAGATCACACCGATGCTCACTGGCAGATCCATGCCCGTCCGACCTTGCTTGAGATCGCGCCAGGCGGACTGGTAGAACGGCCAGCTGCTGTAGAGCGCAACCGGCAGCGTCATCAGGAAACTGGCCCAATGCAGTAGCGTGAGCCATTGCGGGTCGATATCGCCAGCTGGGGCCAGGTAGACCGGCACGGCAAACATCATCACCTGCATCATCGACAAGCCAGCGATCCACAACCGCAATAGCGACGATTTGCGCGCTTTCTGCTGGGCCGCTTCTTGGCGGGCCTGATCATAGGGATGGGCGCGATAGCCGGTTGCCGCGATGGCCTGCAGGATGGCCGACAGATGCGTTCTGGATTCGTCCCAGCGCACCCGTGCCCGATGCGTGGTGTAGTTGATCGATACCGCCAGCACACCGGGCTGACGGGAGATGTGACGCTCGTTGAGCCAGATGCAGGCGGCGCAGGTGATGCCTTCGATCAGCAGCGCCGCTTCGCGGATATCGGCCTCTTCCACGTAGACAAAGCTATGCTGCAGTTGCGGGTCGTCATACAGCTGCAACTGTTGTTGCAATTCGTCCGGCAAGGGTTGTGCGCGATGAGCTGGGCGCTCGCGTTGTGTGTAGTAGTCGTCAAGGCCGGCGTCGATGATGCTTTGCGCCACCGCCTGGCAGCCGGCGCAGCAAGTGGCCTGCTCGATTTGACGATAGCGGACGGGAAAAACCGGGGACTCTGGAACAGGTTCGCCGCAATGAAAACAGCGCGCAGCGGCGGCAGGTGTAGCAATCATGTGCGCATTTTACCGGCCAAACTGTAAGAATGCTTGCCCGCAACGTTTGTTTTGCCTAGATTTGCAGGCAGAAGCCACATGGGGAAGACCATGAAATTGTTATTCAGTATCACATTCGGTATTGCGTTTTTGCTGGTTGCGGCGAGTTCTCAAGCCGAAATCTACAAATGGAAAGACGATAACGGCAATTGGCACTATTCGGATCAACCGCCGGCTGGTGCGCAAAAGAAAAAGGCATCCGTGGTGAATACCAAGGATCTGCCGGTCAGCTCGTTATCTGGTTACAAGCGCAAGACTGACGATGCGAAAGCATCCGGTGCAGCATCAGCGCCGGCCGTTGCGAATGAGGCGGCCAAGAAGAAGGTCAACGAACAAGCCTGCCAAGCAGCCAGAACGCGCCTGAGTTTCTTGCAAAACGCGACGCAGATGAGAAGCACCAACGAAAAAGGCGAACTTGAATTCTTGCCGGCAGAAAAGAAGCAAGAGGAAATCGCCAAAGCCCAGAAAGATATCGCGGATAACTGCGGACAATAACGACGACGTTTCCGATGACATTTCCGTAGCGAATAAAAAACCGGCCATCAAGCCGGTTTTTTATTGCGGGTAAGTAGCCCGAATGGCTGCGGTGCCCAGCTCAGCGGCCCAATGCTCTGCGCGCTTTTTTCACGGTTCGGTCTTCAACGACCCGTCGCTGGCGGACTTCTTTCGGGTCCGCGATCAGCGGGCGATAAATTTCCACGCGATCCTGATCCCGCAACACCGCATCCGGCTTCACTGCGCGCGAAAAAATGCCGATTTTGTTGCGCGTGAGGTCGATTTCCGGAAACAGCGCCAGCAAGCCTGAGCGGTGGATTGCCTCGGATGCTGTCGTTCCTGCAGGTAAACGAAGCTGTACCAGTTTCTGCTGCGCGGGCGTTGCGTAGACGACTTCGACCGTGATCTCGTCCGGGGTGACGGATTGATCAACCATGGCGGCGATCCGCTTCCTTGATAAAGCAATCGACAAAGGTGCCGGTGATCTTGCCGAAGACCGGCCCGATCAGCGTTTCAAGCGTGCGGCTCTGGAATTGGTAATCCAGTTCGAACTCGACCTTGCATGCGTCGTCCATCAGCGGTGTGAAGCGCCAGATGCCCTCGAAATGCTGGAACGGGCCGTCGACCAGCTCCATGTCGATCGTCTGTCCTTCGGTGCGATTGCGCGTACGGAAGTACGATTTGACCTTGAGAAAATCGATCCGCACCGTGGCTTCCAGCGTGTTCTCGCCGCGCTCGTGCACCTCAACACCGCCGCACCAGGGCAGGAATTTGGGGTAGTCCTCGACCGCATCCACCAGCGCCATCATTTTTGCGGCGGAGTGGGTGACAAGAACGGTCTTGTGGATCGACTGCATAGGCTTGGTAGGGGATCAGCGTGACGGCTTGGCAGGTAAAAGCAGCTAGAATATGCGACTTTCCCTGTACAGAAGCCAGTTCGGAAAATGACCGAGCATCCTATATCCGCCGAAGATGCGGCGCAACTTCAGTCGCTGCGCCTGCCGCCCCATTCGATTGAGGCCGAGCAATCGGTACTGGGCGGCCTGCTGCTCGAAAACCAGGCCTTCGATCGCGTCGCGGACATCTTGTTCGAGGCCGATTTCTATCGCGATGACCACCGTCGCATCTGGCAACACATCTCCAAACTGATCGAGCATAACCGCCCGGCCGACGTGATCACCGTCGCCGAGTCGCTCGACAATGCCAACGAGCTGGCCTACGTCGGCGGTCTGGCTTATCTCGGCATGCTCGCCGCCAATACGCCGTCTGCCGCCAATATCCGCCGCTACGCCGAAATCGTGCGCGAGAAATCGGTGATGCGGCAGTTGGCCTCCGTCGGGACCGACATCGCCGACGCTGCCTACAACCCGAACGGCCGCGAACCGGCTGATCTGCTGGATGAGGCCGAATCCAAGGTATTCCAGATCGCCGAGCAGTCGAACAAAGGCAAGCAAGGCTTCATCTCGATGCCGCCGATCCTGAAAGAGATCGTCGAGCGCATCGATTACCTCTACAAGCAAGACAACCCGTCCGAAGTCACCGGCGTTGCCACCGGCTTCCTCGATCTCGACAAGATGACTTCCGGGCTGCAAAAAGGCGACTTGATCATCGTCGCCGGTCGCCCATCGATGGGTAAAACCGCATTTTCAGTGAACATCGCCGAGCATGTCGGCTGTGAGCTGAAACTGCCAGTCGCCATTTTCTCGATGGAAATGGGCGCGGCGCAGCTCGGTATGCGGATGGTCGGCTCGATCGGCAAGATCGACATGCACAAACTCAAGACGGGTCGTTTTGAGGACGAGGACTGGATGCGCCTCACCCACGCCGTGAACAAATTGTCCGAAGCACCGATCTTCATCGAGGAAACCGGCGCACTTACCGCGCTGGATTTGCGTACCCGGGCACGACGGCTGGCACGGCAAGTGGGCGGGCAGCTCGGCCTGATCGTGATCGACTACATCCAGCTCATGGCAGGCCGTGCTGGTAGCAAGGATCAGAACCGCGCATCCGAAGTGAGTGAAATCTCGCGCTCGCTCAAAGGCTTGGCGAAAGAGTTGCAGGTGCCGATCATCGCGCTGTCGCAGCTCTCCCGGCAGGTGGAACAGCGGACCGACAAACGCCCGATGATGTCCGACTTGCGCGAATCCGGCGCCATTGAACAGGATGCCGACTTGATCATGTTCATGTACCGGGACGAGTACTACAACCCGGATTCCAACATGAAAGGCTTGGCCGAATGCATTCTCGGTAAGCACCGGAACGGCCCGGTTGGTAAGGTGCCGCTGCAGTTCCAGGGTATGTATTCCCGCTTCAACAACGCGCTGGTCCGCCCGGACGGCTGGTCGTCCGATCTGGAGTCTTGAGATGGGCGGCATCGTTCACTTTGGTCGCCAAACAGTCGAACCGGCCTACGACCGCCCGCGGCCGGATCGCTTGGAGGCGGGCAATCCGCTACGCACCACCTTCGAGCATTACGCGCAGGACGGCATCTCTTGCGGTATCTGGCGTTGCGAAACGGGGCGCTGGCGCATCCAGTTCGCGCCGGACAAACACGAGTTTTTCTGCGTGATGACTGGCCGGGCGCGGTTGCATGATGCAAATGGCGTGGTGACGGAAGTCGGCCCGGGTGAAGCGGCCGTGATTCCTGCCGGGTTTGTCGGTCAGTTCGAAGTCGTTGAACCGGTAGAGAAGTACTTCGTGGTTGTTGAAACCATCAAGTAGCCCGGACGGCTTCGCCGGCCGGGGTTGGCGCGATGGCTTATTCCTCCACCATCCCGGCTACGCGTTAGCGCATGTTTTAGGTCGACCGGCCCAAAATCCACCCAATCGAAAGCACATAACGGCTCCCGCCCATCACGCGGGTTACGCTGTGCTCGCAGGCATCAGGCCGGAACAGCTTGATGCGTCTGGATGCATAGATCGGTGTCGCGCAGACGAACTCACCGCCAGCACGCGGCGATTTCAGGATGATGTTCAAACGGTAATGGCGACCTTGCTGTACCGGATCGGTATGCGGCGGGATTTCCGACCCTTCGGGGTAGCGGATCAGGTAGCTATCGAACGGGATCGGCTACAGCGCGGTGAGCAGCAGCATCTTGTCGTAACCCGTGCCTTGCCGGCCGCGTTGCCAGCGAAATGCCTTTGCCGCGTAGTCCTTGAGCGCCACGAGCAATGCCATTTGCGGCGAGCCTTAGAGCGTGACCAGCTCGTTTTCCACCAACTCATCCAGCAGAAAACCGAAATCCTGCGCCGCCGAGCCATTCGGTTCGATATCGAACACATTGCTCTGACCAATGACCGCGGCTTCGAACGATTCGCTGGCGCGGATACGTGTTTTCAGGACTTCGTTGTAGAAATGGCGCTGCATCTGCTTGAGCACGGCTTCGGAAGACACGCTGCCGGGTGTGTGCCGGTTCAGCAGGTAACGGCGTGGCTTGCGGGTATCTAGCTTTTCCAGACCCAGCAAAGTGCGTTCGGTCATGGCGGCACCGTTCAGGGCCAGCGTTTCTGGCGCGACGGGCACCAAGATCAGGTCGGCGGCGAGCAGCGCGGCGAAGCTGAGCACGCCCAGCATTGGGCCGCAGTCGATCAGGGTCGGTGTGCTGTCAGCGAGCATTTCCGCCGTCAGACCCAGCTTGAGCCGCCAGATATGATCGCGATGGCGGGTAATCTGCGCATCGACCTTGGAAAGCTCAAGATGCGATGGCACAAAGTGGATGCCGTTATCGAGCGGGATCGCCAAATCGGAGAGGGGCACCAAGCCACGGAAGAATTCGTGCACGCTATGACGCGGCTTTCCAGGCCGATCCAGCCCCCAGTAATGCGACAGATGTGCCTGTGGATCGAGGTCGATCACGAACGGGTGATGCCCGTTCTGGGCCAGCGCTGCAGCCAGGTTGGCGGTTACCGTCGTCTTGCCTACACCGCCTTTCTGGTTGAATACCGCGATGACCGTCATCTTTCCATTTCCACCCTGATTTGATCTGTGCGGCATGTTACCCGACGTGGGCTGTGCCGGGTATCTGGCCCAGCCGGCCAGCGGTTGGACAGAGGAATTATTCGGGCCCAAGACACACCTAAACTGCTGCCGTATTTCAGGTTTTGCGTTGTGGTCTGTTGCGAATTGATTGCAGGCGAGCCGATGGACGGCAAGGCGATTTGCATCGCCTTGACCTTATCGAAAATGACGATATTTTCGCCCTGTAAGTAACCCGGTTTTGCGGGGCAGCCCGGCGATCGATCAGTGTCGCCATTTTCATCCGGCCTTGTCCTTTACGGCACTGGCTGCTGCCGCTTTTCTCGTTACAAACACCCGCTGCGGCAACTTGAATCCCCGCAATTGCAGCAGCTCCAACGGCCCGGCACCCGCTTCGGTGCGGAGGATGTAGCGCAACTTCTCTCCGTCTGGCAAATCCCACTGCAGCCGATAATTGGCCTTATCGATCTGCTCAACCTTTGCCGTTGCCAACAGCCGCAATAAGGCCCACCGGCCGGCGTAATCATCCTGCTTGCGCAACCCGGCCTGAACGGATGTCCAGCTGAGGCGTGCGCCGGCTTGTTCCGGGTCGCCCGGCCAGGAGAACGTCTGCCAGTCTGCTTTCTGATTGAAGTAGCGCAGGCGCTGAGCATCGATCAAGAGTTCGCTCTCGATCAACTTGGCAGCCGGAATCGGCAACAGCTGGAAGCGGTAATGGGTGTCGCCTTCGGCATAGAGATGGCTCGCCAGCCAAGACAGTTGATTGAGCGCATTCAGAAACGCCGGATCGAATTGCAGCGTCTGCGCATAGATGGGATCGGGCTCCCACTGTTCGCCGCGCCGGGTGAGGATGCCGGCCAGTTGCGTGCTGGCGAACTGCGGAATGGCGCCCGAACCGGGCTGCAGGAAACGCGCCAGCTCCGGCAATGATGCATCCGCGGTCAGATCGCCGAACGGATAACGTCCGCCTAGCCGACCGTTCCATGGCGTCACCACGCTGTCTTGCCACAATTGATTGATGCTGGCCGCCGCCGGTTGCAACAAGGTTTGCCACGACTGATCGAGCGGGCGCAGAAACAGGTTCCGCCCCATGCCGGCATAGGCGCTGCCCAGGCTGGCCGCGACCAGCTCGGCATATTGCCGCGCATCGATCAAATCGCTGGCCCGGCCTTGGAACAGGTTTTGCGCCAGCTGCCGGGCGAGGGCATCCGGATCGGTGGCGGCGGTGACTTGATCGAGCTTCAAGCGCGTCGCGCTGACACGATCCAGATAGCGTTGCAGGCTCAATGTTTGCTCGCCGCCATTTCCATTGCCGCCATCAACCAGTCGTACCAAGGGGCCGAATGCCTCGCTCAACGGCCCGCTTGGCGTGGTTGCGATGCGCGCTGCGGCCGGATCGCCATCCTTGTCCTTGAATACCCCCTTGGCTTTTTCCACCAGTGAATCGGCTAGCGTCGTTGTCTGCATGCCGGTCTGCGCCTGCCACGCCACCGTCTTCATTAGTGCAGCCAACGGCGACTGCTGCGCATCGGCATAGGTGCGTAATTGTTCTGCTGAGCCCGCGAGACTGGCTTCTGGCACCCAGCTCAGCCGATTCAGGAACGCCTGCCACGCGTAGGCAAAATCGGTGAAGTAGCGCTGGTTTAGCCGTGCCTGCAACTCCTCCGGTTGGGCCGTCAGCGGCACCTGCTGCTCCCCCAGCACCCAGTCGCCTGCTACCGCGGAATGCTTGGATAACTGCAGGATCGCCTCGCGCACATAGCCGTCGTACGCTTGCCGCGTGAACGTCCCCGGCAAACGTCCCTGCACCGACCACAAACCGCGCGAATCCCGCCCGCCCAGCAAACTGCCCATGGTCGGGTCGGGATACTTCGCCTTGGTGTTGGCGAGCAGCGCGTGATACAGCGTGTCTTCGGCTTGCTCTACATCGATCAAGCCGGAAAGCGTCTGGCGGGCGGCGTACACCGCATCGGCATCAGCCGGCATTTTCCATTGCGGTTGCAGGGGTAGATGGCCCGCGTAAAACATAGCCATTTGCTTGACGCTATCCGGCGACAAAGCCGGCCATAATGCTTGCCCCGCCGCAGCCAAGCGTGGCCCAAGGAAGGCCGCATCGGCATGTTTTGGCTCCGCCAGCATCAGATACGTTTTCAACGTTTCATAACCCTGCTGACCGATTGAATCCGTGCCGGATTGATCATCGTCTGCACGATCGAGTGGGACTGAATTCAACGCCCGCAAACCGGACTGCAATTGCCCCATTACCGGCTGCACCAACCACTTGCCGCTTGCTGTTCCATAGGGCTGCCACAATGCCGCCAACGTTGCCTTGTTGTGATCCAGCCCAAAACGTAATCGCCACGGCACGCCATGCGCAGCACGTAGTTCATGCCGTGCCAGATCATCCTGCACCGCCAGCAGTGCCGGCCATGCCTGCTTCAGTATCGGCGCGGCCTGCAGCGTTGCTACATGTGCCTCGGCCTGCGCAAGCAAACGCTGATTGCCGACGAATGAAATTGTCATCCCGACAGCCCATAACCCCGCGCAAACTGCCACGCCGCCAAAAAACCAATCGCCGCCGCTCCACGCCAGCTTTGCGGGACGCACCACGCACAGATCGCGCAACACTGGGGTGGAGGAAGCCAAGATGGCCAGTCCGGTGGGAGCAATGGCCGAGCGCGCATCAGTGCCCGCAGGCACCGAAGCAGCACCCGGAAGGAACCGCGCGCCACACAAACGTTGCCGCCGATGTAACCCGCTCGCAAACCGGCTGATCCAGACTGCTTGCGTCGGGCCTTGCTGCTCTAAATAAGCCGACAGTGCGGCATCGAAACTCAATCCAAACCCTTGCCGAATCGCCGCCACACCCGACTTCGCCAATGGTGCGACAAGTTGCTGCAACATTGCTCCGACTTGCTCTGCATCCCGCGCCGTATGCTCCGCGAATCCGCCATAAATCAGCCCTGTGCCGGTCTGCCGTTGTCCATCTACCCCTGCCGGGGATAACCACAGCTGCACCGGCAGGGCATAACGGCAAGCTTGTGTGAGATGCGCAACTTCGACCGATAGCGCGTCCGAATCCATCGCCCCATCCGTGACGGCCACGATGCCGTCAGCCGGCCGCCGCCAGCCCTTGGCGGGGACTGCCGCACCATCGCCAGCCCAGATGAATACAGCCTCACCCGTATCGAGCCAGCCTTGGGTAAATAGATTGGGGAAATGCTGCTTCGTCAGCACGATGTCACCAACGACAAGCAGCCAGGGCAGGCGGCGGCGGGTGAACCAGGAGTAGCTGGATTTGAGGTGGGCACGAAGGGAGATAAGCCCCGGCAAGGCGTTAGGTTCTGCGATCTGATGCGTTGCCGGTGGCTGATAGCTTTGTTGGCTAAACACCTTGTCGTTGCGGCCTGATACCAAGCGCAAAACGATTGGCGTGATCAGGAATGCCAACAGCAACGATATGCCAACGGTGATGCCAATCTTCCACCACAACGGATGGGTGAGCGCATCGAGTAGAGAAGGCCGCAGCCAAACGATCAGGATGACGGGCACCGATAGCGACATCACCAGCAGGGGTAAGGCCAAGCCTTTTTGCATTCGCATTGCCAAATTCTTTTTGATTGAGAAGGTAAAAGCGCGCTAACCGGGCAACAGCAGATTGAGGATTGCCTGATCGTCTTGCTGGCCGAGCGCAATCTGCGGCGCGCAGACATAGCGCATGGCGAGTGCAGCCAAGGCGAGCCCAAGCCAGCAACTGGCCGGCCCCACTGGCCCGACGGCTTGATCTGCCACATGGATGCTTTGCGTCTGGTTTTGCAATAGACGGGTGCAACCTGCATCATCTGCCGCCGAAATCAATGTTCCTTGCCAATCGCGCGGCACACCTGCCAGCCAAGCCCGCGCAACCGTGTCTGCCGGAACGCCGTTTGCTGCAAGCAAATGCGGCAGGTCGGTAGCGAACTGATCGCCCATCGTGGGCATGGGGCGTTGCCAGTGCGCCAATGCTTCGTGGGCGTCTTCGTCGGGCGCAAACAGCAAGGCAGAGAGGGTTTCGCTGCAGGTCGGATCGTCATTCAGGTCTTGCGGCGCGATATCGCAGGCCACGACCAAACGCCAAGGCATCGGCTCGCTGGCGTCTAGCCAGGTATTGATTTGCTCGCAGAAATCGGCTGGTTTCAGGGCTGTTGCCGGCTGGTATTGCAATCCCAATTGATTCAGTGCCGTATGGAGTGCATCCCGACATATAGCGAATGCTTCCGTACTAGCTTGCAGGTGGACGGCGAATGGAGCGGGGGTCTGTAGGAGTGCAGGCATGCGTTCAAGCAACGATTCCAATGCATCGTGCAGGGCTGCGGTGTTCTCTGCATCGCGCCATTGCATCAATGGCGTGGTGGCAGGCTGCGGCTTATCGTGCATGCCCGCCAAATCTTCTACCACTAGCCCGGCCGGCAGACTGACCGCCGCATCAGCAATCGCCAAGCCGCGTTGCGACCATTGTGCCCATCGCCGCAATGCTTGATCCCGATGCGCGTTCCAATTTGCTGCTTCAAGCTTGGCGAGTTCGAACCGATGCAAGCGCAGCGAGAATACGAGTCCCCATAAGGTAAGCGGAAATACCGCGGCGCATGTCCAAAACCAGGGCGTACCCGTTGCCGTGCCTTTGGGCCAGAACAAGACGGTACAGGTTATACCGAGCAGAATTGCGCCGACGCATGCCGCTGCCCAGCGCCAGCTGCGCAACCGTTTTGGCGGGGCGATGAGTGGGATATCGGGAATTGGCCAAGGCATGGCTTACTCAGATCCCGTTTCCGGCAAGCTGCTGATCACCACACTGCCGCATGCGGTTTTGCAGCCATCGACGACGATTGCCCGCCCTTCATCCAGCCAGCTGGCATCGCCTTCCACAATCGGGTTGTCACCATGAATAGGACAGGAAACGATATCCCCGATTACGGCGGCAATGCGGCCTTCGATATCTAGCGTTGAGCTGGCTGATTTTACGTGGCCGTTATGGCTGGTTTTGTCGAATAAACGGATTATGCCGCCCATGGTGTTTCCAATGTGTACGTGTGATGGGGTGACACATAAAAAGAAGGATTTTCTAGCATTGAGCGAGATTCTCTACGGCTACCAATCGCTCCCCTAAAAAATACAGTTGCCAAGCTACATCGCTATCCATGCTTCGGATGCTCAGGGTGTCGGTATATTCTGTATAAGCCGAAACATCCTCTTCATTGTTTGATACTGGCCTAGTTGTTTGGTCTGATACCAAGTGCAAGGCGCTTAATCTGCTTGGACGGTTAACGATGTATTCGTATTTGTTCAGTTTCTTTAAGTTGAGTGTGAGATCAGTCAACGTTGTTGTAGAGGTGATGTTGATCGAGTCAAGTTTGATTGTCATTTTCTCAGGGATGCCAATGATTGATTGTAGGGATGCCTTGTCATCTGATATTTCGATGATTGCGCTCGCATAAATCCGTTCGTAGGCATCATCACTCACAGGGGTGTTTACACATTCGACATGACTGCGTGTAGCTAATATTTTTCCAAATAGTTTGTCTGCTTGGTCTAAGGGCAGTGCAGAAGTATTGATGGCTAAAGGGTGTTTCAAGGCGACTGGTATTAGTATTTCAGACAGAGTGTTGTCATGAAATCCATAATGGATGAGCGGACGACCAACGTATTTGTCAATAATCTCTCCTTCAATGATGCCATTTTTGATTCTAATGAGTTTTATTTGGGAGGCCTCATGTCGATCTTGCGTGCCAGCTGCAAAGTTTCCCACAAAATTGAAGCCTTGAGGTGAGCCAAGAAATATTGCATAAAAGAATGACTTTTTCCCGGGGTTATCTACGGTTGCGGGTACGAACGCATCAGCTAAACCATCATTGTTAATATCCCCGATTATGATTTCATCAAGAGGGCCGGTTTTCATGATGTCAGGCGTTGGTTCTCCGATCTTTTTTTCTTCAGTGAATGGATTTTTTTGAATGCGTGATGGTGGAGTCTTTGGGACTTCAAATGGATAGTCAATAGCTTTTCCGCTATCAATGTCTGTTGTAAATATGACGTCTTTTTTCTTCTCAAATTCTTTGTGCGCAGTTGCTGCATCAAGGGCAATCTTCGCCTTGATGGTAGATGGTTGTGTCGAAGGTTGGCAGCCCGTAATCAATAGCACGAGCAATATTTTTGATATGCTATACATTTTATGTTTTCTCTGATCTGTAATTTTGATCAAGAAGTGATGAGCGTTGATGTTTAACATGGAAGACGGCTTTGTATCGCGACTAGCCGCTCATCAAGAAAGTAAAGGAACCAATATCCATCTCTATCTAACGGCCGAATGAATAGCTCGTTTGTATAATTGGCTGAAGCAAGCTTTTCTTTTATGTTATAAGATAATTCTTCATTTTCCTCTTCATCGTCAGGAAAAAGATTTAGTTTCTCCAGCTTGCCCGAGTGCGTGTTGGAGAAATCAAATTTCTTGGACTTCTTCAATTCTTGCAATAACGGTGTTAGTGTGGTTCCTGCTGTTATATTAATGAGGCCAAATTTCATCGTGAACTGTTTTGGAATACCAAGCATGGTATCTAGCTCAGCTTCGTTGCCTGATACTTCTACTTTTGCATTTTTGTAAATTTGCATGGCGGCTGGCCGATCATCGAACCGCCCGATGCATGCACTTAAGGTGATATCTGATTTCGCAAAAATTTTTCCAAAAATGGCATTGGCCCGTTTTGTTGTCAGTTCTTCTGTCGGCTCATCCACTTCTATGTATCCGTTGATAGCTAATGGCTGTGATATCTCAATTGGAACTGGAATTTCAACCAATGAATTTTTGTGAAGTACATACTGTACGGGTTGTTCACTACCATCCTGTGCGAAATAAATTCCATGTACGACACCATTTTTTATGGTTTTTATTTCTGTGGAACTGTTGTTGTATTGTGAAAAGCCGGATGGCATATTTGCGACGAATTTCAAACCACTTTCTCCTCCACGGAAAATCGCATAAAAACCAAAAGTCATCATGCCATCGTAGGGATCAATATAGTAATTGACTAGAGCGTCGGGCCAGCCGTCGTTATCAAGATCCCCGATGATGGGTTGCTTGTCAGAGAGTCTTATCGCGTCTGTTGTGATCTCGATTAGCTTTCCTGAGTCGCGATCAGGTGCGTCGCGAGTCAATTTTGCAGCTTCATATGGTGAAAATGTATGGCCATCGGGCTGTGTATAAGATGACATGAAAATAATGTTTTTGTTTTGATTGAATGCTTGAGTTGCATCTTGCGTATTTACTTTACGATTCGTGATTGCGGACTCCTGGGCTACTTGCACGTTATTTGTCGGGGCCAGTTGTGGTTTGCATGCAACCAAGAGTAGGGTAATAGAGATTAAATGTATATTTTTCATGGAATTTCTATGGGTTCTATTTAAATTGAGGGCGTAATTTTCTTCCGGAAAAGGAGGTTGCACAGCTTTGGAAGGTGATATGTAATCATGTTGTGGTCATTTTTTTTGTGACGTCGTTTTTTTGAGCCGGTTTCCCAGTGAGTGGCTCCACGGTATTAGTGTTCGGGCAGATTGATCCTTTTTCGGAGTTGTCCTCTCCATCTTCTCCTGATTTCCACTGGCAGGGTTGGCCAGGTTTTAATAATCCTTTGACTTTGAAATAAATTGTATCCTTGAGGTGAGGGTAGTAGACCGAATATATTCCATTCTTGTAACTGGCCACTGGGTCGTTGTCCCTCATTTCTTGAAATTCATTGCCACCATTGATTAAATATAACTGCACGAGAGTGTGATGTTTTCTGTCGTAGAGTAGCCATTTGTATTGAAGATCTTCTCGATTGTCATTTAGGCAGTTGTCGAATATCTGAATCCATTCGGGTGTGCTTTTCTTGATTTCAAATTTTGATTCTTTGCATCCATCAACAAATCCTTCAGCAAAGCCATAGGTGTTGCCGCCTTCTATCACTTTAAGTTCGCGTACTATGGTGGGCTTGCCTTGCCATGTGCTGGCTGTTGCATCCATTCGCATCCGGGTATTGGTGGATTTTTCTACCAATACATCTTCGGTGCCGATGTATCCGGTGCGGTCGCGTTGGTTGTCTGGCAGTTTGGCTTGATCTTCCGCACGTTTTTTCTTGAATGCTTCGAACTCTTCGTCAATCTGTTGCTGTCGAGCCTCGATCATTTCTTCGCCATGCTCAGTAATATTTTCACCAATAGCACTGGCGGATAAAGATGATCTGATGCCGCTAGCCGTTGACGGATTCTGCGTTCTTTCATAGACCGTTGTAGTCTTAGCTGATTCTGGCGGTTGGCAAGCCGTGGTTAATATGCAGAGTGATATTAAAAAAATAGTGCGCATTAAGGTGATTCCTAGTCAGGTTTTTTTTGAAGTAGGCTGAAGCATCTTTTTGTTGATTGCAGCCCAATATTGATTGCGGGCTTTTCTAGCCTGCTCAACTTGCTGTTGATATTGGGGATAGATGAGAAGGAAAGGTAATGGATCGACTCGGCCATCTAAGCCCCGAGATACGCCTTTCCTGAAGCGCACTTCGAAATGGAGATGGGCGCCCAAGTTCACTGTGTTCATCCGATGGGCGTTGCCACTGCAGCCGGTCGCTCCTATCAAATCCCCTGCGGAGACTGCATTTTTATTTCGATCTGAAGTAACGTCGATACGGCTGAGGTGAGCGTAGAAAAAGTACAGAATGGTGTCATGAGGTCGTTGGCTGAGGTAATAGGCCCGCTGTGTTGCGGGCAGATCGTTGACATTTACTTGTAGTAAAACGTTGGCGCCAAAGCTTTTGGCGCTCTTGGAGGTAAACCTTTTATCAACAGCGACAATTAATCCGGGCGCGACCGCGTATACCGGCGTGCCGATGGCGGAGGCTAAGTCGATGCCTTGGTGCGCTTTCGGTTGTTGCTCTTCGTCTGTGCGTACATTGTCGCCGTAACAGGCCCCGATAATTCCGGCTAGCTTGGCGGTTCTGAGCACGTTGCAGTCGAGTGGGTCGCGCCACTGTTTATTGTTTTTTGCCACATCCGACGTGGTTGTTGGCGGCGACGAAACTGTACTTGTCTGTGTATTTTGTGCCTGAGGGCGGGCTGTTGGCTTTGCTTTTGGGCTGGAGTTAGCTGCGCCCTTTGGTGCCATGAGCTGCACCGCTTGTTTAGCCTGCTTGGTTTTCTCTTTCTCTGCTGCCTTGGCGGCTTCCGCATCCCGGCGTGCGCGCATTCCAGGCGGCATTGCCGGGGCAGGGCCACCACCAAATGCAATGGCGATGTCGCTCATGTTGCGCGGTGGTGAGATCTGTTCGGGCTTGACGGCGAAGTGGGTGACATCGACCTTGCGATCAACGAGGTCTACATATAGCCAGAACAGATAGGCTTTTACTGCGCTGTTGTCGAAGTCCGCGAAATATTGATTGGCCTTCGTGTTTACCTGATCTATTAGTCGCGCTCTCGCTGCTGCATCTGTATCAGTCCCCCGCAACGCCCGGAGTGCGCCCGCAAATCCCTCGTGATGAGCCAAATAAATTACCTTGGCTTTATCCGATGGAGTGAGCTTGTCTACGGGGAATCCATTTTTCTGCAACAGCCGTAGGTTATGTGCCCCATATGCAGCGGCAGCTTCAATAGCGATTTCGGCATTGTTGCGCCATTCCAGAATTTCACGGCAATTGGAGATGACCTCCTCGGCTTCTCGGGTGATCGGATTGCCTTTCTTGTCCTTTCCGGCAGTGTTGCGGCAGCCATACAGCCTGCCCTTCTTGGCGATAAACCGGTGGTACTGCGAGTACGTTTTGCACAAGGTTGTGTTTACTGCTGAGCCTTTGATGGCACAGACATCGAACCATGCCGCTTCGATGAATTGACCCAAACCTCTTGCTTTTGTGTTTGGGTTTACCTCTTTGGGATTCCATTCGCGGTCATGTTTTTCTGCCCCCACTTCCGCATCAATCACCGCAGCCAATGCTTGTGGGGTGAATCCATATTTCCTGGCTGAATCCAGAATGAATTGGCCGAATTTTTCGTTTATTGGGTGCAGCTTGAGGTTTTCTTTGGCGAAGCCGGGCGCGGCGATGTGGGTCGGTGCGCCACCTTCGGTGCGGGTGAGGATTTCTATGGGCTTTGCTGGTTCTGGTTTGCGTTCTGGCGGCAGGGTTGGCGCACGCTGCTGCGCCGCTGGCATGGCTGCAGCTGTGGGGGCCGGCTTGGCTGTGGGCATGCTGGCAGTGGTGGGTGGTTTTTGAGCCGGAGGCGGTGGAACGTCTTTGCGGGGCTGCAAGATGAGCGGTTTGCTGTCTTGCTTGAGCTGTTCCCGCACCTGTTGCGTCGTTGTCCGCTCGCTGCGTTCTTTGGGCGCGGTGGTGCCTTCCATCACCATCTTGCGCGAGGTGAGGGTGAGGGTTTTACGGCCGAGCGGCAGGGTGGGGTGGTTGGCGATGACGGTGTAGCTGCCGTCGCGCTCGCGGTAATGCACCTTCAGGCCATAGGAGCGGTCGTGGACGGGCAGGATTGGAGTTTTGCCGTCGCCGTCGGTGGTGTGCTCGCGGCTCTTGTTGTCGAATTCGAGTTTGAGCGTGGCCTTGGCGAGGGGGCGGTAGGCGAGGTCGAGCAGGCGGATGGTGAGTTCGGTATCCGGCTCTTCACCGTTTTCCGGTAGCGTGAGCTGTTGGCCGATGGTGAGCCGGTTGGCTTGTTCACCGCGCAAGCCATTTAGACGGGCGAGCAGGTGGATATCGGTGTTGAAGTGACGGCTGATGCCCCAGAGGGTGTCGCCTTTTTGTACGGTGTACGTTTGGGTCATGATGTGACTTCCCGAGTTGATGGCCGTGTTGGTGGCTGCGCACCTGTGCGGCTCAGGTCTTTTCCGGTTTCGGTGGGTCGGGCACGAATGGCGGTGTGGCGCCGGCTGCGGGTGTCGCGGGCTTTGGTAGCGCGTCGCGGGCGCCGCGCAGGGCGCTGTCGCGTAGATCGCCCATGCGGGTATCGGTGGTCTTGTCGGCAGCGGCGTTGAGTGCGCCATCCAATGCACGGGCTCCCGCGTTGCTCAGCGTGCCGCTAGCGCTCTGGTCGTTTTCGTCGATTTCTGGGCGGGGGATTGCGGAGATGCCACCGCGGATGCCGTCACGCAACGCACTGTTTCGCAGATCACTGAAGCGGGTATCGGTGCCTTTGTCGGTGGCCGCGCCAAGGGCGCCGTCCAGTGCATGCGCACCGGCTTTGCTCAGGATGCCGCTGGCGCTCTGGTCGGCTTCGTCGACTTCCGGGCGCGGGATGGCGGAAATCCCGCCACGAATGCCGCCGCGGATCAGGTCGCCGGCGGTGACATTCGGGCCGTGCCAGAGTACGGCCTCTGCAACGCCATGCAGGGCGGCGCTGCCGATGTCGGCCAAGGTGTCGAGGAAGGCCAGCGGGTCGACATCTTCCGGTTCGCCGTCCATGCGCTCGTCACTGATGCCTGGATCGTAGGGTTCTTCGTCCTCGTCTTCAGGCTCCTCGGTATCGCCAAAGAGGCCGCTCCAGCCGTCGAAGCCGAGTTCGACGATGTATTTCTCCAGTGAGCCGGTTTCGAACAGGGGCGTTTGCCCCTTGCGGTCGGTTTTTTCGCTCCAGATTTTCTTGCCATCTTCCAGCCCGTAAACAGTGGCGGCTGCGCCGGCGAGCAGGATGCCATCCAGCCCCATCAAGCCGAATTTGCGTGCGTGCGGCCCCGATTTGGGGAGCTCGGGAATCGGCGGCAGCGCTTGGGCTGGCCCTTGTTTTTGCCAACTGGCGGACTTGTTGAGAATGCCGCCGGGGCAGGCGATCTCGATGTTGCCATCCTTGAGCTTGATGTAGGCGCCACCAGCTGAGAGGGTGATTTCCTTGGGGGCGGTGATGCTGATCTTGCCGTCGCTGCTGATGAGGGTGAGGTCTTGTTCGGCGATGAGGTCCATGGCATCGCTTTGCGCCTGCATCTCGACCTTGCCTTTGCCGGCGAACAATTTCATGCCTTGCTGCTGGGCATAAAGCGATACGCCCTTGCCGGCCGCGAGCGTGGTTTGGCCGACGCTCCCCAGATCGATGTTGCCGCCAGCCGTGGCGATGAGGTTGTCCCCGGCTGAGAGTTGCATCTGCTGGTCGCTGGTCATGGCGACGCCGGCCGGGGCGTGCATCAGTAGCACGGCTTGCTGGAGGTTTTGCAGGCGAGCTTCCAGCAGGTCTTTTTGCTTGTTGATGTCGGCGGCGAAGGCTTGGGCGAATTGGGCGGCATCGGCTAACGCTTGCATTTGTTCCAGCGCGCGTTGCAGGTGGGTGGTGACTTCCGCCATGTCCAGCTGCTTGCCACCTGCCTTTGCTTGGGCATCCGTGCTGATCAAGATGCCTTTCCCGGCCCGAATTGCCCCCCATTCATCCGTGCGCAACTCAAACCCCGCGCCACGTTGTTGCCGCGTCTGGTCAACCAGATGGCCGAGGTTGAGCTGGCTTTTGCCGTATTCGGTGGCGAGTTTGATGTGTTGCTTGCCGTTTTCGTCTTCCAGTCGCAGCTTGTTGTTGGCCGGGGTGCGGATGATGTTGCGGGTGTGGTTATGGTTGGTGACGTGATCCGGGTGGCGGCTGTCGTGCAGCGCGTGGGCGATGTAGGGGCGGTCGATGTCGCCGTTCTGGAACGCGATCTGGACTTCGGTGCCGTCGATCAGTGGGAAATGCAGGCCGTAGGTGTCGCCAGCGTAGGGCTTGGCAAGGCGAACCGGGCGGCTACTGCCGGCGGCGGGCCAGTCGCTTTGGTCGAAATTGAACGTGACGCGATAGCGGCCGTGTTCGTCGAGGAAGGCGTATTGATAGCGGTTGGGGCTGGTGACGCGAGCGGGAATGGTGCCGGCGATCTTGGGCTTTGGCGTTTCGACAGGCAGTCGGTAAACGCGGTCGGCCGGGATGGCGGTGAAATGGTTGACGTAGGCTTGGCCGCGCGATGCGGTGTGCTCGATGGCGACGATCAGCCAGCCGTGTTCGGCAATCTGTTCAGACAGGGCATCGGCTGAGTCGGTGTGGAATACGTGGCCGGGGGCAAAGGTGACGACGTTGCCGTCACCGGTCGCGACGACTTGCTGGGCATGCCCGGCCTCGAAACGCAGGCGGGTGGCGGTTTGGCTTTCAGTTGGAGTCTTGGGGTGGTCGCCCCAAAGGTATTGCTGGCCGACATGGCCGGGACGGTCGGATGACGCTGCCGTTTCACTCAAGAGCGGCTGGCTGGCGGTGCGGTAGTTGTAATCCTGCTGCTGGATGCAGGCTGGCGCGGGTTGGGTATGAACCTGCAAGGCGTGCAGCGCTTCGGTCTGTTCGGGGCTTTCCAGCCCGGCGGTAGCTCGTAGCGGAACGGCTGTCTTGATGCGGGTGTAGTGCGTGAGGTCGTTGCCGAAGTGGACGACGTCACGGTCGTCTTGCTGGGTGAAGCCGAACCAGATGCCGGCGGTTTCGCACAGGCGGCGGATGAAGGTCAGGCCGCTTTCGCGGTATTGGGTGATGTGCTCCTGCACCGGGAAATCCCCCGTGAGCTGGAACACGAAATCTGCGCCGCTCAAGCCGCCTTGCTCGCGCAATACCTGTTCGATGACGCCCGGCAGCGACTGGTTTTGCCATAGGCGGGTGTCGATGTGATTGGCGAGCCGCGCAAGGCGCGGTTCGATCACGACACGGTAGGTGGTTTCATCCGCAGAGCTGCTCACCCGATCGAAGCCGCGTACTACGCCGTGCCATTGCCGCAGAGCCTGAACGGGTGGGAATTGGGCATCGATCGTGGCGATGCCGGTGAGCGCTGTAGCGGGGCGGATCGAGAACGCGGCGGGTTGATCGAGCAGCGCCAGCAAGGGCAGGGCGGCATTCGGGCTGGTGAGGTGAATGGTGATGCTGTACGGCTGGCCGAGGGCCTCGGTGCCGGCAAACGATTGGACGGAGAGTGGCGCAGTGCAGCGGGGGAGGTCGAGGAAGTAACGCTGCTGCACGATCAGGCTCCGAACGATGGCTACGTGAAAATTGCAGCAATCTTAGGAGACGGTTACATGCGGAAAAAATGGAAATAGTTGGGTGCCGTCTGGTGTGAAAAACAAGAAAATTCTTATTGAAATCAAGGATGTTTCTGAGTCGGGCTGATGCAGCAAAGTGCCGTTTCGGCGAAAGGGCGATGCCGCTGCACGCGGCAAATCAGGGTGGCACGGTATAATCCCGGTTCGAGATGCCGGGAGTTGCCGCGAAATGGCCGATTTTTCCGATGGAGTGTGGTTTGCTGCCGAGTTGCCGGTCGTCTGGCTGCCGGCATCACAGCAATCCACCTTCGAGGCGTGCCGCTATCTGGATGTGCTGACCGCGTTCGAACAAGCTGGCGCTGCAGAGGTGCGACCGGAAGATGCCAAGCTCGATCTGCAATTGCTGTGGCTGGCTCGTGTGCTCACGCCGCAGCTGCCCCCGGTCGGCGAAGTCAAACTCGGTCTGGAACATGTCGAATGGCGGGCTACCGCGAAGCCCGATCAGGACGACAGCTGGCTGGGTATTGCCCTGAGCAACCTCTTTCCCTATCTCGTCAGCCTGCCTATCCACCTGGAATCCGCGGTGAACGAAGGTGGAAACTGGCGTTGCACCGCAGCTTGGCGCGTCGGCGACGAGCTGCTGCGCGATGCCTTGGAGCGCACCATCTTCCGTCGCCATCGTGAGCAAATCCGCCGCCTGCATTCAACTCAAAACCCCACCACAGATTGATATGTTGATCGACCAAATCCCCTCTGGCTGGCGCGACTTGCTGGCCGCTGAAACGGCAAGCCCGCGTTTTGCCAAACTGGAAGCCTTTCTGAACGATGAAATTGCCGCCGGGCAGATCATCTATCCGCCCCGTGATCATTGGTTTGCCGCGCTGCAGGCCGTTGCGCCGCAAGACGTTAAAGTCGTCATCCTTGGCCAAGATCCTTACCACGGCCCGGGCGAGGCGCACGGGCTGAGTTTTTCGGTGCCGGTCGGTATCAAGACGCCGCCGTCGCTCCGCAATATCTGGCAGGAAATCGCCCGCGATCTGGGCATTACGCCGCCGCTGCATGGCAATCTGGCTGGCTGGGCGGCGCAAGGCGTGCTGTTGTTGAATACCTCGCTGACGGTCGAGGCGGATTGCGCGGCCAGTCATTCCAAAACCGGCTGGGCGCATTTCACCGATACGCTGATCCGCGAGTTGGCGGCCCGCCACGATGGCATCGTCTTCATGCTGTGGGGCGCACATGCCCAGAAGAAGATGCCGCTGATTGATGTCAGCCGGCATTGCATTTTGGCGTCGCCGCATCCGTCGCCTTTGTCCGCGCATCGTGGCTTTATCGGCAATGGGCATTTCTCCAAGGCCAATGCCTGGCTGCAATCCATCCACAAGACGCCCATTGATTGGGCGCAATCCTGATTGGAAAGTTGAATCGCGGGTGTCGTAGGATGGGTTGAGCGTTCGATACCCATCCTGCGCTTGAGCGTTGATTGGTTAATTGGCAGTAGATGGTTTGTATAAATGGCTTGCAAAAACCTGCTCGCACCAGGTGTTGCAGGACTGAATTAGAAATTAAAACTAAAAAATCGTTGATCAGAGGAATTCTGGCCGAAATCGGCCATATGGAGAGATTGTGAAGGTACTGTTGAATCACCTCGGTTTCGAGCCGGGCAGCAAGAAAACTGCATTGGTTAAAGCGCCGGCCGGCTTCACCGCCCGCGGCTTCACCATCTACAACGCTGAAACGCGTGAATCCGTGTTCGTGGGTCAACTCGGCGAGGCCAAGCCGGTAGCCAACTGGGGCGCGACCACGGGCTCGGCCTGGCTCTTTCGTACTGCGGATTTTTCGGCACTGACGGCCGAGGGCGAGTACTTCATCGCCATCGATGGCGTGAGCCCGCCGCTGGTGTCACATACCTTCGCGATCAAGCCGAAGCTGCTGGGTACGCAGTTGCTGTCGGACATCGTCCACTACATCAAGGGTCAGCGCTGCACCGGGCTGTATGACATTGCCGACCGTTCGCGTCCGAAGTGGGGGAGCGATGAATGCCGCGATGTGCACGGCGGCTGGTATGACGCTTCCGGTGACTGTTCCAAGTACTTGAGCCACCTCTCGTACGCGCAGTACATGAACCCGCAGCAGACCCCCATCGTGGTCTGGAACCTGATCGACGGGCTGGCCCGCCTGCCGCAGCAGCTCAAATGGTTCAACGAGCGCATGGTTGATGAAGCGCTGCATGGCGCGGACTACCTGATCCGTATGCAAGATCCGGCCGGCTACTTCTACATGACCGTGTTCGACGTGTGGAGCAAGGACGAAAACCGCCGCGATATCTGCGAATACAAAACGCAGAAGGGCGAGAAGTTCGCCACTTACCAAGCGGCTTATCGCCAGGGGGGCGGTGTGAGCATTGCCGCGCTGGCGCGGGCATCGCAGCTGGGCCGGGATGGTGAGGACTTTACCCGTGCGGACTATCTTGCCGCGGCCAGGAAAGGTTTTGCGCATCTCGAAGCGCACAACATCGAATATTTGGAAGACGGTGTCGAAAACATCATCGACGACTATTGCGCGCTGTTGGCTGCGACCGAGTTGTTGGCGATTACTGGCGAGGGCGACCATGCCGATGCAGCCACCCGCCGCGTGCTCAATCTGCTGGAACGTCAGAACGACGAAGGCTGGTTCAGTGCGGATGCGCATGGCGAGCGCTCGTTTTTCCACGCCGCAGAATCCGGGCTGCTCTATATCGCCTTGCTGCGTTACCTCGAAGTCGTGCCGGCCTCCCCGCTGGCCGGCCGCATCCGCGATAGCCTGCGCCGCGCCTATGCGTTCGAGCTGAAAATCACGCACGAAATCAACAACCCGTTCGGCTACCCGCGCCAGTACGTGAAGCAGATCGGCAAGGCCGGCAAGAACCAGTTCTTCATTCCGCACGACAACGAATCCGGTTATTGGTGGCAAGGCGAGAACGCACGCCTTGGTTCCATTGCCGCTGCTGCTGCGCGCACCGCTGATTTCTTCGCGGGCGAAGATCAAGCGTTCGCTGACATGATCGCCGCGCATGGCGACAACGCGCTGAACTGGCTGCTCGGTGCCAACCCGTTCGATGCCTGCATGCTGCAAGGCTGGGGCCGCAACAATCCGCGCTATGAAGAAGGCTATTTCAACGCGCCGGGCGGCGTGTGCAATGGCATCACCGGTGGATTCGACGACGATCAGGACATCGCCTTCCCATCGCCGGCCGTCGCGACCATGGCGCATAGCTGGCGCTTTACCGAGCAGTGGATGCCGCACGGGGCGTGGTTGTTCCTGGCGGTGTGCTCGCGGCAAGAGTAAGTGATGGATTTAAAGATCATGCAAATGACAGTCAGTGTTGAAGAGGCTGAAATCTCTATGGGTCGCTTGCTTGAAGAAGTCGAGCACGGTGCAACGTGTGTGATCACCAAGGCTGGTCGGCCAGTTGCAAAGTTGATCCCGTTTCAATTTGCCCGCCTGCCACGTATTCCGGGGCTTTTGAAAGATAAACTGTGCATCGCCGACGATTTCGATGCGCCCCTTAACATTGCTTCAGATACCCACATCGCACTTGATCTGCGATGACTTAAAACAGGGACACATTCATGACCATCATCGTCACCGGCGCAGCCGGTTTCATCGGCTCCAATCTCGTCAAAGCGCTGAATGAGCGTGGCGAGAACGACATCATCGCCGTGGACAACCTCACCCGTGGGGACAAGTTCCATAACCTCGTCGATCTCGATATCACGCATTACCTCGATAAGCACGACTTCATCGAGGAACTGGCGGCCGGCACGTTCGATGGTCAAGTGACCGCCATCCTGCACCAAGGCGCGTGTTCGGACACGATGGAGCACGATGGTCGCTACATGCTGGATAACAACTACCAGTACACGCTGTCGTTGTTCGAATGGGCGCAGGAAAACGAAGCGCAGTTCATCTACGCCTCGTCTGCCGCGACGTATGGCAATGGCTCGAACGGCTTCATCGAAACGCCGGATTGCGAAAAACCGCTCAACGTTTATGGCTATTCCAAACTGTTGTTCGATCAGGTCTTGCGCCGCCGCATCGAGGAAGAGCGCATCACCGCGCAGGTGGCCGGCTTCCGTTATTTCAACGTTTACGGCCCGCGCGAGCAGCACAAGGGGCGGATGGCATCGGTGGCGTTCCACAACTTCAACCAGTATCGCGACAGCGGCAAGGTGAAGCTGTTCGGCGAATACGGCGGTTATCCGGCAGGCGGCCACACCCGTGATTTCATCAGCGTGGAAGACGTGGTGAAAGTCAACCTGTGGTTCCTGGATAACCCGGAAGTCTGCGGCATCTACAACGTCGGCACCGGTCGCGCCCAGCCATTCAACGATATCGCGATCACCACGGTAAATACCTGCCGCGCCGCTGAAGGCAAGCCTGCGCTGAGCCACGAGGAATTGATCAAGCAAGGATTGCTGGAGTACATCGAGTTTCCGGATGCGCTCAAGGGCAAGTACCAATGCTTTACCGAGGCGGACCTGACCTTGCTGCGCGAGGCCGGTTACGACCAGCCGTTCCTGACGGTGGAAGAGGGCGTGAAAAGGTATGTGGATGCGCTGCTGAAGGCGTAATCAGACACACGGCGAAAGAGACAAAGCGGGGCTTGCCCCGCTTTTTCATTGCAGCTTCCCGCCCGAGCCGACAATGCGATGATCAAAACGCCAGCCCGCTCCTACAATGGTGGCAGAAGGTTTTGCGAAGCATGCCACTCAACCATCCCAAGGAGCTGATCATGAAAGCTGTGCGAATCCACGACTATGGCGACCGTAGCGTGCTGCGGTTCGAAGAGGCGCTGTTGCCCACTCTCGGTGCGGAAGACGTGCTGATCCGCGTGGTAGCGACGTCGATCAATCCGGTGGACTGGCATATTCGCAATGGCCATCTGCAGACCATGCTGCCGCATCGCTTGCCGTTGACGTTGGGTTGGGATGTCTCTGGCGTGATCGAGGCCGTTGGCGCGCAGGTGCGTGATTTTCAGCCGGGTGATGCGGTTTATTCCCGGCCAGACATCGTGCGCGATGGCGCTTATGCAGAATACATCGCGGTGCGGGCGAACGAAGTTGCCGCCAAGCCCAAGACCATTTCCCACATCGAAGCCGCATCGCTGCCTTTGGCCGGCATTACCGCCTGGGATGCCATCGTGAAAGTCGGCGACGTGCAAGCTGGTCAGCGGGTACTGGTGCATGCGGGTTCCGGCGGGGTCGGCTCGTTGGCGGTGCAATTGGCGAAATGGCGCGGCGCCTATGTGATCAGCACGACCTCCACGCCGAATGTCGACTTCGTGAAGGGGCTCGGCGCAGATGAAGTGATCGATTACCGCAGTGCCAATTTCAAGGACGTGGTGCGGGATGTCGATCTGGTGTTCGATACCTTGGGTGGCCAAGTGCAGGATGACTCCTGGGGCGTGCTCAAGTCGGATGGCTTGCTGGTCTCGGTGGTGCGCCCGCCCGATCAGAAAAAAGCGGACGAGCTGGGCGTGCGCAGCACCTTCATCTTCATTCAGCCGGATGCCGCGGTGCTGCGCGAGTTGGCCGTGCTGGTCGATATCAGCGTGGTGCGGCCGGTGGTGGGGGCGGAGTTTGCCCTCAAGGACATCGTGGCCGCTCATGCGCTGTCGGAATCGGGTCGGGCACGTGGCAAGATCGCGATTTACGTTGGGCAGCCGTGAGATTTCGAAACCTTAAATCTCGCAGAGAACGGCGAGAAACCCTTTGTAGGAGCGAGCTTGCTCGCGATTGCTTCGTTAATTGATACATGGCCATCGCGAGCAAGCTCGCTCCTACAAGGATTTGAGAACGGGTGTGCTTTCCCCATGTTCTCTGCGAGATTTTCGGTTTTTGCATATTGAAAATCCGCGAAATCCACACCATGACAACGCGCTGCGTGCGGTGCTCCTGCCGGGCGGTATACTCGCCTGATCCTGGAGAGCCGAATGTTCAAGTATCTCGAAGACTTTGTCGGCAATACGCCGCTGGTCAAACTCAAACGCCTGCCCGGCAACACATCCAACACCATTCTCGTCAAGCTTGAAGGCAATAATCCGGCCGGTTCGGTGAAAGACCGCCCGGCCTTGTCGATGATTCGCCATGCCGAAGAACGCGGCACCATCACGCCCGGCGATACGCTGATCGAAGCCACCAGCGGCAACACCGGTATCGCATTGGCGATGGCTGCGGCGATGATGGGCTACCGCATGGTGCTGATCATGCCGGCCAATTCCAGCGTCGAGCGCGTGCAGACGATGAAAGCCTATGGCGCGGAAGTGATCCTCGTTGCCGGCATGGAAGTCGCCCGCGATCTGGCCGAAACGATGGTGGCCGAGGGTAAAGGGCTGGTGCTGGATCAGTTCGCCAATCCAGACAATCCGCTCTCGCATTACGAAACCACCGGCCCGGAAATCTGGCGCGATACCGAAGGCACGATCACCCACTTCGTCTCCAGCATGGGCACCACCGGCACCATCATGGGTACCGGTCGCTATCTCAAGGAAGTGAACCCGGCGATCCAGATCGTCGGCGTGCAGCCGATGGATGGCGCGAGCATTCCCGGCATCCGCAAGTGGCCTGCCGAATATGTGCCAGCGATCTGCGATTTCTCCAAGATCGACCGCATGATGGAAGTGAATCAGGCCGAGTCGGAAGAAATGGCGCGGCGTCTGGCGCGTGAAGAAGGCATTTTCGCGGGGATCTCCTCCGGCGGCGCGCTGGCGGCGGCATTGCAGCTGTCGCAGCGGGTCGAAAACGCCGTCATTGTCACCATCGTGTGCGATCGCGGTGATCGCTATCTCTCTACGGGCGTGTTCCCGGCATGAGCCAGTCCGATCTGCTCGGCCTGGCAGCCGGCATCTGCACCACCATCGCCTTTGTCCCGCAAGTGTGGATGGTCTGGCGCTCGCGCTCGGCCAAGGATATTTCGCTCGGCATGTACTGCATTTTTGTCACTGGCGTGGTGCTGTGGTTTGTCTACGGCTTTGTGATTCATGACTTGCCGGTGATCGTCGCCAATGGCGTCACGCTGCTATTGGCTGGTGCGGTGCTGTTGATGAAGTTGCGTTTCGACAAGGTGGCCCGCCGCCTCGAAGCCGAAATGGCCCGGCTCACCGCCAATGTGGCGGATACCTTCGAAGCGGATCGTGCACCATGACCCCTGTTGACTTGCATTGCCATTCCAATGTCTCCGACGGCCTGTTGCCACCGCGAGAAGTCGTGCGCCTGGCGGCATCACGCGGCTGCAAGCTGCTGGCGCTGACCGATCACGACGATACGCGTGGCCTTGCGGATGCGGCTGATGAAGCTGCCCAACTCGGGGTGCAATTCGTCAGCGGGGTTGAAGTCTCGACCAGCTGGGGCAAGCACACGTTGCATATCGTTGGCCTCGGCTTCGACCCAGCGCATCCGGCGATCGTTGGCGGGCTGACCGAAGTGCGTTCCGGCCGGGCCGAGCGTGCACAACGCATGAGCGACTCGCTGGCTGCCAAGGCTGGCGTGCCCGATGCGCTGGCCGGCGCGCAAAAATACGCCGACAACCCGGAAATCCTCAGCCGTACTCACTTTGCGCGTTACCTGGTCGAGATCGGCCGTGCCAAGGACACCAAGAGCGTGTTCAAACGTTTTCTGGTGCGCGGCAAACCCGGCTATGTCGAACACGAATGGGCACGGCTGCATGAGGCCATCGACTGGATTCGCGCTGCGGGTGGCGTGGCGGTGATGGCGCATCCGGCGCGTTACGACATGGGCCACGAAACCATGCGCGTGTTGCTGACCGAGTTCAAACGGCTGGGCGGCGAGGGTATCGAGGTGGTCTCAGGCGTGCATGGTGCGGGTGATGTCGGCCGTTTTGGCCGGTTGGCCCAGGAGTTCGGTTTTCTGGCCTCCAGCGGCACCGATTATCACGCCACCGGCGAAGGCGCTCGCGATCCGGGCTGCAATCCGGATTTGCCGATTGGTTGCCAGCCGGTTTGGCATCGTTGGCGCGGCGATTTATAGGAAGCCGCAATGACCTGTAGGAGCGAGCTTGCTCGCGATAGCGCTGCGGAATGAGGCATCAAGGGCATACGTTACGCAAAGGTCGCTACAGCGAATCCGGCCGGATTTATCTGGTTAGTTCAGTGACACATGAACGTAGCCAGTTTTTTGCAGATTGGCAGGTTGGACGAATTGTTGTCCGCGAACTCGCCTCTGCGCCTGCGAAGACCTTGGCTTTTGTTGTCATGCCGGATCACTGGCATTGGTTACTTGAATTGAATACGGTTGCATTGTCCGCGTTGGTGCAACGAGTAAAGTCCCGGAGCGCAGTCACGGTGAATCGCGCGTTGTATCGTCAGGGGCAACTCTGGCAATCGGGTTTTCATGACCGCGCACTGCGTTATGACGAGGACGTTCTCGGGATTGCGCGCTACGTCATCGCAAATCCGTTAAGGGCTGGTTTGGTGAAAAAGGTTGGAGACTATCCCTTGTGGGATGCCGCCTGGTTATAAGAGCAACAGAGCAATCGCGAGCAAGCTCGCTCCTACAAGTTTTTGACTCGTTCCTACACGTTTTTGAGAGTTCATGTCCCAATTCTTCTCCATCCACCCCGACACCCCGCAAGCCCGTCTGATCAAGCAAGCGGCCGAAATCATCCGCAAGGGCGGTTTGGTCGTGTATCCGACCGATTCCTGCTATGCGCTCGGCTGCCAGCTCGATAACAAGGACGCGCTGGAACGGATCAAGCAAATCCGCAAGCTGGACGACAAGCATCACTTCACGCTGGTGTGCCACGATCTGTCGCAGCTCGGCCAATACGCGCAGGTGGATAACCGCGCTTACCGGATGCTCAAGGCGGCAACGCCGGGCAGCTACACCTTCATCCTGCGGGCCACCAAGGAAGTGCCGCGCCGCGTCTGGCACCCCAAGAAGCAGACCATTGGTTTGCGTGTGCCGAATCATGCGGTGCCGCTGGCTCTGCTGACAGAACTGGGTGAGCCCCTGCTCTCCAGCACCTTGTTGCTGCCGGGTGAGGACGAACCGCTCACCGATGCCTGGGAAATCCGTGATCGGCTGGAGCATGAGGTGGACCTGGTGATCGAGGGCGGCTACTGCGGTACGGAACCGACCACCGTGGTCGATCTGTCCAACGATTACCCCGAACTGCTGCGGCAGGGCACCGGGTCGCTCGCGCCATTCGGGCTGTGAGCGCTAATCCAATGCGAAGGAGGCCCAATGGGCAGTTTTGATATCGCGCACTTCATCCAGACGGTGTGCATCTGGGCCTTGCCCGTATTGTTTGCCATTACGGTCCATGAGGCCGCACACGGTTATGTGGCACGTCACTTTGGCGATGACACCGCGTGGAAAATGGGGCGGATTTCGCTTAATCCGCTCAAGCACATCGATCTCGTTGGTACGATTTTGCTGCCGCTGATTTTCCTGCTGCTGCCGGGCGGGCTGATGTTTGGTTACGCCAAGCCGGTTCCAGTCAATTTTGGCCGTTTACGCAATCCGAAGCGGGACATGCTGTGGGTTGCCGCTGCCGGCCCGGCCGCGAATTTTGTAATGGCGTTTATTTGGGGCGGCTTGGCGGCCCTGGCGCTGCAAATGGCTGGCAATTACTTCGCGCTGCCGCTGCTGTATATGTCGCAAGCCGGTGTGCTGATCAACTTGAGCTTGATGATGCTGAATCTGTTGCCACTGCCGCCACTGGATGGCGGGCGGATTCTGGTGTCGCTGTTACCTTACAAGCAAGCCGTCGCTGTCTCGAAAATCGAGCCCTATGGCTTCTTTATCTTGATCGCCTTGTTGTATTTGAAGGTACTCGGTGCAGTGCTGACACCCATGATCATTTTCGGACTGGTCGTGATTGGCACTGTTGTTCAAGTGCCTTGGCAACACCTGCTTCCCCAGTTCTGACCGGCTCGCGGCCTGCTAGAATAGCCGCCGCCATCCAATAGCAATAATTCGCGACAACAACCTTAGGACTTAATACATGTTCCCCGATCGCATTCTCTCCGGCATGCGTCCCACCGGTAAGCTGCATCTTGGCCACTATCACGGCGTACTGAAAAACTGGGTCAAGCTGCAAAGCGAATATGAATGCCTGTTCATGGTGGCCGATTGGCATGCGCTGACGACCAACTACGACGACGTTGGCATCATCGAGAAAAGCGTGTGGGACATGGTGATCGACTGGGTCGCCGCGGGTGTCGATCCGGCGCAATCGGCCATCTTCATCCAGAGCCATGTGCCGGAACACGCCGAGCTGCATCTGCTGCTGTCGATGATGACGCCGGTCTCGTGGCTGGAGCGCGTGCCGACCTACAAGGACCAGATCGACAAGCTGTCGCACAAGGATCTGGGCATGTACGGCTTTCTGGGCTACCCGGTGCTGATGAGCGCGGACATCCTGCTGTATCGCTCCAACCTTGTACCGGTCGGCGAAGATCAAGTGCCGCATTTGGAAATGACCCGCGAAATCGCCCGCCGCTTCAACCACTTGTACGGCAAGGAAGTCGGTTTCGAAGAGAAAGCGCAGGCCGCAATCAAGAAAATGGGCGGCAAGAAGGGCAAGTTGTATGAAGAGCTGCGCACCCGCTACCAGCAAGGTGGCGATGTCGAAGCGCTGGAGGCCGGCCGCGCATTGCTGACTGACACGCAGAACCTGAGCCACGGCGATACCGAGCGCCTGTTCGGCTATCTGGAAGGCAGCGGCAAGATGATCCTGCCGGAATCCAGACCGCTGTTGACCGCCGCATCGCGCATGCCGGGGCTGGATGGGCAGAAGATGTCCAAGTCCTATGGCAACACCATCACGCTGCGCGAGGACGCGGATTCGGTCGCCAAGAAGATCAAGCAGATGCCAACCGACCCGGCCCGCGTGCGCCGCACCGATCCGGGTGATCCGGAAAAATGCCCGGTCTGGCAGCTGCATCAGGTGTATTCGGATGAATCGACCAAGAACTGGGTCATCGAAGGGTGCAAGACCGCCGGCATCGGCTGTATCGAGTGCAAGACGCCAGTGATTGAAAGCGTGCTCATCGAGCAGAAGCCGATGTTCGAACGTGCCCAGCCGTATCTGGAAGACCCGACGCTGATCAAGAACATCGTCGCTGATGGCTGTGAGCGCGCCCGCGTGCTGGCACGCGAAACCATGCGTGACGTGCGCGAGGCGATGGGGCTGTCCTACACTTGATCTGCCCCGATCGACCTAAGCGACCGATCCACTCGATGAGGAATCCAGCATGAAAAGCGCACTGTTTCCCATTGCCCTGATCGTGATCGGCGCCGGCTGGCTGGTGAGCGAATTGCATCTGCTGCCGGAAGCCGACTGGATCGTCATCTTCGGCCTGATCGCGGGCGGTATCGCGGTGCTGGTGGTCGATGGCGTCAACGCACAAAGCGTCGTGGTCGGCCCCTTGCTGATCGGCACCGGCGCGATGGTGTTCGCGCATGAGCACAACGGCATCAGCTGGAGTGTGCTGCTGCCGGTGCTGCTGATCCTGTGGGGGCTGTTGCTGCTGGTGGCGCGGATGCCGGGCATTCCACCCGCATCGACTCGCCGGCAACCCACCTTGCCGGGCCGCTGGAAAGAGGACGACGATTCGCACCGCTGAATCGTCGGTTTTCTCTCGCACCTACGCCCCTTCGGGGTAGTGCCGTTCACTTAGGCAAAAAACGCCGTTCTCCCGCGAAGGAGAACGGCGTTTTTTTGGATGGAAGTCTCATGTAGGAGCGAGCTTGCTCGCAATGGCGCTGCTTAATTCACCGTTGTCATCACGAGCAAGCTCGCTCCTACAACAGCTCCAACGCTAAGCGCCCGCCACCGCCTGACCATGCGGGTCTGCATCTGTGGCGGCAGCAGCATTGCTTATGTAGCTGTCGCCATTCTTGCCACCCGACCCAATGTGCAGGTCTCGGTGCTCACACGTCGTGCTGCGCTGTGGGGCGATTCCCTCACCGTTCATTACGGCCAGCGCTTGCAATTGATCGGCAGGGGGTATTCACGCTGTTGATGATCCAGCGTTGGCGGTGCCGGACAGCGACCTCATTTTGCTTGCCGTACCCGCCGATGCCCGCGTGCCGATCCGCTGGCATCGCCACGCCGGCATTCGATGAAGTGCTGGCATGGGCGGAAGGGCTGCTTGGTCAGTCGTTGCTGAATGCTGGTTCTGCAGGGGCAGGAACGGACGTGGCGAACGCTAAACCTCTGCCCCCAATCTCGTTGACGCCGTATTCCCCTTTTTGTGGTGTGCGAATCTTCTGATTCGTCCAGGCATAGGGGGCCAGGGGGGATTTCTGTAGTATCTCCAGTTGCAATGACGTCGAAATCCCCCTCGATCCCCCTTGCAAAAAGGGGAGGAAAGAAACAGCAAGGTTGCTGCGTGTGAACACCGACATCCTCATCATCGGCGCCGGCCCGGCCGGCCTGACCGCCGCGCTACGCCTGCTGCAGCTCGGCTATCAGGTGGCCCTGATCGACCGCCAGACACTGCCTCGCCCCAATCTCGGTGAATCCCTCACGCCGGGCATCCGCAATATCCTCGAATACCTCGATGCCGGCGACCTGCTGGACCGCGTGCCGCGCCGTGCCGGCTTGCAAACCCGTGTGATCTGGCGTGGCGAGAAAGTGGCGCTGCGCGAAGCGGGTAGCGGTACGGGTCTGATGGTCGACCGGGGGTGTTTTGACCAGCAGCTGCTGCAGCTGGCCGAGTCACGCGGGGCGCATTGCATGCTGCCGGCGGCGGTGAAATCGGTGACCGGCAAAGCGGGCGCATGGCTGGTGCAAGTCGCCCACAAGGGCCAGACGCTCGATATCAACGCGCGCTTCATTCTCGATGCCTGCGGCCGGCAGGCCAGTGGGCGCAACCAACATGCCACCGCACCGCCCTTGCTGGCACTGTGGGCCGAATGCGCGGTGCCCACCAATGCGGAAACGCGCATCGAAGCCATGCCGGAAGGCTGGCTATGGGGCTCGCCGTTGGCGACGGGTGGCTATCGGTTGATGGCCTTTTGCGATCCGGCCACCCCGCGCCATTTTGCGCCGGGCAAGCCGGAAGGCTGGTTGCGGGCGACGCTGGCGCAAAGCCGCATGTTTCATCGTCTGGCCGAGGCCCCGTTCCACACCGCGGTACAAGCCTGCGCTGCCAGTCCGCACGTAGCAGAAAATAGCGGGCTGGCTGGCCGGCTCAAACTAGGCGACGCCGCTTTTACGCTTGATCCGCTGTCATCCAGCGGCGTCGAAAAAGCCATGCGTTTTTCATTGCAAGCTGCCACAGCGGTGCATACCGTCTTGCACGATTCGGCCGATGAAGGCTTGGCGATGGATTTTTTCCAGGCTCGCTTGGTGGAAACCGTGGCGCGACACATGCGGTGGACGCAAAACTATTACGCCGAAGCGTGGCCGGGCCGGGAGCATGCCTTCTGGCGCGTGCGCGGCGAGGCATTTGAGTTGGCCGCTGGCAACACACCACTACTGCTGGCGCTCCGTGAGGCTTTGACGGCCGATGCCCCGCCGGCGGACCGCCAGGGGCTGCCCGCTGGTGGATTGACCGCCATGTTGCGCGGCCAAGTCACGCTCTCGCCGCAGCTCTCCATCGTGCAGATGCCATGCGTGGTGGATGACCGGGTGCAGCTGCGCCTTGCGGTCAGCCTGCCCAGCCTTGGCCGCCCGGTGGCCTTCGTTGAAGGGCAAGAAATCGTCCCCTTGTTATACGTGCTGCCCTACGCGCAAAAGCTCGCCAACCTGATCGACGTGTGGTCGAACAGCATGCCCCGCCAAACCGCTGTGCGCATCGCCGGCTGGCTGTGGCGTAAAGGCGTGGTCTGCGCGGAGGGCGTTCCAGCCACAGTGGTATGACGCGTTAATGACGGTCGATACCCACTCCACATACAATCGTCTTCGCCCCAGAGGCAAATAAAACAAATAGTTGGGTGGAGACATGAACGAAATCAAACAGGCCGCCTGCGCACTCGGCCGGGCATGTGCACAGGAATGCGCGCGCCTTTTCTCGCGCCGGCCGGCGCAAATCCTGCTGTTGGTGGTGTGCTCGCTCCTGCCGAGCCTGCTGTTGATCCTGTCCAGCCACGACGACTGGACAATGCTGGCCCGCTATTGGGACGGCCCGAATTATCTGGAAGTGGCAAAAACGCTGTACCACGTGCCGCGTGATCATCCATTCACCGGCTACGGCACCACGCAAGCGTATTTCGCTTGCCACTTGCCGCTGTACCCGGTGCTGATCCGCCTATTTGCGCTGGTATTCAGCTACCCGATGGCGATGATTCTGGTCACATTGGTGACCGCCGCCGCTGCCACGGTCGCGTTCTATTACCTGTTGCTCGAATACAAGTGCGTGCAAAGCCCGCTGTTTTCGGCAATTGTTTCGACCATCATTCCGGCGCGTTGGGTGCTCTATAAAACCATTGGCGCGACCGAGCCGCTATTCATGCTGCTGGTGTGTCTGACCCTGTTGGCTTATAAGCGCGACAAGATTTTCTGGGCGATCCTGCTGGCCGGATTGACGAGCATCACGCGGATTGTCGGCGTGTTGTTCATCGTGTTCTTCCTGATCGAATTCATCCGCACCCGCCGTTATTTCAGCATCACCTGGGTGCCGCTGGTGCTGTTGCCGTTGTTTATCACGTTCAGTTTCTTCCAGATGCAATACGGCGATTTCTGGGCTTATTTCAGCTGGAATAGCGGGCTGATCAACCTGAAGCCATTCGAAGTCCTCCGCAGTATGGCCGGCAGCGGCGATACACATGGTTCCGAGCTGTATCTGATCTTCTACGCCATCTATGGTCTGGGTACGTTATTGCTGTGGCAACACCGGACGTTATTCGTCTATGCGCTGGTGTTCTTCGGCTTCAACCTGTTCGTATTCCACGGCGATTTGAGCCGCTATCTGCTTTCCACCGCGCCATTCGCCATCGTGATCGCCTACGACCGCATCCTGAATACGCCGCAATTCAAGCTGGCCTTGCCGATCGTGTTCTATTTGACGCTGAGTTACTCGATTGGCTTGCTGCCGACTAATTTGGTGGATGGCGGGGCGTATCAGCGGTTTATTGAGCAGCCGTCGTATCCCTGAGCCGACTGGCGATCGGTTAACATCGTGGTCATGAATGCCCCGGTCGATATCCAGCCCGACACGCCCCAGCCAGAGCCCGTGACAGAATCCGTCCCCGAACCATTGCTTGGTGACATTCTGGCCCACGTGCTCGGCGAGCCGGTGCACGAGCTGCCGCTCGACCTGTATATCCCGCCCGATGCCTTGCGTGTGCTGCTCGAATCGTTCGAAGGCCCGCTCGATCTGCTGCTGTACCTGATCCGCAAGCAGAACCTCGACATCCTCGACATCCCGATGGCCGAGGTCACCCGGCAGTACATGGTGTATGTCGACGCGATGAAGTCCACCCAGCTGGAGCTAGCGGCGGAATACCTGCTGATGGCGGCGGTGCTGATCGAGATCAAATCCCGCCTGCTGTTGCCGCGCCCGACCTCGAGCGAAGAGGGCGACGAGAACGACCCGCGTGCCGAGCTGGTGCGGCGCTTGCTGGAGTATGAGCAGATCAAGTTGGCCGCGTATGAGCTGGACCAACTGCCGCAAGTCGGCCGCGATTTTCAGCTGGTGGCCGTGCTGTTCGAGCGCGAGATGATCGTGCAATTGCCGGACGTAAAACCCGGCGATCTGCGTGCCGCATGGCAGGCGATCCTGGCGCGGGCCAAGCGCAACCAGCATCACAAGATTGCGACCAGCGCCTTGTCGGTACGCGAGCAGATGACAGCCATTCTCAAACTGCTGAAAGATGGTCGTTTTGCCCGCTTCGAAGAACTGTTCGACCTCACGCAGCGCGTGCCGCTGCTGGTGGTCACCTTCATCGCCGTGCTGGAGCTGGTGAAGGAGAAATACATCGTCGTCAGCCAGGATGAAGGCTTCGCGCCGATCTACGTGCGGCTGCTCGGCGCGGAAGAGATGACGGAAGCCATCCCCCTGCCATGAATATGAATACCCGCAAACCTGCTGCGCAGCTTGATTGCTGCGTCGGTTTCTCGCTCAATCCTCGCTGTACTCCTTGTACTATCTCGGATCTTGCTGCGAGCCCTCCTTGCACTCAAGCCGCTCGCGACGGTTTTCGGATATTCATATGAGCGACGCCAAACTCACCGACCGCGAACTCGCCCACATCCGCACCGTGCTGGAAACCGCGCTGCTCACCGCGCAGGAGCCGATGCCGGTCAGCACCATGAAGCGGCTGTTCGCCGAAGAAATCACCGCCACGATCCTGAACGATCAGCTCGAAGTCTTACAGGGCGCTTGGGATGGCCGCGGCGTGGAACTGGTCAAGCTCGCCTCCGGTTGGCGCTTTCGCGCCCGGCTGGAAATGCAGCCCTACCTCGACCGGCTAGAGCCGGAAAAACCACCGCGTTACTCCCGTGCCGTGATGGAAACGCTCGCCATCGTCGCCTACAAGCAACCGGTAACGCGGGGCGAGATTGAGGAGATTCGCGGCGTGACCGTCTCCAGCGCCATCATCCAGACGCTGAAAGAGCGCGGCTGGCTGGAAGTGATCGGCCACAAGGAAGTCCCCGGCCGGCCGGAGTTGCTCGCGACCACTGATCAGTTTCTGGATGACCTGGGGCTGGCGAAACTGGCTGAATTGCCGCCGTTGGCGGAGTTGCAGGGCTTGGTTTTGCCGCAAGCCGAGTGACCCGTAGCCCGGACGGCTTGCCGGCCGGGGTGGCAATGGTTAACGAAGCCACCCCGGCCGCAAAAAACGCGTCCGGGCTACGCCCAGCTCAATGCTTGTAGGAGCGAGCTTGCTCGCGATTGCATCGATGAAGGAACCATTGCCATCGCGAGCAAGCTCGCTCCTACAGGGGTAACCGCTCCCTGCGCGGCCATGGGGTAAAATCCCGCCATGAACCTCCACCTTGTCATTCCCCACGCCAACTGGCCCGATCCCGAGTCCCAAAAGCCCGTCGTGGCGGGCTTGTCACTGCCGGCGCTGTCCAAATTGCTCGGCCATGCCGTGCGCACCGCAGCGCCCAAGCTCGACCTGGATATCTTTCTGTTGCAACGCTTCGGCCTACCCGGCACGGCCGAGGCGCCGATTTCGCTTTATCACGATTTGCCGGATGAAGAAACTGGCTACTGGCTGCGGGCCGACCCGGTGCATTTGCGTGCGGATCGCGATCAATTGTTGCTGTTCGACGTGCAGCGTTTTCCGCTCACGCAAGCGGACGCCAACGCACTGTGCGAGGGCTTGAACACGTTGTTTGCCGAAGATGGTTTCCGCTTCGTCGCCGCCACGCCGTATCGCTGGTACTTGCGCTTGCCGGCTGATCCCAAACTGGTCTGGACATCCTTCGATACTGCCATCGGCACCAGCATCGATACTCATCTGCCGCAAGGCGAGGGCGCGCTGAAATGGCACCGGTTATTGAATGAAATGCAGATGTGCCTGTACCAGCATCCGGTGAACGATGAGCGCGTGCGCGTCGGCCAGCCACCGATCAACAGCGTGTGGCCGTGGGGCGGTGGCGAGTATCCGTTGGCGCAAAAGGCCATCGCGCCGCACGCGCAGGTTTATGGCAACGACGATTTGCTGGTGGCCTTGATGCACTCGGCCGGCGGCATCGCCAAAACGGTGCCGGAGCGGCTGGCATTCAGCGGCGACAGCGATGTGCTAGTGCTGCACGACACGCTGCGTGACGGCGCGTTGTACGGTGACGCGCATGCCTGGCGCGAAGGCTGGCTGCGGCTGGAAGAGCAATGGTTCGCCCCGGCGCTGGCTGCCCTGCAGGATGGCCGTATCGGCACGCTGACTTTCAGCTTCCCCGAGCTTGGTCTCGCGGCGAGTATCAACAAGGGGCGGTTGTGGCGTTTCTGGTTGGGTCAACATTTGCCGTGGGAGGGCGTGTGACATGTCATTGATCCGCGCCCGTGCCGTCCCCGCCGAATTGCAGCAATCCTTGCTGGCAGCTGGTCTCGATACGCTTTTCGCCCGGCTCTACGCCGCGCGTGGCATTGCGTCGCCGACCGAGCTGGAACACGAACTCAAACGCCTGCTGCCGTTCGACAGCATGAAAAACATCATCGCTGCCGGTGCACGGTTGGCGGATGCCATCGCCAAGCGCGAACGCATCCTGATCGTGGCTGACTACGATGCCGATGGCGCGACCGCCTGCTCGATTGCCATGAAAGGCTTGGGCATGCTGGGCGCGACGGTCGATTTCGTTGTCCCCAACCGCTTCGAATATGGCTACGGCCTGACCCCGGAAATCGTCGCGCTCGCCGCGCAAAAAACGCCTGATCTGCTGGTGACGGTGGATAACGGCATCGCGAGCGTCGCCGGTGTGGCGGCCGCCAAGGCGCGGGGGATTGATGTGTTGGTCACCGATCACCACTTGCCCGGCGATACGCTGCCGGAGTGCCTGATCGTCAACCCGAACCAGCCCGGCTGCCCGTTTCCGAGCAAGAATCTCGCTGGCTGCGGCGTGATGTTTTACGTGCTGCTGGCGTTGCGTGCCGAACTGCGGCAACGCGGCGCATTCGCCGACAAAGCCGAACCCAACTTGGCGACGCTGCTGGATCTGGTTGCACTCGGCACGGTGGCGGACGTAGTCAAGCTCGATGCCAATAACCGCATCCTGGTCGAGCAAGGCCTCAAGCGCATGCGTGCCGGCCGGGCTTCGCCGGGCGTGATGGCGCTGTTTTCCGCTGCCGGGCGCAATGCGCAGAAGGCGAGCTGTTTCGATCTCGGATTTACGCTTGGCCCACGTTTGAACGCGGCCGGCCGGCTGGATGACATGAGCTTTGGCATCGCCTGCTTGCTGAGTGGTAGCGAGGCCGCCGCCTTGCCGCTGGCCCGCGAGCTGGATCAATTGAACCGCGCCCGCCGCGAGATCGAAGCCGGCATGCGCGAAGAGGCGGAAGTCGCGCTGCAAAGCATCGCCGTTGAGGATTGTTACAGCATCGCCTTGTACCGGCCGGATTGGCATCAGGGCGTGATCGGCATCGTTGCCTCGCGGGTGAAGGATAAATTCCATCGCCCGACCATTGTGTTCGCGGATGGCAACGACGACGAAATCAAGGGTTCCGGCCGCTCGATTCCCGGTCTGCATCTACGCGATGCGCTTGATCTGGTCTCCAAGCGCCATCCTGATCTGATCCTCAAGTTCGGTGGTCATGCGATGGCGGCGGGGCTGAGTCTGCGCAACCATGATTTCACGCGTTTTCAGGCGGCGTTCGAGGCGGTCTGTCGCGAGTTGATGGATGAAACCGCGCTGACGCGGGTGATTGAAACTGATGGTGAGTTGCCGGCCGAAGCGTTCGCATTCCATGTGGCGGAAAAGCTCGAATCGCAAGTGTGGGGGCAGGGCTTCCCGGCGCCGCGCTTTGAAGGGCAGTTCCGCGTAGTCGAGCAGCGCGTGGTGGGCGAACGGCATCTCAAGCTCAAGCTGGCTAACGCGCACGGCCAAGTGCTGGAGGCGATGCGCTTTCAGCATGCCGATCCGCTGCCGGCGCGGATTCATGCGGTTTACTCCATTGGCATTAACGAGTTCCGCGGAGAGCGTATCCTGCAGTTGTTGGTGGATCACTGCGAATAACGATAAAAGAGCCTTTGAAATCGAAGGCAGGAGGAGCGGATGCGAATTACCGTTGCGATCATGTTTGGGCTGCTGGCAGCCCAGGCCCAGGCAGTATTGCTCACCCCTTCCGAGGCGGAAGCCATCGGTGACCGCGTTTGCAAACCGGCGAGCTACGGCATGCTTGATTGCCAAACCGTGGCACCTCCGCTGCCGGCCGCGCAAAACGATCCTTCGCTGCAGCCCTTGCCGCAAACCGAATACGAGGGCGAACGCATTCCTGCGCTCACCGTGGAGGCCCCGATCAAACCGGTGCTCGATGCGATTCCCGACAAGCTCGATGGCAATAGCGTGAAAATCGGTTGGGATATCGGCTTTGGCACCGTCGCGCAATATTGGGAGGTATGGGACAACGGCGTGCTGCGCCTGCGCTCGCGCAATTTCACGCAGCGACCCCTGGTGAAGAAGGGCGAGGGCGGTGGTATCGATATCGTCTCGATCCAAAGCGGCGAGGCCACCATCGACCAGCTTCTGGCTGGCCGCCACGCGCTGGAAATCCGCCTCTGCAATACCGCGTCGAATCCCTCATCCGGTGGCGCGGGCAAACAGCCGCCGGCCTGCACCAGCATGACTGCGCAAACGTGGGTGGATGGGCAAGGGGCCGATGCGCTCGGCGGCACGCCCGATGCGCCAACGCTGGGCTGGCTGCCGAATGTGACCACAGGCGAGCCGATCGAGCTGGCTTGGAATATGTGGTGGGGCGTGCCTGGCCGCTATTGGCAGGTGCTGGACAAAGGCAAGGTGCTGCTGGAATCCGCGGCATTCGAAACCAGTGACGCGCACACACAGTCCGGCCGGGTCACGCTTGCCGGGCTGACACCGGGCGCGCATGCCTTGTCGGTCAAACTATGCAGCGCGTTGGAATGCAGCCAGAGCGATCCCACTGGCGTAGAGGTGATCCTGCCGCTGGCAAAGCCCGCAACCCCAGTGCTGGCGGTGCAGGCCTCGACGGTGGAAGGCTGGGTGGTCAACTGGCACTTGCCACGTTTTGCCGTGGCCAGCAGCAAGGCCATGAGCTGGCAATGGCTCGATCCGGTCAGCGGCAAGACCATTGGCAAATTGCACGAATCGGTGCGTGAATGCCTGGCCGGCGATGCGAGATTGCCCAACACCCGCGTCGCCAGCTACTGCGGTGAAGGCCGCGTGGCGCGTGTTGATGTGGGCGCGAGCATCGCCGTGCGGCTCTGCCAAGGCGATGCGTGCAGCGATAGCGCAGCGCTGATGCTGGATGACCAAGACGCTGGCAACCAGCCATCCGTGTCATCCACTGCGCCATCCACACCGACTTCCACATCCGGGGTGACGGTGCTCCGATGAGTGCAACGCAGCAGGTCTTCGTCTACGGCACCCTCAAGCAGGGCGGCTGGAACCACAAATGGCTGAACGGCGCGCCCTGCCAGGGCGCCGCGGTGACCGTGGCGCAATACGCGCTGTATGCCACCAGCTACCCCTTTCTGGTGGAAGACGAGGCGCTATACCCGGTCGAGGGCGAATTGTATGCGGTCGACGCGGATGGATTGGCACATCTGGATGTGCTGGAAGGCCATCCAGATGATTACGTGCGCAAGGAGATTGCGGTGCGTAATGCCGTGGGTGAGGTGGTAACGGCTTGGGCTTATTTTCACTCGCAGCCGCAGGGGGATTTGTTGGCGGTTGGGGTGTTTGATAACCCCTAAACCCCTCAAGAATTCTCCACCGTCAGCCTATCCAGCTTCTCTCCAAAGCCAAATCGTTGCCAGGTCGCTACTGCTAGCGCAACCAATCCAATTCCCGCACACAGCCAGAACACCGGCAAATGCCCGTCCGGCAAATGCGGCACAGCGCCGATCTGCTGCCACAGCGCGAATTCCTCCAGATTGCAGTACATCGTGCCTTGCAGGGCACCGACCAGATTGATGAGCAAGCTCGTCATCAGCAAACCACCCGCAATCAGCAATCGGCTCATTGCTGCCGTCGGGCTGGCGCGCACATCCAGCAGTGCAGCTACACCGGGGGCGAGTAGTGGCAGCAGCGGCAGCAGATAGCGCGGGCCGTATTCGCAGGTGCCGAGGGTTTCGATATTCAGCAGGTAGAAGAAATGCATGCCAATGGCGATGAACAGGAGCTTCTTCACGTGGCTGAGTGACTTCGGCAGCAGTACGAGTCCGGCAAGTGCCAGCATCAGGACCGGCGCGTATTTCCACAGCGCCAGACCGCCAAAGCCGAGATAGGCATTCAGGTGATGCAGGAATTGGTCGAGTTTGAAGCTGAAAAATGTATCGGCGTAGTTACCGGCCACGTTGGCCGGTGTGAACGGGCTGCCGAAGTACCAGCCGTTATAGGCCAGCAGCGGCAGGATGCCGATGAAGAAGCCCAAACCATAAATCAGTGTGGTCTTGAACGGACGGCTGAACAGGATGGATAGCCCCATCACCAGCACGATCAACGCAGGCAGCATCGAGGTAAATACCGTCAGGCCGAGTAATGCGCCTGCAGTGAGTGCGAGTTTGGTGCTGCGTCCGTTATGTTGAATCCGGTCTGATTCCATCGCGTATAGCGCCAGCATGATCAGCGATCCGGCAATGAGATCGTGATGAGCGATACCGGCGTAACACAGCCACGGACTGGCAAGCCCAACTGAAAGGGTTGCGAGCAAGCTGGCGCTGCGGCTGAAGCCCCAAACACGGTTCAGCAAGCGGTCGAGAAATGCCAGCGCCAAGGCACCGATCAGGCCGGCAGAGAGCCACGTGACCAGCGTTGCGGCCAGATCGTAGTTCCGCTCGTACGTGATGCCGACCAGGTTGAGGAAGAAGTAGGGCACCGCGCCAAAGACGAACTGGCCGGGTTGTTTGGCGGCGAGGGTGTGGTCGCCATAGCGGAAGGTGTCACCCAGAGGCTGCAGCTGCGGTGCCTTGCTCAGCCCGAGGCCGAAGGTGTGGTGGCTGACGACGGCATCGACACCCATTTGCTGCAGGTTGTAAGCCCGCACGTCGTTCAGGTTGGTGGTGGCGCCAAACGACAGCCAGAACAACAAAAACAGCGCGAACGCGCGGCTGCCAATCATCCGGCAAAGCTTTTCTTTCATCTCCGTATCCTCTTTACTTTATTTTTCTGCCCGTTGGCGGGTCTGTAGCGGCAGCCTAGCACGGCTGCGCGGGATGGATGGCTATAGTGACAGGGGTGTGGTGACGGGACAAACGGAGGCTGCCATGGATACCAGCAAGCACGATTTTGTCGGATTGTTCGAGCAATTGGGTCTGCCGGCTGACCCACCTGCGATTGATTTCTTCTTGAGTACGCATCGGCTGGATGACGGCGTGCCGATCTCCGAGGCGGCGTTCTGGAATCCGGCGCAAGCCGAGTTCCTGGCGGAGGAGCTGGAGGAAGATGGCGATTGGGCGGAAATCATCGATGAGCTGGCAATGATGCTAAACCAGCCGCCGACGATTCATTGATGGCGCAATATGCAAATTGCCCCTGGCGTTGTTGCGATGACTTGCCGTACGGATCGTACTGTCTGCGTCAGTGCGCCTAGCCAGGGACAATTTGCATATTGCTTTGTATCCCTTTCGAATATTTTTGCGATCACAACCTTGCCAAGCGGAAGTGCTTTTGACATAATCCGGCCTCTTCTGGATCGCGTAGTGCCTTGATCCAGAGTCTTTGCAGTCAGCGCGCCCGTAGCTCAGTTGGATAGAGTATTTGGCTACGAACCAAAGGGTCGGGCGTTCGAATCGCTCCGGGCGCGCCATTCACTGCATACATTCCCCCAAGAAATTCCCTGATTCACGACGAGTGCCGACGATGCTTTGATTCGCATCGCGCTTCGTGCTGCCTGTTTGCTGGGCCACGCAGAAGAAATTGTAGGAGCGAGCTTGCTCGCGATTGCACCGACGATTTGACCAGCGCTATCGCGAGCACCCCAAGAGCATTTCCTCGCTGAGCGATGGCAAGCCATCGCACGCTTGCGGGGCACAAGCTCGCTCCTACAACAACCAATCGGCGAATGTATTGAATTAGTCGATCACCTCAACCACCCCACGCACCGTCAACGGCACGCCACCGCGCAGCGAATGCGCCCCGACCACCGAGCGCGCATGCACGCCGCGCTCGCCAAACACCTGGCTCAACAGATCCGATGCGCCGTCGAGGACTTTGGCGTGGTCTTCAAAATCCGCCGTGGTGTTCAGAAAGCCCTGAATCTCGACAAACCGCGCCACGCGTGCCAGTGAACCCAGCTCGGCTTGCAGCACGCCCAGCAGCTGCAGCGCCGCGCTGCGGGCAAAGCGATAGCCGTCCTCCACATCGTATTCCGCGCCAAAGCGGCCTTTCGGCAGCACGCCATTTTCGCCGGAAGGCGCTTTGCCCGATAGAAACAGTAAATTGCCGCTGCGCACGGCGTTGGCGTAGTTGCCGGCCGCTGGATGGGCGTGGGGCAGGGTGATGCCCAGTTCGGCAAGGCGTTGTTCGATATCGCTCATGGTGGTTCCTTGGTGGGGTTGGACAAGGGCAGGGCTGGCTCGAAAGCCGCTGGCCCATCGTACCGGCTGGAATCCTGCAAATATATTGCGGCAAGCTTGCATGAATCGCTTGGCATACAGGGTGAGCGCGAGCTTGGGCACGTCTGGCGGTATTTGAATCATCGCCGTGCTGGGCAGACGTGCACCTTCGACTAGAGTCAATGCATACGATCCAGCGAAACGAGCCTCCCGATATGCGTTGCCGATGGTGTTTGCTGCTAGTGCTGCTATTGATCTGTGTCACCGTTCAGGCCGCGGGCCGGGTGGCCTTGGTCATCGGCAATGGCAGCTATCAAGACGCGCCGCGTCTGGCCAATACCATCAACGATGCCAAATTGATGAAATCCACCCTGGAGAAATTGAATTTCAAGGTGTTGTATGCCGAAAACGCCAGCAAATCACGCATGGAAGAGGTGGTAAGCCAATTTGGGGAAATGGCGGTCAATGCGGATGTGGCATTGGTCTATTTCAGTGGTCATGGCTTGCAGGTCAATGGCGATAACTACCTGATGCCGGTGGAAGCCAAGATCAACAAAGAGGCCGATATTCCGCTGCGAGCGCTACCGCTCAATTCGCTGCTGGCCCAGCTGGAAGGGCGGCAGGGGGCGAATATCATCATTCTGGATGCCTGCCGCAATAACCCGTTCGCCGGTAAAACCAAGGGCACCAGCCGGGGCTTGGCGCGCATTCAGGCATCGACTGGCACCTTGGTGGCTTATGCCACCGAACCCGGTCGCACGGCCGACGATGGCGATGGTGCAAATGGCCGCTATACGTCGATCCTCGCCAGAAAATTGACCGAGCCGGGTTTATCGATCATCGATGTCTTCATGCAAACCCGGCTGGAAGTAGCCAATTTATCCAACCAGCAGCAAGTCCCCACCGAAGATAATCGCCTCACCCAAAACATCTATCTGGCCAGCAATACGCCCAAGAACTCGGCCGGCGGCCAGACTGGCGTGCACGATGCAGCACAATTGGAAAGCGAGACTTGGCAATCCGCCTTGCAGGTCGATACCGCTGTGGGTTATCAGGAGTACCTCAACAACTACCCGCACGGCCGTTTTGTCGGCTCAGCCCGGATCAGAAGAGCTGCGGCGGCGGCCAAAGAGGAAAAGGCGCAGCAAGCGGGCAATCGGTCCACGCCAATTCCTTCAACCGTGCCGACAGCCGCGCCGGTTGCAGAAACCAGCCGCCCAGCGAAACCGAATACGCATGGTGAGGCAAATAATGAGGTCGAATCGCTGCAGGCGAAACAGGCGGTCTCGGGCAGCATCAAGGTGAATGGCTTTGAAATGCTGCTACCGCCGGGGGACTGGATTTTCGCCAATGGCGCATCTGATGATGAATTCGCGACCAATACCCAAGGCCGCAAGAAGGTGGATGAGCTGCATTACGGCATGTTTTACCAGCCGGGCAAGCGCAGCTTCAAAATGGTGCTGCAATTGGGCGGCACGGCCCATAGGGCGGAAGCGCGCAGCTGGAATGACAAGAATTGCGAAAACGATGCCAACAATAATCTGGTGATGGAGCGTTTTGGCCAGGAAGTCACGACCGCCTACCCGGAATGCCTGCAGATCAGCGCGATCCCGAATCGTTTTATCGGCGTGCCGCCTGATTCATATCTGGGCCGCGCCGCCAAGAACATCCCCAATGCGCTCAATCCACCCAACGTGATCTATTTCCGTTACGTCAAATACAACCGTCGCGGCCAGAACTTCTTTTGGGGCTATATCGATCCGAAAGAGTATGGATTCAGCGAGGCCATCTGGCTGCCGGATCAATTGAATGAACGGCAAAAGAAGTTCATTGCCGCTTTGACGGATTGGTCCCGCCGGTATGCAGAAGTATCCCGTGCGGTGGCGCAGGAGAACCGGATTCCGGCCGCAGCGCTGCCGGTCAAGGCATTTGAATTCCGGGATTAAGTGAGGAAGACGGCGGGCCTGCCCGGTTTCTGGCACAGACCCGCCAAGCCTCATTTTTGCGCTGGTGCTGGATAGCCGCCAATCTGTTGCAGCATGCCCAAACGATCAATCTGCAACCAGGCCTGAGCCAGCTTGCCGTCCCTGATCCGATAAATGGCGATGCCATTCTGGGTGACTTGCTTGTGGCTTGCCTGCACGCCGGCAAACGGCCCCGCATGCGTGGCATGAAAGGTCCATCTGACCGCAACCCGATCCCCTTCGGCGATGACATCATCCAATTCAAAACGGACATCGGGAAACCCCGTGCGTAGCGTTTCCACCGTCTTGGCAAATTCAGCCGGACCTTGCTCGCCGCGCCCGCCAACAAAATCATCGGTGAGCAATTCGGGCAGCAAGGCCAGGTTTCCCGTGTTGAAGCAGTCTTCGTAAAGCCGGCGGACCAATTGCTGTTCCTGCGTTGTGGCGATGGACATGGGGTGCTCCGTGGTCGTTGTGGGATGACGGTTCGAAGTGTAAAACCTCAAGTTAACTTAAGGTAAAGGGGTTGCGATGGCGAAACTCGATCCAAGCCAAATCGGCAAATTGCTTACCGTCGGCGAAGTTGCGGCACGCAGCGGCGTGGCGGTATCGGCCATTCATTTCTACGAAGCCAAAGGGCTGATCGAGAGCCAGCGCAATCAAGGCAATCAGCGCCGCTATCACCGCGATGTATTGCGCCGTGTTGCGGTCATCAAGGTGGCGCAACGTATCGGGATTTCGTTGGCCTCGATTCACGACGCACTGGTGAAATTGCCGGATGGGCGCACGCCCAATGCGGCGGATTGGGCCGAGCTCTCGCATGGTTGGAAAGCGGAGCTGGATGAGCGAATCGCTACGCTGACGCAGCTACGTGACCAGCTGAGTGGCTGCATTGGCTGCGGATGCCTCTCGCTGGAGTTGTGCAAGTTGCGTAATCCGTTGGATGCGCTGTCCGAACAGGGGGCAGGGCCTAGGTTGTTGGAGTAGGGCCGAGAAGCTGTTTACGATCTTTTGAGAAGTTGGTTCAGTGAATCAGATGCGGCGCAATGCCCTTTGGGGATTGCGCCCTACGTAACAACAAACTGTGCAAACAGTTACCGCCAGTGTTTTCAGCAATGGTGGCACTGTGGGTTTTTCTCCCCTTTCGCTCAGCGCCGAGGGAGTGTCGCGAGACCTTAGGCTCGCGACCGACCGAGGGTAGCCCGGAGGGCCGCCAAGCGGGGGTCGCCTTTGGAGTGGAGAGGGCTTTGGCGAGACAAAGTCCTTTCCCCGTTTGCGCGGCGGAACGCGCTGTAATGCTTTTAAAACCGCGCTGCAGGCGCATAACTGAAGGATTGCGAACAACTTACTCAGAGCGCCCGCCCCGCACACGCCAACGCCCGTGCCAACAGCAGCGCCCGTTCACGACTATTACGCGTGAGCGATGCGGCAAGCTCGAACGCCGCTCTCGCTTCATCGTTCCGCCCAAGCTTGGCGAGCAGATCGCCGCGTACGCTGGGCAAGAGGTGGTAGCCCTTGAGCAAGGGCTCATCGACCAGCGCATCGACGAGTTCGAGCGCTGTCGCCGGGCCGAACGCCATCGAGACTGCCACCGCCCGATTCAGCGCCACAACGGGGGAGGGCATGAGTTGGAAGAGCGCATCGTAGAGCGCGGTAATACGCATCCAGTCCGTCTCTTCTGCGGTATGGGCGCGGGCGTGACAGGCGGCGATGGCGGCCTGCAGAGCGTAGGGGCCGAAACCGCTGCCCTGTGCTGCGGCACGCTCCAACGCGGCAAGCCCGCGCTGGATCAGCAGGTAGTCCCAGCGTGCCCGGTTTTGATCGAGCAGCAGAATGGGCTCGCCAGACGGGCCGACTCGTGCCCGTGAGCGCGATGCCTGGATTTCCATCAACGCCACCAGACCATGTACTTCCGGCTCATGCGGCGTGAGCTCCGCCAGGATACGGCCGAGGCGGAGCGCTTCCTCACACAAGGTTGGGCGCATCCAGTCGTCGCCGGCGGTGGCCGAATAACCTTCGTTGAAAATCAGATAGATGACGGCGAGTACTGATGACAGCCGGGCATTGAGTTCGTCCGCACGCGGTACCTCGAATGGCACACGGGCTTCGGCCAGGGTGCGTTTGGCGCGGACGATGCGCTGGGCGATGGTGGGCTCGGGCACCAGAAAGGCGCGGGCGATTTCGTCGGTGGTCAGTCCACCGAGCAAGCGCAAGGTGAGCGCCACGCGGGCTTCGGAGGAAAGGATTGGGTGGCAGGCGGTGAAGACGAGGCGCAGCAAGTCGTCGCCGACGTCATCCTCAATGGTCGCCTCGACATCTGCCATGGCCAGGTCTTGCTGAATTTCCAGCTCGCGGCCGAGTTCTTCATGTTTGAGTTCGAGCAGTTTGCGTCGGCGCAGCTGATCCAGTGCCCGATGCTTGGCGGCGGCCATGAGCCAGGCAGCCGGATTGTCCGGCACACCTGACTCTGGCCAGCGTTCCAATGCGGTGACCAGTGCATCCTGCGCAAGCTCTTCGGCAAGGCCGACATCGCGCACCATCCGTGCGAGGCTGGCGATGATTTTGGCGGATTCGATCCGCCAGACGGCGTTGATGGCGGCATGGGTTGCTGACGGCATGCCGCTATTCAACCCATCCGCCGAGCATACTTGTGCTGTTCACTGGCAACGATGCGTCAGGCGTTGCCGACCGGCTTCGACCCGCAGTTGATCATCCACGGCGTACCGAAGCGATCGACCACCATGCCAAAGCGGGTCGCCCAGAAGGTTTCTTCAAAGGCCATCTTCACCTGGCCATTGTCGGCCAGGGCGGTAAAGACGCGCTCGGCTTCGGCCACATCATCGATGCCGATATTGACGGCAAAGCCCTGTGCCGGTTGGTGGTAATTGGGCGGGCTGTCCGAACCCATCAGCACGTAGTTACCCACGGTCATCCGCGTGTGCAGGATTTTGTCGAGGAATTCCGGCGACGTTTCTGCTTCCACCGGCGAGCCTCTGTGCGTCAGCATGGCTTCGATCTTGCCGCCCAGCAGCTTCTCGTAGAACTTGAACGCGGCCTCACAGGTGCCGTTGAACATCAAATAAAAATTCAGTGTCATGGTGCACTCCATCGGGGTTGGGTTTTGCGCGAGGCGACGGGCCGACTCGCGCCGTGTTTGCATCTGTTAGATGCGCTTGTCAGGGGCGGTCTGTGCCGTCCTTCATGTTTAACGCGGTGCCGCGGTTTGCGCGCGGAGGACCGCTTCGTGCTCGATCAGCTCTGGTGTCAGTTCCGGGCCGAAGTCTTCGTTCTCGAAGAGCTGGCGCAGCTCCAGCTCGACCGAGCCATTACCATCCAGGGCGGGCCAGCGCTTGGCCCATTCGAGCGCTTCTTCGCGGGATTTCACCTGGATCAAGGTGTAACCGGCGATCAGCTCCTTGGCTTCGGCAAAGGGGCCGTCGATCACGGTGGGTTTGCCGCCGGAGAACTTGATGCGTGAGGACTTCGAAGTGGGGTGGAGGCCTTCGCCGCCGAGCAGCACGCCCGCTTTGGCCAGTTCTTGCATGTATTGCAACATGGCGGTGAGGAGTTCTTCGCTCGGCATGACATAAGCTTCGGTGTCTTTGTCTGCTTTGCGGATGATCATGAATCGCATGGTGTGAGTCCTTCTTGGATCAATATGGGTTGGGAGCGAGGCTTCCGGCCGGATTCGACTGGAGGTCAATCCTCGCTCTATCACTACGACGAATGGCGTTTGGCGAAATCGACAAACCCAACCTCTTTTTTTTGAAAATGTCGCGCAACGCGCTGCCGCTTACTTTTCAGCGGCGGCTTTCAGGTTGCCAAGACCGGTCTCGAAGTCCTTGCCGATCATGCTGTCCATATTGAAGAAGATGCCCATGATCTTGGCGATATAAGGGCTGGGGCCGTACATGGCCCAGGTCACATTGGTTGTGTCGCCTTTGGCGTCCAAGGTGAATTCGGCAGTGTTGTGGCCTTCGAGCGGCTTGCTGAAATCCAGCTTGATCACGATCTTGGATGGCGCAGATGACTCTGTGATTTCCATCCGCCCCGCGCCGGCTTTGCCTTCGCTTTCCCATGCATAGGCCGTGCCCTTACCGTTTTCCGCACCGCTGAAAGTCCGCTTCATGCTCGGGTCCAGTTTCTCCCACGGTGACCAGGCTTCCCAGCGGTGGAAGTCGTTGATCAGTGCAAAAACCTTCTCTGGCGGTGCCTTGATGCTGGCGGTGCGTTGAACGCGGAAGTTGTCCGGCCGGGTCGCCGCGAAGACAAGCAATGCGGCGATCAGCACGACGACGATGATTACAACCTTCTTTAACATGCTTTCCTCTGGCTTTGTTGTGGGGCATCTGAACTTGTTAGGTTGTAGCCTAGCACTTTGAACTCCTAAATAACAACTAAAAAGATATTCGGTAGGATCAATGCTAAAATGCCCTCATGGTAAGTAAACGTAGTTACGAAGATGGATGCGCAGCAGCGCACGCACTCGATCTGGTTGGCGAGCGCTGGGCGCTGCTGATCGTGCGCGAACTGGTGCTTGGCCCCAAGCGCTTCACCGATCTGCGCGCCGGCCTGCCGGGCATCAGCCCGAACGTGCTCACGCAACGGCTGGACGAGCTGGAACAGGCATCCGTCTTGCGCCGGCGCAAGTTGCCACCACCGGCGGCGTCCTGGGTCTATGAATTGACCGATTGGGGGCTGGAACTGGGGCCCATCCTCATGGCCCTCGGTCGTTGGGGAGCCCGCTCGCCATGCCTGCCGATCGGTTCTCCGATCAGCATCGATTCCCTCATCCTCTCGTTCCGCACCATGTTCGATGGCAACGCTGCCGCCGGGCTGAACACCAGTATCGAAATCAGATTAGGCGAGGACTGGTTTCACGCCGACATCGCCGATGGTCAGATGGTGCTGGTGCGCGGCAGTGCGGATCGGCCTGATGTGGTCGTCAAGACCGACCCCAACACGCTGGGTGCATTGGTTTATGGCGGTCGCCCGCTCGCTGATGCCATCAGCACCGGCGATCTGGCCGTCGACGGCGACGAAGCCGTGCTCAGCCATTTCGTCACCTTGTTCCCGTTGCCCGTGGCAGAGCCAGCGACTTGGCCGCTGGGCTGAGTCGAAAAAGGGAATCCGCTCCTACACGTGTCGATTCAGTCCGCAGCCGACAGCGAATAATCAAACCCATAGAAATGCTGGCCGTCCGTGATATCGATGGTCAGCGTACCCGCCAGCCCAACCAGCTCACCGGTGCCTGAATCCGGCACCACCGTCACGCTCAATTGCGCTGCACCGCGATTCATCGTGCCGCTGTGCTGCAGCACGAAAGTGCCGTTGCGCCCTTGCAGCGTGCCGCTCACCCGTTCAATCGCCACATAGCCGGCCGAGCCTTTGACCGCCGTGCCCGCCATGAGCATTTCGCCGATGCTGGTGGCTTGCAGATCCCCGCTAAAGGTCTTGTCGATGGTCATTCGCCCCAGCGCTGCGTCGGTGTCGGCATGGGCGAGGGGCTGTGGTACGAGTTTGACTTCGAATGTGCCGCTGGCATGAAAACGCATGGTGCTTTCCTTGGGTTTGGCAGGTTTGGCAGTTGCAAACATGTTGGTCTGGTTGACAGCGAGCTGAATCTACCGCCAAAGTCCGGGCGGAACAAATGTAGGGCATTTTTAAGGTAATGCCTGATTGAATACAGAATTGCTCTGTGTTTTCCGGTAGTGAGACCCCCACCATGCGTATCGCCGCTCTCGATGATGACCCATACCAGCTCGATCTGGTGCAGCGTGCTGTGAAGGAAATGGGCTACGCCTGCATCCCGTTCGAGCGCAGCGAAGCGCTGCTGCGCCAGTTGCGGCGCGATAGTTTCGACCTGCTCATCGTGGATTGGCATCTGCCGGATCTTTCCGGCATCGAGGTGGTGCGCTGGGTGCGCAGCAATATCGAGCACGCTTTGCCGATCCTGTTTCTGACCAACCGCTCCGAAGAGCGGGACATCGTCGAGGGGCTATCGGCGGGGGCGGACGATTACATCGTCAAGCCGATGCGGGTGCAGGAGCTCAAGGCACGCATCAAGGCGCTGATTCGCCGCAGTTATCCCGGCCAGGAAAATCCGCTGCTCACGTTTGGTGGCTACCAGTTCAATATGGCCACCCGAACGCTGACTTTCGACGGGCAAGAGATCGAGCTCAAGCAGAAGGAATTCGATCTGGCGCGGTGCCTGTTCACCAATTGCGGCCGATTGCTCTCCCGCAAATATCTGCTCGAAACCGTGTGGGGCATCGATGCGGATTTGCCGACGCGCAGTATCGATACCCATGTCTCGTCGCTGCGTACCAAGCTTAATCTGCGCCCGGTGCGCGGTTATCGGCTCACCGCCGTGTATGGGCAGGGCTACCGGCTCGAAGCGCTGGCCGAGCAAGAGGACGACCGGGATATGACCAAGGAGCAGGCACCATGAGGAATCCAATGATCCGCCCCGCTCGCAGGCTGTCCATGCCGATCACTGCGCTATGCGTGCTATCACTCCTGATCGGGCCAACGCTTGGCCTGGCTGCCGAGCGCACCGTGCCGTATCGCGTGCAACGCGGCGACAACCTTTACACACTGGCGGCCCGCTATCTGGGTGGCGTGGCCGATTGGCCCGTGCTCGCCAAGCTGAACAAGGTGGCCGATCCGACCCGCTTGCCACCGGATTCGATCATCCAGCTGCCGGTTTCCAAATTGCGCGGCGTGGCGCAGACCGCCAAGGTGGTTTACGTGCGCGGCACGGTAACGGTGCTCGATAACAAGCGGCAGCTGCGGGTGCTGGCAGTCGATGGCGTCGTTGCCGAAGGGGATACCTTACGTGTCGGTCCGGCCAGTTTCGCCAGCCTCAAGCTGCATGACGGTTCAGAAGTACAAGTGCCGGCCAATACCGAGTTCCGCGTGCAGCGCATGCGTGAAGTCAATGAAGCGAATCTTGGCCAGTCGGTGTTCAAGCTCAACGATGGCCGGCTCGATTTCAGCGTAACGCCGCAGCGCGACGGTTCGCGTTTCGAGGTGCAAACGCCGCTAGCTGTGACCGGCGTGCGCGGCACGCATTTTGGCGTGGCGATGTCCAGCCAGCGGCGCGTGGCGCTGACGGATGTGGTGGAAGGGCATGTCGCCTTGGCATCGCAAGGCAATCACGAGGCCATGCTGGCAGCAGGCGAGGGCGCGGTTGTGTTGCGTGCCGGCGCTGCGCCGAGCGTGCATCCGCTACTGCCCGCGCCAGACTTGGCGACGATCCCGAATCCGGTTGAGCGCTTGCCACTGCTGCTGTCCATCAGCCCGGTGCCGGGTGCGGTGGCTTATCGTGTGCAGATCGCGACCGATCGCGAGTTCGATCAGGTCTTGTTCAACGATGATGCCGCCGCGTTGCCGCCGACGATCACGCAACTGCAAGACGGTGACTATTTCCTGCGTGTGCGGGCGCTGGACGAGAACGGCTTGTTCGGCATGGAAAGCGTGCAGCCCTTGCGCGTTAAAACACTACCGGCCCCGCCGCTGGCCCAATCCCCCGAGCAGGATCAAGCCGTGCGTCTCGGGCGCGTGCGCCTGCTGTGCACCGATTTGCCGGATGCCCGCGGCTATCAATTACAAGTCGCACGCAACGGTGATTTCTCGTCGTTGCTGACGAGCTCGACATCGCATACCGCCACCTGCGAGTTCGGCGTGGATGCCGCCGAAGAGGGCGAATACTTCTGGCGGGTGGCTACGCTGATGCCCAACGCACTCGGCGAGATGGAGCGAGGGCCGTTCAGCGATATCAGCCGATTCCGGGCGGTGCCGGCACCGAGCACGCCGGAACCGGTGTTCGATTCCAACAACGGCTTGCAAGCGCATTGGCTGGCCGAGCCGAACACGCGTTTTCTGGTGCAAGTGGCGAGCGAGCAAACGTTTGCGGACATCAAATACACCGTCGAAATCGCCGAACCTCGCGTGAGCCTGGATTTGCCGGCCACGTGCGGGGCCTATTACCTGCGCCTGCAAAGCATCAATTCGTACGGCTTGCGTTCGGCATTCTCGCCAGCCAGACGCATTCACGGTAACGCCGCTGTCTGCACGAGCGACGGGCCGGTGCGCTTGGGGAACGGGCAGTCGGTGACTTCGTCGACCCGCTGATGCGCTTGCTTGCTCAACGCATGCGCATCGCGCTGCCGCGCTGGCCGTGGTTCTGGATTTTGGTCATCGGCTGCGTCTTCGTCCTTGGCGATCTCAATGGCTTGGGGCGGCTGGACAACGCCATGGTCGACCACCTGGCGGCGTTGAATACCCGGCCGGCGCCCAGCGATATCGTGATCGTCGCCATTGACGATGTCAGCCTGGATCGCATCGGGCGCTGGCCGTGGCGACGCAGCGTTCACGCCGCCTTGCTCGATCGCATGCGTGCCGAAAAACCGCGTGCGGTCGGCATCGATCTGATTCTGAGCGAAGCCGATCTATTGCAGCCAGCGGACGATCGCCAACTGGGCGAGGCGCTGTTGGCGCTCGGTCGTGTGGTGTTGCCGGTGCGCATGGAGCGCCAAGGCCACGCGGACCCCGCACCGGTTTTTGCCACCGGGGCGATCGCCCAAGGCGCGCAGGGTTTTGGCCATATCCATATCGAACTGGATCGCGACGGCATCGCTCGCAGCGTGTTCCTGCGTGAAGGGCTGGCACCGAACTGGTGGAGCCATATGTCGCTGGCGCTGCTGGATGTGGCGGGCATGTCGATTCCGCCTGCGCAATGGATGGGTAAACGCCGCCCGGACGAGGCCGCCTGTTGCGGGTCGGACCTGTCGGCGTTCTGGTCGCGTGATTATCAGATCCAGATTCCCTACGCCGGGCCACCGGGGCATTTTCAACGCGTGTCGTATGCCGACGTGCTGGCTGGCCGCCTGCCGGCCGGTTTCCTGCGCGATAAATTCGTATTGATTGGCGTCACCGCGCCCGGCCTGGGCGATGCCTATCCCACGCCGATTGCCAGCCAGAATGCCTTGATGCCCGGCGTGGAGATCATCGCCAATGTGCTGGATTCACTGCAGCGCGGCGTGCATCTGCGTAAGGCCGAGGCATGGGAAAACGCGCTGTTCTGCGCCTTGCCGGTACTGATCGCTCTGCTGGCCTTGTACAGCATCCGCTCCCGCTGGGCCTTGCTCACCATGGCCTTGTTGATGGCGGCCACTTATCTGGCGGCCGGGTGGGCGCAACGATTGTTTGGCGTGCAGTTCGCGCCGCTGGCCGCCTTTGTCGGCATTGGCGCGGTCTACCCGCTGTGGGTCTGGCGGCGGCTGGAGTTTGCGCTCAGTTATCTGGCGGCCGAGCTGGTACGCATCCGGCGCGAGGACAAACTACTCGCCACTGCACCCTTGAGCCGGGTGCCGGGCGACGAACTGGATCGGCGCATCGATGCGATGAGCGATGCCATCGAACAACTGCGCGACTTGCAGCGCTTTGTGCGCGATAGCATGAATAGCCTCGACTACGCCGTGCTGGTGACGGACATCAGTGGCGCGGTGTTGCTCACCAACCCGGCCGCACAGCGCTATTTCGAGACCACGAGCCCCGGCGTCGAACAGCATGTGCAGCCGGTTCTGGATAGCTTGTCCCCCGTCAGCGATGCGGATGCATTGCCCGATCTCACCAAGCCATTCCGGCAAGTCCGCGAATATCGGGTGACGGATGCCTCACATAAAGACCTGCTGCTCAAGATCATTCCCCGGCGGAATCACGTAGGCGAGCAGATCGGCTGGATTTTCAGCTTCGTGGATATTTCCCGCTTGCTGCGTGCGCAACGCCAGCGAGAAGAAGCGCTGCACTTCCTCTCGCACGATATGCGCTCGCCGCAATCGTCGATTCTGGCGCTGATCGAACTGCATCGGCGCGATCACGCCGATGCGTCGCATCCTTTGCTGGATCGGATCGCCGCCCACGCCAGCCGTACCCTGGCGCTGGCGGATGACTTCGTGCATCTGGTGCGGGCACAATCGAGCGACTACACGTTAGATACGCTCGATCTGATCGATGTGGTATTCGATGCCGCCGATCAATTCTGGGATCGGGCCAGCGCCAGCGGCGCCCGTATCGAAACCGAAGTGCCGGACAGCCCCGCCTGGTGCTGGGCGGATCGCTCCATCCTCACCCGCGCCGTCGCCAACCTGATCGACAACGCACTCAAATACGGCCCACCCAAGGGCGTGGTGCGTTGCGTGCTGACGCGGCAAGGCGATGATTGGGCGCTGTGCGTGCACGACGAAGGCCCCGGCATCGATGCGGCCAAACAGGGGGCAATGCTGGCGCATTTCAAACGCGTCAGCCGTGCCGATGGCCTGCCCAGCGATGGGGTAGGGCTGGGCTTGGCCTTCGTCGAAGTCGCCGTTCGCCGGCATCAAGGCTATATGGACATCCACGCCTTTCCCGCTGCCAGCTCGGCGTTTTGTTTGATCTTGCCGGGTTTGTTCGAAAGCCCCGCTTCGCCCAACCCGTAGCCCCGACGGCTTTGCCGGCCGGGGCCGCCGCCGTGTGAGCAGACCCGGTCGTGGTTTTGCGACAGGCAAACCCCGGCCGGCAAAGCCGTCCGGGCTACGGTTGGCTGATCCCTGGATCACCCCTCCCGGATTAACAATCAAAAACTGCTGTTTGATTGCGGTCAGCTTCGCAGGGCGGGTCGTTTGACTCGCGCGGGGCGATGCGTGGTGGGCTTGCGAATTTGCAGGTTACGGGCTGCCCGCACTCATTCTGTCAACAAATGTCAATTCGGTCGTTTTCTAAGGCATCCCCGATTACATTCCCGCTTGTCATAAATTCACGCGCTTTCAGAAGGCTTGGCCGTGGATTTGTCATTGGATTCGCGCCCGCATGCGCTCCCTGATGTGCTCCCAGATGTGATCAGTCCGGAGCGCCGAGTGGAGTGTCTTGTCAGCTTGCAGCTGACAAAAAAACACGAGGGGCGCATTGCTGCGGGATTGCCTAACGGCAAGGGCCTGCTTGGGGACTGCGATGAAGATTCTTTCCATATTTGGTACTCGCCCGGAGGCGATCAAGATGGCGCCGCTGGTGCGTGCGCTGGGCCACACAGCCGGCATCGAATCGGTGGTGTGCACCACCGGCCAGCATCGCAGCATGCTGGAACAGGTGATGGGGATGTTCGATATCCAGGCCCATCACGATCTGGATGTCATGGTCGCCAATCAAAGCCTCAATGGCCTGTGCGAGCGCCTGTTTGCCAAGATCGATCCGATGCTGGATGCCGTTCGCCCGGATCGGGTGCTGGTGCATGGCGATACCAGCACGGCGATGGTGGCCGCGATGGCCGCGTTCCAGCGCCGCATTCCGGTGGCTCACGTTGAGGCGGGTCTGCGTACCGGTGATCTCTCCCAACCGTGGCCGGAAGAGATGAACCGCCGCGTGATCGACGTGGTGAGCGACTACCTGTTCGCACCCACAGCCGGATCGCGTGACAACCTGCTGGAAGAAAACCTCGCCGGCCGCATCGTCGTCACCGGCAACACCGTGATCGATGCGCTACGCCACACCGCCACCCGCATCGAACGTGATCCGAAGCTGTGCGCCAAGCTCGATTCCTACCTGCCATTCCGGCCGCGCAATCGCAAGATGCTGCTGGTCACCGGCCACCGCCGCGAGAATTTCGGCGCGGGTTTTGCGCAGATTTGCGATGCGCTGGCTCATCTGTCGCGCCGGCCGGATATCGATATTGTCTACCCGCTGCACCTCAACCCGAACGTACGCGGCCCAGTCCGCGCCACCTTGGCCGGGCTGCCCAATGTGCACCTGATCGAACCGCTGGATTACCTGAGCTTCGTGCGGCTGATGCAGCAAGCCCACGTGATCCTGACCGACTCGGGCGGCGTGCAGGAAGAAGCGCCGTCGCTGGGCAAACCGGTGCTGGTGATGCGCGATGTGACCGAACGCCCGGAAGCGGTTGCGGCCGGCACGGTGCGCCTCGTCGGCACCGACAGCGCCCGCATCGTCGCCGCCGTCAACGAGTTGTACGACCAGCCCGACGTGCATCAGCAATTCGCTACGGTGCGCAATCCCTACGGCGATGGCCATGCCTCGGCTCGCATCATCGCGGCCCTCACTGGCCAGCCCTTCGACGAATTCGGTAGCCCACAGCACAGCGATGCAACGTGCCAGCCCGCCTGATTCAGCCCGACTCCTTTTCATTTGCGCGGACGAAAACATGACACCCTCTTTCAGGACTACCCCCAGTGCTACGGCATTGCGGCGCGATATCTCCGTACTCGGGCTGATTGCCTATTTGACCCTTACCGGCTCCGCCTGGGCGGCCAGCGGCGCGGCACAGCAATTCCAGCAATGGGCGGACGATCACTGGGTTAGCCGGCAGGTCAGCCTCGCCGAACTGGGCTTTGTGCGCCCGACGGTGCTCACCGGCTCGGACAAACAAAGCGAAATCTATCTACCCGTGCCGGCCGGTGTGCCGCTGGCGGATGCCACGCTGCAGTTCAACGCCAAGTACCTGCGTGCCGACGGTGGCCGCACTTCGATGACGCTGGCGGTAGATGGCTACCCGGTGGCCGCCCGCAGCCTGACCGAAGCGCAAGGCGATGCCAGCCAGTCGGTCGGCATCGACGGCCTGCCGCGTGCCGGTGGTTTTGTCCGCTTCGGCATCACGTGGTCGTCGATCGTGTCCGAGCTGATGTGCACCGATCAACGCGCACCCGGCAACTCGCTGCAAGTCGCGCCGGATTCGCGTTTCAGCTACCGCTACGACCGCAACGCGATCAAAACGCTGACGACGGCCTGGAGCGCGCTGCCGCCTGCGCCGGTATTGCTGGTCGCTGCGGGGGCACTTGCGCCGGCGTCGTATGACACCGCATGGCGCGTTGGCGTGACGTTGGAACGCGCCGGCAAGCGGGTGCAGTTGCGGGCGCTGCCAGCCGTTGGCGATACGGTCAATCTGAGCAAGCTCAACGTACCGGCCAGCTTGCGCAGCATCCCGGCCTTTGCCGCGCTGGCGAGCGGCGAAGCGCAGCACCACATCAAGAACGATGCCGAGCGGGGCGCGCTGATTGCCTTGGGGAATCAAGGCCCGCTGCGTGCCGATCTGGTCGTCAACGACCAAGCCTTGCAGGACGGCCTACGCAAGTCGCTGGATGCGCTGAATACCGAGATCAAAGCATCCGCCCCGGATGCCGCTGCGGCCTACACCGCTTGGCAAGCCAGCGCCTCGCCTTTGTTGGGGCAACTGCCCGGCAAGGATCAAGTGCAGTTGTCGGCGCTGGCCGGCAACCCGGTGATCGCTGTTGCCGGTGATGCGGGTGCCAAGGTGGCCGGGCTGTTCGGCAACCTGTGGCGGCCGGTAGCGCAGGGCAAGGCGTTGACGATCAACGCGGCCACCGCGCCAGAAAAGGGCGATGCCACGGTGTTGTTGTCTCAGTTCGGTGGCACCGCCGGCACGCTGGACGTGATCGCCCGCGCCGACCGCAGCGCCACCTTCGATATCGGTGCCTTGGGCGCGGATGGCAGCTTGCCGACCGAGATCGTCTTCGATGTCTCCGCCGCGCCGAATACCGGTGGCGAAGCGCCTGTGGCCTCGATCTTCCTGAACGACTTTCTGCTGGGGGCCGAACACCTGCGCGCCGATGGCCGCCCGCAACGGATTTCCGCCGTGATCCCGCGCTATGCCCTGGCTGCCCGTAATGAAATCCGCATCGCCTTCTTGCGCCAGCCGACGCAACTGCGCTGCCACGATCAGCCGACGGCTTTCCCGGTGTCGCTGCTACCCAGCAGCCATCTGCGCCTGAAGAAAATCGCCGCTGGCAATGATTTCGTCGGCATGGCCGGCCGGTATGCCGGTGACAGCAGCGTGTTGGTGCCGGCCGGTTGGTTGAACAGCTCGGCCACCAGTTTGCCGCTGGTGATCCGGCTGGCCGATGCCGCTGGCGTTTCGCCGGAACGCGCCGCGTTGCAGCTGGCAAAAGCCGGCGAGGAGGCCAAGCCTGAACACGCCTTCCTGGCCTTCGATACCGCCCTGGCCGACGTGAAACCCGCCGTGACTGCCCGCAACGGCAGCCTGGTTTTGACGGCGGAAGCCAAGGAGCCGGTGCTGTCGCTGAACGGGCTGGATCGGGTCGCGACGGTTGAAGTCGTCACCGCCGCAGGCGAGACCGGCATCCTTTACCGCACCGTCGGCCAGGCCGCGCCAACGCTGGATCAACCGTTCCGCCTGACGCATGGCAACGTGGCTGTATTAGGTGACGGCGGCCCGGTATCGCAGCTGGATACCAACGACCCGACCGGCAGCAAGCTCGCCAAGGAGGGCAACCCGCAGTCGCTGTGGGAAAGCCATATGACCTTGTGGCTGGTGATTATGGGGGTGGTGGCGTTCGTGTTGATTGCGGCTCGGGTGGCGCAGGTTCGGCGGCGCAAGGCGGGTGGGGAAGGGCATTAAGCACCACCGCACCGCATTGCTCCCCTCGCCCGCTTGCGGGAGAGGGGCCGGGGGAGAGGGCAATCTGCTCCTTATTCGCGGCGGAGTCCCGAGTCACATTGCCCGATGGGTTATGGCCGTTGGCCTAACCCATCCTATGCGCAGGCGCATTACCAACTCCGTAGCCCGGACGGCTTGCCGGCCGGGGTGACGCCGGTGGAAAGCCCCCGGCCGGCAAGCCGTCCGGGCTACGGGATGTGCGACACGCGAGCAGTTTCCGACATCACAAACGCCGCAAAGAAAACCCAAACAGGCCCCAAATCATGGATCAGATCACCGCCCAACCCTGGCAAATCTACTTCGCCCACTACTACAGTGCGCTGGAATCGTTCGCTGCCGTTGCAGCGGTGTTGATCCTGATTTCCAGCCTCGATGACCTGTTCATCGACGCCTGGTACTGGACCCGCGAGATCTACCGCAAGCTCACGGTGAAGCGGGCCAACAGCTACAAGCCGCTCACCGCTGCGCAACTCAAGGCGCGGGCCGAGCAGCCGCTGGCGATCATGGTGCCGGCGTGGCTCGAATACGATGTGATCGCGCAGATGATCGAGAACATGGTCACCGTGCTCGACTACCGCAGCTATGTCGTCTTCGTCGGCACCTACGTGAATGACGCCGCCACCATCGCCGAAGTCGAGCGCATGCGTCGCCGCTATCGCCAGCTCAAGCGCGTGGAAGTGCCGCATCCGGGCCCGACCTGCAAGGCGGACTGCCTCAACTGGATCATCCAGGCCATCTTCCTGCACGAGCAGGAAAACAACATGGAATTCGCCGGGGTGATCTTGCACGACAGCGAAGACGTGCTGCACCCGATGGAGCTGCAGTTCTTCAATTACCTGCTGCCCCGCAAGGACATGATCCAGTTGCCCGTCACCTCGCTGGAGCGCGAGTGGTACGAGCTGGTGGCCGGCACTTACATGGATGAGTTCGCCGAATGGCACGCCAAGGATCTGGTGGTGCGCGAGAGCGTGTCCGGCATGGTGCCGTCGGCCGGGGTGGGCACGTGCTTCTCGCGCCGGGCGCTCAAGGCGCTGTCGGATCAGACCAATAACCAACCCTTCAATACCGAGAGTCTGACCGAAGACTACGACGTCGGCGCACGCTTGGCCGAGCTGGGTATGAACTCGATCTTTGCCCGCTTCCCGGTGCAGTTCCGCGCCCTGCGCAGCAGCTGGTTCGGCTTTGGCCGCACGCGTGAACTGACGCTGGATATGGCGCTGTGCGTGCGCGAATACTTCCCGGATACCTTTCGCACCGCCTACCGGCAAAAGGCGCGCTGGGTGCTCGGCATCGGGCTGCAGAGCTGGGAGCACTTGGGCTGGCGCGGTTCGCTCGCCACCAAGTACCTGTTGTTTCGCGATCGCAAAGGCATCATCACCTCGTTCGTGAGCATCTTTGCTTATCTGCTGTTCTTCCAGTTCATGCTGCTGTACGTCGCCACCCTGACGGGGGTGTGGACGATGCGTTTTCCGCCGATCTTCGCACCCGGCAGCTGGCTGATGGCCGTCGCCACATTCACCGCCGTGGCGCTGGGCTTGCGCGTGGTGCAGCGCTTTTACTTCGTTACCAAGCTCTATGGCTGGGAACACGGGCTGATGTCGATCCCGCGCATGGTGGTCGGCAACGTGATCAATTTCATGGCCGTGGCGCGGGCGTGGCGCATGTTCCTGGCGTATCTGTTGTTCGGTAAACGCATGGTGTGGGACAAAACCATGCACGACTTTCCATCCTCATCCCAACTGGCGCAAAAGCGGCAACGGCTGGGTGAATTGCTGCTGGCGTGGCAAGCCGTGGATGCCGACAAACTCGAAGCCGCGCTGGTCGATCAGGCGCAGCACAAAGCGCCGCTCGGCCGCATCTTGCTGGCCAAAGGCTGGCTGGATGACGAAACGCTGGCCGAGGCGATTTCCTTTCAGGCTGAGCTGCCCCGCGCGCAAGTCGATGCCGAGCAACTGCGCGCCAATGCCGAGCTGCTGCCGGAAGAATATTGCGTGCGCTGGCGTACCTTGCCGATTGGCCAGTCGGACGACGGATTGCTGCAGCTCGCCGTTGCCAACCCGCTATCCGACGAAGCCATCGAACAGATTCGCACCGCCACGGGGTGCGATATCGCCCAGCACATCGCCCGGGAAAGCGAAATCGGCGCCGGCCTGCGCCTGCTGCGTGGCAGCGAGACGGTATTTGAAGCGATCGGCAGGCCGTTAATTGGTGATGTGCTGATCGAACACAACCTCATCAGCCGCGAGCAGTTCGACGATGCGCTGGTGGCCTACCGCCCGGATCGGGATGGCCGCATTGGCGATTATCTCGTCCAGCGCGGTGTGGTTTCGCGGGCATCGATCGAGCTGGCGATCAAGGAACAGCAGGCGAGGGCGGTTGCGCCGCAGCTCGTCCGCTTCGATGACGAGGAACCGCTGCCGGTATGACCCGCTTATCCACTTACACCCGAACTCAATCGCGCCATCTGGTGGGCTGCCTGTTCGCCCTGACCGTAGCCAGCGCATTTGCCGATGAACTGCCACTGACCGGGCCGGCGTATCAGGTTGCCAACGAGGCTTACCAAGCCTACGACCGGGGTGATTACCCGACCGCGATTCAGAACGCCCGCGAAGCCATCCGCCTGCGGCCTGACGTGGCGCGGCTCAAGGTCTTGCTGCGCAATGCACAGGCGGCAGCGAACAAGCGCTCGGTACGCAAGGCCGTGAAACCCGTCCAGCCTTCGACCGCGCCGCAGCTGGTATCACCGGTGCAAGCCAAGCTGGCAGAGATCATCCGCCTGCAGCACGCCGGCCAATTCGACGATGCTTTGCGCTTAGCCGACGAAACGCTCGCCAGCGACGGCCCGAATGACGCGGTGAGCGCGCAACGCGATCTGCTGCGCCGGCAATTGGCACTGGCCGCCGCCGGACGTGCGTATGAGGCGCTGTCAAAACAAGTCTGGCCGGAGGCGGCTACCGCAGCGAAGGCCGCCATCGATTACGCGCCGGGCGTGATGTCCTACCGTTTGCTATTGATCGATGCGCTGTTGCGCGATCAACAGAACCCGGCTGCCGAAGCCGCCGCCACGGCCGCCATCGAACGAGACGGCAACGACATCACCCCGCTGCTGATGCGCGCCTATGCCAAACAAGCGCAAGGCAATCGCGCCGGGGCGAAGGACGACTATGTGCTGGCAGGCAACCGCCAACTGGATGCAAAAGCCAGCCGCAATCTCTCCCTGATCATGGCCGACGCTGCCTTGGCGGCGGGTGAGGGCGCAACAGCGCTGGATGCCTTGCTGGCGATCGATTCACCCGATGCCGATGTAGCCGAACGCCGCAAACTGGCCGAGCTACAGGTGGTCAACCCTGGCGACAATGCACTGCACACGGCCCTCGTGCCGCCAACGCTCAATTGCAAGACCGTGGCCGACGCGACCGAGTGCACGGCGCGGCTTGCCAGCAATCCGCAATATTCGCTCGCCGCCGCAGCGTACAAAGCGATGGCCGCGCGCGATTACGCCGAAGCGGTCGCCAAAGCGCGTGCCTTGGTGATGATCGCGCCGGATAACGGCAGCTACCTGCAGTTGCTGATCAGCGCCTTGGCGGCGAACAGCGAGCAAGCCGAATCCCGCCGCTATGCCCGCGCTGCACTCGCCCGTTTTACCGATCTATCAGACGTGGAACGTGCCTATCTGGCCTTGGCCGCCGACGACACAGCGGCCGCCCATCAAGCCTTTAACCGCGCTGATGCTGCCCAGCAATTGCCGGCCAAAGCGCTGCTGGATGCCGCCTACACCGCGCAACGGGCCGAGGCGCTGCCGGACGCCAGCCATTACTTCCGCGAGGCGATTGATGCGAATGACGCAGGCAGCCTGGAATTCGCGCCGCAAGCCCTGTTCGATACCCGCCGTGCCGTCGCCGATCTGGAACGCCGCTGGGGGGCGTATACCTCCCTCAGTTATCGTGGTGCGGGCGGCTTGACCGGCGTCGCCCCGACCAATCCACAAAGCGACAGCCTGTATTGGGGCGGGGAAGTGTTCTGGCGTCCGCTCGCACTCGCCGGCAACGGGACTTACGTTGATTTCTACGCCCGCCTGTTCGATTCGCTCTACAGCAAGGCTGGCTACGCCACCGGCTCGGCCAGCCTGCAAGGCGCAGTCGGTGCGCGCTGGAAGCCGCTGACCGAGCAAAACCTCACCTTCGCGTTCGAACGCCTGATCCGCCTTGGCGATGCCAGCCAATCCGATTGGCTGGCGCGGGTCGGCTATTCGCTCGGCGAAGGTACTGATTTGCGTGTGGATGCGGCGTCGTGGTGGACAGCAGACGTAAATGCCGAAGCCGGCCATTACTTCGAAGCCGGCACCCGCTACGCCACATCCGAATGGCGTGCCGGCCGCAGCTACCGTATGCCCGTCATCGACATCGGTTCCGCCAAAGCCGTGGTCTGGCCGCATGCCGTGCTCGGTATCGACTACAGCTCCGCCTTTGCTACCCGGCAGGCGATTGGCGCGGGCGTCGGCGTGAACGTGCGCTACTGGTTCCGTGAGGATCACTACACCGCACCGCGTTCGTACTTTGATCTTTCGATGCACTACCGCATCAAGGTGTCTGGTGATGAGCGAGGGAGCGGGTTCTTTTTGCGGGGGATTTTTTATTATTGATCGGTTGGCGTTCTCAAACGCCCTCGGGTTTTCTCCCCTCGCCCACTTGTGGGAGAGGGGCCGGGGGTGAGGGTCGTGCAACCTTCAATGACCTTGCTGGCACCCTCTCTCTAACCCTCTCCCACTGTCCCTGAACAAGGCAAAGCCTTGCACGGGATGTGAGAGGGGAGAAAACCCCAACGTCGCGCGACTCTTTCCTTTCGCCTTCGTGTGCAAGGTTTTAACTTTGCCCTGCTATGGCCGGAAGAGGTCTCGGGGCGAGGGCGCAACACGCAATTGCGCTAAGCTGCCAAACACCTACTCGCGCATCCCCCATTCCCGCTCATGCCAAACCGCCTGCTTGCCCTGTGTTGCCTCATGGTGAGCTCCCTCTCGCTCTCCGCCTGCCAAACCCCACCCCATGCCCCGGTACACATCGCTGGCATCGCATGGCAACCCGACAACGCAACCGCCAATCCCAAAGGCACATGGGATCGGCTCGGCGCGCATACCTTATTGGTGCAATGGACTACAGTCAGCGGCAGTGCCTTTATTGCAGGCTGCGGCGGCGCGCCGGTACCGGTACTGCCAGATTGGCAACGCATCGCCCAAGAACCTTGGGCGCAGGATGTCATTCTCGGGCTGGCTGGCAAGTTCGACGAGGCAGAAGCCCGCAATTCACTGGATAGCCTGATCGCCCAATCGCGTTGCCTTGCCGCGCAGCCCACGCCGCTGCATGTGGTTGGTTGGTATTTCCCGGTCGAAGTCGATCCCACCTGGCAAGACGCCAGCAAACTCGGCCCGCTTCTGGCACAACTGCCACGTCCGCTGTGGATCAGTGCCTACGACAGTGCCAACCTCGGCCCCGCCGAACTCGGCAACTTTCTAGCGACATGGCTGCCGGCGGATGTCGGCGTGTTCTTTCAGGATGGCGTTGGTGTTTACGCTCGCGAACCCCGCGTTGCGCTCGACTACGTGAATGCGCTGGAAAAACGCCTTGGCAAAGCCCGCCTCCGCCTCATCGCCGAAGCCTTCCGCCCGCAAATCGGCGGCGGTTTCCGGGCGGCAACGCCAGCCGAACTCACGGCGCAGCTTGCCAACTATGGCGGTCGGGATGTGTATCTGTTCGATGGGCCGCATTACGTGAGCGACGAAACTGTTGAAGTGCTGCGGGCATCGCTGCAGCTTCCTTGATCAGTATGACCCAGCGTATTTCGGAGGACGGGTATAGCAAGCCCAACTCGTCCTCCGGATCATGATGCTGGTGGCATCGCCTGCAAATGCGATGCCATCAGGTCAGGCATCAACCAGCACAGCTACGTTATTCGTGCCGGAGTGTGCCGCGACCGAAAAGAAATATTTCATCTCAACCGTTCTGTCATCGTCACCACGCTGAGGCTGATTTGCCGGGTTATCAGCAATGTTGAAATCGTCATTAACAAACCCAAGAAAATAGGCAATCAGTTTTGCATGCGCTGGTTGCAGGCTGCCGACACCGAAAGCCATATGCAGAATCTGGCTTGAGGTAATTCTTGTCTTCCCCGAAAAGAAACCACCCCATTTCCGCTCCAGCGGCTTGCCGGCTTCATACAGTTCTTTGCGGTTGCGGGCGGCATCAATATCGGCGCCGTCGAAGCCAAAATCGGCAATTGCCCGAATGAGCAATTGGCCCGGCGCGGAGTTCAAGTCATCAGGAAGTCGCGACAACAACCAACGCTCGGCCTGCGCCGTAATGGGGTAATGAATGCCACCACCACAGCCAAAATCAGCCGAGCGGACATTGGCCGGGCAGTTGGCGCAGTGGCCGGCCAACGCTTCCAACGGCGCAGCCTCGGCAAGCAAGTCGGCAATTCGCATCTCGGTTTCTTGCGGCCCGTTTGGCCCCAGCACGACAGCTTTGAAAGTCCACTCCGATTCCGGTTTGTCCGTGGCGGTCTGTGGATTGTTGCGCATCAAGTCCAGCACTGCGTTGGCTCGATTGCGGGCCTTCTCCATTCTGAGTAGATCAGCATCGGAGATCGTCTCGCGAACCTTGCAGGGGAACAGACCGTAGTAATCAATTGCCATTGAAAATCCTTTGTAACGATCAGGGAAGGGTAGTCGATGCCTAATGTATTAGAGGGGGGCGATTGTGGATAGCCCAGCCCGTAGGGCGTAATCCCCGCAGGGCATTGCGCCGCGTTATTGCCTGGAATAAAAATGGCTGATTGGCTACCCAGAGGGCCGATCATTCTGCCATGCGAAGCATATACTTGATGCCCCAATTGACGGTAATGAAGTCGCCTTTGCCTTTCATTACGATGATCGAGCTGCGGCGCAATGCCCTGCGGGGATTGCGCCCTACGAGTTATGGGCTTTCTGCAAAATTCAGCTCGACCCCATTGCCTGCCGGGTCAGAGCAGAATATTTGATGTTGACCAGTTAACGGTACAAGGCCACTTTGGTAGCTGATATTGAATTCACTTAAACGAGTTTCAAATGCTGGTAAGTCAGTGCATGAAAATGCGACATGATCGAATGTGTTGAGCATATTTATCAGACGCTTTTCATCTGGTCCCGCTTCAGTAAGGTGAAGTACATCTTGGTGTCCGATATAGAGCCAATAGCCGAAGCTACTGAACGGCGGCCGATAGCCAAGGTGCAAGCCAATTATATTCACGTAGAAATCGCAGAGCACATCAAGCATCGGGCGGTCTGCGCGAAGGTTGTAGTGATTGAATCCGGTAATGGGCATGGCGTGATTTAGGTCGCTTGGTCATCTTCGGGAAGGTAGAACCAATCCCGGTTTAGATCATCCGATTGAAGAGATTGCTCATCAATGATTAGATCAAAAGGCAAAACGCCCTGTTTTGCAAGAAGGGTATATGCCTCTAACGCATACTTGTGCGCATAATCTTCTTTCTCTGTTCGAGTTTTTTGATCCCATTCATCTTCGGTACTGCGCTGGTAGTCGACATGATGCCCGAGCTCATGCAGTAGTGTGCGATACAAGGCAGTGTTGCGTAATGAAGTCGGCGTCACGCGGATTTCCAGACCTCGTCGCGTATTGCGAACTTCGTGTCCATCTCGACGTAACCGTTCAAGCTCGCGAGTCAGTTCAGGATCGATTGATTTTCCCCATCCAATTGGACTAAGGTCTTGCGCCTCAATAACAATTGCCGGGCCGCTGTATTGATTGATATCGAAGAAAAAAATTGCACGTCCCCAAACAGGACTCAGGATGCGCTGCTTGCGAGTCGGCTGGCGCATAACGATGAGATCAAATGCAGCAAGCGCTTCAGGAGGGCAATGCGACAGTACCTTGCAAATGTCGTCTACGGTACATGGATAAAACCAATCGGGCTTCGTTGGCTCGATGAAGAAATGGAAATCACGCTCAGCAATTGTGCGAGTAATCACTTTGAACGCGTTTAGGTTCTCATAGAATCGTTTAGGTTGATGCCATGATTCAGGAATGGTCAGCTTATTGTTTGATCCATACCCTTGCGCTTTCGTGCCAATATTCCTGTTTCTGCGAGTTGGGTTCCAGCCTGGGCGCATGTGGTTATCCAGAAATTTGGTTACTGATTCATTTTGTCCGCTTGGGACTGGCGATGCGTTATGAATGCGAGTCAGGTGAAGAGCGGCAATCAGCTTCGATTCAATGGTATGCAATATACGGGAGTCTCCGGGCAAAACAAAACCGCTCCCGAATTCGGGAGCGGTTCTGCCACCAAGCTGCAGTGCCTGCCTTACCAGCCCAGGTAGTAAGTCCGATTCAGCCAGCTTGGCCACGCCATATCGAACCATTCTTGCAACATCAGTTCGGTGACGCAGAACGCGCCTTCCACCCAGCCTTGCGCATCGGAATAGGCCTCGCCGGTGATATGGATGCTCTCCGTCGGTTTGGGGCGGCGCATGTACGGCATGATGTCTTTCACCGACACGTGCGCGCACCAGGCGTGGTAGCCGCCGCCGTACGGGTCTTCGGTCCAGTCTTGCAGGCGGGCGATGTAGGGGTCGGGAATCTGGTTTTGCGGGCCGTGCAGTTCACGCACTTGTCGCATGGCTTCTTCCACCATGGCCTTGGGCACCGGGTCGCCCGGCAGGCGGGTTTGGCCGTGCCAGCTGGTGATTTGCGCTTGCGAGACCAGCCGGGTGGGGCGGGTTTCGTAGGTGGCGAGTGTGGCGCGGTTGCGCATCAGCACTTGCCAGAACGGCACGGTGCGCATGTCGTTGTAGCTGGAGAGGAACAGCGAGTGGCTGTTCTTGGGGTCGACGCCGAAGTAGTAGCACTGCCGCATCGGCAGATCGGTGACGGATTCGCCGGAGGTCGCACCGAAGTCTTCTGTCCACCACGGTTCATCGAAGCCCATCAGCAGCTTGAACGACGGCTCCATGATCACCGAGGCGATGTTCTTCTGCAGTTCCCTGGCGGTTTCCTTGTGGAAGAAGAAGTTCTGCTGGTCCAGCAGTTCCAGCGAGCGGCGCGGCATGGCCAGTACGATGGTGTTGGCGCGTACGTGCCAGTGATATTTGCCCTGCTCGTTCCAGAAGGTGAGCTGGTAACGGTAGCCGGTGTCGTCCGCGCGTGTGAAGGTTTCCAGGCGGTTTTCCAGCCACAGTTGCGAGCCGGATAGTCCGGTATAAGCCTGCGCCAGCGCGTAGGCGATCTGGTCGTAGCCATCCTTGATGGTGCGGTATTCGGTGCCGGCGTTGGAGAAGTCCCCGACCATGTACGGGAAGGCTTCGGCGGCGTTCCAGTTGATGGTGTTGGAGTAATAGCCGCCAGCATCGGCGAGGAAATCATAGGCATCCTGGCCGACCCGGTCGTTGATCAGGTTCCAGAAACCGATGTTGTTGACCTTCATGCCGTTGAACGGGCTGTCGGCAAAACAGTAGGTCAGCTCGGGCTTGATCTCATTCCATTGCCGGCTGGTGAGGCGGAAGTTGTAGATGTATTCGCCATCCTTTTGCACGAAGGACGAATAGTTCTCGGCGAACCACGGGTCGGCCATCAGCACGTCGTAAACGATCTTGTTGAAGAGCTGATCCGGGCTGAAGCCGTCCTGCCCCGGCTTGAAGGTGTAGCGCACCGGGAATTTCTCGCCCTTGGCCTGGGCATCGGTCCACGCATCGGCGTGGAAGCGCTGGCAGCGCAGGTAGAAATACAGATCGGCCGGATCACCCATCGGGAAGTCGTCGTAGGGGAGCTTGAAGACGTTCTGGATCAGCGAGGTGACCATTTCCTGCGAGGTCATGTAGCGCATGCCGCCCAGCTCGCCGATCACATCCATGCCCGGCAGTTTGATCGACAGCAGCCGCCCGCCGATCCGGTCGGCCAGATCGAATACGTGCACGCTGGCAGGGCGTTGGCCGTCCGGTTTGAACTCGCCGCCGAGCAGCCGCCAGCCGGTGTACAGGCCGGATACGCCTGCGCCGATCACGGCGACGTCGATTTCCAGATTCGGCTGGCTGCCGGTGCTGTGAGGGATGTCGTTGAGCGTGATCATTTGCGTTCTCCGGTTGCGGTGATGTCGGATGGCGGGATTGCGAATGGGGCGATGGGGTAGGCGGTCTGGCCGGTGAGGGCGAGCTGCACGCAAATCTTGCCGAGCAGCGGCACCAGCTTGGCGGCCCAGCCGGTGGTGAACAGCACGATGTTCGGATAGCCCGGCAGGGTATCGAGGATGAATTGCTGGTCGCCGGCCGGCAGCGCGACCATGCAGGACGAGGTGAAGTCCGGCTCGGGTGAGAGGCCGCTCATATGGTTGGCCACCCAGGCGCTGGTGCCGGCGAAATCCTCCGGCGTCGGCGGTACGCGCTGGCTGGGTTCATCGATGATCTGGTACGGATAATCCGGCGCGACGCGGATATAGCCGGGGTGCGACCAGTCGGCCTCCGGGAAGCCGTAATAGAGGTTGGCATTGGCGGCGTTGGCTTTCTGGAAGGCGAACCAGGTCGGGTAATCGATATCGGCGCGGGTCTTGCGGAAGTAGGCCGACACCATGTTCCAGATCGACAGGTTGATCTGCACGCCAAGCGGCTCCAGCAAGGTGTTGGCATATGCGCCGGTGGTCAGCACCAGCTTCTTGCCGTGATAAGTGCCTTGATCGGTGATGACGGTGACTTCTTTGCCGTCCGATTCGATCTTGAGGACTTTGTGATGCGCTTTCAGGTGCACGCCGTGGTTGTGGGCGATGTTGAACATGGCTTGCAGGGTGGCCGGCACGTTGATGATGCCGCCACCGGGCTGGAAGAAACCGCTGTAATTGCCGGGCAGATTGCGAAAGCCGTACCACTCTTCCAGCTCGCGACAGTTGAGCCGCTGGAAGGGCACGCCCAGGCGGGTCATGGTTTCCATCGCCGGCTTGATGCCGCCTTCCGTCGTGGGCGTATCAGGGTCGCCAAACCAGAGACAGCCGACATTGGGGATCAGCTCGGTGACGGTCTGCTTTTGCAGCATGGCCCACTCCGGCACCGCCGCCATCACCAGCTGCGTCATGTATTCCTCGGAATACTGAAAGCGGAATTGCCGCGATGCGCCGGCCGTGCTGCCGCGCTGGTTGAAAAAGGCGTCTTGCTCCAGCACCAGCACTTTTTCGCCGTCCAGTACCGGATGCCCGCCGTACGGGCTGACCGCGTTATAGGCCGTGGATAGGCCAATCAAGCCGCCACCGACGACGATTAAATCATATGAAGCCATGTCCATTCCTCTGTCTGTTTTGGTTCTGGATTCGCTCTCGGCAAACGTACTTGTTTGGGAAAGCACTTACTCGCTCCGAAGCAAAACTTAGTTTGGATATGAACCCATTTCAAACTGTTTTAGAAAGAAATATTTATTAAATAAGAAAGAAATTGATAATAAATTCACTTACTAAGCTGACAATTTTGTGTGTTATTTTGCTCGGCAAAGCACATCGGCCAATCAGCGAAGGCGGCACAAAGATGAAAATCCTCTACACCCTCTTGCTCACCCTGACGGTTGTGCTGGGCACCAGTCACGCCGCGCTTGCTTGCACGGTGCCGCCGCCGCTGCAATCGATCGATCCGCCCGGCTTTTACGACGACCCCGCCGGCTACGAGCAGGCGGTGAAGCCCATGCGTGCTTTCATCGATCAACTCAACAAGGCGGCAGATGCCAGGCAGTGGACTTGCGTACTCGACCTGCTGGAAGGTTGGGCACGCGCCGATGCTTTGATGGGGCCGATCAGCGGATATCAGGGCTACTACGAGCGCTCCTGGGCCGGGACGGATTTCGCGTTCGTGCTGTTACGTCTGCTTAAAGACGGGCAAGGGGAGGGCGCGAATCGCCTTGCTGCCATCACCCCGTGGCTGACCCGCATCGCCATCGCAACGCGTGATGCCGATGCCATCAACCATTTGCACAACAATCTGGTCTACTGGGCCGGGCTGAATCTGGTCGCGATCGGTACGGTGGCGCAGCAGCAGGATCTGATCGACGCCGGAATTGCACGGGCGCGTGAAGGGATTCACGACATCGGCCCGCATGGCGAATTGCAACGGGAACTCAAGCGCGGCGAACGGGCGCTGCACTATCACGTCTTCTCATTGCTGCCACTGGTTTTCACGGCTGAATTGGTGCAGCGGCAAGGCATCGATCTCTATGCCGAGAATCAAAATGCCATCGGCCGTCTGGCCAATCTGGTGATCAATGCGGTGCAGAACCCGGCCAGCTTTGCAACGGTCTCGCCGGTCGCGCAGACGCTGTTCCCCTGGACATTTCAAGATGAACTCGCGTGGGTGGAGCCCTATTACACGCGTACCGGCGACAGCCGCTTGCCGCCGCTCATGGCACCGCGCCGCCCTTTTAGCGAATGGCGGCTTGGCGGCAATGTCACTGCGGCTTGGGGCGGCACCTTGCCGCATTGACTCGATGTTGATTGCACAACGCGCCGCTTGAAGTGGTGGTGCATCACTGCAATGTATCTGGCCTTCGGTGGTCACCGGATTTGCACATTCACCGGCACATTCAACAGGAGCATCCATGTCCCGCTACGAACTCGCCCAACTGAACATCGCCATCATGAAAGAACCGCTGGATTCGCCGGTCATGGCGGATTTCGTGGCGAACCTCGACCGCATCAACGCGTTGGCGGAAGCATCACCCGGCTTTGTGTGGCGTTTGCAATCCGATGAGGGTGATGCCACTGCGCTACGACCGATGGGCGACAGCACACTGGTCAATATGTCGGTATGGCAGGATGTGGCCTCGCTCAACGAGTACGTCTACAAGTCGGCCCACGTCGAAATCCTGCGGCGGCGCAAGGAGTGGTTCGAGCGTGTGGCTGAGGCGGTCTTCGTGTTGTGGTGGGTGCCCAAGGGCCATCGACCGGATGTGGCAGAGGCAGAAGCCAAACTGATGCAATTGCGCGAACACGGCCCGAGTGCGGCGGCGTTCACCTTCCGCCATGCATTCCCGGCCCCGGATGCCGAGCCAAGCGATGCGCCGATTGAACTTGGCGATGTTTGCCCGGCTGCTTGAGTGTTGCGTCGATAGATCGCTATTGCTTCACCCGCTTGGTCTTGCTCTTCCATTTGCCATTGACCAGCGTTTCTTCGGTCACGACCACGGTGTCTCCGTCGCCATTGCGCATGTCCTCAATCCGGCGGGCGACGGCGACCGGCTCATTATTGACGACCGCGTATTCGGTGAATTCGTGATAGCAGCAGCCGTCCTTGGCCATGGTGGCCAAGCGCTTGCGCTTGGGGTCGACCTGGAAAAACCCCAGCGTGGATTCAATCAAACTACTGAACGAATCGTTGTATTCAAATTTCTTCGTTTTGGTCGAGAACAGATAAACGTCGTAACTCGGGCCGCTATATGAGCCGTTATTGCCGTTCTGGATCGCGATATCTTCCTGTCCGTCGAAATTGAAATCGCCGACATTGATCACGCCTTGGTAGTCATACATCGCAGCGCTATTGGTCAATGGCTGTTTCGATTTGGAAAAGCTGACGTAGATGTTGTCCATATTGATGGTTTGCAGTGGCGATTTACCGCCCTTGGCATAAATCTGCACCTGTCCGGGGCCTTCGCACGTGCCGTCGTCCGCTTGGGTGGGCGGATCGCATTTATCTCGCATCCTCAACACGAAATCGTATTGTTTCGAGGCGTTGCCGATATTGAATTTCGAGCCGGTATAGGTCGTACCGGTTGCCAGGGCGACGCTCGTGTTATCGAGTTCCTTGATCCGCTCTGTATAGCGGCCCTTCAGGCAATCGATGCCATTGCGGCATTCATTGCTTAAATCCTTCAACCAGGCTCGCTGACCGGCCCTGAGCTTGGCGGGGCTATCGCCAGCCCGTGTCAGCGCTTGCTTGTAGGCGTGGGTCAACTGTTCGTCCAGTGCGGAAAGCGTTTTATCGGCACAGATGGCTTTCTCGGTCGGGGTGGCGGCCTTGTTGCAATCAAAACTGGCTGCGTGGGCGGCAAACCCGGCTGAGAATATCCCGGCTGCGAAAACAACGAGACCTGCAAGCAATGGCTTCAATTCATTCCCCGATTGGTATTGGCATTTGCCAACGGTGTTTATTGTTCTGCATCTTAGGTTAAGACCGGCTGAAGCTGTCGCTTGTTTTACAAGTTGTTTGTGTTGGTTGGGCAGATGAAAGGCATGGTGAAAAAATATGGATACACCCGGTTACATACTGCAACGTTACGTGCGCCGCACCTTGAAAACCCACTCCCATACTGCAGCTACACGCTCATGGAAGCGCGGATTCCAGGAGAAACACCATGCTTAAAGTTGTATCTGTAGCGGTCGCAACCGTATTTGCTGCGACATCGCTCTTTGCGATGGGTGATAACGCGATGGGTGGCGGCGATAAGGCACCAAATCCGGATGCGCCACCGGCGAAAACACACATGAAAAAGGCCAAGATGCACAAGATGCACAAGCCGATGGCCTCTTCGCCCGTCACGCAAAAAGCGCCGGAGAATCCGGATAAGAAGTAGCCGGGGTCGGTCACGCTCCGGCATCACTAAAAACCCCGCTTGCAAACGCGGGGTTTTGTTTTATGCCGTTTGAGCGGGGCTGATCAACTCGTCCCCAACACCTGCTGTGCCAGCGCTTCCGCCACCTTGATGCCATCCACGCCCGCCGAAAGAATCCCGCCTGCGTAACCCGCACCTTCACCCGCCGGGAACAGCCCGCGCACGTTCAAGCTTTGGCAATCTTCGCCACGTGTAATACGCAATGGCGATGAGGTTCGCGTTTCCACACCGGTGAGCACCGCATCGTGCATCGCAAAGCCCTTGATCTGGCGATCGAAGGCCGGGAAGGCTTCGCGCATGGCGGTGATGGCGTATTCCGGCAGGCTGGGGGCCAGACTGCCGAGCTTCACGCCCGGTTTGTACGACGGTTCGACCGAGCCGAGTTGGGTCGAGGGTTTGCCGGCCACGAAATCGCCAACCAGCTGGCCCGGCGCTTCATAAGTGCCGCCGCCCAGTTCGAACGCCTTCGATTCCAGCGCACGCTGGAAAGCGATGCCGGCCAGCGGGCCACCGGGGTAATCGGCCGGCGTGATGCCGACCACGATGCCGGCGTTGGCGTTGCGCTCATTCCGCGAGTACTGGCTCATGCCGTTGGTGACGACGCGGTTTTCTTCGGATGTCGCGGCGACCACCGTGCCGCCCGGGCACATGCAGAAGCTGTACACCGAGCGGCCATTGGCGGCGTGGTGCACCAGCTTGTAATCGGCGGCGCCCAGCAGCGGGTGGCCGGCATATTTGCCGAGCCGCGCCCGGTCGATCAGTGATTGCGGGTGCTCGACGCGGAAACCGATCGAGAACGGTTTGGCCTCCAGAAACACGCCGCGCTCGTGCAGCATCTCGAAGGTATCGCGGGCGCTATGGCCCAGCGCCAATACCACGTGATCGCTGCGCAGTGCTTCACCACTGGCGAGCTTCACGCCGCGTACTTGCTTGTGGCCGTCTGAGCCGTCTTCCAGCAGCAAGTCCGTCACGCGTTGCTGAAAGCGGATTTCGCCGCCCAGCGATTCGATCTCGGCGCGCATGGTTTCCACCATGCCCACCAAGCGGAAGGTGCCGATGTGCGGCTTGCTCACGTAGAGGATTTCTTCCGGCGCGCCGGCCTTCACGAATTCGGTCAGCACTTTGCGGCCGAGGTGCTTGGGGTCTTTGATCTGGCTGTAGAGCTTGCCATCCGAGAACGTACCCGCGCCGCCTTCGCCGAATTGCACGTTCGATTCCGGGTTGAGGATGTTCTTGCGCCACAGGCCCCAAGTGTCTTTGGTGCGCTCGCGCACTTCCTTGCCGCGCTCCAGCACGATCGGGCGGAAGCCCATTTGCGCCAGGATCAGCGCGGCGAAGATGCCGCACGGGCCGAAGCCGATGACGATGGGGCGGTGCGGCAGGTTGGCCGGAGCCTGGCCGACGAAGTGGTAGCCGGTATCCGGCGTGGGCATCACATTGCGGTCGTCGGCGAATTTTTTCAGCAGGCCGGCTTCGTTTTTCACGTCCAGATCGAGCGTGTAGATCAGCAGCATCGGTTTGCCCTTGCGGGCATCGTAACTGCGCTTGAATACCGTACAGCCCAGCAGGTCGGCGGCCGGAATGCGCAGCTTTTGCAAGATGGCGGCGGTGAGTTCTTCCGGAGTGTGATCGAGCGGCAGGCGCAGTTCGGTGATTCGCAACATGGGTGTTCCAATCCGATACAGAAATGCAAAGTCGCCGGTTAAGGCGACTTTGGCGTGGGTTCAATGCCCGTATTGTAAATGCGTTCCCCGAATCACCCCAAAATCAATGTACGAGGTTTTTGTGGGAGCGAGCTTGCTCGCGATAGCGACGGTTGATATAGGGTCATCGCGAGCCAGCTCACTCCTACAGAAAATCGTGGAATCGTCCGCGTTGAATGCATCAAGACACCGTCCGCACCTGTCTGGCCACCCAGATCGCCAGCACGCCGAACACGCAGCTCAGCACGCCCACCCAGCCGAAGTTGAGCAGCTTGCCGCTGGCGTCTTGCGACAGGATCAGCCCCGCTATCAGCGCAGCGGCACCGCCGGCAAAATTCTGGATCGCTGAATTGAACGCCATCAGCCGGCCGCGCATGCGCGATTCGGTGGCGCTCGTGACCAGCGCCGTCGCGGGGATGAAGCGGCCACTCACGAAGATGAAGAACAGCGATGAAATCACCAGTTGCCCGAGCAACGGGAACGGCAAGGTCAACGACACCAGCATGATCGGCACGAAGCTGGCCAACACCAGCCATGCCAACACATGCGCGCGCGGATGCTTGTCCGTCATGCCGCCGATCCACGGCCGGGTCAGCAGCGTCACCGCGCCACCCGCCAGATAGACATACATCAGGTCGTGCGGCGAGATGCCGACGTTGGCCACCAGCGATGGCGAGATATACGGAATGATGGTGAAACCGGACAGCATCAGGCAGGCCGTGATCAGGCAAGCCCACCAGTGGTTTGGCACGGCCAGCAATTCGCGGTAGCTGGTGAACATGCTGACGGGCGGTCGCTTGGCTTGATCCACCAGATGGCCGCGCACGGCCGGCACCAAGCGCCACCCCACCAGCCAGATCAGCGCACATGATGCCGCCAGCACGCCAAACGGCCAGCGCCAGTTGGTGTGGCTGGCAATCAAGAGGCCCGCCGGCACGCCGAACACGGCCGATAGCGAGAAGCCCAGCATCACCCAGCTCATGGCCTGACCACGCCGCTCGTTGGGTACCACATCCCCGACGATGGCAAAGCAGATCGACCCCAGCACGCCGCCAAACAAGCCGGCAATGCAGCGCCCCAGCAACAGCGTGTAAAAACTGCTGGCCGCCGCGCAGGCGAGCGTGGCGACGATCAGGCCTGCATAGCAAGCCAGCAAGGCATGGCGGCGATCGAAGCGGTCGGCCAGCGATGTCGCCAGCAGCGACGACACCCCCGCCGTCAATGAGTACGCCGACACCAGAATGCCGAACGTAGCGGGGGTGACGTGCATTTCCGCCATCAGGAACGGCGACAGTGGCATCAGGATCATGAAGTCGACGATGGTGGTGAACATCACCAGCATCAGCACAATCAGCAGTGACTTTTCTTTTTCCGGGGAGAGAGACATAGCAAGCGCTCGGGGCAGGGTAACTCAGTAGTGTACCGGAGCATTCTTTCTGGTATGTAACATTGTTGTGACTATTAGCGTAAACAAGATCGGGTGACTACTGCTGTCAACGTCAGATTTACCATTTTTCGCTGCATTGCTTCATGACAATGGATTAACTGCGCGTCGCATGATAACGGCATCAATCACGCTTTCGGAGGCACCCCAAATGCTCTGGCTCGAATTTGCAGTTGTTCTTGCGGCGATCTTGATCGGCGCACGTTTGGGGGGGATCGGGCTCGGCGTGATGGGCGGCCTGGGGCTGGCGGTGCTGACCTTCGTCTTTGGCCTGCGCCCCGCATCGGCTCCCATCGACGTGATGCTGATGATCGTCGCCGTCATCACCGCCGCCGGGTGTCTGCAGGCCGCCGGCGGCATGGATTATCTGGTGCGCGTGGCGGAAAAACTGCTGCGCCGCCATCCCAAGCGGATCACCTGGTTCGCGCCGCTGATCACCTACACCTTCACCTTGTTTGCCGGCACCGGCCACGTGGCCTATTCGGTACTGCCGGTGATCGCCGAAGTCGCCCGCGAATCCGGCGTGCGGCCAGAGCGGCCGTTATCGATCAGCGTGATCGCCTCGCAAGCCGGCATCACCGCCAGCCCGATTTCCGCCGCCACGGTGGCCTTGCTGGCGCTGCTGTCGCCCAGCGGCATCCATCTGGGCCAGATTCTGATGATCGCGATTCCCGCCACCCTGATCGGCACGCTGGCCGGTGCACTGGTCGCTTGCCGGCTCGGCGTCGAACTCGATCAGGATGCGATTTACCAGCAGAAACTGGCCAATGGCGAGGTGCAAGTGCGCTCCGGCGCGGCCCGTCCTGACCTGCCCAAGAGCGCCAAGTATTCGGTATGGCTGTTTCTGGCAGCGGCGTTTTCGGTGGTGCTGCTCGGCTCGTTCCCATCGCTGCGCCCCACATGGCTGGTCGACGGCAAGATCGAGCAACTGGACATGGCCCCGGCCATCAAGATCGTGATGCTGAGCGCCTCCGCACTGATCCTGCTGCTGAGCCGGGTCAACCCGGAGCAAGTGGTGAAGGGCAGCGTGTTCCGTGCCGGTGCGGCGGCGGTGATCGGCATCTTCGGCATTGCGTGGATGGGCGATACCTTCATCCAGAGCAATATGGCCTTCTTTGCCAATAACATTCAATCCGCCATCACCACTGCACCGTGGCTGTTCGCGCTGGCGCTGTTTGCCATGTCCATCTTGCTGTATTCCCAAGCCGCCACCATCCGCGCCCTGATGCCGCTGGGCATTGCGCTCGGCCTGCCGGTGCCGGCGCTGATCGCCATGTTCCCCAGCGTGAACGGCTACTTCTTCATCCCCAATTACCCGACGGTGATTGCCGCGATCAACTTCGACCAGACCGGCACCACGCGCATTGGTAAATGGCTGTTGAACCACAGCTTCATGCTGCCGGGGCTGGCGAGTTCGTTCTTTAGCGTGGCGAGCGGGTTTTTGCTGGTGAAGGTGTTGATGTAGGGATTTGCGATCAGGAAAAAGGCCACGCGGGTACGTGGCCTTTTGTAATACCTCAACCAGGTATCGTCGCTGCGCTCAATTTCTAATTGAATAGAAAGGAAGAAACGCATCCCGGTATTGGTTTGGACAATTAAGACTATTGGTTTGGGCAGTTAATATTGTTGGGATTCCGGGTGCATTCTCATTCGGGTTTGAATTGAAGGCCAACTGACTCCCCAACGATCGTTGCAAGGAATAAAGCAAATTCAGCCTTGGTCGCAGTTGCATCGATCACATTAATGCTCACGCCAACCAGCCCGCTGCCAAGTGCATTCGCGCTGCCGCTTAAGATGAGATGAACCGGATTATGGGCGATGGTGACATTGTGCGTGTTGAGGCCGGTGACGACGAGCTCGTTAAGGATCAGGCTTCCTGATACGGGAACCGTAACCGGGATGCCGGCCAGATTGATGCCCACGTTCAAGCCAGTTAAGGCAATGGTGTAATTCAACGGAATCGGTTGCGCAGGAATCGAGATTGGCGATCCGTTGACGGTAGTCGTGCCAAGGGTGGTTGCAGCAGTGCAATTGAGCGTCGAGGAGCCGCTGACCGCCGTGCATGTGACCTGGCCGGCAACATCCGTGCTTTGCACCAACCCTTGTACCAAGCTCAGGCCTGATTCGCCTGCCGTGCCAGTCAGGATTGTTTTGTTTGCCACGCTGTTGTCGTACTTGGCATCGCCAAACGGCGCGGTTACCCCCGCGACATTGCTAAGGGCCGTTACGCCAACCGTAGTGGTATTGACGGCTGAGTTTTTATTCTCGCCCGGTGCCGGTTCATCGGTCGGATTGGCGCAACCCAGGTCATCCAGATAATTCACCCCAGCGATGGTGATCGTCACGCTGCCTTTGATATTGCAGGTCTTGACGTCGGCCGAGACGATATCGGTATCCGTCGCCGCAGCGAATTGCGCGCACATCAACCCCCCACCCAGAATCAGCAGGCTGCTTGCGGCTTTTAGCATGGTTTGCTTCATGATTCGATCTCCTGAAGTTGGCGCGGAACGTGCCGTCGGGTTGTGTGTCGTGATGGCACGTGCAGCGTGGCGCCGTCCGCTGCGAGTGGTGCACGGCCTCGGGGATCTGAGGGGATGAGCACCTCGGAATGGTATACGCCGTTACTTTCTAAAAATGAAATTAAATTTGTGTATTTTGTTGATAAATTTATTTATTTGTTTGTAAGAATTTGAAGCATAAGCCTATAGGCTTGCCGGCTGTGGTTTGCGGTGGGAGCAGTTAGTTCAAGCGAAACATTCGGCGACACGAACCCGCCGTTCGCCCTTCGAGCCTGGGGATACTCAACGTTGAAAGCCCGCTTCGGCGGGTTTTTGCATGGCGTTGCATACCCGGTGAATGAGCAGTGCAGGATCGGTGTTTGTCCTGCATGAATGTTGGTGATTGGACGACAGAGCAGGCCCTGTTTGAGGCGGAAACTGCAAAGCGGATGTTTGTTGTTCAACCTATCACTCATCAGGAATTCACCATGAACAAGATCCTCTCCGTATTGTTGGCAACGGGCCTCGCCATAGGCGCGAGCGCGGTGTATGCCGCTGGTAGTCCAAATGGTGCATCGGGTAGTGCCGCGGGTGGCGCGGGTAATTTCGGGCTGCCCTATCTGATTACCCCGTTCGATACGCACCAAGCCAGGAAGGGTGGGGCGGCGTTGGATACGTCGACCCGTTTCAACGCAGCCAAGCAAGTCGACGATATGCAGCAACCCAAGGCCACGACCGATATCGTGCCTGCGCAGCCTGCACCGCAGCTGGATGACATGCAGTGATGTGCGCCAGTTGAAGAAAAAGCCCGCTTCGGCGGGCTTTTTCGTGGGTGGTTGATATTCGTAGGAGCGAGCTTGCAAAGGAAGCTGCATGTTGCATGACCCTCTCCCCCGGCCCCTCTCCCACAAGTGGGCGAGGGGAGTCGTTTTGCTGACGCCGAATCCGTTAGAAGCCAAGATCCGACAAGAACGCCTTGGTAAAGCCCAGCCGGCCTGCCTGACCATAGGAATTGCAGGTCGGTGACGCAGAGCCGGGTGCGCAATCGTTGTCGCGATCGAGCGACCAGATGTGGACGCCGGCCAGTCCGTTCTGTTTGGCAAAATTCGACACCGTCGCCACATCGGCCAAGGTGAACGTCTCGCCTGCCGAATCGTTGCCACCGATCATCGGTGTCACTTCGATCTGGCTATAAGGGACGCCGTACTGATTGTGCAGATCGATGACCGCCTGATTCGCCGACGAGCCCATCTGGCATTGGCCGCTGCTGTCCGTGATGCAGTTACCACCGCCAGGGCTGCCGTAATCCATCGCCATCAGGTTGATGTAGTAATTCTTCAGGCCATAGGTCTGGATCGCGTTCATCACCTCGACCCCAAAAGTCCCGAGGCTCGGGCTGACGTTGCCGCCCAGCGTTGCGACGGTAAAGCTGAAGCGCAGGTTCGGATGATTCTGCTGCGCCACAATCACGCGTTGCACCAGGTTGTTGATATCGGCTTGGCTCTGACCCGCTTCGATATCGAAATCGATACCGACGAGGTTGGCTGAGTTGTAGGTGTTGATGAAGGTCGCAAAATTCGCGTCACTGGTACAAGTGAACGAACCGGCCGCGCCGCCCGTCGAGATGATGTACTTCTTGCCGGCCTGTACCCAGGCATTGACGTTTGCCGCGGCAATGGATGCGCCCAAGAGGCCACCCCAGTTCTCGCTACCGCAGCTGCCCGTTGCAAATGCCCAGGTCAGCGTGCTGTCGTTGCCAGGCATGGCGGACACCGCCGATTGCGTGGTTCCGGTCACGTTCGTAGTGATCACGTTCGTGTTCCAGTTCAGATTGATCGTGACATCCTTGTACGGACTGAACAGCAAACCACTCGGTGTCGGCGTTGGTGTTGGTTGGGAGCCGGACGACTGGACGGGCAGGCCGGGCACATAGCAGTGTTTGGCGTTGCCCGGGCTGGGGTCGCCAAAGGTGCCGTTATTGCAGGCTGCGCCGTCGGTCAGGCTCTTGGTGGTATAGCTGCCGTTGGCGCCATACAAGACGATCTGCGTGCCCGAAAAACTGCATTGTCCGTTCTCGGCACTGCACTGGGTCCAGGTGGTTGGCGCGGCATCGCAATGCTTGGCAATACCCGGATCGGGGTCGCCGAACACGGAGTTGTTACAGCCTTCGCCACCGGTGACGACGTTCGCGTTGTAAGTGGTGCCTGCGCCATATCGGACCGTTTCGGTATCCGAAAAACTGCAAGTCCCGTTTTCGCTGGCGCATGAATTCCAGCTATTGCTGACCTCGCAATGCTTGGCGACACCCGGCACCGGATCACCAAAGGCCGCGTTGTTGCAGGATGCGCCCCATGCCAGCGTTTGCGTGACGAAGGTCGTCCCCGCGCCATAGCGGACGGTCTGCGTGCCGGTGAAAATGCAATTTCCGTTTTCCGCGGCGCAGTAACTCCAATCGCCGGTGGTCGCGCTCAGCGCTGCCGAGGCGGTCAGCAGCGAACCGCCGCTCAAGAGGAGAATCGTTAAGTTCCTGATCATTCTTTTCATTACTTCCTCCAGTAGTTCTGTTTGTTCAACACGAAGATGTGTCGTTCGCTTTTTGAAAGCGCTTTCAATCCTAGGAAAAGAAGATTCGCTTAACAATTCATGCGCTCAGAAAACCGACGGAAGGATGGAAGTGCATATCGCGATGTCTCCGCCCAACCTGGGCGAGCTTGCTCGCGATTGCAGCGCTTGAATCACAGCTATCGCTTGCGCAGACCCGTAGCCCGGACGGCTTGCCGGCCGGGGTTGGTGCAGCGCATCCATGCCGGATGCAACTTGCCCGCATTGCTACCCCGGCCGGCAAGCCGTCCGGGCTACGAGCTAACACGCCGAGCTTGCGGCCTTGACCGGGTCGAAGCGGCTGCGGAATACTTCGTCTCGTTGCGCGGTCGCGCAATCAGGATTGGCGTCCTGGATTAAGTACAGGCAGACAGCCGCTGCCCAGCGGCATTTTCATGTCTGCAACACCCGTGGTGCGTCTTCAATGGCGAGCCTGGGTGGGGGCATCTTCGGATGCACCGGTTCCCTGTACGCCGGCACGCCAACCCTGCCCAGTGCTTGCCACCTCCGATTGGCGTTGGAATGGTGAGCCATAACCTGTACAGGAGACGCTATGTCTAATCCGCAAGGCACCCCAGCACCACCCCCACGTCCTATCCCTCGTTTCGCCCGCGCTTCACCGACGCGAACCGGCCACACTTACGACGAGATCGCCCAATATGGCATGGATAGCGTGGCCGAATTAGGCCGGCTGTTCCAGATCGTGGCCGCCTTGGTCGAACCGGCATCCGCTGCGTATCAACTTGCGCAGTCGGGGATTGCGGTTGCATCAGAGCGGCGGGCGGCGATTGACTTCGCCCGCGGGTCTGCGAAGGATTTGAAGGAATTCAGGGAGCGGGACAAGAAGTAATGGGTTTTAGAGCCTGTTCAAAGTCTCGCAAACTGCCAACTTGAAGCGCTGCAGGGTTTTACCTCCCCCTTTTCGAAGGGGGATTGAGGGGGATTTCGACGTCGGTAGATGTTGAGATGGCGCAGAAATCCCCCCTAGCCCCCCTTCAAAAAGGGGGGATGGCAGCGTGACCCGTTGCCACAAAAAGACTTTGAACAAGCTCACGGATAGCAAAAAGCCAGCACTTGGATGGGTGCTGGCTTTTTTACGCGTACCGCGCCGGACTACAACAACGCAATCGACCCCGGTCTGGCCCCCGGAAACACCTTGTCCAACTGGCTGCCATTCAAGCCGTAATACCGCTGGAACACGCTGCCGAACAGGCCGCGATATTCATTGAGCACCGGGAAATCGCGGTTCTGGAACAAGGTCGCCTCCGACACGCGCATCTGCTCGCCCAGCACCCTGCCGCCACGCACCGCACCGCCCAGCGCCCAATACACGCTGCCGTGGCCGTGGTCGGTGCCTTTGTTGCCGTTCTCGCGGAAGGTGCGGCCGAATTCGGAGACGACGATGACGACGGTGTTCTTCCACACCGGCTGCATTTCCTGCGCAAAGGCATTCAAGCCACGGCCGAGATTGCCGAGCGCATTGGCGAGCTGGCCGGTCGCGCCGCCTTCATAGATATGGGTATCCCAGCCGCCGACATCGACAAAGCCGATCTTGTATTGCTCGCGCATCAGCTTGCCCATGCGCCGCGCCTCTTGCTCGAAGCCATTGGCCGAGACCGCGCCGCGATTGGCCGCCTGCATTTCGTCGGCGAACATCTTGGCGACACCTTGGCGCATCTGCAGCCCTTCCTGCACGCGCTCTTCCAGCGTCTGGCCGCGATAGAGGCTGACCAGCAATTGCGACTGACGCTCGTCGAACGGGGCCTTGCTCACGTCCCGCAGCGACAGATTGGGGATTGCTGCGCCGCCCGTGGCGATGGTCGGCAGGTTGCCGGTGAAGGTGATGGCGGGCGGGCCGCCGAGCACTTGCACCAGCCGGCCGATGAAGCCGCTGCGATCCGCCTGGCCGGCATCGTCCGGCAGGCCCAGCTCGATGCGGTCCTGGGTTTCGAAGTGGCTGCGGGTGAGGTCGTTGGTGCCGGCGAAAGGCACGAAGGCCAGCTCGCCGCGTTGCCAGAACGGGTAGAGCGAATCCTTCAGCGCCGGGTGCAAGGCCCAGTCGCTATCCAGCGGCAAGGCCGCGTTGACGTTGGCGGCGTCCGGCCGGGCAATGGCGATGCTGGGGCGCAGGCGGTAGTAGTCGTCGCTGGTGTAGGGCACCAGCAGGTTGGCGGCGTCGTAACCACCGCGCAGGAAGACGACCAGCACGCGGGGCACCTCGGCGGGCACGGCCCAGAGCTGCGATGACCACGACATGGCCAGCGTACCGGCGCCGAGCGCGGCGGATTGCAGGAAACGGCGGCGGGATAGATCAGTCATTCATCATCTCCGGTGAGGCCAGATACAAGAGATTCCACTCCTGCGCGCTGTTGGCGCGGTCGAGCGTTTCCCGCGTGGCGGGGCTCAGGGTGGGTTCCAGCAGGCTGTAGTAAATCGGGCGCTGGATCAGCGGGAAGCCGATGATGCCCACGCCATTCATGCCCATCGGGGTGCTGCCATCCGGGTCGAACAGGCCGGCGTTGTTGCTGCCGATGGCGCGGGCGATTTCAAAGCGTTTCACCAGTTGGCCGGAGCCGTTCCACGCTGCCGAGGTCAGGCCGTAGCCATCCGGGCTCAGGCGGCCGTAGAGCGGCTCGCCCAGCTGATTCAGCCAGTTGAACACCGGCCGCAGATTGCTCACCGGTTTGCCGTCGTAGGCGAGCCGCATGGCGGCGACGGTGTAGCGGAACGGATCGCGCAGATTGGGCGTGGGGCTGTGGCTGGCGGGCGATTCGAATAGCGTGCGCACCACGGCGGCGATGTCGCCATCGCTGCGCTGGAAGGTCTTCGCCATCTTCTCGACCAGTGCATCGGGCGGGTTGTCGCCGAGGAAGTAGGTGGCGAGCTTGCGGCTGACAAAGCGGGCGGTGGCGGGCTGTTTGCAGATCAGGTCGACTGCTTGTTCGACTTCGGCAAAACCGCTGCCCTTGATGGTGGCGCCGAGCAGTTGTTTGTCGCCGAAATCATGCCGCTGCGGGTTGAATTCGAACGCGCCATTGCGGATCACGTATTGCTGCAGCTCGGCTTTCACCTTCACCGTCGGGTTGTTGTAGTTCACGCCCACGCCGGTGAGGATGCGCGCCAGTTCCTGCACATCTTGTTGCGTATAGCCGCTGCCGACGCCGAGGGTATGCAGCTCCATCAGCTCGCGGGCGTAGTTCTCGTTGATGTGGCCGGCTGCGTTTTGCGTGTTGTCGAGGTAAGCCAGCATCGCCGGGTGCTTGAGGGTGGCGAGCACCAGATCGCGGAAGTGACCGAGCGCATACGGGCGCACGGCTTTTTCTTCGTAATCGGGAATGGTCAGCCGCAGATTGGCTTTGTAAGCGTAGACGCTGAAGTGATTCATCCAGAACCAGGTGAGCTTTTCCTGCAGCTGGTTCGGGGAGTAGATGGCTCGCCACAGGTGGCGGCGCATCGCGTCTTGCATGGCCTGATTGGTGAAATCGCCTTCCGCTTTGCTGAGTTGCTTCTTGTCTTCTTCCGTCGTGGCGGCGTTGACCTGCCGCTTCATGTCTTCGTCTTGGGCGACGAATTCGGGGATGGTTTTCTGGGTGATGGGCAGGGCTTCGATGCGCGCCTGAATGTCGATGGGCATGTCGCCCTTGGCGCGCAGCTGCTCATCCAGAAAGGCCCGGTCACCCAGTTGTTTGTCGCGGGCGACGAGGTCGCTGGTCACGCCGAACGACAGACGATTGAGCCAGTGTAGATCGGGTTGTTTCTCTGCGGCATAGGTCATGCAGGAAAGCAGGAGCAGGGCGCAGGTGGCAGTGCGGTAACGCAGCCGATGGGGCATGGCGTCCTCCGGTCAAGGTTGGGGGCGGCAACTGAATAATGATCCACCGGGCGCTTGCGAGGACAACGGCATGTTGTTGATGGGTAACGGATTGTCTTGGTGTGCATCATGTAGCCCGGACGCTTTGCGGCCGGGGGGCTGCGGTATCTGGTGCCACCCCGGCCGGCGAAGCCGTCCGGGCTACGTGTTGTGGCATGCGAACCAGTCGTAGGGCTTTCCGCCGTACACGGTAACCGGCGGAACACCCTTTGCAGGGTGATCCGCCCTACGAAGTTTCAGGGGCAGGGTTCTTGGTTGCGGTGCAGCAGAAATGCGCTTGTTCTGGCGGTGGGTGTGCGCCGCTGTCCCGCAGTGATTCACGGCTTCATATGGGCAAATACAAAATATTTGTGTTGCATCGCAACATAACCTATACCCCAGTTACGGCTCAGCAAGAGCCGGATAAACGTCGCCCTTGAGGCGAAGCGAGCGACCCGGGGATACACCCGGGCCCCTGGAAAAAGAAGGTACGGGTGTACCGGATTGATCCAAGCACCGCACGCATTAGAAGCAGCCCGCACAAAGCATCGCCCGCTGATTTCGAGACGCGCAGTAGCCCGAAGGCGACGTCTGTTGGAGACAACACATGTCGAGTTATGCCTGGGCCATTTCTGCAGCTGTGGCCGTCTTGGTTGTGGTTTTGATCCGTATCTCCCGTGCCATCGTCTATGTGCCGAACAACCGCATCGGCATCCGCGAAAAGTTATGGAGCACCGCCGGTTCGATCCAGTCCGGCCTGATTGCGCTCAAGGGCGAGGCGGGCTTTCAGCCTGAAGTGCTGCGCGGTGGGTTTCACTTCATGGTGCCGTTTCAGTTCGCCATCCACTTCGGCGATCTGGTCACGATTCCGCAAGGGCGGATTGGTTACGTGTTTGCGCGGGATGGCCTGGTGCTGGGCACATCGCAAACCTTGGGCGACAACAGCCGCGCCAACCAGTTTGAAGATGTGCGCGCCTTCCTCGCTGCCGGCGGCCAAAAAGGCCCGCAACGCAAGGTGCTGCGCGAGGGCGTGTATGCCATCAATCTGGCGCAATTCGTCGTCATCACGCCGGACAAGATTTTTGCGCACGGCCTGGGCCAGCATGACAACGCGGTGATCCAGTCCATGCATGAGCTGATCGCCAGCCGCGAGGGCTTCACACCGGTGGTGATCAATGGCTCCCGCGATTTGATGGGGGTGGTGACAGTGCATGACGGCCCGTCGCTGCCGGATGGCCAGATCATTGCCCCGACCGTGGGCGGCACCGATGTCCGCGCCGTGCTGTATCACAACAACTTTCAGGAACCGGAACGCTTCCTTGCCGCCGGTGGTTATCGCGGTCGCCAATTGCAGGTGCTGGTGGAGGGGACTTACTACCTGAACCGCCTGTTCGCGACGGTGGAAGGCGTGCCAAAAACGGTGATCGAAGTCGGCTTCGTCGGCGTGGTGGTGTCGTACAACGGCACGCCGGGCCAGGATGTGTCCGGCGCGGATTACCAGCATGGCGAGCTGGTCGCCACCGGGCAGCGCGGGGTATGGAGCGAGCCGCTGCTGCCGGGCAAATACGCCTTCAACACCTATGCCGGCCACATCATCAAGGTGCCGACCACCAACTTCATCCTGAAATGGGAAGCGGCCACCGCTGGCAGTCAGTTCGACCAGAACCTGAAGGAAGTTTCTCTGATCACCAAGGATGCGTTCGAGCCGAACCTGCCGCTGTCGGTGGTGGTGCACATTGACTACAAGAAAGCGCCGATGGTGGTGCAGCGCTTTGGCGATATCCAGAAGCTGGTAGAGCAGACGCTTGATCCGATGGTGAGTGCCTACTTCAAGAACATTGCGCAGACCAAGACGCTGATCGAGTTGCTGCAGCATCGCAGTGATATCCAGACCTTGGCTGCCAACGAAATGAAGGAGCGCTTTGGCCTCTACAACCTGGAGCTGCAAGAGGTGCTGATCGGCACGCCGAAATCGACGGCGGGCGACAACGAGATCGAAAACATCCTGACTCAGTTGCGCCTGCGCCAGATCGCGCTGGAGCAGATCGATACCTACAAGCGCCAGCAGGAATCGGCCCACACCGAGCGCGAATTGCGCGAGGCGGAAGCCAAGGCCAAGCAGCAGACCACGCTGACGCAGTCATCCATTGCCATCGAGATCGCGCAGAACGAGGGTAAAGCCGCCGCGATGAAGGCCGAGCAGAAAGCCAACGAAATCCGTGCGCTGGCCAAGGGCGACGCCGACCGCGTGACCATCGAGGCCGAAGCGCATGCACGCCAGATCAACTTGCTGGCCGAAGCCGACGCCAACCGGGTCGGCAAGGTGGGTAAGGCCACCGCCGAAGCCGCCCAGTTGCAAGTCGATGCCTACGGTGGCCCGGATTACCGTTTGGCGCAGGAACTCGGCCAGGCCTTTGCCAAGGCGATCCAGGAAGCCAAGTTGCCGATCGTGCCGCAGGTGAATGTGGGCGGGGAGGCCAATGCGTTGGGGCTGTTGCAGGCGTTGATGGGTTCGTCGTTGCGTGATGCGCTGAAAGGTTCGGTCGCGGCGCCGGAGTTGTTGACCAAGGGGGTTGAGACGATTTCTTGATGAAGTAGCTTGTTGGATTGCAGTTCTACAAAGCCGCCTTCGGGCTAATGCCACTCGCTTAACGACTCCCCTCGCCCACTTGTGGGAGAGGGGCCGGGGGTGAGGGTTGTGCCACGAGCAATGTCGTTGCAAGCACCCTCTCCCTAGCCCTTTCCCGCTGTCCCTGAATAAGGCTAAAGCCTTGCACGGGAGGGCGAGGGGACGATTTCCTTAAGTGAGCGGCATTAGTCCAAAAGGCGGCTTTGTGTATTTTTCACCCGGATTCCAATCGGCTGAATTTGAGATTTCATTGATAAATGGTGAAGCCGTTTGGCGAAAACATTAAGTTAATGCTGATTGACCATGGGTGCGTATCTTTAAAAATCAGCGTTGCAAGGCGTAAACGATATCTTTTCTCGTGATTGGATTCGTGCTTTGGAATTCGTGCGGATTTTTCAATGCCATTTTGAGTGGGAATCTGATCTCCAATTCGGTGTATCTACTTCAGGCCGCGCTGTGTACGCGATTGATCAAGCAACAACACCGAACAAGGAGAATCAAATTGGATCATTCATCCGACGAGCCATCGCGCCGTCGCTTCCTCAAGGCATCGCTCAGCGTCGTACCGCTGGTGGCCCTTGGGGCATGCGGACGGCCACCGGAACAAGGCCAGGCAAGCGTGATCTCCGGCAGCGCTGGCGCCACATCAAGCAACACCGCTAGCAAGTACATCCCCCAGTTTTTCACCGACCCCGAATGGCGCTTCATCAACGCCGCCTGTGATCGATTGATTCCTGCCGATGACGTCGGCCCCGGCGCAGTGGAATCCGGCGTGCCGGAATTCATCGATCGGCAAATGCTGGCCGCCTTTGGTCTGGCCGCCAATTGGTATATGCAAGGGCCGTATCTGCCGGCCTCGCCGCTATTTGGCTATCAAGGCAAACAACCCCCGCGTGAGGTCTATCGTGCCGGTATTGCGGCTACCGATGATTACTGCAAAAAACAATTCGGCGGAAAAATATTTACCGAGTTGAACCATTCGCAGCAAGAGCAGGTATTGACCGGGTTGGAAAAAGGCCAGATTCAATTCGATGCAACCAGCGCAACGGATTTCTTCGCTTTTCTGCTGCAAAACACCAAGGAAGGCTATCTGGCTGATCCGATTCACGGCGGCAACAAAAATATGGGGAGCTGGAAGATGATCGGCTTCCCCGGCGCACGCGCCGATTTCATCGATTGGGTGAGCCGGCACGGCGAGCAGTATCCGCTCGGCCCGGTCAGCATCAGCGGTCAGGCGGGGTAAACGACATGGCACATATCAAAAAGAAACCCGTGGATGCGGTCATCATCGGCTTTGGCTGGACTGGCGCGATCATGGGCATGGAACTCACCGATGCCGGGCTGGATGTGGTGGCGCTGGAACGCGGCGAAAACCGCGATACCAATCCCGATTTCGCCTACCCGCGCATTGCCGACGAACTCACCTACGGCATGCGCTACAAGCTGTTCCAGAATCTGGCGACCGAGACCGTCAGCGTGCGGCATGCAATTGGCGATACCGCTGTGCCATATCGCCAGCTTGGCTCCTTCCTGCCGGGCAACGGTGTTGGCGGCGCGGGCGTGCACTGGAATGGCGCGCACTGGCGCGTATTGCCAGAAGAGCTGCGTTTGCGCAGCCACGTGATCGAGCGCTACGGCAAATCCTTCATTCCATCCAATATGACGATCCAGGATTTCGGTGTCTCGTATGAAGAACTAGAGCCGTACTTTTCTTTCTTCGAGCGGGTGGCCGGGGTCTCGGGCAAGGCGGGCAATCTGAACGGCGAGATCATGCTGAACAGTGGCGGCAATCCGCTGGAAGGCTTCCGTTCCACTGAATTCCCGCTGCCGCCGCTCGCGGATGTCTATGGCGCGAGCCTATTCGCCAAGGCAGCGACCGAGCTGGGCTATCACCCGTTCTCGATGCCTGCTGCCAATGCTTCACAGCCGTATACCAATCCCTACGGCGTGCAGATGGGCCCATGCAATTTCTGTGGCTTCTGCGAGCGTTTCGGTTGTTACAACTATTCCAAGGCATCGCCGCAAACGACCATCCTGCCAGTGCTGCTCAAGCGGCCGAATTTCGAGCTGCGGGCGCAATCGCAGGTGATGAAGATCAATCTGGCGAGTGATGGCAAACGCGCCACTGGCGTGACGTATATCGATGCACAGGGCAACACGGTGGAGCAACCGGCTGATCTGGTCATTCTCTCCGCTTTCCAGATGCACAACGTGCGCATGCTGCTGCTGTCCGGCATCGGCAAGCCGTATGACCCGATCACCGGCAAAGGCGTGGTCGGCAAGAACTACGCGTACCAGATGATGGGCGGCGTATCGGCATTCTTTAACGAAGACGTGCCGATCAACCCGTTCATTGGCGCAGGCGGCGGCGGGCAGATCATCGACGATCTGAATGGCGACCACTTCGACCACGGCCCGCTCGGTTTCATCGGTGGCGCGTATGTGATGGTGAACCAGAGCGGCGGCCGGCCGATCCAGCAAATGAGCGTGCCGCCCGGTACGCCTGCATGGGGCGCAGGCTGGAAGCACGCGATCAAGAAACACTATGGCCACACGGTGAACATCGCCACGCACGGCTCGGTGATGTCCTACCGCGATGCGTATTTCGACCTCGATCCGACCTACCGCGATGCCTACGGCCAGCCCTTGCTGCGCATGACCTTCGATTGGCACGACAACGATATCCGTATGAGCCAATACGTGACCGGCAAGACGGCCGATATCGCCCGGGCGATGAAGCCGGAGTCGATCGGCATCAATGTGAAAAAGCTCGGCGACCACTACGACGTGCGCCCGTACCAGACCACCCATACCGTGGGCGGTGCGATCATGGGCGAGCGGCCGGATAGCAGCGTGCTCAACAAGTATCTGCAGAGCTGGGATGTGCACAACGTGTTCGTGATGGGCGCGAGCGCCTTCCCGCAGAACATCGGCTACAACCCGACCGGGCTGGTCGGCGCGTTGGCGTATTGGTCGGCAAACGCGATCCGCGAGCGCTATCTGAAAAACCCTGGGCCGTTGGTTTGAGGAGGACCGCGCGATGAAAAAGCAATTATTGATCGCCAGCGGTCTGGTGCTGGTGGCGGCGACTGTGGTCGCGCTGAATGTCGAATCGGTCGAGGTGATGAAGCCGCAGCTCACCGAGGCGCTGGGGACTGAGGCCAAAGCCAAGGCAGCCGGCACGCCAGCCAAGATCGATCAAGCCTTGATCGAGAAGGGCGCATATGTGGCGAAGCTGGGCGATTGTGCCGCTTGCCATACTGCGCCGGGCGGCAAACCGCTGGCTGGTGGGCTGGGCATGGGCTCGCCATTTGGCACCATCTATTCGACCAACATCACGCCAGACCCGACCTTTGGCATCGGCAATTACACGCTGGCGGATTTCAAACGCGCCATGCGGGAGGGCAAGGCCAAGGACGGGCACAACCTGTATCCGGCCATGCCATATCCGTCGTTCAGCAAGATCAATGATGACGATATGGCGGCGTTGTATGCCTACATGATGCATGGCGTGGCCCCGGTGGCGGAGCAGCCGGCGCAGACCGCGCTGGGTTTCCCGTTCAACCAGCGCTGGGGGATTTCGCTGTGGAATACGGCGTTCCTGCCGTCTGGCGTTTACCGGCCGGACGACACGAAATCCGTCCGCTGGAATCGCGGTGCGTATCTGGTGCAGGGGCTGGAGCATTGCGGTTCGTGTCACACGCCACGCGGTATTGGCGCACAGGAAAAGTCCTACTCGGAAACGGACGGTAAGCATTTCCTGGGCGGCGCAGCGCTGGATGGCTGGTTCGCGCCGGCGCTGGTCGGCGAGCAGGGCAGCCTGCGCAGCTGGAGCGAGGCGGAAATCGTCGACTACCTGAAAACCGGCCGTTCCGAGCGGACGGCAGTGTTCGGCGCGATGGCGGATGTGGTGGCGCACAGCACGCAGCATCTGACCGACGAGGATCTGGGCGCGATGGCGGCGTACCTGAAATCGCAAACGCCAGCATCCAGGCCGGCGTATTCGGTGGCCGCACTGGCAGCCACGGCAGCCAGCAGCCCGGCGGCCAAGGCGTTGATGGCAGGGGATATCTCAGCCCGTGGCGCGCCGGAATATCTGGATAACTGCAGCGGCTGCCATCGCTCCAGCGGCAATGGTGCAGCCCGCACCTTCCCGCCCTTGGCCGGCAATAGCGTGGTCAATACCCAAGACCCGACCTCACTGATCCATATCGTGTTGACAGGCAGCACAATGCCCGCAACGCAAAAAGCGCCGACGCCGCTCGCCATGCCGGGGTTCGACTGGCGTCTGAGCGATCAGCAAGTGGCGGATGTGGTGACGTTCATTCGCGGCAGTTGGGGCAACAATGCCCCGGCAGTCTCGTCCAAGGAGGTTGCCAAGGTTCGCAAGGCGGTGAAGGCGAGTTCGCCGGCAGTGGCTGCCCGGTAATTCCGGTTCGCATGCTGTAAATGGAGAAGCCCCGGTGCAGTAATGCCGGGGCTTTTCCATGTCAATTCGGCTTAGTGCAAAATGCGCCAATCATTGCATCTCTGCGGTAATGCCATAAGCAGATCTTAATTTGGCGATTTCACCGTTTTCATCCCGCAAAAAACGATTGAATTGGGCAATGACCTCGGGGTGTTTGGTGGTGGCCAAAGAAAACACGGTCGTTATATAAGGCGATGATTTGTCGAGAACTAAATGTTCTTGCGACGCGGGTTGGTGCTTCTGGAAATATTTGACGGCAAATGCATTGGTATAGATGCCATCCACCCGTTCGACCATGCTCATCTGGAACAAGCTGGAAAAACTGTTGGTCGTGTAGACCGTCAACTGGCCCGATTCGATCAATGGCAGGTAGGGCGTCGGCGTGAAGCCGGCGATGGTGGCGATGTATTTGATGTTTCGCTTCCCCGGTTTGACGCGCTTTTCCGGGATGAAAAGCCCTTCTGTCAGCGTGATGACCGGGTCGCTATAGACGATGGTTTTGTTTTTCCTGGTGGCATCTTGCCATGCCGGGTTGTCGGGGAACTTGAAATCGTATTTCCCTTCCATATAAAACTCGGCAAACAGCCGGTTGACCGGTAGTGGCTGATATTTGAATGTGTGTTTGTAGCGTTTTCCAAACAAATCCAATAAGTCCCTGGCAAAGCCGTGATAGGCATTGGATTTGCTGCCATCGTAAAGCGGCATGTAATCCAGCGCTTCGACGGCGACGACGTAATCATTCGCGTATGCAGTCAATGGTGGCGATATCAGCCCGATGCAGAAGCAAATCATCCATTTGAATCGGGTTTTATTCATTGGTATGGACTTGGCAGCAGTTCATGAACGACTGATCCTGAAATTTGACGCGCATAGGAAACAATAGACTAGAATTCGCCGCTTATCGGGGTACCGCTGACCATCGTTCGACTGAGTCTGAGTTTGCGAACGAGCATTGCGCTCAGCTGGCAGCCGGCTCAGCGACGCGCTGGCACCACGCGCTCGTGCATCAATAAATCAAATCTGTTTTTAAGGACACACCATGCCATTCATCGGTCTTGGCCTGCATCTGCTCGTTGCTTTGTACTTTGCTGTTCACGCGGTTCGAACCGGACAGCAGATGTACTGGCTGCTGATTCTGTTTTCGTTCCCGCTGCTGGGCAGCATTGTTTATGGCTTCGCCATTTACCTGCCTAGCTCCCGCCTTGAGCATGGTGCGAAGAAAGTCGTCAAAGCGGCGACCAAGGTGCTCGACCCGACCCGCGAATTGCGTGAAGCACGTGCGGCGTTCGAATACACCCCGACCGCGCAAAACCAGATGCGCCTTGCCGCTGCCATGCTGGATGCCGGCCTTGCCGAAGACGCCGCCACAAATTATGAAGCTTGCCTGAAAGGCCCGTTCGCTTCGGATCCGGATATCCGTTTTGGCGCGGCGCGGGCATTTGTGGAATGCAAACGCTATGAGCAGGCGATTTCGTACCTGCAAGTCATCCGCACAAACGAGCCGGGATATCGCGCGGAGCAAATCACGCTGCTGCTGGCCCGGGCCTTGAGTGGTGCTGGCCGCAATACCGAAGCGAAAGCCGAATTCGAGTCCGCCGTACAGCGGTTCGGGAGTTTTGAAGCACGGGCGGAATATGCCATTTGGGCGGCGACTTCTGGCGAGTGGCAGGTGGCGGCGCAGTTGAAGGCCGAGATCGAGAAGTCCACCAAGCACTGGTCACGCCACAATCGCGAATTGAATGCATCGCTGTTGCGGCGGTTATCCGTAGCGTATGCGGCGACCGGAAAGAGTGCTTGATGGATCGGGGCTTGGGCGGTGTGGTCGCCGCTCAGCCCCCGCGAAACACATACAGGCCCGCACATAACGCCACACCAATCAGATACAGCATCCACGTTTCTGGCACGAAGTAGGGATAGACCATCAGCGCAATGCCGATGATCATCGTCTTCATTTGTTGCTGCTTCTTGCCGTAGCGAAACGCGATGAAGCCAATCAGGCTGAACAGGAAGCCGGCGAATAGAACGGCGGGGCTGGGGAGTTCCATGGGGCTTTAGGGAAAGTGGCTCACCAAGCCATTCTAATGACTTGCTCCACCGTGGCTATCGCGAACAAATTGAATGTTGCCAGCCAATCAGCCTTTCTTCGGCGATACCCACATCGTCACCACGGCGCGAAAGACCACCTGATTGGCGGCATCGAGCACTTCTACCGGCACGGGCACATCGGTAGCAGCGCCAAAGGTCGGAACTGGCTCCAGCTTCGCCACGGCGCGCAAATTGGTTTCGGCCTTCTTCACATACTCGACCTGCATGCCCTTGGGAATCCATCGGTGTGAGTTGGGCAGGGTGAAATCAACCATCGTACCGGCTGCCAGCTCCGCCATATTGCACATGGCAATCGCGTGCACGGTGCCGATGTGATTGAGCACGGCGCGGCGTTTGTTGATGCGCAATTCGCAATAGCCGGCGCGCAGCTCGACAAAACGCGGGTGAATGCTGGCGAAGTAAGGCGCTTTCAGGCACACCAGCTTGGAAAACAGCCATTTGCCGGCAGGTTTGGGGGCGAGTTTCTTCCAGATTGATTTGACGGCGCTGCTCATCGCTTTTTCTCCTCTTGGTGGTCAGCGCATCAAAGCAAGCACGTTGGCGAGCGTCAATTCGGCGTATTCAGCAATCCGGCCGTATCAAACATCATAAAAACGCTCGACGCGCCTAAGGCTGATACGCCCCTTGTGAGACCAGCGATGTGGACAGGCGCGGATTGCCAGCAAAATCCACCGTACCCAACAGAACCGAGCCGAGGTTGTTGCCGGCGTTGACGGCCGGGGAGAAGGCGGCGATGTGCAGGTCTGGTGCGACGAGGTCGGCGAACTGCGGGTCGGCGAACTGGCTATGCGCATCCCGGCCGGATGCACTCTTGTAGGCCGTGAAGCCGGTCTTGCTGCTGTTTTTCCATACCCACTGGCTTTGGCTGGCGCCGGTGGCCGTGTAATAGAGGTTGTAGTCGAGGGTGCCGGGCGTCAGCGTGCTATCGATGTGGTTGATCAGCAAACCTTGGCTGTTGGCATACAGCACGTTGTTTTCGATCAGGTTGGAGGTGGCGTGGTACTGGATCTGCAACTCGCCCGAGCCGGTGCGCTGGGTGTCGTTGCCGAACAACGTATTGCCGACCACGCTCACATAGCTTGTCCCGCCGACGCTGCTCGCATACCCGCCGAGCGAGATGCCGGTGAGGTTATTGAAGTAGGAAAGATTGTTGCGGGCGATGACCTGGTGCGTGGTCTTGCCGTAGTTTTCGCTCGCCAGCTCGATGCCCAAGTCGGTCTGATAGACCCGGTTGCGCTCGATCACGATCTGCGTGCCGCCATCGATATAGATGCCATCCGCGCCATAGCTGCCGCCATAGGCCGGGTTGTTGATCGACGTGATGTTGTAGACGGTGTTGCCAGCAATCAGCCCGTTGCGCGCCTGGTCATAAGCGGTCTGGGGCGAGGTGCCGAAGTAGCCGGCTGCATCAATGCCGATGTTGTTGTTGTCGTGCACAACGTTGTTGGTCACTTGCCAGTACTGCACGTTGCCATCCAGCGCCAGCGATTCGCTCGAACCGGTGGTCAGATGGTCGACTTCATTGCCGTCGATCACCACGTTGGTCAGCCCGGCTGGCGCCTGATTGCCGTAGATGACGATGCCGTAGGCGTTGCCGGGCGTGGTGGTAGTGGCGATGTGGTGGACGTGGTTGTTGCGCAGTTCGATGTGATTACCGGCACCGCTCACGAAAATACCGACCGGGATATCGCTGCCGCTGGCCGAATAGTTGCGCAGCTCGAAACCGATCACCCGCACATAGCTGCGGCTGACCAGCGAGAACAAGCCCTGCACCCCGCCCGAAACGGCAAGCCCGCTGCCATCGAGGACGACTGCTTCGCCGGGCACATTGCGGAAGGTGATATAGCCGGCACTGGCCGAGCCCGAAGTCGGAACGGTCACGGTTTCGTTATAAACGCCGGCGTGCACATAAACCGTATCGCCAGCCTGAACGACGTTGGCGGCGTGCTGAATGGTTTTCCAGGGATGGTCTGCCGCGCCGGTATCGGTGTCGTTGCCGGTGGTGGCAACGTAATACACCGCGCCGGTTGGCACGGCGGCGGGGTCGGAAACATTGGTGGCCCCATACGCAAAGCTGGTGCCACTTCCGACGGAGCCGGCACTGGTTTGTGCCGCGACAGTGGTAGAGGCGAGGGTTGCGTTATCGGCACTGGTTTGACCGCCACCCCCACCGCAGCTGGCCAGGATCAACATTGCCGAAGCTGCTAAAGCAATTGTCTTGAAGTCCACCATGGAATGAGCTCGCCCGCTAAATGTGTTCTGTACATTAATGTTTTCTTATATGCCTTTGTATTTTAGAGCAGACAGGGCGAGAGCGGGGCGCAAACAATAAAAAAAGGCCGATCGAGTCGGCCTTTTTGTTGCAGCGAAGCAGCAGGATCAGAGATCGTGCGGCACCGCGGCGTTGGCAAAGCGAACCAGGCTTTCAGTTTGGGCCTGTGGAGTGACGTTGGCGCTCGATTGCGTCGGCACGATCGCGCTGCCGATGAACTGGACCAGGCCTTCCGACGAATTTTGGGTCGTGGTGGCTTTGACCGAGTTGGCCGTTGCAGCGTGTTGGCCGTTTTGCAGCTGGAAGTTTTCACCCAGCGCACCGGCTTGAGCTGCGCCCATGGCGCCCAGGAAACCAACGGTAGCGATAACAGTAGCAAGCTTTTTCATGATGATGATCCTTTCTGTCTTGTGGTCAGAGCGCGTGATGCCGAGATGAGAGGCGGTTGGCCGTTGACTTGGCATCACGTGAAGGATGTCGTTCGGTTGTGTTGCAATGCGACATCGATGGACGTACTTTATTGGCATTCGTTTGGTTGATAAATGGTGGATATGTAGATGATTTAATTCCTTGATATTGATAATAATGTGGTTGTTGACTATTGACTTTGCTATTATTTTCTATGTTTGTAATTATTTGTTGGCAGTTGGAAAGATGGTGTAGTGACGTCAACGTGTCAGTACCGTCGCCGCGCCGACGCAGTGCCGATCAGCGACGACTTCGAAAGAACGAAACATGGATGGATGAACGGAATGGATAGCTTACTCAGCATGCGGGTTTTCAATCAGGTCGTGACCAACGGCAGTTTTGTCGGTGCGGCGGATCGGCTTGGCATGTCCACTGCCATGGTCAGCAAACACATCAAGCATCTGGAAAGCAAACTGGGCATCCGGCTGTTGAACCGCACCACGCGTGCGCTCAGTCTCACCGGGCCGGGCGGGGTGTATTTCGAGCGTTGCCAGCATGTGCTGGCAGATCTGGACGAGCTGGAACACGCGGTCGGCCAGTCCACCATCAAGCCGCGTGGCACGCTCAAGGTCAGCGTGCCAGTCACCTTTGCGGTGAACTACCTCTGCCCGGTGCTCGCCGACTATTACGCCCGCTATCCGGAAATGAAGGTTGATCTGCAATTGTCGGATCGGGTGATCGATCTGGTCGACGAAGGCATCGATCTGGGCATCCGTATCTCGGCTGATCCCAACCCGTCGCTGGTGGCGCGGCGGCTCAGCCCGATCCGCTTCGTGATGGTGGCGTCGCCCGAATACCTGGAGCGCAACGGCACGCCGCAGACGCCGGACGATCTGGTCGATCACTCCTGCATTACTTATGCCTATTCCAACAACGGTACGGCCTGGAGTTTCACCGGGCCGGATGGCGCCATTACCGTGAACATCCAGCCCAAGCTGCGGGTGAACAACGGCGAAATGGCCGCAAAGGCCGCGCTGGCAGGCTTGGGGCTGACGATTCAGCCGCTGATCCTCACCCAGCAATATCTGAAAAGTGGTGAACTGGTGCCAATCTTGCAGGACTTTCCGCGTCCTGAAGTCTGGGTGTATGCCGTTTACCCGAATCGCAGCTATCTACCGGCTAAAACACGGGCCTTCATCGATCTGCTGGTCGAACACTTTGGCGAAACGCCGCCGTGGGGCAATACCGGCGGCTGCTGTTAGGAATCTGTTCACGATCTTCTGAGAAGTCGATTCACTGAACAGATGCGGCGCAATGCCCTTCGGGGATTGCGCCCTACGACACTGCCAGGGTGTTCCCCCTCCCGCGAAGGGGGCTCGATACATGAAAAGATCGTAGACAGGCGCCAAGGCGGATTCAATCCGGCGATGTTGACTGCACCATGAACCGCATCGCCGCCTTTCAACAAGCAAATGTGATCCTGAACACACGGCTGCCAATGGCATGATTCCGTACGTCAGCTTCTCGTTTCGCATCGCAACAAAGCATCCCAGAATGCAATCCTCAAAATCGGCGCCCGGCGGCATGCCCGGGCGGCACGGTTGCTGGTTCGCGCTATTGGCGGGTTAGGGCGTGGGACTGTGCAAGCGCAGATTACGCAGCCATGCTGGCACGACCAGCGGCAGCAAAAGAGGGCAGAAGTGGACACGCTACGCCTGATGTTGTTTGGCCATCTGGCCGCAAGCCTGGGCCGGCCGCTGGCAGAGCGGCAGGTCAAGTTGCCGTATTCCTTGGGGGCACTGCTCGCCTTGCTGGTGCTCGCACGCGGCAAACTGGTCGCGCGCAGTGTGCTGGCGGCGCAGCTCTGGAGCGAGCGTGCCGGAGATGCCAGCGGTAGCCTGAATACGGCCCTGTGGCGTTTGCGCAAACTGGTGGAACCTGCGCCGATGCTGGCGGGGTCGGTGATCAAGTCCAACTCGCGCGGCGATGTCGGCTTCAATTTCGACGGGCCGTGCTGGGTGGATATCGACATCTTCGAAAGCCAGCTCGGCCGCCTGCTCAACAAACCGATCCACAAGCTGGATGTGGCCGAGATCGCTGAACTGAACGATGCGCTTGAACTCTACCGCGCCGACGTGCTGGCCAATTATCAGGAAGACTGGGCCTTGCGCGAGCGCGAGCGGATGCGGCGGTTGTACCTTGATGCGCTTGGCCGGCTGGTCGAATACGCCACCGTCCGCACCGAATACGCCTGCGGTATCCGCTATGCCCACCGTATTCTCGATGCCGATCCGCTGCGCGAGGATGTACACCGCGATCTGATGCGGCTGTATATGCAGAACGGCCAGCGTGCGCTGGCTTTGCGCCAGTTCGAAGCTTGTCGTGACTTGCTGCGGCACGAGCTGGCAATCCCGCCGATGGCGGAAACGATCCAGCTGTATCGCCGCATCGCTGATGAAACAGCCAACGCTGCCGTCAAGCCAGCGCCGCCTGCTGCGGTTCCGCCCTCCACGGACGTGGAACCCGCCTCGGATGCGTTTCCAACCGACGACCCGCTCGTGCTGCGTGCGCAGCTGCAGCAACAGCTGGTGCAGGTACGCGAATCGCTGCGCGTGGCAGAAGGCAGGATTGCGCAGAGTTTGCTGTTGCTGGAGAAGAAGGCCGGAAGCGCGCCTTTCTAGGTGCCAACCATGCCCTGTTGTAGGAGCGAGCTTGCTCGCGATGGCAATGGTGGATGACACGATGCAATCGCGAGCAAGCTCGCTCCTACAGAGGCAGCGGTGGTGTCACCCTTTGCCACACCTCACACCTCACACCTCACACCTCACACCTCACACCTCACACCTCACACCTCACACCTCACACCTCACACCTCACATTCCCCCAAGGCCAACGCGGAAACATCGTTGTAATTATCAATAAATAAGAATCAAATAATCTACAAATTGATTATTTTTTTGCGAAGCGTGTGTGGCTAAAGTACGTCCATCGATGTCGCATTGCAACACAACCGAACGACATCCTTCACGTGATGCCAAGTCAACGGCCAACCGCCTCTCATCTCGGCATCACGCGCTCTGACCACAAGACAGAAAGGATCATCATCATGAAAAAGCTTGCTACTGTTATCGCTACCGTTGGTTTCCTGGGCGCCATGGGCGCAGCTCAAGCCGGTGCGCTGGGTGAAAACTTCCAGCTGCAAAACGGCCAACACGCTGCAACGGCCAACTCGGTCAAAGCCACCACGACCCAAAATTCGTCGGAAGGCCTGGTCCAGTTCATCGGCAGCGCCGTGGTGCCGAACCGCTAAGGAAACGGCATCACGCCGCTTCACCAACGCACTTCCTCGCAAAAAAGGCCGACTCGTTCGGCCTTTTTTGTTGCTCGCTCGCTGTATTCCATACACGGCCACCCTCGGCCGCAACAGTATCCGGGCTACTTCCCCCGTCACTTCTCGCCCACATTCTCAGTAACTGTCGAATGCATACGTGATTCGACAGTGATGGCTGCCATTTTCTATCTGAAAACTTACATATGTGTGATGTTGTGGTGATCGTGATGTGAGCAGACTGTGACAGTGCCCGCACATACTTCCGTCAGACAAAGACTGAAAGTGGGGTGCCTGTCGGCACAGGTAACCCGGCAAGCGAGCTCGGGATGGCAAAGCGTCTGCAAGACCAAACGGCGGTGTTCATCGTGCGGATCTGGTGCGAGGAGCGCGAAATCGAAAATGCCGCCGGTGAATGGCGTGGCGTTGTCGAGCATGTGCGTTCCAATCAGCGCATGTTTTTCCGCACGCTGGAAGGTATGTCGGCCTTCATGCAGCCCTTTCTTGAGGAAGTCGGCATCGCGCCGCAGGACCGCTGGTGGGAAGGGGTGGAAGACAGCCTTTCGCTGCCGCCGGGCGAGCAGGTGGAGTGATCGCAAGTCATTGAATGAATGACTGTTGCCCAGCAGGAGATTGGCATGGCACTGATTCGCGCAAACCGGGAAACGGTTGATGACCGTTTCTCCATCGTCGGCTTCACCGTCCGCACCGGGCCCAATCCTCTGTTCGAGGTAGCGGTCGCCAGCGACCCGGAGCTGTTCAAGCCCGAAAACCGTGCCAAGCGCGGTCGCAACAATTTCTATTCCAGCCGGGCCGCCGGTGCGATGCGCGCCCGCCGTGGCGAGGCGGTCTATCTGATTCCGCCCGATGTGCTCACGCATTTCGTGGGGAACAAGCGGCTTTACTTCGGTTTGGCGACCTATGCGGAAGGCAATCGCGCCGAGCCGACCTCGGTACAGGCCCCCACCACCGGTAGTCCGTTCATCAATATCGCCGGGCTGACTGGCCGTGGCCTGCGGCGTTTGACATCGAGCCCGACCGACGTGTCGTCGAGTTACGGCGCAGCACGCGGTGAAGATTCCAGTCTGGCTTGGGGCGGTGATCGGGGTGGTGCCCAAGGCGGCAATGTCCCCACAACGGCGAGCCCCGATACACGTCGTGCAGCGGCAGATGGCCGGGCTGCGCAGAGCCCCGCCAATGGCGCAGTCAACGGCAGCTCCGCGGTCAACGGCCATACGGCGAGCAGCGCCGCGTCTCGTACCACACCGTCCGCGCCCGACGCGCACTACGACGATGGCTTCGATCATCGGCTCTGGCAACAAGCACCGCAGCAAGCACCGCAACAGTCACCAACCCAGCAAGCGCCAGCCCCGGCCCCGACCGCTTCGGCCCCGGCTGCGCCAACGGCAAGTTCGTCCGCACCTGGGCCGGCTCACGCGCAAAGCCTTGCCTATAACGGCAAGCCCACCGCCCGGCCGCTTGATCTGATCGTGCCGTCCAACCAGCCAACATTGTGGGATCAGCTCGGTTTCCTGCGCGATAGCTTGTCCTGGTTCTTCGGCGTCACCGACACCACCGTCTACCCGCAACACGCCATCTGCCAGATTCGCCGGCCGACGGCGGGCGGGGGGGATGAGCATGTCGGCACGGCGTTCTATGTTGGCCGCAATCGCTTGCTGACCGCCGCGCACGTGGTCGAGGGCGAAACCAATCTGATCGTCGTGCCCGGCCGCAACGACACCGCCGAGCCCTTCGGTCGCTATACCGTTGCCGCCAGCAGTTTCCGCATTCCGGCCAGCCGCAACACCGCCAACCACGATTTCGATATCGCCGTGCTGGACAACACGCCGCAGGCCGCGCCGAACGGTCGTTGGTTCGATTTGATGGAAGAGCTGCTCACCTCGCAGCCCAGCCCGATCATCGTTTGCGGCTATTCATCGCAATCGCGCCGCGTGCCGCAGATCAACAACCTGATCAACGAAAACAAGCAGCACCTGCATTCCGGCCGCATCCAGACCGTGCAGGACAACACCTTTTCCTACGATATCCAGACGCTGGCCGGGGCCAGTGGCGCGCCGGTGTACTACATCACCGACAACGGCGGCCAGCCGCAAATCCACCTCGTTGGCGTGCACGTCAGCGGCCTATCCGATACCGAAAACCAAGGCACGCGCCTGACTGAAGCCAAGATCGCCTGGATCGAAGGCCGCACCACCACGCTTGGGCTGGCAACGGCTCGTGCGCAAAGCATTCCGCTTGATCCCGGCGCGGGCGGCCAGTCGATCGGCGTAGCCGCGCTGCAGGCCGGCGACATCATCGTGTCCACCACCGACCACGCCACGTCGTACCTGATCCGTGGCGGCAGCATCTCGGCGGTTAGCCACGCCATGCTTTATATCGGTGACGGCAAGGTGGTCGAAGCAGTCGGGCAGGGCGTGATCGAGCATCCGCTGGCCGATGCGATCAGCGATGCCATCCTCGCCGTGGCCTTCCGCTATCCGAATCTGGACGATATGCATCGCCAAGCCGTCGTCAGCTATGCCCGCAGCCAGGTCGGCTTGCCCTACAACTACGCCGGCGCAGCCTATGCCGGTTACCGCATCTGGAACCCGATTACCCGCATTGGCGAATGGATCGGCCAGCGGCTGTCGGTTGCGCCGGAAAACGCCGGTTCGTTCTATTGCTCGCAACTGGTGCTGGAAGCTTATGCCCGTGCCGGCGTGGCCCTCACCACCGAAGCGCCGGATGTCAGCACGCCGGGCGATATCGTCCAGCTCACGCATAGCGTGCTGAGCTATGTCGGCCATCTGGTCGCCAGCGATTCGTCGTTCGCACTGGCGCTTGCTACCACCGATCCCATCCAACCCAGCCCCTACCGTCGGCGCATTCGCCACCCGGCCAGAGCATTGGATGACAGCTCGTTCCGTGTGTATTGGGGCGATGTGCCGTTCCAGCAGCAAAGCAGCACTGGCTCGTGCTGGGCGGCGGCGGCGGCCATGATCGTCGGTTGGCGCGACAGCACCTGCATCAGCGATCAGGACATTGCTGCCAAGGTGCCGGTGGTGGATGCCTACCTCAATGGCCTGTGGCCACAGGATCGGCATGTGCTGGCGGATGTGTGGAATCTGGTGGCCGAGCCGCCACAGTCGTACACGCTCGATGGCTTCCGGCAGTTGCTCGCCAACAGCGGCCCGCTGTGGGTCGCCACCCGCACCCGCTCCGGCGGCGGTCACATCCTGCTGGTCATCGGGATGGAAAGCGATGGCGCGGCGGATGGCTCCGATACCAATGTGCTGATCTATGATCCGTGGCCCGGCTCGGCGGGTCGCCAGCGCATGCGTTGGCTTGACTTCATCACCCGTTATGAAGGCCGTGCCACCAGCACAGGTGGCGTGATGCAACCCCAGATCCTGCACGCCGACGGCACGCAGGGCCGCCAGCAAGCGACGGCCGCACCATTCGGGCTGGTCTCGGCGCTGGGCACGCCGTTCTCGGTGTTCTGGAGCGATGTGCCGTACACGGCGCAGACCAGTGGTATGTCGTGCTGGGCGGCTTCGGCTTCGATGGTGGTGGGCTGGCGTGACCGGATTTCGATCAGTGATCAGGATATTGCCGCCAAGGTGCCGGCCATCGATGCCTACCGCAACGGCCTGTGGCCGCGTGACCGGCAACCGCTGGCGGATGTGTGGAACCTGATTCCCGAGCCGCCGCAAAGCTACACGCTGGATGGTTTCCGGCAATTGCTCGCCAGCAGCGGCCCGCTGTGGGTCGATTCGCAATTTCCACAAGGCGGGCACGTGGTCGTGGTGGTCGGGATCGAAAGCGGCGGGGCGGATGATGGTTCCGATACCACCGTCTACATCCATAACCCCGATCCCGGCTCTGGCCAGCGGGTGAAGATGTCGTGGCAGCAATTCGTGCAGTACTACGAAGGCCGCGTCAGTACCGAAGGCAGCACGCTCAGCGCGCAATTGCTCCATGCCAACGGTTTGGGCGGTCGCACGCCGGCCACGGTGGCACCGTTCGCGCTCACGCTATCGGCCAATCAGGCCAATACGCTGGACAAGACCCGGCATCAGCGCACCCGTCCCGCTCGTCCCCAGCAAACGCCACAATCGCCCCAGCATGGCGGGGCGCGGGTCAACGGTTTGACGGCAGCGGGCTTGACGGTGAGCGGCACGGATGCTGAAACGACGATTTCGCCGTCCCACGTGCCCGGCACGACCATGAGTGCGGTGACCGGCAGCGTTGGCAACTTGTCCTGGCGGCTGGAGCAGTTGCAGGGCTTCAAATCGCCAGCCGGCCAGCCGAGTGTCACCTCCGCCGCGCCGGATCACGCCGAAGTCCCGCTCGACGATTGGCCGCGCCTGTCCGATGGCCCGGTGCCGATCAAATTGGCAGTGCGCTGGCAGCACAACGGCAGCGCGCTCGGCAATGTCACGGTCGTGCGCACCGATCAGGCCGACAGCCTGCCGTACCAGCTGCAGGTGGAAGCCGCCATCGACGACGACACGCTGACCTATCCGCCGCAAGCCCCGCGCTATGCCGCGCTGAACGTGACCATCACCTACCGCTTCAGCAACCTGCCGGATGGCGCGGCGACTGCCGTCACGCAGCTCAAGCTGTATGGCAACGGCACGTTCGAACGCCACGGTTCCTGGCTGAAATAGCCAGCTTGAGCGGCCCGAATCATGAACCCGCGCCTCGTCCCGCCGCCACCACCCACCCAGGGTGGAGCGGCGACTGCGCAAGCCTTGAACGCCGTCGACATGCTGTCCCAGCGTCTGGGCGGCAGCCAGAGCGACGGCAGTAACAGCGCAGCTGCGCCAACGCCGAGCCCCGCAGCACCCGTACCCGCGCCGGCACCGACGCCAGCCACCACCACCTCGCCCAAGCAGCCGGCCACGGAAACCATCGCCCACCGCACTGGCGCAATGGTCAACGAGATCGATTTCCCCGGCTTTGTGGCCGGTCTGGTGCATGGCACTTTCGATGCCATCGTCGATGCCTCGATCCGGCAGATGGAAAGCTTCTCCGGCCTGGTGTCGGCGGTCGCCAAGACCGTCGACCAGTTCACCGAGGAAAACGTCACGCTCAATCAGGCGCGGGACTGGCTCACCAGCCACTATCCCGGCGACGTGCATCTGGTGCTGTCCAGCGACCCGGCCATCGGCCCGCAACTGGCTCCGGCGCGAGAAGGCTTGTCCCCGGCGTGGCTAGCGGACTTCGATCTCGAAGGGAACGAACTCACTACTGAGCTGTTGGAGAACCAGTTGCTGCCTATCGTGCGCAGCCGCACCGGTGCGGATCGCCAACAACTGCTGGCAACGATGGTGCTGCTCGGCATGAACCGCGTGGCGGTCAAGGATGGTTCGATTTCGGCCAAGGTGATGTTCCGCGCCAGTGCGGAGGATTCCGCCAAGGTGTCCTACGCCACCAGCAACGACCCGCAAGGCGTCGCCAATTGGGGCGAGCGGGGCAGCCTGTCTTATAGCGGCGGCGCCAGCACGATGGTGTCCACCCTGGGTGTGAACGCGCAGAACGATTCATCGATCAAGACCGATCTGCTGGGCGAAGTGAAGATCAATTTCGTCAGCGAAACCTTGCCGCTCGACCGCCTGATGGATCAAGCCAAGATCGCGCTGCTGCAACGCAATTCCCGCGTGGCGGAAACCGCCAACCGGGGTTTGAATGCGCCTGCCCCAGCCGCCGCGCCAGCACCACAAGCCGCATTGCCACCGGCCGCTGCGCCGGTCGCAACACCGACCGCCCCGGCCCCCGCCGCAGTACATGAAGGGAGGCCAGCCTGATGATCCGCGAACTCTCCGCCGTGCTGCTGGAAATGCACAACGCGCTGCAGTCGGAACTCAACCTGGCTCGCGACGCTGGCGTGCCGCTGTTGCTCGATAGCGTCGAGCTGACCTTGCCGATGCAATTCCAGAACGTGTTTGCCGATGGCCAATGCCTGCTGTGCGCCGACGTGCCGCGCACGCTCGATCCGGGGGGCTTTGATTTGCCGCTGGGGCGGATGCATGCGCGGTGGGAGCGGGTGGATGGGGAAGATGAGGATTCAACACCCAGCTTGGGCATTCCCCCCTTCCTCGAAGGGGGGGGAGGGGGGATTTCTGCGCCTTCTCAAGTTGCCACTGCATCTGAACTTGGCACTGTGTCGAAATCCCCCCCACCCCCCTTCACAAAGGGGGGAGTAACAACGTTCGCTCCAGCAAGGAGGCCCGGCCATGAGTAATGCCATCCCTCCACTGTTGCAGCAACAAGGCGTGCCGTTCGATGTCTTCATCCAGTCGCTGACCGATCAGCTCGACAAGGCGCAGGCGTCGATGGCGCTCAAGGCGCGGGTCGGCAAGTTGCCGCTCACCTTCGCGGTCAAGGAATTGACGCTCGATCTGAAGGCCTATGTGCAGATCGTCGATGACGACATCTATTTCCGCCCGGCAGCACCCGGTGATACCGATGCCAGCACCGTCAAATTCAGCCTCACCACCATCACCAAGCCGATGATCGAAGAGAACTCGGTCGATTTCGCCGCGCAGCAAAAGCACTTCGATGTCAGTCTCAAGGACGGGCTGGGCGACAGCATCAATGCCGATGAGCAACGCCGGCTGGAGCGCATGGGCGTGCAGACGATGTCGCAGCTCAATGATTTGCGCAGCCGCGCCGGCGATGACGTGATCGCCCGCATCACGCGCGTGCCGGTCAATCGCCTGCAAGCCGCATTGATGCGCGCCGCCGCGCCGCAGGTCATGCATGTCGAACCACACCTCAATGCGCCGAGCGGGGATGCGGCGATGGCGCCTGGCAATGGCCAACTCAATGGTTCATTGATGGGTTCCTCGGTGGGTCCAATGGTCTCTGCCAACCTTAACCCGCAATCCGTGCCGCCGAATTCGCCGCTGTTGCGTTTGCGTGGCCTCAATTTGCTGCGGGGCGGGCGGCCGCCGCAGGTGCAAGCCGCAGGCGGCAATGTGCCCGTGCTGGCCGCCAGCGACAGCGAATTGCTGATCTCGCCGCATGCCATGCAACTGGGCTGCGAAGCGGAGCTGACCTTTGATGACGGCGCACGCTGCACGGCGCAGTTGCCGCCGCCGGTCCCGCCGCCGATCATTCAGCCCTCGGCACAAAGTCGCCCGCAATCCCCGTCACAGGGGGCTCGCCATGTTTAGCGACTACGTGCCTTTTGACCCGATGCCCGAAGGCGGCCCGCACTTTGGCGGGCGGATGCGTCGCCGCCTGTTGCTGCGGCTGCCGCTGGGCGAAGTGCCGGATCATCTGCCGACGTTCTCTGACTGCCTGCGCCGCATGACCAGCTTTGCCGACACCATCGATGGCGGCGTGGTCGACCGGCTGATCCGCCACCATTGCGGCGGGGCGCGCACCTGCCGGCTGCACAGTGCCGCGCGTTATGCCGGCTCCCACCTGCGTGTGCCGATGCCCGCACGGGCTTACGACGATCTCGAAATGCTGAGCGGTGTAGCGCGGGTGTTGCGGCTGGAATTGCAATCGGATGACGGATTCGAGGCGCTGGTCGATGCGCTGCGCCAGCTCGCCAGCGTGGAAGACGTCTCGCCCAACTATCTCTGCACGCTGTCGCTGGAAGTGCCGCAAGCCGCACCAGACACCCTGCGTGACGATGCCGGCTGGAGCACGCGCCGCATGATCCGCACTGCGGAAGCGCTCGGCTACGAGCCGGGCGATGAGGGCGTCATTGTCGGGCTGCTCGATACCGGCGTGGCCCAGCAACATCGCGAACTGGCCGGCAAGCTGCGGCGCGGCTTCGATGCCGTTGCGCTCGATGCCAGCGCCGTTGGCGGCGATTTGCGCCTGATCGGCCCGCATCACCCGGACAACGAGCCGGACGATGATGTCGGCCACGGCACCGGCTGCGCCGGCATCATCGGCGCATTGGGCGACAGCATGCCGCCGGGGTTGGCCGGGCAGAGCACCTTGCTACCCGTGCGCGTGCTGGGCACGGCCGTTGGCAAGAACCACAAACCGGTCGGTATCGGCTCGATTGCCGATATCGATCGCGGCATGAAACGGCTGATCGATCTGGGCGCCAAGGTGATCAACATGAGTTTTGGCACGCCGGAATCGATGCTGGGTGAACACGACCCGCCGCCGCATACCGAAGTGGTCAATTACGGCTTGGCACGCGGCTGCATCCTGGTGGCGGCCAGCGGTAATTCCGGCGCGACGGAGCGCTTTTTCCCGGCCGCACACCCCGGTGTGATCGCTGTCGGTGCCGTCGATGCCGATGGCCGGTTGAGCCACTTCTCCACCCGTGGCGAGCACGTGGCGCTATGCGCACCGGGGGAGCGGATCGAGACCAGCGGGATCGTGGTCGTGGAGAGCGGCAACGCGGTTGGCGGCAGTCAAGACAGTGCACCGGTCTACCAATGGGCCACCGGCACCAGCTTTGCCGCGCCCTTTGTCACGGCGACGGCCGCGTTACTGGTGGCCCGCGCCGCTCGCCGCGCCTTGCCGCTCGACCCGGCTACCGCCCGCGATGTCCTCATCCGCTCGACCCGTCCCTTCGCGACTACCACCGATGGGGCCGGCAATGGCGTGCTCGATGCGCTGGCTGCGTTGCGTTTGCTCGATGACCAGCTCGATACGCTGCTGGATGAGGACGATGTGACGTGGGAAGACGTCGCGTCGCCAACGCCGGATGAGAAAGGAGGGCGGCCCAATGTTTGATTGCCGTGCCATCCGCAACCCCGTAGCCCGGACGACGCCGTCGGCCGGGGTTTGCGCCACCAATCACGCCGCTGTACCTGCTGATATCGCCGGAGGTTCGTCATGACCAACCCCAAAAAGAAACCGGGCGCAGACGCGGCAGAGAACACGCCGGCCAATGCCGATCCACCCTCCGCCGGGCCAGCGCCTCCAGCGGAACAGGTGCCCAGCGCGCCAGCCGCTGCAGCCAGTGCCACACCCGGCAGCAGCCAACCGAACGCCCCGCCCGGCGGGAAACCGCCGCCGGCAAGCCCGGCGGATCGCAGTAACAGCAATATGGAAACCCAAAGCGGTGGAGGGAATGGAATCATGGAAGCACCCAAACAAGTGTTGTTGTTCGTCGATCTGAGCCAGTCGGAATTTCTCGCCAGGGCGCGTTTGCGCGAGCGGCGGCAGCTGCTGGAGAACATTGCCACCCACCGCAAGGGCGGGTTGGGCAGCGATGAATCCGACGAATTGACGGAAAAGCGGTTGCTGCTGGGCAGCAATACCTCGGTCGATCCGTTCTTCCTCGCCATTGTGGACGGGCATGCCGGTTCGCAAGCCGAAGGCGAGAACGAAGCCAAGATGGTGCATGGCGTACTGCCGACTTCGCAGCCGCGCTGGTATCGCGAGCATCCGAACTGGAACGGCGAAATGATCCGGGTGCAAAACGGCCCCGATATCGCCGTGGCCGCGGCCGAGCTGGAACTGGTCGCGATTGCAGGCCTGATGGAGATGGACAACTTCCTTGACCCGGCCAACCCGCGCTTCGTGCAGCAGGTTTCGGTGGCACAGGGGGAGTATCGCGCCAATCGGGCCTTGTTCCAGCGGGTGTTCGAGCTGCTGGTGCTCAACAGCGTGCCGGTGACGCTGGATAGCCAGATCGCGCTCAAGCTGGTCGATCCGGCCGCGACGGATGCGTTGCACAACGCCAATATCACTGCCGATATGCTCAAAGCAGTGATTGCGCTCAGCGCCAAGCAACTGGGGGCGGTGGTGCGGCAGATCGCCGCCGATGGCATGACCGCCAACGACCGCCAGTTGCCGGATCGCGTGCGGGTGGCGCTGGAGAACGTCTCCGGCATGGACCAGGGCGCGCCGCCGTCGGCGATCGAAATCGATTTGCCCGATCTGGAAGCCCAGTCGGACGTCGAGATCGTCGAATCCAATCTGCATGCGGTGCAGGCGCTGTATTTCTCCTACATGCTCGAAGAGCTGCGGCTGTTCCAGACGGTGGAGAAACTGGTCGATCTGTTCCGTACCGGCATGCTGCCGATCGGCAAGGGCGGCGCGGGCGATTACCTCTACAGCTACCTGAAGCGTTCCAGCGAGCGGATGAACGAGAGCGAGCGGCGCGATCTGTATATGCGGGCCTTCGGTGCGCCCGGCGGCGATCCGAACACCAATATGCCCAATCGCGAGTTCAACGAGCTGTGGCTGCGTTTCGTCTCGGCCGTGTCGTCCTATGTGCGTCAGTTCACCGTCGACAACATGCTGCGCAGCCAGGCGCCCGGCATGGTCAGTCAGGAACAGGTACGCAAGGCCGGCCGCGATCTGGCCGCCAATCTGTCCTTGCACGGCTACGGCATCGCCTACTTCGCCGCCACCGAGCTGCAATCGACCATCCGCGAGTTCATCGGTGTGCTGTCGGATCAGGACATCAAGGGCTCGTTCGGCGCCCGCGATATGTGGCAGGTGGTCGAGCAAGTCTCTGCCAGCTACCTGGGCGGCCCGCGCAACAGCGTGCGTTACCGCACGCAGGCCCAGTCCGGCGCGGTGATCATCCGCTGGCTGGCCAAGAACGCCCGCAATCTGTCGTCCAGCTATGTGAACGACGTGATCGCCATCGACGTGCTGCGCAGCCCGCAGCTACGCAGCCTCGGCGGCGGCAAGGCGACGGTGGACCCGACCGATTGGGATCTCGTCAACGCTTGCGAGCAATGGCTGGCCGTGGGCGGCATCCAGGAGGCGCGCATCGACGAGTACTCGCAGCCGACCGAAGCGCCGAATACCACCTCGAAGCCGATTGCCTTGCCATCGGTCGCGCAGGATGTGCTCGATTCGGTGGGGATCAGTATTGGGGCGTAGAGGGCCGCAACGAGACCGTGAACAGGCTCTTAGTCCCCTCGCCCCCTTTAGGGGGAGAGGGTTAGGGAGAGGGGGCGGTTGATCAACCAGCCACCCTCACCCCCAGCCCCTTTCCCAAAAATGGGCGAGGGGAGAAAAGCAGGATCGGCGGCTCACAGGAGACTCAGCCATGCCAGACCTCTACAACACCCGACAGCCAATGGCGCGTCATGTCGAGCGCTCCATCACCAATGCCGCGCGCCATTTGCACGTGAGCAATCCGCTCAATTTCGTGGGCGACATGGTGAAGCGCACCTTCGCGCTGCCGGACGACGATTCGTCCTACGGCAACAACGCGCTCACGCCCGGCGCAGTGCCGTTCGAGCCGTCGTTCTCGGAGCAAGAGCCGAACGCGCTGCGTTTCACCATTGAACCGCTGGGGCCGCACGCGTCGCCGTCATCGCGCCGCGACGAAGCCACCCGCGAAATGCGGCGGCTGATCAACGGCGTCTTCGGGCGCGATGCCTTGCGCTGGTTCGATACCCGCAGCGAAGAATGGCGCGGCATGAATGGCCTGAGCTGGATGAACTACGGCGCGTGGTTCGGCAGCGCCTTCGATGAGGACGGCCTCTACGCCGCCAAGATTTACTACGAGCTGCTGCCGTCGCAAATCGATGCGCTGTCGCAAGGTACGGCGCGGATCACGCGTTTGGCCTGCGCGATCATGCCCAGCCTGATGCCGATCTTTACCTCGATTGGTTGCAAGCGCGAGGCCGGCAGCCAGCGCGTGACCTTTCTGCACCGGGGGCCGTTGTCGCTGACTGATCTCAGCCCGCTGATGAACCAGCTGGGCATCGGCCACCAGTTGCCAGGCCTGATGCGCGTGGTCGGGCTGGCGCTGGGCGGCCGCTTTGAATTGCCACATGGCACGGTGCTGCTTGGCCTGCGCGAGACGCACGAAGGGGTCGAGCTGAAACTGGAAATCCTGCTTGCAGCGCTACCGGACGTGCCGGATGGTTTTCTCGATCTGGTGCGACTTGGTTTGGCGGAACGGCCACGCCAACTGGGGGCGCTGGAGCGCTGGCTGGATGCGTTCGGGGTGGATGAGGCGGGCACGGAAGGGAATTTCTCGGTGCTCAGCATCCGCGTCACGCCGCGGACTTCGGCGCGGATCAGTTTGTATGTGCGGCCGCTGGAGTTCGAGATTGGCGGGCAGATTGAGGAAAGCCGGCAGATGGCTTGAGCGGGCAACGGCAAAACCGCAAATCCTGAACCACAGAGGGCACAGAGGTTCACAGAGAAAACCAACCTCAAATCACACGTAAGAACAAGGAGCGTGCGCAGAGAGCGGATGAAAAACGAGGTTTTCTGTAGGAGCGAGCTTGCTCGCGATGGGCGCGCATCAATTCACGATGCAATCGCGAGCAAGCTCGCTCCTACAGAAACCTTCTTGCTGGCCGCTTGGTTTTCATCTGTGTTCTCTGTGCCCTCTGTGGTTCGAGGTTTGGGTTTTGAAATTTCGGTTTTTGCTTGAGTAATGCCCCGCATCGCGCAAGGAAACACATCATGACCATGAATACCGCCGCCTCCCGCTATCCCGCGCCACCCGCACCAGCCCGGGCGCAGGCCGTCGCCGTCAGCCAGGAAACGCAGGATCAGGCCCGCATCAGCGTGCGCCAACTGCTGGAGCGCAGCCCGGCCTACGGCAGGCTCGATCACGGCACGCAACGGCAGCTGGCGCATGATCTGGTGAAAATCAGCAGCTATCTGGCCGAGCCGGAAGGGCAACGCCTCGCCCCAAGCCAGACCGCCCCGGCGGTGCGTGCGCTGGCCGAGAATGTCTCGATGCAAACCGATAGCAGCAATACCAACAGCGACGGCAAATTCGTGGCGCAGGGCGCACGTGAAGGGGCGGCGGTGGCTGGCGCGTTGCTGAACGCGATCAACTTCCCCGAGTTCGTGTCTGGCCTCATCAATGGCGTGTTCCACTCCATCGTCACCTCGTCGATCCAGCAGATGGAGGCCTACGCCAAGCTGGTGGCGGATGTCTCCAAGAGCCTGAACCAGTTCCGCGATGACAACGTGTCGGACAATCAGGGGCGTGATCATCTGGTCGATCAGTATCCCGATCTGTTCCAGATCACCGTCAACAACGACTTCGGCGGCGGCTTCGGCAGCGATTCCGGTGGTCCGCCACCGGGGCCGCGTTGCACCCTGCGCGATGGCGTGGACGAGCAAAGCGCGCTGAGCCGCGTCAATCAGATGCCCATCGATGGCGGCCCGCTGCGCAGTCTGGACGACGACACCGTCGAGCAAAAGCTGGTGCCGGCCGCCCGTACACAACTGGCCACCAGCCGCCAGCAATTGCTGGCAACGATGGTGATGATGGGCATCAACCGCATCGTGGTGACCGACGGCAAGATCTCCGCCAAGGTCATGTATGACTTCAAGGCGCAGGACAACATGAAGTTCCGCCAGAGCGCGCAGCGCTTCGATTACGGCGACCAGTACAGCACCACCAGCAGTGGCAACATGGAAAGCAATACCCAGGGCGCGCAAAGCTCCAGTTCGTCCGGCAGCGATGGCTCGTCGCAACAGAGCAATCGCGATGCGAGCTATTACTCGAAGGGCACCTACAACACCACCTCGCAGCCGGTGCTCAAGCTCGCCAGCGCCTCGCAGACCGATATCAATGCCGACCTGAGCACCAAGGCATCGCTGTCCGGCGTGGTGGAAGTCAATTTCAAGAGCGATTACCTGCCGCTGGACAAGATGGCCGACCCGGCCGCGATTGCCGCCATCCAGATGAACGCCCAGCCGGGCATGGCGAAAACGACTGCCGGTACGCGCGCGCCTGCGCCCGCAGCAACCCCGGCTGCCGCACCAGCACCCGTACCCGCGCCTGCCGCTACACCGGCCGCCCCGGCTGCGCACTGACGGAGGAACGGCATCATGCACAGCGCCACGCCCGGTTATGGGCGGTCTGATCCCCCATTCGGTCCCCCCTCTGATCCCCCGTCTGATCCGAAGGGGAGGAGGAGCGAGCACCTGCCTGACCACCGGCCGGCGTGGCTGGATGACGACACGCTCGCTGTCGTGCGGCCACAGGTGCGCAAGTTGCTGGAAGCCTCGCCGGGTTTTCAGGCGCTGGCCGATGAAAAGAAGCGCGATATCGCCCGGCAGATGGTCAATGTCGCCGCCTATATGGCGAACCCGGATGGCCTCGCCAAGCGCGAGCTGACGCCGGGCCAGAACGTGGTCGAGCAGCCCGGTGTGCTGGCCCGCCAACAGGATGCGGTGGACGATGCCAAGGCTGCCGCATCCAAGGAAGTCGGCAACTTTGCCGGCAAGGATTTCCAGGCCGGTGCGGTGCAGCAGGGTGTACAGCAGTTCGGCGAGCTGGTGCAGAAGGTGGACTTCCCGCTGTTCGTGGCCGGGTTGATCCATAACGTGTTCGAGGCCATCGTCAATTCGTCCATCAAGCAGATGGAGGCCTACGGCAAGTTACTGGCGAGCGTGTCGCAATCGGTGGCCGATTTTGCCCGCGACAATATTTCGCAAAACAATGCGCGGGATTGGCTGATGCAGAAATATCCGGATCAGCTCGGGCTGGATACCTCGTCGGCCGATAGCGGCGGCAGCAATGGCCAGCCTGCCACGCCACGCCTGACCGCCAGCGGTGACGATCCGTCGACCTTCCTCAAGACGCTGAGCACCGAGTTCGGCATGAGCAAGCCGGTGGATGATCTATCCGACCCGGAGCAGGAAGGGATGCTGGTGCAGGCGGCACAGGTGCAGATCGCCAAGAGCCGGCAGCAGTTGCTGGCATCGATGGTGATGCTGGGCATCAACCGCATCGTCGTGACTGACGGCATGATCCACGCCAAGGTGATCTTCGACCTGAAGGCGAGCGATCAGGCGCAACGGCAGGCGCGGGCATCGTTGTATGACCGCAATGCCAGCCGCAACGTCAATACCAGTGTGGCCGGTGGCGGTTGGGGCTTCTTCGGTGCAGCGACCGCCAACCAGAATGTGCAGGACCACGTGACGACGGTGCAGTCGTCGGTGGACGAAACATCCGAATCGAAGGCGGAAGTGAAAGCCAACCTGACCGGCGAGGTGCGGGTGAATTTCAAATCCGACTATCTGCCGATGGAAAAGATGGCGACGCCGCAGATGATCGCGTCGATCCAGGGCAATGCCACGCCGTACGATCCGAACAACCCGAACGCGCACAGGCCGGGTGCGGCACCTGCCGCTGCGCCAGCTGCAGCCGCCCCGGCACCGCAACCGGCTGCCGCGCATTGAAGGCGGGTCGCTATGGGCACGCAGATGCACCCCGACCACGACGACCGCATTGCCGCACGGCTGCATCGCGCCCTCGGCTTCGCGCAGTGGCGGCTTGGCTTGCGGCCCGCGCCGGCCGGTGCTCAGGCGCTGGATGCGCTCGACCCGGTGGATTTACCACCTGATGTCTCTGACCCGCAGCAGATCGCCTCGCTGGAAGCCGCCGGACCGTTGTATCTGGCGCGTGAACTCGAATCGGCTCAGCTTTTGCCGGCCGTGGAGCTGATTACCGGCTTGTTCACCGGCGGCACCATCAACCAGTCGCTCGGCAATGTCGGCCAGAAATTGCTCGGCTTCTGGCGCACCCGCCACCAGCGGCTTGGCCCGACCGAGCGGCAAACACTGTTCGCCCACGTATTCGAGGAGCCGGCGTTTACATCATTGATGCAGGCCCTGTGCACGCAAATGGCCAGCACGATGAACGCATGGCAGCCCCCCATCTGGCAGCCGCATGGCTATGGGCAGATTGGCGTCGGGCTGGCGGGGATTGGCGTATCGCAAGCGGCGCAGGCGGTGGCGGATTTTCTGGCGGGGCGGCTGGCCGGCATGGCGACCTACGCCGCCGGTGAATTGATACAGAACATCCGCGACGGGGTGGAAGTCCTGAAAGCGCCGGAAGTGCAGACTGCCTTCAACGTGCGCGGCATGTGGGCGCTGGTGGCCCTGGTGGCGAATCAGCGCGGGCTGGATGCCTCGCAAATCCATGCCCATGTCGAACGCGGGCAGGCAGGCCAGCTGATCCTGACCTGGTTGGCCCAGGCCGCCCACACCAACAACTACACGCTCGATCCGCACGATGCGCGGTCTCAGGCGGTGATCAATGCGGCGGCGACCTGGCTGGTGCAAGTGCCCGGTGATACTCAGGTCGGCAGCGCCCAGACCACGGTCACGACGAGCACCGCGCCCCCGCCCGCAGTGCCGGCCGTGCCGTCGATGGTGGGAAGCATCGGCGTATGAACGCGCCGCTGCAGCCGGCCGGCATCGCTGCAACGCCGCCGGGGTGGCTGCGTCAGGCGGTGCGCGATCATTTGCAGAGTACGAAAAGCTATCAGGACATGGCGGCGGACAAACGCCGTGAACTGGCGCATGCGATGGTGCGGGTGTCGCAAACGGCGGCGCAACTGATCGATGAAGAACGCCGGGCGAGTGAACATATCGAGGCGCAGCAACCCCGCAAGCCGCCCCAACCGCTGGCACGTGCGCAAGACGCGCCGGGCTTCGGCGCGGCGACCGATCGTTTGGCATCGACCACGCAAAGCGTGCTGAACGCGGTGTCGTTTCCGCGCTTCGTCACCGACCTCATCAATGGCGTCTTCCGCGCCATGCTCGATTCCACCTCGCAGCAGATGCAGATGTATGTGCAACTGCTGAACAACGTCTCCGCCTCGCTGGATGGTTTTTCCGGTACCCAGTTCAGTAACGACGGGGCGCGGCATTGGCTGGCGGATCACTTCCCGGATGCATTCCAGATCGACAACGCCGATTCCACCGACCCGGACAATCCGCCCGAACTGAATTTGCGCGACGGGGGGCGCATGCCGGATCAGGAGGCGCTGCGGACCGTATTCGGCATGGAGCCGACCGACACCATCGACGCTGGTAATCCGGAACAACTGGTGCCGCTGGCCCGCCGCCAGATGGCGCGGCAACGGCAGCAGATGCTCTCCACGATGGTGATGATGGGCATGCAGCGCATCGTGGTGGATAGCGGCAAGATCAACGCCGCCATGCACTTCCACATCGATACGCGCAGCGCAGCGCAGAACGATAGCAGCAACAGTTTCAATTTCCAGAACAAGGTGTCGGCCAGCGGCAGCTTCGGCGTCGGGCCGTGGGGGGCGAGCGCCTCGGTGGAAAACACCATCGGCTATGTCTCGACGCAGCGCTCGCAGAGCACCGAGGAGATGAACACCGATCTGGATCTGAGCTCGTCAGTGGAAATCAATTTCCGCAGCGATTACCTGCCGCTCAACCGCATGGCGGCACAGGCACAGGCTGACCGCATCCGCGCCAATACCATCAACCCGGATGCGGAAGCCGCAGCGTTGGCGACCGAGCGTCAGGCCCGGCATGCCTCGGACGTGCAGTCTGATACCGCGCGCCGGCAGACGCTCACCGATGCGAGCGCTGCGCCGCGGCCGTCGACGCCGCCACCACCGGCAGCAGGCGCGCCACGTCCAAGTCCTGCGACTACGGGCCCGACGCCGACACCAGCGGGTGGCCCCGCGCCAACGAGCGGACCACCGCCGACCGGCAGCCCAGCGTCAACCGGTGGCCCGACCCCGACGGGTAGCCCCTCAGCAACGCCCGCTCACTCGCCGACCAGCCCGTCGCCTACGCCATCAGCAACGCCTGCGCCAGTGACGGGGGCGCATTGAGCATTACCAAGTCACCCGTAAGCCGGGCACCAAGGCCAGCTGGCTATCCGCGCTGACCAGCGTGGCATCCAGTGTCATGGCCGTCGCGCCGATCAAGCGATCGGCCGGGTCGCCATGCGGGAACTGGCCCCCTTGTGCAAGGGCAGCAACGGCGGGTGAGATCGGCAAGACCTTTAGCTTGAGCGCATCGACCAGATCATCGAGGAATGCTTGAGTCGGAATCGGCAGCTGGATACGGCCTTTTTCGGTCAGCATGGCGATTTCCCACAGACTGATGTCGGCGCATCCCAGCGTGCCATTCGCTTTGCCAACCTCAATGGTTTGTGCGGCCACGGGGGTGAGCCGATCCGGTGCCAGTGCCCAGAACACCAAGGCATGGGTATCACAGATGATCATCGGTGCTGCCCCAGCCCGCATCGATAGGAGCAAGCAAATCGCCAACAACGGCTTTTGTGCGCAAGACGGCCAGCCGCTCTAGCGCAGCTTCCGAGTGATCCACTTCCGGCATCAGTCTGGCGACGACTTTGCCGTGAATGGTGATCTGCACTTCTTCTCCCGCCTGCACTTTGCCCAGATACAGCGGCAGGTGCTGGCGCAGTTGAGTCACATTGATTTGAAGCACGGTATTCACTTTCGATATGTACATAAATTATGTACATATTAGGGCGATTTTTTGTGAACGTAAATCGGCGTGCCCTGCTATCGTGAGCGGGCGTAAGCAAGAACGGCTGGCTATGCGTTAGTCAGAAGAGACCGTGGTGATTTGGAAAGATCGGTGGATCAGATGCCTTTGAAACGAATACTCGACCCGTTAATGCCGGTGTTGCTACTGGCCTGCCTGTGCGCTGCAGCCCCGGCAATGGCCGCCGAAAAACTACGCTTCGTGCTGGGACTGGCCGAGCCATTCTCGTTTGAGCCGGGCAAGCCACAGCCGGGTGTCTACACCGAGATCGTCAGCGCCTTGGCCCGGGAAAGCAAGCTGGATTTCGACATCCAGACCATGCCATTTGCCCGTGTACTGGCCGAGTTGCAGGCTGGTCGGGCCGATCTGGCCGTGATCGATGACTCGCCTATCCGTGAACCCATGCTGCGCGACTACCTGCGCCTGGTGCGGATCGGGCAGATGCAACTGAGCGTCTGGACTTATCGCACGCCGGCGCCGGATTCCTCTGAGGAGCTTGGCGGCAAGCGGATGGGACGTTTGCGCGGCACTTGCAAAGTGTTTGAAATCCCGGATGCAACGATCCGCTTTCAGGATCTCGACGATATCGGCAGTGGCTTGCGGATGTTGGCCGCCGGCCGTATCGACGAGCTGTGCGCCGTGCGAGAAGCCGTCCAGAGCGCGTTGCACGCCCAAGCCGATGTCGCCACCGGCGATTACCACAGTGGCCTGGAAGGGCCGGTGTTGCCGTTCCGACTGGTGCTGAACAAGCGCAACGCCGCGCTAGAGCCGCAATTGCGCCGGGCCTTGCTCAAATTGCGCGAGCGGGGCGAGATCGCTGCGATTTACCAGCGCTATGGCTTGTCACAGTCGGATGTCTCGCCCTGAGCGTGCAATTCAAGCCGCCAGCAGGGTTTTGCTAGATCACCACTCCGCCACGCTGCCATCCTTATGCCGCCATAGCGGATTCTTCCAGGCAATGGCCTGTTTGCTGCGCTCGATCACCAGTTCTTCATCAATCTCCACGCCTAACCCCGGCTTGGTGAACGGCTTGATGTAGCCGCCTTCCAGCTTGAAATCATCCTTGTTCTTCACGTAGTCCAATACCTCGCCGCCCTTGTTGTAATGGATGCCCATGCTTTGCTCCTGGATGAAGGCATTCCAACTGACGAAATCCACGTGCAGGCAGGACGCCAGCGCAATCGGGCCGAGCGGGCAGTGCGGGGCGAGGGCGACGTCGTAGGCTTCGGCCATTGCGGCGATCTTCAGGCATTCGGTAATGCCGCCGGCGTGAGATAGATCGGGTTGCAGGATCGCGAGTCCCCCGGCTTCCAGCACTCGCTTGAATTCAAAACGGGAATACATGCGCTCGCCAGCTGCGATCGGGATATGCGTTTGCGCGGCGAGCTTGGGGTAGTACTCGGCTTGCTCGGCCAGCACCGGTTCCTCGATGAAGAGGGGGCGGTAGGGTTCCAGCTCCTTAATCAGCACTTTCGCCATCGGCGCGGAAACACGACCATGAAAATCGAGGCCGAACTCGATTTTGTTGCCGAAGGCACTGCGGATTTCCGCCACCTTGGCGACGGCCGCATCGACGGCGCGGCTGTTGTCAATGATGGCCATTTCTTCGCAGCCATTCATCTTGAAGGTGTCGAAGCCGACGTCCACCCGAGCCTGGATATCGCGAATGATATCGGCCGGCCGGTCGCCACCAACCCAGCTGTAGGTCTTCACTTTGTCCCGCACCAAGCCGCCCAGCAGTTCATACACCGGCACGCCTAGCGTCTTGCCCTTGATATCCCACAATGCTTGATCGATGCCGGCAATGGCGCTCATCAGGATGCCGCCGCCACGATAGAAACCGGCGCGGTACAGCACTTGCCACAAGTCGTTGATACGGCGTGGGTCTTGGCCGATCAGGTAATCGCTCATTTCATGCACGGCGGCTTCGACCGTGCTGGCGCGGCCTTCCAGCACCGGTTCGCCCCAGCCGACGATGCCTTCGTCGGTTTCAATCTTGAGGAACAGCCAGCGCGGCGGTACGCGCCAGGTGGTGAGCTTGGTGATTTTCATCGGGTGGCTTCCCTGTAGGCCTGTACAAAGGCTTGTGCTTGTTGACGGGTACGTTCGACCGGTTGCCCGGCCTTGTAGAGATCATTGCCAAGCCCTGCGCCGATGCAGCCGGCAGCAAGGTACTCGTGCAGATTGGCCGGCGTAATGCCGCCGACGGCGAACACAGGCAGCTCTGACGGCAGGACCGCCTTGAGGGCGCGGATATACGCCGGGCCGAGCACGCCACCGGGAAATATCTTGATCGCCTGCGCACCGGCCTTGATCGCGGCGAAGGCTTCGCTGGCGGTCATGCAGCCGATGCAAGTGGTCTGGCCGAGTTCGACTGCGCGGTGGATCACATCTGGGTCGGTATTGGGTGTGACGACCAGCTTGCTGCCCAGCGCTGCAAGCACTTCGACCTGAACTGGATCGAGTACTGTCCCCGCGCCGATCAGCGCTTTCTTGCCGAATTCGTGCACCGCCAGCGCGATGCTCTTTTCCCAGTCTGGCGAATTGAGCGGGATTTCGATCGCGTCGAAACCGGCATCGATCAAGGCGCGAAGATGCGGGACGACTTCATCCGGCGTGATGCCGCGCAGGATGGCGATCAGGGGGAGTTGGGTGGGCCATTTCATTTGCTAGCCTTTGCCTGGGTTGAGTGGGGCGGTGTATTTCTCCCTTCGCCCATTTATGGGAGAGGGGCCGGGGGAGAGGGCAGTATTTAAGGGCAATGTTCTTTTCGACACCCTCTCCCTAACCCTCTCCCATAAATGGGCGAGGGGACTAAAACCGAACAGTGGCGTGGAAGCAGCGCTGCAAATTCCGGCAGCTGGAACAGTTCACAAAATCCAGCGCAGCGGTTCTGGCTAGGCGCGCGGTCGCAGGCAGTACAAACGGGTACGACAAGACCGCGCAACAACGCCAGAAGGGTTTTGTGAGCTGTTCCTTACTCGTGGTACAGCTGCGAGCGTCCCCCATCAATCAGGATGTCCGTCGCATTGATAAACCTTGCCTCATCGCTCGCCAGAAACAGGGCGGTATAAGCCACTTCCTCCGGTTCGCCGATGCGTTTGCAGGGCAATAGATCCATTTGGCGCTGCTTTTCTTCTGCGGTGAGCGTCGCCAGCCAATCCTCTGCCAGCGGCGTGAGAATCAGGCCGGGCGAAATCGAATTCACGCGGAGGCCTTGGGCGGCGTATTGAATACCAAGTGCGCGTGTCAGTCCGATCAGGCCATGCTTGGCGACCGGGTAGGGAAAGGCGTTCGGGATGATCTTGTGGCCGTGTACCGACGCGATGTTGACGATGCTGCCAGCGCCATTCGCCAGCATGCTGGGCAGCACGGCTTGGCAGCAATGCCATGCGTCTTTCAGGTCGACGGCGAAGCAGCGTTCCCATTCATCGTCGGTGAGCAATAGCGGGTCATTGAAGACGTTGATGCCGGCGTTGTTCACCAGCACATCCAGCTTGCCGAAGCGGTCGATGGTCTGGTCGACCATCTGCTGTACGGCGGCGCGGTCGGCGATATCGGCTTCGACGATCAGCACGTTATCCACACCGATTTCATCCCGCAGTGCTTCGGCGCGGGCATCGCGGCGGCGGACGTTGATCGCGACTTTCGCGCCTTGCGCGGCGAACAGCTTGGCGGTGGCGGCACCGATGCCTTGTGCGGCCCCGGTAATGAGGGCGACTTTATTGGCCAGTCTCATGCTTGCTCCTGAGCCGCTGTTTTCAGCATGGCTGCGCAACCGTGATCGCGAGTAGGGCAGTACTCGGAATCCTCATGTACCTCAGTACATTCCGGTTCCTGCGTGCTGTCCTCCCCACGCTGACGGCTGCTCGCCGATGCTGAAAACAACGTCTGATGCACGGTGAAGTGAAAACGTCGGCTGAGCGTCTGGCCGGTTGCCAATACGGTCAGCCCGTTGGTGGCCGCACCGCCCGGCAGGTTATGCGCGTTGACCGGGTGATCCACCGGCTCGAAGCAGAAGAAGTCCTGTCGAGTCGGGGTGAAGAGCACGTAATAGCCGGGGTCGGCGTTGATGTTCAGTTGCAGCCCTTGGGCCGGCCAGCGGATTTCAGCGCGACCGGGCCAGCCACCGAAGGCGTGATTGATTTCCGCATCCAGTGAGTGGGCTTCGTCGAAGTTCCAGGCTGCGGTGGGCGTGGTCAGTTGCGTCGGCAGGCAATCCGGGCCGGCTTGCCATAAGGTGGCGGCTGGCGCTTGCAGCTGTACATCGTCAGTGCGCGGCAGGAACGGATGCAGGCCGAGGCCGAACGGGAGCGGTTGGCCAAGGTTGCGCACTGACAAGGTGACCGAGAGCCGGTTGCCCGAGAGCTGATAGCGCAGCCACGCCTCGTAGCAGAAAGGATCGGTCGCGTTGTGCTGCAAATAGAGCTCGATGCTGCCCGTCTCGGCCGCCAGCACTTCCCACTCCGACAGCCAGCCGTGACCGTGGATCGGGTAGGGCTCATCTGGCCGAGTTTGCGGGGCATTGAAGGTTGCACCGCCGAAATCGAAACGGCCATGACCGATGCGGTTCGACCAAGGCACCAGTGGATAGCAGGCTAGTGTGTTCGGTTCACTCGGGTCTGCGTCGGTATTGCGTGGACGAAAGACCGGCAGCGTCGCCGCGCCTGAAACCCAGTCAAAACGGGCGATTCCCCCGCCCAGTTCCGGCAGGATTTCCACGTGCAGCAATCCGTTATCAAGCACCAACGTTTGCATGGATCAGAACCCGCCAAACCGTACTTCCGGCAGACCATGCGTGCCGACGGTTGCAACGTGAAACACCGCGCCGGCGGTGGTTTCCTCGGCCAGCTGGGCTGTGGACAGGCTGACGCGGGCCGTGGTGATGTAGAGCGTATCGAGCGTTTGCCCGGCGAAGGTCAGGCAAGTGGCTTGCGAGGCGCTGAGCTTGATCTCGCGATCGATCTCGCCATTCGGTGCATAGCGAACAACGCGGTGGCCGCCCCATTCGGCGTTCCACAGAAAGCCGTCCGCATCGACGATGGAACCGTCTGGGTCTGGTGGGGCGACTGGGGTATGCGCGGCAACATCGACGAAGAGGCGCACGTTGCCGGTTTTGCCGCTGGCAGTGTCGTAATCGCAGGCCAGGATTTTCTTGGTCGGTGAGTCGGCGAAATACATCGTGCCGCCATCCGGGCTGAAGCAGATGCTGTTGGCGATGGCACAGCCGGGGAGGTCGAGCCGCTGCAATTCGCCGGCTGGCGTGTAGCGGTAATAGCCGCCGATGGCCTCCGGCCCGCCTTCGTTGATGGTGCCGAAGACGAAATTGCCGGCGCGATCACAACGGCCATCGTTGACGCGGGTGTGGGGGAATTCCGGTTCAACCGGCGTCAGGTGAGTGACCTCGCCACTGGTGCTATCGAACTTCGCCAGCCCCTGTTCCAGCCCCATCAGCAGCACGCCCGGCGTTTGCGTCAGTGCAAAGCAGCCCAGCCGCTGCGGTAGCGGCCAGCAGCGCTCTGTTTGTGTGGCAGGGTTGAATTGCCATAGCTCGGCGGCGTGGATGTTGGTCCACCACAGGACGTTGAGTTGGTCATCCCAAAGGATGCCTTCGCCGAGGGCGAAACGGGATGGGGTGATGGGAGAGGCTGGTTGCATTGGGGACTCGGGGTTTGCAATGTGTGAAAGGATAAAAATGGCCTGGAAGCCGTAGCGAGCGGCCGTCAGCCGGTGCGGCCCGGAACGGAGCGACCGGAACGTACGTTGCGTACGTGAGGATCGCGAGTACCGTACCGCACCGGGTCATGGTCGCGCAGTAGGCTTAGAGGTCATTTTTCATGTCCAGCCGCCATCGATGACGTACTCCTGCGCCGAGCACATCCGGCTATCGTCCGATGCCAAAAACAGCGCCAGTCTGGCGACGTCGTCCGGCTGTACGCGGTTCTGCAAGCATTGATTGCGTTCGATTTCTGCTTCGCCTTCAGCATCGACCCACTGTTCCAGCTGTTTCTTCGTCATCACCCAGCCGGGAGTGAGGGTATTGACGCGGATGTTGAAGGGGCCGAGTTCGCGAGCAAGGCTGCGGGTAAGGCCGTTGATCGCGGCCTTGCAGGTCGCATAGGCGGGGTAACCGGCCTGTTTGATCTTCCAGCTGGTGGAGCCCAGATTGACGATGCTGCCGCCGCCAGCGGCTTTCATATCCTCCATCACCGCCTGTGCTGCAAAGAACTGGTGGCTCAGGTTGATGGCGATGGCGTTGTCCCAAAAGGCACGGGTGACGTCCGGCGTGTTGTGGCGCACATCATTGGCGGCATTGTTGATCAGCGCGGTGATCGGGCCGTTGACCTCGCGGGCGCGGGCAATGGCGGCTTGCAGCGCCAAGGTGTCGGTTACATCGCACTGGATGAACAGCGGCCGGCGCGAAATCGTCGTCAGCTCGGCCAGCAAACCTTCTGCAGCCGCCGCGTTGCGGCCGATGAAAGCCACCCGCGCGCCTTGCTTGGCGAATTCCTCGACGAAGCTCGCGCCGATGCCGGTGGTGCCACCGCTGATGAAGACGCTTTTGCCGGCGAGGCTAGGGTAGTGGGCGAAATTGCTCATGGTGTTAATCCAAAGTCAAAATCTTTCACCGCAGAGGGCACAGAGAACACAGAGAAGGGCAAGTGCGAGATCTTGTAGGAGCGAGCTTGCTCGCGATTGCTCAGTTTGATACATCGCTATCGCGAGCAAGCTCGCTCCTACAGGTTTCTTTCTCAAGCACGGTTTGGTTTTCTCTGTGTTTTCTGTGCCTCTGTAGTTCAGACTGAAGGTTTTAATCCGCCTGACCGCGATTCTTCAGCTGATCGATCAGCACCGCCGCCAGCAAAATGCCGCCACGCACCAGGTATTGATAGAAGGCGTCGATATTCAGCAGGTTCATGGCGTTTTGCACCGTGCCCATGATCAGCACGCCGACAATCACGCCGCTCATCGTTGCCCGTCCACCCATCAGCGATACGCCGCCGAGCACGCAGGCCGAGATCACGTTCAGTTCGAACCCTTGTGCCGCATTCGGTTGGCCGCTGGTGATGCGCGAGGCCAGGATCACCCCCGCCAGCGCCGCGATCACGCCCTGGATCAGGAAAATATAGATGCGGGTTGTGTCGACGTTGACCCCGGCCAGCCGGGAGGCATCCGGGTTACCGCCAACGGCCAGCGTATTGCGGCCGTAAACGGTCTTGTTGAGCATGATGCCGAACACGATGAAGCACAGGATGGTGATCCAGACCGGGCTGGGGATGCCGAGGAATTCGGCGTTGCCGAGCACGAAAAAGGATTCTTTCGATACGCCGACCGCTTGGCCGTTGGAGGCGATATATGCCAGACCGCGCACCATTTCCATCGTCGCCAGCGTGGTGATCAGCGCGTTGATGCGCAGCTTGGCGATCACTGCACCGTTGATGAAGCCGATGATGCCGCCGCCGACCAGACTGGCAAGAATGCCGAGGGTGACGCTGCCGGTCTGGTTGATCACCATCGCGCACAGCACGCCGGCAAAGGCGACGGTGGAGCCGATCGACAAGTCGAAATCGCGCGAGGCAAGACAGAACATCATCGTGCACGCGACCATGCCGATCTGTGACACCGAAAGCGCCAGCCCGATCATGTTGCGCCACGAGAAGAAGTATTCGACCGTGAACGACAGTACGACGAACAGGGCGATAAAGATCAGGATCAGGCTGTATTCGTCGAGATGACGTAGCCATTTGGCTTTGTTCATGTTTGGGCTCCCTGTGGTTGGAGCGGTGATTACGGTGTTCATCGGTTTGGATTCCCTTATCAAATTCAAAACCTTGAACAACGGAGGACGGATGTAGGAGCGAGCTTGCTCGCGATTGCGCCGTTTGACGCATCGCCATCGCGAGCAAGCTCGCTCCTACATGATTCTCCGTGGCTCTCAGTGTTTCTAGGCGGCCTGCAATTGCGGCGCATCACTCACCGGCAGCGCCAGCGACAGCACGTCTTGTTCATTAGCCTGACCGCGCTGTAATTCGCCGGTGATCCGGCCCTGGCACATCACCACCACGCGGTCGGCCACGCCGAGCACTTCCGGCAATTCGCTCGACACCATCACGATGGCGACGCCCTTGGCGGCCAGTTCATACAGCACGGCATAGATTTCGTTTTTCGCGCCGACGTCGATACCGCGGGTGGGTTCATCGATGATCAGCACGCGTAAATCCTGCTCGGCCAGCCAGCGACTCAGGATCGCCTTTTGCTGGTTGCCGCCGGAGAGGAAGCGGATTTTCTGCTGGCGGTTCGGTGTCTTGATCCGCAGCAACTTGATATAGCCATCGGCGGTTTCCGCTTCGGCCTTGTCGTTGACGAAGAAGTGCGCCTGCCGGTAGTGGCGGCGGCAGCTGATGTTGATGTTCTCCGACACAGAGCGGCAGCCGATGATGCCGTGCTCCTTGCGGTCTTCCGGGCAGAACACCAGCCCGGAGCGAATCGCATCGCGGATGCCCTGGCCGGGCAGGGGCTTGCCGTCGATGCGGACTTCGCCGGCCATTCGCTTGTCTGCGCCGTAAACGAGCTGCATCAACTCGCTACGCCCGGCGCCGACAAGGCCGAAGAAGCCGACGATCTCGCCGCGCCGCACGCTGAAGCTGGCTGGCCCGGCGATTTTCCGGCCATGCATGCCGCGCACTTCCAGCCGGGTTTCGCCCAGCTCACGGGGCTGGTAGCCGAAGATGTCGCTGATCTCGCGGCCGACCATGCGGTTCACCAGCTCATCGCGGGTGATGCCGGTCAGGCTGGGGTAGTCCGCCACCTTGCGTCCATCGCGGAAGATGGTGGCGCTGTCGCACAGGGTGAAGACTTCTTCCAGCCGGTGCGAGATATAGATCATCACCTTGCCTTGGGCCTTCAGCTCGCGCACCAACCGGAACAGGATTTCGCTCTCGCGGTGGGAGAGGGAGCTGGTCGGTTCATCCAGCGCAATCACCTTGGCATCGCGCAGGATCGCCTTGCAGATTTCCACCATCTGGCGCTGGCCGATGGAGAGATCGCGCAGCTTGGCCAGCGGGTCGATATCCACACCGATCTTTTGCAACTGGGTGCGCGTCCAGGCGATGGCCTGCCGCTTTTGCACGAAGCCGAACTTGCTCGGCAGTCGGCCCAGCAGCAGGTTCTCCATCACTGTCAACTCGGGCACGTATTGCAGTTCCTGATGGATGATGGCGATACCGGCATCGATGGCATCACGGCTTCGTTGAAAGCGCCGTACTTCGCCGCCGACGATCAGCTCGCCTTCCTCCGGGATGTATTCGCCGCCGAGGATTTTCATCAGCGTGGATTTGCCCGCGCCGTTTTCCCCCAGCAGGCCATGCACCCGGCCGGTCTCGACCTTGAAGCTGATGTCGGACAGCGCCCGTACACCGGGGAAGACTTTGCTGATGGATCTAAATTCGAGGTAACTCACAACTGCTCCTGTTCCGACTCGAAATCGGCCGTGCACTTTGTCAGCACGCCTTGCCGTACCACTTGTACTGTCTGCGGCGTGCTTTCGCGTTCACGGCCGATTTGGAGCCGGAACCCAACGATTGCTCAGCGGCTTCGTAGGGTGGGTTAGCCGTCTTGCGGCGTAACCCACCGGGCAATGTTGAAAGTCGCTGCAACGACGCTCGACGTATTGCCTGATGGGTTACGCCTGCGGCTAACCCATCCTACGAAGTGCCATACCCACGGATTTGGCGCTTAAAGCCCCATTTCCTTTTTCACCGCCGCCGCGTTATCACGCGTCATCAACTTGCCCGAGGTCAGGGTCAGTTTTTCCGGCTCCTTGCCGTTCTTCACCCACTCGTACATGTTCACGCTGGTTTCGTAGCCGTGGCGTTTCGGGCTGATCAACACGGTGCCGAAGAAGCCGGTCTTTTCGGACTTGGCGAATTCGTTCAGTGCCGATTGGCTACCACCGATACCCACGCCGATCACGCTATCCGCTTTCGCACCTTGGCCTTCCGCTGCGCGCACCGCGCCGAGGACCGCTTCATCGTTCAGGCCGAATGCCAGCCAGTGCTTGTATTTCGGGTTCTGCGTGATGGCGACGTTGGCAGCGTTGAAGGCGTTTTCGGTATCCGTCTTCGCTTGCGGCGCATTGATGATGTTGGCCTTGGGGAAGCCAGCGGCGGTCAGTGCGGCGATCGCGCCGTCGGTGCGTTCCTTGGCGGTCGGCAACTGGTCGTAGGCGATGCGGATCGCGCCCACTTCATTCAGGTTCCAGCCACGCTTCTTGGCTTCTTCGGCCAAGGCCGCGCCGACTTGCTCACCGATCTTGAACGCAGAGATGCCCATGTGCGGCACGGATTCGATCGGCTTGCCGGCGCCATCGACAAAGCGGTCATCCACGCTCATCACTTTCAGTTTGTTCTGCTTGGCCTTGGCGACCACTGCCGGCCCGAGCTTCACATCCGGCACGCAGATGATGAAACCCTGCGCGTTTTGCGCGCCGAGGTTATCGATGGCGGTGAGCACCTTGTCGCCGCTTGGCACGCCGATCTTCACCAGCTTGAAGCCTTTGTCCTTGGCCGCTTGTTCGGCGAATTTCCATTCGTCCTGGAACCACGGTTCCTCGGCCTGTTTGACCAGAAAGCCGATCTTGACCTCTTCCGCTGCGTGCGCACCGCTGACCAAGGCGAGGGAAAGCCCGATCGAGCCCAGCAGCGTGCGACCCCACTTCATACGAAATTCGTGCTTCATTTTGTCGATCTCCAGGTTGCAACTATCTAGGGAAAGCTCCGTAGGGGAGCGAAACCGGGCTCTTGTAGCGCCCGTGATACGCGGCGTGTAAATCCGCCGATGCTTTGTTCCCTCGCCCACTTCGTGGGAGTGGTGAGAAATGCTTTATCGGATATTCAAAAGGCCCCGTTCCCGCGCTACGGCGATTGAGCCAAAGCCGGCCATGTCGGCTTGCTCGTCGTTGTGGGTGATCGTGACCTTGCCGGAGAAAAAGTCGTCACCTTGAACCAGCAGCCCGAGCGCTTCGCGCAGGATCGGCTTGCCGGTGACGATGAACTGAGTGCCGGGGCTCATGCGGATGGCGCTGGAGTTTTTCAGCGTCAAGAGGTCCGCACCGAGCACAGCGCCCAGGAGGAAGTTGGCCCGCGCATTGCGGTCGTAAATGGTGAACTGGCCGAGCGTGCGCACGGTGAAGCAGGCGCGACCGAGGCCGATCTGGCTGGCGGAACGTGCGCCGGCCAGCAGCATTTCTTCGTCGATCTCGCTGGCGAAATCGCTATCGAGCGAGCCGGCGAGGATGGTGTTGTGGGTGATCACATGCAGCAGTTCGCCCGCCAGCGTGGTCACGCAGCCGATGATTTTCTGCTGGCCATCCAGATGCACGAACTTGGAGTGCGAGCCGGGCAGGATCACCACCGTCGGCTCGTTGATGCCGAGCCGCTCGACCAGCGCCATCGTCTCCACTTCTTCGCCGCGCATCATGTCCATCGCTTCGCAGTTGTGCAGGCCGATGTTGTCCACACGATTGCGCACGCCCGGCACGAACCAGATCGGCTTGCTGCACACCTCGGGGATCAGCGCTTGCTGCATGCCGGCGGCGAGTTCTTTCTTGCCGGCCGGGGCGATCAGATGCGGAATCTCGTACAGGCCGACGTTGGAGGTGATCATCCCGGAGGCCAGCACCAGATCGACGGCTTCGATGCTGATGTGCGCTCGTTCCAGCGCGGCGTCGATGGTGGCCCGCACACCCGCTTGCAATGTGACCACGTTGCCGGTGATGGCCGTATCGCGCACACCCACTTGGCGAGCTGCTTGATGCTGCGCCACGCCATCACGCCAGAGGGTGACGCGGGTGTTGGTCGTACCGGTATCGATGGTGAGGATGATCATTTTGGTGCGTCGTCGGGTTGATGTGCACCATTGTTGAATCGGTAGCCAAATGTGGCAAACTACAAATATTTGCTGCTTCATTAAGAAAAACTTAATGACTAATCATGGCTAGACGTTTACCCCCACTTAATGGCTTGCGCGTTTTTGAGGTTGCTGCCCGCAACTTGAGCTTTACCAAGGCAGCCAACGAACTCTGCGTGACCAATGCCGCGGTCAGCCACCAGATCAAGCAGCTGGAGGAATTCCTCGGTCTGAAACTGTTCGAGCGGCGCAATAATCAGCTGCTGCTGACCAGCGCCGGCGAGAACTATCTACCGCGTGTGCGGGATGCTTTTCGTGCACTGCAACAAGCCACAGACTTGCTTCTGGACGACAAGACCGTGCTGTTGCGCGTGGCGGTGCCGCCCACTTTCGGGGCGAAATGGCTGGTGCCAAGGCTGTATCGCTTCTTCAACCAGCACCCGGATATCCGCGTGGAAGTCTCGACTGAACCGGTGCGCGACTACCACAGTTACGACGTCGTGATCGACGATCGGCAAGTCGATGCGCGCGATCTGGTGGTGGAGCGTTTCGCCAGCACCAGCTTCTTTCCGGTGTGTAGCCCGGTGTTGCAGACTACGTTAAAAACCCCGCAGGACTTGGCCGGGCAGACGCTATTGCACGAGCGTGGCGCGCAGCGTTTATCTCACCATGCGACGTGGCAGCAATGGCTGGATGAGGTGGGCGCGCGTGGCGTTGATGCCTCCCACGGGACGGGGTTTTCCGACGCGATGATGACGCTGCAAGCCGCCATCGACGGGCAGGGCGTGGCGCTGGGGCAGCGCATCCTGGTCGAGTACGACATCGCAGCTGGCCGGCTGGTGAAGCCGCTGCCGGTCGAGGTGTCGTTGCGTTTGTCTTACTACCTGATCTTCCCGCCGGATTCGCTGGAAAAGGCCGGGTTTGCGGCGTTCAGGAATTGGTTGATTGCGGAGGCATTGCGGGATTGAGGAATGACTTGGAAACAAAAACGCGGCTTATCGCCGCGTTTTTGTTTGATTAGGTCATCGTGGTGATTACGCGATAGTTATTGCGTTGAGTCTGCGGCTACTGCCAGTTTGGCTTCAGCCTCTGCATCTGCTTTTACTTGAGCTTGAGCCTGTGTTTTCAAAACTGTCATTCTGGCCTCCATAAAAGCCTGGCAGCCGGTTTCAATGGCTAAGCCCCCGTCGGCGTTATTCTTTGCCCTGTAGCGGTAACATTCCTTTGTCCAATCTTGGAGCGTTTTGGCTTCATATTCGGCATCGCCATTTTTTAGCATCGTGATCTGGTAATTGAATTTACCAAGATTCAGCTCTGTCATTTTTTGACCGAACTTCGATTGCAAACAAGTCAGTTTGTCTGCGCCATAAATTTTCCGATCTGGCACGCCGCATTGATTGTAAAACAAGCCGATTTCGCTACTGGTAACCTGTAGCCAGCCATCAACACTTTCGTGGTCAGCAGCTAAACAGGGCGTTACATAGAGCAGGGACAAGATCAGAAGTGCGGATTTTTTGAGCATGAAGTTTTGTGTTGGGGGAATGACCAGTGTGTTTGGGGTGGTCAATCGTGGATGAAAGAAACTGCGCTTATTGCGCAGCGGGAATCAAATAATCTTCCAGAATATCGCGAGCTTGGCTCGGGCCTGAGAAATGCCCAAGCAGCAGGACGACCAGCTTTTTGTCTGGCACAACCGCGAGCATGCGGTGGCCTTCTGAGCCGAGGCCGAAAGCAGCGAAATAGCGGCCTTTCGGGTCGATATACCACTGGTAGCCATAGTTCATATCGTCATGGTCGCTATAGATATGCTTGGTTGTGCTAGTGGCAACCCAGGATTCCGGAATCAATTGCTTGTCTTGCCAGCGCCCTTGATCCAGATAGAGCTGGCCGATCTTGAGCAAATCCGGCAGCCGCAACTCCAGACCAAAGCCGCCTGCGCGAATACCTTTCGGGTCGGAGCTCCAATTGACATCGCTGATACCCAGTGGCCCGAACAATTTGGTGTTCGCGTAGGTGAGCAAGTCTTGCTTACTCGCTTGCTGCACCACTGCTGCCAACAAGTGTGAGACGCCGCTGTTGTAGACAAAGCGTGTTCCCGGCTCGGTGACCAGTGGCTTGTTCACTACGTAGTTAAGCCAATCCTGCTGCTGATACATGTCGCGATCGTCAGACCCGAGTGCCCATTTGAAGCCGGCGGTCAGGCTCAACAGGTTTTCCAGCTTGATGGCGCTTTTGTCCGCAGGCAATTTCAAATTGGGCAAGAGTGAACCGAGCGTTGCATCGGTGCCGGAAATCTTGTGGTCGGCGATGGCGATGCCAACCAATGCGCCAGTAATGCTCTTGGTGCAGGAATAAATCGGCAGCCGCTGATTGGCGGCCGTACCGTTGAGATATTTTTCGGTGACCAGTTTGCCATTGCGGGCGATGAGCAAGGCATCGACCGGGAATTGACCGCCGGCAATTTCCTTATCCAGTGCCGCCAATTGTGCGGCATCGATGCCCGCATCGGCTGGTGTTTGGCGTTCCCACGCAGCCCAAGTGCAATTCATGAGCAATGACATGGCAAAAATCAGGGTGACATGGGCAATGCCGCGATGCTGAAAGGGCATGGTGTTTTTCTTCCTTGGCCGAAGGGCTGCAAGATTGGTCTGCGCCGGGATGGGAGCGGGGAATTCTGAATCAACAAGCAAGGTGTGCGCAACAAATGTGCAGGTCATTGTGGCAATTCGTGACACGCCTTGTTATGCAATACAGAAAGTCAGGAGTGGCTGCGGCGAGGAGGAAGGTACAGGTGCAATGAAAAAGCCCCCTTCCAAAGAAGAGGGCTTCAAGCACTGCAGTGACGCTCGTTAAAGCAGCCTCAAGCGCTTACTTCTGATACACCCGCACATACTCCACATCCATCTCCTGCGGGAAGCTGGAGCTGCCGTCCGGGTTGCCCGGCCAGCTGCCGCCGACGGCGACATTCAGGATGATGTAGAACGGCTGGTTGAACGGGGCGGGGTAGGCGCCACCGGTGGTCGACCATTGTGTTTGCGTCGAATACAACACGTTATCCACGTACCAGCGAATCTGGCCGTTCTCCCATTCCACCGCGTACAGGTGGTAGTTGTCGGCAATGCTGCTGGCCGGGGTATAGGCCACGGTGGTGTGTTGGTTGTTCGGCCACGCTGCGCCGTAGTGGATCGAGCCGTAGATGGTGTTGCCGCCGGCACCCTTGGTGTTGATCGCCTCCAGGATGTCGATCTCGCCGCTGGCAGCCCAACCGCCGTAGATATCCGACTGCGGCATCATCCAGAACGCCGGCCACAGGCCTTGGCCATACGGCAGCTTGATGCTGGCTTCCATGCGGCCGTAGGTCCATGCGGCCTTGGTGTGGATGCGGGCGGAGGTATAGCTGCGTGTGCCATCCGGGCCGGTGTATTGCTCCTGCAGTGCCTTGATCACCAGATGGCCGTTGTCGATATAGGCGTTTTGCGGCCGGTCGGTGTAGTACTCCAGCTCGTTGTTGCCGCCGCCCTTGCCATTGACCTCGAACTGCCACTTCGACGTATCGATGCTGCTGTTGGTGAATTCGTCGCTCCACACCAGCTTCCAGCCGGGGACTGGTGTGGGTGTTGGCGCAGGGGTTGGTGTCGGGGTCGGAGCGGGTGTCGGCGTTGCCGTCGGCTTGGGCGTCGGGGCTGGCGTTGGCGTGGGGGCCGGGGTGCTGCCGCCGCTGCAGTTATTGACTACGGTCCACGGCTGGCCGCTGCCGGTCGGGCCGGAACTGGTCGACGGGTTGTTGCCCTGAGTCCACCAGTTGGCGCTGTAGTTCACGCCGTTGTAGCTCACCTGATCGCCTTTGTTATAGGCGGTACTGGCATTCCAGGCGGCAGAGCAGCCGGAGCCCGGTATCGGGGTGGCGGTGGGGGCCGGGGTGGGCGCTGGCGTGGCGGTCGGTTGCGGTGTTGGGGCGGGTGTGGGGGCTGCCGTAGGGGTAGGTGTCGGCGCAGGCGTTGGCGACGGGCTTGGCGTGCCGCTATCCGCGCCGAGGTCTTGCCACAAACTGCCAACGGTCGGGTTCCAGCCGGTGCCGCTATAGTCGGTCTGGGTCACTAGCGCTTTGTAGTCGTGGCCGTTGTAGGAAACGATGGTGCCGGCGGTATAGGTGGTATCCGGCTGCCAGGCCGGATAGCTGGCGGCGTAAGCCGCAGCGGTGAGGCTGATGCCGCAGGCGGCGATAAACAGCGCATTGATTCGATTCATTTTTATTGCTCCATCCTGTTTTAGATTTGGTGGCGATTGGTTTCGCTTCTGTTACTGCATGTTCCGATTCGCCGGCTGGAAGTAGGCCTTGTCGACGGGTCGAAATTGGGGGCTACAAATACAAATGCCGTGCGTCCAAAAGGCGGGGGCACGGTGTTTCAAGCGAGGTGGAGCCGGGTAAGGTGCTGCAGAGGGCTGAAGCAGGGCGCAGGTCTGTGATCAGCCGGCTGATCGGGCGCGCAATCTGTTGCCTGAGCCCAACATGCAGCCGTACGCCGCAGCAGATGATTGCCGCATTCATGTTTCGTCTCCATCATCCCGAACGTGTGTTGACGTTCTTGTTTTACCGATCTGGCGTCGGGTGCTCGCTGGCTTTGGTTTATTGTATGGTAGCGCTTTCAGTATTTTTTGATTCTTCCCTTGGAAGTAGCCGATCCAGGGGGATGAAATATCAGAACATCATGTTAAAATAATCAGCACAAATAAGCAGTTACCAAACTGTGAACGCAGAATAACAAAGCGTTTTTTCAATGACAACGCTTTCATGATAAGAAAATCACGAGAAGAGTTATGAACGATAAATCGACCACCCTCGAACAGGTGGCGCGTGAGGCCGGCGTTTCGCCGAGCACTGTATCCCGCATCCTCAACGGTACGGCTGGCGTGAAGGACGCCAAGCGAGAAGCGGTAGAACGCGCCATTTCCAAACTGAATTACCAACCCAACAAAGCTGCGCAAGCATTGGCCAGTGGCCGCTCGATGACCATCGGCGTGCTCACGCAGAACATCGCCAGTCCGTTTTACGGCGAATGTCTGGAAGGGATTGAAAACGGCTTGTCCGATACCGGCTATACGCCGATTTTCGCCAACGGCCATTGGGATGCGAACGAAGAAGCGCACCGGATTGCGCTGTTGGCGAGCCGGCAGGTGGATGGCCTGATCATTCTCACCGGCAGCGTGACGGATGGCGCATTGATCGAGCAGGCCAGACGCTTGCCCATCGTCGTGACCGGCCGCCAGCTCAATGCACCGAACATCAAGAGCTTCTGGTTGAACGACCGCGCTGCAGCCCGGCACGCTACCGAACATCTGATCGGTTTGGGGCATCGGCAGATTGCGCATATCGCCGGGGCGCAGCACCACCCGGATTCCCATGCCCGGCTGGCGGGTTATCGCGAAGCGCTGTCCTTCACCGGGATTGAACTGGATGAGCGACTGGTTGCCCGCGGCGATTACAGCGAAGGCAGTGGTGTGATCGCGGTCAACCAGTTGCTGGCGGATCGGGTGCCGTTCACGGCGATTTTCGCGGCCAACGACCAGATGGCCTATGGCGCGCGGTTGGCGTTGTACCAGCACGGCATTCGCGTGCCGGAAGATATTTCGCTGGTCGGCTTCGATGATTTGCAGAATTCGATCTACACCACGCCGCCGCTGACCACGGTGCGACAGCCGACGTTTGAGATCGGTGTTGCGGCGGCTGCAACACTGGTGAACATGCTGGGTGGGCAAGTGCCGGAACCGCCGGAATTCGGGCTGGAACTGATCGTGCGCGATTCCACTCGTCGGCTGCGCTAGGGAGTCGGGCCCTTTTCTTGGGGCGGGTGCTTTGCGGCGCAAAACTGACACGGTATGTTCTGCCCAAGGGCGCTGAGATATGCGCCCGACATAAAGAATGTCCTCGCCCGGAATCGGGTATGAGGGACACGAAAGGGTGGAGAGGTGGCCGATACAGGTCGCCCGGGAGTACTTGCATGTTGCGTTGCCTGCACGCCGCTGTGGCGGTGTTTCTGGCGTCTTCCGCTTTGGGTGCGGAGACGCTTACCGTTGCTGTTTTTCCCAAACTGGATGAAGCCGTGCGGCTCGTGCTGCCGGCCTGGAACCAGCGCCACCCGGATGTACCGATCCGGCTGATGGTGCTGGGCTATGCCGATCATCACAACCGGCTGGCCACGCAATTGGCCGGTACGGCCAATGTGCCTGATGTGGTTGGCATCGAAACCAGCTATCTGGGTCGTTTCAAGGCGGCTGGCGTACTGGAAAACCTGGCCGCGTCCCCCTATCTGGCCGGCCAATTGCAGCCCCGCTTCGTGCACTACGCCTTTGCGCAAACGACTGAGGCGGATGGCCGCATCCTCGCGCTACCGGCCGACATCGGCCCCGGCACGCTGTTTTATCGCAAGGATCTGTTCGACCGCTGCGGTATTCAGGAAAGCGGGCTGACCGATTCATGGGCTGGCCTGCTGGCTGCCGGTCGCAAACTCAAGGCCAAAACCGGTGCGTATCTGGTGGCCAATCCCCGCGAACTGAAAGAGCTTTATCTGCACGCCACCTTGAAGGAAGGCGAGGGGCTCTACTTCGACCAGAACGGCAAGTCGCTGGTGGAGTCGGATCGTTTCGTACAAGCGTTCGAGCTGGCCCGTGCGGCCCGAAAAGCCGGTATCGACGCCCGCATCAACACATGGACCAACGAATGGGCGGCGATGCTGCGTAACGGCAAGATCGCCATCGTGCCATCGGGTTCCTGGTTTGCCGGGCCGTTGGCCAGCTGGATCGCGCCGTCCACGGCCGGCCACTGGCGCGTCACCGATTTGCCAGTCCGCGGCAACGCCGCATGGGGCGGTTCGTTTTATGCGATACCGAAGCAGGCCGGGCACAAAGCGCTGGCATGGGAGCTTATCCAGCTGCTGACAGATCGCAACAACCAGCTCAACGCCTTGCGCGCGCCTGCCTTGCAAGCCTTCCCGGCACTGAACGATGCCCAGCAAGACCCCATCTTCGACAGCCCGATGTCATTCTTCGGCGGCCAGACCGCGCTACAGGTGTGGCGCCACGCCGCACAAGCCACACCGGCCACGCATCTGGATCGCAATGATCCGGTCGCCGTCGATCTGGTCGATGCCGCGCTCGATTCGGTGCTGGTCGGCGGGAAGGATATCCGTGCCGCCTTGGCCAAGGCACGGGCCCAGATCGAGTTGCGTACTCAGCGATGACGCTGCCACGACGCCGACATGGCGCAGCGCCGTGGTTGTTTCTCGCGCCATTTCTGCTGCTGTTTCTGCTGTTCGTTGCCGTGCCGTTCGGGGGGGCGCTGTGGTTGGCGTTTCGTCATGGCGATGCGGCGACGGGCGCAGCTGGCCTGCAGTTCGTTGGCCTTGGCAATTTCCGTTTCGCGCTGGCAGACCCGCTGTTCTGGCAGTCGCTTGGCAATACGCTGGTGCTAACCTTGCTGGCCGGCGTGCCGCAACACCTGCTGGCCTTGGCGCTTGCGTGGATGATCTATCGCTACCTTGGGCGCTTGACGGGCCTGGCCGGCATCGTCGGCATGGTGCCGTATGTGACATCCGCCATCGCCATCGCCTTGGTGTTCACCACGCTGCTTTCCTCCGAATACGGTCTGGTCAACCAATGGCTGGCGCGGATCGGACTAGGGCCATTCGACTGGCTGCATGACCCGCTGCTGCTCAAGCTATCCATCGCTGCGCTGGTGTGTTGGCGCTATGTCGGCTGGAATACCGTGCTCTATCTGACTGCCTTGCAGGCATTGCCGGTGGCCCTGCTTGATGCCGCCGCAATCGATGGCGCAGGGGGCTGGCAGCGATTCCGGCATGTGGTGCTGCCACAATTGCGCCCGATGATCATTCTGGCGCTGACGCTGACGCTGATCGGTGGCTGCCAGCTGTTCGACGAGCCCTTCATCGTCGCGCCTGATGGCGGCACCGAGCGGGCCGGGCTGACCACCACGCTGTATCTATACCGGCTGGCGTTCGATGCCGGCGATCTTGGTGGCGCGGCGGCGATGGGCTGGCTGCTGCTGGTCTCGACCGTGACGCTGGTGCTGGCCTTCAACCTGCTGTGGGGGAGGGGCGCATGGCGGCGGGTGGAATAAGCGTGATACGCAACGCGGCAGCGTTCCTCGGCATTGCTGTGCCCGCAAGCGGCCTGCAGGCCAGAGGTGCGGCGCGGCGCGCAAGCGGCAAATTCGCGGTTTCGCTATTGCTCGCCGTAGCGGCCGCTTTACTGCTGCTGCCGTTCTGGAGCTTGCTCGTCTTTGCCAGCCATGACGGCGCGGATATCTTCGCGATGCCCCCGCCAGCGAGTTTTGGCCAGCACTTCGGCGCCAACCTCGCCGCGCTTTCGCTCACGCCGTTCTGGCAAGCGATGGGCAACAGTATTTACGTCGCCGTCTGTGCCACGGTGCTGAGCTTGCTGGTCTCGTCGCTGGCCGGGTTTGCACTGGCCTTGTACGAGTTTCGCGGCCGGCGTGTGCTGCTGGGCTTGGCAGTGCTGAGCATGCTGTTACCGCCCTTCCTGACCGTGGTGCCGTATTTCTTCTGGATCAGTTGGCTGGGCTGGCTCGACCAGTTTCGCGCGCTTTACCTACCGGCGGCAGTCAACGGCTTGGGCGTGCTGCTGATGCGGCAGTACATCGCCAGTGCCATACCCGCCGCGTTGCTCGAAGCGGCGCGGCTGGATGGCTGCAACGAATTCCAGCTCTATTGGCGCATCGTGCTGCCGCTGTGCCGACCGGCGCTGGCGACACTGGCGGTGATCAGCTTCATCGGCGCATGGAACAACTTCCTGATTCCCTTGGTGATCCTGCCCTCGCCGGAGCACTACACCGCGCCATTGGCACTGCGGGCGCTGCAAGGCCCGGCCGGGGCGGATTGGGGCGCGGTCATGGCAGGGGCACTCGTTGCCATCGTCCCGACCTTGATCGCCCTGCTGCTGGCTGCCCGCCACTGGCGCGGGGTGATGGCGAGTCACGCTCCACACTGATTCCCGCTGCCCCGCCAATTTTGCTTGACAGTCTATTTGAAAGCGCTTTCAATTTGCCGGCTGCCATCAGAGCGGTTGATCACACCACCTATGGACTGGAGAAAGACAAATGAAGCGATGGATACGGTTCCTGATCGGGCTGCTTGCAGTCTGTCTACCGTTGCTGGCCGCACGCGCGGTTGCAGCGGACTACACGAATGGCATCAGCGTCAGCGGCAATATCGCGACGATCTGGTTCAAATCGAACGTCAACACGTCATGGGTGGACGTGCATTACACCGTCAACGGTGGCGCGCAGCAGAATTTGCGCACGACCTATAACGCCACGACAACGCGCTACGAGCAACAAGTCGGCGTTTCGACCGGCAACGTGATCGCGTATTCATTCACCTACAACAACGGCTCGCCGGCCTATGACACGCCGACGTTCACCCAGACGATCGGTGCCGCAACACCGGTCCCGACACCTGCTCCGACGCCGGTGCCAACGCCCGCTCCGACCCCGACACCCACGCCTGTTCCCAACGCTGCGGCGATTCCCGGCGTGATCCAGGCAGAAAACTGGACCGCCATGTTCGGTGTACAAACGGAAGCCACCACCGATACCGGCGGCGGCCTGGATGTGGGCTGGATTGATACCGGCGACTGGATGGATTACGCCGTCAACGTGCAAACCGCTGGCAGCTATACCGTGCAGTACCGTGTTGCGAGCCCCAGTGCCAGCGGAGTGATCCAGCTGCGCACGGCAGCGGGTGCGGTATTGGCGACCACGGCGGTACCCAACACCGGTGGTTGGCAGAACTGGACCACGATTCAAGCCACGGTAACGTTGAGTGCCGGCCCGCAAACGCTGCGCCTTTACGCCAGCGGCGGTGGTTTCAATGTGAACTGGCTTAGCTTTACTGCCGGTTCCAGCGTCGACATCCCGACCGGCAATGGCGTGATGACCATCAAGCTGCTGAATGGCACCAACGGCACCTATGCCGATAGCCAAGTCTATTGGTCGATCATTGGCTACAACCCGGCTACCGGCAAACTCTCCTACGTCGATGCCAACGGCAATCTGGTCGCCGCCGCCGTGGCAGACAACGATGGGGCCAACCACCTGACCAAGAACGGCCAGAACTACAGCAACTACTTCTTCCCGATGAGCAAAACCAATTGGGTGTCGTTGCCGAAGGTCACCTCCGGCCGGATGTTCATCAGCCTGGGCTCGCCGATGTACATCAAGATCAACGTGGCAGGTGATGGCTCGCTCGGTTTTGCCGGGCCGGATCTGGGCAACGCCACGGACCCGAACCAGAACGTCTACTTTGAGTGGATCGAGTTCACCGTTGATAACTACGGCTATCACGGCAACTCCACCCGCGTGGATCAATTCGGCTTCCCGATCACCACACGCCTGATCGGCAACGATGGTTTCGACAAGACCGTGGGCGAAACCGAAATCCGCGCCGCCTTGTTCACCGCTTTCCAGAACAACGTGCCGACCGAATTCAAATCGCTGGTGCGCACGCCATACCGCATCGTCGCCCCGGCCAAGGGCGCACTCGGTGCCAGCGGCACGTATGCCAATTACTTCGACAACTACGTGAATCAGGTGTGGAGCTACTACGCCACGCATGAACTCACGTTCACCGCCGAAGCGGGTACGTTCAGCGGTCATGTGGTCGGCAACGACTTCGTGTTCAGCAAGAACGGCGGTGCCTACAACCTCTATATCCACGGCAAACCGACCACCCAGGGCATTCTGGAAGGCTCTGGCAACCTCGCCTCCGGCAGCTCGGACGAGTTGGTGATGCAGGCGCAAATCACCGCCGCCTTCAACCGCCACCTGATCCAGACCGTGGACCAAGCCAACTGGAGCAACGCGAGCTACTACTACCTCGCCGCACCGGCCAATTACTACGCCAAGTTCTGGCACGACCACAGCATCGATGGCTTGGCGTATGGCTTCTGCTATGACGACGTGCGCAACCACAGCAGCCTGCTGGAGAACGGCAATCCGAAGGCGCTGGTGGTGAATGTGGGGTGGTAAATCCGACTGGCTGATTGCAAGTTGTGTTGTAACAAAAACGCGGCCTTCGGGCCGCGTTTTTGTTCATTAAGGGTTGGAATATACAGATCGAGCATTACCGCGTAGCCGAATAAGCCGGCGTCACCGCGCCATCCTGAATCCACGCAATCAGCTTATCCAGCGGCATGGGCTTGGCGTAGTGGAAGCCTTGCGCTTCGGTGCAGCCCAGGGCACGCAGGAAGCCGGCTTGTTCGGCGGTTTCGACGCCTTCGGCAATGGTGTCCAATCCCAGGCGGCGGCCGAGGGCGACGATGGTTTCGGCGAACATGCCGCCTTGGCCGTTGGCGATTTCGCTGATGAAGGCGCGGTCGATTTTCAGGCAGTCGATGGGTAGGGCCTTGAGTTGGCTGAGCGATGAATAGCCGGTGCCGAAGTCGTCGATGGCGATGCGTACACCGAGCGAGCGCAAATCAGAGAGGCTGGAGATCACCACCTTGGGTTCGTCCATGGCGATGCTTTCGGTGATTTCCAGTTCCAGTGCGTTGGCGGGTACGCGCTGGCTGCCGAGCAGGGCGGCGATGCGTTCGGTGAGTTTACCGGCGCGGAATTGCGGCATGCTCACATTCACGGCGATGCGTTTCGGGGTGGTGTCTTGCCCGATTGCGGCCAGCCGGTGGTAGGCCTGGCAAGCCTCTTGCAGCACCCAGTCGCCGATTTCAACGATCAGGCCGGAATATTCAGCCAGCGGGATGAAGACGGAGGGCGGTTGCACGAAGCCGTCTTCGTCAGGCCAACGCAGCAGCGCTTCGATGCCGATCATGCGGCCGCTGGATAGCGCAATCTGCGGTTGATACCAGACAACGAGCTTGCCGGCATGGAAGTCATCTCGCAGGTGGCGGATCACATCTTGCCGCCAGCGGGTGTCGGCCTCCATCTCGCCGGAGAAGCGCGTGTACTTGGTCATGCGGTTGCGCTTGGCGAGGTTGAGCGCGATGTTGGCGCGTTTGAGCAGGCCAAAGCCGCTGTCGTCGTCGGATACCGGGCAATCGCCCAGGGTGACGGTCAGGGGCAGCAGGTGCTCGCCGACTTCGAACGGTTGTGCCATCAGGTTGAAAAGGTCGGTGGCAGCCAGTTGCCCGGCTGGGCCAAGCACGCCAAAGATGTCGGCGCCGACCCGTGCCAGTTGGCAGTCTTTGCCGCAGCTTTCTTCCAGCCGGGTGGCGACGGCGACCAGCAACGCGTTGCCGACATCGTGGCCCAAGGCGTCGTTGATATCGGCGAAGTGATCCAGATCGATCAGCATGACGGCGTGGTCGGTGCGTTTGTCGCGGATTGCGACATCGAGCATCAGGATGAAGTGGCTGCGATTGGCAAGGTGCGTCAGTGTGTCGTGGTAAGCGGCGAAGTTCAGTTGTTCCACATGCCGCACATTGCTGAAGCAGGCGGCGATATTGGCGGCGAAGACTTCGAGCAGCTGGCGGTCGTTATCCGCCAGCACGTGGCCGGTTTCGATGAAGATGGCGGCTTCCTGGCCTGCGCCAGCAAGGTAGAGCGTGGTGTTCTTTTCGCCAAATACGTGATGGTGATTGGTTGTTGCGAACTGGATCGCGTTGCGGATTTCCTCGTTGTCCAGCCGGTCGAGCGGCTCGGCGATGTATTGTGCGAGCCGGCCTGCTGCACCGACGACATAAAGTCGATCATGATCGTTGCCGACCGGCGAGCCGCGCTGGGCGCAGACGATGCCATCGAGCGGCAGTTTGAGCAGCGAGGTCATCTGCGTGAGCACGCCTTCGGCGAACTGGCTGATGGCGCGGGTTTCCAGCAGGGCAGAGACGGCGTGGACGATCAGTTCCAGCCCGCGGCGGTTTTCTGCGATGGTGCGCAGTTGTTCGTACGAGCGCACCGCCGCGGTCATCGCGGTGACGAGCCGGGTGCGGGTGAGTTCGTTCTTGGTGCGGTAGTCGTTGATGTCGTATTGGTCGAAGACGGTCAGCTCGGGCGCATAACCCGGCTGGCCGGTGCGCAGGATGATGCGGGTTTCCTTCATGCCGAGCGTATTGCGGATGTAGTCGACCAGCACCAACCCGGCGTCGTCGGTTTCCATCACCACGTCGAGCAGGATGACGGCGAATTCCTTTTGCTGCGCCAGGATCTTGCGGGCAGCGGCGGCAGACATGGCGTGCCACATGGCCAGCGGCCGGCCGAGGATGAGCTGGTCGGAGAGGGTAAAACGGGTGACGGCGTGGACTTCATCATCATCGTCCACCACCAGCACCGGCCAGCGACGTTCGTCCGCAGCGACGGTGGTCGGCGGCGCTGTGTCGTCGAGGACAGTGATCAGGTCATCCGGTTTCGGTTTCCGTCTGGTCATGCAGAGTGGCTTCCTTCGGGTGTGGCGCAATGCGGGGCAGGCTGAAGGTAAAGTGCGCGCCGCCGCCTGGTGCATCGTCGAGTGTCAGCTGTCCGCCGAGCACGCCGTGCACCAGGTTAAAGACAATATAGAGCCCTAATCCGCTTCCGCCTTGGCCAAGTCGCGTGGTGAAGAAGGGATCGAACACGCGGCGCTTGAGTTCATCGGGAATGCCGCGGCCGTTGTCCTTGAAGACGAGGCAGATTCGATCGTGTTCTTCCGCTCTGGCACTGATCGAGATGCTGCCGTGGGCGATGCCATCGAAGGCGTGGGCGAGTGAGTTGGTGACGAGGTTGGTGAGGATTTGCTCTAGTGGGCCGGGGTAGCTTTCCAGTACCAGTCCGATCGGGATGTCGATGTCGACCGAATGCGGCGTGTGCTTGAATGCCGGCCGCAGGGTGGAAATCACTTCATCGACCGTCTGGCGCAGATCGAACGAACGCCGTCGCGTACTGGCGGTATCGACGGCGACTTGCTTGAAGTTGTGGATCAGCTCACTGGCACGCTGACTGCTCTTTTCCATCAGGTGCGCGGCTTCGTCGCAGGCATGGGTGAAGCGTTCCAGCTCGGATTTGCGCAGCTGTTTTTCCTCCAGCAAGCGCTGGAATTCATGCACTTTCTGCCGCAGCGTGCTGGCGACGGTCACGCTGTTGCCCAGCGGCGTATTCAACTCATGCGCGATGCCGGCGACGAGGTTGCCCAGCGAGGCCAGTTTTTCGGATTGCACCAGCTGCCCCATCGCCTGTTTCAACTCTTCGTTGCGCTGGTGCAAGTCATCGGTACGGGCGGTGACCAGTTCTTCCAGATGATTGCGGGTGGCGACCAGCGCATCTTCCATCTGCTTGCGCTCGGTGATGTCGATGCCGATGCAGACGACTGCGGTCTGGTCTTGCCACGGCGCGGGGAACAGGGTGCAGAGCAGGCAGGCAATGTCGCCGTTGCGGCGTCGGATCATCCACTCACGCGGTGGCAGCAGTTCCCCGGTTTCGGCGATCCGCTGGTAATCGGACAACGCTTGATCCGCCGCCCGCTCGCTCACGAAATCAAACTCCTTGAAGGATTTGCCCAGGAGTTCGTCTTCGCGCCAGCCCAGCATGCGCTCGCCGGCGCGGTTCCAGAGCAGGAAGCAGCCATCGAGATCGAGACCGAGAATGACCACGTCCGGCGCGTTGTCGATGATGCCGCGCAGCAGCTCGGCCGTTTGTTTTTGCGCGGCTTCCGCGAGCTTGCGGGCGGAGATATCGATCAGTACGCCATCGATCATCAGCTGGCTGGCGCGAATCCCCGACACCTGGCTGTGCTCGTACACCCAGTGTTCTTCACCGTGGCGATCGATCAGCCGGTATTCCAGTTCGAAATGCGTCTCGCCGGTGAGGGCTTCGTGGATTTTCTGGCGCACGACCAGCAGGTCGTCTTGATGAACCAGGCTCATCAGGCTGCGCTCGCCCAATAGTTCGGCGGCCGCATAGCCGGTGAGCGCTTCGACGGCCGGGCTCAGGTAGACCATCTCGCGTTTGATATCTGCCGAGCAACGGAAGACGACACCCGGCACTTGGTCGATCAGCGTGCGGTAGTGATGCTCGTTTTCCGCCAGCCGGTCACGGGCTTCTTCCAGTGCCAGCTCGCGGGAGCAACTGCGCTGATACAGGTTGAGCATCAGCCAGGTGAAGAGCGTGGCGGCGAGGATCAGCAGGCTGCCGCCATAGCGCAGCGTGATGGCAAGCTCCTGCGCGCCAGTCTGATTGCCGATGTAATTGGGCAGGATGTCCCACATTTGCCGGTAGCGGTTGCCGTAAAACTCGCCGTAGTTAACCAGCGTAAACAGCGTGGCCGGCGTTTGTGTTTCGCTGCCCTGAATGAAGATGGGCGTGCCATCGGGTGGGAGGACATCCATCCGCGCCACGATACCCAGCTCGGGCGAGGCCGCACCGGCGAACATGTCGCGGAAATTGACCAGCGTGATGATCAGCTGGTCGCCATCCGGCGTATTGGGCACGGCCAGCGCCATATAGGCGGAAGGATCGCCGCGCTGGTTGTGAAAGACCGGGCTGAGCACCGTATGGTTGGCGACCGGAAAGGCCGTTTTGAGCAAGGCCATGGCTTCCACATTGCCGGAGAGATCGCGGCCTTGTGCCAGCAGGCCGTAGGTTTCGGTGCTGTAGACGATCTTGAGCGAGCGATGGTCGGGCGAGATTCTGGCGGCGGCGAGGGGGATTTCCAGCGTGCTGTTATCGCCTTGCAGGCGCAGCAGCGCAACCGCCTTGGCGAATTCATGCGGGGTGACGCGATCCGCACTGGCGAACAACGCAGCCAGCCCGCGTAGGGACTGACGGCGCAGCTGCGCCCAATCGACGAGGTTCTGCGCGATGCGCGCGCTGTCCTGATTGGCGCGAGCGCGCAGGTTTTCATCCGCAGTGCGTTCGATCCTTGCTGCGGCATGCAGGCACAGCCCGATCGCGAAGATGGCGATCAGGACGGTCAGGCCGTGCAGGGCAAGGTGGCGGGTCATCCAGCGGGACATAGTTATTTGTATCAAAAGAAATCGCGAGGCGTATTACTGGCTCGCGATTTCTTTTTGATGAGGTGTTGGCGCTTGCGAGGGGGGCCTTGGAGCAGATGCGGCGCAATGCCTCATAGCTGAGCGAATCAAAGATTCGCACGCCACGGGGATTGCGCCCTACAAAGACGCTTCCTTTTGCCGCGATGGTGGCACTGGCGGTTTTCTCCCCTTCGCGCTATGTCGCGAGACCTTAGAGGCTGTTCAAAGTCTCGCAAACTGTCAGCTTGAAACGCTTCAGGGTTTTACTTCCCCCTTCTCGAAGGGGGATTGAGGGGGATTTCGACGCCGGTCGTATATTGAGATGTCGCAGAAAGCCCCGCTAACCCCTATGCCTGAGCGAATCAAAGATTCGCACGACACAAAAGGGGGGAATGGCAACGTAAACCGCTGCCAAAAAAGACTTTGAACAGGCTCTTAGGCGTTTAGACAAAGTCCCTTCCCCGGCCGCGGGACGGAATCCCGCTGTAACGCGCCTTTATCTGTGCCGTAGGCGCATAACTAAAAGGCCCTGAACAAGCGATTAATGCAACTTCAACGCCGGTTGCGCCGCACGCCGCAGTTTATCGCCGATCCACAGCAGGCCAGCCAGCACCCAGCCATGCACCGCTGCCTGGTGCAGCCGATAGAGCGACGCATAGATCAGCTTCGCGCCACGGCCTTCCACGTAATAGTCGCGCTTGGGGCCGACGACCGAGGCCAGACTGGCGACGGCGGTGTGCTTGCCGATCGAGACGATGACGCCCTGCGGTTTGAACACGAACGGCTTGACCTCGCGGCCGGCCAACAGTGTTTCGAGCGCGTCGGCGAGCCAGCTGGCTTGCTGGTGGGCGACCTGCGCGGTGGCGGACAAGGGCTTGCCGCCTTCACCATCCGGCGCGTTGGCGCAGTCGCCGAGCGCGAAGATGTGTTTGTCGGTCAGCGTTTGCAAGGTGGTGGTCACTTCGATCTGGTTGAAGCGGTTGGTCGCCAGCCCGAGCGTGGTCAGCCACGGGGCGGCTTTCACACCAGCAGCCCAGACGCGGATATCGGAGGCGATGGTACGACCGTTGGCGAGCGCGAAGCCGGCATCGGTCACCTCAGACACGCGGCTATTGCAGGCCACGAGGATGCCGCGTTCGGCCAGTGCATCGGTGGCGTAATGGGAGAGCGATTCCGGTGCGGTGGAGAGAATGCGTTCCGCGCCTTCGATGATGGTGATTTCCAGCTGGGCCGGCGTCAGGCCCGCGCCGTAGTTATGCATTTCGCGGATGGTGTGATCGATCTCTGCTGCGAGTTCCACACCGGTCGGCCCGCCACCGACGATGCCGATATTGAGCTTTTTGACCGGATTGCCGGAGGCGCCGACCGCGAAGGACAACGCGAGGATTTTCTTGCGCAGTTTTTCGGCGTCTTCCGGCGTGTTCAAGAACATGCAGTGGTCTTGTGCGCCGGGTGTGCCGAAATCGTTGGCAATTGCACCAAGCGCTAGCACCAGCGTGTCATAGCCGATCTCGCGTGGTTCGGCGAGCAGTTCGTCCGTGTCATCCCGTACCTCGGCAATGCGTACCACCTTGCGCTCGCGATCCAGCCCATCCATATAGCCGAACTCAAAGCGATAGCCGTTGCGGTGGGCATGACCGAAGTAATTCACTTCGTCTTCGCCGGTGTTGAGTGCGCCGGTAGCGACCTCATGCAGCAGCGGTTTCCAGATGTGCGTTGCCGCGGCGTCGATCAGAACAATCTCAGCCCGTTTCTTGGCCCCGAGCCGCCGACCGAGCTTGGTCGCCAACTCCAGCCCGCCTGCGCCGCCGCCAACGATCACGATTCGAGGGATGCTTGCTTTGCTACTGCCCATGGTGCCGCTCCACGTGGATTGAATGACCTGAGCATGCCATGCGGTGGCGATGGTCGAAAGGCTCGTGTTCGGCAAGACCGGGTGTTCTTGGAGGCTGTTCAAAGTCTCGCAAACTGTCAACTTGAGCACTGCAGGGTTTTACTTCCCCCTTTTTGAAGGGGGATTGAGGGGGATTTCGACGCCGGTAGATGCTGAGATGTCGCAGAAATCCCTCCTAGCCCCTATGCCTGAGCGAATCAAAGATTCGCACGACATAAAAAGGGGGGAATGGCAACGTAACTCCGTTGCCAAAGAAGACTTTGAACAGGCTCTTAGACACCCAGGGCGTCTTGGGTCGTAACTTGGGGGCATCTTGGCGGCATCGAAATCGAGCAGCTAGCGACCTGACTGCACTGAATCTTTTCGATATCAAACTACGATATTCAGAAAGAATTAATCCACGCTGTCATTAGCTAAAAGAGTAGCTGGTAAGCAGCTGGGAGTGGAAAGAAAAACGACAACTTTGGTTGTGCATTGTTTTTATATTTTATATATGAATTTTAAGGGGTTATTTATTGATTTCTTGTTGGTTTATTTGTTTTGTTCAAAAAACTGATTACATGCGAATTATTTCGTAGGGGAGTCTTGTTTTATGGGTGTCCATTGTTTTTGTAAGTGTTTTGTTTTGTTTTTAAAAGATTTTGTTTTCTTGTAGGCTGCAATGAATTCGATTGGCGGCTTTGGTGGACGAATACAGATTTTCATTTCCACATGTTGAGATTTGTTTGCTGCGCAGACGTATATTGTTGCCATGTAAAAAATCGGGATGGAAGACAAGATTCTGCTTGTCGATTCTTCTGCACATAGTGTCGTATTTTGTCGCTGGCGAAATTTGCTTGAAATGCCGTGATCGAACTTATGAAAATGCCGTCGGTAGACGTGCGGTAACTCCACGGATGTGCAGAATTTACCTTGGTGCCTGACACTTGGGCATTAACCGAAGTCGGGACGGTTTGATTTTCCGATGTTAGCAATTTTTATATTTTGAATTGGATAGTAATTATGCGTGAATTGAATCAAGTTGAACTTCAATCGGTATCCGGCGGGATCGCTACACGCCTTTCGGATATTCTAGCTGGCGGGATCCTTGGCGCTATTGCTGGCAATGGTTTTGGCCTTTTCTTGGGCACTAAATTGGGTGGGAAAATTGGTGGTTGGGGCTTTGGCTTGATTGGCGCTGTTGTTGCCGGTCCTGTCGGTAGCGTTGTCGGTGCAATTAGCGGTTTCGTCGCTGGTGCCGTCGTTGGGGTGCAAGAGGTTATCGACTTCTGCAAGACAAATATTCCAAAGGTTCTTGCACCTTAATTAAGTGCGACTGAAAAAGCCCTGCCCCTTGTGATGTGTATATTTGCCGCGTGATTTGTTGCTACTTATATTCGCTGGCATGGTTTTAAGGGCTTTGTTCGCAATGCAAGGTAGTTGGAAACACTCCCCGGTATTACTGGGGAGTGTTTCATTTTCAGTGAGTCCCATGTGATCAGCCCACCAAGAGGAATGATCGCGGTCGTGCTATTCCACACTCATGCTCTTAGCCAGTAAGGGGCGGGACGAGGCGAATACCCCGTTCGGCTGTCCATCGGGCTGCGATGGTTTCTCGCCGCGCTAGCCGTGCTCCTTCATCAACGCCTGCCGCATTCGGCGCAATCCTAGCGCGATCAATCCCGCCACGACCGGAATGGAAAGTGCCGTTGCAACTTCCACGTTCAGCCCGACCCCGGCCGCTTTCAACCCCTTGAAGCCATAACCGAGCAAGCCGATGGTGTAGTACGTGATCGCGGCGATCGATAAGCCTTCCACCGTTTCTTGCAAGCGCAGTTGCAAGGTGGCGCGGCGCTCCATCGAGGTGAGTAGTTCCTGATTTTGCTGCTCGCGGGTGACGTCTACCCGTGTGCGCAGCAGGGCGGTGGCGCGGCTGACGCGGGCGGCGAGTTCGCGCTGGCGGCGGGCGACAGCGTTACAGGTATCCATCGCCGGGCTGAGCCGCCGCTCCATGAATTGTTGGAACGGTTGCAGGCCGTGGATACGCACTTCGCGTAGCTCGCTGATGCGGCTTTTCACGATTTCGTAGTAGGCGTGCGCGGCGGAGAAACGGTAATCGGTGCGAGACAGCGCGCTCTCGATCCGCCCGGCTAGTTGCGTGAGCCGGTCGAGCAGGATCGGTTCGTCCGCTTGCTTGGCTTGCTGCATGGCGCTGGTGAGTTCCGCCAGCTCGCGATCGGCTTCGGTCAACTCGGGCGAGATCGACTTGGCGAGCGGTAGCGCCAGAAACGCCATCATCCGGTAGGTATCGATCTCGAACAGCCGTTGCAGCATGCGCCCGCCTTGCCGGCGGCCCATGTAGCGGTCGGCGATCACATAGCGCGAGAAGCCGTCCTCGTGGATGCGGAAGTCGGTATAGGCCATGCCCGCGCCTTCGCCGATTTCCGCGCCGATCAGGTCGTTGCCGTCGAAATACTTGCTGGAGATGGTTTGCCAGCCGACCGGCATTTCCACTTGTGGTAGCAGCAGCGCATGCGCTGCCATCAGTACATTGCCGGGCAGTTGTTGCCGCCACTCTTCCGGCAACGTGGCCAGCGCCGGCTCGGCGAACGGGGCGTGGGCATCGAGCCCCGGCGTAATGACGGTGAGCGCAGAAAACTCGCCGTGGCGTGCCCATTTGATCCGGCACGGGCCGAGGTCGGCGTTGTAGTGGTTATCGCCCGTCTTGGGCGGTGTTTTGCCGAAGCGCAACGCCAGCTCGCCGTAGAGCCATAGCTCTTGAGCCGGACTCAGGTTGCGGTGCAGGTAGGCGATGTGGGTGACACGGCTGGGCGTGAGCATCAGCGCGTAGGGGCGGGCGTGGGCTTCGTTGCTGAGCGCGAGGCGTTGCGGGTGATCGGTCAGCTTGAGATCAAGCGGAGGATGGGGGAACGCGGTGGGGGTGGTAACGGCGTCCATGGCGTACTCCTTGTGGGAAGACGCCTCCTATCCTAACGCCGATTGGGGTTGTATGTTGCGTCGCAGCAAATTTAATGGCTAAAACGCAACAGCCAGGATTTTCGTAGACCGGACATCCTTGGGTGACCGGGGGTGTTTATGCCTGTTCAAGCGCAGCTGCCCCGGCCGGTGAAACTGTCCGGGCTACGGGGGGATTGTTGTGTCATGTAGCCCGGACACCGTTGGTGGCCGGGAGATGTGGTTGCTCAACCTTGCTGCTTGAAGGTCGCCTTCAACAACAGCAAATCCCGCCACGCCTTGGCCTTGTCCGGCAGGTTGCGCAGCAGATAGGCCGGGTGATAGCTGACCACCACCGGAATGCTCTTGTACTGGTGCACCTTGCCGCGCAGCGCGCCGACCGGGGCATCGGTTTCCAGTAGCGTCTGGATCGCGAACCGGCCGCTGGCGAAGATCACCTTGGGTTTGATCAGTTCGATCTGACGTTGCAGCAGCGGCGCACACTTGGCTACTTCTTCCACCGTCGGGTTGCGGTTGCCGGGCGGGCGGCACTTGAGCACGTTGGCAATGAAGACGCGCTCGCCGCGTTTTTCGCTAATCGCAGTCAACATATTGTCCAACAGCTTGCCAGCCGCACCGACAAAGGGCTCGCCGCGTTTGTCCTCTTCTGCGCCGGGCGCTTCGCCGACGATCAGAATCTCGGCTTGTGGATTGCCGACGCCGAATACTGTTTGCGTCCGGCTATGGCACAGGTTGCAGGCGGTGCACTCGGCGACTTCGGCTTGCAATGCATCCCAATCGAGTCCGGCAATGCGGGCGCTGCGGGCATCGGCTGGCTGCACGATTTGCTGCGGTTCCTGCGCGGCACGGCTGGCCGGGGAGGGGACGACAACGGTCGGTGGAGCGGGGCGCTGCGAGGCAGGGCGTTCGACCGGGGCGGGTGCATCAGCAACGGGCGCAGCGGATTCGCGTTCAACGCGTGCTTCCGGCTGTGCCGGTTCGTTGGCGGCTTCGGCCTGCAACTGAGCGGCTTGTAGTTCCGCCAGCCGTTCACGCCGTACCCACAGCGGGGCAAGACCAAGCACTTCAAGGACGCGGGCGGTGCGGCTCATGGCGCTTGCTCCCCATCGTGGCTGAGATAGAAGGCGTAGAGATGGGCGTCTTCCCGACCGCCGTCTGCGCCTTTGTAATAGTCGCGCCGCTGGCCGATCTCGTTCGCGCCGACGGCTTGGTACAGCGCTTGCGCTCGGGCATTGCCGGCACGCACTTCCAGAAACATTTCTCGCACGCCTTCGCGGCCGAGTTGGCTGAGCAGCGCTTCGAGCAAATGGCGGCCCAGCCCGTTGCCTTGCCGATCCGGCGCGATGGCGATCATCAGCAGTTCTGCTTCATCCAGCACCCGGCTGACGACGGCTGCGCCAATGACCTTGGTGCCATCACGCAGGCCGAATACGCGTTGCACGTTGAAGGTGTCCTGCCATTGCTTGGCGGTCCACGGGTGCGGGTTGGTGGCGGCATCGAGCGCGACCAAGGTGGCGTGATCGGCAGGGGTGAGCAGTTCCAGCTGCGTGGTCACTTCTTCGGCCGCTCGTGGGTTTTCAGGGCCACTTTGTCGCGCAGGTAGAGCAGCGGTGCATCGTGCGGGGCCAGTGCTTCGCCAGCGGCAAAACGCGGCAGGGCGAGGGTGAGGATTTCGACGGCGCGGGGGAAGCGGTCGGGCAGGGTGGACGCGAGATGCGCGCCCAAGTGGCCGGTGAGCGCATCGCCATAAGCGGCAAAGCCGCTGCCAAGGCCGATCCAGCCGTCGGTATCCGGCAGCGGTACGGCATCCGGGTCGGCCAGTGTTGGGGGGATGACTTCATGCCAGCGACTGCCATCACGTTCATAGGCGGCCACGTAGACTTGATTCATCCGCGCATCGAGGCAGACATAGGCGCGGTCGCCATCCACTTGTGCCGCCAGCGCTTCCAGCGTGCAAATGCCAATCAGCGGCACGCCCAAGCCAAACGCCAGTCCTTGCGCGATGCCACAGCCGATGCGCAGGCCGGTGAACGAGCCCGGCCCCATACCGTAGGCAACGCCTTCGATCTGTTCACGGGCGATGCCGGTTTCGATCAGTAACGCTTCCAGATAGGGCAAGGAATGTTCGGCGTGGCGCTGGCCGACATGCCAGTCGCGCGCAACGATGCCGGTCGGCGTGGTGAGCGCGAGCGAAAGGTGTTCGGTGGAGGTGTCGAGGGCGAGAAAAGCCATGGGTGTCGCAGATAAATCAGTGGCCGCGATTCTAACATGCCCGCTCAGGCGGCCTCGGCTATGATCGGCGCATGAGACGAATCTTAGTCGCCTGCCTGTTGATGACGTTCGCCCACGTCGCCCTCGCCGATCACGCCATTGCGCTCGGCTATACGCCGAAATATCCGGCCGGCTTCACCCATTTCGATTACGTGAACCCGGATGCCCCCAAAGGCGGCGAGCTGCTGATGGCGAATCCGGATCGGCGCACCAGCTTCGATACCTTCAACCCCTTTATCCTCAAGGGCACGGCACCGGTCGGGGTGGGCGAGCTGATGTTCGAGAGTCTGGCCACCGGTAGCCTGGATGAACCGGCCACCGTCTACGGCTTGCTGGCCGATGACATGAGCGTGGCAGCAGATGGGCTTTCCGCCACCTTCCATATCAATCCGAAGGCACGTTTCAACAATGGCGACGCGGTAACCGCCAAGGACGTGAAATACAGCTTCGACATGCTCATCAGCAAGCAGGCCGCACCGCAATACGCGGCCATGCTCGCGGATGTAAAAGCGGTAACGGTGCTGGATCGCCTCATGATCCGTTTCACGTTCAAGCGCAAGAACCCGGAGCTGCCGCAGATCGTCGCTACGCTGCCGGTGTTTTCGGATAAATGGGTCGGCAACAAACCATTCGACAAACTCGGGCTAACGCCGCCGATCAGCAGCGGCCCGTACCGGATCGAGCACTTCGATGCTGGCCGCAGCATCACCTTCAAGCGCAATGCCAATTACTGGGGGCGTGACTTGCCGACCCGGCGCGGCATGTTCAATTTCGATCGCATGACCTGGCGCTTCTACAAGGATGAAGTGGTCAAGCTGGAAGCTTTCAAGGCGGGCGAATTCGATTTCAATGTCGAATCCATCGCCCGCCAATGGATGCGCCAATACAACGGCCCCAAGTTTCGCTCTGGCGAACTGATCAAGCACGAGTTCATGCACCACAATACCGCCGGGTTTCAGGGTTTCATCCTCAATACCCGTCGGCCACAATTTGCCGATTGGCGCGTGCGCAAGGCGTTGGGCCTGGCGCTGGATTTCGATTGGCTCAACAAGCAGCTGTTCTATGACTTGTACGTGCGGATGGACAGCCTCTATTCGAACAGCGAACTGGCTGCCACCGGCCTGCCCACGCCGGGTGAGTTGAAGCTGCTGGAGCCATTGCGTAAACAGCTCAACCCCGCTGTGTTCGGCCCGGTGCCGATGCCGCCCGCCACCCAGCCGCCCGACTCGCTACGCGCCAACTTGTTGCAAGCACGTGATCTGCTGGCGCAAGCAGGCTGGACTTACCGTGACGGCGCGTTGCGCAACGCCAAGGGCGAGCCGTTCAGCATCGAATACCTCGATGATTCGGGTTCGATGATGAAAGTGCTGGCCCCTTGGTCACGCAATCTGCAAAAGCTTGGTATTACCGTCCGCCCACGAACGGCCGATTTCGCGCTGTACCAAAAGCGGCTGGATGGCTTCGATTTCGATGTCACTACCTTGCACTATGGCGATACGCAAACGCCGGGCAACGAGCTGTATGACTTGTTTGGCAGCAAGGCGGCCAAGACTGAAGGATCGAGCAACGTCATTGGCGTGGCCGACCCGGCAGTGGACAGGTTGATCGATGCCATTGTCGCCAGCGAAACCCGCGCCGAGCGCGTAACTGCCGTGCGGGCGCTCGATCGGGTGCTGCGCAATGGTTATTACGTGATCCCGCACTGGTACAGCCGCACGCATCGCATCGCTTATCGCAACACCTTGCGCTTTCCGGCGACCCTGCCGCAGTACTACCCGGCAGCCGGTTGGATTGTTTCGACGTGGTGGCGGCAACCCTAGGAGTCTTGAATCATGCACATGCAGAACATCCCCTTCGGTATCACCGATTGGTCGGGCATCGATCAAACCGAGCACCCCGGCGAAACCGGTGTCGCCTTGTGGCGCACGCAGCAATTCGGCGAGATTCGCGTGCGGCTGGTCGAGTATTCGGCCGGCTATCTGGCGGACCATTGGTGCAAAAAGGGCCACATCCTGCTGTGCCTGGATGGCGAGCTGCACACCGAACTGGACGACGGCCGCGTGTTTACGCTCAAGCCGGGCATGAGCTACCAAGTGGCAGATAACGCCGAGCCGCATCGCTCGTCGACGGTGGACGGCGCGTTGCTGTTCATCGTGGATTGATGGGGCATATTGGATGACCCGCTACCTGCTCAAGCGCCTCGCCCTGATGTTGCCGACACTGTTCGGTATCTTGCTGCTCAGCTTTGTGGTGATCCAGTTCGTGCCCGGCGGGCCGGTGGAACAACTGGTGTATCAGCTCAAGGCCCGTGGTGGTGGCGGTGAAGCGGGTGGGGCGGGGCAGAGCGGCGGTGCGTTCTACCAAGGCAACAAGGGACTCGATGCGGAGCGGCTCAAGGAGATCAGGGCCTATTACGGCTTCGATCAGCCCGCGCCGGTGCGTTTCTGGACGCTGCTCAAGCGCTACGCCACCTTCGATCTGGGCGAGAGCTATTACCACCATCAAAGCGTGTGGTCGCTGGTGGTGTCCAAATTGCCGGTTTCGATCTCGCTCGGTTTGTGGACGTTTTTTCTGACCTACCTGATCGCCGTGCCGCTCGGCATCGCCAAAGCAGTACGGCATGGCAGCCGCTTCGATGCGGCGACAACGCTGGCGCTGATGGTGGGCTATGCGATTCCCGGCTTCGTGCTGGGCGTGGTGTTGCTGGTGTTGTTTGGCGGTGGCACGTTCTGGCAGCTCTTCCCCTTGCGGGGGCTGACGTCGGATAACTGGGCGCAGCTTTCGCTGCCGGGTAAGGTCATGGATTACCTGTGGCATCTGGTGTTGCCGATCACCACCATGGTCGTCGGCAGTTTTGCCGTAGTGGCGATGCTGACCAAGAACAGCATGCTGGAAGAAATCCACAAACAATACGTGCTGACAGCGCGCGCCAAAGGCTTGGCCGAGTCGCGCATCCGCTGGAAGCATGTGTTCCGCAACGCGATGATCCCGATCGTGACGGGCTTCCCTGAGGCGTTTATCGGTGCGTTCTTCACCGGTGCGCTGCTCATCGAAACGCTGTTCTCGCTCGATGGCCTCGGGCTGCTGTCGTATGAGTCGGTGATCCGCCGCGATTACCCGGTGGTGCTCGGCACACTCTTCCTGTTCTCGCTGCTTGGGCTGCTGACCAAGCTGGCCTCTGACCTGTGCTACGTGCTGGTTGACCCGAGGTTGCGGTTTGAAGGAGCGCCGGCATGACGATGCCAACGACCGTCTTGCGCCATCCCGGCCCGTGGCAACGCAGCTGGCGTCGCTTTACCCAACAGCGACGGGCCTATATCAGCTTGCTGATTCTGGCGGTGCTGCTGGTGGTCAGTCTGGCGGCAGAGCTGGTATCGAACGACAAGCCGCTGATTGTGCATTACCAAGGCCAGACGTACTTCCCGATCTTCAAGGATTACGCGGAAACGACCTTTGGCGGTGACTTCCCGGCGCCGGCGGATTATCTCGATCCGTACATCCAGCGACGCATCACGGCTGGTGACAACTGGGCGGTGTTCGCGCCGAATCGGTACGGCCCGAATACGCTCAACTACTTCGCACCCAGCCCCAACCCCGCACCACCGTCCCGCGTGAACTGGCTTGGCACTGATGACCGTGGTCGGGACATTTTGGCGCGGCTGTTGTACGGCTTTCGCGTGTCGCTACTGTTCGGGCTGGCGCTGACGGCGGTCGGCTGCGTGCTGGGTATCTTCTTCGGCGCGATTCAGGGCTACTTCGCCGGCAAGGTCGATCTGACCATGCAGCGGCTGATCGAAGTCTGGTCGTCGGTGCCGGAGCTGTATCTGCTGCTGATCCTGGTGTCGATGTTCGAACCAAGCCTGATCGTGCTGTTCGTGGTGTTGTCGGTGTTTGGCTGGATGGGCTTGTCGGACTACGTGCGCGGTGAGTTTCTGCGTAACCGCAATCTGGAATACGTGACTGCTGCCCGGGCATTGGGTCTGACGGACTGGCAGATCATCCGCCACCACCTGCTGCCGAACTCGATGACTTCGGTGATTGCTTTCCTGCCGTTCCGTATGAGTGGCGCGGTACTGGCGCTCACGGCCTTCGCTTTTCTCGGGCTTGGTGTGCCGGCAGACGTGCCGACGCTGGGCGAGTTGCTGGAGCAGGGCAAGGGCAATCTGGATGCGTGGTGGATTTCGCTTTCTACTTTTGTGGTGCTGGTTGGGATGTTGCTGCTGCTGGTGTTTGTGGGGGAGGGGTTAAGGGCAGCGTTTGATCCAAGGACGCAAGAGGGGACGTAATTTTCTCCCCTCGCCCGTTTACGGGAGAGGGGTTGGGGGTGAGGGTGGTGAAAAGAACGCGGTCCTTGATAGCAGCCCTCACCCCCGGCCCCTCTTCCACTAATAACTGAGCAAGGCTAAAGCCTTGCACGCGAGGGCGAGGGGAGAAAACCAAGCAGCCCAGCTCAATGTGAAGCACTACAGCATCAACCCAAGTCACCCTCTCCTTCACAGGAGAGGGCTGGGGTCAGGATGGTCTGCCCCCCTTTCAAAAGTGCCCCGCCAGTCAGCCCGGCACGGGGGTTTCGGGGATCGAGTGTTTGAGGGCTTTAGCCCGAGTTTTCGATTCCCGCCCGTGACGGGCTGGCTGGCGGGGGCATCTGGCGCTTGCGCCAGACGCTTTTGCAGGGTCGCCTTTCTTGGCTTACTTTCTTTGGCGAGACAAAGAAAGTGAGTCGGCATGCGGGACGAACTCCCGCTTGAAATGCCTTTACTCGCGCCAACGGCGCTAAAACCCTACGCAGCATTAACGCAAACGGTGCACCCCGGCCGGCAAAGCCGTCCGGGCTACATGATTCCAGCCTGCCGCAGGCTCAATTCCTCGCATGATTCAGCGAGTACTCCGCCACCCCCTCAAACTGCGGCAACAATTCCGCCAACTGACTCAATCGCGAACTGGAATGCCGCGTCTTGGCGATGCAGACAAAGTGCCACTCTTGCTGCTGCTGGTGGCATCTGATCACAATGGATTCGCCTGCAATCACATACTGGTGATTGCCCATGAAGCTGCGCAACTCCCCCTCATGGAACTTGACGCCCGGTTTGCTCAGCAACATGACTGCAATCGCCGGGTGTGACGGCAACAGGTTTTCCAGCCGTACCCCCCACATCATCACGCCGGCGCAGATGACGGTCAGCACGATGGCTGACAGATAGAAGCCCACGCCGACCAGAATGCCGATGATGGAAGCCACCCACATCGACGCCGCCGTGGTCAAACCGCTGATATTGATGCCTTCCTTCATGATCACCCCGGCGCACAGAAATCCGATGCCGGTCACGATGCCCTGGATCACGCGGGTGGGGTCTCCAGCCGCGACGGCAGCCGGCAGTTGGCTGACCGACAGCCTGCCGCCAAACCACGCATGCGGCGTGCCCAGAATGACGACCAGTGCGCAGGACGCCACGCATACCAGCGCGTAAGTCCGCATACCGGCGGCACGGCCGTGGTAGCTGCGTTCGTAGCCCAAGGCCAGCCCCAGCGTGAGGGCGCCCAGCAAATGCAAGACGACGATCAGGTTGCTTTGCCACTCTTCGGGCGACCAGTATCCGGTCAGTTGCGTGAGGTCGAACATGGTGCCACTCCGGCAGTAAGCATGTGTTGAGCATAGCTCGGGCGTTGCAAATGGCTGACAGAACTGCCTTACATCTGCTTGAACTGGCCGGCGAAACTGCGGCTGATCGTAAATACCTCTTCCCGGCCCCGCAGATACAGCCGCTGCCGGCCCAGCAAATCCTTCTCGATCCGATCCACCGCTGGCAGGCTCACGATCACGCTGCGGTGGATCTGGCTGAAGCGACCGGCCGGCAATTGCGCCAGCAGCACCTTGAGCGGCGTGCGCATCAGGTGGCGCTCGTGCGTGGTGACCACTTCGGTGTATTTGTCCTTCGCCTCGAAATAGATCACTTCACCGACGGCGACGAGGCGGGTGGTGTCGGCCAGGCCGACCGTCAGCCATTCCAGTGAGGCTGGTCGGGCGTTGACGGTGGAGAGTGCCTGTTGCCAATCAGGCTGTGGCCCGTTTGCTCGCTGCAGCCTGGCAATGCACGCGGCAAGTCGGCTGGTTTCGACGGGCTTCAACACATAATCGACGGCTGAGGCGTCGAAGGCGGCGAGGGCGTAGGCATCGTAGGCAGTAACGAACACGATGCGTGTGCGGCTGGCGGTGCTCTTGGCGACCTCCAGCCCGGTGAGACCCGGCATGCGGATGTCGAGAAAAGCGAAATCCGGTTGCTCCCGATTGAGTGCAGCCAAGGCTTCGGCACCGTTTTTGGCGCGGGCGATGATGTCCAGCTCCGGCCATAGCATCGCCAGTTGGCTGGCGAGTTCATCCAGCAGCAGCGGTTCGTCGTCGGCGATCAGGGCGGTGGGCATGGGGGCTAGCCTGTTGATTTGTCTTGAGAGCAGGGCAAGGTTAGCTCGGCAATCACGCCGGAGGGCGTATTCGGGTACAGCGCCAGCCGACCGCGTGCGCCGTACAGCTGATCGAGCCGGGCGCGGATATTGGCGAGGCCGACGCCATCGCTATCGGTGGTGTCGGTCAGGCCAAGGCCGCTGTCTAGTACTCGCAGAATGATCGTATCGCCGTCTTGCCGGCCATCGATGACGATCTCACCGCCTGCAATGGCGGGCTCGATGCCGTGTTCCAGCGCGTTTTCGACCAGTGGCTGTAGCAGTAGCGGTGGCATGGGCAGGGCGTGCAGGGCGGTCGGGATGTCGACCCGGTAACTTAGCCGGTCACCCAGGCGCATGCGGGCGATTTCCAGCAGGGCGGTCACCAGTTGCAGCTCGTCCGCCAGCGTGTTGTCTGGCCGACGCGTGCGGGCGAGGCTGGCGCGCAGGTAGCGGTTGAGTTGCTCCAGCATGGCGCGGGCAGCGGGTGGGTCGCGCTCGATCAGGCTTTGCACGTTGGCGAGGGTGTTGAACAGGAAATGCGGTTCGATCTGCGCCTGCAGCATGCCGAGCCGGGCAATGGCCTCGGCCTGTTGCGCTTCAGCGCGCTGGCTGCGTTCGGCTTCCAGCGCCAGCCGGATTTCGACCCGGCTGTGGTACAGGTAAAAGAACGTGCAGGCGGCGACAGAGATAAGGACGGTGCTGATCAATACCCAGTGACCACTGCTTTCGAAGTGATCGGTCACCAACGCAAGAACATCCTTGGCGCCAAGCATGGCCGCCAGTTTGAAGCCGACCGTCATGCCAATTGGCACGGCGATGATGTAATACAGCCAGATCGGCATGCGGTCACGTACCAGCAGATGCAGCAAATGCCCGGAGGCATCGATGCTCAGGCCCACGGCGTTGCTGATGATGAAGTAGTGCCAGAACGGCGTGTACGGGTCGTTCGACGTCAGATACAAGCCAATCAGGTTGTTGATCAGCAGCAGCAAGCCAAGATTGGTCAACGCGCGTTTGCGCCGCTGGCGTGGGTCGAGGTCGGTCAATCGGGTTTTCATCGCGTCGGAGCGTGCCATGTCAGTGGGATATGGGCAACCGGGTTTTAGCGCCGGTCTTGCTGGTGCGTGGCGGTCTGCTGTGCGTTGTGCAGCTCGCTCGCTTTACGCTCAATCCAGTCCTGACCTAGCGGCCCGCGTGTGAACAGGCGGAGCGCATGCGATGCCATGCCGATCCCCCAGCCGAACCAGACCCAGCCCGCCCAGAAGTAGTGCGGCGTTTGCAGGAAATTCAGTGCCGATAAACCACCGCAAATCAGCACGTACAGGCAGAGGTGGCGGTAAAACGCGGCCAGCTTGTGGGCGTGGTCACGTGCTTGATCGAGGGTGGTGAAGTAGGGGGTGGTCATCGCTGGCTCCAGGGTGGGGTGATGCTGGAAGCATGCGATGCTGGGGCGGTGTTTGCTGGGGGTTGCGATGAGGTGCGGTGGTGGGGGATGAGGTGCTGTTGCTGTGGATGAGTTGTTGGCGTTGTTCGTTATGCGCCTGCGACGCGGTCAAGGGCGTTACATGCCGGTTCCGCCCGGCGGACGGGGTTCAGCGCCGATGGCGCAGGTAAAGGCGTTACAGCGGGAGTTCGTCCCGCGGGCCGACTCACTTTCTTTGTCTCGCCAAAGAAAGTAAGCCAAGAAAGGCGACCCTGCAAAAGCGTCTGGCGCAAGCGCCAGATTCCCCCGCCAGCCAGCCCGTCACGGGCGGGAATCGAAAACTCGGGCTAAAGCCCTCAAACACTCGATCCCCGAAACCCCCGTGCTAGTCTGGCTGGCGGGGCGCTTTTGAAAGGGGGGCAGACCCTCCTCACCCCGGCCCTCTCCTTGAAGGAGAGGGGGACTTGATTTGGTGCGGTGGCGTTTCAAGTTAGCAGGGTCGCGGTTGGCTCCCCTCGCCCGTTTACGGGAGAGGGGCCGGGGTGAGGGTGCTTTCCAAACCCATGATCAATGATTCACCCCTCCAGCACCTCTTCCCCAAACTCCGCCGCCAGCAAACCCCGCGTATATGGATGCTGTGGCGCGTCAAAGAGCTGCCTGACATCGGCGGCTTCAACCACCTCGCCACTTTTGAGCACCAGCACCCGATGCGCCAATGCCCGAATGACAGCGAGGTCATGGGTGATCAGCAGATAGGCCAGTCCATGCTCGCGTTGCAGTCGGGCGAGCAGTTCCAGCACTTGCAAGCCGATGTGGGCATCGAGCGCGGAGGTGGGTTCGTCGAGCACCAACACGGCCGGCTTCAGCACCAAGGCACGGGCGATGGCGATGCGCTGTCGCTGACCGCCGGAGAACGAGTACGGGTAACGCTCCAGAATGTCCTCGCTCAAGCCAACCTCCGCCAAGGCGATGATCACTTGGGCGCGGCGCTCGGCTTCGGTGAGGTGTGGCTGATGCACGCGTAGGCCTTCACCGACGATTTCCGCCACCGTCATGCGCGGCGAGAGCGAGGCGAACGGGTCTTGCAGTACGATCTGGATATGGCGGCGTGCATCGCGTAATGCGGAGCCGTGCAAGGTGTCGAAACGGCCTCCGGTGCCTAAATGGATTTGGCCGCTCGCTTCGCGAATCAACCGCAGTGAGGCCAAGCCCAGCGTGGTTTTGCCCGAGCCAGATTCGCCGACGATGCCCAGCGTTTCGCCACGCTGGATGGCGAAATCAAGTGGGGCGAGGGCGGAGAATGCTTCGGCCGGCTTGAACCAGCCGCGGCTGCGACGGTAGGTGCAGCGCATGCCGGTGGCGCTGAATGCATCGACGGCATCGCTGGGCAAGTCACTGCTCAAGCGCTGCCGCTGCACCGCCAACAAGGCTTGAGTGTAGGCGTGCTGCGGGTTGGCGAACAGATCGGCGGTCTGGCCGGTTTCGACGATACGGCCGTTCTCCATGACTGCAACGCGATCGGCAAAGTCGCGCACCAGGTTCAAATCATGCGAGATCAGTAGCAGCCCCATTTTCGATCCCGCCCGTGCATCCATCGCCAGCGTTTGCATCAAGCGCAGGATCTGGCGGCGCAAGTGGGCATCAAGTGCGGTGGTCGGCTCGTCGGCAATCAGCAGCTTGGGTTGGCCGGCAAGTGCCATGGCGATCAATACCCGCTGGCGCTGGCCACCGGAGAGCTGATGCGCAAAGGCATTCAGCATGCGGTCGGGTTCGGTCAGGCCGACCTTGTCCAGCAGAACCCGCATCTCGGCCTGCGCGGCAGCGCCAGCCAAGCCGCGATGCAGGCCGAGCACTTCGCTGATCTGATCGCCGATCCGCAATACCGGGTTGAGCGCCGATAACGGTTCCTGAAACACCATGCCGATTTGCGCGCCGCGTACCCGGCGCATGTCTTTCTCGCTGGCTTGGAGTAAATCGTTGCCCTGAAAGCGGATTGCGCCGGTGTAGCTTGCATCTGGATCGAGCCGCAGGATCGCTCGCGCAGTCACGCTTTTGCCGGAGCCGGATGCGCCCACCAGCGCTAGCGTTTCACCAGCGACCAAGATGAGCGAGATAGCGTCGACCGCAGGCTGCGTCAGCGTTGGGTAGGCGACGGAAAGCGCTTCAATATCAAGGAGCGGTGCGTTCATCGGCAGCGGGGTTGGTTATGGTGTGCGGCACACTATAACCCGTCGTTTCGCTGTATGTGATGCCGTCCGCATTTCGAGCATTTTCTTGTCTTTTTCTCGATGCCAATGACAATCGATTTTGGCCGGAATGGCCTATTTACAGGCATACTTCGGCGAATTGAAAGTTTGAGAACATTCTCCCATGCGCTTCCAGATCAAACTCGCCGTCGCCTGCCTTACCGCTGCATTTTCCGGCGCTGCCGTTGCCGACGATGTTGCCCTTTCCAGCCACCAGGCGACGTTCCGCCTCGGCTACGAATCGATCAAGCTGCCGGGTGATGAACACCTGGGCCTGGTCGGCGCCACTTACCTGATCGAAACCGTCCCTGGTTTGTATGTCGGCCCGGCCGCCTATGGCGCGGTATCCGGCCAGCGTGGCGGGTTCTTTACCGGCGGCTGGGAAACCCTATGGCGGCAGCCCTTGTACGACAAGCTGGCGCTGGATGCCGGCGTTTATGTCGGCGGCGGTGGTGGCGGTGCGGCCCCAGTGGGCGGTGGCTTGATGCTACGCCCGCACGTTGATCTGACATGGGCGTGGGGCCGGCAACGCGCAGGCGTTTCGGTATCGCAAGTGCGTTTCCCCAACGGCGATATCCGCAGCAATCAGCTGGGGGTGGTGTGGGCGATCGATGATCCGTTCTATCTCACCGCTGTTGGCGAGGTGGGCAAGAGCCTGATGACTGATCAACGTGGTGGGGTGGGTTTCGATCGCATCGGTCTGCGCGGCGGCGTGTACAAGCCGCGTGATGGCGGTGACAAGACCGGTGTCGACAATCGCCGGAAGGTGGGATTCGCCGGCGTCGATATGCAGCAGGATTTGAGCAACGGCTGGCTGTGGGGGATCGAGGCGGCAGGCGCAGCCAAGGGCGGCTCGGATGGTTACGCCGAAGTCCTTGGCTACCTGGGTTGGGAAACACCGGTCATCGGCAACACGCTGTATCTGGGCGGCAAGGCGGCGTTGGGCGCTGGCGGCGGTGGTTCAATCGATACCAAGGGCGGTCTGATGGGTAAAGCGGCTGTATTCAGCCGTGTCGCGCTCAGCCGCGACTTGAGCGTGCAAGTGGAAGGTGGACTGGCGGATGCGCCGCAAGGCAAGTTCCGGGCGTACTACGGCAGTGCGCAGTTGCAATTCGCGCTGGATCATCCTGAAGCCGGCCGCAGCAGTGCCAATCTCGATGGCTGGCGTTGGGGCTCGAGTGTGCAGCGCTATAGCTCGGCACAGCGTCGCACTGGTGAAACGAAGGCGCTGGATACCATCGGTTTGCGCATCGAGCGCGATCTGGGCCAAGGCCTTTACATGACCGGCCAGGCGCATAGCGCGTTCGCTGGGGATGCCGGGGCGTATTCGGTTGGCTTGTTCGGTGTGGGCTGGCAGAACGCGTTCGCGTCGAACAAGCTGGTGGCCGGCGCTGAGCTGGCTGCCGGTGCTGCGGGCGGCGGTGGTGTATCCAGCCACGGCGGCGCGATCGTGCAACCGATGTTGTTCCTTGGCTACAACCTCACGCCGGGTTGGCAATTGCGCGGCAGCGCGGGCCGGGTCAAATCCATCAAGGGTGAGTTGAGCTCGCCGGTGTATGACTTGAGCTTGATGTACCAATTCGGCTTGCCCAAGCGTCCATAACGGATTTGGGCATAAAAAAGAGCGGCTCGGATGAGCCGCTCTTTTTGTTTGGCAGAACGGTTGCGAGTGACGATCAGTGGTGCGTCGTTGACGAATCGTGCGTGGTCGACGAGTCGTTGCTAGCCGCAACGCCGATCACCGCGGCAACGCCTACGCCGATTGCGACTGCGGTCGAGGAGACGCCGCCGACAGCGCCTGCACCACCAGCTGCACCCGTTGCAGCGACACCGCCCAAGGTCAGCGATGGCAAGCTGCCGAAGATACCCGCCGGTAATTGCGATCGTGAGATGAGGTGGGTGGCAGTCGACAAGCCGGGTGTGAGGGAGTACTGGCCGCCATCAACCAACAGTGAATTGGCCGTGTTGTTCACCACGATGCCACCGCTGTTGACGCCGGTGAACAAGTCATTGCCTTGCAAGGCCGCCATCCAGTCAGAGCCGCGAATACCGATGGTGGCTTGCGGTGTCGTCAGTTGGAAAGCCTTGGTATTGGCGTGGCCCACCAAACCGGTCACGGAGCGAAGCGCGCCTTTGAATAGGGAGAGAAATACGCTGCCTTGCGCCGGTTTGGCCGCTTCGTAGCTGTATTTGTCGATCGAGAATTGGGAGTTCTTTTCCAGTGCAATGATTTGACCGTCATCGAAATTCAGTACCACCAGCCCATCCGCACCGGTGGTGATCTTGGCGCCGGTATCCAGCTTGATGCCAACCGAGGCGGGAAAGTTCGAGCCACTGACGGGGGTAATGGTAACAGCGCCCTTGGTTGATTTGACCGTTGCCGCCGCGAAACCAAACACCGGCAGCAAGGTGATCAGCAAAAAGACGATCAATCGTTTCATGACGAAGACTCCTTGTATTAGCAAAGATTAAAGTAAGAATCAGGGTTCTCGACATGTGTATAGCAAAGAAAAAGCCGCCTTGCGGCGGCAGATGTTGCATCGCGATAGGCGGCAAGCTGACTGCCGCCGAATCGCTAGGCTCTGTTGAACGCGATATGGCCGTCTTGCACGTCCACCTGAATCACGTCTTTTGGCCCGAATTCGCCGGATAGCAAACGCTTGGCGAGCGGGTTTTCGATCTCGGACTGAATGGCCCGCTTCAGCGGCCGCGCGCCATAGACTGGGTCGAAACCGGCTTCGGCGATCAGATCGAGCGCGGTGTCGCTCACCTTCAGGATGATCTCCATCTGCGCCAGTCGCTGCTCCAGTCGCAGCAATTGGATGCGCGCAATACCGCGAATCTGTTCTTGCGCCAGCGCGTGGAACACCACGATTTCGTCGATCCGGTTGACGAATTCCGGCCGGAAATGGGTTTTCACTTCGGCTAGCACTGCCAGCTTGACCAGTTGATAGTCGCTGTCTGCCATCATCTGGATTTGCTGCGAACCCAGGTTGGACGTCATCACGATGACCGTGTTCTTGAAGTCCACCGTGCGGCCTTGGCCATCGGTGAGGCGGCCATCGTCCAGCACTTGCAGCAGCACGTTGAACACGTCCGGGTGTGCTTTTTCGACTTCATCGAGCAGGATCACGCTGTACGGCTTGCGGCGCACGGCCTCGGTCAGGTAGCCGCCTTCCTCATAGCCGACATAGCCGGGAGGCGCGCCGATCATGCGGGCGACCGAGTGCTTCTCCATGAATTCGCTCATGTCGATGCGGATCAGATGTTCATCCGAATCGAACAGGAATTGCGCCAGCGCTTTGGTCAGCTCCGTCTTGCCGACGCCAGTCGGGCCGAGGAACAGGAACGAGCCATAGGGACGGTTCGGGTCGCCCAGGCCAGAGCGTGAGCGGCGGATGGCATCCGACACCAGCCGGATCGCTTCGTCCTGACCGACCACGCGCTGATGCAGGGCGTCTTCCATATTCAGTAGCTTTTCACGCTCGCCTTGCATCATCTTGGCGACCGGAATGCCGGTGGAACGGCTGACGACCTCGGCGATTTCCTCCGCGCCGACTTGCGTGCGCAGCAGGCGCGGTTTGCTGTTGCTGCCGGCTTCCGAGGCTTCCGCCGCCTTGAGCTTGGCTTCCAGATCAGGCAGCTTGCCGTATTGCAGCTCGCTGGCCTTGTCCCATTCGCCACGCCGTTGCGCAGCTTCCATCGCTTGCTTTACTTGCTCGATTTCCTCGCGGATGGCTTGGCTGCCAAGCACGGCGGCCTTTTCGGCTTTCCAGATTTCTTCGAGGTCGTTGTATTCCTTTTCCAGTACCTTGATCTCGTCTTCGATCAGGCCGAAACGCTTTTTCGATGCCTCGTCCTTCTCGCGTTTGACCGCCTCGCGCTCGATCTTGAGCTGGATCAGCCGGCGTTCGAGCTTGTCCATCACTTCCGGCTTGGAGTCGATTTCCATCTTGATCTTGGCGGCAGCTTCATCGATCAGGTCGATGGCCTTGTCCGGCAGGAAGCGGTCGGTGATGTAGCGGTGGCTCAGCTCGGCCGCGGCGACGATGGCTGGGTCGGTGATTTCCACGCCGTGGTGGATTTCGTACTTTTCCTGCAGGCCACGCAGGATGGCAATGGTGCTTTCCACGCTCGGTTCATCGACCAGCACTTTCTGGAAGCGGCGCTCCAGCGCGGCGTCTTTCTCGATGTATTTGCGGTATTCATCCAGCGTGGTTGCGCCGATACAGTGCAGCTCTCCGCGAGACAACGCCGGCTTGAGCATGTTGCCCGCATCCATCGCGCCCTCGGCCTTGCCTGCGCCAACCATGGTGTGGATTTCATCGATGAAGATGATGGTGCTGCCTTCATCCTTGGCGATGTCGTTCAGCACGGCCTTCAGGCGTTCCTCAAACTCGCCGCGATACTTGGCGCCGGCCAGCAGGGCGGCCAGATCGAGCGTCAGCACGCGCTTGTGCTTGAGCGATTCCGGCACTTCGCCGTTGACGATGCGTTGGGCCAGCCCTTCAACAATCGCGGTCTTGCCCACGCCCGGTTCGCCGATCAGCACCGGGTTGTTCTTGGTGCGGCGTTGCAGCACCTGGATGGCGCGGCGGATTTCGTCGTCACGGCCGATCACCGGGTCGAGCTTACCGGCACGGGCGCGTTCGGTCAGATCGATGGAGTACTTGGCGAGGGCTTCGCGTTGCTGTTCGGCGTTGGCATCGTTGACGGTATCGGTGCCACGGACGGCGTCGACGGCGGCGGTGATCGCTACTTTGTTGCCGCCGTATTCCTTGACCAGCCGGCCGGCTTCGGATTTGTCGTCCGCCAGCGCCAACAGAAAGAGATCGGTGGAGATGAACTGATCGCCGCGTTGCATAGCGGCTTTGTCAGTCAGGTTGAGCAGCTTGCCCAGGTCTTTGGAGACGGTGATTTCGCCATCGGTGCCGGCGACTTTCGGTGCGTGCTCGATGGCATTGCCGAGCGCGGTCTTGAGGCGATCTACGTGCACGCCAGCGCGGGCCAGCAAGGAACCGGTGCCGGAGTCAGCATCGTTCAGCAGGGCGAGCAGCAGGTGAGTCGGCTCGATGAAACCGGCATCGTTGGCGAGTGCCAGGCTTTGGGCATCGGCGATGGCGGCCTGGAACTTGGTGGTGAGTTTGTCGAAACGCATATGCAATAACCCTTCATGTGCAGTGGCTTTGCACTGTAAATGGGCATGTACAGAGGCATTTCAAGCGTGCTTTATTCCGGCTCTGGCGGACGCATTCTGGTGATGGGCTCACGCGTGACCACACAATTTCGTCCTTGTGACTTGGCGTCGTAAAGCGCTTCGTCAGCGCGTTTGACGAAGTCTGCGATCGATTCATCGCCCAGCACGGTGACGCCAAAACTCGATGTAATCCGCAAGCCATCCGGCCAGATTTTGGATTCGACCTGCTTGCGAATCTTTTCGGCCAGTTGCGCCGCAATATGGAGCGGGGTGGCCGGGAAGATGAGCACGAACTCCTCGCCGCCCCACCGCACGACATAGTCGTCGCTGCGGATTTGCCCACCCAGTTCCTTGGCGAATTGCTGCAACACCTTGTCACCCACATCGTGCCCGAGCGTATCGTTCACGCGCTTGAAATGGTCGATATCGGCAAACACGGCGGCGAGTGGCTGGCCGGATTCCTGGGCGAATTCAACCTCGCGGAATAGTTCATCGCGAATGCCGGCCCGATTGCGTACGCCGGTCAGCGGATCGCGCCGGGCCATGTCGCCGACCAGGCGGTTTTCCAGTTGCAACGCTTTGGTCAGGCCGCGCAGCTCGTGCTCGCGGCGGCGGCTGCGTTGCAGGCGCTTGCGCAGGTGGCGCAGGTCCAGCGCGAGCGTGAGTAGCGCATAGCCGACCCACAATCCAACCAGCAACAGGGCCAGTTGCTCGCGGCTGAGCCATTTGCCGTGGAATTCGATGTAGTCGATCACCAGCTCATGCTGGCCGGGTTCCTTGAAGCCGGAGGTCGAGACTTGCACCAGTGGGACGTGCCGCATATCTGGCGCGATATGGTCCAGCGGAATGTGGTTGTTGGCGATCCACCAACTGGTGACCGAGAAACTTGTCAGCGGGATTGAAACGGTTTCACCGCCGGGCTTGGGCGTGAAGGCCACTTCGTTGATTTTCCAGCTGCTTTCGTCTTTTTCCTTGGCATAAGCCGGATCGTAGTTGCGTACGAAAAAACGAATTTGGCGATTGCCCGGGCCACGATAATCGACCTTCATGTTGACGCGATCGAAGCCGGTTAAATCGATGCCCTTGGAGGTAGGAGTCAAATAGACGCCCAGCTCGCAAAATGGCCACTGGTTCTGGTCGCTCAGACTGCAGTCCAGCAGCAGCTGCTTGCCATTGCGGCTTAGCTTGGCGACCGATGCCCCGCCGTTGGTGCGGTCGTCCGACGTCTGCATCTTGTAGCTGCTCGCGCCGTCGATGCGGATATTGCGGTTCATGCCGAAGTGTTGCCAGGCGAACAGCGCGGCCGAGACGAGGATCATCACGACCGCGGCAAAGCGGATAGGGCTTTCGGGCGCAGGCCGTGCGGCGGCGGATTGAGCGTGTTTTCGAGCGGGCATATGACGTCAGTATAAGGAGCTGGCGTCGTTTTGAGGATAGTGCTTACAGCCTATCCGCTGTCCGCGGCCGAGCCTGGCGCTTGGCACCAGGCTTGGCAGAGGGTGGGAAGCGCCTACTTTGCAGCGCTTGCTTGCTGCTCAGCAACGCGAGTCAGAAAGCGGCGCATCTGGCTGGCGATTTCCGGCGTGTCTTCCTCCAGCGCGAAATGCCCCGTATCCAGCAGATGAATCTCGGCGTTCGTGATGTCCTTGGCGAATGCCTTGGCGCCGGCTTCGACAAACAGTGGGTCGTTCTTGCCCCAGACCACCAGTGTTGGCGGCTGGTGCTTGCGGAAGTACGCCTGCCACGCCGGGTATTGCTCGACATTGGTGTGGTAGTCCGCCAGCAGGCTCATCTGGATCTCGCGATTGGCGGCGTTTTCCAGCCCCCACTGCGCAATGGTCCAGGTATCCGGGCTCAGGTGCTCGGGATCGCGTGTGCCGGCCTTGTACATGAACTGCACGCTGGGCGAGCTGATGATGCCCTCCAGCGCCGGGCGCGTTTCCGCCGTGACGCCCTTGCTGGTGTGCTTGATGTTGTCGGCGATCTTGTCCGACAGGCCCTCCTGATAGGCATTGGCGTTCTGCACGATCAGCGCCGTGATCGCTTCGGGGTGCTTGCTGGCGATGCGAAGCCCGACCGGGCCGCCGAAATCCTGCACATAAAGCGCGTACTTGGTCAGCCCCTTGGCCTGGATGAAATGTGTCATCACTGTGGCCAGACCATCGAAGCTCGGCTTGAAGTTCGCATCCGGCGTGATCACGGTATGGCCGCTGCCCGGATAGTCCGGTGCGATCAGGTGGAACTGGTTGGCAAGCTCCTTGATCAGGCCGCTGTACATGTGTGAGGAGGACGGAAAGCCATGCAGCAACACGATGGTCGGCGCGGCCGGATTGCCGGCCTCGCGGTAAAAGACCTTGATGCCGTCGACATCGAGCGTGCGGAAGCTCACTTCCGGGGCAGCTTGGGCGGCAATGGATACAGCCAGCGTGGAGAGAACAGCGAGGGCTTCGGCTTTCATGATCGGCTCCTTGGGGTTGTTGGGAGTAGATTAACAAGCACCATTCACCGCGATAAGACAGCCATTGCTAGAATGACTGTCCATTTAAATTGGTCAATGAACATGGCGAACCTGAGCGCGATCAATCTCAATCGGTTAGTGGTCTTCGTGACGGTGGTGGAGGCGGGATCGCTGACCGCCGCAGCGGCGCGGCTGGGCTTGGCCAAGACGATGGTCAGCACCCACATGCAGCGGCTGGAGGCCGAAGTCGGCGCCAGCCTGCTGATCAGGACGACGCGGCGGTTGGGCCTGACTGAAGCTGGTGAGGCATTTTATGAAGCCAGTCGGCGCATCGTGCGCGATGCGGAAGAAGCCGTGGAGGCCGCCGGGCAAAACAGCGCCGAACCACGCGGCACATTGCGCGTGACGGCCCCGATCGACTATGGCGCTACCGTGGTCGCGCCGGTAGCCGTCGCATTGCGCCAGCGTTATCCCGATTTGAAAATCGAACTGCTGGCGGGGGATCGGATTTTTGATCTGGTGGGCGAGGGGATCGATGTCGCGATCCGTATCGGCAAGCTGACCGATTCGGGGCTGCAGGCCATCAAGGTGGCGACTTTCGAGGATTGGTTGGTGGCTAGCCCCGGTCTGCTTGCATCGCATACCTCGCCGAGCACGCCGCAAGACTTGTCCAAGCTGCCGTTTGTGTCGCTGTCGGTACTCCCACAGCCGACGACGTGGACGTTTGAAGCGCTGGATGGGGCGAAAGAGCAGGTGCAATTTCAGGCCGCGTTTTCGGCCAATACGGCTTATGCGGTGCGTGCTGCGGCGCTGGCTGGCGGTGGTCTTGCCATCCTGCCCGATTTTGCCGTGCAAGCGGATGTGGCGGCTGGTCAGTTGGTACGGGTGCTGCCGCAATGGTCGCTACCCAATGGAGGCATCCACGCCGTTTTCCCTGCTGCCCGGCATCATCCGCAGAAGGTGCGGGCGTTGATTGAGGCGTTGCGGGCGCATGTGGATGGAGGCTAGGGACGGTTGAATGCAACTGCAATCTTGCCGACCGGGTCGTTCATGAATTCTTGGTCGGTTGTGCCGAGAAACGGGCGCGGCGCAATGCCCTTTCGCGTGCGAATCCATCACTGAGCGAATTAAAAATTCGCACGTAGAGATTCGCCCAGCTATAGGGATTGCGCCCTACAAAATAACAAACCGTAGTGCACAGCTGTCACTGTTTTTGTCGCAACGGTTGCACTGCGTGCTTTTCTCCCCTTCGCGCTAAGCGCCGAGGGAGTGTCGCGAGACCCTAGGAAGTTGTTCTCAAATAAAAGCGGACCGACCGAGGGTAGTCCAGAGGACCGTAAGGCGCAGGGTCGCCTTTGGCGTGGAGAGGGCCCAAAGGAATATGTACAGCCCGAGACAAAGTCCTTTCCCCGGCCGCGCGGCGGAACGCGCTGTAAAGCATTTAGCCGCGCCGTAGGCGCATAACGCTGCCTCGTTGCCTTTCATGCAGTCGCAGGATCTGACTCAATCCCGCCACCCCAACTTCCCATGCAACTTCACCACATCCCCCACGATGATCAACGCCGGCGGTTTGATCGCATGCTCACTGATCAATGCCGGCAAGGTGGTGAGCGTGCCGACGACGGTGCGCTGATCCGCCCAGGTGGCGCGTTCAATGATGGCAACAGGCGTATCGGCGGCGCGGCCGTGGGCGATCAACTGGGCGCAGATGGCGGGTGCTTGCTTCACGCCCATGTAGATCACGACGGTTTCGGTGCTGCTGACGAGGCGTGGCCAGTCCAGCTCGATCTCATCGCCGCGCCGGTGGCCGGTGACGAAAGTGACCGACTGCGCGTAATCGCGGTGCGTGAGCGGGATGCCGGCGTAGCACGATGCGCCAGACGCCGACGTAATGCCGGGCACGACTTCAAATGCCACACCGTTGTCCGCCAGCTCTTCGATCTCTTCACCGCCGCGCCCGAAAATGAACGGGTCGCCGCCCTTCAGGCGCAATACACGCTGGCCTTGCTGTGCCAGTTTCACCAGCAGTTTGTTGATGTCTTCCTGCGGCAAGGCATGGTTGTTGGCTTTCTTGCCGACATAGATGCGCTCGGCATCGCGCCGCACCAAGTCAAGAATCTGCGGCGAGACGAGGTTGTCGTACAGCACTACATCGGCTTTCTGCATCAGGCGTAGCGCGCGCAGGGTGAGCAGATCCGGGTTGCCGGGACCGGCACCGACGAGATAGACCGCACCGCTTGGCGTGCTCTCAGCCTGTGCGAGCTCTGCCAGCAAAGTCGCTTCTGCGGCTTGGGTGTTGCCGGCAATGGCTTGTTCGGCGGCGGGGCCTTCCAGCGCGGTTTCCCAAAACAGCCGGCGGGCACGCTCATCGCTGAATTTGGTTTTGACCGCATCGCGCAGTTGCCCGGCCAAGCGGGCGAGGGTGGCATAGCCATACGGTAGCAGCGCTTCGATCTTTGCCTTCACCTGCCGTGCCAGCACCGGCGCATTGCCGCCGCTGGAAATGGCGACGATGACCGGCGAGCGATCGACGATGGCGGGCACGATGAAACGGCAATGTTCCGGGCTATCTACCGCGTTGATCAGAATGCCGCGTGTTTCGCAGTCGGCAAAAATCCGGGCGTTGACGGCAGCATCATCGGTGGCGGCGATCACCAGCCGTTGTCCGTCGAGCTGGGATGCGTGATAGGGGTTGGCGATATGTGTGATACGGCCGGTATCGCGCAGGGCCGTGAGTTCAGCGGTCAGCTCCGGCGCGGCCAGAGTGAGTTGAGCGCCGGCTTCCAGCAGGAGCCGTGCCTTGCGCGTGGCGACTTCACCGCCGCCGATGAGCAGGCAGCGTTGGTCGGAGAGCTTGAGAAAGAGGGGGAAATAATCCATGAGACGGGCATGCCTATGTCGTTGCCGCCATTGTAAGGAGGTGGGGGCTGCTTGGCTGGGGTTTCTGCGGATTGGTGGGTGTTGGCGCTTCCGTAGCCCGGACGGCTTTGCCGGCCGGGGTCGCTGTGCCCATTGTCGTCGAGGATGCCTTGGTGCAGTCCCCGGCCGGCAAAGCCATCTGGGCTACGGGGTGCTGCTAGCCCAACAACAAATCCCCGCTCGCCTCATCACAAACCCGATTCCGGCCTTGTTTCTTGGCGCGGTAGAGCAGGGCATCGGCGCGGGCGATGACGCCGCGTGGGCCTTCGCCGGGGCGGGCGCTGGCGCAGCCGATGCTGGTGGTGACTTTCAGGCCGACGGCGATGTCGGCCCAGGTTTCGCTTGCAACACGGCGGCGGAGCCGTTCGGCGACCAGCGTGGCGGTGCTTCCGTCCAGACCTGGCAGCACAATGCAGAATTCCTCGCCGCCATAGCGAGTGACGGTTTCGCCGTTGCGGCAGCTTTCCCGCAGCAGCTGGCCGATTTGCGCCAGCACCTGATCGCCCGCGGCATGGCCGTAGTTGTCGTTGATGGCTTTGAAATGGTCGATGTCGAGCATCAGGATGGACAGTGCCGATGGCTCGTGTTCGGCCAGGAAATCGAGCTGCGTTTCGAGCGCACGGCGGTTGGCGGTGCCGGTGAGGGCATCGGTTTCCACTTCGCGGCTCAGGGTCGAGAGCACGGCTTGGTGGTGGCGCAGCCGGGCTTGCAGCGTCTGGTTTTCCTGATCGGACTGCAGCAGTTTGAGGCGCGTTTCCAACCGCCTGACGCGCTTGAGCGTGGCACCGAGCAGGCGGGTTTCCTGCTGACGGATCAGATTGCGTTCCATGGCTGAGTGGTAGGCACGGTGGCTGATCAGTGCCGCCTCAAACTGACCGTGCGCCTTGTGATGCAAGTAGAGCGCCCGTTCGGCTTGTTCGATCAGCGTGGCGGATTGCAAGTCGTGCGCCAAGCGGCGGGCGAGTTCGAGCTGGATCTGGCACGACTGTGGCAGGCTCATTGCCCGATCCAGCTCTGCTTGGGTGAACGCAGTGTGGAATTCGCACCAGTGATGACGGGTTTCGCGGATTAACTGCCTTGCTTCAGTCAACGCGGCTTGCCCGACATCGAGCTCACCCTGGCGGATCAGTGCCATGGCTTCGTACAGCCAGCTTTCCGCTTCCAGCTGGGTATGGCCGTGGCTGGCGAGCTTGCGCCGGGCCAGACGCAGGCTGACCAGCGCTTCGTCATGACGGCCGAGCTGCAGGTAATCGTTGGCGATGCAAAGGTAGATCGAGCCGAGCGAGGCGGGCGCTTCGACCGCATCGGCGTGTTCCAGCGAGCGCAAGTGATGCGCCAGCGCTTGTTCAAAGTCGCCCAGGCCGAAATAGATTTTGCCGATGCCCAGATGTGCCATGACGAACATGGCGTCGTCGCCGGCTTGCACGGCGGCTTCCAGGCAATCGAGCCAGCGTCGCATGGCTTGGTTGACGTGGCCGAGCAGCAGATGGTGGCCGGCCAGCTCATCGAGCGCTTTCATCAGTAGCTGGTTTTGCTGCAGCCGGCGCAGCCGCGGCATCAGGCGCTCCAGCTCTTGCACGGATTCGGCAATCTGCCCCTGGCGGCCGAGCGCAATGGCGGCGACCAGTTGCGCTTGAGCAGCACCGATCTGATCCCCCATGGCACGTGCGGTGCGCACCTCGATCAACGCGCATTCGCGGGCACTGGTGAGCTCTTGCCGATCCAGCAAGGCACTGAGAATTTCTACACTCATCGGCTGACTTTCATCGCGGGGCGCTGATCCGAATGCTTATTGGGGCGCTCATTGGAGTCGCTCATTGGGCGGGCTCTCGGGCTTCGATCAACAGGCGGCGCAGCTGGGCTTCCAGACTCTCCCCTGGCAGCGCGGCGCCGGCAGCCAGTGTGAGCCCGGCGGGCGGTGCATCGGCGGGCCACGCCAGTTGGGCGGGCAGGGCGAGCATGTCTGCCGCGAGGGCGGAACGGGCCGCGAGCGCCTCGGTATCCACCTGGATTGCCAGCACGGAGCCGCCAAAGCGCAAACCGCTGGCATCGGGGAAGCGCTGGCGCAGCAGTCCGGCCAGGCGGGCCAGCAGCGCATCGCCATGCTCCTGGCCGAGTTGCAGATTGATTTCCCACAGATTGCGAGCGACGACCAGCAACAAGCCTTGCTGCGCGGCGTTGTGTTCCGGCCGGCGGCGCTCGGGCCAACTCTGGTTGCGGCCCCACCAGCCAAAACCGGTGAGGACGTCATGTGTCGGTTGGCTGGCCGCGTCTTTCAATGCCTGTAGCCGGCGGCTTTCCTGCCGCATCTTGTGCAGGTGCAATTCCATTTCCACATTGCGTGCCGAACGGCTATCGAACAGCCGAGCACGCTGGCGGTTATCGCGGAGCAGGCGGATGCGGTAGTCGTGGTAGAGCTCATGCGCAGCCAGCGCGCCGGCAAAGTCGCCGAGTTCGGTCTTGATGTCGGCCAATCGACTGTACAGGCGCTGCAAGACGAAGCCGGGGTCGAAGTACGCTGCCATGTTGATCGCCGCCCCGATCGCTTGTGCCGCTTCGACCAACCGGCCTTGCCGGCCACGCAATTGGCCGACCAGCTCGCTGGCCCGAGTGTGTCCCCAGAGCAAGCCGTGATCCCGGCTGATTTGCATGGCGCAACGCAGGGCTTGCTCGGCTGCATCCAGCTCGCCGCGCGCGAGCAGGTTCGCGCCGAGGTAAAGCCGATAATCGCAGTGAGAAGCCTGGCTCCAGTTTGGATGGGCCGAGATCACCGGGCCAATGCGTGCCAGCACTTCCTGCGCTTGCTGTACGCGATCCAGCTCGGTGAGCGCAGAAAGCAGGTAGAGCCCGGTCTTGCAGTGGTATTCGGTGTGGCCGGCATCGGTGGCGAGGTCGTAGGCATAGCGGAAGGCGAGCTCGGCGCGGGCCGGGTCGTTTTCGAGCAGGAACAGGCCACCGATGCCAAGGTAGCTCTCGCACAAGGCCGGCAGGTCGTTGCGCTCGCTGGCGAGTGCAAGGCTTTTTAACCAGGATTGTAATGAATTGGTCAGTCTGCCCTGTGCCTGCAGCGTTTGCGCGACCAATTGCCAGGCGTGAGTTTCGGGTACTGGCCGCTCTTGCTGGCGCAAGAGCCGCAAAGCGGCTCGGGCTTGCGTGAGGGCAGACGGAAACTGGTTGGTTTCCCAGTGATGGCGTGCCTCGCGCAGCCGGGCATCCACTTCCGCTTTGGTATCGCGCTGCCGGCGGGCGGCAAGCCGATCCCGCTTCGCTGTTTCCAGCGCTTGGCGGGCATGTTTGCGGGCCGCAATGTTGAGGTCCTCTGCGTGCTGCAGGGCCGCTTCCCAGTGGGTCACGTTTGTAAGCTTTACGCTTGCTGGCTTGTTGGTAAAGACAACATCATAACGAGTTGGATTAGTCCGCGCTAATAAAAAAACGGCCGCATCGGCGGCCGTTTGGTACTAACGATGGTGCAACGGTTTAACGCTTATTCCTGAACGCAATCAACGAAATAACGCGTCTCGCCGCCGACCTTTTCGGCGACCAGCCCGTGAATGTAGGTTTCAAAGCCCGGGAAGCCATGGTTGAATTCCCGCGCAAACCTCAGGTAATCCACGATGGTCTTGTTGAAGACTTCGCCAGGAATCAACAGCGGAATACCGGGTGGGTAAGGCGTAAGCATCACGGCGGTTACACGGCCTTCCAGTTCATCCAGCGGCACACGCTCGATCTCGCGGTGGGCCATCTTGGCGAACGCTTTGGCGGGCTTCATGGCCGGCACGAGATCGGACAAGTACATCTCGGTCGTGAGCTTGGCGACGTTATTGCGCTTGTAGCAGGCGTGAATCTGGCTGCACAGATCGGCCAGGCCAATGCGCTCGTACTGCGGGAACTGCGCTACGAACTCCGGCAGGATGCGCCACAGCGGTGCGTTCTTGTCGTGGTCGTCCTTGAATTGCTGCAAGGCAGTCAGCAGCGTATTCCAGCGGCCCTTGGTGATGCCAATGGTGAACAGGATGAAGAACGAATACAGCCCGGTCTTCTCGATCACCACACCATGCTCGGCGAGGTATTTGGAGACGATCGATGCCGGGATACCGGTCGAATCGAATTCGCCTTGTACGTTCAGGCCCGGGGTAATGATGGTGGCCTTGATCGGATCGAGCATGTTGAAGCCCTCGGCGATATCGCCGAAGCCGTGCCAATCCTCGCCTGCCTTGAGCATCCACGCATCGCGATGATCCAGACCTTCATCGGTCAGATCGTCTGGGCCCCAGACCTTGAACCACCAGTCTTCACCGTATTCTTCATCCACCTTGCGCATGGCGCGACGGAAGTCGAGCGCTTCGGTGAGCGATTCTTCCACCAGCGCGGTGCCGCCCGGTGCTTCCATCATCGCCGCCGCCACATCGCAGCTCGCGATAATCGCGTACTGCGGGCTGGTGGAGGTGTGCATCAGATAGGCTTCGTTGAAGATATCGCGGTCGAGCTTGTTGTCCTCAGCATCCTGCACGAGGATTTGCGAAGCTTGCGACAGACCCGCCAGCAGTTTGTGCGTGGATTGGGTGGAGAACACCATCGAATCCTTGCAGCGCGGCCGGCCTTCGCCAATGGCGTGATAGTCGCCATAGAAGTCATGGAAGGCGGCGTGCGGCAACCAGGCCTCATCGAAATGCAGCGTTTCGATCTGGCCATCCAGCAGGCCTTTGATTTCCTCGACGTTGTACATGATGCCGTCGTAGGTGGATTGCGTGATCGTCAGCACGCGTGGCTTCACATCCGGATTCTGTTCCAGCTTTTCGCGGCAGAACGGGTTGGCCAGCATCTTTTGGCGAATGCTTTCCGGCTCGAATTCGCTACGCGGAATCGGCCCGATGATGCCGTAGTGGTTACGTGTGGGCATCAGGAACACCGGCACCGCGCCGGTCATCATGATCGCGTGCAGGATCGACTTGTGGCAGTTGCGATCCACCACGACGATATCGCCTGGCGCGACGGTCGAGTTCCACACGATCTTGTTCGAGGTGGAAGTACCGTTGGTGACGAAGAACAAATGATCGCAATTGAAAATACGCGCCGCATTGCGTTCTGATGCCGCGACCGGGCCAGTGTGATCCAGCAGCTGCCCGAGCTCATCGACCGCGTTGCAGACGTCGGCGCGCAGCATGTTCTCGCCAAAGAACTGGTGGAACATCTGGCCGACCGGCGATTTCAGGAACGCCACGCCACCCGAGTGCCCCGGGCAATGCCACGAATACGAACCATCTTGCGCATAGTGGGTGAGGGCACGGAAGAACGGCGGTGCCAGTGAATCCAGGTAGGACTTGGCTTCGCGGATGATGTGGCGCGCCACGAACTCCGGCGTGTCTTCATGCATATGAATGAAGCCATGCAGCTCACGCAGCACATCGTTTGGAATATGGCGCGCGGTACGCGTTTCGCCATACAGATAGATAGGGATATCGGGATTGCGGCGACGAATCTCGGCCACGAAGTTACGCAGGCTGGTCAAAGCCTCCTGCGTTTCCTCCGGACTGCCGCCACCGAATTCTTCATCGTCGATCGACAGGATAAAACCGGCTGCGCGGCTTTGCTGCTGCGCAAAGCTGGTCAGATCGCCGTAGCTGGTATAGCCGATGACATCCATGCCCTCGGCCTCCATCGCGGCGGCAAGTTCACGAATGCCCGAGCCACTGGTGTTCTCGGAGCGAAAGTCTTCGTCGATGATGACGATGGGAAAATAAAAACGCATGAGCGGTGAACCTTTCCAAAGAGATAAAGGAAAGGGAGCGCGGTACCTCTGGCAGCGTGGCAATGCGCGCTGTTACCGGCCTTGGACGTCCCGGAAAAGCGCGTAGTGTACCCTGTTTGCTTGTTGCGAAAGTGACAAGCTGATTGATGTCAAGCGCTGGGCAAGATCAGTCCGAAAGCCAAATATTGCTGAGTACCCTGAGGGTTGTCCCAGCTCACTGTTACTTCCACGCGATAGATGAATTTTTGCGTTGCCGCGTTGGCACTCGTGGCAGTCGAACTCATCTTCCAGGAAGTGGTGTAGCTGTTACCCGAAACGCTGCTGATTGCTGTGGCTGTCCCTGTCGAAGGGGTGAGCAGATTACTTGGCGTGCTCAGGTCTGTGACATAACACGTTGTACTGCCGCTGATCGGGCAGAGTCCGACAATCGTATTCAAGGCGCTGCCCCGGGTGGCCCGGTAACCATCAATCACCCGCTGTGCCAATGCCTGTGCTTCACTGCGTTGCGTGGAAAGTGCGGCGGATTGATACAATTGCCCCTGAAACTTCGACAAGACCAATAAGCCGCTACTGAGTATGACCAGCGAAATCATCATTTCGATGATGGAGATACCGGCTTGCCAATTTCGCAGTCGTAATATCTTCTTGATCTGCATGATTCAGAAATCTTTCCAGGATTGCCCGGTCTTGGCCGCGCCAGTAGAGGCCGGCGGGTAAGTTGTTCTACTGGTTATGGCGCTGTCAGCATTAACGCGCAATGACGCATTTGTCGAAACATTGCCATAGAAGGCAGCGGAGCCATTGACCACGATTGAGCCGGAAGCAGTACTGGTGGTGCTGCCACCGACATATAGCGTGCCGTCAATTTTCAACGCGCCATTAATGCTTGCGTCACCAGTGACGATGAAAGTCAAAGGGGTGCTGGTTGATGAGCCGCCACCCTCAATGGGAAACTGACCTGTTCCTGTTGGTACTTCGTTGTAGCCAAGCGCTTGATAGCCTTCGTTGGCACAAGCCAAGAATGGATATGTTGCAACCGATATGTCTAGATTGCCATTGATCCAGATTACTGTTTTCTTTGGGCTCGCGGCATTCGCGGATGTAATTGCGGCACATAGATCGCTTCCTGAAGCGGCTCCACCCGTACCTGCGCCTGTTGTTCCGCTAATTTGTAACGTTGTGCTCGCGGCCTGAACGGTGCTCATGCTTTGGCCAAATATGCTTTGGAAGTAACTCGCCTGCGATGAACTGTGGGTACCGGTGTTGTATGCGCCACAGCTTCCGCCCGAAGCGCCAGTGCCTGGGCAATCCTTGACATCCAATGCCGAGCCATCGCCGCTGATTACCCCATTGCTGACGCGGATGCCGCAGGTAATGACTTGTGGGGTTTGCTGATCGGTATAGCCGTGAATGCTGGATCCGTTGTATTCGGTGAGCGAGCCGTTGATATCCAAGGCACAAGCAGAGTTGCCGCCATTTGCGTTGATATCAATGCTGATGACTGCTTCGGCATATGCGGTAGAGGTGGCCGTTTGCGTCGTTGGGCACACCGCATCAGCACAACCCCGACTGAAAATCCGTAGTTTCCCACCACCTAAATCTGTCAGATAAATTGTATAGCTCGAGATCTGGTTGGAGCCCGTTGGCTGTGTCAACGTCACTCCGGAAAAGCTATTGGCATTGTTGTTTGCCGGATTTAGCGTAGTGGAATTGGTGTTGGTGAAGTCATGATAAAGGGCACCGGCAGTGCTATTCAGATATCCCCTGTTGTTAGGGGTGTTGTTGTAGGCGGTTTTCACGCCGGTATAGTTGCCCGCCACGCCTGTGAGGTAAAGAGTCCCCACGCCAGAATTGCCGTCGAAAATATCGGCAACAAATTGATCCAGACCCGACTGCGCGGCATTGAATGCAACGGCGCGTTTCAACTGATTGGTAGATGTTCTTTGCTCGATAAAGGTTGAACGGTTGCTATAGATGGCAAATACCGTCACCACGAGCAACATGACGATCGTCACAAATAATGTAGCAATTCCGGTTTGATTCGCGGGTGCCTGATGATAAGGAGGCCGAATGAACATGAGTGTGCGAGTTTTTTTCACAGTGCACTATCCAGCGCCTGCACGTTGAATAGCGTGATGATTTGGTTGTAACTGGCTTTGATCTTGCTGTCTTTGGTCGATTGCCCCACCAGAGTGATGCTCAGCGCATTGCCCTGACGGCTAACGGTGCGATTTGCCGCAGCCGTATCGTCAGCCAGCTGAGTGGCGGTACCACTACTGTTCACTGTAGCCAATTGAAGCGAAGTGACGTTCACCGCCGTGACTTTGGCCTGCACAAAATTATTGCTGCTGGAAAAGCCGGCCAGCGTGACCAAGTCGCCCACCTGGAAGCCATCGGTCACAAAGGAGCCGGTCGTTCGGGTGATCAGGTTACTCGAGGCGACAGCCGCCAATTGGGCCGAACCGGTCGTCCACGGTGGCAGGAAGCTGATGTCGAAGCCGGTGATCTTGGCTATGCCATCGGTAGCTGTCGTGCTGCTGGGGCCGCTGGTTAGCGGCTGCCAAGTGCCATAGGTACTGGCTGTGTTGCAGGTTTTGTTGTTATTGGTGCTTGTGGTTACGCCTTGGGCCTTGAATTGGATTGAGCCGTTGTCGTCGAGCATGAATCCCAAGTCGTTTTTCTGCGAATCGTCAGCATTGTAGTAGCTGTATAAAACACAATCGTAATTGCTGGAACCCGTACTTGACTGATTGCGCTTCAGATAAGCGGTTTTGACAGCGCTTTGATTAAGAAGCGAATAGCCGGCGCGACGCAATTCCCGTTGCATCAAATCAGCGCTCTGGCGCAGCTCTTGTTGTACTTGGCTGTATAGCAGCAAGTCTCGCGATGATTTCATGTTGCTGAGAAAGAAGCTGCCTGCCGCGCCGAGGAGGAATATGCCGATTGCCATGGCGATCATCAATTCAACTAACGAAAAGCCAATTGATTTTTTCATCGGTTCAGCACGCAGTATTAAAAGATGGGACCGCCCCGACACCGCTAGGCGTGCAAATCGTCACTTTGCCCGTTGCCGATAAAACCAGATTCAGGACTTCACTATTTTTGCTGGTCAATTTCAATGTTTGGTAAGTGAAGGCTGTGCCATTTGTGCTATAGGGCATGGCACGGACCGGGTCAAAACCAATATTGGTGAACGTGCCGCTAGTGCCTGTTGTTCCACCTTGTGTCAAGGAAACGTCAATGCCGGTTGCCAAGGTAATCAGGTTCAGATCGGTTGCCGAAATGCGCTTGATTTCGCAATAATTGCTGGCTGATGTAGAGCTGACTGTGCAGTCGCAGGCGGTGGAGTTAGCGGTTAGCCCGTAGCATTGATTTGTTCCGGTTGATACAGTTAATAGCACCGGACGATTATTACGCGCTGCCTCGCTGCGCGCCATTTGCAGGTTTCGTTGCATTTCGGCAGCGATCCCTTTCAATTTGGCGCGTTGCACATAGCCGGACATGGCAGGTATTGCAATTGACCCGACAATGCCAAGGATGGCAACAACGGTCATCATTTCGATCAAGGTCAAGCCTACTTGCTGCTTGAGTCCCAAGGAGATTCTTTTCATCATGATTTTGGGGCGAATCCGGATAGGATTGATTGCAATCAGCAGGTGCTGGCAACTTGGCTGATATTGGCGCCGCTCACCGTCGTGGTGATGCTGGTGCAGCCCGTGTCATTCGCTTGTGATTTTCCGGAAACTGCAGCGACGGTAATTACGTAGCCGGTGGCTGTATTGCTACCTATGACGACCGTATAGTATCCACCACCACCAAATGAATCAGTTGCCGTCGCCGCCGTCGTTGCGGTAGTCGTGCTGAGCAGGCTCAAGCCAGCACTGCTACTGGAAAAATCATTTGAATAGGTGGAATTAGTGGCCCGGAATTTTTCTTGCGCCTGAATGATCTTGGCAACGACAGCCTTGAAATCACTTCTACGGCTTTTTCGAACGTAGTTTTGGAAGGCTGGAATGGCAATTGCGGCCAGAACGCCAATGATTGCCACGACAACCATTAGCTCCATTAAGGTAAAGCCCTTATTGTTTTTCATTTTTATATCCCTCTCGGCTCAAACCTTACTGTATGGGTTCGGAGCTGACAATCGATTGATGGGAATGGGCTGCCGGGCGTACGGATGTGCCGATAAACGGCAGTTAGTACTTACGAATTGCGGCACGTTGCAGCCGATCGTGGACTGCGAGCCAAGCGGGCGTGCGGGGTGGGGTTTCGAGGAGGAGGAGGTCGAAGCGCTGGTCATGGTGACGTAGCGTTGCGTAAAGGGCTTGCGCATAGGCTTCCGGATCGGCGGGCAGGTAATGGACATATTGACCTGGCATAAGCGCATTTGTTTCGTTCGTCACGTCCCCGAGTAGTAGCAGTGCTGTTCGCTGGTTGGCGGCGGTGTGTTCTGCCGCAATTTCAAGCAGTTGCGCCCGCGCGCCGAGCCAGAGCGGGGTACGTGGCGCGTAGTGGCTGTCGAGCAGGCCGGAGGCGCGTATACCGGCTGTGCTGGCCTTTACGTGGTGCTCAAGTTCATATCCAAGCAAGCTTTCGATCACGTCGCGGGAGATGCCGCCGGGGCGGAGTAGTTTGGGTCTGCCATCCACGAGGCTCACGATGGTTGATTCGACACCAACTTGGCAGGGGCCGCCGTCGAGGACCAGCGGTAGGGCCGCGCCAAATTCCTCGCGGACGTGCTGTGCCGTTGTGGGGCTCACGTGACCAAACTGGTTGGCTGACGGCGCGGCCAGTCCGCCGCCAAATTGCAGCAGGAGTTCATGGGTGAGTGGGTGGGCGGGGGCACGCAAGCCGACGGTGTTTTGACCGCCGGTAACGGCGTCGGGAACATGTGCTTTGCGCTTGAGAATGAGGGTGAGTGGCCCCGGCCAGAATACTTCGGCCAGTTTCCAGGCATCGTCAGGGATGTCTTGTGCCCAATCGGAGAGCTGAGCACTACCGGCGATATGCACGATGACCGGGTGATCGGCTGGGCGGCCTTTTAGCGCGAATATTTTTGCGACCGCTTGCGGATTTGCGGCATCTGCGGCTAAGCCATAAACGGTTTCAGTGGGGATGCCGACGAGCTCGCCAGCGCGGAGCAGCGAGAGGGCGCGTTCGATCTGCGCGGTCATGACAAGGTAATGTGCTGATAAAACAGGAGTATAGCGTGACGGGCTGTTCGCTTGCTACGCTGGCCGGCGTTTGCTGCGGTGGGATAAGAGATCGGTTGGCGTAAAAAAACCGGCGGTTGAGCGCCGGTTTTTCATGAGGTTCCGTGATTTAGAAACGCTCGGGCAACTTTTGCAGAATGATGATCTGCTTGTTTTCCAGCTTGATATAACCGCCGAACACCAGTTCCTTGAGGATGCGGGCAATCATTTCACGCGAGGAGCCGACCCGGTCAGCAATCGCTTGCTGGGTGAGCGATTCGGCGATCATCCAGTGGTCTTCGTAATCAACCGCAATACTTTCGAACAATGCGCGAACCCGGCCATAGACGTCGAGCAAAGCCAGGTTTTTCACTGTTGCGGATAGCTTGCGAACGATGCGTGCCAGATTGAGGATCAGTTTGTCCTTCAATTGTGGGTAGGCATCGAGCGCGGTACGGAAGTCGGCTTTGTTGAACATGAGGAAGGTGGAGTCTTCATCGACTTGCACCGACCAGCCGCGCGGTTCGTCGTCGACCAGCGAGAGCTCGCCAAACACGTCGCCGGCTTCACCGATCAGGAATACGAATTCCTTGCCTTGATTGTCGCTGGCAAACGAGCGGGTACGACCTTCGACCAGCAAATACATGGCTTCGCCGGGATCACCTTCACGAAATAGAAAAGCACCCTTGGGCAGCTGGCGCTTGATGGCAGCTTCAAGCACGACGTCGAGGTCTTCAGCAGAGAAGTCGCCAAAAACGTCCAAGCCGGTCAGAAAAGATTTGATTGATTGAGTTTCCATGCAGTCTCGATCCTTTGTATGTCGTTGGTTATTCTGATTTGGCGGCGCTGGCTTTTTCAGTTTTCTTGGCCGATTTGGCTTCTTGGCTATTCTGGTCTGGCGCGCTGCCGTCTTCGGCAATGTTTGCCTGATTCTTGTTGATGAGTGAAATATCGGGTGGCGGAGGAACGATATCGAGTTTCTTCGCCAGCATGTATTCGTTCATTTCTTTCCAGCCGGAGAAAATATCCGCCTTGGAAATTTTCGGATTACGGCGATAACAGTCTTCCAGCGCCCGTCCGCTATGACGGCATGCGGCGCCAATGGCCTTGCCGTTCGCTTGCTGTTTGTTGAGGACTTCCATGATCTGATCGCAGCCGGCAAGCGGTGCCGTCAGCAAAAGGGCAAACATACAGCGTGTTAGCAACAGGTTGAGGTTCAGCATGGGCTGTATGAAGTTTGCATAAATTCGGGATAAGTTGATTGTAAGCGCAAAACGGGCTTGCCGTGCAATATGGCAAGCCCGTATTTCGTCAATCATTCATCCAATCAAGCCGATTGCTGAATGCCTGCCAGTAACCAGCGCGGATCATCGGCACGCGGTTTGACGAAATGCCAGATTTCTTCGAACGGCATTGGCGCGGCGTTGAGTGCCTCACTGACCCGGCCATAAAAACGCGCGCTGGCATAAAGTTGGCCGTTGTCATTGCCGGTATCTGCCAATTCAACCTGTAGCTCCGGGAATTCGGCCAAGTCGCGATTGACGGCAATCTCGCCCTTCAATTCGTTGAACAGTTCAGGCGTCAGGTATTTGCGCAGTTCTTCGAGTTGCTCGGGACTATTGAGCGCCTGCATATGCAGAAAACTCGCACGGGCCTGACGCAGGAAGGCGGCTGTTTCGGTGCCATCCGGCAGACGACCCGATTGCGTCATTGCTGCAGGTGCGCTGACTGCGCCTTCGCCAATCCGGAACACGCGATCAGATTGTGGTTGCGGGGTGCTTTGCCAGTTGGCGGCGCTTGCAGCTGCACCAGCGGGCGCCGGCTGACCGTAGGCGCTTTGGGTGCGGCGACGCAGCAGCATGATGCCGCCGATAGTGAGTGCCCCCAACAACAACAGCCAGCCCCACGGGAAGCTGCTGGATTCAGATTGCGCGGCACCCGACGCATTCATCGATTTGCCGAGCATATAGCCGCCAGCTGCACCAACGGCTGCGCCGACTGCGGCGCCAGCCAGGGCCTTACCCATGCCGTTGCCGGCCGGTTGAGGCTGTTGCTGCGGTATTGGTTGTGCGGGGGCAACGGGTTGCTGGGGTGGTGCAGCGTTACGGGTGATGCTCCGTTGTTTACCTGCTGAGCCGCCGCCGCCAAGCCGTCTGGCTTCGGCAAGCGGGCTTAGTGCGAGCGATACGGTAATCAAGGCGGCGATCAGGCGTTGAGCAGAGCCAGCAGCGAACATGCGGGGGTATTCCTTTGTAATGATGAGTTGCCCGCTTTTAGTGGGATCGCTGGTTCGGAAGTTCAACCTTGGTGGTTTTATTTCGCAACGGCCGCTTTTTCAGTTGCGTTGGCCACGTTCGATGGTGACGCCTACCCGACCGACCTCGTGCAGGATGCCGAGCTTGGTCACGGAGACCTTCACCCACGGCGCTTTAAAGTCTTCGAGCAGGATGTGGGCGATATGCTCAGCCAGCGCTTCCAGCAACTGGAAATGCTGTTCGGCCATGCTGGCACGCAAGGTATTGACGACGTGGTCGTAGTCGATGGTGTCGGTCAGGTTGTCTGACAGACAGGCGCGGGTTGACGGCAGGCCGATTTCCAGGTCGAGCTCGACCACTTGCAGGGCGACCCGCTCCCATTCGTACCAGCCAATCAGGGTTTTGGCGCGAACGCCGTGCAGAAAAATGATGTCCATATGAATTGCGGACCTCGTGGTTTGTATGGCCACGGGTGCTTTGCCTTAGAATGCCGGACTGACTATTTTACGGGATTCGTGAATGCCATCGCCATTCGCTGTGTTCATGCTCGCATTAGGGGCTTACCTGATCGGCTCGCTTTCGTTCGCGGTGATCGTCTCTCGCCTGATGGGGCTGGACGATCCGCGCAGCTATGGTTCAGGCAATCCAGGTGCCACCAACGTCTTGCGCAGCGGCAATAGAAAGGCGGCAGCGCTGACGCTTGCCGGTGATGCGCTCAAAGGTTGGCTGGCGGTGTTTCTTGCTCAACGGATTGCGGGTGCATACGGTTTGGGTGCCGAGGCGATCGCGGCTGCGGCACTGGCGGTCACATTGGGCCATATGTGGCCGGTGTTCTTCCGTTTTCAGGGCGGCAAGGGGGTGGCAACCGCAGCCGGTATTCTTCTGGCGCTGGATTGGCGGGTGGGCTTGGCGGTACTGGCGATCTGGTTGTTGATGGCCAAGGGTTTCAAGATTTCGTCACTGGCGGCATTGATTGCTGCCGTCGCATCGCCCTTGTTGACGGCTTATTTTATGCCGGGCGAGCGTCTGTACTTATATGTGGTGTTGGTGATTGCGGTGCTGTTGATTGCTCGGCATCACCAGAATATTCGGGGTTTGTTTGTTGGCAAGGAGGGCAAGATTGGCGATCAAGCAGGGCCCGGCAAGCAATAATTGCCCGGCGCAAAAAAGGCGATCAAATGATCGCCTTTTTCAGTTTTGGCGCGTGGGTCAGGTGCGTTTGTTGTGATCCCGCGCCAATCGTTGCTTTTCACGCTGCCATTCGCGGTCTTTCTCGGCTTCACGTTTGTCGTGCTGCTTCTTGCCCTTGGCGAGGCCGATTTCCAGCTTGATCCGGCCACGGGTGAAGTGCATGTTGAGGGCGGCGACGGTATAACCGGCGCGGTCGACCTTGTTGGCCAGTTTTTCGATTTCGCGCGCATTGAGCAGCAGCTTTCGTACTCGGGTTGGATCGGGATAAACGTGAGTCGATGCGGTGGTGAGCGGCGAGATGTGTGCGCCCAGCAGGTAGAAGTCACCCTTCATATAAGTGACATACGATTCTTTCAGCTGCACGCGTCCGGCGCGGATCGATTTCACTTCCCAGCCTTCAAGCACGAGGCCGGCTTCAAAGCGGTCTTCAATAAAGAAATCGTGAAAAGCTTTGCGATTGTCGACAATGGTCATTGGGGCGTTGCTTGATAACAGGCAAAACGCGATTGTAACGGAGGCGTCAACAACATGTCCCTGCTTGTGATTTACACCGGCGGCACGCTTGGCATGCAGCCCGGCCCGAATGGCCTTGCGCCGGTGGCTGGTTTCTTGTCCGAGCAAGTCACGCGCATCCACACCGGCATCACCATGTTGGAGTATTCGCCGCTGCTCGATTCAAGCTCGATGGGGCCGGCCGACTGGAACTGTATCGGACGCGATATCGCTGCACGTGCCGATGAATTCGCCGGCTTCGTCGTGTTGCATGGGACGGATACGCTGGCATGGACGGCGAGCGCGCTGGCTTTCATGTTGCAGGGTTTGAACAAGCCCGTCGTGTTGACTGGCGCGATGCTGCCTTGGGATGCGCCGGGAAGTGATGCACCGACCAATGTCGCTGCCGCGTTGACCTTGGCGCGGGATGAACGGCTGCGTGAGGTTGCGGTCGTCTTTGCCGGGCAAGCATTTCGCGGCTGTCGCGTTCGCAAGATGGATTGCGCTGGTGTGGCGGCCTTCGATAGTCCGAATGCGCCGGCGCTTGGCGTTTTCCGTCACGGCCAATGGCTGCTGGACGAGGCGCAATTGCAACCACCTGCCGTGCCGTTCCAGTTTCAACCGGTCGCGGAAATGGCGAAGATTGTCCAGTTCTCACTTGCACCTGGCGGTACATCGACTTGGTTGTCTGCTGCGCTAGCTACTGATCCGCCGCATGCGTTATTGCTACAGAGCTTTGGCAGCGGCAATTTACCTAATTGCGTCAGCTTGCACCGGGCATTGCATGCCTATGCCGCACATCATCCATTGGTCAATCTGAGCTTGTGTCCGCGAGGTGGTGTAGCTGCTGACTACGCGGCTAGTGCCGAATTGAGGGAAGTTGGCGCGTTCAATGGGGCCGACATGACGCCTGAGGCAGCGCTGACGAAACTGTATTGGATGGCGGGGCAGGAACATGATCTTGCGATGCAACGCACGCTGTTTGAACGCAATCTTGTCGGAGAACGGACAGACGGTCGGCCGCTGTGATATAGTCTCGCCTCTGCAATGGCGGGTCTCCCCGCATGGCTAAGACGTGAACCTGGTCAGGTCCGGAAGGAAGCAGCCACAGCGTTTGATGCCAGTGCCGGGGGTTAGGCTCGCCACCTCATTCCATGCAAGGGCCGGTTATGCCGGCCCTTTGCGTTTCCGCCGTTTATCTCCTGAAGTTTGCTGCTGTTCGTTGTGATCTGGCTTTTTCGCCGCTGCGCGGACTATTCACGTCGGCCCAACTTGTTTTGCCCCAAGCGCAGCAGCATAATGCGCAATCTTCAGCGAACGTGCTGCCAATGAAGTTTCTGTTCGATCTCCTCTCTGTCCTGCTGTTTTTCGGCGCCTATCTCGTTACCCGCGATCTATTCATCGCCACCGGCGTGGCGATGGTGACCTCCACCTTGCAGGTGCTGTTCTCGTGGTGGCGCTGGCGCAAAGTCGACGCTACGTTGTGGCTGAGTTTTGCCATGATCATCGTGCTCGGCGGGGCCACACTCCTTCTGCATGACAAGACCTTCATCAAGGTCAAGCCAACGGCGTTGTACTGGGCCTTTACGCTGGTCCTGACGGGCGCCTACTACCTGCGCGGCAAGAATCTGATCAAATCCCTGATGGGCCAGCACATCGCGTTGCCCGAAGTGGTCTGGTTCCGCCTTAACTGGGCGTGGGCCTTGTTCTTTGCGGTCCTCGGGGCGTTGAATCTGGTGATCGCGTTCCATTTCGATGAGGCGCTCTGGGTCAAATTCAAACTGTTTGGCACGATGGGCCTGACGCTGTTGTTCGTATTGGCACAAAGCCTGTACTTGTCGCGCCACATCGAGGCGACGCCAGAACAGAACAAGGAAACGGAATAAGCCATGCCGCTGTACGCCATCATCGGAACTGATCGTTTAGAGAGTCTTGCCGATCGCCTGGCTAGCCGCCCGGCACATCTTGCCCGGTTGGAAGCGTTGAAAGAAGAAGGGCGCCTGGTATTAGCCGGGCCGTTTCCGGCTGTTGATAGTGTTGATCCGGGTGCAGCCGGTTTTTCCGGCAGCCTGATCGTGGCAGAGTTTGAATCGCTGACGGTAGCGCAAGCATGGGCGGAGGCTGACCCGTATCGCGCTGTCGGCGTCTATGTTGACGTCATCGTCAAGCCGTTCAAGCACGTGTTACCCTAATGCGCTTGCATGACGAGATCCGTCAGCGGCTGGCGGTGCTGAATCCTGAGGCGCTGGAGCTGCATGACGATAGCGCAGCGCATGCCGGGCATGCCGGTAACACTGGCGGCGGGCATTTTGATCTCGTCATTGTTTCAAAGGTCTTTGCTGGGCAAACTGCGCTGCAGCGACACCGTACGGTGTATGGCTTGCTGGGCGACCTGATTCCAGACCAGGTGCATGCGTTGAGCGTGAAAGCGTATGCGCCTGGTGAATTCTGATAAATCTCACGCGTAACAACACTCAAGGAAAGACTCAATGCGTCAACCTCAACGTCTCGCGCTGCTGCTGTCTCTCAGCGTTGCCGCAGCCTTTGCTGGCAATGTGGCTACCGTCAACGGCGTCGCCATTCCGGATTCCAAGCTTGAGTTCTACGTCAAGCAAGTGACTGAGCGCGGCCAGAAAGATACGCCGGAACTGCGCGCCAAGATCAAGGAAGAACTGGTTCGTAGCGAAGTGCTGTCGCAAGAAGCGGCCAAGAAGGGCCTGGACAAGACCCCGGACGTGCAAGCGCGTCTCGACATCGCCAAGCAACAAATCCTGGGTGGCTCGCTGGTCAATGACTATGTGAAGAACAACCAGGTTTCCGATGCCGATCTGAAGAAAGAGTACGACAAGATCAAGGCCGGCATGAGCGGCAAGGAATACAAGGCTCGCCACATCCTGGTGAAGGATGAAGCGGAAGCCAAGGCGATCCTGGCTGAACTGAAGAAGGGCAAGAAGTTCGACGACATCGCCAAGGCGAAGTCGCTGGACAAGGCCAGCGGCGCACAAGGCGGCGATCTGGGCTGGGCGAACCCGAGCGGTTTCGTGCCGGAATTCGCCAAGGCGCTGACCGAACTGTCGAAGGGCAAGATCTCCGAGCCGGTGAAGACCCAGTTCGGCTGGCACATCATCAAGCTGGATGACGTGCGCGAAGCCAAGGGCCCGTCGTTCGATGAAGTGAAGGCCGATCTGCAGCGTCAAGTGCAGGGCGAGCGTGCTCAGAAGTATGTGGACGATCTGGTGTCCAAGGCCAAGGTCGAGTAATCGACGGGTTTTACCCAGTTCTACCAACAAAAAGCCCCGCAGTTTGCGGGGCTTTTTGTTGCTTGGGCTGACCAAGACAGCGTCCGCGGATTACATGCGGTGCTCGTCCTGCTCGTGCTTCACGCGCTGCGGAATATACGGATTCTCGAACTCGTGATCGGTGATTTCTTGATTGACTGCTGCTTTCAGGCGAGTACGGATGTCGCTGTAGCACTGCTTGCGCGTTGCATCGTCCGGGTGCTGAGTCGCGACGAACACCTTGTAGGCGCAATCGCCAAGCACGGTCTTGAACTGCTCAGGTGGCAGGTTCAATAGCGGGTTCGGCTCGCGGTAGCCAGTATCGGCGGTGCTGCTGGTGCCGGGCGCTGCAACTTGTGGTGTGGCTGGCTTGTCGCAGCCCGCCACGAGCGCTGCAAGCAGCAGCGGCAGAATCAAACGGTTCATGGGACTCCTCCAATTGTTTTTGATTTGGATGCTTTTGCTTTGCGTTTTTTTGGTGCAACTGGCGGATTCTAACGCAGCCGATACCAGATGAGTCCGACCAGTTCGTGAATAGCCAAGCTGCTTTCATATAGCGCTTTGGCCTTGGGCAGCAGCTGCAACAGGCTGAACGGCTCACGATTGGCAAAATCGGTTGGCGCTGGCGTGACTTCGAAGCCGGCAACAACGAATAAATGCTCGGCACGCGGTAGGTGCCAGGCTTGGCTGACCAGCGCGATACGACGCTGCGGCGGCAATAACATGCGGGCGGAGAGTCTGGCATTTTCAGCGGTATCGTCGGAGCCGTTCTCGATCCAGCGCGGTTGTATCTGGAAATCTTCGCGTAGCGCCGCAGCCATCAGATCGGCTTCCGGAATACCGCCAATGGGCGCTCCACCACTCACCAGCACCGGTTTGCCGCTGGCCCGTGCCAGCTGGGCGCAGTAGCGCAGCCGGACCAGCGTCGCATTGTTGACGGTTTCGCCGGCGGGCTGGTCATACGCGCCGAATCGTTTGCCGCCACCCAGGCAGACAATGGCATCCACGTTACGCAAATTCGCAGCGGAAATCGGCGCGGGCTCAAGCAAGCCGGTCAAGCCATTGGCAACCAGCTGGGTGGAGAGCAGATAGAGCAGGGCGATACCACTGATCAGCAGGGAACGCCCTAGCCGTTTGCGCCGTGGTTGCAGCCATGCGCCGAGTGCAATCAGCAGCAAGCCATTCATGGGCGGCAACAGGAAAGCGGCGATGGTGTTCTTGATCAGGAAGCTGGGTGACATTGCAGCGGCACAAATACAAAGAGCCGCAAGGTTGCGGCTCTTTGTGTTGGCTGGTCAAGCGTGATGATTGAGTCGCCGCCTGCAGGCGTTTACTCGCCCAGATAGGCTTTCTGGATCGCCTCGTTGGCCAGCAGGTTGGCTGCCGAATCGGCCAAAGTCACATGGCCGGATTCCATCACGTAACCGCGATTGGCGGTCTGCAAAGCCAGCTTGGCGTTTTGCTCGACCAGCAACATGGTCACGCCCTCGGCCGCGATCATGCGGATGATCTCGAAGATCTTCTGCACGATGATTGGCGCGAGGCCCATCGAAGGTTCGTCCAGCAGCAGCAGCTTGGGGCGGCTCATCATGGCGCGGCCGATGGCGACCATCTGTTGTTCACCGCCCGACAAGGTGCCGGCGAGCTGTTTGTAGCGCTCTTTCAGGCGCGGGAACAGGCCATACACGCGCTCGAGATCGGCAGCGACTTCCGCTTTATCATCTCGCACATAAGCGCCCATCTGCAGATTCTCTTCCACCGTCAGGCGGCTGAAAATGCCGCGTCCTTCCGGTACCAGCACCAGGCCGTGGCGGACGTAGTCGTAGGCGTGCAGCTTGGCAGTCGATTTGCCATTGAACATGATCTCGCCGTCACTGGGCTTGACCATGCCGATCAGCGTTTTCAGCGTGGTGGTCTTGCCGGCACCGTTGGCACCGATCAGCGCGACCAGTTCGCCCTGTTTGATTTCAAGATTGATGCCCTTGACGGCGTGAATACCGCCATAGGCCACTTTCAGGTCTTTGACTTGCAGGAGCGTTTGACTCATTCGGGGGCCACTCCCAGGTAGGCCTCGATCACGCGCGGATCGTTCTTCACTTGTTCGGGAACACCTTCGGCGATCTTCTTGCCGTAGTCGAGCACGGCGATGCGGTCACACAGACCCATCATCAGCTTCACATCGTGTTCGATCAGCAGGATGGTCACGCCATCGCTACGAATCTTTTCCATCAGCGTTTTCAACGCCGCCGTTTCGTTCGGATTCATGCCGGCCGCCGGCTCATCCAGCGCTAGCAGGATCGGCTTGGTGGCGAGCGCACGGGCAATTTCCAGCCGGCGTTGATCGCCGTAACTGAGGTTGCGTGCCAGCTCGTTCTTGCGCTTGCCGATGCCGACATAGTCGAGCAGTTCTTCGGCACGCGCCTTGATCGTGGCTTCCTCCGCCTTGGCGGACGGATTGCGGAATACCGCGCCGATCACGCCGGCCTTGGTGCGCACGTGCTGGCCGACCATCACGTTTTCCAGCGCCGTCATGTTATGGAACAGACGGATGTTCTGGAAGGTGCGGGCAATGCCGGATTCGACCACCACATAAGGCTTCTGGCGGAACAGATTCTTGCCGTCGAAATTGAATTTGCCTTCATCCGGCAAATACAGGCCGGTCAACACGTTGAACAGCGTGGTCTTGCCGGCACCGTTCGGGCCGATCAAGCCATAGATTTCACCCTTGTTGATCGACAGGGTGACGTCGTTCAGGGCATGCAGGCCGCCGAAGCGTTTGTGAATGCCCTCGATGGCGAGGAGCTGTTGGGGCGCGTTCATGCCGTAGCCTCCTCTTCATGCTCGTGGATTTCCAGTTTACGGCGCCGGGATGGCCACAGACCTTCTGGGCGCAGCAGCATGATGGTGATCATGGCGAGGCCGAAGATCAGCATGCGCAGGTTTTCCGGGTCGAACACGCGCCGGCCGAATACCGCGCTTTGCAACGGGTTGATCGCATCGCGCAGCAGTTCCGGCGTGATCGACACGAGGATTGCACCGAGGATCACACCCGGAATGTTACCCATGCCGCCGAGCACGACCATGCACAGCACCATCACCGATTCCATCAGCACGAACGATTCCGGCGAGACAAAGCCTTGGAAGCTGGCGAACAGCGCACCAGACACACCACCGAAGCTTGCACCCATGGCGAATGCCAGCAGCTTGATGTTGCGGGTATTGATCCCCATCGCGTTGGCAGCGATTTCGTCCTCGCGGATTGCCACCCAGGCGCGGCCGATGCGCGATTGCTGCAGGCGCAAGGTCACGAAGATGATCAACGCGCAGAAGGCCAGGATCAGATAGTAGTAGCTGTGCGCCACGTCAAAGGTCAGACCCAGCCACTGGATCGGCTTGCCGAAATCAAGCCCGAACAGATGCACCTTGCTGATCCCGTTCAGACCCTGCGGCCCGTTGGTGATGTTGATCGGGTGATCGAGGTTGTTCAGGCAGATGCGGATGATTTCACCAAAGCCGAGCGTCACGATGGCAAGGTAGTCGCCGCGCAACTTCAAGGTTGGCGTGCCCAGCAAGACGCCGAACAGGCCCGCCATGAAGGCCGCCAGGATGATCATCACCACAAAGGGCGGATGCATCATCCAGACGGGCAACATCGCTTGCAGGTGCGGCGAATTGAGAAGGGCGTAGGTATAGGCGCCAACCGCGTAGAAGGCGATATAGCCCAGGTCGAGCAGGCCAGTGTAGCCGACGACGATGTTCAGCCCGAGTGCCAGCATGATGTACAGCAGCGCGAAGTCGACGGCGCGCAGCCAGGATTTGCCGTTCTCAAACAGGCCGCCCAGTGCCCAAGGCAGTACCGCGAGCACCACGGCCAGCGCGATATAGACGGCCAGCCGTTGGCGTGGGGTTTTCAGGAAATCGATAGCCATTGTTGTTCTCTCCGCCTTATGCCCGATCGGCCACACGTTCGCCCAACAAACCGCTTGGGCGGAACACCAGCACGCCGATCAGCACGACGAAGGCGAACACATCCTTGTAGCTACTGCTCAGGTAGCCCGCGCACATGCTTTCGATCAGGCCCAGCAGAATGCCGCCGACCACTGCGCCGGCCAGGTTGCCGATACCGCCGAGTACCGCAGCAGTAAACGCCTTCAGACCGATCAGCGAGCCCATGTAGGCATGTGCCTGATCATAGTTGGCGGCCACCATCACGCCGGCCATCGCACCGAGTGCCGAGCCGATCATGAAGGTCATGGAAATGATGGTGTTGATGTTCACGCCCATCAGCCCGGCGACTTCCGGGTTCTGAGAGGTGGCGCGCATGGCGCGGCCCAGCTTGGTGCGTTCAATCAGGAAAAACAGGCCACCCATCAGCAGCAGCGCGAGCACGACGATGGCGACTTGCAGATCGGTGATGGCTGCGCCGAAGAAGTCATGCACTTCGGTCGGCAGAATGGCGGGGAAGGGGCGATAGTTGCGGCCCCAGATCAGCATGGCGGCCTGTTGCAGCACGATGGAAACGCCGATGGCGGTGATCAGTGGCGCAAGGCGCGGGGCGCGGCGTAGTGGCCGGTAGGCGATGCGCTCAATGGCGAAGCCCAACAGCATCGACACCGGAATCGCCATCAAGAGGCCTGCCAGCAACAGCAAGGGGCCGGGCAGGTTGATGCCGGCGCCAATCAGCAGGTTGATACAGGTGATGGTGACCATCGCACCGATCATCACGATTTCGCCATGGGCAAAATTGATCAGCTGCATGATGCCGTACACCATCGTGTAGCCCAGTGCGATCAGCGCATAAATGCTGCCGACCACCAGGCCGTTGATGATTTGCTGCAAAAAGATATCCACTTCTGCTCCCATCCTCGGTGAGGTTATTGGTGTTGACCATCTTGCGATCGGTGGATCGTGGGGCGACGGTCTCTGTATTCAGTTGTGTTTCAAAGCAACCGTTACAGTTTAGCGAGCGCACCTTACATCTGCCCGGAAACCCCGCCTACTTGCGTTTTTCCCCTACCAAAAACGCCTTAACCACCGTCCGTCAGCTGGCCGCCAAGCAGCGCTGCATTGCCTCCTGCTGCGGCTGTATTAATGCTAACGCACACCTCTCGCACCAGCCGGAATAGCGGATAACGGCCACTTTGATCGGGGATGACGGCTTGAATCACCGGACCATTGCTTTCGGAAAGCTGTCTTTCCAGCGCGGCACTGTAGCAATCACACAACACTACGTCGTACTCCTCGTGCAGCGGGTCTGCGACGACCGGCAGATCATCCGGGAAATTCGCTACCCATTCGGGCGGTTCGATATGACCCGGGATCAACGCGCGATTGCCGGTGAGCAGGGCGGTGATCAGTTGTACCAGCAGCGCCTGCCGGTCTCGGGCGACGCACGCGACGATACCGCAAGGTTGGTAGTGCAGGGTGTTCTGCTCTCCGGTTGGGCCGGGCAGGTGGTGCGACAGGCCCACCGGACTGCGACTGGTGATGTTGTCGATCAGGACACACAGATCGGGTTCAAAACGCTCGGCCAATGCGCGCAGCCGCTTGGCCGTAGTGCTTACCTTGGGCGTGGCCGGGCCGGCCTGACAAGGATCGGCTTGGCGCACCAGCCGCCAGATCAGCCACGGCCCGCCGGCTTTCGGCCCGGTGCCGGACAAGCGCGCACCGCCGAATGGCTGGCAACCAATAACGGCACCGATTTGCGGACGGTTGACATAGACATTGCCGGCGTAAAGGCCCGCCTGGATTTGGGCGATAAAGCTCGGGCAACGGCTTTCGATGCCAAGCGCCAGCCCATAGCCGAGTTGGTCGATTTCCTGCAGCAGTGCTTCCAGTCGCTCCGGCGAGTAGGGCAGTACACAGAGTACCGGCCCGAAGATTTCACCCGGTAACTGGTCGATGCGGTCGAGTTCCACCAGTGTCGGCGGTACGAAATGCGCGCTCCAGCACGGCTCGGGCAGTTCGCCTTGGGTTACGGTCAGCCCTGCATTCCGGAAGTTCAGGATCGCGGTTTCTACCTTGCCCAGCGCGGTTTGCGAGATCAGGGGGCCGATATCGGTATCCAGCAGTCGCGGATCACCGGCTTGCAGTTCATTCATGGCGGCCTTGAGCCCGTTGAGGACGACTGGTGCGGTGGCCGTCGGCACGCACAGCAAACGCAAGGCCGAGCAGCGTTGCCCAGCACTGTCGAAGGCCGCGATCAGCACGTTCTGGATCAGTTGCTCGGTGAGTGCCGAGCTATCCGCGATCAGGGCGTTCACGCCGCCGGTTTCCGCCACCAGAACGCGCTCCTCGTTTCCCTCCGTATCGCTGTGGGCCAATGCGCGGTGAATGGCTTGAGCGGTGGGCAAACTGCCCGTGAACAGCACGCCTGCAACCCGCGCATCACCGGTCAGCAAGGCACCTGTTTGTCCGTCCCCCAACAGCAGTTGCAGTGCCTCTGGCGGCACGCCAGCGTCGTAGAGCAGTTGCACCGCTCGCCAGGCAATCAACGGGGTGTGCTCGGACGGCTTGGCGAGCACGACGTTGCCAGCGATCAGGGCCGCGGCAATCTGGCCCAGGAAGATCGCCAGAGGGAAGTTCCACGGGCTGATCGCGATGACCATGCCCAGTGGCGCGGGAGGATGGCTTGGCCATGCCGCAAGTGCAGTTCGGGCGTAGTAGCGGCACGCATCGATGGCCTCGCGCAGCTCGCTCAGTGCGTTGGGCAAGGTCTTGCCGGCCTCGTCGATCAACAAGGCCAGCAAATCGGCCTGACGCTGTTGCAGCAGGTCGGCAGTCCGTTCCAGGCAAGCGGCACGTTTGACCAATTGCGTGGCAGCCCAATGTGGGGCGTACGCGTGGGCCGTGGTCAAGGCGTGCTCAATCTCGGCTGTATTCGCTACTTGTACCGTGCCCAGCACGCGTAGCAGGTCTGCCGGAGCATGCGCGGTCTGGGCTGGCCGGCTGGGCACTGCAATCGGCTCCTGCATGCCGTTTGGCTTGGGCAGGGACGTGGCTCGCAGCAGCGCGCGCCGTGCTGATTCGATGTCGATAATCAAGGCAGCAACGGCTGCGGGCTCACCCCAGCACAAACCATCGGCCTGGATATGGTCAGCGTCTCGTTGGGTCGGTTTGGCGAGGGTGAGGGCAGGGTCACCGGTGGAGGGAGGGGGCAGATTGGCGGCTGCGGCGGCTACTGGATCGACGGTAGCGACATCAGGTTGATCCGCGACGATCAACTGGTGGACGAATGCGCTGTTTGCGCCATTTTCCAGCAGGCGGCGCACCAGATAAGGCAGCAGCGTGGCTTGATTGCCGACCGGCGCATAGAGCCGACACGGGCGCCGGATACCCTGTTCATGCAGCAGGCGGTAGAGCGTTTCACCCATGCCGAACAGGCTCTGAAACTCGAATTCGCTGCTCCCTGCCATCGCATTGACCGCGAGTGCCGTGTAGGGATTGTGGGTGGCGAATTGCGGGTAGATGGCATCGGGCGCACTGAACAATCGACGTGCGCAGGCCAAATAGCTGACGTCCGTGTGCTCCTTGCGGGTGAATACAGCGTAGTCGGGCCAGCCTTCTTGTTGTGCGTGCTTGATTTCGCTATCCCAGTACGCGCCTTTGACCAGCCGTACGGTGATCTGCCGGTCGGCTGCACGGGCGGCATCGATCAGCCAATCCACCTGCGCCACGGCGCGTTTCTGATAGGCCTGCACCGCGATCCCCAAGCCATCCCAGCCAACCAGTTGCGGGTCGTTCAGCAGGTAGCCAAATAAATCCAGCGCCAGATCGAGCCGCTCGCTTTCTTCTGCATCGATGGTCAGCGGCAGCCGATGCCGGGCTGCCATCAGCGCCAGCCCCCGCAATGCGGGGTACATGGTCTTGATGATCTGTGCGCCTTGACGGGGCTCGTAGCGCGGGCTCAACGCCGATAGCTTGACCGAGATGCCCAGTGGATGACGCGCACCCTCGCCGAACGCCTGATAGCTCAGGTGTTCCAGTGCATGGCGGTAGGCCGCGTGATAGGCCGCTGCATCCTGCCGGTTGAGGGCGGCCTCGCCCAACATATCGAATGAATAAAGAAACGGTGCTTCGCGCCGCCGTAGCGCGTGTATCAGGTCTTCAGCGATGACGAATTGCTGGGCAAGCTCCTGCAGGACGGCTTTGATGGCGAAGCGGACCAGTGGCTCGATGCTGTCGTGCTCACTCCAGTTGCGCGCGTGCCGCAAGGCCCATTGGATCACCCGGATTACAGTGGTTGTACCCGGTTGACTGTCCCAGGCCGCCGCGTGGAGCTGATCGCGAATCAATCGGTCGGCGGTGGCGAGGTCTGGAATGCGCAGCAACGCCTCGGCCAAGGTCAGCAGTGCGCGCCCGGCGGGGCTGGCCAGTGGAAAAGCAGCAAGTAGCGCATCTGCCCCAATGCCGTTACGACGCTCGGTGCGCAATCGGCTGCAGATGATCGGGGCTGTGGCATCGACTGCCGCCTGTTCGGCTTCATTCAAACGGGCGAGCGGTAACAGTTGCCGGATCAGCTGGGCTTCATCGGCAAAATGAGCTTGTGCAACATGAGCGCGGTCAGGCTGTGGCTCAGCAACCATCCAGGCATCCGTTTGAAAGGTTTCAAATTACAAGTTAGCTGGTTGCTGACGAATTGCCTTTGCTAAGCGTGGGAACGCGGCGTGGGTTGCCGGAATTCGGGTCGGATGGTGGCAGGCAGGCGTCGAATGGCGGCTGCAGAAATGGAAAACGGCGCTCTTGCGAGCGCCGTTGCAATCGGACCGGGTACTGAGGCTCTGTTAACGTTTGTTTTGCAGCTGATTTCCCCAAACTCAGCCGTGAAACTAACGTCAACAGAACCTTTGGTCAGCTTTGGATTACTTGGCGCCGCCGCCAATGGTATCCAGCACTTCCCACTTGCCGCCCTTCACCTGATAAAGGGTGATGGCGCCATTCTTGATATCGCCCTTTTCGTCAAAGGCGATGTGGCCGGTTACGCCGTCGAGTTCGACTTTCGAGATTTCCGGCAGGTACTTGGCAGGTTCGGTGGAGCCGGCTTTCTTCATGGCTTCAACCATCACCTTGACTGCGTCATAGCAGTACGGCGAATACAGCTGCACTTCGGTGCCGAACTTGGCCTTGAATTTGTCGAGGAACGCCTTGCCGCCCGGCATGGCAACCTTTTCCTGGCCCGGGCTGGAGGAGATCATGCCTTCGGCGTCAGCACCGGCGAGCTTGATCAGCTCCGGTGTTTGCGTGCCGTCGCCACCCATCACCTGCGCGCTGATGCCCAGCTTCTTGGCTTGCTTCTTCAGCGGGGCAGCTTGTGCATCCATGCCGCCGTAGAAGATCAGATCCGGCTTGGCACCCTTGATGCTGGTCAGGATCGCGTTGAAGTCGGTTTCCTGATTGGTGGTGAACTCGCGCTTCACGACATTCGCGCCAGCAGCCTTGGCAGCCTTCTCGAATTCGTCTGCCAGACCTTGGCCGTAGGCGGTGCGGTCATCAACGATCGCGACTTTCTTGGCCTTCAGCTTGTTCACGGCGTATTCGCCCAGCACCTTGCCTTGCTGCGCGTCGTTGGCCATCACGCGGAAGGCAGTCTTGAAGCCTTGTGCGGTGTAGGCAACGGCAGTGGCCGACGGGGAGATTTGCGGGATGCCGGCATCGGAGTAGATCTTGGAAGCCGGGATGGTGGTGCCGGAGTTCAAGTGGCCGATCACGCCAGCGACCTTCTGGTCGACAAAGCGTTGGGCAACGGTGGTGGCGGTCTTCGGGTCGGCCTGGTCATCTTCGGACACGAGTTCGAATTTGACCTTCTTGCCGCCGATGTCGGCGCCGCCGGCTTCGTTGATCTCATCGATCGCCATCTTCACGCCGTACTCGTTGTCCTTGCCGAGGTGGGCGATGTTGCCGGTCAGCGGTGCAGCGTGACCGATCTTGACGGTGGTGCCTTCGCCACCGGCTGGCGCAGCCGCTGCTGCGGAGGCGGCCGGCGGAGCGCTGGCTTCCGGTGCGGCCTGTTCCTGTTGTTTGCCGCAAGCTGCGAGCGTGAGCAGCGAAGCTGCAATCAAGCTATAACGCGCGATGGTCATGTGCTAATCCCCTAGATGCTGTTTATACGATTTGAATTGAACTGAATTGCGATCTGGACTGAATCACCGGCATCGCCCTCGCGGATGATGCAGGCCGGTAGAAGCCGGCCGGGTGCAGGGCTTGTCACGATGATAGAAAACGATCATGGCGAGGGGTATGAAACCCTGTCAAACATGGGTTTTCCCTAGTGGAAGTGTTGCGTGCACGCCACTCTTTGTCGATTCTGACGATTTTTCTTGATTCGACGTAAGCAATCTAGGCGCTGAGATCGATCTGCTGCAGGCTGCCCGCCTGGCCGGATTCAGTCAGATACACGCCGCTGCCCCGAATCTGCCCCAGCGTGTTGTTGTGTGCGTCGTTGATGTTGAAGTCGGCCTGGGACGAACCAAGGTAGATCGCGCCAATGCCCATCGATTTGAGATCGACCAGCCGATTTTGCCCGCTGTCGTCTTTCAGCCACAGTTTTAGCTTGCTGAACACCGCATCGTTTTCGTCGATCCAGCCGTTGTGGTCCTGGTCATAAGCGGCCAGTTCGGCGAAGCCGTTGCCGGTTTTGGTGCCGAACAACTCGCTGCCATTGTCGATCTTGCCGTTGTTGTTCAGATCGAGCGCGAGAAACGCCGACCCTGGCTTGAGTTCGCTGATCTGCTCAGTCTGGCCATTGTTATTGAGGTCGAAGGCAAAGGTCTGGCTGGACAGCTGCCCGGCCGTGCCACCGAAGTTCAGCACCAGTGGATCTTGCTTGGGTTTGGCGAGGCTGCCGGCATAGACGCCCTCGCTCACGGTTTGCGTATAGCTGCGGGCGAGATCCAGCTGCGCGCTGAATTGAATCTGCTTGCCATCGCTGGTCTGAATGGTGCCGGCGGTACTGTAGTGCGTACTTTCGGTTTCGCTATAGGTGCTGCTGTATTCGGCGGCAAAACCGGCTCCGCTGGTTTGGTCTGGCGTGGGTGGCGCCGCCGGTGTGGCTGGGCTGGCTGCTGCGGGAGTGGAAGCCGGATCGCTGATCGGGTTCTGCAGCAGATGGATTTCATGTCCGATGAGTTTCTCGATCAGATCCTTGAGGAGCTGCAGATAGGGCGAGAGTTGGCTCATCTCGCTGTTGCTGTCCGCCTTTTGCGCTGCTGGCTCCTGGCTACTCTTGGCGAGCGCCGCATCCGAGAGGGTCACATCCGGGCGTTTGGCCTCCGGCGCCTGGTAACGCACCGACGTTTGCGTCTGCAGCATGCTCTGGAAGCTGTGGCTGGCCTGATTTTGAACGTTGGATTGGACGATGCGCATGACCAATGCTCCGGCGGATGATCTATCTAAGGGTCATCGGCCGCCAGCGCGGATTCTTGATTGGCGCTTACGAAAAAATCCCCAGTTCCGCAAAGGAAATGACTTGATGTCCTGCCACAAGGAAATGATCCAGTAGCTTGATTTCCAACAGGTTCAGTCCATCACGCAACTGGTGGGTGAGCGTGATGTCCGCAGTGGATGGCGTGGTCCGGCCCGACGGATGGTTGTGCGCCACGATCACGGCCGTGGCATTGACCGCCAAGGCCTTTTTCGCCAACTCACGCGGATAAACACGGGTTTCGTTGACGGTGCCATGGCTGAGTTCTGCGGTGGCGAGCAGATGGTGGCCAGAATCAAGGAATAGCGCGACGAAGACTTCGTTGGGCCGATTGCGCAGCAACAGCCCCAGGTAATTGCGTACTGCCGTCGGGGAATCGAGCGCACTGCCGCGTTGCAATTCCTCGCCAAGGGCGCGGCGGGCCATTTCCAGCACGGCTTGCAATTGCGCGTATTTGGCATCGCCCATGCCAAGTACATCGCCAAAATCCTGCCGCGATGCAGCGAACAAGCCATTCAGGCTGCCAAAGCGGATGAGCAGCACGCGGGCCAGATCGACGGCGCTCATGCCGGTGACGCCTACCCGCAGGAAGATCGCCAGCAACTCAGGATCGGACAAAGCCGCTGCGCCGCGTTGCAGCAGTTTTTCGCGCGGGCGCTCGTCCAGCGGCCAGTCGGTGATGGGCATGGTTTACACTCTTGCAATCTAGGAGGGGTGGTAGCGGCGAACAAAACCGCCCTGGCGTTGTTGCTCAGTCTTGCCGTACCAGTTGTACTGTCTGCGACTGAGCGCCTAGCCAAGGCGATTTTGTTCGCCGCCACATAAGTTGACGAATTTTGTGAAGCCCTCACGCAAACGGAAATAAGCGAACACCTAAATGACGAAGCAAAGACGAATCGTGCTCGGCGTCACCGGCGGGGTGGCGGCGTACAAGGCAGCCGAGTTGACGCGGCTGATGGTCAAGGCGGGCTGGCAGGTCGATGTGGTGCTGACCGAAGCGGGCGCGCAGTTTGTCGGCCCGGTAACGTTCCAGGCGCTATCCGGCCGGCCGGTCTACACGCAGCTATGGTCGCCGGACGTGAGCAACGGCATGGCGCATATCCAGCTCACGCGTGGTGCGGATGCGTTGCTGGTGGCGCCGGCGACCGCCGACCTGATCGCCAAGGCGGCGTTGGGCTTGGCGGATGATCTGCTCAGCACCCTGATTTCCGCCCGAGATTGCCCGCTGCTGATCGCGCCAGCCATGAACCGCCAAATGTGGGAAAACGCGCCGAACCTGCGCAATATCGCCCAGCTGGAGTCCGACGGCGTTGCCATCCTCGGCCCGGATGCCGGCGATCAAGCCTGCGGCGAAGTCGGCCTCGGCCGCATGCTGGAACCGGAAGAACTCATGCTGCATCTGGAAGCGAGCTTCCAGCCCAAACCGCTCGCCGGCCGACGCGTGTTGCTGACCGCCGGCCCGACCTTCGAGCGTATCGATGCCGTGCGCGGCATTACCAATTCCAGCTCCGGCAAAATGGGCTTCGCCATTGCGCGTGCCGCATGGGAGGCTGGGGCCGAAGTGACGATCATTGCCGGCGAAACTGCGCAGGTGACGCCGCCCGGCTGCCGTCGCATCGATGTGCTCAGCGCACAGGAAATGCTGGGCGCGGTCGAGAGCGAAGTAGATGACACGGATATCTTCATTGCCGTGGCCGCCGTAGCCGACTATTACGTGCTTAACCCGTCCGAGCAGAAGATCAAGAAGGATGCCCATATCCTCACGCTCGAGCTGGCGCCCAATCCGGATATCCTCGCCCGCGTCGCTACGCGGGATAAGCCGCCGTTCTGCGTCGGCTTCGCGGCGGAATCCGAAAACCTGCTGGAGTACGCCGAAGCCAAGCGCAAGCGCAAACACCTGCCGCTCCTTGCTGCCAATCTGGTGCAGAACGCGATAGGTGCCGACGACAACGAAGTCATCCTGCTCGACGATAGTGGTGAAACCCGCTTGCCGCACGGCCCGAAACTGGACGTCGCACGCAAATTGATTGCCCACGTCGCACAACTTTACGGAAAAGGAAAAACCAAATGACCACGCTCGACGTGAAGATCCTGGACGATCGCCTCAAGGACAACCTGCCGCATTACGCCACGCCAGGTGCTGCTGGCCTCGATTTGCGCGCTTGTCTGGACGCTCCGCTGGAGCTTGCTCCAGGTGCGACAGCGCTGGTGCCAGCGGGCATTGCGATTCATCTGGAGAACGCCGGCCTCGCCGCCATGATCCTGCCGCGCTCCGGGCTCGGTCATAAGCACGGCATCGTGCTGGGCAACCTCGTTGGACTGATCGATTCGGACTACCAGGGGCAGATTTTTGTCTCGGTGTGGAATCGCGGTCACGCCAGCTTCACCATTCAGCCGATGGAGCGGATCGCTCAACTGGTCGTTGTGCCGGTGGTGCAGGTGACGTTCAATCTCGTCGAGGAATTTTCCGAAAGCGATCGCGGTGCTGGCGGGTTTGGCAGCACCGGCAAGCACTGAGCCGTCTTGCTCATGAGCGCATCCATCGAGGCCCGTACGCGGGCCTTGTTGCTGTCCGATCCATTGCGGATGGCATGCCTGAATGCCATGGCCGACCTCGGCTTGCCCGATGGCTGGATCGTGGCCGGTTTTCTGCGCAATCTGATCTGGGATGCGGCTGCCGGGCATGCCCGGCCGTCGTTGCTGAATGACGTTGATGTGGCGTATTTCGACCGGCACGATTTATCGGGTGCCACCGAAACCGTCCATGAACGCTCTCTGCAACAAGCTGTGCCGGAAGTCACCTGGCAGGTGCGCAATCAGGCGCGCATGCACGTGCGCAATGGCCATGCGCCCTATCGTGAGATGGCGGAGGCTGTTTCTTTCTATCCGGAAGCTGCCACCTGCCTTGGCGCACGGCTTCAGTCAGACGGAAGTCTGGCGCTGCTGGCGCCCTATGGATTGGCGGATGCCTGGGATTTGCTGCTGCGCCCGAGCCCGCGCAATCCGGATGCGAGCGAGCTGATGAGCTTGCGTGTGAGCGGCAAGGGTTGGTTGGCACACTGGCCGGCGTTGCGAATCAGCGACGTGTTTGTCGCAGATTGATCACGGCCTCGGCCGCGTGCAGCAGCAGTTTCTCGCGCAGGCTCGCATCCCCCGGCAACACAATGCCCGCCTCGGTGCGCACTTCCAGATCATGCAACTCACCCAGCACGCCTTGCGCGTGTTTCAGTGCCGGATAAGCGCGCCGCCGCGACTTGGGCAGCCACGGCCCGGCATGCTCGATCAGGTAGCGCAGCCGTTTGATCTCGATGCGCAACAGATGCCAATGCTGCAAGGTGTTATCGGTCTCCAGCTCGACGTTGAGCGTGTGGGCGAGTCGGCTGGCCTTGCGGCGGATGCGCAAGCGAATGCGTTTACCGCGACGTGTGTCGATCAGATTGTTTAAGCGGGCGCGGCTGGCGGCGTGCAGCACCGGCCAGTCGATCCGTTCCAGCGCGGCGATCACTTCGCGGTAAGCGGCTGCTTCCTGTTCCTTGAGCATCGCGATGGCCGGGTGATCGGCGGGCAGGGCGGAGAGCATCACTTCGGCATCGCGGGCCGGGCCGGTAAGGCTGGCGAGCTTGCGCCAGCCCGCCCGAAGCGATTGATCGAGCAGATCGCGCTTGGTCAGCAACAGCGGCAACAGTGTGCGCAAGCCGCGCAATGCCACACGAAATTCATGCAAGGCTTCCGGGTCGCTACCGGCCAGCAAATTGGCGCGCAACGCATCAAGACGCAGAAACAGGCTATCAATTTGCCGAGCCAGCTGTTTCTTGCGCGCCATTTGTGCGGACTCTCTTAATTGAACCAGCTGGCGGTGAGCGCCTGCGCTTCGATCAGCGAGGCGACCACCGGTACACCGAGCGTGAGCGTTTCCGACGTCGGCTGGCGCAAGTCCGGCACCATGATGACGCGGCAGCCGGCGCTGTGGGCGGCACGGACGCCGAAATTGGAATCCTCGAACACCACACAGCTTTCCGGTGCAATGCCGTGCTGCCCGGCAGCCTTGAGATAAATATCCGGCGCGGGTTTCGGGTGTTCGATTTCGTCGCCGCAGACTGCAAAAGCGAAACGCGGCCAGATGCCGGCGGCTTTGAGATGATGTTCGGCAATGCTGCGGCGGGTGGAGGTGGCGACACCGATCGGCAGACCTTGGGCGGCCAGCCAATCCAGCAGCTCGATCAAGCCCGGTTTGAGCGGAATCGGTCCATCGGTCAGCTGCAGATAACGTTCGTGCGTCGCTTCGCGCAGCAAGGTCACCGGGGCATCGTCGCCCAGTTGGCTTTTCAGCCACGCTTCGACCTTGCTGGAGTGCATGCCAACCATGCCCAGCACCACTTCCGCAGGGACGTCGTAGCCAAGCTCGGCGGCGGCATCGTGCCAGGCTTGGCAGGCAATGCGTTCGGTATCGAGCATCAGCCCGTCCATATCGAACAGGGCGGCGTGGATAGGGGCTTGGGGAGTGGATTCAGGCATGGACGAGGTAAGATGGCGCGCAAATCCCGAGTCTACCAGCCTGCCGCCGATCACCCTATGTCCAAAACCGCTCCGAAACCCCACACCGCTCCGAGCCTCGATGTTTGTCCATGCGGCAGCGGCAAGCCATTTGCCGCCTGCTGCGGCCGTTACCACGCTGGTGAGCCGGCCCCCACTGCAGAAGCCTTGATGCGCTCACGCTATAGCGCCTACGTGCTCGGGCTGGAGGACTACCTGCTGGCGAGTTGGCATGCCAGTACCCGTCCAGCGAGCCTTGATCTGGCCAGCGATATGCCGGCCAAATGGCTGGGCTTGAGCGTGAAAGCAGCCGGCAAGGAGGGCGATGCCGGCACGGTTGAGTTTTTGGCCCGTTACAAGGCGGGTGGTCGCGCTTATCGCCTGCATGAAAGGAGTCGGTTCGTGCGGGAAGGCGGGCGCTGGTACTACGTGGATGGCGAGTTGTTCGAGCGCTGAGATCGGGCGCAGTCAATCCCAATCAATCCAAAGTGGCGGCAAAAGCCAAGGGCCAGTGTGAGCTGGCCCTTGGCTTGAACATGACCTGCGAAGTGGTTTATTTCCCCTTCACCTCGAATTCCCCCACGAACACGGTGTCGGTTTTATCCTTCAGCCGCAGCGTGATCATCTGGTCTTGCTGGTTGGCTTTGCCAAATGCCGTGGAAAGCTTGACCTGCAAGGTGATCGCGCCGGTGATGATCTGTTGGCGGCTGCCGAAGTAATTGGCCTCGATCTTGTATTTGCCCGGCTTGGCGGTTTTGAGCGAGAACTCTTCCGGCCCATAGCCACCGGTGGAGTCACGCGAGATCCGGCCACCCTGATAGGTGAAGCGATGGCCGTAGAAGCATTTCTCGCCATTCGGATCAGTCACCCACAAATCCATATCCGTGTTGTCTGCATCCCAGGTCAGCGCCACGCGTAGATCGAGCGGCAGGTTCTTTTTCAGGCGCGGATCGATGCGGCTGGTATCCAGCGATTGTTTGGCGTTGGCGATGATGGCATTCATCTCTGCCAGCGAAATCAACTCGATTTCGGCAAAGCGGCTATCCCAAGTGCCCTCAACCACGCGATTGAGCTGGTCGATGGCTTTCTGGTCTTCGCCGTTGGCGGCATAAGCCAGACCTAGATCGCGGAAGGACTGCGGTTCTTCTTCGGCCATGCGCAGCACTTGCTCGAACACCGGTATGGCGAGCCTGGGTTCCCCGGCTTGCAGCAGACGGTAGCCCAGAATCCGCAGCAGATGCGGGCTTTCCAGATTCATCTCGGCCAGATTGGAGAGCACGCGCAGTGCCAGTTCTCGCTGGCCTTTTTCCAGCAACAGATCGGCTACATCCAGATAGAAAGCGCTGCTGTTGGCATAGCTGGGTTTCTCGTCCAGATAAATCCGGTAGAGCTGATCCGGTGCGGTAGCGCGCAGGCGGTTGGCGTAGGGTGAATCGGGTGCCCACTGCTTGAGCGTGATGGCGATGCTGCTGTCGCTACCCGCTACGCTGTCGCTGCTTTCCGCCGCTTTCATCATGACCGGTGCTGGTGCCGCGGCTGGTGCTGGTGCTGGTGCTGGTGCAGCGCGGGGGGCCATTGCGCCAGCAACACTGGATTGGCGGGCGCTTTCAGCGTTGACTTCGTTGCTGCGTTCCCGACGCTGATCGCTAGCGGTGGGTTTGGGGGCGGGCTTGGGCGTCGGGCGTGCGCCTTTGGGCCAGTCTTTTTCCCACCAGCTCACCTTTTCTTCGAACTCGCGCACCACGTTGTCCAGATGTGATTTCTGCTGGACGCGTATCTGGCTGCCGCGCAGCGCCCTGAGCTTTTCATAGGCGTCGGCATAGAGCGCCGGCGGGGCGATGTCATAGCGCACATAGTCATCCAGCCGATCGAGCACGATCAGCGAGGTTTCCGGCGTGACCACGCCAAATTGCTGGCCGAGGCGGCGAATGGCGGCGCGATTGAACATGTCGTCCGCTTGCAGCGCGGCGATGCGGTAGCCGGCCCAGAGACGCCCGGCATAGGGGTGTTCCGGTGCTTTGGCAGGCAGCGGCACGTTGATCTGGCGGCGTTGCTGGCCGGTTTGCACGGTGAGTTTGAGGTTGCCGCTGCTGGCAGTGAGCTTGCCGGCCAGCCGGAGCAGGCCGTTGCGGGCAAAGGGCGTTTCGCTGGCGACGTCGGCTGCGCCGGTGGCATCGATATCGACCAGGCGCGGCGCATCGTTCAGCAGCGCATCCGCAGCGGCATTCACGCTGCCTTCCTGCAGCAGATCCACCAGCTTGCCGCCGTGGCTATTGGTCAGCGCATTCAACTTGGCACCATAGGCACCGACGGCGCTGTTCAAGGCGTCCAGGCGTTGCTTGGCGGCGAGGGTCGGGAAGGGCTTGTTGCCATAATTGTTGATGCCATCGCTCACCAGCAGATAACCGCCGACATCGGCTTGCGGCTGCCAGTCATTGAGCGCGCTGGCGCCGTCATACACGGTATCGCGCAATGCTTGCTTCAGTGCGGACCAGTCGCCGTTGACGATCGGGTAGGAGACGGTTGGCTCGGCCTTGTCCCGCAGGCGGGTCAGGCGGACTTCGCCGTTGCCCATTGCCTTGAAATAGCGATCCAGCACGGCCAGCTCGTCGGCAGTATTGCGTGCAGCACCCGAGCCGGAGCTATCCCAAAGCAGCCCGAGCACCTTGGGCAACACGCGGCGTTCGGCCTTACCGGCGATGGGGACTTCGGCCACGAACCATGCGCCGTCGTCGTTGATCTGGCGATACACCTGGGTTTGCGTCGACGCCGGTAACTGCAGGCCCAGCACGGTGCCTGGGACGACGTTTTTGCGCTTGAGGCGAGCCTGCACGCCGAAGCCATCCGGCTCGAAGCGCATTGCGCCCAGGCTGCTGCTGACCTTTGGCGCGACAGGGCTGTTTTGCACTTCGACTGTCAGGGAAAAATCGGTAGTCATGCCGGAATAGGCCATCGGGAACTGGTAGTGCAATTCCTGCCCTTGCCGCTCCAGCGGGCCGCTGAACACGATGCGCACGCGCCGATTGCCCTGAGGCGGAATTGGATATACCCGCAGCCGGAAGTTGTTGCCCACTGTTTGCTCCAGCAGGCCAGGGTCGACGCGTCGGCGTTCGATCTCTTCAAACACTTGCCGGCCCTTGGCTTTTTCAACCGGGACCGCCGGCCGCAGTGCGCCATCGATATCCAGCGCAAAGCCGGTGACTTGCTGATTGGCGAGCAGGGGGAGTTGCAACTCGCCTTCGAGCACGCGCCCGGTCGGGTTGTTCAGCTGCATTTCCACGGTGGTTTGCGCGAGCGTGCCGCTGATTTCCACTTCGGCAGAAAGCGATTGCACGCGGATCGGGCTGTCATTGGTGGAGGGGGTGGTCAGCAGCATCGGGCGAGGCAAGGTTGCTGCGCTGAGAGGGCTGGCGATGAGCGTGCTTGCGAGCAAACACGCCACGGTAAACAAGGGGGACAACAGGCGCTTGGTCATGGCAGTTCCAGTTGATGTGAGGAGGCCTGATCAATGAAACGGGGCGGGGGCATGGGCGGGGTTAAATCGGGTTGGCAAAGGGTGAATATTTTTTGCGGGATCGCTTTATAGCAACTCTTGTAGGAGCGAGCTTGCTCGCGATTGCTGCGTTAAATCCATCTGTGCAATCGCGAGCACCCCAAGAGTATTTCCTCGCTGAGCGATGGCAAGCCATCGCACGCTTGCGGGGCACAAGCTCGCTCCTACAAGGTTTGGCTTTTGTGGACAGCCGGGAGCAGCAATGGATACGGAGCAACCCCGGCCGCAAAAAACGCGTCCGGGCTACGTTCAAGCTCTCTGCGGGCATCGACTAGCGATCCAGCGTTTTGAGCTTGGCCTGCAGCTTGGGCGAGGGCTGGTAATCCGGATAGGCCCGCTGGAATTTCTTCCATTCCTCGCGTGCATCACGTTTGAGGCCGGCATCGATCATGGCCTCGATCGTCTCCAGCCACGCTTTGGCTGGCGAGGTGTCCGTGCTGGCTACCCCGGCTGCTGGAGGTGCGGCTGGCGCAGCGGCAACCGGGGCTGGCCGGATGGCTTCCTCGGTATGGGTCTGCGGGGCAACGGAAGTCACACGTGCACGTTGCTCGTCCGCCTGATCAGCTTTGGCGAGCGCAACCGGTGGTGCGCCTGCTGCAGCGGGCTCGACGGGCTCAACTTGTTGGGTTTGATCCACCTTGGCCAAGGCTGTCGGGGCTTCCCGCTTGTGTTCTGCTTTGGCTGGCGCATTGACCTGCGGCTTGGCGGAAGAGGGGGCTGCCGCAGGGGCGGCCCGTTCCGCTGCTTTGCTGGTTTCGGGGGCGGCTTGACGCTGTACGGCATCGTTTTGCGCCAACTGCGCCAACTGCGCCGGGGCGGCGGCGGGTTTCGCTTGAGCGGCTGGTGTCTGCTCGGCAAGGTCGGCTGGCTTCGGGTGACCTGGTGTTGGTTGATCCGTTGGCAGGCCGCGATATAGCAGCAGGCTCACCCCCAGCACGATACTGGCAGCCAAGCCAAAGCCGTAACTCCACGCATGAGGAATGCGACGGAATGGCATTGCGCCGGGATGCGTGTCGTCATTGGCGGCATTGCCTTGCTGCCGCGTTGTAGCTGATGTGCTGTCGCTCGGCGGTTGCGTGCGGACGTGTTCCTTCGCAAAAGCGAGGATGGCCGCATCGCTTTCGGCACTCGGTTCGGCTTGCGGTAGTTGCCGCAAGGCATCTGCCAGCTCGCCTTCGCCGCGCAAAAAGGCATCGAACTCGGCATCGCTGACCGGGTTGGGGGTGTTGTGCAGGTCTGGCTGGCTCATCCTCTTTCCTCCTGCACGGGCATGGGTGATGGCGTGAGCAGGCTCCGCAACTTTTGCATCGCGTAACGCAAGCGACTCTTGGCGGTCTCGGTGCTGACGCCGGTCAGGCTGGCAATGTCGGCAATCTCCAGCCCGCTGAATTGTTGCAACACCAGGGCCTCCCGTTGTTCGTTCGGCAGCGTCCGAATGGCCGCATGCAATTGATCGGCTTGTTGCTGGCGATCCAGCGTGGCTTCCGGGCCGTCGCCGCCTGCTGTTTCATCGGCGATGCGATCCAGGCAGGTTTGCTCGGCATCGTCGTGCGCAAGATCGCTGGCGAGGACCGGTTGTTGCTGTCGCAACAGGTCGATCAGCCGGTTGCGGGCAATCTGGTAGAGCCAGGTTTTGAAGCTGGCGCTGGCTTCGTAGCGATCCGCAGCCTGAATGACGTTCTTCCAGCTGTCCTGGGCGATCTCCTCGGCCCAGTCGGCGCGAGGGCATTGCCAATGAATGAAGCGATGCAGACCAACGCGATGGCGCTGATACAGCTCGGCAAACGCGCTGGTGTCGCCATCTCGATAGCGGACAAGCAGTTCTTCGTCTGGGATGGATGCGGGCATGGTCCGGACTGGAAGTCGATCACTGCTGGTCCGCGTGTGCCATTGCCATGGACATTGAACGGATCAGCAGCGTGTGAAGGGTTAGGCGCCTATTCCAACAGCAATATTTCAACAGCAAGCAAATGTCAGCGCGCCTAAACCTTCAATCCCGTTTCCCCAAACCACACGGTCAGCGGCCCCGGTGGCGCGGGTTTGGCATACAGATAGCCTTGCGCCTCATCGCAGCCGAGCGAGCGCAGGATCGCCGCCTGGGCCGGGAATTCGACGCCTTCCGCCAAGACTTTGATGCCGAGCTTGTGGCCAAGGTTGATCACCATTTCGGCAATGCTGGTTTCGCCGGTGCCCATGTCGCGGATGAAGGCGCGGTCGATCTTGAGCCGGTCCGCTTTCAGCCGCTGCAGATAGGCCAGTGACGAGAAACCGGTGCCGAAGTCATCGATGGCGACTTGCACGCCGAGTTTTTTCAACTGGTCGATGCGGGCGATCACGTCTTCCGGGTTGTGCATCGCCACGCTTTCGGTGATTTCGATTTCGATCAACTCGGGCGGAATCTGGTAACGACGCAGGGCGCTGGCGAGCAGGTCGGTCAACCCTTCGTGATTGAACTGCACCATCGAGACATTGATCGCCACGCGCAGCTCGCCAAAGCCTTGGTCACGCCAGATGGCAATCTGCTTGCAGATGTTGTCGAGCAGCCAGTCGCCCAGTTCGATGATCAGGCCGGATTGCTCTGCCAGTGGAATGAACTGGTCAGGGGGCACGTACTGACCATCCGACAAGGGCCAGCGCGTGAGTGCTTCGACGGCGATGACGCGGCCGGTGGAGAGTTCGATCTGGGGTTGATAGAACACCGTGAGCAGCCGGTTGGCGATGGCCGATTCCAGATCATTGAGCAGGTTCAGCCGCTGGCGCGAGGCGCGGCTCATGGCTGGCGAATACCACATCACGCCGCCGCGGGCCGATTGCTTGGCGAGGTTCAGCGCGATGGTCACATCCTTGAGGCAACCCAGCCCGTCGGCTTCGGTATCGGCCAGCCGGGCGGCGGCGGTGGTGACTTGCACGCGCAACTGGTGGGATGCGACGGCGAACGGGCGTGAGAACGCGGCCAGAATCTGCGGGATATCGAGCTCGCCGGCGCGGCCAGCCAGCGCGAAGACGTCCACATCGACCCGCGCCAGCACGATGCCCTGTGGAATGAGGGCGCGCAGCCGCAGCGTGATGCTTTGCAGGAGTTGATCGCCGATCAGGTGGCCGAGCGCATCGTTGATCTGCGAGAAGTGATCGACATCGATCATCAACACGCATTCATCACCCTGTGCACCGGCACGGAGCTGATCGAGCTGGCTGACGAACTGGGTACGGTTGGCGATGTGGCAGAGCGGGTCGCTATAGGCCAGTTCCTGCAGCTGCTGGAACAGCGCAATGTTTTCCAGGCCGATGGCGATATTGCTGCAGAACACGTCGAGCAGCTGTTGCTCGATGTCGTCGAGCGGCCGACCGGTATGCAGGTAGATCACCGCTTCCTGCTCGCTGGGCCGCGACACATAGAGCACAACGTATTCATCGGTGAACAAGGTGCTGCGCGAGCGGATGGCGTGTTCGATCGTGTTGGTGAGTTCGATGTCGTTGATGGCATTGAGTGGCTGGCCGATCCGCTTGTCCAGTGCGCCGATCGCACTGGTGATCGTCCAGGCATGGGGGGGCTGAAAGCCGGGGCTACCGGGGTTATGCACGCAGATCAGCCCCGCTAGTGGCAGGCCCAGCAGCGCGGCCATGTCGGCAAGGACGCGGCCGGTGAAGCTCTCGAACGAACGGCGTTCGAACAGTTGGCCGGAGGCTTCGACGATCAATGCCAGGCCGCGGCGGCTGGCGTTGATGATCTTGAGCTGCTGATAAGAGCGGATGGCGGTGGTGAGCGTGGTCAGCAGGCGGATTTGCGACAGGTCGGACTTGGTCTTGTAGTCGTTGATGCCGTAGTCGCGGATCACCTGGTATTCCGGGGCATAACCGGGATGGCCGGTGCGCAGCACGATGCGCAGTTCTTGCAGGTTCAACTGGTTGCGGATCGCGTGGGCGACTTTGAGGCCATCGTCGTCGCCTTGCATGACGACATCCAGCAGCACGACGGCGATATCGCTCTCACGGGAGAGGATGTTGAGTGCTTCCTGGCCGTTATAGGCGTGCAGAAATTCAAGCTCGCGATCGAGGATCAGGCTGTCCCGGAGTGCAAAAGCCGTGGCGAGGTGGACATCCTGTTCGTCGTCGACCACCAGGATGCGCCAGCGTTGCAAGGCCTCGCCGCTTTCTTCGGGCTCATCGGAGAGGCGGAGGGTGTCGTGATCCGGGCTGGTTGCATTCATGACTGGGGTTCCGTTGCGGGTGGGGCGATGCAAGGCAAGGTCACGATAAAGCAAGCGCCTTTCCCCTCTTGGGTCTGTACTGAAATGGTGCCGCCGAGTAGTCCGGTCACCAGGCTATGCACGATGTGCAAGCCCAGCCCGCTGCCACCCCGGCCTAATCGGGTGGTGAAGAAGGGCTCGAAAATTCGTGCCAGCGATGCTGCAGGAATGCCCGCACCATCATCTTCGAATTTCAATTCGACATGATCGCCAACGCGGCGGCCGTTGACCCGGATATGCCCGGTCGGTCGGCCATCGAAAGCGTGCACGATGGCGTTGCCGATGAGGTTGCCCATGACTTGGCCCAGCGGACCGGGATAGCTGTCCATCGATACGTGATCCGGCAAATCGAGCTCAAGCGTATAGGTGGTCTTGCGGATTTGCGGCGTAAACAGCTCGGCGTATTCGGTCAGTGTTGTTTTCAGGTCAAAGCTGCGGCGATTGGCACTGGTCTGGTCGACGGCCGCTTGCTTGAAATGGCTGATCAGCTCATGGGCCAACTGTAGATTGCGCTCCAGCAGCTGCGATGCCTCGTTGGCACTGGCTAGGTAGTCGGCCAGTTGCGAGCGCTTGAGGGTGTTGGCTTCGAATGCTTCGACGACTGCCCGTGTCTTGTCGGTGAGCGTGCTGGAGACGGTGACGCAATTGCCGATCGGGGTGTTTAGTTCGTGGGCGAAACCGCCGACCATGCTGCCGATGGAGGCGAGTTGTTCTTTGCGGAGTAATTCGTTGCGCAGGCCGTCCAGTTCGCTGCGAAGCCAATCAAGTTCATTGTCGAATCCTGCCGGGATTGCCTCGATATCAGACCCGGTATCAAGCGGGCTGGCGCTAGTGAGATCAGCGGGTGAGGCAGCAGGCGGGCCGGCAGCAATCGTCATGGCAGACTCGGTGAACTAATACGTTCTTGATAGCTTTCAATATCAGAGTCTGCCACTTGTCATAAGACATTGGTATCAATCTGCGTCGAATTCTCCACCAACAATCCGATAGATGACATCCAGCGAAAATCCGCGTGCCGCCAGAAAGCGGAGTTGCTTGGCACGCTCGGCAGCGTCGCTGGGTGGATTGGGGAATTTTCTGCGCCAGACGGCATTGGCTCGGGCGAGTTCATCTTCTTCGGTGCCGGCAATCGCGCTTTCGATTTGTTCGCTGTCGACGCCTTTTTGCCGCAATTCTGCGCGCAGGCGATTGGGGCCATAGCGGCTGGCGCGGCTGCTGACCCATTGCTCGGCAAAGCGGCCATCCGATAGCCAGCCACGGGCTTCGAAATCATCAAGCAGGGCATCGAGTTTGAGGAGGTCTGCTTCGTCTTCGATGCGAACCAGGAGCTTCTGCCGTAGTTCGTTGCGACTGTATTCACGCCGGGCCAGATAGGCGAGGGCCTTGTTGCGCAGATCGGACATCGACGGGCTCCGGGGGCAGGACGGTGAAAAGGATGATTGCGCACTTCGAGTGCAGCGGAGGGCAGTCTGAAATGCGACTGGCCGCACGGGGCGGCCAGTCGGGCAGTGAAACTGCGTGGTTTATTCGGCCACGGCTTCGCTGTCTTCCTCTTCCATCAGGCCACCACCGGATTCGAGCGGCAACGTGGAGATCCCCACCTTGGCGCGAATCTTCTGCTCGATTTCGGCCGCGACTTCCGGATTGTCTTTCAGGTAGATACGGGAGTTTTCCAGCCCCTGGCCAATCTTGTTGCCGTTGTAGCTGTACCAGGCACCGGATTTTTCGACGATCTTGTGCGTAACACCGTGCTCGATCAGTTCGCCTTCGTGTGAGATGCCTTCTCCGTAGAGAATGTCGAAGTTGACCACGCGGAACGGGGGCGCAACCTTGTTCTTGGCGACCTTGACCTTGGTGACGTTGCCGATGATTTCGTCGCCCTTTTTCACCGCGCCGATGCGGCGGATATCAAGGCGAACCGAAGCGTAGAACTTGAGCGCATTACCACCGGTGGTGGTTTCCGGGCTCTGGCCCGGCATCATCTGGCCGATCTTCATCCGCAGCTGGTTGATGAAGATCACCAAGGTGTTGGTGCGCTTGATATTGCCAGTGAGCTTGCGCAGCGCCTGGCTCATCAGACGGGCTTGCAGGCCGGGCAGTTGATCGCCCATTTCGCCTTCGATTTCAGCACGCGGGGTGAGGGCGGCCACCGAGTCGACCACGATGACGTCCACGCCGCCGGAGCGCACCAGCATGTCGCAGATTTCCAGACCTTGCTCACCGGTATCCGGTTGCGAGATCAGCATGTCTTGCACGTTGACGCCGAGTTTTTGTGCGTAGACCGGATCGAGCGCGTTTTCCGCATCGATGTAGGCGGCGACACCACCGGTCTTCTGGATTTCGGCGACCACGTGCAGACACAGCGTGGTTTTACCGGAGGATTCCGGGCCGAAGATTTCAACAACGCGGCCACGGGGCAAACCGCCGACGCCGAGGCCGAGATCAAGGCCAAGCGAGCCGGTGGAAACGACCTGCAGATCGTTTTCGATCTGGCTTTCGCCCATCTTCATGATGGCGCCCTTACCGAATTGGCGTTCGATTTGTGCCAGTGCAGCCGCCAGCGCCTTGCTCTTGTTGTCGTCCATTGCCTGTTCCGTATGAGAAGGGTGATTCGAAGAGGTGTTCGAAGTGTTGCTACGAAGTATTGGAGCGATTATAGAACAATCGTTCTGTTTGGCAAACGGTTTTTGCCAGGCGGTGCCGGCATGCCACATTCATGGATGGCTTAGGCTGTTGGCAGATCAGGCTCGTGCCGCGGCACTGGCAAGGTGAAGTAGAAGGTGGCGCCTTCGCCCGGCGAGCTCTTGGTCCAGATGCGGCCATCGTGGCGCGTGATGATCCGCTGCACCAACGCAAGGCCAATGCCGTTGCCGCTGTAGTCGCTGTGCAAGCGCTGGAAAGGGCTGAACAACTTGCTGGCTTGGGCCATATCGAAGCCGACGCCATTGTCCGCCACGTAATAGACGCTTTGCCCATGCACGTGGGTAACGCCCAGGCTGATTCTGGGATTCGTTTGCTGGCTAGTGAATTTCCAGGCGTTGTCGAGCAGGTTGTGGAGCGCGATGCGGATCAGCTTGGGGTCTGCTTCGACATTGAGCGCCGGCGAAATCGCCAGATCGATCTGCCGATCCGGCTGCAACAGCTGGAATTCCTCGATGATCTCCAGCGCCAGCGCCGATAGATCGAGCGGCTGGCGTCGCGCATCGCTGCGGCTGAGTCGTGCCAGCGAGAGCAGATCGTCGATCAGCGTGGTCATCGAATGCGCGGCGGAGCGGATGCGGGCGAGGTAGCCGCGTGCGTTGGTATCGAGCCGATCGCTGTAGTCCTCCATCAGCACCTGGCTGAAGCCCTCGATGGTGCGTAACGGGCTGCGCAGGTCGGTGGAGATGGAATGCGAAAAGCTGTCCAGCTCGTGATTGGCGGCGGCCAGCCCACGGGTCTGCACTTCGATCGTTTCTTCCAGATGATGCCGGTATTGCTCCAGCCCGAGTTCCGCCTGTTTGCGCGTACTGATATCGATCATGAAGCCTTGTAGCTGGCGCACGCCTTCGTTATCGGCATGGCTGGCGGCAACCAGCAAGACCCAGACGGTGCGGCCATCCTTGGCGAGGAAACGGCATTCGAATTCCTGCTCCGGCGTATCGGCGTGGTCACTGAACAATTGGTAGGCGAGGTGACGGTCGTCCGGATGCAGATAGTTCGACAGGAAGGCTTCGTGGTACCAGAGCGTGAGCGGGTAGCCGAGCAGCTTCTCGGCTTGCTGGCCGATGTAGGTAAAGCGCCATTCGCTGGCGTTGGCATCCCACGGGATCACTTGCGTGGATTCGACCAGCCGCTTATAGCGATCCTGGCTCACGCGCAATGCAGATTCGATCTGGCGGCGGCTGAGGATGTCTGCTTCCAGCTGCAGATTCTTCAATTCCAGCGCCTCGATCAATGCGTGCAGCGATTGCCGGGTGGATTCGAGGTTATGGCCGAGCTGACCGATTTCGTCCTTGCGTGCCCAGACAAAGGGTTCATCCAGTTGCCGGTGCGCCAGCTTCAACGATTGCTGCGATAGCCGCGCCAACGGTTTGACCACGCGTGAATTGAGCAGGAACAGGATCAGCGCCAGGCTGATCACGACCTGCAAGACCACGGCCCCGGTATAGAGCCGCTGTTCCTGCTCGATGGCTGAAATTTCCTTGCCGTCATCCAGATCGACCGTCACGGTGCCGATGCTGTTGCCTTGCTTGGTGACGGTGCGGCTCAGGGTATGGACGTTGCCGGTGCGACGCTCGGGCCGGTTGGCAGACAGGAACACGCCGAGCGTGGTGTCGTTGACGGTGACGCGGATGATGCGCTCGTCGCTCATCACCGAATCCAGCAGCGGCCGGCCGGCATCCGGCGACAGGTTCCACAGCGGTTCTTGCATGCCGAGCACCAGGATGTCGGCGATGCGCTGGTGATCCTGCGCATTTTGCACGCGGCTTTGCTGCAGGCGGCTGGTGAGCAGCAGCACGCTATTCACGCTGGCCGGCAACAACAAGCCGAGCAGCGTAGCGATGACAAGAGCAGTGCGGAGCGAGAGGTTTTTCATTGTTGGAATAGACATGGCGCTTTCGCCGCTAGTCTAGTGCATGTTGGCAGATCGCAGCATATGACGGAGGCAAAACGTGCGCTGGAGGGGCTTGGGCGCGGCATAATCGCGTGTCCAAGAAAGGCCGGGGAGTGCGCTTTACATGCAAGTGATCGTTTTGGGCGGTGGTGTCATCGGGGTGACGTCGGCCTGGTTCCTGGCCAAGGCAGGCCATCAGGTCACTGTGATCGAGCGCGCGCCGGAAGTGGCGCGGGAAACCAGTTATGCCAATGGCGGGCAGATTTCGGTGTGTCACGCCGAGCCTTGGGCTGGCCCGAAAGCGCCGTGGAAAGTATTGCAATGGCTGGGGGACGAGGAAGCGCCGCTGCTGTTTCGCCCGCGACTCGATCCGGCGCAATGGCGCTGGGGTTGGCGCTTCCTGCAGCAATGCACCGCTGCTCATGCTCGCCGCAATTTGCAAAATCTCGTGCGGCTTGGACTTTACAGCCGTGAATTGCTGCAGCAAGTGCGGGCGGAAACCGGCATTCATTACGACGAGCGTACCGAAGGCATATTACATTTCTATACCGATGCGGCCGAGTTCGAAGCGGCCATTCCTGCCGCCCGGCTCATGCGCGATGCCGGCCTGGATCGGCAAGTAAAAAGTGCGACGGAATGTCTTGCCATCGAGCCGACGCTGCAGCGCTCCATGCGCCCCATTGTCGGCGGCACCTACACACCCAGCGATGAATCCGGTGATGCGCGCCGGTTTACCGATGAGCTGGCGCGACTGTGCGAAGGGCTGGGCGTGGTGTTCCGCTATGACTGCGCCATCGAAGGGTTTGAGCGCGAGGGCGGGGATGTCCGTGCCGTGCGAGTGCGTGGCTTGAATGGAGACCCGGCCGGTAGCGAACGACTGGCTGCCGATGCCTTCGTGGTCTGTCTGGGCAGCTACAGCCCGCTGCACCTCAAGTCGCTTGGCATCACGCTCGATATCTATCCGGCCAAAGGTTACTCGGCCACCATCCCGGTACAGGATCACCACCAAGCACCCACGGTGAGCCTGACCGACGATGGCCACAAGCTGGTGTTTTCCCGGCTCGGCAACCGCCTGCGGGTGGCGGGCACGGCGGAATTCAACGGCTATAACCTCGACCTGAATCCCGTGCGTTGCAAGGCGATTGTCGATCGCACGCGGGAGATCTTTCCGAATGGCAGCGATTATGCTGCGGCGCAATTCTGGACCGGCTTGCGGCCCGCGACACCGGGTAACTTGCCTTATATCGGCGGCACGCGTTACCCAAGCCTGTGGCTGAATACGGGGCACGGCACTCTGGGTTGGACGGAGTGTTGCGGTTCCGGCAAGGCGATTGCCGATCTGGTTTCCGGCCGGAAGCCGGAGGTGGATTTTCCGTTTACTCCGGCCTTGTAACTGACCCATTAAAGCAGCAACAAAAAACGCCCGATCGCCGGGCGTTTTTTATTACCGATCACCTGAAACGCGCTGCGCTATTTAATGACCGCACGCAAATCACCGTTGGCATACCGCGTCGCCATCTGCTCCAGCGAGATTTCCTTGATCTTGCTCGCTTTCCCGGCTGCCCCAAACGCCTCATAACGGGCAATGCAGATGTTTCGCATCGCAACCGTTGCGTCCTTGAGGTATTTGCGCGGATCGAACTCAGCCGGGGCTTTGGCGAAGGCGCGGCGGATTGCGCCGGTCGCAGCCAGGCGCAGATCGGTATCGATGTTCACCTTGCGCACGCCATGGCGAATGCCTTCGACGATTTCCTCGACCGGCACGCCATACGTTTCAGGAATTGCACCACCGAATTCGTTGATCACTGCCAACCAGTCCTGCGGCACTGATGAGCTGCCGTGCATCACCAAATGGGTGTTCGGCAGGCGGGCATGGATTTGCTTGATGCGCTCGATCGCCAAGGTGTCACCTGTCGGTGGCCGAGTGAATTTGTATGCGCCGTGGCTGGTGCCAATGGCAATCGCCAAGGCATCGACTTGCGTTTCGCGTACGAAGGCCGCGGCTTCTTCCGGGTCAGTGAGCATCTGGCTGTGATCCAGCTTGCCTTCCGCGCCGACGCCATCCTCTTCGCCGGCCGTGCCGGTTTCCAGGCTGCCTAGGCAACCCAGTTCGCCTTCGACCGAGACACCGCAAGCGTGGGCGAAATCGACCACGGTTCGGGTGACGGCGACGTTGTAGGCGTAATCGGTCGGCGTCTTGCCGTTCTCGCCCAGCGAGCCATCCATCATCACCGACGAGAAACCAAGCTGAATGGCACGTTGGCAGATCGCCGGGCTGGTGCCGTGGTCCTGATGCATGACGACGGGGATGTGCGGAAACTCTTCGATCGCTGCCAACATCAGGTGGCGCAGGAACGGCGCACCGGCGTAGGCACGAGCGCCGGCAGAGGCTTGTACGATCACCGGGCTGTCGGTGCGGTCAGCGGCTTCCATGATGGCGCGCATCTGCTCCAGATTATTCACGTTGAACGCGGGCAGGCCGTATTGGTGTTCGGCGGCGTGATCCAGCAATTGGCGCATGGAAACGAGGGGCATGATGGTTTTCCTGAAAGACGACTGAATTCGATGTCTGTAGGAGCGAGCTTGCTCGCGATGGCAATGTTTGAGCGTGAGCAATCGCGAGCAAGCTCGCTCCTACAAGGTTTCCTGGTGGTAGCGAACGACGCGCTCCACTTCGTTTTTGGAGCCCAGAATCACCGGAATGCGCTGATGCAGCTGATCCGGCTGCACATCCATGATCCGTGCCCGGCCGGTCGAGCTTGCGCCGCCGGCCTGTTCGACGATGAATGACATCGGATTCGCTTCATACATCAGGCGCAATTTGCCGGCCTTGGCCAAGTCCTTGGTGTCCTTCGGGTACATGAACACGCCGCCGCGCACCAGGATGCGGTGTACTTCCGCCACCATCGAGGCCACCCAGCGCATATTGAAATTCTGCCCACGCGGGCCGGTGGTGCCGGCGAGGCATTCCTCAATATAGCGTTTGACCGGGGCTTCCCAGAAGCGGGAGTTGGAGGCGTTGATGGCGAATTCGCGCGTGTCGGCCGGAATCGTCATCCGGGCGTGGGTGAGGATGAACTCACCGGTTTCACGATCCAGCGTAAAGCCGTGCACGCCGTTGCCGGTGGTGAACACCAGCATGGTCGATGGGCCATACACCGCGTAGCCGGCACAGACTTGCGCCGTGCCCGGTTGCAGGAAGTCCGCTGCGCTGGGTTGCTTGCCGGCCGGGCTCTGCAGGATGGAGAAGATCGTGCCGACGGAAACGTTGACGTCCACATTCGACGAGCCATCCAGCGGGTCGAACACCAGCAGGTATTTGCCGTGCTGGCGGCTGGTCGGCATCGGGTAGATGTCTTCCATCTCCTCGGAAGCCATGGCGGCAATGTGCTCGTTCCACTCGGTTTGCTGGATCAGGATTTCATTGGAAATGATGTCCAGTTTTTTCTGTACCTCGCCTTGCACGTTATCGGTGCCGGCACTGCCGGATGAGCCGGTCAACGCGCCTCTGGCAACCGCATTGCCGATGACCTTGCAAGCCGTTGCCACATGGCCGAGGAGGGCGTGCAGATCGGTGACATCCTGATCTGCGGCTTTGGCAGATTGTTCTGCAATGAATTGCGCGAGGCTGATGCCCGTATTCATGTTTGTTTCCCTAAAAAGCGACGCCGTTGGGAGCCGCTAACAAAACCCTGCTGGCTGTGTTGCACTCACTTGCCGTACGTTGAGTAATGTCTGCGTTTCGCGCGCCTTGCCAGCAGGGTTTTGTTAGCGGCTCCAGATTGGAGATGTCTGGTGGGCGTGAGCTTGCTCGCGATGGTATTGCATGGTCTATCGGTGAAATCGCGAGGTCTGAACTTGCTCCCCTCTCCCATCCCGTGCAAGGCCCTTAGCCTTGCTCAGGGAAAGTGGGAGAGGGGCTGGGGGTGAGGGCGCATGTCAAGGACAATATTCTTTTCGCCACCCTCTCCCTAACCCTCTCCCACTAATAGCTGAACAAGGCTAAAGCCTTGCACGCGAGGGAGAGGGAATTGAAACAGCATCACGCCTCGCAAGCCGCCGCATAAATCTGCAGCAAGGTACTGATCTGCAACGAAGCACTCCCCACCAACGCACCATCGATATCCGGCATGGCGAACAAGGCGGCGGCGTTGTCGGCTTTCACACTGCCGCCATACAACAAAGGCATGACATCGGCGGCTGCGGCATCCATCGCGGCCAGACGGCTGCGGAGGAAGGCATGCACCTCTTGCGCCATTTCCGGCGTCGCGGCTTGACCGGTGCCGATGGCCCAGACCGGTTCATAGGCGATCACCGCCTTGCGCCAACCCTCGGTCGCGAGCAGGGCATTCAATTGATGTAGCAAGGCGGCTTCGGTCTGGCCGGTCTGGCGCTCCACCCAGCTTTCGCCGATGCAGACGATGGGCGTGAGGCCGGCATCGACACAGGCTTGTGCTTTGGCGGCGATCAATGCGTCGTGTTCGTGATGGTGCTGGCGGCGTTCCGAGTGGCCGACGATGGCGTAGCGGCAACCCAGCTCGTTCAACATGGCGGCCGACCATTCGCCGGTGCGTGCGCCATCGACCGTCTCAGCCACATTTTGGGCACTGAACTGCACTTGAGTGGATTGCGCCAGGCGGGCGACTTCGCCCAGGTAGGGCGCTGGCGGGCAGAGCACGATGCCGACTTCAGCTGTGGCGACACTTGCCAGCAGCGGGACGGCTTCCTGGCACATGGCCAGGCTGCCGTACATCTTCCAGTTGGCGACCACGAGTTTGCGTCGATGTACTGGCGCTGGATTGATGCCCTTTGTGTCTGCTTGCCAACGGGGTTGCACAGCGGCCGGGGCATGCCGGGAACCAGTAAAGAGATCCATCATTCACCTCTCTCCATCAAGCAACGCGCGCACGCTGTGCGTGTGCAACAGGCGTATCGCGGCCGGCGTGTTTTTCCAGCCAGTGTTCCAGCGCCACGACGTGTTCGGGCAGCAAATGCAGCTTGAGCTTGGAGCGCCGCCACAGGATGTCCTCGGCGGTACGCGCCCATTCCACCTTGATCAGATAGCGCACCTCGGCAGCGTAGAGGCCCGGGGCGATTTCTTCGCCCAGGTCGGCCACGGTGCGGGCCGGAGCGATCACGCGCTCAAGCCGGGTGCCATAGGCGCGGGCGTAGCGGGTCAATAGCGTTTCGGGCAGTAGCGGATAGCGTTTCTTGGTCGCGGCCAGGAAGGCATCAAAATCGGCGTTGGGCATGTCGCCACCGGGCAAAGGCACGCCAGCCGTCCAGGCAGATTTTTTCGCGCCGGGGTTTTTCGCACAAAGGGATGGCATCAATTGGTCGACGGCTTGCTCGGCCAGTTTGCGGTAGGTGGTGATCTTGCCGCCGAAGATGGACAGCAGCGCAGGCCCGTCGGTATTCAACTCCAGCGAATAGTCGCGGGTGACGCTGGCGGCGTTGTCGGCGGCATCATCCAGCAAGGGGCGCACGCCGGACATCGTCGCGACGATGTCTTGCGAGCCGATCTGGCGCTCGAAATAGCGGTTGCTCATCTCGCACAGATAAGCAATTTCAGACTCGTCGATGGCAACGGCAGCCGGATCGCCGTGATATTCGATATCGGTGGTGCCGATCAGCGTGAATTCGCCTTCATACGGAATGGCGAAAATGATGCGCTTGTCCGGGTTCTGGAAGATGTAGGCATAGGGGTGATCGAACAGCTTCTTCACAATGATGTGGCTGCCTTTGACCAAGCGCACCGCATGGCTGGCGTCGCCGCCGCCGATCACGTCACGCAGCATGCGATCCACCCACGGGCCGGCGGCATTCACCACGGCACGGGCGAACACGGTTTCCGGTGTGCCATCGGCATGGCGCAGCGATACGCGCCACGCATCTGCTTCGCGCACCGCGCCGACTACTGCCGTGCGGGTGAGGATGGTCGCGCCGCGCTCATGCGCATCCTGTGCATTGAGTACCACCAGTCGGGCGTCTTGCACCCAGCCATCCGAATAGGCAAAGCCACGCTTGAAGCCGCGTTTGAGTGGCACGCCAGACGGGTGCGAATCGAAACGGATCGTTTCCGCGCCCGGCAGTACCTCACGCTTTGCCAGATGGTCGTACAGGAACAGGCCGGCGCGGATCAGCCATTCCGGGCGTTGATCAGCCGCGTGCGGCATGACGAAGCGCAGCGGCCCCATGATGTGCGGTGCGGCGCGCAGCAAGACTTCACGTTCCTGCAGCGCTTTACGCACCAGGCCGAATTCGTAGTACTCGAGATAGCGCAGACCGCCGTGGATCAGCTTGGTGCTGGCCGACGAGGTATGCCGGGCGAGATCGTCTTGTTCGCACAGCAACACCGACAGACCACGCCCGGCGGCATCGCGTGCAATACCAGCGCCGTTGATGCCGCCGCCGATGATGAGCAAGTCATGAATCGTTTTGTTCAATGCAGTCGGAGTCAATTCAGTCTGCCTTCAGGGTTCTGATGTTCATTCGCCGCCCCTGAAGATTGGATCACCGCTAAAGGGGTCGGTTTCGTTTGTTGTATGGTTCGTATGAAAATAATTCTAATCGTCAATGCAAGATAAAACAACAAAATATGTTCATTTAATGTTGTTTTGTTGTTTGTTTTTGAAGTGGTTGATCGAAAATCGAAAATAAACCACAAAAAAAGCCCGGACATGGGTCCGGGCAAACACTCAGTGATGAGCAGAGGAAGAAAAATGTTCGAATGCGGATCAGTGCAGCGGGTTCAGATAAAATGCCGCCGCCAGCACTGCGCCCACCAGCGAGCCGATCACCGGCACCCAGGAATAGCCCCAGTCGCTGTCGCGCTTGCCGGGGATCGGCAGGATGGCATGCATGATGCGCGGGGCCAGATCGCGGGCCGGGCTCATCGCATAGCCGGTGGTGCCGCCCAGCGATACGCCGATGCCCAGCACCAGCAGACCGACCGGCAGCGCATCCATCGCGCCCAGAGAGACTTTCGGTGACACCATGTGCAACACGGCGAACACGAGCACGAAGGTGGCAATGACTTCGGAAGCCAGGTTGCCCGGCAGGCTGCGGATCGCCGGCCCGGTGCAGAACACGGCGAGCTTGGTATCCGGGCAATCGGTGTTCTCGAAGTGCTTGCGATACATGAACCACATCAGGAAAGCGCCGAACATGCCGCCCAGCATTTGTGCCGCCACATAGCCCGGCACGGAAGCCCACGGGAATTTGCCGGCTACCGCCAGTGCGATCGTCACCGCCGGGTTGATATGCGCGCCGCTATACGCCGCGACACAGAATACGGCGACGAATACCGCCATCGCCCAGCCGAAGGCGATCACGATCAGGCCGCTGTTCTGGCCCTTGGTTTTATTGAGGATGACGTTGGCGACAACACCATCGCCGAGCAGGACCAGCAATGCGGTGCCGAGGAATTCTGCGATCAGAGGATTCATTTGGAATGTCCTGAAAGGGGTTCCGAAAGGAACGGAATATAAGTGGGAGTTGCAGCCAAGCAACGACCAAGGTTTTGTTTCCTCGCCCATTTATGGGAGAGGGCTAGGGAGAGGGTGCTTGCAAAAGTCGATGCATTTGGCACCACCCTCACCCCCAACCCCTCTCCCATTTGTCGCTGAACAAGGCTAAAGCCTTGCACGCGAGGGCGAGGGGAGCCAATGCGTTGCGATCAACCCGCCGCCCAAGCCTTGGTCGCCGTAATCGCGCGTTGCCAGCCTTTTACGCGGCGGGCGATCTCGACTTCCGGCAGGTCGTGTGCAAAGCGTTGATCCAGCTGCCATTGCCCTTGCACGTCTTCCACATCATTCCAGTAGCCGACCGCCAAGCCGGCGAGATAGGCCGCACCCAGCGCAGTGGTTTCGGTGATTTTCGGGCGAACCACATTGATGCCGAGGATGTCGGCCTGGAACTGCATCAACAGGTTGTTCACCGTTGCGCCACCATCCACGCGCAGTTCCGGCACCTTGATACCGGAGTCGGCTTCCATGGCGGCAAGCACGTCCGTCGTTTGGTAAGCGATGCTTTCCAGTGCGGCGCGGGCGATGTGGGCGGAGGTGGTGCCGAGCGTGGCGCCGAACATCGAACCGCGCGCATCCTGATTCCAGTGCGGTGCGCCCAGGCCGGCGAAGGCGGGGACCAGATACAGACCGTCGCTATCGTTCACGCTGCGGGCGAGGGTTTCGACTTCGGCTGATGATCTAATGACGCCCATGCCATCGCGCAGCCATTTCACCACCGCGCCGCCAATGAAAATGCTGCCTTCCAGCGCGTATTGCACTTGGCCTTTGACTTGCCATGCCACGGTGCTGAGCAGGTTGTTGCGCGATGCGATCGGCTTGTCGCCGGTGTTCATCATCAGGAAGCAACCGGTGCCGTAGGTGTTCTTCACCATGCCGGGGCGGGTGCATTGCTGGCCGAACAGCGCTGCTTGCTGATCGCCGGCGATACCGGCAATGGCGATGCTGCCGCCGAACAGCGCGTCGGCCGTGTGGCCGTAGACTTCGCTGGACGAACGCACGCTCGGCAGCATGCTGCGTGGAATGGTCAGCAGGTTCAGCAGCTCGTCGTCCCACTCCAGCGTGTTGATGTTGAACAGCATGGTGCGCGAGGCGTTGGAGACATCGGTGACGTGGTCGCGGCCGTGGGTGAGGTTCCACACCAGCCAGCTATCCACCGTGCCGAAGGCCAGCTTGCCTTGCTCGGCACGTTGGCGCACACCGGGCACGTTATCCAGAATCCACTTGATCTTGCTGCCGGAGAAATAAGCATCGATCGGCAGACCGGTCTTTTCGCGGATCAGCTTTTCCAGGCCATCGGCTTTGAGCGAATCACAGAAGGAAGCGGTGCGGCGATCCTGCCAGACGATGGCGTTGTATACCGGGTGGCCGGTTTCGCGATCCCAGACGATAGTGGTTTCGCGCTGGTTGGTGATGCCGATTGCCGCGATATGGCCGCTTTCCAGTCCGGCGGATGCAACGGCCTCGGCGGCAACGCCTGCCTGGCTCCCCCAGATTTCCAGCGGATCGTGTTCGACCCAGCCGGCTTGCGGGTAGATCTGGGTGAATTCCTTCTGCGCGACCGAGACCATATTGCCGGCGCGATCGAACACGATGGCGCGTGAGCTGGTGGTCCCTTGATCCAAGGCCAGGATGTATTGCTTTTGCATCTATCGACTCTCCAGTTGAGGCGTCATGGGCAAGCCTTTGTGCCAAGGCCCTACCGATGACCCCGAAATGACCGTTCCCATGCACCGGTATTGTGCAACCGCTGCATCTTGCGTCCGGTATTTTGTGGCGCAAGCGGATGTTTGATTGATTTTCGGTTGTGGCGCATAAAGTTCGAAATGCAACACAAACGGAACATTATTCGAATATTTTGGAAAATAAAAGATGATTCGCGGCGAGCGCGCTGGCTGGCGATGCGCAATGTATGCGGGCCAGTCGGGGCTGTGTAGTGCTGGAAACCGCGACTACATTGATTTGTAGCTGCTAGCGGGGTTTGAGTCAGGCGGTGGAGGTAAGGGTTTTTCTCTATGAACATCGCACCAGTTTGTTGCGCTTTTCAGACAAGCGGAATGTTTTGGTGCGAGTTCGAGTGAATGTTGTTTGTGGCTTCGGGTGAAGAACGAACGTGGGATCGCAGGCGGAGTCCGCGCGATTACGCGGCGACGTACAGCTCGGTGCCGTTTTCCGCCAGCACGCTTTCCATCTCCGGCGGCACCGGGCGATCGGTAAAGAGGGCAGTCACTTGGGATAAATGCCCCAGCTGCACCATCGCCGGACGGCCGAACTTGGAATGGTCGGCAACGAGGAACACGCTGCGCGAATGCTCGATGATCGCCTCGGACGTGCGTACTTCACGCAAGTCGAAGTCCCGCAGCGTGCCGTCGGTTTCAATGCTGGAAATGCCGAGAATGGCGTAATCGACGCGGAATTTGCGAATGAACTCGATGGTCGCCTCGCCGATGATGCCGCGATCACGCGGGCGCATCACGCCACCCGCCACGATGACCTCGCAATCGGTGTAGCTGCACATCATGGCGGCGACATTGAGATTGTTGGTGATCACGCGCAAGCCCACGTGGCTATGCAGCGCCTTGGCGACTTCTTCGGTGGTCGTACCGAGGTTAATGAACAGCGAAGCGTGATTGGGGATGTGCTGTGCGACCAAGCGGGCGATGCGTTGCTTCTCAGTGCTGAACATCACCTGGCGCGTGTTGTAGGCGACGTTTTCCACACTCGAATGCGCGCTGGCCCCGCCATGCACCCGTTGCAACATGCGGGCATCGGCCAGTTGATTGATATCGCGCCGGATGGTCTGGTGCGTGACGTCGAAATGCGTCGCGAGTTTTTCGACGCTGACGTGACCGTCGCGCTGTACCCAGTCCAGAAGTTCTTGCTGACGCTGATTCAGGATCATGTTTGGCCGTGCCGTTATCGGGCGGGAGGACGAAATGCCACGAGTATAGCGGCAGCGGCGGCTGTGGCTGAACAGCCAGGCAACGCGAAACAGCAAATTGCGTTGATGTTACGGCGTGCCAAACCGCGTATTTTACTGATCGCTGTGGCGTCATCTAGACGTCACCATCGGCTTGCATGATCGCGCTTTTGTTATCAGGTTGTTGCTGCCATGTTTTCGCCTTCACCTCACGCTGTCACGCTCCTCTCTGCCAGTTTGCTGCTGGGTTTGGCTGGATGTGGTGGGGGAGGGGCGAGCAGCACGCCTGCCGCGACCGCGGCAACGCCAGTGCCCGCCGCGCCGTCATCGGCCCAGCTGGCGGCGCTCGGCAAACAAATCTTCAGCGATCCTTCCTTGTCCGGCTCCGGCAAGATGTCGTGCGCGACTTGTCACGATCCGAACAATGCCTATGCGCCATCGAACAATCTGGCGGTGCAGCCGGGTGGGGCAGCGCTCACTCTCTCCGGCACACGCACCGCGCCATCCTTGCGTTACCTGCAATTCGTGCCGGCGTTCAGCGAGCATTTCTTCCTCAACGCCAGTACCGATGCCGGCCCGACTGGTGGGCTGACCTGGGATGGCCGCGTCAACACGTTTGCCGATCAAGCCAAGCTGCCCTTCCTGTCTGCTAACGAGATGGCGAACGCGAGTCCGGCTGATTTCGCCACGCGTTTACAGAAGGCCAGCTACGCGCCGCAGTTGCTGCAGGTTTTCGGTGCCGGTGTATTCAAGGACGGGACGACTGCGCTGAATGCCGCCTCGCAGGCGCTGCATGCCTTCGAATCGACCGATGCTTCGTTCAATCCCTACACCAGCAAGTACGATCAATATCTGGCCGGCAAGGTGTCGTTATCCACGCAGGAGTTGCGCGGGCTGGCGCTCTTCAACGATCCGGCCAAAGGCAATTGCGCACAGTGCCATGTCAGCACGCCGGGTGCAGGTGGCTTGCCGCCGCAATTTACTGATCACGGCTTTGTGAATCTCGGCGTGCCACGTAATCCGGAGATTCCTGCCAATGCGGTGGCAAGCTATTTCGACTTGGGCTTATGTGGCCCAACTCGCACCGATCTGGCCAGCCACACTGAGTATTGCGGCCTGTTCATGACGCCATCGCTGCGCAATGTGGCGCTGCGCAAGTCATTCTTTCATAACGGGCGTTTCCACACGTTGCAGGACGTGATGCACTTTTATGTCGAACGCGATACCAAGCCGGAAAAATGGTATCCGGCCAATGCCGATGGTTCGATCAACCAGTTCGACGATCTGCCTGTGGCCTATCGCGGCAACGTCGATATGACGGATGCGCCGTTCGGACGTCAGCCGGGAGCGGCTCCTGCACTGAGCGAGACTGAGATTGCCGATGTGATTGTGTTCATGAATACGCTGACGGATGGGTATCAGCCGTAGCGTCTGCTTACGCGCTTGCCGATCGGCGGCAGGCGATCCGTGCTCATTGATGCATCCCTGGCACCGAACCCGCCCGTGGGCGCGGTGCGCCCCTGCTCGCCGCCAGGTTCCTTACTGCGCGTTCGCGAACCACACGCCCCATTCAATGATTAACGGCGCAGCCGGAATCAATTTCCGATGACTATTTCTTGTCGCTATTGAATATCTGCATGGATTTCCAATTCAATAAACCTTTCTCAATGATTTGTAAAAATTGAAAAAAATGGCATGGGTTTTTGGTATTTTGTCAGGGACGGCGTTTCCGCTTTGGCGTTAAATAATGCTCATGGAATAGCGATGAAGCTCGCAAACGATTTGCTTTTAAATGTAAATTGATTTGGATAAAGCAGTTGGCAGTTTTAAAAGAATTTTGTGAATTAACGATCAACGTGAATTGATAGGCGGAGGTTTCTATGAACGGCGATACTATTCTGGCCCTGAAGATCATGGCCTGTGACAGCGTGGCAACTGTGCTTGAGGACGTCAAGCCAAGTGATGCCATAACGGTGAAAGACAAAGCGGGCAATACTTCTGCACTGCTTTCCAAAGATGCAATTCCGTTTGGTCACAAGATTGCGACTTGCCAGATCAAGCAAGGCGAAGAAATTTTGAAATATGGCGAAAGCCTGGGCGTGGCGACACGAACCATCGAACCGGGTGAACACGTCCACACCCAGAATATTGACAGCCAATACGGATGCGGCGATGTGAATGAGGGCGCGAGCAAAGTCGCCCATACCCGCGCTTCCCGTTATTAATCATCAATAATCATGAGGGGTTTCCATCATGTCTAGCAACTACACCTGGTACGGCTATCGTCGTCAAAATGGTCAAATTGGTTCGCGCAATATCGTAGCTATTATTCCTGCTACCGTTTGTGTGAATGAAATTGCCCAGGCCATTGTTTATAACACCCAGATGTCTCGCGCTTTGCAACATCACTGCGGCTGTTGTCAATTGATGCCGGATCTGAAATTGGTGACCGATACCCTGGCCAATCTGGGCTGCCATCCCAATGTTGGCGCCGCGCTGGTGATCAGTCTGGGGTGCGAAGGTTCCAACGCCGATGAAATCGTTGCCCGCATCGCTGCTACTGGCCGCCCGGTTGAAAAGATCGTGATGCAAGAGCTGGGTGGCACCAGCGCCACGATCCATGCTGGTATTGATATCGTGCAGAAGATGGCCATTGCCATTTCCAGCCAGCAGCGCGTTGAAGCTGGCCTGGAAGATCTGATCATGGGGATCAAGTGCGGTTCTTCTGATACCACCTCCGGCTTGTCATCCAATATGGTGATTGGCCAGATGTCGGATCGCATTGTCGATGCCTGCGGTACCGTGCTCTTTGGTGAAACCACCGAATTCATGGGGGCAGAACACATTCTGGCCCGCCGTGCGCGTACTCCGGAAGTCGGCCGTCGCATTTATGAAATTGTCGATGTAATGGAAAAACGCGCAATGGCCGTTGGTGTCGATATGCGCAATGGTCAGCCTACCCCCGGCAATATCAAGGGCGGCCTGTCCACCATTGAAGAAAAATCGCTGGGCGCCATCAACAAATCGGGTTCGCGCATCATCGAGGGCGTGCTGGATTACCCTGATCTGGTTCCGGACAAGGGTTTGTGGATCAAAGATTCCCCGGGGTTCGAACCGGAAATCCTTACCGGCCTTGCCGCTGGTGGCGCACAAGGCATCGTGTTCTCGACCGGGCGTGGTGCTCCGCAAGGCTTCCCGATCGTGCCGGTGCTGAAGATTTGCGGTAACCCACGCACTTATTCGAATTTGTCGCACGATATGGATGTGGATGCTGGTCAGATCATTCTGGGTAACAAATCGATCGAGCAAGTGACCGATGAGACCATGACCATCTTCATGCGGGTTCTCTCTGGCGAGCTGACCAAATCGGAAGCGATCAATTACAACCGTACGATGGATATCCACACCCACGGTCCGAAGATCTAACCCCGGATGGGCTTTGTGTCTTGGACACAAAGCCCATTTTTTTAGATCGTCATTCGTAGCAGGTAATTCGAATCAGTGATGACGATGGTCAATACAAGTTGAAAGACCGCCTGGGTTTTCTGGCAGGCCTTTCATTTCAAATGGAGGTTTCCCCATGAGAATCATGAAAACCATGCAAAAGGTGCCGGGCGGCATGATGGTCGTCCCACTGCTTATTGCCGCGTGCCTGAATACGTTTTGGCCTGGCTTGTTGCGTATTGGCGGCTTCACTGAACAATTGTTTGTCAAGGCCGCAGCACCGCTCATTGCGCTGTATTTGTTGAGCGCTTGCGCCGGTATCAGCGTGCGCCAGGTTGGCCTGCCATTGAAAAAAGGCATGGTGCTGTTTTTAGCCAAGATTGGCTCTGGCGTTGCATTCGGTTTGGCCTTCGCGCATTTCTTCGGCGCAGCTGGTTTCTGGGGATTGACCCCGCTCGCCGTGATTCCGGCTTTGACGGCTGTGAACGGCGGGCTCTATGGCGGCCTGGCCGGCGAAGTCGGTGATCGGAGCGATATGGGCGCGATGGCGCTGGTGCTGTTGGGCGATAGCCCGTTCTTTACCTTGGCCGCGCTCGGTGCATCCGGCATGGTGACGGTGTCCTATACCGCCTTGATTGCGGTGATCTTGCCAATGTTCGTCGGCTTCGTGCTCGGCAATCTGGATGAGGACTGGAAAAAGCTGTTGACCAGTGCACAAGCGTTCCTGGTGCCATTCTTCGCCTGGGCCTTGGGCGCAAATATGAATCTGAAGCAATTGGTGGAGGCTGGCCCACAAGGGATTCTGTTGGGCGTGATGGTGTTGGCTATTTCCGGTGGGCTTGGCTATCTGGGTTATCGCCTGTTTTTCCGTAGCGCTTCACCTGCCGTCGGCATTGCCGTTGGCAGTACGGCTGGTCTTTCCGTCGCGTTTCCTGCCGCAGTCGCGCAGATCGATCCGAGCGTGGCGGCGCTGGTGCCGGCCGCAAGTGCACAGATTTCGTCGGCTGTGATCTTTACCGTGATCTTTTGCCCGCTGGCGGTATCGTTAGTCCACAAGATGCATGCCAAATCGCTGGCCAAGGCGGCGGTGCAAGCGAATGCCGAATCGCCAGAAGCGGATACGGCGTATCCACCCAAGGTGGCCGTGAGTGCCGCTCGATAAGCGATCAGCATGAATGTGAGGCAGAGTAGGAATACAAAAGGCCGGCAGCGATGCCGGCCTTTTGCTGCGTGGTGTCCCGCATACCATGCATTACATGATCAGTGCTGAGTCAAATCCAGCGCATTGGTCAGGTCACCTACGTTGGTGCGGGTCTGCGCCCCGGCCAGTGGCTGCAAACCGAAGCGGCGGGTGATGAGTTTGAGGATCGAGGTGGTGTCGTACTGTGCGCTATCGACATAGCCCTTCTTGGCGTACGGCGAAATCACGATCATCGGTACGCGGTTGCCTGGGCCCCAGCGGTCGCCCTTGGGCGGCGCGACGTGATCCCAGAAGCCACCGTTCTCGTCGAAGGTCAACACGATCACCATGTTTTTCCATTGCGGGCTGGCTTGCAGTTGCTGCACGATGCCGGCCAGGTAGGCGTCCGAGCTCTTCATGTCGGTGTAGTTCGGATGTTCGTTCACCTCGCCCTTGGGTTTGAAGAACGCAACCGGCGGCAGCTTGCCAGCCTTGGCATCGGCCAGCATGTCGGTTTCATCGGCAAAGTGGGCGGCGCGCTCGGCTTGGCCGGTGGTGGTGGTCGGGTCGAAGCGCTTGTAATAGTTGAACGGCTGATGGTGTGGCTCGAAGTCCGGCTGGCCGGGGTTTTCCGCCCAGTTCACGTTGCGCGGTTTGCTCGGGTCTTGCGCGGCATCTTGCAGTGCCAGCGTGTAGTTGCCCGCATACCACTTCCAGTTCACGTTCTTGGCGGTGAGCGTATCGCCGATGGTGGTGTTGCTTTGCGGCGGCAGCGGGTTGCCGGCCGGGTCGGTCAGCATCGGATTGCTGCCGGTCACCCACGGGGTGTAGGTCGGCTGGTAGGGCGGTTCGATGGTGTTGATGGCAAAGCCATCCGGTGTGACTTTGCCGTCATGCGTGAACACTGGCGCGCCCTTGGTGGCGCTGGTCGGCGAGCTTGGGTCGATGGCCAGATTGCCGTTCTTGTCGAGCACGGCAACAAGCTTGGTCGGCGCATTGGCGAAGGTCGGCGCACAGGCGCACACCAGCCATTGATGGTTCAGGAACGAGCCGCCGAACGTGCCCATGAAGTAGTTGTCCGCCAGTGCGTATTGCTTGGCGAGTGACCATAGCTGCAGGGCAGAGGTGTCGTAATAGCCCATCGAATAGCCGCCGACATCCGACCACGCCGCGAACTGGTTATTTTTGCCGCCATTGATCTGCATCTGGTTCTGATAGAAGCGGTGCACCAGATCGGTGGTGACGGTGGTCAGCGGCACGTTGTTGTTCAGCTGATAGGGCTTGTTCGGCAGGCTGGTCAGGAAGTTCCAGCTGGCGTCATTCGGGGCCGCGTCCCAGTTCGGGATCATGCTGGGCAACACGGTCGAGCCATCGCGATCCAGCTGTGGATTGGTGGCGTTGGCAACGCCGTTGGCGCCGGGGAACAGGCCGAACATATTGTCGAAGCTGTGGTTCTCGGCGTAGATCACCACGATGTTCTGCACTGGATCGAGCCCGGTGGTGGCGGAACGTAACAGCTGGCGTACGTCGTCGCCGTTCTTTTGCGCGGCGAGCGCGTTCTGGATGCGCACGAGGCCGTCGTTGGAGGCTTGCTTGAGCGTGGCTTTGACGGTGGCGTCGGCTTCGGTGTTGAAGTCTTCCAACAGCTGCGCTTGGGTCACGCCGAGGTTGCCGGCGACTTTCTTGGCCGCATCGGCAAAGGCCAGGTTGTTCTGTTCCATCTCTTCCACCACGGCGGTGGAATGCAGGCTGATCACGCCGGGCGCGGCTTGCGGCGCACGCAGCACGATCTTGCTGGTAACGGCGGTGGTGGTATTGGTGGCCGGATCAAGGCGCATGGCATCGGTGCCGATCTCGGCCACCACTGCGGCAGCCGGCCCGGTCAGGGTGTATTTGCCGTTGGCATCAGTGCGGGTGCTCGGTTCGTTGGCATCGCAAACGCCGTTGCCGTTCAGATCCAGACACACCTTGGCATTCTGGAAATAACTGCCGACCACCGTGCCGGATACCGTGGTGTTGGCGCTGGTGCTGTCGTCGCTGCCGCCGCAACCCGTCAGGATGCCCGCTGCGCCGATCAAGGAGAGTGCCGGCCAAAGTACCGACCGCTTCAGTTTGAACCTGGGGTTCGTTTTCATGTGTGCCTCGCGAAGAATTCCGCATGTCGGCGCACCTGCCGGAATGGTCAGGCTGCCCTCCCATCTTGCGCATGCGGGATAAGACTGGGTCTCGGCGGCGGATGGTAAGGACGAGGGGTGAAAGGCTGATGAAGGTGGTCTAGACAAGTGGGGGAATTTGTTGATGGATGACCTTGGGGGAATGATTGGTAAAGGGCGCTGGGAGCTACTGATTACTCAACCACCGCTGGAATCTCGCTTTCAAACAGCAATTCCAGCCGATTGCCAACAAAACGGGCGATGCCGTATTGCACCGGTACGCCAGCGGCATCGACGTTCACCGACTGCACATGTAGCACGGCCTGATTGCGGGGCAGGTTCATGCGGCGGGCGAGGTCGGCATCGGGAATGCGCGCTGCCACGCGGGTGAGTCGGCGCGAAAAATCGGCGACGCCGAAATGTGCCAGCGAGCGGGTGACGGATTTGGTCTGGCGATACACATCCGGAAAACCAATAAAGCGCTCGGCCGGAAAATAGATGGTGCTCAAATCCAGCGTGCAGCCATCCACGGTGCTCAATACGTCCAGTTCGTACACCGGCTGCCCGGCTGGCAGATCAAGATAGCCGGCGATTTCAGCATCGGCCGCGATCAGGGCCGAGCTGAGGATGTCGATCTGGCAGGCGACATTGCGCGATTGCATGTTTTTGCCGAATTGCGTCAGGCGCGAGACCGGGTAGGTAATCGCCTGCTCGGCCACAAACATGCCGTGACCGCGTTTGATCACGATGACGCCTTTGTCGGCCAGCGATTTCATGGCTTTGCGTAGCGTGTGGCGGTTCACGCCGTATTGCTCGGCCAGCTCGGTTTCGGCCGGTAGGCGTTCACCCGCCGCGTGTTTGCCGACAGCGATTTCGTCGTACAAACGCAACTCCACCTTGCGCCACAGCGTGAGCTGCGTGTCTTGTTCCATCACTTTCATCGTCCTTCTGACCACGTCCCGCGTGCTGACCATGTCGGGAAAATGGACGAATTATCGCGAACGCGGCATGGGGAAAGATGACATTTTCATAACAGGCGATGGCCGTAGCGGCAGGCGCGGTACAGCGCGATGGAAAACGTCTAGCATGCGGCATCTTTCTGGCTGGAGGCCTGCCGATGTCCCTGTGGTTGAACAACGCCCGACTGGTGCTACCTGATGCCGTGGTGCTTGGCGGCATTCGGGTGAGTGATGGATTGATTGCGGCTATCGAAACCGGCTCGCCGGCAAATACATCCGGTGGCGGCGATGCGATCGATTGCGGTGGCGACTATCTGCTGCCGGGGCTGATCGAGCTGCATTCGGACAATCTGGAAAAACACCTGATGCCACGCGCAGGCGTGTTGTGGCCGGCCATTCCGTCACTGATCGCGCACGATGCGCAATTGGCAGCGGCCGGCATCACCACCGTGCTGGATGCGATGGCGGTTGGCGATCTGGAAGGAGATGACAGCCGTACCGCAACGCTGGGCCCGGTGTGCGAGGTGCTGCTTGATCCCTCGCTCAATGGATTGCTGCGCTGCGAACACTTGCTCCATTTGCGCTGTGAACTGGCCTATCCCGCCTTGTTATCCACGCTGATGCCGTTGCTGGGCCATCCGCTGCTGCGTCTGTTGTCGTTGATGGATCACACCCCGGGGCAACGCCAATACCGCGATCTGGCGCAATACCGTCTCTATTACAGTCGCAACCAACGCTACTGGAGCGACGAGGACTTTGATGCGCTGGTGACGGAACGCCGCCAACAGCAAGCCGCTTTGGTGCCTGGCCATCGCCAGGCGATTGTCGAGCAGGCGAGGGCACGTGGCATTCCCTTGGCCAGTCATGATGATTCGACGTTGGAGGAGGTCGCTGAATCTGCCCGTTGTGCGGTGACGCTGGCAGAGTTCCCGACGACGTTGCTGGCCGCTCGATCTGCCCGCGGTGCAGGGCAACGGGTGATGGCTGGTGCGCCTAATCTGGTGCGGGGCAAATCGCATTCCGGCAATGTGGGCGCTCATACGTTGGCCGAGGCCGGGCTGATCGATATCTTGTCGTCCGACTATGTGCCGGCGGCGCTGTTGCAAGGGGTCTTCTTGTTGGCAGGGATTGCCGGCTGGAGTTTGCCGCATGCCGTTGCCACCGCCACGCTGCAACCGGCGCAAGCGCTTGGTCTGCGCGATCGCGGCATGCTTGCAGCTGGCCGACGTGCTGATCTGGTCCGTGTGCGGGTGGTTGGTTCCGATCCGGTTGTGGTGACGACCTATCGGGCTGGTCAGCCGGTCTTTTGATCAGCCACGGGGTTGGATCAATTCCCGCAGTGATCGCCTGCGCTACACGCCGCAGTAAACCACCCTCACTACCATCTGCACCGCACGATGTGCCACGGCATGCCGTGCATCGTTCAAACGGGAAGATCAACCAGATGGAGGGTGTGATGAGCGTGGTGACAAACAAGTTGTTGAATCAAAAGCTGGCGGGTGCCTGGAAATATGCGGTGGGTGGCTTGGCCGGCATGGCGTTGTTCGCCGTTGCGGGTGTGGCCTGTGCCGCCAGCAGCGGCAATCTGATCGTGAATGGCGACGGTGAATCCGGCCTGTGCACCACCGACTGGAAAACCGTGACCACGGTGCCGGGCTGGCAGGTGTTGTTGGGCAACCCGACGCAGGTTTGCCATTCGATCGCCAGCTTCACCAAGCCTTCGTCCCCTGCGGCGGGGAAGGCATTTATCGCCGATGGCCCCTATGGCGATTCGGCCCTGATGCAGACGATCAGCGTTACTTCGGCCAGTAGCGCCATCGATACCGGCACGGTGACGTTCTCGCTATCCGGCTGGTTGGGCGGCTACGGTATCTATAGCGGCCAGGCGGTGGTGACGGCGACCTTCCTCGACGCGGCAGGCAACGTGCTGGGTACGCCGGGCAGATTGTCCGGCGGGACGGCCAGTGCGCGGGGCAATGCCAATGCCTTCATCGCCAAGGCCGATTCGGGCGCAGTGCCGGCTGGTACGCGTTCCATCGCCGTGCAATTGCAGTTCATCAATACCAGCGGTTCGTACAACGTGGGCTACGCCGATAACTTGTCGCTGACCTTGTCGACACCAGTTGCTACGCCGTCGTTGGCTGCGCCAGCATCGTCCGTGCCGCAATTCGATCATGTGTTTTTCGTGATGATGGAGAACACCGATTATTCGCAGGTCATCGGCAACACCGGCAACGCGCCGTTTATCAATTCACTGGTCAATGGCGGCACACTGCTGACTAACTACAGCGGTGTTTATCATCCGAGTGATGAGAACTATCTGGCGGTTGCGGGGGGCGATGTCTTTGTGAGTGGGGCGATTTACTTCCCCAATATCAAGGTCAATGCGAAACACATCGGTGATGAAATCGAAGCCGCCGGCAAGAGCTGGAAAGCCTACGAACAAGGCATGGGCACGCCCTGTAACACCAACAAGAATTTCGATAGCTATTACGCGCCGGATGATGCGCCGTTCATCAACTTCACCAATATCTCCGGCAACCCCACCCGGTGTGCGGCGCATCTGGTCGATACCACGCAGCTCGGCACCGATCTGCAATCAGCAGCGACCACGCCGAATTTCTCGTGGATTGCCGCCGATGATTATTACGACGGTGAAGCATCCGGCAACGGTTCTGCCACCAGCGTGCAAGTGCAGGATGGTTGGCTCAAACAAACGCTGCAACCGGTGTTTGCGTCGCCTGCGTGGAACAATCAGCGCTCGTTGCTGATCCTGACGTGGGATGAATCATCTGCCAGCGCCACCAATCATGTCGGGGCCATCGTTTATGCCTCGCCGGGTCTGGCTGGCAGCGGCACGGTCAGCAATGTGAGTTACAACCACTACAGCGCCGGCCGGACGATTGAAGCTGCTTTGGGTTTGGCGCCGTTGACCGCGAACGATACCTACGCGCAGCCGATCAACGATCCGTTCACCCAGCGCACGCCGCCCACGTCGCCATCGCTGACAGCGGCAATGCCGAACGTGTTGCAGGGCGAAAACATCGTGTTCAACTACATGAGCACAGCCGGTATGACGAGCGCCAGCAACTGGGTTGGCATCTACAAGCAGGGCAGCACGCCAGGGTCGGTGTCGTCCCTACAATGGCAGTACGTGCCGAACGCGGGTGGGGTGGTGTCATTCAGCACCGCCAACCTGTCGCCGGGTACTTACACCGCTTGGTATTGCTACAACGATGGCTATACCACGCTGGCAGGTCCGGTGACATTCGTGGTCAGCAATTAAGCTGCGAAAAGCATGGGCATGAAAAAACCGGGAAGCTTCGCAGCTTCCCGGTTTTCTTTTGGGGGGTATTGGCTTGCGCCTTATTCCATCCGGTAGTTCGGCGCTTCCTTGGTGATCTGCACATCATGCACATGCGATTCACGGATGCCGGCCGAGGTGATCTCGACGAACTCGGCCTTGGCATGCACTTCGTCGATGCTGGCGCAACCAAGATAGCCCATGGAAGAACGGATGCCGCCCACCAGTTGATGCACGATGGCGGTCAGCTGGCCCTTGTACGGCACGCGGCCTTCGATGCCTTCCGGCACCAGTTTTTCGGCATTGGCGGTGTTTTCTTCCTGGAAGTAGCGGTCGGAAGAACCTTGTTGCATCGCACCGAGTGAACCCATGCCGCGATAGCTCTTGTACGAGCGACCTTGGTACAGCTCGACTTCGCCCGGGGCTTCTTCGGTGCCGGCGAACAAGCCGCCCAGCATTACGCAATGCGCGCCGGCCGCGAGTGCTTTGGCGATGTCGCCAGAGAAGCGGATACCACCGTCGGCAATCAGCGGCACACCGGTGCCAGCCAGTGCGTCGGCCACATTGGAAACAGCGGAAATCTGCGGCACGCCCACACCGGCAACGATGCGCGTGGTGCAGATCGAGCCGGGGCCGATACCAACCTTGACGGCATCCGCACCGGCTTCGACCAGCGCGAGAGCGGCGGCGGCGGTGGCGATGTTGCCGCCAATCACTTGTACGTTCGGGAAGTTCTTCTTCACCCAGCTCACGCGGTTCAATACGCCTTGGCTGTGACCGTGGGCAGTATCGACCACGATCACGTCCACGCCGGCTTCGGCCAGCAAGGTCACGCGTTCTTCGGTGCCTTCGCCCGTGCCGACGGCTGCGCCGACGAGCAAGCGGCCCAGGTCGTCCTTGGCTGCGTTCGGGTGTTCGCTGGTCTTGATGATGTCTTTGACGGTGATCAGGCCCTTGAGGCGGAAACCGTTGTCGACGACGAGCACGCGTTCGAGACGGTGTTCGTGCATCAGCCGACGGGCTTCATCGATGCTGGTGCCTTCCTTGACGGTCACGAGCCGTTCTTTCGGCGTCATGATCGAGGAGACGGGGACATCGAGGCGGGATTCAAAACGGATGTCGCGGTTGGTGACGATGCCGACGACCTGGCCGTTGGCGTCTACCACTGGCAGACCGGAAATCTTGTGTTGCCGTGTCAGTGCCAGTACATCGCGTACCAGCAGATCCGGGCGGATGGTGATCGGGTCTTTGACGATGCCGGATTCGTAGCGCTTGACCTTGGAGACTTCGAGCGCCTGCAATTGAGCGCTCATGTTCTTGTGCACGATGCCGATGCCACCTTCTTGTGCCATCGCAATGGCAAGGCGGGCTTCAGTCACCGTATCCATGGCAGCGGATGCCAACGGCAGGTTGATGCGGATATTGCGCGTCAGTTGCGTAGCAAGCGAAACATCGCGCGGGAGGATATTGGAATGAGCGGGAACGAGCAGGACGTCGTCAAAGGTCAGGGCTTTCTGAACGATACGCATGGGGCGCAATCCTTGGGCGGCAAAAATCGATTATACCGAATGACGGCGGCCTAAGCTACGGGCTGCTTCGCTTGCATGGCTCGGCCAGTGGCGGCCAATTGCAGTAGTTAATTCGAAAGAGACAAAGGGTGTGCAACAAAGGGCCTCTGGCTAGGCGCTCGGTCGCAGACAGTACTTCATGTACGGCCAGACCGAGCAACAACGCCAGAGGCCCTTTGTTGCGCACCCTTATGTTGCGGTGCGTGATTGCGGAGACTTGTAAGCCCAGCTAGCTTCATAGAAAGCAAAACAAAAAACGCCCTGGAGCGGAGGAAATGAAGCAAGCCATCTACAAGCCGGGCAAAACGACCGGGCTGATCTTGTCGGGCGGGGGCGCGCGCGCGGCTTACCAAGTGGGGGTGCTGTTGGCGATTGCCCGCATCCTGCCAAGGAGATGCCCGAATCCCTTCCCGATCATCTGCGGCACGTCGGCCGGCGCAATCAATGCCACGGCGTTGGCCTGCGGTGCACATCATTTCAAGAAGAGTGTCTTCAAGCTGGTGCACGCGTGGGAAACGCTGACGCCGGATCGCGTCTACCGTGCGGGGTTGCCGCAATTGGCTGCACGGGCGGCGCACTGGGTCATCTCATTGCTGGTCGGCGGGATGGGGCGGCATAACCCACGCAGCTTTCTGGATAACGCACCATTGCGTTCATTGCTGGATGAGCTGGTCGAGCTACCCAACATCCAGGCGAATGTGGATGCAGGTTGTCTGGATGCGCTGTCCATTACGGCATCCGGTTATACCTCGGGCGAGTCGGTCAGTTTCTTTCAGGGCAAGGCATCGTTCGATGGCTGGCGGCGTGCCAAGCGGATCGGCACGCCAACGCTGATCGATCTGGATCATCTGATGGCCTCCAGCGCGATTCCCTTGGTGTTCCCGGCGGTTCATATCAACCGTGAGTTCTTTGGCGATGGTTCGGTGCGGCAAATTGCGCCAATCAGCCCGGCCATCCACCTTGGCGCGCGCAAGTTGCTGGTAGTCGGGGTGGCGCCGGCCGAGGAAGAGGGCGCATTGCGACAGAAAACCGATGCCTATCCGACCTTGGCGCAGGTGGCTGGTCATCTGATGAACAGCGTCTTTCTGGATGCGCTGGAAACCGATCTGGAACGACTCAAGCGCATCAATCGCACCCTGTCGACATTGCCGATCGATCAAGCCAGTCAGCTTGAATTGCAACCCATCGAGGTGCTGACCATTGCCCCCTCGCAACCGTTGGAGCGGTTGTCGATTCCGCATAAATCGACTTTCCCGTGGGGGCTGCGCTTTTTGCTGGGCGGGCTGGGCGCGTTCCGGCGGCAGGGTTCGGTGGTGGCAAGCTACCTGCTGTTCCACGGAGAATACACGCGAGCACTGATCCAGCTTGGCTATAAGGACGCTATGGCCAAACGCCCGGCGCTGGAAGCATTCTTGGGATTAGTGCCGGGACAACGAACAGACCCGGGTTAGGCCAACGGAACTCGGACTGCTACAATCTCCCCGATTGAAAAAAACAATCGATGGAGCGTATTCATGTTGTCTTTCTTGCTGCGTTGGCGTGTCTTTTTCTTCTGCTTGTTTCTCGCATGTGCCGGCATGATCGGCTTTGCGATGTATCACCAAATCTATAACTGGGTCATGCCGTGCCTGTTATGCGTTTATCAGCGCATCGGCGTGATCGCGATCGGTTTGCTGGCCTTGATTGCCGCTATCTGGAAGCCCGGTAGCCGCGCTGGCGTCGGCATCATCGGCACGTTGATCGGCATTGCAGCCTTGTATACAGCGGGCATGGCGGCGTGGAATCTGCGTCTGCAATATGGCCCACCTGATCCTTCGGTCGCTTGCGCATCGAGCCTGCCATTTCCCATTGATCTGAACGCGTGGCCAGCATGGGTCGGCATGCTGATCCGCCCGGTTGGCGATTGCAGCCAGATCAATTTCTCCTTGTTTGGCGTGTCCGTGCCGGTCTGGATGCTATTGGCTGCGCTTGCCATCGCTGGATTCACCGCATGGGCCTGCGTGCGGTACTGCCGTGAAATTGCTAGGAGGCCCGCATGACACTGACCGAATTCCGCTACATCGTCGCTGTGGCGCGCGAACGGCATTTTGGCCGCGCTGCGGCGAGCTGCTTTGTTTCCCAGCCCACCCTCTCGGTCGCCGTAAAAAAACTGGAGGACGAACTGGGCGTGACCTTGTTCGAGCGCTCGGCCGGTGATGTGACATTGACCGCGAGTGGCGAACGCATCGTCGAGCAAGCCCAGCGCGTGCTGGAAGAGGTGCAGGTGGTCAAGCAGCTGGCGGAGCAGGGTAAAGACCCGCTCGCCGGCCCGCTGCGGCTCGGCATCATTTATACGATCAGCCCCTATCTGCTGCCGTGCCTGATTCCGGCGCTGCGCGAAAAAGCACCGCAGATGCAATTGCTGCTGGAGGAGAACTACACCAGTCGATTGGCGGAAATGCTCAAGCAGGGCGAGATCGATATCGCCATCGTTGCCGAGCCGTTTTTCGAATCCGGCGTCAGCACGCAGCCGCTCTACGACGAGCCTTTCGTCGTTGCCACCCCCAAGGGGCATCCGTGGGAAAAGCTCAAACGCATCGACTCCGAGAAGTTGTCGGAAGAAAACGTATTGCTGCTCTCGCCTGGTAACTGCTTCCGTGATCACGTATTGCAGACCTGCCCAGACCTCAATCGCGAAAGCCTGCCGGCCGGTAGCTTGCAGCGCACCTTGCAAGGTTCATCGCTGACGACGATTCGTCACATGGTCGCCGGTGGTATCGGTGTGACCGTGTTGCCGGCGACATCGGTGACAGCTGCTGATGAGGCCCTGTTGACGATTCGCCCCTTTGTTGAGCCCGCACCGACGCGCCGGGTCATCATGGCGTGGCGCAAGAATTTCCCGCGCATGGCTGCGGTGGAGGCGTTGCGGCAAGCCGTGCTTGCATCCGGTTTGCCATCGGTGAGTTGGGTGCAAGAAGCAGCTGCAGTCGCATGACTCACTTATCAGAAATATCAGAAACCCCATTGAATACAGGATTGAATCAGGCATGAGTGCGCCCGTCGTTATCATCGGAACCGGTCTTGCCGGCTATAACCTCGCCCGCGAATTTCGCAAGCTCGACCAAGCGACCCCGCTGGTTTTGATCACGCGTGACGGTGGCGGCTTTTATTCCAAGCCGATGCTGTCCAACGCTTTAGCCGGCAACAAGACTGCTGAAATGTTGGTGATGAAGTCGGTCGAGAAGATGACCGAAGAGCTGAAGGCAGTCATCCATGTTCGTTGTGAAGTGATCTCGATCGATCGTTCGAAGCATGAGGTAACGCTAAGCGACGGTGCGGTCATCGCCTATTCCAGGCTGGTGTTGGCCCAAGGGGCGGACCCCATCCGGCTGCCGTTGGCAGGCGATGCGGCGAACGAGGTGATTTCGGTTAACGATCTGGATGACTACGCCAGCTTTGCCGCCCGGCTCGACGGTGTAAAACGGGTGGTCATTCTTGGCGCTGGGCTGATTGGCTGCGAGTTTGCCAACGATTTGCTTTCGCGTGGCGTGACGCCGGTCTTGGTCGATCCTGCTGCCTGGCCGTTGTCACGCTTGCTGCCGCAGGTTGCCGGCGTATATCTGGCGCAAAGATTGACTGCCGCGGGTGTCGATTTTCGTTTCGAGGTCTCGGCAGGTTCGGTGGATCGGTGCGAGGGTGGTTTTCGGGTGGCGCTGAGCGACGGCACCAAGGTTGAGGCTGATCTGGTGCTGTCCGCGGTTGGTTTGCGTCCACGCGTTGCCTTGGCAAAGGCTGCTGATTTGCGGGTTGATCGTGGCGTAGTGGTCAATCGCCTGTTGCAGACCTCCGACGAGGCCATTTTCGCGATCGGTGATACGGCGGAAGTGAACGGGCTGAATCTGCCGTTCGTGCTGCCGATCATGCAGCAGGTGCGAACCTTGGCAGCCACGCTGGCTGGCACGCCGACGCCGGTGAAATATCCTGCAATGCCGGTGGTGGTAAAGACACCGGCTTGCCCGACTGTTGTTGCGCCTGCCTTGACCGGTATGGCTGGCGAGTGGCAGGTGAATACCGACGAGACCGGTGTAGAGGCGAAGTTTATTGCTGCAGATGGCTCGTTGCTGGGTTTTGCCTTGTTGGGTGAGGCAAGCAAACAGCGGCAAACGTTAGCGCCGCAGTTGCCAGTCTGGTTGGCCTGATCGCTGTTCTGCATCAACGAAAAACGGGCCCCAGATGTGGCCCGTTTTTCGTTGATGCAATGGCAGAGCTTAATTGCTGTTCTTCAATACCGGCTCAATACCGAGTGCACGTAACTTGGCTGCGGCAGCATCCGCCTCTGCCTTGTTCTTGAACGGCCCGATTTGCACACGGGTTTCCAGGTAGGCGGGAATGCCGGCAGCTTGCAGTTTTTGCAGTAGCTTCTCCGCATTGTCTGAATGCAGGAAGACGCCGGCTTGCACTGTATATCCATTGGGGCCACGGGTGGCTTCGAAATGGCTGGGGCCGGTCAGTAAAGTTTGTGGTTCCAGCAGGCTTTCGTTTGGTGTCGGTGTACGGCGGACCAGGTTGCCGGGCAGCGCGTTGTTCGCTGTGCGCGGGGCCGCAGTGATTGTGGCTTTGGCCGGGGCTTGGGCCTCTTCGACCTCGGGCAGGACGGTGGTTTTGCCTAGCTTGGTGATCGGACGGATGAGCGGTGTTTGCGCGGCGGTTGGCGCTACCGTGGGTGCATTGGTGGCCGGAACTTGCGTCACAGGGAGAGTCGAAGGTGTTACCGCAGCAGCGCTGGCAGGTTGTGATGCTATAGCCGGGGCCGATGCCGGCTCACTTGCCGCAATGACTTCCGGTTCGCTCGCTTGCGGCGCGATACGTGGCGTGGCGACGGGTGTTTCCAGTTTAGGTTTTTCGTCGGGCCGATCAAGCAGATAGATACCGCCCAAGACCACGGCGATCAGGCCGGCAGCAATCCCCAGACGCCAGAGTACTTGTTCGCGCAGGCGGCGTTGTTCGGCCTGTTGCAAAATCGGGTCGAAACCATCGCTCATGGCGTGCAGTACTTTAATCTGGTTGTAAGGCAGGAGTGGTGTGGATTTGTTATCATGTCCGGCTATTTAGATCGAGCGCGGGGCGCTAGAGCACCGGAATGTACAAATAGCGCAAATGAGGCTATCCCAAAGTACTCGGGCTGTAAACCCAGGCTGTCACGCGAATTCCGGCCTATTCATTTTTCCAACCCTATTTTCCTAACTCAACCTGTCTGGAGTAAACATGGCTATTGAACGCACCCTGTCGATCGTGAAACCGGATGCCGTTGCCAAGAACGTGATTGGCAAGATCTACGACCGTTTTGAAACCGCCGGCCTGAAGATCGTTGCCGCCAAGCTCAAGCAGCTGTCGCGCGCTGAAGCCGAAGGCTTCTATGCTGTGCATAAGGAACGTCCTTTCTTCAACGATCTGGTGTCCTTCATGGTCTCCGGCCCGGTGTTCATCCAGGTGCTCGAAGGCGAAGGCGCCGTATTGAAGAACCGTGAACTGATGGGCGCGACCGATCCAAAGAAAGCTGAAAAGGGTACGATTCGCGCCGATTTCGCCGATTCGATCGATGCAAATGCCGTGCACGGTTCGGATAGCGCCGAAAACGCTGCAATTGAAATTGCATACTTCTTCGCTTCCAGCGAAGTGTACGCAGGTCGCTAAGACCAGGTAGGAAACGAGATGTCGGTCAATCTGCTCAATTACGATGCCGCAGGGCTCGCTGAACTGATGGTTCAGTACGGTGAAAAACCGTTCCGCGCCAAGCAACTGCTGAAATGGATTCATCAGCGGGGCGAGGCGGATTTTGCGCAGATGACCGATATCGCGAAAACCTTTCGCGAGAAGCTGGCCGCCGGGGCTGAAGTCAAGGCACCAGCCATGCTCGCTGAACAGATTGCCAGTGATGGCACCGCCAAGTGGCTGCTTGATGTCGGTGTCGGCAACGGTATCGAAACTGTGTTCATCCCAGAAGATGATCGCGGCACGTTGTGTGTATCGAGCCAGGTCGGTTGTGCGCTCGACTGCGGTTTTTGCTCGACAGCTAAACAAGGCTTCAACCGCAACCTCTCTGTGGGCGAAATCATTGGCCAACTATGGTGGGCGGAAAATCGCCTGACCGCTGCGCAAGCCCGAGTTGGTGCTCCCGTTAACGAAGATAACCGGATTGTCACCAATGTTGTGATGATGGGCATGGGCGAGCCGCTGGCGAATTTCGAGAACGTCGTTGCCGCGTTACGCTTGATGTTGGACGACAATGCTTACGGCTTGAGCCGTCGGCGCGTCACCTTGTCCACCTCCGGGATCGTGCCCGCAATGGATCGTTTGCGTGATGCTTGTCCGGTTGCGCTGGCTGTGTCCTTGCATGCACCAAATGACGCGATCCGCGATGAAATCGTGCCGATCAACAAGAAATATCCCCTTAAAGAATTGCTTGCTGCATGCAATCGCTACCTCGAAAAAGCACCGCGCGATTTCATCACTTTCGAGTATGTGATGCTCGATGGCGTCAATGACCAACCTGAGCATGCCCGTCAGCTGGCGGAGCTGGTTCGGCATGTGCCATGCAAATTCAACCTGATTCCCTGGAACCCGTTTCCCGGTGCGGGCTATAACCGATCGGGCAGGGATGCTATCCTCGCGTTCCGGGATATTTTGATCGACGCTGGTTATGTAGCAACGGTGCGAAAAACCCGTGGCGATGATATCGACGCTGCATGTGGCCAACTGGCCGGGCAGGTCAAGGACAAGACCCGGCGCGCCGAGCGGCATGCCGTGGAAACAAAACCAATAATCTTCCGACCCTGACGCGAGGCAATATGACGCCCAAATCCATCGCTTTCCTTCTGACTTTGGTGCTGATTGTAAGTGGTGCGGTTCGGGCTGAAGAGCTGTCAGGCCCCGCGCAACGTGCCAGTATCCGCACACAACTGGCTGCCGAATATTTCAAGCGCGGCCAATACAGTACCGCGCTCGACGAAATTCAAAAGGCACTCGCGGCCGATCCCAAGTACGCGTCGGCATATAGCGTGGCTGGGTTGATTTATTCCGAGCTCAAGGAGGCTGCGCCCGCCAGAAAGAATTTCCTGGAGGCGCTGCGGCTGACCCCGGATGACCCTGATATCAACCACAATTACGGCTGGTTCTTGTGCCAACAAGGGCAATACAAGGAAGGGGTCGCTTACTATATGAAAGCGGTGCAGAACCCGCTTTATGAAACGCCGGACAGATCCTTGGTCAATGCTGGTCAGTGCACGGCCAAATCGGGCGATCTGGATGGCGGACGAGACTATCTACTGCGCGCATTGCGCCTCCGTCCTTCTAGTCTTACTGCGCGGATCGAATTGGTTGAACTTGACCTCAAGCGCAAGGATTTTGTTGAAGCCAAACGTTATTTGATCGAGTCGCAAAAATTGACCCAGCCGAGTGCGCAAATGGCTTGGCTCGCAGTGCGCGTTGAACATGCGCTCGGCAATCAGGACAATGAAGCCCGCTATGCGGATTTGCTGCGCAAGCAATATCCGGATTCGCTTGAAACTGCCCGTCTTTTGACCAATCAGTACGACGCTCCCGCCGAATGAATCATCCAGAACAAGAAGCAACTGCTGGCCGCGCAGACATTCCCAGTGTTGGCGCGCGCCTGAAGGCACGACGTGAACAGCTTGGTTTGACGCTTGAGCAGGCAGCCCAACAGCTCAAGCTGACCCGTACCCAAGTGAATGCCATTGAACGGGACGAGTTTGGTAGTTTGCCAGGCAATACATTTGCACGCGGATTCGTCCGTAACTATGCCCGCTTATTGCAGATAGACCCCGAGCCGATCCTTGCCGATTTGGTTGCAACGCTGCCGGCCGAGCGAGTGCAGACTGCGTTGCCCAAAGTGCAGGAAGAAGCTGCATTTTCGATGGGCAGCGTTGGCGGTGGTACCACCGGTCGGCGCATCCAACTTATTCTTGGAGCGCTGATCGGGCTGATCATTAGTGGCGGTGGTGCGTTTTGGTATTTGCAGCAGCCGGCATCGCCGAGTCTGGACGTACCTGAGGTTGCCTCATCGGCTGTTGCTGCTTCATCGGTGGTGGCTGATATCGCCAGCGAGGCCGTTGCAATCAGCGATGAAGAAGTAAAGGCCAGTTCGCCAGCTTCGTCAGTGGTTGTAATGGCCGCTGCATCGGCTGTTGCGAGCAGCGTTTCAGCAAAGGTGGCCGCGTCGGTTCCTGCGACAATTAGCGCTAGCGTTGCCAAGGCTGCATCCGTTGCGAGCGGCGTCAAATCCGCTCCGATAGCAAGCGCGGTAAAATCTGCGGCTGCCTCGTCAGTAGTCGGTAACGGCGAAGTCCGCATCGTTGCTGAAGCGGATAGCTGGGTGCAGGTTTTTGACGGCAACGGTAACAAATTGATCTCCGAGATCGTCAAGCAAGGTGAGAGTCGTTCGGTTGGCGGTAAGCCGCCGTATCGCTTGAAGATCGGTAATGCACCGAAGACCCGTCTTTACTTGCGTGGTCAGGCCATTGATCTGACCGGATATACCAAGACCGACGTGGCTACCCTCGAATTGAAATAAAAGAAGTTTTCTCATGAGTGACGTTCTGATTCCCCGCCGGCAAACCCGCCAAGTACAAGTAGGTAACGTCTGGGTTGGCAGTGACCACCCGGTCATGGTCCAGTCGATGACCAATACCGATACCGTGGATGCGGAAGGCACCGCGCGGCAAATTTTCGAGCTGTGGCGTGCTGGCTCCGAAGCGGTTCGCATCACGGTGAATAGCCCCGAGGCTGCGGCCCAGGTCGCCACCATCAAGACCAAGCTCGAAAATTGGGGTTGCAAGGTGCCAATCGTTGGCGACTTCCACTTCAATGGCGACCGACTGCTGCGGGACTACCCTGACTGCGCCGAAGCATTGGCGAAGTACCGGATCAACCCTGGCAACGTGGGCAAAGGCAGTAAGCGCGACGAGAAGTTCGCCTTCATGATCGAGAAGGCCATCGAGTACGACAAGCCGGTGCGTATTGGCGTCAACTGGGGGTCGCTGGATCAGGCAATGGCGACCAAGCTCATGGACGAAAACGCCAAGTTGGCCAAGCCGCTGCCTGTTGAAGCCATCATGCGCGAAGCGCTGATCCGCTCGGCACTCGAATCGGCTGATCAGGCGATTGGTTGGGGCTTGTCGGCCGACAAGATCATCCTCTCGTGCAAGGTTTCGCACGTGCAGGATTTGATCGCTGTCTATCGCGATCTTGGCGCACGTTGTGATTACCCCTTGCACCTTGGTTTGACTGAGGCGGGCATGGGTTCCAAGGGGATCGTTGCATCGAGCGCGGCGCTGGCGGTGCTATTGCAAGAAGGCATTGGCGACACGATTCGTATCTCCCTTACCCCGGAGCCGGGCGGCGACCGTACCAAGGAAATCATCGTTGCACAGGAGTTGTTGCAGACCATGGGTTTGCGCAGCTTTACACCACTGGTGACGGCCTGCCCTGGTTGCGGCCGGACGACTTCCACTGTTTTCCAGGAATTGGCTCGCGACATTCAAGACTTCCTGCGCGTGCAGATGCCGGTGTGGCGTGATGCCTATCCGGGCGTGGAAGAAATGAAGGTCGCCGTCATGGGATGTGTCGTGAACGGCCCGGGTGAATCCAAGCTGGCCGATATCGGTATTTCACTGCCCGGCACCGGTGAGGTTCCGGTTTGTCCGGTTTATGTCGACGGCGAGAAAACGGTGACGCTCAAGGGCGAGCAAGTGGCCGTCGAGTTCCAGGCGATCGTCGAAGACTACGTCAAGACACGCTACGGCGCGGGCGGTGCCAAACGTGCCGAAGCAGTTAACAAGACGATCCCGTTGAAGGTCATTTGATTTTTCGTGAGATGTGAAGTGTGCTGCAAGAGCATCACGCTTCATGTTTCATGTCTTCCATTCCACAGGTTGTAGAACATGAGTAAAACCATCTCGGGCATCCGCGGCATGAATGATGTATTGCCGGCGGATTCCCCTCGCTGGCTGCATTTCGAAGCCGTCGTACGCGATTGGCTGGCCGCCTATGGCTATCAGCAGCTTCGCACCCCGATCGTTGAGGCAACCGCACTCTTTGTGCGCGGTGTGGGCGAGCATACCGATATCGTCGAGAAGGAAATGTACGCCTTCGAGGACAGCCTCAATGGTGAGCAGCTGGTGCTGCGTCCCGAAGGGACCGCTGGCTGCGTCCGAGCTTGTATCGAGCACGGGCTGCTCTACAACCAGACGCAGCGCTTGTGGTACACCGGGCCAATGTTCCGGCACGAGCGTCCGCAAAAAGGACGTTATCGTCAGTTCCATCAAGTTGGTGTCGAAGCATTCGGCTTTGCCGGTCCAGAGGTCGACGCTGAACTGATCGTCATGCTGGCAGATCTGTGGCAACGTTTGGGGCTGACTGGCCTATCGCTGGAGCTCAACTCACTGGGCGATGCAGCAGAGCGTGCGGCGCATCGGGCTGAATTGATCGCTTATCTGGAACAGCACGTGGACATCCTTGACGAGGATGGCAAGCGCAGGCTTCATACCAATCCTTTGCGTGTGCTCGATACCAAGAACCCGGCGATGCAGGCGATGGCTGAGCATGCGCCGAAACTGTCCGACTTCCTTGGCGCTGAATCGCATACCCATTTCGAGCGCGTCAAGGCGCTGCTCGACGACGCCAGCATTGCATACAAACTGAATAATCGACTCGTTCGCGGTCTTGATTATTACAATCGAACCGTTTTTGAGTGGACGACGACTGAGCTTGGCGCGCAAGCAACTGTGGCCGCCGGTGGCCGTTACGATGGTCTCGTTGAGCAACTCGGTGGCAAGCCGTGCCCCGGGGTTGGTTTTGGAATTGGCATTGAGCGTTTGTTGTTGCTGACGGAAGCGCAGTCCGTCTCGATTCCCGCCAATGCACCCGATGTTTATCTGATCAATGACGGGGAAGCGGCCGGTCGCGCCGCGTTCAAGACCGCGAACGCATTGCGCGCCGCCGGCTTGAAGGTGGTACTGCACGCAGGCGGTGGCAGTTTCAAGTCCCAGTTCAAGAAGGCGGATGCTTCTGGCGCCCGTTTTGCCGTTGTGATCGGAGAGTCCGAAGCCGAGGTTGGCACCGCCAATCTCAAGCGTCTTACCGGTGACGGCGCCGGAGAACAAATCACTTTGCCGCAAGCTGAGCTGGCGGCACGAATCACCGCTACGGCATAATCCGGGGCGGCTTTACTTTATTGAGCGGCATTGCGTCGCAAGGATAACGAAAAATGGCTTTTGATCTGCAAGAACAAGAACAAATCGCCGAGCTGAAGGCATGGTGGCAAGACTGGGGCAGATACCTGGCGGTAGCAGTTGTCGCGGGCCTCGTAGGCTATGCAGGTTGGCAGGGCTGGAGCTCGTACCAAGAGAAGCAGGCGCATGCGGCTGCCGAAATTTACGTCAAGGTTGAAGTGCTTGGGGCCACCGATGCAGCCAAGCTTCGTCCGGATGTTGAAAAGCTGCAAAACGAATATGCCGGTACCGGTTACGCTGCCCGTGCCACGTTATTGCTAGCCAAGGCATTTGCCGATGCCGGCGACTTCAAGTCTGCCACCACCCAGTTGCAATGGGTTGCGGGCCATGCGGATGAAGCTGGGCTGCGCGATGCAGCTCGTCTGCGGATTGCTGCCGTTGCACTTGATCAGAAGCAATACGATGCCGCACTGGCTGCATTGCAAGGGCGCGAAGAAGAGGCATCCATGCCGCTCTTCTCGGAAATGCGCGGTGACATCATGATCGAAAAGGGTGATGTTGCCGGTGCGCGTGACGCGTACAAGCAAACGCTCGCCAAACTGGAAAAAGGCGCGCCGAATTATCAGTTCGTCGAGGTCAAACTCGCAGCATTGGGGAACTCCTGATATGACGATGGTGGTATTGGCTGGCAATAAGTCGGCTCGTATTCTTGGCCTCGCCGCCCTTGCGGCAGCGCTGTTGGCCGGTTGTGGTGCTGTGAGCAATGCGCCCACGCCATCGCCGTTGCCGGCAGTGCAAAACAAGGTGGGTGCGACGGTTGCCTGGCGCACGAATATCGGCGCCCAGACTGATTTCCGTTTCCTGCCCGCGCAATTGGGCAGCGATAAGCTGGTTGTTGCTGGTGCTGCGAATACGCTTGCACTGCTTAACGTCGATACCGGCGCGAAGCTGTGGCAAGTCCAGCTTGAAAAGCCAGTGGCTGGCGGTGTCGGCGCCAATGGTGACCTGATCGCAGTTGGCACGCTCAAGGGTGAGTTGTTTGCCTTCGGTGACGATGGCAAGTCGCGCTGGAAGGTGCAGTTGTCCAGCGAAATCATTGCACCACCGACTATTGCGCAAAATATCGTCATGGTTCGCACCGGGGATGGCCGCATTAGCGGTTTGTCTGCCAAGGACGGCAGCCGGGTCTGGCAATTCCAGCGCCAATTGCCGGCGTTGACGCTGCGTAACTTCGCACCGATGGCGGTGGTTGAAGGCTCTGCGTTGGCTGGTTTGGCTGGTGGTCGTCTCGTTGCGCTCGGTATCGTTGATGGTCGCGTATTGTGGGATAGCCCGGTGGCCTTGCCGCGTGGCGCGACTGAGCTTGAGCGGGTCGCCGACGTGGTGTCCGCGCCGGTGGTGACCGGCAATCAGGTTTGTGCCGCCGCCTATCAAGGCCGCGTGAGCTGCTTTAGCGTGCTGAATGGCACACTGGCTTGGTCGCGTGAAGCATCCAGCTTTTCCGGCGTAGCGGTGGATAGCGATCACCTCTATCTCGTCGATGCTGAAGGTGCAGTACAAGCATTCGAGCGGATCAGCGGGCGCAGCCTGTGGCGGCAAGACAAGCTCGTCGCACGCAGCGTCGGCTCACCGGCGATCGTGAACGGAAAAGTCGCCGTTGCCGATTACGAAGGTTATGTTCACTTCCTTAATCCGGAAGACGGTAGTCTGGTTGGTCAATTGGCCACCGATGGCAGCCGTATCGCAGCCGCACCGCAAGCGATCAACGACAAGTTGATCGTGCAAACGCAGTCGGGCAATGTATTTGCCCTCAAAGTGAATAAGTAATGAAACCCACAATTGCATTGGTCGGTCGTCCCAACGTCGGCAAATCGACGTTGTTCAACCGGTTGACCAAGACGCGCGATGCGCTGGTTGCCGACCAGCCCGGTTTGACGCGCGATCGCCACTACGGCCACGGACGTGTTGGCGAAAAACCTTACTTTGTCGTCGATACTGGTGGTTTCGAGCCGGTCGTTGATGAAGGCATCATGTTTGAAATGGCCCGTCAGACGCTGCAAGCGGTTGACGAGGCCGACGCCATCGTCTTTATCGTCGATGGCCGTGTTGGCATCACGCCGCAAGACAAGATCATTGCCCAGCGCTTGCGCCAGATTGATCGCCCGGTTTGGGTGGCGGTGAATAAGGTCGAGGGCATGCAGCGCGCGGTGGTTACGGCAGACTTTTTCGAGCTGGGCTTGGGCGATCCCGTTGCCATCTCGGCCAGTCACGGCGAGGGTGTTCGCGATCTCATCAACGAAGTGCTCGAACGCTTTGAAGTGCCCGTTGAAGAAGAGGCGGCAGATCATCCCAAATTCGCCATCGTTGGCAGACCGAACGTCGGCAAGTCGACGCTGGTCAATGCAGTACTCGGTGAAGAACGCGTGATCGCGTTTGACCAGCCGGGCACGACGCGCGATTCGGTTTACATCGACTTCGAGCGTGGCGAAAAGCCCTATACGATCATCGACACCGCTGGTGTACGTAAGCGCGGCAAGGTAACCGAGATGATCGAGAAGTTCTCGGTGATCAAGACCATGCAGGCGATTGAAGACGCGAATGTGGCGGTGCTCGTGCTGGATGCCATGCAGGAAGTGTCAGATCAGGACGCGCGTGTTGCGAGCTTCGTGCTCGAGTCGGGCCGCGCACTGGTTGTTGCAGTCAACAAGTGGGAAGCGGCAACGCAAGAGCAGCGTGATCGCATCAAACGCGAGATTGATCGGAAGCTGGCATTTCTGGATTTTGCCAAGTTCCATTACATCTCGGCGCTGGCGGGGCAGGGCGTGGGTGACTTGTTCAAGTCGATTGATCAGGCGTATCACGCTGCCATGATCAAGATTCCAACGCCTAAACTGACTAAGGCATTGCAGTTGGCGATTGAGCGTCAACAGCCGCCGTTGGCTGGCAAAGTTCGCCCGAAGATGCGTTATGCCCACCAAGGGGGCATGAATCCGCCGGTCGTCATCATTCACGGCAATGCGCTCAATCTTGTGCCCGCGTCATATTGGCGTTATCTGGAACATAGCTTCATGAAGCTATTCAAATTGCAGGGCACACCGCTGCGGGTGCAATTCAAGATGAGCGAAAATCCGTACGATGACAAGACAGCGCCGCGCAAACCAGGTATCCATCCTGGTCGCCGGAAAAACGCAGATCGGTAAGTCTTAGCTGAGTAACTTGGTAATCCTGCCTATTGGCAGGGTTCGGGTTTTATACTATAAGCGTAAGCGTGCTGCTGTATTACCTATAACAACGCATCGGAGAACAAAAATGAGTGCCAAGGGGCAAATGCTGCAGGATCCGTTTCTGAACGTACTGCGCAAGGAACACGTTCCGGTTTATATCTACCTCGTCAACGGGATCAAGTTGCAAGGCCAGATCGAGTCGTTCGATCAGTACGTTGTGTTGTTGCGCAACAACGTGACGCAGATGGTCTACAAGCACGCGATTTCAACGGTTGTGCCGTCTCGGCCAGTTTCGATTCCGCATGAACACTCGCAACAGGCCGCCGCCGCGCCGGAAGCCGAGGCCTGATTCAAGGTTTCCGCAAAAAACCCCGGCAAGCGCAGGCCTGCCGGGGTTTTCCATTCTGATTTACCCCTCTATTTTACCAAGCACCTTGGATATCCATGTTTGAACGCCACAAAGGTGGTGATGCCGCTGTATTGGTCTGCCTCGATTTCAACGAGCCGGACTACCGCGATGGTGTCGATGAATTCGTCCAATTGGTCGAAAGCGCTGGCGTGCAGCCGCTACATATTGTCGAAGGCAAACGCGCCCGGCCTGATCCGCGATTTTTCGCCGGCTCCGGCAAAGTCGAAGAAATTGCCGAGGTGGTGAGGGCGCAGGGGGCGGAAATGGTGATTTTCAATCACCAATTGTCGCCGGCGCAGGAGCGCAATCTTGAAGCCGCGATCCAATGCCGCGTGCTTGATCGCACGACCTTAATTCTGGATATCTTCGCCCAACGTGCCCGCACTGCAGAGGGCAAGTTGCAGGTCGAGTTGGCGCAGCTTGCGCACATCCAGACTCGACTGATTCGAGGCTGGACTCACCTTGAACGCCAGAAGGGCGGTATCGGTTTGCGCGGCCCGGGTGAAACCCAGCTTGAAACCGACCGCCGCTTGATCGGTTTGCGCGTTAAGCGCTTGCGCGCCCAGCTTGCCACTGCGCAGAAGCAACGTTCTACCCAACGCAAGGCACGTGTCCGCCGGGGTGAGTTCAGCATTTCAATCGTTGGCTATACCAATGCCGGCAAATCAACGCTTTTCAATTCGCTGACCAAGGCTAAGATTTACGCGGCGGATCAATTGTTTGCGACGCTGGATACAACATCGCGCAAGTTGTTTCTGGATGCGGATCATTCCGTGGTGATTTCGGATACGGTCGGTTTTATCCGCAATCTGCCACATACTTTGGTTGCGGCATTCCGGGCTACGCTGGAAGAAACCATCGAAGCGGATTTGCTATTGCACGTTGTTGATATCAATCATCCGATGCGTGAGATGCAGGTCGAGGCTGTCAATCATGTTTTGCGTGAAATTGGCGCAGAACGCATTGATCAATTGATGGTCTGGAACAAGATTGATCTGAAGGGCGCTGAGCCAGCGGTCGAGCGGGATGAGTATGGTAAAATCCGTGCCGTGCGTGTCAGTGCTGTGCAAGGTGGCGGGCTTGATATACTGCGCGCCGCTCTCGTCGAAACAATGAGCCAATCCCGCGAGGAAAACGAGACTCCATGAGCCAAAACGATCCACAGTGGGGCGGTCGCCGCAATGGCCCGCCTGATCTGGGCGAAATTTTCCGCAATCTGAGCAACAAGCTGTCCCGCCTGTTCGGCAGCAATGGTCGCGCCCCGCAACCTGGTGGTGGTTCGCTGGGGTCGACGGGCGCTGTTGTCATCGTCGCCGTGTTGTTGGTCTTGTGGGGGGGCTCCAGCTTTTACGTTGTCGATGAGCGCGAAAATGCGGTCATCACCCGTTTTGGCCGCTACATCGGCACGGTCGAGAATTCCGGTCTGCATTGGCATCTACCTTGGCCGATCGAGCGGCGTGAACTGGTTAACGTCACCGAAATCCGCAGTCTTGAAGTAGGTACACGCGCCGAGGGCAATGCCTCGCGTGACGAAGCCATCATGCTGACGGAAGACCAGAACATCATCGAAGTCCAGCTTGAGATTCAGTACACACTCAAGTCCGCCAAGGACTTTGTCTTCAATAACCGCAAGGACAACCGCGAAGGCGGCGATCTCGTCAAACAGGCCGCTGAGACGTCGATTCGCGAAGTCGTTGGCCGGAATAGCGTCGATTTCGTGCTGAACGAAGGGCGCGGCAAGATCGGTGAAGACACCAAGGAAAGCATGCAGGCCTTGCTCGACAAATACCGGACGGGTATTCAGATCGCACGGGTCAACATCTCGGATGTGCAGCCGCCCAACGAAGTGCAGAACTCGTTTGCCGACGCGGTCAAGGCGCGCCAGGACCGGCAGCGTTTGATCAACGAAGGTACGGCCTATGCCAACGATGTGGTTCCCAAAGCCAGCGGTACGGCCTCCGCACTGAAGTTGCAGGCGCAAGGCTACCAGCAGCAAGTCGTCGCTACGGCTGAAGGTGATGCCTCGCGCTTCAAACAGATTGCCGCCGAATATGCCAAGGCCCCCCAAGTGATGCGTGACCGGATGTATCTCGACACGATGCAAGAGATTTTCCAGAAGACCACCAAGGTGCTGGTGGATCAGAAAGCCGGCAACAATCTGCTGTACCTGCCGCTTGATAAGCTGATGCAGCTCAATGCCCCGCCTCAAACACCACCGCCAGCGGCAGCTAACGACGTGCAGGCGCAGCCTGCGCCAATCCCATCAACCAGCTCGCGTGGCGAGCGCGACGGCCGCTAAGGAGGAATGACCATGAACCGTATTCTTCCTACATTGGCAGTGGTGCTGGTGGTTCTGTTTGTGTTGAGCATGTCGTTCTTCACGGTTGACCAGCGCCAATACGCCGTTGTGTTCCAGTTCTCTGAAGCCCGACGTGTAATCAAAGAGCCGGGTTTCCAGTTCAAAGTGCCGCTGCTGCAAGATGTCCGTTTCTTCGACAAACGTATCCAGACCATCGATGAAAATGTGCCGGCTCGGGTGCAGACCATCGAAAAGATGAACGTCAAGGTCGACAGCTATATCAAGTACCAGATTGTCGATGTTGAGCGCTATTACAAGGCGGTCGGCCTGGATGAGCGCAAGGCTGTGGATCGGCTGCGCAATACCGTCAACAACATGCTGCGCGACGAGTTCGGTAAACGCACGGTGCAAGACGTGATTTCCGGCAAGCGTGACGAAGTGATGGATTACGTGCGCAAAGTGGCCGATTCCGACGCCGCGCGGATTGGTGTGCAAGTGGTCGACGTACGTGTGAAGCGCGTCGAGCTGGAAGACAGCACGCTGGTGTCGGTATACGAGCGGATGCAGTCCGAGCGTAAAGCGGTAGCGAGCAAGCTGCGCGCTGAAGGTTCGGCCGAGGAAGACCGGATCAAGGCCGATGCCGAGCGGCAAAGGGCTGTGATTCTTGCTGATGCCTATAACATCGCCCAGCAGCAGAAGGGTGAGGGCGACGCGAAGGCCGCTGCGATTTATGCTGAGGCTTATGGCCGGAATCCGGAGTTCTACGCGTTCTACAAGAGCCTGGATGCCTACAAGCAGAGCTTCAACAAGAAGAGCGACGTGTTGGTGGTTGATCCGAGCGCTGACTTCTTCAAGTACATGAAGAACCCGAAGGGCAACAGCAAGTGAACGGCAGCATTGGCTTAGCGCTGGCTCTGGTTCTGGTATTTGAAGGCATCTTGCCCTTTGCCTCGCCGGGTGCATGGAAACGCACCATGGGCCGGCTGGCCGAGTGGGAGCCGCGACAAATCCGTATTTTCGGCTTTCTGGTAATGATGGCCGGTTTGCTGATCGCGCTCGCGCTCCATTAATCCGTTAAAATGATGTCTTCAGCCCGCTGGCTTCGGTCGGCGGGCTTTGGTTTGAATAGAAAACGAAAATGCGAAACTGGATACTGCCGGAAAACATTGCTGACGTGCTGCCGCGTGAAGCGCGTCAGATCGAAACCATGCGCCGAACCTTGATGGATGTGTTTGCGCGTTATGGCTATGAGTTGGTGATGCCGCCGTTGATCGAATATGTCGAATCGCTGTTCCTGCTCGACGATCCGGCGCTCAATCTGAAAACATTCAAACTGGTGGACGAATTGTCCGGCCGCCAGATGGGCTTGCGGGCTGATATCACGCCGCAGGTTGCGCGTATCGATGCGCATATCCTCAATCGGCAAGGCGTCGCGCGCCTGTGCTATGCCGGTTCGGTCGTGCATAGCCGTCCCGACGGGATTCTCTCCAGTCGCGAACCACGGCAGATCGGCGCGGAAATCTACGGGTGTGCCGACATCGCTGCCGACGTCGAAGTCATCGAGCTGGTGATGGAAAGCCTGCAACTGGCGGGCTTGGGCAATGTCTCGCTGGATATCGGCCATATCGGCTTGTTCCATACGCTGGCCGATGCTGCCGGATTGAAGGGTGATGCGCGCGATCAAGTGTTCGATGCGCTGCAGCAGAAAGATTTGCCGACCTTGCGTGAAGCAACCGACGGTCTGGATAACACGGTCGTTGCCGGTTTGCTGGCGCTGCCGACCCTCTATGGTGGTGCTGGTGTGCTGGAGCGCGCACGCGTGGCGTTGCCGGCAATCGACGGTGTCGCCAACGCGCTGGATTCACTGGAATCCTTGGCGAATGCCTTGAAAGCACGCGGTATCAGCTTCCGGTTCGATCTGGCTGAAGTGAAGAGCAGCGACTATCACACCGGCCTGGTGTTTGCCGCTTACACGCCGGGTTTTGCCAACGCGATTGCGCGTGGTGGCCGTTACGACAGCGTGGGCGAGAAATTCGGCCGGTCGCGTCCGGCTACTGGTTTTAGTCTGGACTTGCGCGCGCTGACCCATCTGCCGTTCCCGGATGTACAGCCCGCCATCCTTGCCCCGGCAGGTGATGATGCGGCGTTGATCGTGGCCATCCGCGCCTTGCGCGCCAAGGGCGAGACTGTGGTAGTTGATTTGGGCGTCGTGGCTGGCGAGTCCGGTTGTGACCGGGCACTGCAACTGGAAGCCGGCCAATGGCGGGTTGTGCCGCTGGCTTGATGCCATAACCTATTTGCCGCCCGGCATGCTGTTTTGACGTGCTTGGGCCAAGCGCGTAGTCTGCCGCCCCGGCAGCACGCAACCAGTGTTGATTTGGTTTTTCGATTGAGGTTTACATGAGCAGAAACGTGGTCGTGATCGGCACCCAATGGGGTGACGAAGGCAAGGGCAAGATCGTTGATTGGCTGACTGATCATGCACAGGGTGTGGTGCGCTTCCAGGGCGGTCACAACGCCGGTCATACGCTCGTGGTCGGCGGCAAGAAGACGGTGTTGCGCCTGATCCCGTCTGGCATCTTGCACGCAGGCAAAGCCTGCTTCATCGGCAACGGCGTGGTCATCTCGCCGGAAGCGCTGCTGAAGGAAATCGGTGAGTTGACCGAGGCTGGCATCGATGTGCAAAGCCGTTTAAAAATTTCCGAAGCCTGCCCGCTGATCTTGCCGTATCACATCGCCATCGACCAGGCGCGTGAAGCCGCCAAGGGCGACAAGAAGATCGGTACCACCGGTCGTGGCATCGGTCCGGCTTATGAAGACAAGATTGCGCGTCGCTCGATCCGTCTGCAGGACGTGTATCACCCGGAGCGTTTCGCCGCCAAGCTGCTGGAAAATCTCGACTGGTACAACTTCGCGCTGAAGAATTATTTCAAGGCCGAAACCGTCGATTTCCAGAAGGTTTATGACGAAACGCTGGCCCACGCCGAGCGCATCAAGCCAATGATTGCCGACGTATCACGCACCTTGTACGACATGAACAAGGCCGGCCAGCCGCTGCTGTTCGAGGGCGCGCAAGGCACGCTGCTCGACGTCGATCACGGTACTTATCCGTTTGTGACTTCCAGCAACTGTGTGGCCGGCGCAGCCGCCCCAGGCGCTGGTGTTGCACCGCAGATGCTGCAATACGTGCTCGGCATCGTGAAGGCCTATACCACCCGCGTTGGTTCCGGCCCATTCCCGACTGAGTTGTTCGACGAAGTTGGCGCTGGTTTGGCCAAGCGCGGCAACGAATTCGGTTCGGTGACTGGTCGTCCGCGTCGATGCGGTTGGTTCGACGCGGCTGCGCTCAAGCGCTCCATCCAGATCAACGGTGTCTCCGGTCTTTGCGTGACCAAGCTCGACGTGATGGATGGCATCGAAACGATCAATCTGTGCACCGGCTACAAGCTGGATGGCAAGCTGGTCGACATCCTGCCGATCGGTGCGGAGGAGATCGCCCTTTGCGAACCGGTTTACGAAGAAATGCCGGGCTGGACTGAATCGACTTTCGGCGTGAAGCGCTGGGAAGACCTGCCGGCAAACGCCCGTGCTTACCTCAAGCGCGTCGAGGAAATCTGCGAAGCACCGGTCGACATCATCTCGACTGGCCCGGATCGCGAAGAGACCATCGTACTGCGTCATCCGTACGGCGTTTGATTCCATTCGAATCAAGTCTCTGAACAACAAAAAACCCGCTTTCGTAGCGGGTTTTTTGTTGTCTGCGCCATTTGAAAACAGGCTTTGAAAACAGGCTGTTCAACGGTGGCTTGGCCGCGCTTCGATCATCGCCGTATCCGGGCTGAACGAATAATCCGCTTCAAGCTGCAGATAATCCTTCACCTCAGCCGATGTACCCGCCAGCAAGGACTGAATGGCAGCCACTCGCTCAGGCGGTGTACGCATCCGGCTGATCCAGGAGGCGAACTCGAGCCGCAGCTTCCACGTATCTACATTGCCGACTTCAAACCCTGCCGATACGAGCATTTGCCGCCACGCCGGCAGCGCATAGTTGCGGACATGCGAGGTATCGCGCAGCAGTTCGATGGTCTGCAAATGGGTATCGAACAGTGGGTCGGGCGAACCGACGATATCCATCACGACCAACACGCCATCCGGTTTCAGTACCCGGCGTATTTCCTTGAGTGCCGCTGGCACGTCCATCCAGTGATGCGCGCTGTAACGCGTGCAAACCAGATCAAACGTTGCATCGGGAAATGGCATTTGCTCGGCGGCGCCCTGCTGGATGTCGATATTCCGCAATCCTCGTTCGGCAGCACTGCTTGCCACCACATCCAGCATTGGCGCAGACAAATCGTAGGCTGTGACATGGGCGACATGCGGCGCGACGACGAAGCTCACGTGACCAGCGCCGCAGCCCAGATCAAGCGCCCGTGCAGTCGGGAAGTGAGCAGCAATAGCGGCCAAGCGCTGCAAGTCTTCGCCTTGCGCATGAACCACGCTGGTCAGGTAAGCCGCAGCAACCGGGTTGAATTGGGCAGTGACGTGTTGATCGTGATCGGACATGGTTAATCTCCGTTTTCGGGTTGGAGGCCCTACCGTAAAGCGCCTTTTATCCTGTTACAAGACTAGAAAATATACTGGTATATAAACCAATTGGTTCTTGGATAGGCGTGAAGCAGATCACTGATTGAAATCGGTATTGTTGCTAAAGGCAACCAATTGGGCGTAAATTCGTGCCATTCGCCTCTGTACGTTAAAACGCTCCCCATGCCAGCCAGCTTCAATACCGCCATCTTGCGCGACCTCATGCGCAGCTTCATCAACGAGCAACGCCAAAATCTCGCCAGGAACGGCTTCAATGCGCTGAGCCGCATGCTGGTCGTGGTGTTGCATCGCGGGTCGCTATCCCAAGCGGAGTTAGGCCAGATCCTTGCGCTCGAAAAGAGCTGGGTCAGCCGCGCTGTCGACAAACTCGTCACCCAAGGTTGGGTCGAGCGCCAACCCAACCCGGCCGACCGGCGCGGCGTGCTGCTGCAATTGACCGAGGCGGGTCGCGCTGAAGCCCTGGCGGTGGAGGCGGTACTGGAAAGCCACGCCGAATCAGTACTCGCCCGCGTACCTGTTACCAAGTTGCCTGCGGTGCTCGATGCGCTGGCCGTGTTGCGCCAAGCCTTTGATCTTCCTGCCGCCTGAAGCGACGCCTGAATCTATCGCTGGATACATCTCCCCATGCAAGCATCTCAAGCCCCACGCTCCCGCTTCGAATCCCTCGCTGCCATGACCGGTATCTGCCACGTGCTGATGCTGATCGCGCTGGATCAGACCGTGGTCGGCACCGCCTTGCCGCGTGTCGTCGCCGAACTGCAAGGCTTCAGCCTCTACCAATGGGTGGCATCGGCCTATCTGATGACCAACGCCGTCATGATTCCAATCATTGGCCGGCTCGGCGATTTGTATGGCCGCAAGCCTTTCGTGCTGGCCGCCGTCGTGATGTTCACCCTGGCATCGATGCTGTGCGGCATGTCGCAAAGCATGTGGCAGCTGGTGCTGGCCCGTGGCCTGCAAGGCATCGGCGGTGGCATGCTCACCGGCGCGGCATTCGCCAGCGTGAGCGACCTGTTTCCTGATCCGATGCAACGGGTGCGCTGGCAGGCGATGATGTCCGCCACCTTCGGCATTGCCACTGCGATGGGGCCGGCGCTGGGCGGTTGGCTCACCGAGCATCTGGGCTGGCGCAGCGTCTTTTATGTGAACCTGCCGGTCGGTTTGCTGGCCTTGCCCGTGGTGTGGAAGTTTCTGCCACGTGTGGTTCACCACGATCAGGCAGATCGCACCATCGACTGGCTGGGCGCTGTGCTGCTTGCCGTCTCCATCTGCACCTTGTTGATCACGACCGAGCAGGGCCAGCACTTGGGGTTCGCCAGCCCCTTGTTCTGGCTGCTGATGGCCGGGTCATTGGCGTTGATCGCGGCCTTTGTGCACCACCAGCTGCGCTCCAAAGCGCCGATCATTCCGCCGCGGCTGTTTGCCAATCAAGCGGTGCGGCAGCTGTGCACGTTGGGTCTGCTCACGGGTCTGGTGATGTTCGTGCTGGTGTTCTATGCGCCCTTGTTGCTGCAGGGCGGGTTTGGTTTTTCGCCCAAGGAATCGGGCTTGTTGATCACGCCGCTGCTGGTGAGTATCACCATCGGCAGCCTGATCAACGGGCGGCTGGTGCCACGCCTGCCACGACCGGAGCGGTTGATTTCCTGGGGGCTGATCGGGTTGATGGCTGGCGCGGCGTTGCTGAGCCAGCTCTCGCTCAGTACGCCGCCATTGCTGATGTCGATCGCGTTCGGGCTGTGTGGATTCAGCCTTGGGTTTCAGCTGCCGAATCTCACCATGCAAATCATGACTGCGGTAGGGCGTGCCGATATGGGGGTGGCATCGGCGCTGATCCAGACCACGCGAATGCTAGGCAGCATGATTGGCGCGAGTCTGGCCGGCGTGATCGTCAACGTGCGCTTCATGAATCATGCCGACGCCGCCTTGCAACAAGCCGGTGTCGATAACGTGGCGATCTCCCACTTGTTCGATACACCGCAATTGTTGGTGCGAGCGCAGGATCAGCAGGTGCTGCACCAGTTGACGCAGCCGCTTGGCATCGATTCATCCCATCTGCTTGAACTCGCCCGGCAAGGTTTGGTGAGCGGCATTCACTTTGCTTTTGCAGCTTGCTTGATCGTGATTGCGGTGAGTTATGTGGTTGCGCGGAGGCTGCCGCCTTATGTGCCGAAGGGGAGTGCTGGAAGCCTGGTGGCGGAGTAGGGGGAGACACCCCGGCCGGCATAGCCGTCCGGGCTACATGTGGCGACCGGCTTAAGCCATCAAACTCTTCCCCCAACCCGGCCCCCCATGCGGCCGGCGCACCGCCAGCTGAATCGGACGATCAAGCGCACGACTCCATTGGTCATAAACGCGATCAGCAAGCCGATGCAGTTTGGTAATGCGCTCATCGATCCGATGGAAAATCTGCCCCTCGCTCTGCACGGAAGGGCCGGCGTATTGATCCAGCTCAGCGCCGTCCTGCAAGCACCAGTCGCGAATACTTTGGGCGGTGACTTCCAGATGGGATTGCAGGCCGAGGTGTTTGCCATAAGCAAAGGCTTTGTTCATGCAGTAGGTGCCGAACAGCACCCGCTTTGCACCACGCGGGATTTCAAAGGTATCGAAGTGCCAATGGAACAATTCAAGCTCGCGCTGCGGGCCGAACCATTGCGCGGCTTCGTCGAATTTCGTGACCAGCACTTTGCCCCAGCCGATATGCGGGACTGTATTGCGGCGGACGCGGGAGCCAAGTGTTTTCGCCAGCAATTGCCCGCCAAAGCAGTGGCCCAGAATGGGTCGATCAAACCACAAGGCATCACGGAGCAGTGCTTCTTCACGCTGCATCCAGCCGTAGTGGTCGTTCACGCTGGCAGGTGAGCCGAGGATGACCACGCCGCTGTAATCGCGTACTGAAACCGGTGGCATTTCACCAGCATCGATGGCGAATTGCCGCCAGGGAATATCGTGGTTGTTAAAAAAATCGAGTAGATAGCCCGGCCCTTGGGCGGCATGGTGACGGCAAATCGCAACGGGTTTCATACGTGGCCTTTTGCAGAATGAACACGCTGCCAATTTAAGGAGCGCGGTCTTAAAACGATGCAAAAAGGCCGTGGATTTGCATAAAAATTGTATGCGAATCGGGTTTGGGCATGGTCAAGTCGCCAAGTCGCTTCACCATGCCGGATCGAGTCAACGCTGCGGTATCAGCCGCGGTTGCGTGGTTTGAAGAACGTGTAGTTCTTGTAGGGTTCGGTGGCTTGGTAAATCGCGCCTGATCCTGCCGGAATATCCAGCCACACACTGGCCGCCTCGACCTTGGTATCCGGGGCCACATGCAGCGCATCGCGCAACGGCACGCCGTCATACCAATGCGAGTAGGGCAGCAGCAGCTTGGCCTTCAGCGGCTTGTCGGACAGATTCACCACTACCAGCGCCGCTTCGCCCGGTACATCGGTATGGCGCAGGAAGATCAGCGCGTTACCGGCGATCCGGTCGCCCAGCACGATCACGTCGCCATATTGCAGCGCCGGATTGGCTTGGCGGATGGCGATCAGCTGTTTTACCCAGGCGCGTTGCTGCTGATTCCACTCCGCTTCGTTCCAGCGCATCGGGCGGCGGCAGTCCGGGTCGGCCCCGCCTTCCATGCCGATTTCCTCGCCGTAGTAGACCAGTGGTACACCCGGCATGGTCATCTGCATCAGCAAGGCGAGGCGGGCTTTTTCGATGCTGCCTACCGTGGTGATCAAGCGTGGCGTGTCATGGCTGGACAGCATGTTCCACGAGCAAAGCAGTCCTTTGAGGCCGTAGCCGGTACGAGCATCGCTGAGCGCCCGGTTCATCTGTACGGCATCGATTTCACCGGCCAGCCACGCCAATGTCGCGGTGCGATACCAGTAATTCATCATGCCGTGAAAGCCGCCGCCTACTTCGTCCCCGCCTATCTCATCCCGATTTGCAAACCAGCTGGCAGAGAACCCGTTCAGCTCGCCCAGCAGGCTGGCATCGGGGAAGCGTGCCGCCACGATTTCCGCCATCTCCTGCGCGACCGGAATACCGACGTCTTGCGCCACATCGAAGCGCCAGTTGTCGATGCCTTGCGCCAGCCAGTGCTGCACCAGACTGTGCGGGTTGCGGTAGAGCACATCGCGCACAGCGGGGTTGGACAGGTTCAGCTCCGGCATCAAGCCGTAGTCTTGCCAGCACAGATAACTGCCATCCTCGCGGAAGGTAAACCAGTCGCGCTTGTCCGCGTCGCCGGCCTTGGCGGCCAGAAACCACGGGTGATGATCGGATACGTGATTGAGCACCGCATCCAGCGTCAAGCTCATGCTGCGCTCGTGCAGCGCATCGGTCAGCCGCCGTAGCGCGGCTTCGCCGCCAAACATCGGGTCGATGCTGAAGAAGTCGGTGGCGTCGTATTTGTGGTTGCTGGGTGCGCTGAAAACCGGCGTGAGATAAACGCCGGTCACGCCAAGGTCAGTCAGGTAATCGAGCTTGCCGGCGATGCCATCCAGATCGCCGCCATAAAACTGCTTGCCCCACGGTTGATTGAGCGTTGTTTCATCCCAACCGCGCTTGACTGCCTCCGGGATGTCATACGCCGGAGCGGCCAGTTTCTCGGCGCTGGAAAGACCGCCACCAATGGCGAAGCGCTCGGGGAAGATCTGGTAAATGACCTGGCTGGCGGTTTTTCGGGTGAAGGCATCAAGAGCAGTTTTTGTCATGGAATGATTACTCAAAACGGTTTGAATGCGGAAAAACGCAATTATGCTGCTTTTTTCGATAGCTCTTGGTGAAAAATCGCAGCGCGTCCTGAAACCATTGTTGTTGCTAGAAATTCATCCTGCACGCAAACGGATCGCCGTCGGTCATCGTTTTGGCGGAGGGCAAATCATTTGAACAGTTTGATCAGCGCCGCCCGGGCATCGCTCACCAGCTGACCTTCGCCGGGCTGGGCCGGCAACAGGCTGAATTCGGCGATGGGTAGGGCCGGCAAGCCCATTTCCGCCGGGCATTCGGCCAGGCCAGGGCCGATAGCTGATTCGTTCAGGCAGGAAATACCCAAGCCCGCGCCCAAAGCCAGCTGCAAGCCAGCCACGCCGGATGCCGTGTGTGCGATCAGATAGGTCAGCTTGTTGCGCTCCAACAAGCTCAAAATCAGCCCTTGTAGCGCGCAGTTGGGCAAGACCACCAGCGGCAGGGGCTGCTGCGGTGGCGATATTTCCGCGTAATCGGGATGCGACACCCACACCATGCGCTCGCGGCGGACGACGGTCGATTGTGGCCACGGCATCCCGCCTGCAAGATGCCGCCCGTCTTCGCCGACCATCCGCATCGATAGGCCGATATCGAATTCGCCCTCATCCGCCGAGCGTTCGATGGCGGCACTTTTCTGCACGGTTACATGCAAGCGCAAGCGCGGATGCTGCTCCGCAAAGCGTTTGAGAATCCGCGCAATATCGGTCGGGCGGAAGTAATCGGTGATGGCGATGCGCAGCTCGCCATCCAGCGCACGCCCTTGCAAATCCTCCAGCGCCGCCTCGCTCAGCGCCAGAATCCGCCGTGCATAACCCAGCAGTTTTTCTCCGGCCGGGGTCGGTTGCGTGCCTTTCTTGCTCCGCAGCAGCAGCGGTTGGCCGGCTCGCTCTTCCAGCTTCTTGATTTGTTCGCTCACGGTCGATTGCGACAGGAAAATTTTACTGGCGGCGGCCGAGACGCTGCCCGCCTCGGCGACGGCGACAAACGTCCGCAGTTGGGTCAGATCGAAATCGCGCATGGTGCTGGCCTGCAGATGGATGATAGGTGAATCGGAAAGGGCGATGGATGTGATCTTATTTTCCTGCTTTTCCGATGTAAAGGCCGCTCGTAATATGGCAACTTCATATTTACGGATGGAGAAAGGGATGACCGACCTCAGTTTGCCGCTTCCCGTCGCGCCCGCTCAAGCAGGTGCGATGGCACGGGATCGCAAGCACCGCTGGAAAGTGCTGGGCATCGGCGTAGCAGCCAATGCCAGTTTTTCGGCGGCGTTTTCCGGCATCCCCACGACCGCCGTGCTGATGCGCACGGACTATCACCTGGGCAATGCCCAGCTCGGATTGGCGATTGGCATGCTCGGCTTGGGCATCGCGCTGAGCGAATTGCCGTGGGGCTTGCTCACCGACCGCTGGGGCGATCGCCGCGTGTTGCTCACCGGCTTGGGCGCGACAGCGGCGGCGCTGGCCTTGATGGCGCTGTTTGCTGCGCCAACCGCCACGCACGTGCCGAGTCTGCTGGTGCTGGCGCTCGGGTTGATGGTGGTCGGCCTGTTGGGCGGCAGCGTCAATGGCTCCAGTGGCCGAGCGGTGATGGGCTGGTTTCAGGAAGGGGAGCGTGGCTTGGCGATGAGTATCCGCCAGACTGCCGTCCCGACCGGTGGCGGTATCGGCGCGCTATTGCTGCCGGCACTCGCGGCGTGGCATGGGTTCACTGCCGTCTACGGTGTGCTGGCGTTGCTGTGCGCTGTGACCGCGTTGTTTGCGTGGCGCTGGTTGCACGAGCCACCAGTGGCCGAGGTCAGTGCGGCGCCTGCATCCGCCGCTACCCCAGTTGCAGGCGGGCCGCTACGCGATGCTCATGTCTGGCGCGTCGCGCTCGGTATCGGCGTATTGTGCGCGCCACAAATTGCCGTGCTGACGTTTGCCTCGGTATTCCTGCACGACTTCAGCCATGTCGGCTTGGTGGCCATTAGCGCCACGCTGGCAGCGGTGCAAGTGGGTGCCGCGATCATGCGCGTCTGGAGCGGCCGCTGGACCGATCGCAACCGCAATCGCCGTGCCTATATGCGCACTTGCAGCGTGCTGAGCGCCATCCTCTTCGCCGTTCTGACTGGGTTGGTGATGATCGCCGCCAACGCCCCCGGCTGGCATGCCGTGATCACGCCCATCATCATCGCGATCCTGATCTCGGGCGGTATCTGCGCCTCCGCGTGGCATGGCGTCGCCTTTACCGAACTCGCCACCCTGGCCGGTGCCAGCCGTGCCGGTACTGCGCTTGGTTTGGGTAACACTTGCGCCTTCATCACGCTATTCCTGACTCCGCTCGCCATCCCTGTTTTGCTGGCGCACGGCGGTTGGCCGGCAGTTTGGCTGTTGGGCGTGGTGTGCGCGTTGATTGCCTGGCCGTTGTTTCCAAAGGCGGTGCCAGCAAACCCCATCCAAATGTGAGTTTTGAACAAACCTGACGTTATCCCGGGACATTTCAGGCATTCAGATAAGCCCGTACATTTCAGACGCCATCAGGTTGGAGTGCCTGATGCCTTCCCATCACCAGTCAGGAACCGGATATGTCTGAATCGATACAACACGCAGTTGGGCAACTTGTCATGGCCGGGTTTGATGGATATATGCCCAATGCCCATATCGAGGGGCTGATCCGTGAGCAGCGTATCGGCGGAGTGATTCTGTTCCGGCGCAATATCGAATCGCCGGCGCAAGTGGCGGCAATGTGCCGCCGTCTGCAGGAAATCAATGCCGAGGTCAGTGATTTGCCATTGCTGATCGGTATTGATCAGGAAGGCGGCATGGTGATGCGGATCGAGGAGGGCGTAACGCCTTTGCCCTCCGCAATGGCCTTTCAGGCAGCCGGTTCGATTGCAGATTGCGAGGCCTTAACCCAAATTGGTGCCGATGAATTGCGCCAGATGGGCATTAATCTCAACCTCGCCCCGGATCTGGATGTGAACAACAACCCGCATAATCCGGTGATTGGCGTGCGCGCCTATGGCGAAGATGCGGCAACGGTCTGTGAATATGGGCTGGCGGCAATGCGGGGCATTCAGGCGGCCGGTTTGGCTGCAATGGCGAAACATTTCCCCGGTCATGGCGATACCGCCGCCGATTCCCACTATGCCTTGCCGGTGGTGCCGCATGATCGGGGCCGCTTGCATGATGTCGAACTCGCGCCCTTCAAAGCGGCGATTGCCGCAGGCGTCGATTCGTTGATGACTGCCCATATCGTCTTTCCCGCCATCGAGCCTGATACCGCCCTGCCGGCGACCCTATCGCATGCCGTGTTGACGGGCTTGTTGCGCGACGAGCTGGGTTTCGACGGCATGGTGCTGACCGATTGCCTGGAAATGGCCTCGATTGCGGATGGCATGGGCGTGGTCAAAGGCGCGGTGCAATCGATTGTGGCGGGCGCCGATATGGTCTTGGTATCGCATACCCAATCTCGCCAAAAGGATGCGGTGCTGGCGTTGCAGCAAGCGGTTGAGTCCGGGCATATCTCCAGCGAGCGATTGAATACTGCTTTGGCTCGCATTACGCGCTTGAAGAAAAAGCCGGCCATTCTGAACTGGCGTGATCTGCCGCAGTGGCCAGAACGCCTGCAGCAACCCTCTGCGATGGCCTTGGCTGCCAAAGTGCAAGCCGCCGCGTTGAAAGTGCAGAGCGAGTTCCAGCCATTGGATAAAAACAAGCCGGTATTGCTGATTACCGCCGAGGTCAATACGCATACCGAAATCGATGAAGTCGCGCTCGGTGGCAAAAGGGATGCACGCGGCTCGATGCTGCCGCAATTCCTGGCTGCTGGCTTGGCGGTCGGCGAAGTGGTGGTAGAGCCGCAATGCGGCGAGGACGAAATTGCCGCTGTATTGGCGCTAGTGGGCGCTGCGCCGCAAATCGTATTGCAAAGTTATAACGCGGTCTTGTCGCCCGGCCAGCAAGCCTTGATTGCCGCTTTGCCGCAAGAACGTTTATGGCTGGTAGCGGGGCGATTGCCTTATGACCTGGATTTGGCGCCGCAAGCCAAAGGACGACTGGCTGCTTATGGTAATCGGCCGCCTGCGCTGGTGCCGGTGGTGGCAAAGCTGTTGCAGGATTGATCCTGCTGATGAATTGGGGCGTGCCATGTCGATATGGAACATGGCACGACCTTGAATCACGCGTGGCAGTCGGCTGCCGTAATCCTGATCGATAGGATGTCCCCGCCCGATGCATTTTTATAACTGTAGGTGGCAGTGACGTTGTTCTTTAAAAACGGCTGCATTGACGGGCTTTTGCAATAGGCCTCGAGCAATTTGGGCCGAGCCAGATCCAGCAGTTTCGATTTGTCGATATCCGCAAGCGCAGGGTCGGTGAGGGTGTAGTTGTACTGGATGGATTTGTCGCCAGTATCAACGTGATTCAGGCGCGTTACCGGATCCACCATCTTTGGCAAATCCTGATTCATTTTCTCGGCAGCCTTGGCCAGCTCTTTATTGACGTTCGGTGCCATGACGTACTGCACGGCTTTCGCCCCGATGGCGGCTGCGGCAACGAATACGACCACTTTAATGATGTCCATCATGCATCCTTGTAGTTGTTTATCGCGTAACGAATCAAGCGCTGCCAAGCGCCCGCGGGCTGTCAAATAATCGTTCAGTGAGATGAACGATGGGACGTTGCTGCGCTTGGGTGTGAGTGATCAGTTCCTATGATCTGCAATGGATTCTGAATCATCATATGCAATATGCATATTTCAGTGACGCTGCCCCTTCATTTGTACAACATCCGTTCCCCGTCTTTCAGCGCTCGGCAAAGGTAATGAACTGCGCCGATGACCACACCTTGCCATCATCGCGCTGCCGGCCATGCAGATACACCGGGCGAAAGCCGAACGGGCTGTTGACTGGTTCGATCTCGATGCTGCCGCTCACATCCACCGGCAAGGTCTGATCGGTTAGCCGTTCCAGCGCGATGAACAGTTCCGTGCCGCCCAGTTCCAGCCGCAGGCTGTTTTGCGCCAGTAGTTCGGCACCGCTGATTTCCCAATGGAAATCCGGCGCATGGGCAAACGGATTGCGCTGCAACGGGTCGCCGACCTTGATGAAGCTATCAATGTGCCCTTCGATCACGATGCGGGCATGGGTGAGATTGCTCACGTCGATTTCCACACTGTCCGCGTCGCCATAGGTATCGCTGCGGAAACCGATATCGGTTGCGCCCTCGCGCCAGCATGCTTCCTCGATGTGCTCAAAGCCGTGCCCACCGAAGCGGTTGATGGTGCCGTTGAGGATGTGGATGCGGCCTTGCCATGCCGCCCAGCGATAACGATCACGAATCCGTGCGCCGCCCCAGCGCACGCGGATCAAGCGCTCGGACAAGCCTGCCTCCTGATGCAGATTGCGCTCCCAGATCAGGCCAGCGTGATCGTAGGCGGCAAGGGATTCCCAGCCGGTCTGGCCGAGGAAGCGGTAATCAAGCTTGGCCGGGCCGTGGTGGGCAAAGGCATCGCCCTGGACGAAATCGCCGCAACGCACCAGCAACGCGGTGTGCTCGCCTGTCGTTGCCCAAGTGTGGCGGGCACGCAGTGCGCGGCCGATGGTCTGGCGGTCGAGCCGTTCGGCCAACACGCCGGTCAGCCCGCCGCGCACACCGAACACTTGTACGCCGGGTGGACCACCACCGGGCCGGCCGCGATGCTCGTCGCCGCTGGCTGCCACGCCAAGCTGGTAGCCACGTGCGATCACGTCGCGATAGAGCCAGTCGAAGTGACCCCAACTCGAGGCGATTTCCACCAGCCGTTCCAGCTCCGGGTGATGCCAATCCGGGATATAACGCCGTCCGCCGACGTGGGGCATGATCAGGTGCTGCTCGGGCGCCTCGATATAGGCGTCCCATAGTTCTTCGATCGGCCAGCGCCCCAGCTCGGCGGCGGTGCCTTTCATTTCTTCGTTCCATACCAGCGTGCGGTTGTGCTCGCCACGGGCGTTGTAGGGGAAATCCGGCGCGTCGTTGCCGAGGAACACCACGTTGTGATCGCCGCCTGCCGTCGAGCTGCCGCACCATTCCTGCACCGGGTAGGCGACGAAGCGGCCGGGTTCGTTGAAGGCTTCCACCGCCTCCAGCCCGAGCTGCCAGTTGGCATCGGTGATCTGGAAATCGTTGACGGTGTAGCCGAAGACATCGATGCCGCCGATATCTCGCGCATAGGTCACGTTGTAGGCCGGGCTGTTGGTGCCGACGGTGTCGTGGGCGTGCACGTGCAGATCGGCGTAGAAGGCGCGTGGGGCGTTGGGTGCGTCGAAAATCGATAGCCATGCGGTGCCCGTAGTGACGCGTGGGGCGCTCAGCAAGCTGGCTTCCAGCCGTAACGTGCCGGCGTTGTTGGGCAAGTTGTCGATGCCGATGGAGGCCCAACCGGTTCCGGGTACGGCGTAATCCCGCTGATGCACGATCTCATCGCCATCCCGGGTAATCAGCCGGATCGTGCCACCCACCGCCGAGCAGATATTGCCCCAGCTATCCATCAGCGAGGCGCGCACCGGGAGCGGTGTGCCGGGGCGGGCGAAGCGGGGCGCTTGCAGCAAGACTTGTGCCGGCTGGCCGGCATGGATGTCGATGACGACATCGCCCGGCACGGCGACAAAGCGCGAGGTGCCCAGCGGGTCGACGTAAAAACGGAAGCGGAAACTGTCCTCGATAAACGTCTGCACCCGCGTGCCCGGTCCGCCCTGACGCCGATCACCCAGCCGGATCACGATATGGTCGCCGGCATTCAGATAGCCGTCGATCACATCGACGATGATGGCTTTCTGAAACGGACGCTCGTGGCCCTTTTGCTCGAAGCGTACGTGCAGTGCCTGCACTGTGGCCGGGCTCTGGCCGGGGGCGAGTGGTGCGGCTTGGTATTCGGCACTGATGAAGTTCGCGCCGGCCGGATCGGACGTCTGGAATAGCGCCCAGTCGGAATAGAACTTGAACGTCGCCTTGAGCCACGCGCCGTCGGCGATGCCGGATGCGCCCACTTCGTAATCAAGGATGATTTCCGTCCATTCACCAGCTTCCAGTTTGTCGACCGAGCAGCTCACGCGGCCGGCGAAGGGGAGGGCTTTGTTGCGCTCGTACAGGCCGGTCGGGGCGTGGTGGGGGCCGAGGCGGGCGCGTAGGGCCGCGTAGTTGTTAACTACAGGTCTGGGGTCGTTCATTTTTCAGCTCACTTTTACTGGGCCACGGGTTTTAGCCTCCCCCTTCTCGAAGGGGGATTGAGGGGGATTTCGACGCAATTACTAATGATCACTGCAATTTGATATGACGCAGAAATCCCCCCTAGCCCCCCTTCGGAGAAGGGGGGGACGACATGCTGAAATTTGTAACGTCAGGGCATCAACCAAACGGCCAAACCGCCGTCGCATCCCATACCGGAATCCCCAGATGCGCATACCACGGCGCCATCACCAGAATCCCGTAGGCGATGCCGATCAGCACCGACACCACGCCGACCTTGGCGTAGTCCGCTGTGGTGAACGCGCCACTGCTATATGCCACCACGGCGGCGGTGATCTGCGTGGGCAGGATGTAGGCAAAGCTATCGCTATCGCACACCAGCAAGGTGAAGGCAGCCGGGTGCAGGCCGAGCTTGGGGGCCAGCGCCAGCATGATTGGCGCGATCATCGTTACGGCGGCGACGTTGGAGAGCATCGCGATGCGTGCCACATGCGTGCCCAGCATGATGATCAGCAGCGCCAGCCACCACGGATGGCCTTGTGCAAAGCGGTACAGCAGATCAGCCACCCACGGCGCGAGGCCGGTATCGCTGATGGCGGCGGAGAGGCACAGCGCCCCGGCCAGCAGGAAGAACGTGCCCCAGATGGTGCGGGCTTGAATATCTTTCCAGCCGAGGCCAGTCAGCCCCGGCACGAACAGCAAGGCCAGCCCGAGCAGGGCGACGACTTCGGACGGAATGCCGTGCCACGCTTCGGTCGCCCACATGGCGGCCACTACGCCAAACACGGCCAGAATGGTTTTGTGCTGCACACCGGCTGGTGGCAACGCAGCGCGTTCGCTTGTGATGGCGGCCTGGCCGCCCGGCAACGGCACAGCGCGGGATTTGAAATAGAACTGCACCCACAGCTGCGTTAGCACGAACATGCCCAGATACGGCCATTGCAGCTTGAACCAGTCCAGCCACGAGATATGCAGGCCGAGTTTTTTCTGCAGCAGGCCGACGATCACCATATTCGGCAAATGGGCGGTCAGCACGCACATGCCGCTGATCATCGAGCCGTAGACCAGCGTCTGGATCACGATGGCTTTCTTGGCGCTGCGCTCCTGCGGCGTATCGCCAAACAGGCCGATGATGCCGTTGGTGACCGGTAGCAATGTCGCGGCGCGGGCGTTGGCGGCCGGCACCAGAAAACCCAGCACGAAATTGACCACGAACATCACCCAGATCACGCCGTTGGCGGTGCGCGTCTTGAGTTTGTCCAGCAGGAACAAGGCAATGCGCCGATCCAGTCCGGCCGCCTGCATGATGGCGGAGAACACGAACGCGGCCAGGCACAGGAACACCACCGGTGTGTTGAAGCCGCCGGCTGCTTTGGCAAACGGCGTCACGGCGTGGGCGAGTACCAGCAGGGCAGGAATCAACAATCCGCTGACGCCGACCGGCATGGCTTCGGTCACCCAGATGATGCTGGCCCAGGCGACGACGGCGAGCGTCGCCTTGCCCGCTGGTGGCAGACCGGCCGGAGCGGGCAGGGCAAACAGGATGAAGAAGAACGCGAGCCACGCAGCAATAAAGCCGAGCTGGGCTTTCAAGAGCGGGCGTTGTTGCCCGATCAGGGGCTGCACGATCAAAGGCAGGTATGCTTGCCAACCGGCGCGCGGTTGCAGCGTTGTGGGGGTTAAGGGGCTGTTCACGGTGGTTCCTTCGCGGCTCTTTTTAAACGGACGGGACGCAAGCGTGAGCCAAGGCGATTCACGCAGAAAATGAGCGCCGTACTCGTCAGTCCGGCCTTGAGGTTGGATAATACGTTTTAATACAAGTTTGCCAACGAATGAGTTGGCATATTCTTATGCGTGTTTATCGAATCAATCTTGATTTAACTGGATTTGTCTATGGATGTGGCCCGCGATAACGTGCTTTCGCTGTATGAGCAAATTGCTGATTTGTTGCGTGTGGAGATCGAAAGTCGCCGCTTCGGCCCAACGGGCAAGCTGCCATCCGAGGCCGAGCTGGGCGAGCGTTTCGGGGTGAGCCGGGTGACGGTGCGGCTGGCGATTGCCAGATTGGTCAATGCCGGCCTCGTCGAGCGCAAGCAGGGCAAGGGCACTTTCGTGGTCGAAACGCGGCGGGTGCGGCATGGGCTGGATGTGTTGCGCGGCTTCTATGATTCGTTGCTGCTGCAAGGCCAGGCGCCGGAGATGAAGCTGATCGCGTTGGAGCAGATTGCCGTACCGGCCGGCTTGCGTGGCGTGTTCCCGGCCAAGCTCAAGCGCTGCGTCGCCTTGCAGCGTTTGCACCGCCTCGATGGCGAACCGATTGCGCTGGCCCGCACCCACATCGCCAGCGATATGGCGCTGACGTGGGAGCAAGTCGAACAGCAGCCGTCCTACGCCTTGATCGAACAGCTCACTGGCCAACGCATCGATCGTGCAGACCTGACCATCCGCGCTCGCCTGGCCGGGCAAGAGTTCGCCGCCGTGCTGAATGCCAAGCGTACGCATCCGCTGCTGGAGCTGGAGCGCATATCCCGGTTCGAGGATGGCAGCGTGTGTGAGCACACGGTGTTTTTCATTCGGGCGGAGCGGTATGAATTCGCGCTCGATAGCGCTGGCGGCATCCGCATTGCCGAGTAGTGACCATCGCCAATGGGTGCCGTGTCATCGATGCCGTACATACTGTGATTTATGGATTTTTCATATCGCGTGATGGACTATCTTTCTGACATGAAAACCAACACAGATTGGGTCGCTAAGCAGAGGGGCAGGCACGGCATGGCAATCATGCTGGCTTTGCTGCTGGTTGCGCCATGCAGCTGGGCGGCCGGTGAGCCGGTATTGCGGGTTGCCATTGGCGAAACCAAGCCGCCGTATGTGTGGGAAGAAGAAAAGCGCGGCGTGGAATATGACTTGGTGAGCACCATCCTGCGCACCGCCGGCTACCAGCCTGAGGTGCTCCACGCCCCCAACAAGCGGGCGCAAAGCTGGTTGATCAGCAAGCAGGTCGATGCCGTGATCGGCAACGAAGGCGGCTTCGTTTCCGAGCCGTATATCGCCTACAAGAACATGGCGATTACCCTGTGCAGCAGCAAACTGGAACTGCACAGCATCCCGGATTTGCAGCGCTATAACGTCGTCGCATTCCAGAATGCGCAGCGCTACCTTGGCACGGACTTCGCGCTGATGGCCGCCAGCAACCGGGGTTACTCCGAAGCTTCACCGCAAATCTCGCTCGATCGCCTGCTCTATAGCCACCGCACCGATGTGGCGATCTCCGACATCAATATCTTTCAGTATTTCAGCACGCATCTGAATGCGCAGCTGGACGGCAGCCAACCGCTGTGCCCGTTCGCGCTGTTCCCGCCGACGCTCTATCGGCTGGTGTTTCGCGAAGAAGCCGCACGCGACCGGTTCAATCAGGCGTTGGCGCAAACGCTCCGCAGCGGTCTGTATGAATCGCTGGCGCAGCGTTATGCGCTACCCGCGCCGAACGGCAAGCCGTATTTCAAGCCGCCGCTGCCTTGAGCGTGCTAGGCCTGGTTACAGATCAAAATCTGTAGACACAGAGATCAGTGAGCACACAGAGAGCACAGAGGAAAGCGGGTTTTGTAGGAGCGAGCTTGCTCGCGATTGCTTCGTGAGTTGATGCGTGGCAATCGCGAGCAAGCTCGCTCCTACAGATATTCTCTGCACAGACTCCGGTTTTCCTGGTACGTCCGTATGATTTTCGTCAAACGGTAGTCGCTTCATTGCTGCTGTTTACCCGCGCCCCTGACCGGTTCACGCCACACAGCAAAGCCTTGATCGCCGCCGCGACGATATTGCGATCCGTCCCCACACCGTAGCCGCTGTTGCCACCGTTCACGCGTAGTTCGATGTAGCAGGCCGCTTCGGCATCCGCGCCGCCCTTGAGTGCGTGCTCGTGGTAATCCAGCACGGCTACGTCGATGTCGGCGACTTGCTTGAAGGCGGCGACGAAGGCCGCAATCGGGCCATTGCCGTTGCCGATCACCAATTTGCGCTGACCGGCGATTTCCAGTTCCACCTCGATCTGCACCGCATCCACGCCGCCGCCGGATTGCTCCTCCAGGCTATGGCGCAGATAACGCCACGGCGTTTGCTGCTGCAGGTATTCGCGGCTGAACAGGGCGTGGATATTGCTCGCCGTCACTTCGCGGCCGGTTTCGTCGCTCACGCGCTGGATGGCGCGGCTGAATTCAATCTGCAGGCGGCGCGGCAAATCAAAGCCATGTTCCTGCTGCAACAGATAACTCACGCCACCCTTGCCGGATTGGCTGTTCACGCGGATTACAGCGTCGTAGCTGCGGTTGAGGTCGGCCGGGTCGAGCGGTAGGTAAGGCACTTCCCAGATTTCGTCCGGCTGCTGTTTGGCGAGGCCCTTCTTGATCGCATCCTGATGCGAGCCGGAAAACGCCGTGAACACCAGATCACCCGCATAGGGATGGCGCGGATGCACCGGCAACTGCGTGCAGTACTCGGCGGTCTGGCGCACGGCATCGATATCCGAGAAATCCAGCCCCGGGTGCACGCCCTGGCTGTAGAGATTGAGCGCCAGTGTTACCAGGTCGACGTTGCCGGTGCGCTCACCACTGCCGAACAAGCAGCCTTCGACGCGATCCGCCCCCGCCATCACCGCTAACTCTGCCGCCGCGACTGCGCAGCCCCGGTCGTTATGTGGATGCACCGAGAGAATGATGCTGTCGCGCCGGGCGAGGTTGCGGCTCATCCACTCGATCTGGTCGGCATAGGTATTAGGCGTGGACATCTCCACCGTGGCAGGCAGGTTGAAGATCATCTTGCGTTGCGGTGTGGGCTGCCAGATATCCGCCACGGCATCACAGACTTCCTTGGCGAATTCGATCTCGGTGGCCGAAAACGTCTCCGGCGAATACTGGTAGACCCACTCTGTCCCCGGGCGCTCGTCGGTCAATTGCTTGATAAGCCGGGTGCCATTGAGTGCGATTGCCTTCACGCCGGCCTGATCGGTATCGAACACGATGCGGCGGAAGTTGGGCGCGAGCGCGTTGTACAGGTGGACGATGGCGCGGCGCGCACCAGCGAGCGATTCGATGGTGCGGCGGATCAGGTCTTCACGCCCTTGCGTGAGCACTTCGATGGTCACATCGGCCGGGATGCGGTTCTCTTCGATCAGCATGCGCACGAAGTCGAAATCGGTCTGCGAGGCGGATGGGAAGGCGACCTCGATTTCCTTGAAGCCAGCTGCAACCAATGTCTCGAACATGCGCAGCTTCTTCTCCACGCTCATCGGCTCGATCAGCGATTGATTGCCATCGCGCAGATCGGTGCTCATCCAGATCGGCGGCGTGGTGATCACTTTGTCCGGCCAGGTACGGTCGGGGAGGGCGATGGGCTGGAAGGTGCGATATTTGCGGGACGGGTTGGTGAGCATGGTCTGGCTCCTGATATTTTGGACAAAAAGTATTTATTTGTATCGAGTTTGAAATCAGAAGCTACCTGAGTGTATGAAATTTTGTCAAATGCAAGATTGATTTCGACTGGGTGCTCACTTTTTCAAGTGGAAATTAGACAAAAAGTACTGTTTCTATAATCTTGTAGGAGCGAGCTTGTTCGCGATGGCAATGGTGGATGACACGATGCAATCGCGAGCAAGCTCGCTCCTACAGAGGCAGCGGTGGCGTCACCCTCTGCCACACCGCACACCGCACACCGCACACCGCACACCTCACACCTCACACCTCACACCTCATCGCGCCCCGTCTTTACACGATTTTTATATCCCGCCCCCGTCTTTTGACCCCGTCTTTACGTCCGTTTTCTTACATTTGCGGCATGAAACGTCTCTGGTTTTGCCAGCGGCGCATTCGTTCACAAAGGAGAAACACAAATGGATGCGGTCTACATCGCCCTCATCGGCGTGTTTGCCGTGCTGACATTCCTGCTGGTGTGGGTGTGCAGCAAGGCGGGAGGCAAATTGTCATGATCCTGATCGACTGGCTGGCGGGCATTGCAGCGGCATTGCTGCTTGTTTATCTCGTGTACGCGCTGTTCAAACCGGAGCGCTTTTAAGCCTGTTTCGTCTGGGCGGCTTGGCTGCCCGATGAAGCGAGGCTGATGCGGAGTGATGTCATGACAACTGATGCAATTCTTCAACTCGCGCTGTTTCTTGGCGTGTTATTCGTGCTGGCCTGGCCGTTGGGGGCATATATCGCCCACATCATCCGGGGCGAGCCTAAAGGGGAGCAGACCGGGCCGATCCGTCTGCTCGCGCCCATCGAACGGGTTTTCTACAAACTGGCTGGCGTCGATGCCAGCGAAGAAACCGGCTGGAAAAGCTATGCGATCGGCCTATTGGTTTTCAATCTCGTCGGCGTGGTGCTGACCTATGCACTGCAGCGTTTGCAGGGCTATCTGCCGCTGAATCCGCAAGGTTTCGGCGCGGTGTCGCCCGATCTGGCGTTCAACACTGCCATTTCGTTCGCGACCAACACCAACTGGCAGAGCTACACGCCAGAAACCACCATGAGCTATCTCACGCAGATGCTGCAGCTCACGGTGCACAACTTCTTCTCGGCCGCGACGGGTCTGGTGGTGGTGGTGGCGCTGATCCGTGGTTTTGCGCGCAAGAGTGCTGGCTCGGTCGGCAACGTGTGGGCGGATATCACCCGCACCACGCTGTATATCCTGCTGCCGCTGTCGGTGGTGTTTGCGCTGGTCTTCGTCGGGCAGGGGGCGATCCAGAACTTCAAGCCGTATCAGGACGTGCACACGGTACAAGCCACGACCTACCAGCAACCCAAGCTGGATAAGGTTGGCAATGCCATCAAGGATGCCAAGGGCAACCCGATGCTGGAAGACGTGACCACGCAGACGCAAACGCTGGCCATGGGCCCGGTGGCTTCGCAAGAAGCGATCAAGATGCTCGGCACCAACGGCGGCGGCTTCTTCAACGCCAACTCGGCACACCCATACGAAAACCCGACTCCGCTGACCAACTTCCTGCAGATGCTCGCCATCTTCCTGATCCCGACCGCCTTGGTGTTCGCGTTCGGCCGCATGGTGGGTGATTGGCGGCAGGGCGTAGCGGTGTTGGCGGCGATGACGCTGATCTTCGTCGTGGCCTATGGCGTGTGCGTCTGGGCGGAGCAGGCTGGCAACCCGGCACTGGTCTCGGCGGGTGCGGATAGCGCCATCAATATGGAAGGCAAGGAAACGCGCTTCGGCATTACCGCCTCGGCCTTGTTCGCGACCATTACCACTGCGGCATCGTGCGGTGCGGTCAACGCCATGCATGACTCGTTCACGCCGCTGGGCGGATTGGTGCCGATGGGCTTGATCCAGTTGGGTGAAGTCGTGTTCGGTGGGGTCGGTTCCGGTCTGTACGGCATGCTGGTCTACGCGATTCTGGCGGTGTTCATCGCCGGTCTGATGGTGGGGCGCACGCCGGAATACCTCGGCAAGAAGATCGAAATCTTCGAGATGAAGATGACCGCGATCGCGATTCTGGTCACGCCGATCCTGGTGCTGGCCTGCACCGGCATCGCGGTGATGTTGACAGCGGGCAAGGCCGGAGTGGCGAACCCCGGCGCGCATGGCTTCAGCGAAATCTTCTATGCGTTCTCCAGCGCGGCCAACAACAACGGCTCTGCCTTTGCCGGTCTCTCCGCCAACACGCCGTTCTACAACAGCTTGCTGGCCGTGGCGATGTGGTTCGGTCGCTTCGGCGTGATCGTGCCGGTGTTGGCGATGGCGGGTTCGCTGGCCGCCAAGAAGCGCCTCAATGTAACCGCCGGCACCTTGCCGACGCATGGTCCGCTGTTCGTGGTGCTGCTGATCGGTTCGGTCATGCTGGTCGGCGCGCTTAACTACATTCCGGGTCTGGCGCTCGGTCCGATCGTTGAACACCTGCAGATGATTGCCCACTGACCGTGTGAACAATTGTAGGAGCGAGCTTGCTCGCGATTGCTTCGATTCAAGCATCGTCATCGCGAGCAAGCTCGCTCGTACAGGAGAACAAAATGTCTAATCAAAAAACCAACGCTGTGCGAACCCAAGCAGGTTATGCCGGCGAGAATCAAGTGGCGCAATCCGGTGATACGGGTCGTCGCGACAAACTGTCGTTGCTCGATCCCAAACTGGTGACGCCGGCGCTGATCGAGTCGTTCAAGAAACTGGCACCGCAAATCCAGTGGCGCAACCCGGTGATGTTCGTCGTGTATATCGGCAGCATCCTGACCACCATCCTGTTCATTCAGGCTTTGGGCGGCAACGGCGAGGCGAGTGCCGGTTTCATCGGCGCCATCTCGCTGTGGCTATGGTTCACCGTCTTGTTCGCCAACTTCGCCGAAGCATTGGCCGAAGGCCGCAGCAAGGCACAAGCCGAAAGCCTGCGCAGCACCAAGAAGAACGTGGTCGCCAAGAAGCTGTCCGGCCCGTCCAAATCGGCCAGCCGGCAGATCGAAAGCAGTGCCGATCTGCGCAAGGGGGATTACGTGCTGGTGGAAGCCGGCGACGTGATCCCGGCCGACGGTGAAGTGGTGGAAGGCGTGGCCTCGGTGGATGAATCGGCCATTACCGGCGAATCCGCCCCGGTGATCCGCGAATCCGGTGGTGATTTCACGGCAGTGACCGGTGGTACTCGCGTGCTATCGGACTGGATCGTGGTGCGTGTATCGGTCAACCCTGGCGAGGCCTTCCTCGATCGCATGATCGCCATGGTGGAAGGCGCCAAGCGCCAGAAGACCCCGAACGAGATCGCGCTGACGATCCTGCTGGTGGCGCTGACCATCGTGTTCCTGGTTGTGACCGTAACACTGCTGCCGTTCTCGGCCTACAGCGTGGAAGTTGCCAAGGCGGGCGTGCCGATCAGCATCACCGCGTTGATCGCGCTGCTGGTGTGCCTGATCCCGACCACCATCGGCGCGCTGCTCTCCGCCATTGGCGTGGCTGGCATGAGCCGTATGATGCAGGCCAACGTGATCGCCACCTCCGGCCGTGCCGTTGAAGCGGCGGGCGACGTGGACGTGCTGCTGCTGGACAAAACCGGCACCATCACGCTCGGCAATCGCCAAGCCTCCGCCTTCATCCCGGCACCGGGCGTGAGCGAGAAGGAACTGGCCGATGCCGCGCAACTCGCATCGCTCTCTGACGAAACGCCGGAAGGCCGCAGCATCGTCGTGCTCGCCAAGCAGAAGTTCGCCATCCGTGCCCGTGAGTTGAGCGAGCACAACGCCCACTTCGTCGCCTTCACGGCGCAAACGCGGATGAGTGGCGTCGATTACGACGGCCGGCAGATCCGCAAGGGCGCGATCGATGCGATCAAGAAACACGTGATCGCGATTGGTGGCAGCTTCCCGGATGCCGTCGGCAAGGCCGCCGATGAAGTCTCCCGCCGTGGTTCGACCCCGCTACTGGTGTCCGATGGCGAGCGCGTACTGGGCGTGATCGAGCTGAAAGACATCGTGAAGGGCGGCATCAAGGAGCGCTTTGCCGAGCTGCGTGCGATGGGCATCAAGACAGTGATGATCACTGGCGACAATCCGCTCACCGCTGCGGCCATCGCCGCCGAGGCCGGCGTGGATGACTTCCTCGCCGAAGCCAAGCCGGAAGACAAGCTGGCGCTGATCCGCAACCACCAAGCCGAAGGCCGCCTGGTGGCGATGACCGGCGATGGCACCAACGATGCCCCGGCGCTGGCGCAAGCCGACGTCGCTGTAGCGATGAACACCGGTACGCAAGCGGCCAAAGAGGCCGGCAACATGGTCGATCTGGATTCCAACCCGACCAAGTTGATCGAGATCGTCGAGATCGGCAAACAGATGCTGATGACACGGGGCTCGCTGACCACCTTCAGCGTGGCCAACGACATCGCCAAGTACTTCGCCATCATCCCGGCTGCCTTCGCCAGCACCTATCCGCAGCTCAACGCGCTCAACGTGATGGGCCTCAACAGCCCGTCCTCGGCCATCCTCTCCGCCGTGATCTTCAACGCGATCATCATCGTGTTCCTGATCCCGCTGGCGCTGAAGGGCGTGAAGTATCGGGCGCAAGGCGCGGCGCAACTGCTGCGCACCAATCTGCTGATCTATGGCCTGGGCGGCATCATCGTGCCGTTCGTGGGGATCAAGGTGATTGATCTGCTGCTGGTGGCCTTGCATCTGACTTAAGGAGCTTCGGTTTGATGGTTTTACCTCCCCCTTTTTAAAGGGGGATTGAGGGGGATTTCGACGTCATTGCAAGTTGAGATGCCGCAGAAATCCCCCCTAGCCCCCCTTCAAGGAAGGGGGGAACAAGATGCCAACATGGATTGGAAAGGAACCACATCATGAACTTGCAACTTCGTCCCGCCCTGGTGATCTTCGGTCTGTTGACCATCGTCACCGGCATCATTTATCCCCTGGCTGTCACCGGCATCGCCCAGGTGGCGTTTCCGAATCAGGCCAACGGCAGCCTGATCATCAAGGACGGCAAGCCGATTGGATCGAGCCTGATCGGCCAGAATTTCACCGATCCGAAATACATCTGGGGCCGCCCATCCGCCACCGGCCCGATGCCGAACAATGCCGCCAATTCCGGTGGCTCTAACCTCGGCCCGACCAATCCGGCGCTCACCGATGCGGTGAAGGGGCGTGTGGCCGCGTACAAGGCCGCCGATCCGGCCCAGACTGGCCCGGTGCCGGTTGAGCTGGTGACCGCCTCCGCCAGCGGCCTCGACCCGGAAATCGGCCCGGCTGCAGCGATGTATCAGGCTCATCGCGTGGCCGTTGCGCGCAAGGTGCCTGAATCGCAGGTGCGGGCGTTGATCGATGCCCATACGCAAGGGCGGCAATGGGGCTTGTTTGGCGAGCCGCGGGTGAATGTGCTGGAGTTGAATCTGGCGCTGGATGAATTGAAGGCCTGATTCACGCGGCGCTCAGAGAGTGAGCACCGATTTATGAAGGAGCGAGCTTGCTCGCTCCTACAGTTTTAGTGCAACGGAACCGAGTATTTTGCTAGTGCATAGATTGCCGCTATGAAAAGCAGCAGGTAGATCACTATCCGCAGCTGCCGTGACGTTCTGCGGGATGCACAAACCTTGCAAAGCCGAATCGTGTGAGGCTGCTTCCTGAAGACGGTTTCATTTACGGCGACCTGACTGTCATCGAGCGGCTGGCCACATGATGCACACTGGTTTGTCGTGTTGCGTTGATCGCCTTTTCGTTCTTTGCGAAGCGCATAAATCGCTAAAGGAACGGCAAAAGCCAAGGTGAAAAGGGGTTCTGGTGCTTGCATGGGTACTCAACACTGGAGATAACTTCATGTGAACGAGGGGAGTCTAGCGCTTGTGGGGATAAGCATGGATGTACAAGCTGATGAAGGCCAAGAGAAAACGTCCGCACTGCTGGAAATCCTCGCCTTGGGTAACCGGGAAATCATGCAGGGGATGTTTCGCGATATAGAAGATGTATTTGCCGATCTAGATAAGACAGAACAAGTGTGAACGCTCGCAGAATGGACTGAACGTAGCGATATCCAGCAATCACGTTCAATAAACCGCATGGGTATCACTACGCTCAACCCATCCTACAAAACTGCTGTTTTTTGTTGCCGCAATGGTTGAACTGCGGGGTTTTCCCCCTTCGTGCTAAGCGCCGACGGAGTGTCGCGAGACTTTAGGCTCGCGACCGACCGAGGGTAGTCCGGAGGACCGTAAGGCGCAGGGTCGCCTTTGGAGTGGAGAGGGCTTTGGCGAGACAAAGTCCTTTCCCCGGCCGCGGGACGGATTCCCGCTGTAATGCTTTTATTCGCGCCGTAGGCGCATAACTTTTGAATCAGCAACAAAAGCTAATCGATGACCGACAACCGCCCCAACCCCGACGACCTCCTCGAAGAAATCCAGCGTGAAGAAGCCGCTGCCCAGCGTGGCCGCTTGAAGATTTTCTTTGGTGCTTGCGCTGGCGTGGGCAAAACCTACGCCATGCTGGCCGCCGCACAGGCGCGGGTGCGTGAAGGTGGCGAGGTCGTCGTCGGTGTGGTCGAAACGCACGGCCGGGCCGAGACGCAGGCGCAGCTCAACGGGCTGGAGGTCATGCCGCCGGTCGCCATCGAATACAAGGGCAAGACATTGCCCGAGTTCGATCTCGATACCGCCTTGCTGCGCAAACCGGCGCTGATCCTGATCGACGAGTTTGCCCATTCCAATGTGCCCGGCAGCCGTCACCCCAAGCGCTGGCAGGATGTCGAAGAGCTGCTCGCGGCCGGCATCGACGTTTACACCACGCTCAACGTGCAGCATCTGGAAAGCCTGAACGACATCGTCGGCCAGATCACTGGCATCGTCGTGCGTGAAACGGTGCCGGATAAAGCGTTCGATGCCGCACACGAAGTATCGCTGGTCGATCTACCGCCGGATGAACTGCTCTCGCGCCTGTCCGCCGGTAAGGTTTATCTTGGCCCGCAAGCCGAACGCGCGGCGAAGCATTTCTTCCGCAAGGGCAATCTGTTGGCACTGCGCGAGCTGGCGTTGCGCCGCACGGCGGACCGCGTCGATGCGCAGATGCGCGCCTACCGGGCCGATCAATCGATCCAACCAGTGTGGCAAGCACGCGAGCGGCTGTTGGTGGCGGTGGGCACCGGGCGGGGGGCAGACAAGCTGATCCGCAGCGCGGCGCGGCTGGCTGCCAGCCTGCATGCCGACTGGATCGCGGTCTATGTCGAAACGCCTGCGTTGCAACGCCAGTCGCAGGCGCACCGCGAACGGGTGCTGAAAACCTTGAAGCTTGCGCAGGAGTTCGGTGCGGAAACCAGCGTGCTCGCCGGGGCGGATTTGCCGGCGACGTTGCTGGCCTATGCTGTCAGCCGCAATGTCTCCAAGCTGGTGGTCGGCAAATCGTTGCGTGGCGGCTTGCATCGGGTGTGGCGCAAGCCGCTATCCGAGCAACTGGCGCAGACCGCTCGCGATGTCGATGTCTATGTCGTGGCGCATGATCTGGACGAAGCGCCAGACACCTCAAGCCGAAAATCCACCGGCCCGAACCGCTTGTTGTTCGATACCGAAGCACCGCGCCGCAAGCGCTGGGGTTATCTGGCCGCCCTGGGCGCTTGTGCCGCAGCCAGCTTGCTCGCCGCCAGCCTGGTGGAAGTGTTCGATCTTGCCAACGTGGTGATGATCTACCTGCTGGCGGTGGTGCTGGTCGCCGTGCGCTTCGGGCGCGGGCCGGGCGTGGCTGCTGCCGTGCTGGCCGTAGCGTCGTTCGACTTTTTCTTCGTGCCACCGCGTTTTTCGATGGCAGTGTCGGATACGCAATACCTGCTGACCTTCGTCGTGATGCTGGTCGTGGCACTGGTGATTGGTCAGCTGGCGGCGCGGCTGCGTTTCGAGGCCAATGTCGCCACCTATCGCGAGCGCCGTACCAGAGCGCTGTATGAGCTGGGCAGCGAGCTGGCTGGTGCGTTAACAGCGTCTGACGTGGTCGAGATCGGCACCCGCAAGGTGGAAGGCTTGTTTCAGGCGCAGGTGCGCGTGTTCCTGCCGGATAGCGGCGATCAGTTGCAACCGGTCGGCGAGGGTGGGGTGTATGACTTCGGCGTCGCCCAATGGGTGTTCGATCACGAGCAACCTGCTGGCTTGGGCACCAATACGCTGCCTTCCAACGTCGCCCATTACCTCGCGCTGAAAGCGCCGATGCGTGTGCGTGGCGTATTGGCGCTGGTGCCGCGTGATCCGCAACTGGTGTTCCTGCCGGAGCAACAGCGGCTGCTGGAAACCTGCGCCAGCCAGATTGCACTCTCGCTGGAGCGCGTGCATTACGTCGAAGTCGCGCAGGATGCCATTGTCGCGATGGAATCCGAGCGCTTGCGCAACGGCGTGCTCTCCGCTGTATCGCATGACCTGCGCACGCCGCTGACCACGCTCACCGGCCTCGCAAGCCTGCTGGAAAACACCGCCTTGCCCGCCGACACTCAGCGCGAACTGGCCGGCTCGATTCAGCGCGAAGTGCAGCGGATGAATAATCTGGTGGTCAATCTGCTCGACATGGCCAAGCTGCAGTCGGGCGTGAAGCTCAACAAGGAATGGCAGCTGCTGGAAGAGGTGATTGGTAGCGCCGCCCGCACGGTAGAGGGCGCGCTGGCCGGGCATACGATCAAGGTGGCGCTGCCGACCAATTTGCCGATGCTGGAATACGACGCCGTGCTGATCGAACGGGTGCTGGCCAATCTGCTGGAAAATGCCGCCAAATACACCCCTGCCGGCAGCAACATCACCCTCTCTGCGCAGCGCGAAGGCGAAGTGGTGCGCGTGCATGTCGCTGATGATGGGCCGGGGCTGCCAGCAGGGCGTATCGAAACGATGTTCGACAAGTTCACTCGTGGCGCGAGTGAATCGGCCACGCCAGGCGTCGGGCTGGGGCTGGCGATCTGCCGTACCATCGTCGAAGCGCATGGCGGCAAGATCACGGCGGAGAACCGCGAGCCGCACGGTGCGGTGTTTTCGTTTACGCTGCCGATCGGCAACCCGCCGACCTTGCCTGAGTTGTGAGGAATCAGAACCGTAGGGCGGGTTAGCAGCTAGCTGCGTAACCCGCCGTATGCCTGCTACCACGGCGTGGTCCGGCGGGTTACACCCGATGGGCTAACCCGCCCTACGTGCTTTTCAAACAGTCGAGAATAATGGACCAAGCCCCGATCAACATCGTTGTCATCGAAGACGACAAGCCCATCCGCCGTTTCCTCTCCACCACGCTGGAGGCGGAAGGCATGCACGTGCACGAGGCGGAAACCGGCAAGCAAGGGCAGGTGGACGTGGCGACGCGCAAGCCGGATCTGGTGATCCTCGATCTGGGTCTGCCGGATATGGATGGTGTCGAAGTCATTCGCCGGCTGCGCGAGTGGTGTGCATTGCCGATCCTGGTGCTGTCGGCGCGAGCGCAGGAAGACCAGAAAGTGGCGGCGCTCGATGCCGGGGCAGACGACTACCTCGTCAAGCCGTTTGGCGTGGCCGAGTTGCTGGCACGCATTCGTGTGCTGTTGCGCCGCCATGCCGGCAGTAACGCGGCGGTGGAAAGCGAATTCACCTTCGGCGAAATCCGCGTCGATCTTGCCAACCGCTTCGTGTATCGCGCCGATGAGCAAGTGCATCTGACGCCGATCGAATACCGCCTGCTGACCACGCTGATCCGCCATGCCGGCAAAGTACTTACCCATCGTGAGTTGCTGCGCGAAGTGTGGGGGCCATCGCATTCCGAATCGAGCCAATACCTGCGCGTGTACATGGGACATCTGCGGCAAAAGCTCGAGGTCGATCCGGCCTTGCCCAAGTTCATCGTCACCGAGACCGGCGTGGGTTATCGGTTGCTGGCTTAGAAAGCCTCAGCTGGCGCAAATTTAGCCCTTTCCTGTTTTAAGCACCGCTTTTGCGCGCGCGATCCTGATTGCCGATCCGTCGTGGTGCGTGCCAAGCATCTCCCGTTCCTCACCTCTTGCAGTCACGGACTGTGTCAATGCCTGTCAAGCCGCATCCCGCCTCATTCCACTGCCATAACGACATCTGCTGGCACGGTCCCTGCTGATAGGGCTGCACCGGACTGACTGGTCAGACCAGTCGGACGAGTGACACAGGCCCTATTTGAATGACGCGACTTTCCAATCTTGCCGCCCAGACGCTGCAACGCCAGATCCACGACGGCCACTTTGCGCCGGGTGGATTGCTGCCTTCGCAACGCGAACTGGCTGCCACGCTGAACATCAGCCGCGCCTCGTTGCGCGAGGCGATTTCCACGCTGGAGGCGCTGGGCCTCGTGCGTGCCCAGCCGGGCAAGGGCGTGTTCATCACGGCGGGGCGGCAACGTGCTACGGCTGACCTGCCGGCCGGCCCGGCGGATGTGCGGCCAGAAGCGGTGTTCCAGTTCCGCGCCGTGGTCGAGCCGGCTGCCGCTGCGCTTGCTGCCATCACCGCATCCGCAGCACAACGCACTGCGCTGGCCGCCATCCAGACCCGTATGGAAGACGCTCTGCGCCGGCTCGATCTGGTCGAGGCTTCCGATGCAGATCTCTCGTTCCATCTTGAAATCGCCGCGCTGTCCGGCAACGAGATGCTCAGCCAAGTCATTCACCAACTGGAGGCTCCCATCGCCTACAGCCTGCGCCTGCCGTTTGCCGATCCCGGTGGCATCTGGGCACCGGCCGACGAACACCGTGCAGTGCTGAACGCCATTCTCGCCAGCGACGGCGAGGCCGCCCGTGCCGCGATGCTGCATCACCTGGTTCGCGCCGCGGCGCGGATCGGCACCTATTTCGACATGCCCTGAACCCTTCGCCTTTTCCCAGGAGATAGACCATGAACCGCCGCAACATCCTCCGCCTCTTTGCCGCCGCAGCCCTCGCATGTGGCCTGTTGACCACCGCTCACGCTGGCAGTCTGGAAACGATCCAGAAAAGCGGCACGCTGCGCGTCGCCGTGCCGCAGGACTTCCCGCCGTTCGGCAGCGTCGGGCCGGACATGAAGCCACGTGGTTACGACGTCGACATGGCTGGGCTGATCGCCAAAGGTCTGGGCGTGAAGCTGGAACTGATTGCCGTCACCAGTACCAACCGCGTGCCGTATCTGACTGCCGGCAAGGCTGATCTGGTGATTTCCAGCCTGGGCAAGAACCCGGATCGCGAGAAGGTCATCGATTTCTCCAACGCCTACGCACCATTCTTCACCGGCGTATTCGGCCCGGATGAGCTGAAAGTGACCGCTGCGGCCGATCTGGCCGGCAAGACCATCGGCGTGACGCGTGGCGCGGTGGAAGACCTGGATCTGAGCAAGATCGCCCCGGCCAGCGCCACCATCAAACGCTTTGAAGACAACAACGCCACCATCGCGGCTTATCTCTCCGGCCAGGTGCAACTCGTCGCCACCGGCAACGTGGTCGCCGCCGCCATCAACGAGCGCAGCAACAAGCGCCCGCTCGATACCAAGTTCCTGATCAAGAATTCGCCTTGCTATGTGGGCGTGAACAAGGGGGATGAGCCGTTGCTGGCCAAAGTGAACGAGGTCATCGCCAAGGCCAAACAGAGTGGGGCGCTGAACGAGATTGCGCAGCGGTGGTTGCATGCACCGTTGCCGGCCGGGTTGTGAGGAGGTAGTAGCGCTTTAAGGTTCCCTCTCCCACTTGTGGGAGAGGGCTAGGGAGAGGGTGGGGATATGAACCACCAAAGCGAATAAGCCTCGGCCCTCACCCCCAGCCCCTCTCCCACAAGTGGGCGAGGGGAGCAAATTCCCCGGAGACCCCAAATGGCCTACCAGTTCGACTTCGCAGCCGTCTGGGCTTACCACGAGATGCTGGCGCAAGGCGCCATGCGCACGCTGGCGCTGACTGCTGTCGGTGCTGGCATCGGCGTGGCGGTCGGCACACTCGGTGCCGTGGTGCGGGCATGGCGGCTGGCCCCATTCGACCGCGTGTTCGGCGTCTACGTCGAGCTGATCCGCAACACGCCCTTTATCGTCCAGTTGTTCTTTATCTTTTTCGGGCTGCCATCGCTCGGCGTGCACATGTCCGAATGGCAAGCGGCAGTGTTGGCGATGGCGGTCAATCTGGGCGCGTATTCCACCGAGATCATCCGCGCCGGTATCGTTGCCACGCCGCGCGGGCAGATCGAGGCAGCGGCGTCGCTGGCCTTGTCGCGCTTCGAGATTTTCCGGCACGTGGTGTTGCGTCCGGCGCTGCAGCGGGTCTGGCCGGCGCTGGTCAGCCAGATCGTGATCGTGATGCTCGGCTCGTCGGTCTGCTCGCAAATTTCGGCGGAAGAGCTGACCTTTGCCGCCAACTTCATCCAGTCGCGCAATTTCCGCGCTTTTGAAACCTATGTCGTGGTGGCGGTGCTGTACCTGCTGCTGGCACTGCTGGTGCGCCAGTTGCTGCTCTGGATCGGTCGCCGCTTCGTGGTCGGGAGGCCGGCAACATGATGGAATTCTCGATCTGGGATTTGATCCGCAATCTAGGCGTTGGCGCGGCGTGGACATTGGGCTTGTCGCTGACCGCCTTCGTGCTGGGCGGCGTGGTAGGTTTGCTGGTGCTGGCAGCGCGAGTCGGGCCGTGGCCACGGCTGAATCGGTTGGCGAAGGCGTATATCGTGGTGTTTCAAGGCACGCCGCTGCTGATGCAGTTGTTCCTGGTGTTCTTCGGCATCGCGCTGGCTGGCGTCGATGTACCGGCCTGGCTGGCGGCGGCCATCGGGCTGACCTTGTTTACCAGCGCCTATCTGGCGGAAATCTGGCGCGGTTGTGTCGAGGCGATTCCGAAAGGCCAATGGGAAGCTGCTGCCAGTCTGGCGTTGAGCTGGGGCGAGCAGTTGCGTGAGGTGATCTTGCCGCAGGCGCTGCGCATCGCCGTCGCGCCGACGATGGGGTTCTCGGTGCAGGTGGTGAAGGGCACCGCGGTGACGTCCATCATCGGCTTCGCCGAGCTGACCAAGACCGGCTCCATTCTCGCCAACGCTACCTTCCAGCCCTTCCTGGTCTACGGGCTGGTGGCGCTGGGTTACTTCCTGCTTTGTTTCCCCTTATCGCGTTTCGCGGCGCGGCTAGAAAGGACGTTCCATGCTCGTTCGCATTGATGGATTACATAAACACTTCGGTGCCAACCACGTGCTCAAGGGCATCGACCTGCGCGTGAAAGAGGGCGAGGTGGTGGCGTTGATTGGCCGCAGCGGCTCGGGCAAGAGCACGCTGCTGCGCTCGATCAATGGTCTGGAAACATTCGATGACGGGCTGGTGGAGGTCGATGGTGAACGCCTGCATGCCGACCAGACCGATTTGCGGGCGTTGCGGCTCAAGGTCGGCATGGTGTTCCAGCAGTTCAACCTGTTCCCGCATCTGAGCGTTGGTCGCAATGTGATGCTGGCGCCACGCACCGTGCGGCAGACCAGTGTGGCCGAATGCGAAAGCCTCGCCCGCGCCATGCTCGCCAAAGTGGGGCTGGCGGATAAATTCGATGCGTACCCGGATCAATTGTCTGGCGGGCAGCAACAGCGCGTGGCGATTGCTCGGGCGTTGGCGATGCAGCCGAAGGTGCTGTTGTGCGATGAAATCACCTCGGCACTCGATCCGGAATTGGTCAACGAGGTGCTCGCCACCGTGCGCCAGCTCGCCAGTGAGGGCATGACGCTGATCATGGTCACGCACGAGATGCGCTTTGCGCGGGAAGTGAGTGATCAGCTGGTGTTCATGCACCAGGGGCGCGTGCATGAAAGCGGTGATCCGAAAGACTTGTTTGCGGCGCCGCAGACGGCGGAATTGGCGGCGTTTCTTGGGGCGGTGGGGTGAGTCCTGTAGGTTGGCGTTGAGCGTAGCGAAGCCCAACATCATCCCTACCGTTACGTGGGGCAAGGCTTTTGGCCTTGTTCAGGGAAAGTGGGAGAGGGTTAGAGAGAGGGTGCTTGCAAGGAGAGCTGCACCTTGCACGACCCTCACCCCCGGCCCCTCTCCCATAAATGGGCGAGGGGAGAAAAACGCGCGCCTATTTCTTCAAACTAAAAAACACCTCATTCCAATTGATCTCGTTCTTGAATGCGGGAATCTCCGTCCGTTCATCAATCGCCAGAAACTCAATCCCCATCAGCTCGGCAAACGTGCGCCATTGATTCGCCGAGACCGCTTGGCTGAATACCGCATGATGCGCGCCACCGGCCAGAATCCATGCTTGGGCGGAGCGGTTGAGATCCGGCAGCGGTTTCCAGACCGCATGGGCGGTTGGCAATTCCGGCAGTGCATGCGGTGGGTCGATCACGTCCAGCTCGTTCACCAGCAGGCGGAAGCGATTGCCCAGGTCGATCAGCGTGGCGTTGCGGGCCGGGCCGGCGCTGGCGGCGAAGATCAGTCGGGCCGGGTCGGCTTTCTTGCCGATGGAGAGCGGTTGCACATCCAGTACCGCCTTGGCCTGCGAGATCGACGGGCAGACTTCCAGCATGTGTGCGCCGAGCACCAGATCGTTGCCGGGCTGGAAGTGGTAGGTGTAGTCCTCCATGAACGACGCGCCGCCCGGTTGGCCGTGCCCCATCACCTTGGCCGAGCGCAATAGCGCGGCGGTTTTCCAGTCGCCTTCCGCGCCGAAACCGTAGCCTTGCTGCATCAGCCGTTGCACTGCCAGACCGGGCAGTTGCTTGAGGCCGTACAGGTTTTCGAAGGTGGTGGTGAAGGCGTTAAAGCCGCCTTGCTCCAGAAAGCCCTTGATGCCGAGTTCAATCGCAGCGGCATCGCGCAGATGCTGGCGTTTTTCGCCATTCGCCTGCACGGCGGCGGTGAGTTGGTAAGTGGCTTCGTATTCATCGATCAGCGTGTTGATGTCCGCTTCGCTGACGGCATCGACCCGCTCCGCCAGTTGACCGAGCGCATAGCCATTCACTTGATAACCGAAGCGGATTTGCGCTTCGACTTTGTCGCCTTCGGTCACGGCGACATCGCGCATATTGTCGCCAAAGCGGGCGATTTTCAGGTGGCGGCTATCCCAGACTGCCGCAGTCACGCGCATCCACTCGCCGATCTCGCGGTGGCAATCTGCATTCTGCCAATGGCCGACCACGACCGTACGCGGTAGCCGCAAGCGAGCGCCGACAAAGCCGAATTCCCGATCGCCGTGGGCGGTCTGGTTCAGGTTCATGAACGCCATATCCATATTCGCCCACGGGATTTCGGCGTTGAACTGGGTATGGAATTGCAGGAAGGGTTTTTCCAGCCGGGTCAGCCCGCCGATCCACATCTTGGCGGGCGAGAAGGTGTGCATCCAGGTGATCAGGCCGGCGCAGTGGTCCGCATGATTGGCCTCGCGGCACAGGGCGAGGATTTCGTCGGAGGTCTTGACCACCGGTTTGAGCACGATGCGGATCGGCAACCCGGCCGTTTCGTTCAGGCCGGCAACGATCTGGCGGGCGTGCTCTTCCACTTGTTGCAGGGTTTTCGGGCCGTAGAGATGCTGGCTGCCGACGACGAACCACATTTCGAGGGTGTTGAAGATGTTCATTGGGGTTTCCTTGGCAGATGAATTTTGGTGTTCCCCCCTTCTACGAAGGGGGTAGGGGGGATTTCGACATCGCCTGAATATATCGGCGGCATCTCAAGTCTCGGTGACGCAGAAATCCCCCCTAGCCCCCCTTCAAGGAAGGGGGGAATGGGTGAACCAAAGGCGTCGCTTGGCCCTGCCCGTAATAAGCATCCTTCCCGTGCTTGCGCAGGTAGTGCTTATCCAGCAGGTAATCGGGGATGGCTTGCCGCCACGGGTTGAGCTGGCGGGTGAATAGCGCCATACGGGCGATTTCTTCCAGCACGACGGCGTTGTGGACGGCAGCATCCGGGGTTTTGCCCCAGGCGAAGGGCGCGTGTTCGCACACCAGCATGCCGGGCAGGGAGAGCGGGTCGCCCCCGTTCGATCCATCGCCGAGTAAGGCATCCAGCGTTTCGATGATCACGAGACCGGTTTGCAGTTCGTAATCGCCTGCGACTTCCGCCTTGGTGAGCGGACGGGAGCAGGGAATGGCGCCGTGGAAATAGTCGGCATGGGTGGTGCCAAAAGCGGGAATCTCCAGGCCGGCTTGTGCCCAGGCGGTGGCGTGGGTGGAGTGGGTGTGGACGATGCCGCCCAGGCTCGGATAGCGCTGATACAGCGCCAGATGTGTGGGCGTGTCAGAGGAGGGGCGCAGTACGCCTTCGACGACATTGCCGGCCAGATCGAGCACCACCATGTCGTCCAGCCGCATGGTGGCGTACTTCACGCCGCTGGGTTTGATCACGACCAGACCCTGCTCACGGTCGATGCCGCTGACGTTACCCCAAGTGAAGGTGACGAGGCCGTGCTGGGGCAGTGCCAGATTGGCTTCGAGCACTGCTTCTTTCAGTAGGCGCACCGACATGTCAGTTTCTCCCCGCCGCGTACATCGGCTCGGCCTGATCGCCCCAGGCGAGATAGCGCTGGTAAAGCGTCTCGAAGCGGGCAACGGCCAGTGGCTCGGGTTGATAAGTGTGCTCGACCGGGCTGGCCATCACGGCCTGCGCGGCGGCGACGTCGGGGAAGGCATCGGCGGCGACAGCCGCGAAGATCGCCGCGCCGAGCGCACAGCATTGATCGGACAGCACCACCTGAATCGGCCGATTCATCACATCGGCGCAGACCTGCATCACCGTCGGCGACTTGCGGGCGATGCCGCCCAGTGCCAGCACGTTGTCCACTGCCACCGACTGGGTTTCAAAGCATTCCATGATGGCGCGCGCGCCAAAGGCGGTAGAGGCGATAAAGCCACCGAACAAGGCGGGCGCATCGGTGCCGAGGTTGAGGTCGGTGATCACGCCGTGCAGGCGCTGATTGGCATACGGCGTGCGGCGGCCGTTGAACCAGTCCAGCACCACCGGCAGATGGTCGTAGTCGATCTTGGCGGCCCAGGCTTCGGTCAGTGCCGGCAGCAGCTGGCGCTCCATCTGTTGCATCTGCGCTTGCAGTTCCGGGTATTGCTGCCCGGCCAGTTGCAGCGGCCAGCTCAATAGCCGGCTTAGCCAGGCATACATATCGCCAAAGGCGGACTGGCCGGCTTCCAGCCCGATCTGCCCCGGCACTACGCTGCCATCGACCTGACCACAAATGCCTTCGACGGTGCGATTGCCGATCAGCTCGGGCGCGGCGGTGAGGATGTCGCAAGTCGAGGTGCCGATGACCTTGACCAGGGTATGTGGCGTCGCGCCTGCGCCGACTGCGCCCATGTGGCAATCGAATGCGCCGCCGGCAATGATGGTGCCGCTGGGCACATGCAGACGATCCGCCCATTCCGGCGTGATCCGGCCGACCGGGATGTCAGCGGTGTAGCTGTCGGTAAACAGCGGATAATCGAGATGTTCCGCCAGCGCCGGTTCGATGGCGCGGATGAAGTCTTTGCTCGGCTGGCCGCCCCAATCCGGGTGCCACAGCGTTTTGTGGCCGGCTGCGCAACGCCCGCGACGGATGTCGGCCGGGCGGGTGGTGCCGGAGAGCAGCGCTGGCACCCAATCACATAGTTCGATCCAGCTTTTGGCGGCGGCTGCCACTTTCGGGTCTTGCTTGGAGATATGCGCCGCTTTGGCCCAGAACCATTCGGACGAATACACGCCGCCGCTGTAGCGCGTGTAGTCAGGGAAGTCGCCGCCGTGACACAAGCGGTTGATATGCTCGGCCTCCGCGATGGCGGTGTGGTCTTTCCACAGCACGAACATGGCGTTCGGGTTGGCGGCGAATTCGGGGCGGAGCGCCAGCACCTGGCCCTCCGCATCGATCGGGGCAGGGGTGGAGCCGGTGCTGTCCACGCCGATGCCGACGATGGCTTCGCGCTGCAGGGTGGAGAGCTTTGCCACGGTGCCACGCACTGCGCTTTCCATCGCTTCGATGTAATCGAGCGGGTGATGGCGGAACTGGTTCTTGACCGGGTTGCAGAACTGGCCGGCGGCCCAGCGTGGATAGTCCACCACGTGGCTCGCCAGCTCCTGACCATCCTGGCAGCTCACCGCCAGCGCGCGCACCGAATCGCTGCCGAAGTCCAGCCCGATGGTGATTTTTTCTGACATCTATATTCTCCGACTACGTTTTATTGGTCGTTTTCGTTGTGAGGAATATGGATGAATCAATGGATGAATTGAATGAGGAATTGGCTGACTATATGCATAAAACCGCTTGTATATGCTGCATTGCAGCGATGTGCGGCACGGGAATTGGGCAAAATTTGCCGAATATATGGATATATTTGCTGTAAGTGATGAATTGGATTTGTCCATCCTTTTGTTGCAAAAGAATTGCGACTACATTTGCGACACGCTGCGACGGTGGAGTCGATTCCACGCTGCAGATGGATGTGCCCGGCCCGCTGCAACGAATCCAGGCGCGACGAGCGCAGCCGCGTTGATAAACACGCGGTTGCAAACAGCTTCCTAGATGGTTTCTAGATATGTACGGAGATGGATCGTGAAAAAGATCGTCAAGATGTGGACACTGGCCAGCGTGATGGCTGCCTCAATGGGCGCGGCTTTTGCGACGGACAAGCTTGGTTACCTGGTCAAGCAACCGGAAGAGCCGTGGTTCCAGACGGAATGGGCGTTTGCCGACAAAGCCGGCAAGGACCTGGGGTTTGAAGTGCAAAAGATCGCCGTGCCGGATGGCGAAAAAACCCTCAATGCCATCGATACCCTGGCCGCCAATGGCGCGAAAGGCTTCGTGATCTGCACGCCAGACCCGAAGCTTGGCCCAGCGATCATGGCCAAGGCCAAGGCGCTCGGCTTGAAGGTGGTGGCGGTGGACGATCAGTTCGTCAACGCCAAGGGCCAGCCGATGACGGAGGTGCCGCTGGTGATGATGGCAGCCACCAAGATCGGTGAGCGCCAAGGCCACGAGCTGTGGAAGGAAATGACCAAGCGCGGCTGGAAACCGGCTGAAACCGGCGTGCTGGCGATCACCGCCAACGAGCTGGATACCGCCCGCCGCCGTACCGATGGTTCGATGAGCGCGCTGAAGGCCGCCGGCTTCCCGGCCAAGCAGATCTACACCACCCCGACCAAGAGCAACGACATCCCCGGCGCGCTGGATGCCGCCAACTCCATGCTGGTGCAACACCCGGAAGTGAAGAACTGGCTGGTGATCGGCATGAACGACAACACCGTGCTGGGCGGCATCCGTGCCACCGAAGGGCAGGGCTTCAAGGCGGAGAACGTGATCGGTATCGGCATCAATGGCGTCGACGCGGTGAACGAATTGTCCAAGTCCAAGGCGACGGGTTTCTACGGTTCGCTGCTGCCCAGCCCGGACGTGCACGGCTACAAGAGCATCCAGATGCTGCATGAGTGGGTCGCCAAGGGCAAAGAGCCGCAGAAGTTCACCGAAGTCACCGATGCAGTGCTGATCACCCGTGACAACTTCAAGGTCGAATTGAAGAAGAAGGGGCTGTAAGCGTTTATCCACAATTGTCCCCTCTCCCATTTATGGGAGAGGGTTAGGGAGAGGGTGCTTGCATAGGTCGCTGCAGGTTGCACGCCCCTCTCCCCCGGCCCCTCTCCCACTAATAGCTGAGCAAGGCTAAAGCCTTGTACGCGAGGGCGAGGGGAGATCGTCCTACGAATTGGGTTTGGCAATTGGAGTTGCAACAAATGTCTGTCCCTTATCTGGAATTCAAGAACATCGGCAAGCGCTTCCCCGGCGTGGTCGCGTTGCAAGGCATCTCGTTTGCCTGCCGCGAAGGCGAAGTGCATGCGCTGATGGGCGAAAACGGCGCGGGCAAGTCGACGCTGCTGAAAATCCTTAGCGGCAATCACGCACCGTCCGAGGGTGAGCTGGCGCTGGCCGGGCAATCGCGGCAGTTTGCGCACACGGTGGATGCGCTCAAGGCCGGCGTGGCGGTCATCTATCAGGAATTGCATCTCGTGCCTGATATCACCGTGGCCGAGAACATCTATATCGGCCAGTTGCCGCATCGCTTCGGCGTGGTGGATCGCCCGCGTTTGCGTGCCGATGCCGGCAAGCAACTGGCACAACTGGGGTTGGATATCGACCCCGATACGCCCCTCAAGCAGCTCTCCATCGGCCAATGGCAGATGGTGGAAATCGCCAAGGCACTCACGCGCGATGCCAAGGTGATCGCGTTCGATGAGCCGACCAGCAGCTTGTCGGCCCGCGAGATCCAGCAGCTGTTCCGCGTGATCCGCGAACTGAAAGCGCAGGGCCGCGTGATCTTGTATGTGTCGCACCGCATGGAAGAAATCTTCCAGCTCGCCGATCAGATCACCGTGTTCAAGGATGGTCGTTACGTCTGCACCTTCGACGACATGCAGCAAGTGACACACGATCAGCTGGTGAAGGCGATGGTCGGGCGGGATGTTGGCGATATCTACGGCTATACGCCGCGCCCGATTGGCGGGCCACGTCTGGATGTCATGGCCTTGCACGCGCCGGGCATGAAACACGCGGTATCGCTCTCGGTGCGGGCTGGTGAAATCGTCGGCCTGTTCGGCTTGATCGGCGCTGGCCGCAGCGAGTTGATGAAAGCGATCTTCGGTGGCGTGAAGCCCTATGCCGGCGAGGTCCGTGTCGATGGTCGGCCGATCGCGATCCGCTCACCCATTCACGCCATTCAGGCCGGCATCATGCTCTGCCCGGAAGATCGCAAGGCCGAAGGCATCGTTCCGGTGCATTCGGTGCGGGACAACATCAACATCAGCGCCCGCCGCAACGCGGTGCGTGCTGGTTGCTTGATCAACGACACGTGGGAAGCGGACAACTCACAACGCAAGGTGCGTGAGCTGAACGTGAAAACACCGAGTGACGAGCAGCTGATCCGCAATCTCTCGGGCGGCAATCAGCAGAAGGTGATCCTGGGGCGCTGGTTGTCCGAAGACATGAAAGTGATCTTGCTGGACGAGCCGACGCGGGGCATTGATGTCGGCGCGAAAAACGAGATTTACAACGTGATCTACGCGCTCGCCAACCGGGGCATTGCCGTGTTGTTTGTCTCCAGCGATTTGCCGGAGGTGCTGGGGCTGGCTGACCGCATTCTGGTGATGCGGGAAGGGGCGATCAGCGGCGAGCTGAGCCACGACGAGGCGACCGAGGAAACGGTGCTCGGATTGGCGATGCCGCGGGAGATGGTGGCGGCTTAGCAAGTCAGATCAGGGTTTTTGTTCCCTCGCCCATCCCGTGCAAGGCTTTTAGCCTTGTTCAGGGAAAGTGGGAGAGGGCTAGGGAGAGGGTGATTGCAAAGGAAGCTGCATGTTGCACGACCCTCACCCCCGGCCCCTCTCCCATAAATGGGCGAGGGGAGAAAGTGGCAAACATAGGAATCATCATGAATTCAACCAGCACCACGCCGCTTCCCGCCGACTTCGCGGCCAGCGGTAACTCCACCCCCAGGCGCAAGTTCGGCGCGGCCAAGATCTGGGACAACTACGGCATGTTGATGGTCTTCGCGGCGTTGTTCGTTGCGTGCTCCGTGTTCGTGCCGAATTTCCTCACCATGATCAATATGCGCGGCTTGGGGTTGGCGGTATCGCTCGCCGGCATGGTCGCCTGCGGCATGTTGTTCTGTCTGGCTTCGGGCGATTTCGATCTGTCGGTCGCCTCGGTCGTGGCATGTGCCGGCGTGATGGCCGCGGTGGTGATCAACCGCACCGACAGCATCGCGCTGGGCATCTTTGCCGGCCTTGGGGTCGGGCTGTTCTTCGGTTTCGTCAACGGCTTCGTGATCGCCAAACTGCAGATCAATGCCTTGATCACCACGCTCGCCAGCATGCAGATCGCACGCGGCGTGGCATATCTGATCTCCGATGGCAAAGCGGTCGGCATCTCGCAGGAGGACTTCTTCCTGCTGGGCAACTCGGCATGGCTGAATATCCCCGTGCCGGTGTGGATCACGCTGATCTGCCTGTGCGTGTTCGGTTTTCTGCTCAACCGGACGCTGTTTGGCCGCAATACGCTGGCCATTGGCGGTAATGAAGAAGCAGCGCGTCTGGCTGGGGTCAACGTGGTGCGCACCAAGATCGTCATCTTCACCCTGACCGGGCTGGTGGCGGCGTTTGCGGGTATCGTGCTCGCCTCGCGCATGACCAGCGGCCAGCCGATGACGTCGATCGGTTTCGAGCTGACGGTGATTTCCGCTTGCGTGCTGGGCGGGGTCTCGCTCAAGGGCGGGGTGGGCAAGATTTCGTATGTGATTGCCGGCGTGCTGATCCTGGGCACGGTGGAAAACGCGATGAACCTGCTGAATATCTCGCCATTCACGCAATACGTGGTGCGCGGCTTGATCCTGCTGGCGGCGGTGATTCTGGACCGCTACAAGCAGCAGGCGCAGTTGCGGCAGCGATAAAACCGTAGGGCGGGTTAGCAGTCGGCGTGCGACATTCATGTCGCTCAGCGACAGTGCGTAACCCGCCGCATGGGTGATCTGCCACGGCATTGTCCGGCGGGTTACGCCCAGAGGGCTAACCCGCCCTACGGTGTGGTGGTCCAAGATATCGTTTTTGGATTTTGACGTTAAATAACCCGGACTGATCGGCATGCACCGTGAGCCTTCCTCTACGCAACAGCTCGATCCACTCCTGCCCGGATACTCGTTCAACCTGTATCTGGTGGCCGGGATCACGCCGATCATTCAGGGCGGGCCGCTGGATTTCTTCATCGACCGCCCGGATGGCATGGATGGCTTCATCATCAACATGACGGTGAAGGGGCAGGGCAAGGTGTTCGATGGCGACGATGCCTTCTATACCAAGCCGGGCGATCTCTTGCTGTTCCCACCGGGGGCCATGCATTACTACGGCCGCGCGCCGGATCATGGCGACTGGTATCACCGCTGGGTGTATTTCCGGCCACGTGCCTATTGGGCCAACTGGTTGAAATGGCATCAGCAGGTGCGCAAGGTGGGCCGCATGACGCTGCCCAGCCGCGCCTTGATCAATGAGTTCGACGAGCTGTTCCGCCAGATCGATGAAACCCACAAAGCCGGCCGGCCGACGTCGGAAGAGTTGGCGATCAATTTGCTGGAACGGCTATTGATCCGCTGCTACGAGGAAACGCCGGAAAACTTTCCCAAGTCGCTCGACGCACGCATTCAGGAAACCTGCCAGTACCTGTCACGCAATCTGGCCAAGGACTTGAGCCTGGAGGACATCGCCCGCCACGTGTGCCTGTCGCCGTCGCGGCTGGCGCATCTGTTCCGTGAGCACATGGGCGTCAATATCTTGCGCTGGCGTGAAGACCAGCGCGTGATCCTGGCCAAGCATTTGCTGCAAAGCACGCATTCGCCGGTATCGGGCATTGCCGACGCGGTGGGCTATGACGACCAGCTGTATTTCTCACGCGTGTTCCGTAAACGCGTGGGTGTGAGCCCATCGGAATACCGTCGCAACAGCGGCGAGGTGGTGCATGCGCTGCCGTCGTTCTATCCGATGGAGGGGCTCCAGCCGGATTGGTCCGAAGCAGCGGGAGCTGCTCTATCGACTGGTTCAGCGGGCGCTGCGCTGTCAACTGGTTCGGCCGGCGCCGCGCTATCGGGCGAATCGGCCTGAGTTGATTCGGTGGTCGTCGCGCGCGGCAACCAGCGGCCCAGCATGGCTTCAAGCGTCGCCAGATGGATGGGTTTGGTCAGGAAGTCATCCATGCCGACTTCGTAGCAATGATCGCGATCCTCCTCGAAGGCATCGGCGGTGAGCGCGACAATCGGTGTTCGTGGTTGCGCATGCGCAGTTTCCCAGGCGCGAATATGCTGCGTGGCCTCATAGCCATCCATTTCCGGCATGTGGCAATCCATCAGGATCAGATCGAAAATCTGGCCGCCACGCAGGAGATCCATGGCGGCACGGCCGTTGTCGCACGCCACGCAGTCATGTCCTATCCGGGTGAGCAAGGTGCTGGCAACACGCTGGTTCAGGGCATTGTCTTCCACCACCAGGATATGTTTTTTCGGGTGTAGCTCGATGGCGGCGGGGTTGGCGGTATTCCAGACCATGCGCTGGCTGGAACGGGATTCCTGCACCGCGGCCACGCGTTCGAAAGGAATCTGGAACCAGAATGTCGCGCCCAGTCCGTCCCGGCTTTCCACACCGATTTCGCCGCCCATCAGTTCCACCAGACTGCGGCAAATGGCGAGCCCAAGGCCGGAACCCCCGTAACGGCGGGTGATGGAGGTGTCGGCCTGGGTGAAGGCATCGAACAGCGCGGACTGTTTGTCCGGGGCGATGCCGATGCCGGTATCGGTCACGGTGTAACGCAAGCGGGGCTGGCCGATGCCGTTGGCGCTGATCGCTACGCCGAGCGTGACGGTGCCTTGGGCGGTGAACTTGAGCGCATTGCTGATCAGGTTGGCCAGTATCTGCCGCAGGCGGAATGGGTCGCCCCAGCACCGCAATTCGGCGGGCAGCGTGCTATCGACGGTCATTGCCAGCTTTTTCTGGTGGGCAGTGGCGCCAAACAGGGTGGCGACTTCATTGAGGAGCTGCCGCGGGGCATAAACCGCACGCTCCAGTTCGACGCGCCCGGCCTCGATCTTGGAGAAATCCAGCACATCGCCCAGCTGACTGAGCAAGGCCTCGCCGGAATTGAAGATGGTCCGTGCGTAGTCACGCCGTTCCGTTTCGCTGATGTCCGTCTGCATCAGCAGTTGGGCCATGCTGAGCACGCCGTTCATGGGGGTGCGGATTTCGTGGCTCATGGTGGCGAGGAAGCGGCTCTTGGCGACATTGGCGGCTTCGGCGGCTTCCTTGGCGGCCTCCAGTTCGCGCAGGGTCTGCTTGCGCTCGGTGATGTCCTGCACCACCGCCAGCCGGCAGGCATGCCCTTCGAATTCCATGGGCAGCGAGGCCGTGGCGACCTCGATGATGGTGCCGTCTTTCTTGCGGCGCATCGATTCGCTTTGTCCAGCACGCTGGCCCAGTCGATCCAGATATTCGCGCAAAGCCGGCAGGTCTTCCGGCAGGCAAACATCGTGCAGGCTCAGGTTCAGGAATTCTTCCTGCGTGTAGCCGAAGACTTGGGTGGCTGCGGTATTGACCAGCAAGAAGCGCAGGCTGGCCTGCTCGTAAATCCACATCGGGAGCGGCGTCAGCTCGAACACCAGCCGATAGCGGTGCTCGCTCTCGCGCAATTGCGCCTCGATGAGTTCGCGGCGGCTGATTTCTGCCGTGAGCGCGGCGGTCTTGTAATTCACCTGCACGGCGATGCGGTGCCGATCGCCGCTGATGATCAGCGCCAGATTGCCCAGGAGCGCACTGGCGGCCAAGACCACGAAGAGAATCAGCAGCGACGGGCTGAGCTGTGTGCTGGCAAAGGCTGAATAGGGCTTGTGCAGCACGATCTGCCACTGCCGATCCGCCAGCTGAAGCGTCTGGTGGTAATACACGCCAGCGCGGTCGACAAAGGTGACGCCGGTAAATTCGGGCAGCGGGCTGCTGGCATTGCTCAGATACGCGGTTTTTGTCTGCGCGATGTCGCCAAAGCGCCAGATCAGCTGACGATTGGTATTGAGCTGCTCAACCAGCAAGCGCATGTCCACCACGCCAATGCAGAAGCCTTTGACCGATCCATCCCGTTTGAATACCGGATCGATCATCAACAAGCCGCCGGGGCTGCCGGGGTTCTGGGTCAGCCGGATTTTCTCCGTCATGCTGGTCTGGCCTGTTTTCATCGCCTGGATCAGGGCGCTGGCGCGGGCTGGTTCACCCATCAGATCCAGCCCGAGCACTTGCCGATTGCCTTGATACGGTTCGAGATAAGTGATCGGCGCGAGCCAGCCGGCCGGATGGGGATGCCAATTGGCCGGTCGATGTATGGTCAGTGGCTGCCCCACTCGCTGGGCCGTCCATTGCGCGTATTTGGCTTCATCACCGGTCTGCAAGAGCGGCGCCCACTCCAGCGCAGAAAACCCGGGGTTGTTCCGCATGCTGCGCTGGCTGAAACGGGCAAATTCCTCGTGGGTCACGTCTTCGTCGGCCTCCAGAAAAGCGCCTAGTTCGGAGACGGCTTGCAGATGGGTTTGCTCGAATCGATTCAGCCCCTGCAGTATCAGCTCGGCTTCGGTGCGGAAGCTGTTTTGCAACTGGGATTCTTCGCTGGCACGCACGTAGTAATACACCAGCAGGAACAGCACGAAGGTCAGCAGCAGGGGCAACCCGACCATCAGTCGCCGCTCATTCCAGGTGGTGCGCCGATCGAACAGGACCAGCGTGATGGGGGTGAAAATCTGCACGCCCAAGGCATCGCCCAGCCACCAGGTAATGAAGCTCTGCATGAAAAGGCCGGGGGCCAGATAGCCTTTCAGGTACAGCGCCAGATTGCCGATCAGGGCGGCGATCACGCAGGCCAGCACCGATGACACGGTGAAGCGCATGACGCGGGCGGGGCGATCCAGCGTGACGGCCGGGTCGAAATAACGCAGCAGTTTCTCGCCGACCAAGGCTTGCAGGGTTGAGCCGCCCGCGATCGCCCACGGTAGCCAACCGAGGTCGAAGTGAGCATTGACCGTGGCATTGGTCAGCCATGCCCCGAGCAGGATGCCCGGCCATACCCGCGCACCGCCCCAGATCACGCAGCTGGCAAAGGCGATGCCGGTAGGCGGCCAGACCGCGGTTGCATAGCCGGGCGGCAAAGACATCGATAGCCCAAGCTTGCCCAGGGCGAGGTAAGCCAAGGCAATCGCAACGTTGATAAGCAAGGTAATCCGCAAGCCACGTATCACGCAGACGCTCCGGGCTGTCGATCGGCCGTGTGCGGGTCACCTGTCGCCCGCCTTTCTCACTGTCTCGTTATACACAACTGCGCGAACAATATTGCGCCGGGCCAAGGGGCAGGCCCGGTGCATTGCGGTGATCAGTGTGTCAGTGACTTTTCGGACGGCCAGTGCGTGCTGCTGGCGTTACAAGGTGAGGGCGGTGAAATAACGACCCTTGCCGGCGGCCTTGGCTTGATACATGGCCCGGTCGGCAGCGCGCACCAGCTCGTCGCCTGATGTGCCGGCCTCCGGGAAGCGAGCGATGCCGATGCTGGCCGAGATCGGCGCCAGCTCGCCATTGACCGGGAAGGGGGCCGACAAGGCTTCGATCAATTTGCCCGCGACGTTCTGCGCTTGTGCTTCCTCGATGCGCGTCAGCAACACCAGGAATTCGTCCCCGCCTTGCCGCGCGACTACGTCTGAATCGCGAACATATAGCTTCAGGCGTTGCGCGGCTTCCACCAGCAAGGCATCGCCCGCCTGATGGCCATAGCGATCATTTACTGCCTTGAAGCCGTCCAGATCGATGAACAGGACCGCGATGCCATGACCACTGCGCTTGGCACGCAGCAGTTCGTTTTCCAGCATCACGTGGAATTGTCGCCGGTTGGGCAAGCCGGTCAGCGCATCGTGATACGCCTGGAAGTGAATTTGCTGCTCTGCCAGCCAGCGCTCGGTGATGTCGGTATAGGTCACCACGAAACCGCCTTGCGGCAGCGGCTCACGGCAGACTTCAACCACGGTGTCGCCAAAGCGCCGCTCGAAGCGAAAGCGGGTGGGTTCACGGGCGCGATCCAGTCGGCGACGGATATCTTCCTCGCTGGATGCCTCGCCGTAGTCCCCGCGTGCCGCATTGAAGTGCAAGAACGCCTCTAACGGCGTGCCACGCCGGCCGAGTTCTTCCGGGTAGCCACAGAAGGCGAGGACCTGCTTGTTGCACAATTGCAGGCGCAAATCGGCATCGAATACCGACAAGCCCTGGCTGATGCGGTCGATGGCCAGGCGGGACCAGTTCCGTTCTGCTTCCAGCTCCGCTTCGACGCGTTTCTTGTCCTGCAACTGGCGCTGGGTTTCCAGTATCCGCACGACGATGGCCGGCAAGATATCCAGATAGGCGCTTTCGAGGTCTTTGATCAAATAGTCGACGGCCCCGAGCTTGATGGCCGTCACCGCCACGGTGAGGTCGCCCGAGCCGGATAGCATGATGACGGGGAGGTCAGGATCATGGGCAACCACGGCCTGGACGACCTCCAGCCCGCTGCAGCCGGGTAAGCGGTAGTCAGTGACGACCACATCGAATCGCTCGCGGGACAGCGCCGCAATGCCATCCTCCCCACGGACGAACCAGCGCACGCGCAGGTTTCGCTGCTCTAGCGCCGGTACGACCATCGACGCGAGGTATGCGTCATCTTCGACATAAAGAACACTACCTTCGCTCACCCTGCTTACCCCCTGATCTGTCCGTGATTTGTCCCGCTGCGTTGTCGGGTCGGCGCATATTTTAGATATTTCTCAAGTTTAGGTGATGGTATTGGCTGCGACCATTGCCTTTCAGTGTGAGTGGCTGCCGGATGTGTCGATGCTGGGTGGGCTGGAACACGCACCGCGACCATCAATTGGCCAATAAACATCCACATTCACCGGGGATTGCGCTGTTGAAACCCTGTGGGCAAGTCGATCAAGGCGCTGTTTCGATTGGATTTTTGTTATGCCGCCTAAATTACGGGCAAGTGTCGAAAGCGCGTATAATCGCGGCATACCTCTCTCGCCCCGCCATTGCGGGGCTTTGCTTTTACGGAATTCATCATGGCCCTCAAGACCCCAGAACTGTTGTTGCCCGCCGGTGACCTCGACCGTATGCGCGCCGCCTATGATTTCGGCGCCGATGCCGTTTATGCCGGCCAGCCGCGTTATTCGCTGCGCGCCCGCAACAACGATTTCAAGCTGGAGAACCTGCAGACCGGGATCGCCGAAGCGCATGCGCGGGGCAAAAAGCTGTTTGTCGCCAGCAACATCCTGCCGCACAACGCCAAGATCAAGACCTATCTGGCCGACATGGAACCGGTCATCGCCATGAAGCCGGATGCACTGATCATGGCCGACCCGGGCCTGATCATGATGGTGCGCGAGAAGTGGCCGGAAGTGCCGGTGCACTTGTCGGTGCAAGCCAACACAGTGAACTACGCCGGCGTGAAGTTCTGGCAGAAGATGGGCCTGACCCGCGTGATTCTGTCGCGTGAATTGAGCCTCGATGAAGTTGAGCAGGTTCGCCAGGAATGTCCGGACATGGAGCTTGAAGTGTTCGTGCACGGCGCGCTGTGCATTGCTTACTCCGGTCGCTGCCTGCTCTCCGGTTATTTCAATCATCGCGATCCGAATCAAGGCACCTGCACCAACGCCTGCCGTTGGGACTACAAGGTGGTCGATGCGTTTGAAGACGACGCCGGTCAAGCTGCCGCCACCGCCAAACCGGAAGTGATCAAGTTCGATTTCAACAAGGCGATGGACGAAGCCAACAACGCCTTCGCCGCCGCTGGCGATACGCCGCGCCACCCGGCTGCCGATAACGTCTACCTGATAGAAGAAGCCAGCCGCCCCGGCGAGATGATGCCGATCATGGAAGACGAGCACGGCACCTACATCATGAATTCCAAGGATTTGCGCGCGGTCGAACATATCGAGCGACTGGTGAAGATCGGCGTGGATTCGCTCAAGATCGAAGGCCGCACCAAGAGCCGCTATTACGTCTCGCGCACCGCGCAGGTGTATCGCCAGGCGATTGATGATGCCGTCGCCGGCCGGCCCTTCAACCCGACGCTGCTGGCCGATCTGGATGGCCTCGCCAATCGCGGTTACACCGATGGTTTTTACCAACGCCACCACAGCCAGGAAACGCAGAACTACCTCGATGGCCACTCCAAGGCTAAGCGCAGCCAGTACGTGGGCGAAGTGCGCGGTATCGAAAACGGCTGGGCGAATATCGAAGTGAAGAACCGCTTCGAAGTCGGCGACACGCTGGAAATCATCCACCCGAGTGGCAATGTGCTGATCGAGCTGAAGGAAATGCACGGCAAGGAAGGTGAATCGGTGTCTGCCGCTGCCGGCAACGGCGTGAAGGTCTCGATTCCGCTGGATGCCAAGTACGAGAACGCCTTGATTGCGCGGGTGTTTGCCGAGATTTGATCGACCGTAGCCCGGACGCGAATGCGGCCGGGGTGTTCTTGTCACCGTCGCGCCCCGGCCGGCTGAGCCGTCCGGGCTACAAAATCCCGACACACAATCTGCGCGCCTCACGCATATTCCCAAATCCGCGCAATGCCGGGCAGGCGCAGGTTGAGTTTTTCCGGGCTGACCACTTCGCTGATGGCGTATTGTTCTTCGGCGGTATTGCGCGGTTGTGGCGGCCAGACCGGCATGCGGTGCTGATTGAACAGCGCAACCACGCGGGGCGCGTTGGCTTTTTGCAAAGAGCGGCGCGTCACCAGGCACACATCGCCATTTTTCAAACGCACCAGACTGCCGGGCGGGTAGACACCCAGCCCTTTGATCAGGGCGGAGCTGATGTGCTGGTTCAGCTGCTTGCCCTGAAAAATCAATCCCAGCGCCTTGTTGGGCGCCATGGCTTCGCGATAGCCGCGTGGCCACAGCTTGGCACCGAGCACGTCGGCGATATGCAGGATGTGGGCCAGCGGGTCGATCCCGTCCTTGCCCAGATGGTTGGGGTAGCCGCTGCCATCCCATTCCTCGTGATGCTGCGCCACGATGCGCAGCCATTCCTGATCGGCCACGCCGGCATCTTCCAGTACCTGCACGCTGACCAATGGGTGCGAATCGACCTGCTGGCGCTGTTCGGGTGAGAGTTGTTGAGATTGCTGGAACAGCCGGTTTTGCAGGCTGTACATGCCGATGTTCATGGTCAGCGTGGCGCTAAGGAGCGACGGGAAGTGCTCTTGCGGCAATTCCAGATGGGCATTGGCACACAGCACCAGCACCGCGCAGTGCACGGCGTGCTGGGTGGAGTAACAGCCGGATTCACGCAGATGCAGCAGCGATGCCAGCGCGGCATCCGGCTTGTTCTTCCACAGCGCGATCAGATCATCACGCACGCCTTCGAGCTGGGCGCGGAAATCATTTTTTGGCGCATGGCCGGAAAGCAGCGAATCCAATTCGCGCACCAATTGATCATAAAAACCGAATGGATCGCGCAGGGAAGGGTGGAGATCGAACGCGGAATTATTGCTGCCGGCAACGGGGGGTTTATAAAATAGCGCCTTATCCAGCAACTTATCGCACAAGCTGGTTGATTCAACCTTGAATCCTTCCTTCAAAATCAGCCGGCCTGATTCATCGTACAAGTCATAAGGAATTGTATAGCCCGGATGCAGACGGCTCGACGCAAACGGCTTCATGGCGACTCCATCTCTATGATTTGTCTCGATTTAGTCAATGTAAGTTAACCGAAACAATTTGCCGAGAATACTCAATGCGGCCAAATTCACCTTATCTGAAACGGATTTCCGCCAAGCGGTGTGTTTTGGCCGCTCATCGTCACTATTGAAACGCGTTTCATACGATTTGGTCGGCGTTTTAATTCGTTTTAAACAGCTTGAATAAGCTGATTTTCTGGCTTGAAAACAAATTGCGCGGCTAATGCAACATAGGCCGATTCCCGCAATTTGTATTTCTTGCACTGCACAAATGCATTCATGCTTTTTTGGATGTTTTTGTGTGAGCGCGTTGACATTCGTCTGCATGTTTGTGCATGATTTGTCATGTTTGTGCGATGTTGTGCGTGTTTTGGAGAAGGTGTCGATGAGTCTGGAACGCAAGGAGCGGTTCACCGCGAATACGGCTTTCCCCGCCGATCGCCAGCAGCTGATCCGGGAACGGCTGGTGCGCGATGGTCGCGTGCTGGCGGCAGAGCTGGCGGCTGAATTCGGTATTTCAGAGGACTCCATCCGCCGCGATCTGCGCGAGCTGGCCGCCGCAGGCGTGTGTCAGCGCGTCTACGGCGGGGCGATTGCCCAGGCTGCAGCCAACCGGCCGATCCTAGAGCGCAGCCGCGAGAACATCGGCCGCAAGCAAAAGCTCGCGCTCGCTGCGGTGCGCCTCGTGCAAGGCGGCCAATTGGTGTTCCTGGATGCCGGCACCACCAACGTCGAAATCGCCAAAGCCCTGCCGGAAGACATCGGCCTGACGGTTGCAACCAACTCGCCCGCCGTCGCCGTCGCGCTCATGGATCGGGACGATATCGAAGTGGTGTTGATTGGCGGCCGGCTGGATCATCAGGTCGGCGGCATTCTGGGTGGGCAGGCTTTGGTGGACGTGCAGCGCATGCGGCCGGATCTGTGCTTTCTGGGTGTGTGTGCCATCGATATCGAGGCTGGCCTGGGCGCTGGCACCGCAGAAGACGCCGCGTTCAAGCGCCAGCTTGTTGCCAGCTGCGGCGCGATTGTCGCGGTGGCCACCAACGAGAAGCTGGGCACTGGCGCGCCGTTTGCGATTGCCGACATTCAGGACGTCGGGCACCTCGTGGTCGAAGCGGATGCCGATGCTAATCAACTGGCTCATCTGGCGCGCAGCGGGGTGGAGATTGTGCGAGCCAGCTGATTTGTCCCGCGAATCCTTCCAAACCACCCACTTCAAACGCCAACGCCTTGAGTCACCCGCATAGGTCAACGATGTCAAATCTCACGCTTCCCACCGCCGCCCGCTGGCAACCCGCTTGCCGTGCCACACGGCTTGTCTTCCTGATCATCGGCATCGCGACCGCCAGCTGGGCAGCGATGGTGCCGTACGCCAAAGCGCGACTGCATCTGGATGACGCGGTGCTGGGCAGCATCCTGCTGGCGCTGGGCATGGGTGCGATGCTGGCCATGCCGCTCGCCGGCGTGGTGCTGCGGCGTTTGGGTAGCGGCCAGGTGATCCGTTTTGCCGGCGTGCTCCTCGTACTGTCGGTGCCGTCCTTGGTGCTGGCCTCATCGGCGTTGACCTTGGGTGTTGCGCTATTCATGTTCGGTGGTCTCGTTGGCGTGATCGATGTCGCGATGAATCACCAAGCCGTGGAGGTGGAAGCCGAAGCCGGCCGACCGTTGATGTCGTCCTTCCACGGTCTGTTTTCCTTGGGGGGCTTGGTCGGTGGCGTGGCGTTGGCGGGCTTGTTGTCGGCTGGGCTGCCGTTGCTGGTGTGTGCCGTTGGTGTGGGCGTGGTCGCGGCGATCATCGTACTGACGCAATACCGCTATCTGATGCCGCATCAGCCGCATCCAGCGCAGAAGGCAGCAAGCAGTCAACGCCGGCTTGGCCTGCCACATGGCATGGTGCTGATCCTGGGCATGCTGTGTTTCTGCGCGTTTCTGACCGAGGGCGCGATTCTGGATTGGGGCGCGGTGTTCCTGCATTTTGAACGCGGTGTAGACGCGGCCCGCGCCGGTTTCGGTTACGCCGCCTTCTCGGTAGCGATGACCACCGGCCGCCTGACCGGAGACCGCGTGACCCATGCGCTCGGCCCGGTGCGGGTGGTGTTGTTTGGCGGGCTCGTGGCGGCGTCGGGCATGGTGATGATTGTGGTCGCACCTTGGACGTTGCTGAGTCTGGTCGGCTTCGTGCTGGTCGGCCTGGGTGCGTCGAACGTGGTGCCGGTGCTGTTCAGCGCTGCCAGCCGCATTCCGGGCGTGGCGGCGAGCACTGCCTTGCCGACCGTGACCATGCTTGGTTACACCGGCATGCTCGCTGGCCCGGCGCTGATCGGCTATCTGGCACGGGCGACATCGTTGCCGCTGGCGTTTGGCGGCGTGGCGGTGTTGATGCTGATCGTGGCGGTGAATGCGGGGCGGGTGCGGCAGCGGGCAGTTGAGAGTGGCGCGGTTCAGGTTTTAGCCTCCCCCTTTTTGAAGGGGGACTGAGGGGGATTTCGGCTTCGGTGGAACATTTGATGCTGCGTCGAAATCCCCCCTAACCCCCCTTCGCGGAAGGGGGGAATGGCCGCACGGCTTTTATCGCTACAAGAGTCACATATTGCACAGCGAAGGTAGCGCCGGTGTCGCCGCTGGCACCGTATCCACAAACCCGGTCTTGCTCTCCCGCAAGGCCGCAATCCGCGCATCCACTTCCTGTGGTGAAAGCACGGTCTTGGCCGCGTGGTAGACCCAATCCACGTCCTCTTCCCAGCGGCGTTGCGGTTGGCCTTGCATGATCCCGTCAGCGATGAACCACAGGTTGAAGTTGATCGACATCGGCACGCGCGGATAGCTGCGTTTGCCGTGGCGGCCGGTTTCCTTGCCATCGAGGAAATAGACCGTCTCATCATTCGCCACTTGCACCACCAAGGTATGCCAGCCCGCCTGTGAGCCGCTTTCCATGTGATGTTCGTTGCGCGCAATGAAGGTGGGCTCGATCTGCGCGGTCTCCCAGCTGGTCTTGAACAGCGTCGACCCGGCCACGCCCCAGCCGCCGGCCGGCAGGTATTCAAAGTCGATTTCGCTGTAATCCGGGTCCATCGATTTGAGCAGCGGGCTGATGGTGTAGAAGGTTTCCACGACCTTATCGCCCGCTGGCCCGCTGACAGGGGCATCGGTAAAGCGCACGCGCGCTGCATACGTGCCGGCAAGATATTTGCGGGCGTGACACAGCTGCGCCTGTTTGGTGGTGTTGCCATCCGTTTCCGCATTCATCCGCAGCAGGCGGTTGCCGGGCTGGGCCGGATCGTCGACAAACGTGATGCGCTCCTTGCCCCAAGTGCCGCCAGATGGGCCGGGCCAGCCGGCTTCGGTGCGGACAATCCAGCCGTGGGCGGCGAGGTCATCGGGCTTGGCGTAGCTGAAGTCATCGAACAGTTCGGCCTTGGGTGCCGCCGCTGCAGACGCGGGGGACGGAGTTTTCTGGCAGGCCGCCAGGGTCAGGCAGAGCGGGGCAAGGGCGAGGGCAAGTCGGCGCATGGCGAGTCCGTTGGTGATTGGGGGCATGTGATTGATGGCTATCGCTCAACCGATGTTACGAGTTCAGCATCCAGCACTGCGCCGTGCGGTAGGTTTTGGGTGTCATGCCGGTGGTGGCGCGGAAGGTTCGGGTGAAGTTGCTCTGGTTCTCATAGCCCACGCGGCCCATCACTTCGGTGATCGGCAGCAAGGTATCGCGCAGCAGCGCGGCGGCCATCTGGATGCGCAGGGCGATCACGTACTCGCGCACGCTGCTGCCGGTGCGGCGACGGAAGTGGTCATTGAGCGTGGTGCGGTTCGAGCCGCACAGCCGCGCCAGCTCATCGACGGTAAAGAGCGTGTTGTAGCGCTCGTGCACGATCAGCAGCGCTTGGTCGAGCCGGTTGTCGCTGGCAGCGTTGAGGGTGATCTGGGCGGGCTCATCGGCCAGCACGCGCAAGTGGAACAGCAACTCGATCAGCCAGGAGCGGGTGCGGCACGGCCAATTGCCATCGCGTTGGGTTTCGCCCTCCGCTTGCACACGGGTGAATGCGGTTTCGATCTGCGCCGCCACGGACGGGGAGAGCGACATGGGGTGGCCCATGCGCGCTGGATCGAGGAAGGGCTCCAGCAGATAGGCATCGTGCATGGTGGTGCCTTCGTACCGGGTGACGCGGATGGCATCCGGCGTGAAGCTGGCGTTGATGATGCCGGGGTGGAAGCAGGCGCTGCGCAGTTGCAGCTTGTTGCCGCGCAGGATGGTCGGCCGGGTGGCTTCGTCCAGCAACAGCGCGGCGGGCGCAGTGATCAGCATCGGTTTGCCGTTGACCTGCAATACGCCGGAGCCACGCTGCACATACACGATGACGTAACGTGGTTCGCCTGGATCGATCGGGGTCAGTCCGTCGCCGGTATGCACGGCGATGGGTAGGGCGTAGCCGGGGTAATAAGCGCGACCGATGTAGGACAGCGGGGCTGCGATGCGATCCATGCCTGGGCTCCTTTCGTTATTCTTCATTGGGGAGGACGGGCGCTTGTCTGCCGCCACGCACCCCCATCACTTGCCATTCCGCACAAAACAATTGCAACCGGGCAAAGCCGCCGCCCGATCACCGCTTTAGCCTCCGTCTTCGTGAGCCGACGCTTGTGTCGGCGCTTCCTCGGAGCCTGTCATGCCTAAGCAATTCACCCGCAAATCAATCCATCCACCGATCCATTCGCTGCACGCTGTGCTAGCGGCGTTCATGCTTTGTTCGGCTGCAGCGGTGCCGGCCAAAACCGCCAAACCCAAGCCGACACCAGTCGCAGAAGCTGCACCGACGCCTGCGCCGCAACCCGCGCCGAAGGGTGACAAGGTGTCGTTCACCAGCGAGGACGGCATTGCGCTATCTGGTGTGCTCTATGGCAAGGGCAGCAGCGTCGTTGTCTTGTCGCACCAGTACAACCACGATCAGGACAGCTGGCAGCCGCTGGTATCGCGCTTGCTTGCCAAGGGCTACGCCGTACTCACCTACAACTTCCGCGGCTATCCGCCATCCGCCGGCAAACTGGAAATCGGCCTGATCGGCCGCGATCTCGATGCCGCCGCGGCCTATGCCAGAAGTCATGGCGCAACCCATCTCGCGCTGGTCGGTGCAAGCATGGGCGGCATTGCCACCGTGCCAGCGGCGCTGGCTGCCAAGCCGGATGCCTACGTGGTGATCTCATCCCCGCGCGAATTCGGCAGCCTCACCGCGCCGGACGAAGCGCTCAAGGCATCCAAGGCCGCCAAACTGTTCATCAACAGCAAATACGACAAATACGTGGCCGATACCCAACACATGCAAGACGTTGCCGCCGAGCCCAAGGCCATCAACGTGTATTCCACCGGTTTGCACGGTGTCGACCTGTTCGACGGGCCGGAAGGTGATGCGGTGCAGACACGCATCGTCGATTTCATTGCGGCGAATTTGCCAGGTTGATGATGGATCGGGGGCGCAGCCCTGATTTTCACTTCCCCCTTTTTAAAGGGGGATGGAGGGGGATTTCGGCGTCGGTGAAAATTTGATGCGGTGTCGAAATCCCCCCTGGCCCCCCTTCAAAAAGGGGGGGACAACATCGGTTACGGCCGCTTGGCAATACTCAAAGATGCCGAATCTCATCCGGCGTACAACGCCAGTTGTTATTGCGTCCGTCCGCATAGTGGATCGGTGCCTCGACCAGCTCCTTCAGATCGACATCATCCAGACAGGCCAGATTGACCGACACATACGCACCGCCAATTTGTTCGATGTAGCCACGCCCGAACGGCCGCAGGCCGCAGTGTTTGCAAAACATGTAGTGGGCGCTGAAGGTGCCGAACTGGTATTCGGTCAACTCCGATTCGCCGGCGAGCAGGCGGAAGGCTTCCGGTTTGATGATCACGCTCCAGTTGCGCGATTTGGCGCACATTGAGCAATTGCATTTGCCGGTACCGGCGCTGAGATCGATATCTGCTTCAAAGCGAACCTCGCCGCAGTGGCAACTTCCCTTGTAGGTCTTTTGCATCGGTGAATCTCCAATCAATGTCATCCATGAATTGAGGTATCCGTACCGCTAACCGATCGATGTACGGCCGAGATGGGGCGCGATGGCCCACCCGACGAAGTGTAGGCCCCTGCAATCAGCCCGGCCGGGGTTGCTTGGGCAGCCCCAGCATCTGATCCACCGTCACGAATTCATAGCCGCCAGCCTTGAGCCACGGAATCAGCTTGTCGACCGCTTCAACCGTCTTGTAACGCTTGCCACCGCCGTCGTGCATCAGAATGATGGCCTCTTCGTGCGTGGCTTCTTGCGTGGCGCGTTCGATGTTGTGCGCGCCGAACAGCATGCGGTTGCGATACCAATCCTGCGTATCCAGCGACCACTGAATGACCTTGAGGCCGCGCCGGTCGAGGTCTTCGATTTCGCTGTCGCTGATCTCGCCATAGGGCGGACGCATGATCTTGGGTTCGAAGCCGACGATGCGCTTGAAGATGCCCTGTGTCTTGCCGATCTCTTCGTCCCAGAAATACGTCGGATCAAGCTCGGACAAGTGCGGGTGCGTATAGGTGTGGTTGCCCAGCATGTGGCCTTCGCGCCAGGCGCGCTGTACCGCCCACGGCCGCAAGTCCATCTGCGTGCCCATCATGAAAAAGGTGGCTTTTACGCCGTGTTTCTTCAGCACATCCAGCAGCGAGCTGGTGTATTCGCTCGGGCCATCGTCAAAGGTCAGCGCCACCCAGCGCCGATGCTTGGGGCCTTCGAGGAAAACGGTATGTGGATACTTCGTGCCCTGGCGTTCCATATCCGCCAGCGGGGTCTGTCCCCAATAATTGCGGAACGGTGTGCGGACTTTGGGCGGGCCTTTGGGCGCATCAGCAGCCACGGCACTTGGGCCGGGTGGCGCAGGCGGCAGCCATTCCCAAGCCCACCAGACGGCCAGCATCACCGCCACAACAGCGGCCAGGCCATACGCGATCTTGCGTCGCATCAACATCCTCTAGTTCTACCTTCCAGTGCTAGGCATCAAGCATGCCAAACAAATAATCGGCTGACTTGTCCGATTTTGCGCATTTTCCACAAGCGGCCGGCCAAGCCATTTGATACAGGGCTAACGCCACGCCGACTTGTCCATTCTTGCGCTTTTGCAGTCCACGCCTCGCAATCCCGCGAAACACCGCTAAACATGCCATTAGAATGAATCGACTTGCCCGGAGATTTCATATGGCCAAACCCGGTGTCGGTCGTCATACCGGCTACCTGTTCATCGCCCCGTTCCTGATCCCGTTCGCGGTGTTCAGCCTGTGGCCATTGCTTTACAACATGTGGTTGTCGCTGCATGACTATTTCGTGACCGAGCATGTGGCGGTCTGGAATGGCTTTGCCAATTACGTGACGTTGGCCGAGTCGGATTCCTTTCCGTATGCGTTGAGGAATTCGCTGCTGTTCTTGCTGGTGGTGCCGGTGATTCAGGTGGTGGCATTGGGCTTGGCGCTGTTGGTGCAACGGCCGCTGGTGGGCATTGGCTTGTTTCGCGCCATCTATTACGTGCCGGTGGTGATCGCGATTTCGGTGGCGGGGGTGGTGTGGCGGCATGTCTTCGAATACGACGGGATGTTTAGCTGGCTGTTGATCACGCTGCATATCATCCCGGAAGGCGTCGACTGGATCGGGCTGGATAAGTTGTCGCTGTATGCCGCGATGTTGTTCTCGACCTGGAAAAACGTCGGCTATTACATGGTGCTGTATCTGGCCGGTTTGCAGACGGTGCCCAAGGCGCTGCTGGATGCGGCAGAGCTGGATGGCGCGGGAGCCTGGATGCGCTTCCGGCATGTGACCTTGCCGGCGCTGCAACCCATCGTGCTGCTGTGCACGCTGCTGACGACCATCGGTGCGCTCAAGGCGTTTCAGGAAATCCTCGTGCTGACGCACCGCACGCAAAATACCGTGACGATGCTGATGTGGATGTACAGCGTGGCCTTTGGCGGTGGCAACGGCTTCGGGCTGGCGGCTGCGGTGGCGGTGCTGGTCATGGTGTTGTGTTTTGCGATTGCGGCGGTGCAGTTTCGCGTGTTCGGCGCGCGCGGCATTTGGGGGAAGGGGACATGAGGCGCGCTACCGTGCAGGAGATCATCGTGGACGGGGCGGCCGCCAAGGGGTTCTCCATCAACATCGTCAAGCGGATCGCCGCCATTGGTGCGCGCTACGCCGGGCTGATCGTTTTCGCGGCGTTGATGGGCTTTCCCTTTGTGTGGGTGCTGGCGGTCGGGATGTCGAAAGATCCCTCCGGTATCTGGGTGTTTCCGCGGGCTTTCTTGCCGCATGACCCGAGCGTGTATTGGTTTAAGCGGGTGATCGGTGTGATGCCGTTTTTTACCTATTTGCGCAATTCGGTGGCGATGTCCGGCATGACGGTGGCGGCCACGCTGATGTTGGCGATTCCGGCCGGTTTTGCTTTTGCGCAGCTGGAGTTTGTCGGGCGGAAATGGCTGTTCGGGCTGCTGATTGCCACGCTGATGGTGCCGTCTGAAGTCGGCATCGTGCCGAACTTCCTCACCTGTGCGCACTTGGGTTTGCTCGATACCTATGCTGGCGCGGTGCTGCCGAATATCGCCAGCGCGTTTGGCGTGTTCCTGATGAAGCAGCATTTCGAGCAGCTGCCGTCGGAGGTGCTCGATGCGGCGCGGGTCGATGGGGCGGGGGAGTGGCGTTTGTTGTGGCATATCGCCATCCCGATGTCGCTACCCGCCGTGGCGACGCTAACGATCTTTACGCTGGTGACGGCGTGGAACGATTACCTATGGCCGGCGGTGGTCATGAATACGCGCTTGAAGTTGCCGATCAGCGTGGGCGTGTTCAACGACCTGACCGGCCCGTTCGCGACGTCGACCAGTTTGATCATGGCGGCGCTGGTGCTGGCGATCGTGCCGGTGATGGTGTGTTTTGCGGCCACGCAGCGGTTCTTTTTGCGTGGGGTGGCGGATTCGCGGGCGTAGTGTCGGGCTCGCCAACTCATCAATAGACGGGCGTTGTAGGTTGGTGTTGAGCGTAGCGAAGCCCAACACCCCTGGTGCGCGGTCAATGTTGGGCTTCATTTCATTCAACCAACCTACGAAATACAGATGGTTCAGGCCGGTTTGAAATCCGGAAAATACTGGGCCTGCATCCGTGCCACGTAATCCACCAGATTGCGCTTGGTTTCGGCATGGGTGCGGATGGGCGATTCAATCACCGGGCTCAGGAACACCGCCAGCATGCCGTAGAGGGTGGCATCGGTGCCGCAAGGGGTATCTCCAAGCAGATAAGGCTTGTCACCGAGCAGGGTGGCGACCACATCGAGATCGCGCTTGGCCAAGGTTTCGATCTCGGTCGCGCTGTGGCGGCCGATCCCTTGGGCGTACAGCATCTTGCCGACTTTCTTGCGAATCACGCGCTGGATCAGCGCCCGCATCGGTTGCGGAATCTTCGCGAAAAATATCGCCGGGCCGCGCTGGAAGTTGCCGTCGTCTATCCAACGCGTCCACGCACCGATGAAATACAGATGCTCTTCGAGCATCTTCTCCACGGCCCAGGCTTGGGCGCGTTGCTCGGTGGAATAGCCGTTGTCGAAATCGATGCCATATTGCTGTTCCAGATAAAAACGGATCAGCGTCGAATCCGCCACCTTTTTGCCGTTGTCGTCGATATAGGGCAGCTTGTGTTTGGGCGCTTGGCGAAAGCCGTGCGTATCGGTACGAAAGGCTTGGCCGGACATTTTCATCAGCACATGGCCCTTGAGGACAAACGGGCTGGGGTCTGGCAGGCCCATGCCGGGGCCGAAGGTGTAGAGCGTGATCATTCGATGCGCATTCCGTGGCGAGGAAAGCGGCCAGTGTAACGGCAATGCTTCCGGCATTTGAAAGACTTTGGATGACAGCCAGCCGCTTGAGGGCGGGTATCACTCGTGATGCGGAAAGAAGCTGTGGCAAGCATTCCGGCCGGAATACTTGGCGGCATAGAGGGCGATATCGGCGCGCTGGTAGACCGCATCGACGGGTTCGTCCGCATCGCGCGGGGTAGTGATGCCCAGGCTGATCGTCACGCACACGTTCTTTTCCCCGGCCGGCACGCACATGGCTTCCACCTGGTGGCGCAGGCGTTCGGCGGTTTGCACGGCGACTTCCGGCGCGGTGTCGGGCAGCAGGATGACGAACTCTTCCCCACCCACACGGGCCAGCAGGTCGGAGCCACGCAGGCCCGATTGCAATGCCTGCGTCACCCCGCACAGCACTTGGTCACCCGTGCCGTGGCCATGCAAGTCATTGACCTGTTTGAAGAAATCGATATCGCCAAGAATCAGCGCATAGGCATGCCCGGTGCGCCGGTAGCGGGCCCGCTCGCGGTTGATCGCATCGAAGATGGCGCGCCGGTTCAGCGTGCCGGTCAGGCCATCGCGCAGTGCCATTTCCCGTAGTGCGAGCGTGCTGCGCCGCAGTTTGTAGAAGGTGAAGCCCAGCAGCAGTGACAACACGATCACCACGCCGGCAGCCGGGCGCATCTGCTCCAGCACGCCCAGCAGCGCGACTTGCCGGGGGAGTGTATAGACCAAGGTCCAGTCCGCTTCACGCACCGGCAAGGCCAGGATGTAGCGGGTGCCCAGTTTGTGGAATTCGCCGGGGTTGGCGATGGCGGTTTCGATCTCCTGGGCCGGCAAGTGCAGGTGATTGGCGAGTGTTTCCGGCTTGCCGCCACGGGTGAGCGTGTAATAAGTGCCGGCGAGGATGTTGCCGCTGCTGGTCAGCGGGTTGCGCACGATATAGATCCGTCCGCCCGGCAGGCGATCGGTCTGCACGTAGCGCTTGAGGAAGTCGAGCGACAGGTCGGCCGCCATCACGCCACGGAAGTTCTTGCCTTCGTAGACCGGCGCGCCATGCGTGATCATCATGCCCTTGCCGGCAGGGTCGTCGTACGGTGGTGTCCAGTAGTCGTGGCGGCCGGGGTTGAGCGCCGGGGTGCCCAGCTGCATGAATTCCATCTGCTCGGCCTTGTTGACCAAGGAGGCCATATCCGGCGCGCCAGTCTGATCCAGCATGGTTCGCTGCGAAGCCCAGGGCGACACGATGAACATCTTGCGGGCGGAGCCGTAATACAGCCAGGTCAGCTCCGGGCTGGTCTTGAGTGCGGCACGGTGCAGTGGAAACAGCCACAGCGCCATGTTCAATTCGCGCCGGGCCGAGGCATCCAGCTCCGCGATGTGGCCGACGCCGAACACGTTGCCGATCAGATTGCCTTGCACATCCGGCGGCACGTCCTCCAGGCTGAAGCTTTTCCCGTCCGTACTATCGCGGATGTAGGCAAACAGCGGGGACGACGGCAAGGCGTGTTGACTATCGAGCAGGGCTTCGGCGGCTTCGCGCTGGCTGCGCACCTGATAGGCCACCTGGCTGAGTTTGGCATTGAGCCCGCCCGCACGTGCCGTGATCACCTCGCGCCAATCCGCCAGCAGCGCACGTTCTTGCGAGCTGAACGGCATCAGGACCAGCGCGCTGATGATCAACAGCAGCACGAGCCCGGCGGAGATGGCAAGCCAGCTGGCATCGGCCCATGCACGCAACAGGCGTTGCGCGCTCGCCTGGAGGAAGGTCAGTTTGCTGGAATTCATGCGGGGAGCCGCTGAACGGGGAGGCAACTAAATTGTGCCGCACATCGGCCGCATTTCCGGCTGGATGGCTATTGGGTTCGATTTTTTGCTGATGAACGGCTTTGTTGGCTGGCCCTGGGATCGGGTTATGCCTGTAATGGGCGTGAAGCATGTACCCCGGCCGGCTTGGCCGGCCGGGACCGCCATTGGATCGAGCCACCCCGGCCGGCCAAGCCGTGCGGGCTACGGGGAGCTTGTGCTACAGCGGTTTGGAGAGCCCCAACGCCTGCCAGCCGGCCAAGCCCAGCTTTTGCAGCGTCTCGATATTGCGCTCGAAGATTGCCGAGGCATCCGGAAACGCTTCGACTGCGCGGGCGATGCTGGCTTCGCGCAGCAGGTGCAGCGTGGGGTAGGGCGAGCGGTTGGTGTAGTTGCTGATGTCGTCCGGCTCGGTGCCGTCGAACTGGAACTGGGGATGAAAGCTCGCGACCTGGATCACGCCTTCCAGCTCATGCTCGGCCACGGCTTCTTCGGCGATGCCGGTGACGTCGTTGAAAATGAGGAAATCGTCGAACAGGCTCGGGTGGATCAGCAATGTGGTGTCGATTTCGGCCGGGTCGGTGGCGGCCAGTAAATCCAGCTCGCGGTCGAGGTCTTCAAGGAAGCCATCGAGGTGCCTGGCTTCGCTCACCACAATGCGCACCTGATTCTTCACATACACCGATTTGGCGAACGGGCAGAGGTTGAGGCCGATCACGGCTTTTTCGAGCCATTGGCGGGTGACGGAGAGGATGTCTTCTTGGCGCATGCTGCGGCTCGTACGGTGATGGGTGGGCAGGTGAATATCAGAATGATGGTACTGGATTGGTGCCACTCACACGCTTGTAGCTGCCGTTCTGGTAGCGATAGAGCGCGCGTTGTTTGCTGTGCTCTATTGTCGATGCAACCAGCGCCTGGCTGGTGACGTTACCGTCTTCATCTTCCTCGGCCGCTTTCAGTGTCTTGAGGTGCTCGGTGCGAGACAGGAAATCGATGACCAGATCACCCGGCTGATCCTTGCCTGATTTTCCGGCCTGAATATGCCATTGCCCCGTGACGGAATAGCACTCGTGCCGCGTGGCATCTTCCTCTTCGTGTTGGTCTACGCTGCCAGCCGGTCGCTTCAGCACGGGTTCGCAGTCGACTGACATTGCGTTGATGTTGTCAGAGGCCAGTGCTTCCTCTTTGAGCAAGGGTGTGACCTTGTGCGCGCCAAGCTCGTACAGCGCGAACCATGTACCGCAATAGCCCTGCCAGCAGCTGCTTGGCTCCGCGCTCAGGGCAAAACGGTTGGCCGAGAGCTTCACCACTTGGGTTTTGCCGGGCGTGCCGCTGAAGCCGATCCAGTCCACTTCGTTCTGGCTGCCGTCGGCAATCCAGCGTTCGCCATCGCGTTTGAACCAGTACGCGCTGATCAGGCCGGGCGAGGGGTGCCCGGCCAGCGATGCGCCATGCTCGTCGACTTCTGATCCAGTCGTGATCAGCACTGCCCGGTCTTCGGCCAACCGCACTACCTGATCGGGATCGAGCGTGAACCAGCGTTGTGCCGTGGCGGGTTGGCTGGCTGCGGTGGCACTGGCTTTCTGATCCGAATCATCCGCCACTGCCAGCGCCACATTGCGTTTGCCGTCTTGCCAGGCCGGGAAAACAACTTGCATCAGCGCGTTACGTTCCAGCGTGGCTGATGACGGAGGGGCTTTGCCGCAAGCGGCGAAAACAAGGGGGAGCAGGATGAAGCACAGGAGTAGTCGGTTGGCGGGCATCGGGGCGGAATGGATATGCGAAAAGATGCCGGATTTTGCCTGAATTTGGCCTGACCTGCTGCTTGCGGATAAAGCTGTATCGGTGGTTGACTCAGCGGGGCAGCAGGCTCGGCAGCAAGTCTTGCGTCGTTTCCCTTGAGAGCGAAATCTGCAGTTGCCTGGTATCCAGCACGGCTTGTACCTTGGGCGTGCTGACCTTTTTACCGTCGATGATCAGCGTCAGATTCTGGTGTAGCGCCTCGCGTGATGCGCTGGCCAAGCGTGCCTGTGCAGCCGGGGAGAGCTCGACATTTAGCGTAATGGCACCGGGGTTATGTTGATTCTTGAGTTGCAGATTGATGGCGGTGAAATCCTGCCGGGATGAGAAGGCAATTTCAGCAGCCTGCGTGTCGACGCCGTAGAGTGCGCAAAACAGGATTGCGGCGGTGATTTTCCAGGGCATGCGCATGATTGTTCCTTGGTTTTCTTTGCTGAATGGCAGGCTTTGGCTGACCCTTCATCCGATAGTTCGTTCTTAAGGTATTTTGCCCGCTTCCTCTGCAAGGCCCGTGAATGGCTGTCATAGCAGGCGCAATACCAGGCGCCAGCCCAAAACATGACCTTTGGTCATTGCCTGGCGTGAATATTGGCTGAACCTGTTGCCTGCACCCGGCCTCGAACCTGTATCCCTGTCAGTCCTGACCGGGAAAGGAGGTCCACATGAAAACGATCTACAAACAACTGATTCATGGCGCTGCGGTACTGATGCTCGCCACATCACCGGTCTTCGCCGAAAGGGATGTTTCGGCGGCCCCATCTACCTTCATTAGTGGCGGCGTGGGGGATTCCGACGCATCCACCCTCAAGGCCATGCGCAATCAATACAACGTGCATATGCTGTTCACCGAAAAGAGCGGCGCTTATCTATCCGGCCTGCACGTCCAGATTGCCAACAGCAAAGGCGATACGGTACTTGATACCGTTTCGGAAGGACCATTCCTCTACGCCAGATTGCCGGATGGCCGCTACAGGATTTCTGTCGCGCTGGATGAACAGGCGCAACAACGCATATTGATGGTGCGTGGTGGTAAATCGACCGAGTTGCACGTCGCGTTTTGACGATGTGGATTCTCCAACGAGAAACGGGCCTTTCGGCCCGTTTTTCTTTGCTGCTGTTTGCGTTATCTCTTGTTCTTGTACGCGCAATAACCCGGTCGTGGCCCGACCTTGGGGTGGTTGCGACAGGTATTCGGGCGCACGTCATAAATCGTGCACAGGCGCGTTTCCTCGTCCAGATAGCTGCATTCGCCGCTGGCCCGCTGCGCCAGCGTAAAGATGCTGTTCTTGAAGTTGAAATGCTCGATCACGCCGGCTTTTTCCAGTCGCTTGGCGATCTGCTTGGGCTGTTCGTGCTCCGCTTCGAACGCATCGACCACGCCCATCCGCACCAGATCGAACAGCTTCACCTCCACCGGCATGCTGCAACAGGCGGATTGGCAGTCCAGACACATGCTGGCACGGTACTTGGCCCAGGTATCCAGGTTTTCCAGGGTCGAGACGTGAATCAGTTTTTTGTACGGTGCGGGTGGCATGGGGCGGGTCAGATCAGGCAAAGAGGCCGGATTGTCGCACATTGATGCACTTCAGCACCGCGCCGGTCTGACCGCCGGTGGGCTGTGCGAATTTGAAAGCAAGCACCGGAGTGCTGCGGTTTGGGCCTACGAATACACTCAGACGCACCGATGTGATGGAGCGAAGGCATGAATGCACCTACGAATGCAGCAATCAACACAACACTGGCAGGCCCCGCTGCGCAAGACGCCACCGATCGCGTGGCGATGCTTGATTGGCTGCGGATCGCTGCTGATCTCGATGCGCAAGGCTGCGCTGTCATCGAAAGCCTGATCACCCCAACCGAATGCACGGCGCTGGCCGGCTTGTATTCACAAGATGCCCTGTTCCGTAGCCGGGTGGTGATGGGCCGGCATGGTTTTGGTCGCGGCGAGTACAAATACTTCAGTTACCCCTTGCCGGACCTCATCGCCGGGCTGCGCACCTCGGTCTATCCGCATCTCGTACCGATTGCCAACCACTGGAACGCGGCGATGGGGATTGATAGCCGCTACCCGGAGCAACACGCCGATTTCATTGCCCGCTGTCACGATGCCGGCCAGTGCCGGCCAACACCGCTATTGCTGCAATATGGGCCGGATGACTACAACTGCCTGCATCAGGATTTGTACGGCGAGCATGTTTTCCCGCTTCAGCTCGCCATTTTGTTATCTGAACCGGGCCGGGACTTTACCGGTGGCGAGTTCGTGCTGACCGAACAACGGCCGCGCATGCAATCGCGACCGGAGGTCGTGCCACTTAAGCAGGGCGATGCTGTGGTGTTCGCGGTTCACCACCGGCCGGTGCAAGGCACACGCGGGGTGTATCGCGTCAATATGCGGCATGGCGTGAGCCGCTTGCGTTCGGGGCAACGGCATACGGTCGGCATCATTTTTCATGATGCGTTGTGAGGTGTACTGAATGACGGCGGATCTTTTCGGCGACGACGTGCCGAACTGGCGCGAGGAGCTGGGGCCGGGCGCGGTGGTGCTGCGTGGTTTTGCCGTTCCCGTTGCAACGGCGCTGCTTGCCGCGGTGAATGGTGTTACCTCGGCAGCCCCGTTCCGCCACATGATCACGCCGGGTGGTTTTCGCATGTCCGTCGCGATGACCAATTGCGGCGCATTGGGCTGGGCCAGCGACCCAACTGGTTACCGCTACGACCGGCTCGATCCGGAAAGCGGCCAGCCTTGGCCCGCCATGCCGGATGTTTTTCTGCGGCTCGCCCGCGATGCGGCTGCAAGCGCCGGCTTTGCGGATTTCACCCCGGATGCCTGTCTGATCAATCGCTACGAGCCGGGTGCGCGGCTGTCGTTACATCAGGACAAGAACGAGCGCGATTACACCGCGCCGATCGTCTCGGTGTCGTTGGGGCTGCCTGCGGTTTTTCTATTTGGCGGATCACGCCGCGATGACAAGGCGGCGAGGGTGCCGCTCGCCCACGGTGACGTGGTGGTCTGGGGCGGCCCGGCGCGATTGCGTTATCACGGGGTATTGGCGTTGAAAGCGGGAATACATCCGGCGATAGGCGAATATCGGGTTAATTTGACGTTTCGGAAGGCGGGCTGACGGCCGGACGAGTTGTGAGCAGGTTGGCGCAGAAAATGGCCACGGCCTTGAAAACCGTGGCCATTGATCGTTGTGCAAATATCCCGACTACAGCACTTCCGCCGCGTGATCCGCCAGGCGCGAGCGCTCGCCGCGTTGCAAGGTGACGTGCCCACCATGCTCCCAACCCTTGAAGCGGTCCACCACGAACGTCAGGCCGGATGAGCCTTCGGTGAGGTAGGGTGTATCGATCTGGCTGATGTTGCCCAGACACACCACCTTGGTGCCGGGGCCGGCACGGGTGATGAGAGTCTTCATCTGCTTCGGCGTCAGGTTCTGTGCCTCGTCGATGATCAGGAACTTGCTCAGGAAGGTGCGGCCGCGCATGAAGTTGAGCGATTTCACCTTGATGCGGGAGCGGATCAGGTCACGCGTGGCGGCGCGGCCCCAGTCGCCGGCTTCGGCATCGGATTGGTTGAGCACGTCCAGGTTGTCTTCCAGCGCCCCCATCCACGGCTGCATCTTTTCTTCCTCAGTGCCGGGCAGAAAGCCGATGTCTTCGCCCACCGGCACGGTAACGCGGGTCATGATGATCTCGGTGTAGATCTTCGATTCCAGCGTTTGCGCAAGGCCCGCCGCGAGGGTGAGCAGCGTTTTGCCGGTGCCGGCCTGACCGAGCAGCGAGACGAAGTCGATATCCGGGTTCATCAGCAGGTTGAGGGCGAAGTTTTGCTCGCGGTTGCGCGCCGTTACGCCCCAGATGGCGTTCTTCTGGTGGCTGTAGTCCTTGAGGCTTTCAAACGTGGCGGTCTTGCCTTCGACACTGACCACCCGCGCCGCAAACGGCTCGCCAGCCTGAAACAGCATCTGGTTGGTATGCAGCTCAGGGCATTCCGGGCCTTTGAGGCGCCAGTAGCTCTTGCCGCCTTCCTGCCAGCTTTGCATGTCCTTGCCGTTCTTCTCCCAGAACGCCAGGTCGATTTCGCGGATGCCGGTGTAGAGGAGGTCGGTGTCTTCCAGCACCTTGTCGTTGAAGTAGTCCTCCGCCGCCAAGCCCATCGCCCGCGCCTTGATGCGCATGTTGATGTCTTTGGAGACGAGCACGACGGCGCGCTTGGGCTGCATCTGCTGCAGGTGGTGCACCACGCCGAGGATCTGGTTATCCGCCTTGCCCATCGGCAGCTGCGACGGCAAGACGCTGGTGATCGCCTCGGTCTGCAGGAACAGCCGGCCGGTGGCCTGGCCCTTGCTGGCTTCTTCCAGCGCTACGCCTTCGTACAGATCAAGCTCGCGGCCGGAGATCAGCTCTTCGATGAAGCGGCTGGTCTGGCGGGCGTTGCGGGCGACTTCGCTCATGCCCTTCTTGTTGTTGTCGAGTTCTTCCAGCGTCATCATCGGCAGGAAGAGATCGTGTTCCTCGAAGCGGAAAATCGAGGTCGGGTCGTGCATCAGCACGTTGGTATCCAGCACAAACAGTTTGCTTTCCTTGCGGGAAGATTTGCGGGCGGCCATGGTGGACTCTCCTTGTTGTGTGGGCGGGATAACCTCGATGCGCGGGTTGGTCTGTTGTGCGGATCAACCAATGCATCGAATACGAAAAAAGCGGCACATGGCCGCTTTTTGCTATTTCAGTGTCTGCACGAAACTCAGGACGGCATCGACATGGCCCGGCACCTTCACGCCGCGCCACTCCTTCACGATCTTGCCCTCCTTATCAATGACGAAAGTGCTGCGCTCTACGCCGCGCACCTGTTTGCCATACATGTTCTTCATCTTCATCACGCCGAAGGCCGCGCACAGCGTTTCATCCGGATCACTGATCAACTCGAACGGGAAACACTGCTTTTCCTTGAACCCCTCGTGCGATTTCACGCTGTCGCGACTCACGCCAAAGACCTTGACCCCGGCGGCATCGAACTCGGCATGCTTGATGCGGAAGTCGTTGCCTTCGGTGGTGCAGCCCGGCGTGTTGTCCTTGGGGTAGAAGTAGAGAATGAAAGCCTGACCTTTCAGTTGCGAGGGATCGAACGTTTGACCACTGGTCATCGGCAGAACGACAGCCGGGCAGGGTTGGTTGAGCATTGCTTGTTGTTACTCCCAAAATGAGCGCCCCGTAGAGCGACTCACAAAACCCGCTGGGCTAGGCGTGCGAAACGCAGACAGTACTCACTGTACGGCAAGTGAGCACAACAACGTCCAGCGGGTTTTGTGAGTCGCTCTTGAGTTGATTCTCGGCAAATGTGCCGCTCTCGGCAAGGCGCAGTTACAATACGCAGCAAATTTTGAAAATGGTGTGACAACGATGAGTATCAAGAGCGACCGGTGGATTCGCCGCATGGCGGAAGAACAGCAGATGATCGAGCCGTTCGAGCCAGGGCAGGTGCGCTATGTGAATGACCAGAAGATCGTCTCCTATGGCACATCGAGCTACGGCTACGATATCCGTTGTGCGGATGAATTCAAGGTCTTCACCAACCTCAATTCCACCATCGTTGACCCGAAAAACTTCGACGAAAACAGCTTTGTCGACGTGTCTGGCAAGGGTTACTGCATCATTCCGCCGAATTCGTTCGCCTTGGCCCGCACCGTCGAATACTTCCGCATCCCCCGCAATGTGCTGACCGTTTGCCTGGGCAAATCGACCTACGCCCGCTGCGGCATCATCGTGAACGTGACGCCGTTCGAGCCGGAATGGGAAGGCTACGTGACGTTGGAATTTTCCAACACCACGCCGCTGCCAGCGAAAATCTATGCCAACGAAGGTGTGGCGCAAGTGTTGTTTTTAGAGGCAGATGCCGACGATATCTGTGAAACCAGCTACCGCGATCGCGGTGGCAAGTATCAGGGGCAAGTGGGTGTAACGCTGCCAAAGACCTGATTTTGATGCCGACGTGAGAACTGAAAAGGGCCGCAAACATTGCGGCCCTTTTTCATTGCTGGTTGGTGTGTGTCAGATCACCGGGATGCGTTGACAACAATCGTGCCCGCAATCAGGTCATGCAGGCAGCGGCGGTTGCCGCGGAAGATGAACATCACGTCGATCAGCGATGCGAGCTTGCCCACAAACGGAATCAAGCCGCACAGGTGGATGATCAGATAGCGTTTGGCGATCAACGGCAGGAATTCGGGCTTCTCACCATCCAGTGTGACGATCTTGATCTTCAGCACGCGCTTGCCAACGGTCTGGCCATAGCGGTTCAGCAAATAGCCGTGCACGAGCACGAAGCCGACAAACCCAAATGCGCCGATCAGCAAGAGCTGTGAGAACGGCGGTTGCTGGCCTTGCGCGGCGGCGGCCCAGATGCCCGCAAACCAGAAATACGGGGCGACCAGCGCGAAGCCGATGAGTCCATCGATGAGCGCTGCGGCGAACCGGTTTCCTCGGCTGGCCAGCGTCAATTCACCATCGGCGGATTCTTCCAGATCGGTTTGCGTCGGGGCGTACGGGTTGAGTGGTGTGTCCATGCTTGTATGCTCGTGGGATTAATCCACCTCGATGATCTCACGCCCGTTCAACGGCTGCACCGGGCGTTGATTGTGGTAGTAGAACTTGCGCATGGCCTGCAGCTGCGCCTTGCTGATGCTGACCGGCTGCTTGAGTTCGATCCAGGTCACGCCTTCGCTGCAAGGCGGCGTGGTCAACGAGCCGGAGTAGGTGTAATAGCCGCGTTGTTCCGGTAGCAGTCCGCTCGGGTCGACCAGGATGTCATCGATATGGGTATGTTCATTTACCTTGGCCGGCATGTGCGCCAACAGTGTTTGCAGCGCTGGATTGGCTTGTTTACCCACTTTGAATTGCACGGCGACGACGAGCATCTTGCCGTTGGCATCGGCGTGCACCAGATGCACATCCAGCGGGCTGGCCTTGCCGGCAAAGCGCTCTTCGCCCGGCGAATGGAAATGGAATTGCACCAGTTGGTAGCTGGTATCGCCCAAGGTCACGCTGTCCTTGCCCGGCTCGGCAACGAATTGCATGGCGTGGCCGGTATTCAGCAGATCGAGTGGCATTGCGGCGTAATGAAACTGGATGCGTGAGAAGGAGTCGGGTGCCTTCTTCGCTTTGAAGATATTGATTGGCGATTCGGCGCGGCCCGCTTCGCAGGTGTGGAAATCTTTGCTGATTGCGCCCCAATGCGCGGGGCCTTCTTCACCGGAGTAAGTCCAGTGCGCGGCATGCGGGGCGTCGGTGGCTGCCGCAAAACCGGATGCAAGTGCGATCAGCAGAATGATGGATTTCAATTTCATGGGGCACCTCTATATTTGTGAGCGATTGTCGCTGGCCAGCCATTCATAACGGCGGCAAAACGCCGTATTCTCTGTGTCCAGCCTGTTAGAGCCAAATAGGCGCGGACTGAATTCCACGTCGCCCGTTGTTAGCTAATTGGGCGGCTTCAAATATCGAACGCGGCGCCTTACCGCCAAGATACCCATCTGAACACAAGGATTAGCTCATGAGCTATGTCGCCTCCCCATCCCGTTACGCTGATATGGTTTACCGCTTCTGCGGCAAGAGTGGCCTGCAGTTGCCGGCTTTGTCGCTGGGTCTGTGGCATAACTTTGGCGATACCGTGCCGGTCGCCCGTCAGCGTGAAATGCTGCACACCGCGTTCGACCTCGGCATTACGCATTTCGACCTCGCCAACAACTACGGTGTGCCGTTCGGCAGTGCGGAAACCAATTTCGGCCGCATCCTGCGCGAAGACTTCAAGCCATATCGCGATGAGCTGATCATCTCGACCAAGGCCGGCTGGGACATGTGGCCAGGCCCGTACGGGCAGGGTGGCGGTTCGCGCAAGTACGTGCTGGCGAGTCTGGATCAAAGCCTGCAGCGCCTGGGCCTCGATTACGTAGATATCTTCTATTCGCACCGATTCGACCCGGATACCCCGCTGGAAGAAACCGCCGGCGCACTGGCAACCGCTGTGCAGCAAGGCAAGGCGCTGTACGTGGGCATTTCGTCGTATTCGCCCGGCAAGACGCTGGAAATGGCCGCGCTGCTGCGGGAATGGAAAGTGCCGCTGCTGATTCACCAGCCGTCGTACAACATGCTGAATCGTTGGGTAGAAGGCGAGCTGCTCGGCACGCTGGGGCAGCAAGGCATCGGCTGCATTACCTTCACGGCACTCGCCCAAGGCATCCTGTCGGACAAATACCTCGGCGGCATCCCTGACAGCGCACGGGTCAACCAGCCGGGCGGTGGCTCGCTGCAGCGTGACCACCTCAACGAAAGCACCATCGCCCGCGTGCGTGCCCTGAACGACATCGCCAAGCGGCGTGGCCAGAGTCTGGCGCAGATGGCGCTGGCTTGGGTGCTGCGCAATCCGGAAGTGACCACTACGCTGATCGGCGCCAGCAGTGCCGAACAGATTCGCGAGAATGTCGCCGCGCTGCAAAACCTCAACTTCAGTACCGAGGAACTGGCCGAGATCGACAAGTACGCAGTCGAAAGCGGCATCAACTTGTGGGAAAAGCCTTCTACCGATCAGCACGTTTGATCGCGTGCCGGTGTAGAAAAAAGCAGTGCTTTGGCGTGGGGCGGTTGAATCAACCGCCCCATTTTCAATTGGAGTCCAGATCGGAATTCGTGTGCCAAGCCTTGCTACATAAGGGATCAGGGCCAACCGTATCCCCAGCGCAACAAACTTGCTGCACTTGTGCTTGCATTCAAAATGACGTTGCACTAGCATATAGAACGTTCGTTCTATATGGAGTTGGTCATGTCATACACCCCACGTTTTCGTTTTTCCGAATCAGCTGCCGTTCGCAAACATGTATTGCGAGTCCCCACCGAACTCATCGAACACCTCATCCGTCAGCCGGCAGGCGCATCGACCGGCATGCGCTGGCTGCAGACTGCTGACTTGGCCGAGTTGAGCGAATCGATCCAGGTCGAAGGCCGCCGCCTGCTGGGCATGTACGTCTACGTGGATGACGCCGGCACCGTGACCGAAATCGGCATCGATCGGGCCGGCGTGGGGTTACTGCATTGATGGCTCATCATGTTGATGCCGGCATGCGCACTCTCGATCGTTTCAACAAAAAGCCCTGACATTGGTCAGGGCTTTTTGTTTGCCGGTGAATCACACAACCGGTGGTTCAGCGGCCTGCCAGTAGTTCTCGAACACCAGCTCTTCCAATGGTTGGCGTGTGGCCCATTTTTCCTGTTCCAGCATTGGCTTCTCATAAAACTCGCTGACGTGCCCCAGGCACAACACGGCGACGGGTTTCGCACCGGCGGGCAGCTGCAACAACTCGGCAAGCCGTTCTGGATCGAACAGCGATACCCAGCCCATGCCGATGCCTTCAGCGCGGGCCACCAGCCAGAGGTTCTGGATCGCACAAGCGACCGAGGCCAAGTCCATTTCCGGCAAGGTACGCCGGCCGAAGATGTGCCGCTCGCGGCCATCCATCAGTGATGCGACCAGCAGCTCGCCACAGTCCTTGATGCCTTCCACTTTCAGCCGCATGAATTCCGCCTGCCGCACGCCAAGCGCTTCTGCCGTGCGCTGCCGTTCCTCATCGACCAGCGCGTGAATGCGATTGCGCAGCTCAGAATTCGTGATGCGGATAAAGCGCCACGGCTGCATATAACCCACGCTGGGTGCCAGATGCGCCGCGTGCAATAGCCGCTCCAACAGGGCCGGATCGATTGGATCGGGGCGGAAGTGGCGCATGTCGCGACGCTCGCGGATGGCGCGGTAGACCGCGGCGATTTCAGGATCGGTGAAGCGGTTCATGGTGTATTGCTTGGAAGAGTGCTGGGCTGGAACAACGCTGCAGTGGCAACGGGATTGGACGGGAAATACAAGTGCAGATAGCTGGCGAGCAGGCTGCCATGCCGGTAAATCGGCTCGCCCGGCGCAGAGCCGCTGGCGCGTTGGGCGCGTGCGACCGGCTGCAGCGGCGTCTGGATACTGGAGTAGTGGAAGGCATGACCGCGCAGTTCGCCACCCGGCAATTGCGCCGATTGCAGCCCCAGCCCGGCCAGCTTGCGCTGCAGCGTGGCGTCACCCGGCAGCAGCCCAAGCATCTCGCCGTGTTGGCCGTGCGCATCGGTCAGCGAATCCAGTAGATAAAGCATGCCGCCACATTCGGCGTAGAGCGGTTTGCCTTGCACAACATGCTGGCGCAGCGCGGCTTTCATCGATTGATTGGCCGTCAGCTGTGCCAGATGCAATTCCGGGTAGCCGCCCGGCAGATAGATGGCATCGGCATCGGGCAGATGCGCGTCGGTCAGCGGAGAGAAAAACGCCAGCTCTGCGCCCAGCGCGGCCAGTAATTCCAGATTGGCCGGATAGATAAAGGAAAAGGCCCGGTCGCGGGCAATGGCGATGCGCACGCCAGTCAGCAACTGCGGAATCGGCACGCTGCTTGCCGGTGTGAATGCCACTGACGGCGGCAGATTCGTCAGCGTGGTTTGAGCGATTTGCGCCGCTGCGCTTTGCAGGCGTATTTCCAGATCATCGATTTCCTGTGCCTGCACCAAGCCCAGATGCCGCTCAGGCAAGGCCATGGCGTCGTCGCGGTAAACCATGCCCAAGCAACGCAGGGAGTCGGGCAGGGCGGCGGTCAGCATCTCGGCATGGCGGGCGCTGGCGACACGATTGGCGAGCACACCGTAAAACGGCAAGCCGGGCCGAAAGCTCGCCAGCCCGTGCGCGATGGCGGCAAAGGTCTGCGCCATGCCGGTGGTATCGACTACTGCAACGACCGGAACGCCGAACGCCTGGGCCAGATCAGCGCTGGACGGCGTGCCGTCAAACAGCCCCATGCTGCCTTCGATCAGGATCAGGTCGGCGTCCCCGACCGCGTCATGGAGCTTTTGCCGGCAATCGGCCTCGCCCGTCATCCATAGATCAAGCGAATACACCGGCTGGCCGCTGGCCTGCTCAAGAATGTACGGATCGAGAAAATCCGGCCCGGTCTTGAACACGCGCACGCGGCGGCCTTGATCGCGGTGATAGCGTGCCAGCCCGGCCGTCAGCGTGGTCTTGCCCTGATGCGAGGCGGGCGCAGTGAGGAACAGCGCCGGGCAGTGGCGCGCAGCTGCCGACATCAAAACTCGACTCCCTGCTGCGCCTTGATGCCTTGCTCATGGTATGGGTGCTTGACCAGCTTCATCTCGGTCACCAGATCAGCCGCTTCTATCAGCGCATCCGGCGCGTGACGGCCAGTGACGACAATGTGCAGCATTGCCGGGCGAGCCTTGAACACGGCCAACACCTCATCCAGCGGCAGATAGTCATACTTGAGCACGATGTTCAGCTCATCGAGGATCACCATCTGGTAATCGCCGCTCTCGATCATGCGGCGTGCTTCATCCCAGCCCTTGCGTGCCGTGGCGACATCGCGCTCGCGATCCTGCGTATTCCAGGTGTAGCCGTCGCCCATCGTGTGGAAGTCGCAATTGTCGAAGCCACCCAACAGATCGCGCTCCGCCGTGTGCAAGGCGCCCTTGATGAACTGCACCACGCCCAGTCGCATGCCATGCCCAACCGTGCGCAGGCCCATGCCGAACGCGGCGCTGCTCTTGCCCTTGCCGGTGCCGGTGTGGACGATCAGCAGGCCTTTTTCCAGCGTGGCGGCGGCTTTTTTCTTCTCAAAGCCTTCCTTGCGCCGTTCGGTCATGCGTTGGTGGGATGTTTCATCGGTTTTCATGGGGTGATCCTTGGTTAGTACGGAACACAAAATCTTGAACCACAGAGGGCACAGAGAACACAGAGGTTTCACAGAGAAAATCAAAACCGATTGAGAAGAACACCTGTAGGAGCGAGCTTGCTCGCGATGGCAATGGTGATGAATTCAATGCCGTCATCGCGAGCAAGCTCGCTCCTACAAAAACCTTGCCTTTCTCTGTGAAACCTCTGTGTTCTCTGTGCCCTCTGTGTTTCAAGATTTACGGTTTTTTCTTGGTTTTAAGACTCACCGCCAATCCGTCCCAGTCAGCAGCCGCAACTGTTCCAGCACCCGTGGCCGGCTGGGGTGGTAACCGATGAACACCAGCTGCGCCTGCCTGGCTGGCGGGGCGTCTGGCTCAACCTGCGCTTCCACCCGGCCGCGCACCGCCTGAATCAGCAACCGGCCACTATCCGCATTGGCGAAGCCCTTGATGCGCAGGATTGGTTCGGCGCGGGCGATGCTGGCGATGGCTTTGCGCAAACGCTCCGCATCCTGGATATCGGTGCTGCGCAGCATGAACGATTGCCAGCCGGGGTCTTGTTCGTGGAAGTGTTTGTGCGTGGCAAGGCCGTGGCTATGTGCGCCGATGCCGCTATGGCTGTGCCCATCCAGCAAACCTTGATTGGCTAATGGCCGTGCCGCTGCGCCTGGCATGGCCGCAATCGGGCCGTAGTGGCGGTGGCCGGTGTTGGCGGCTTCGTGCAGATGCAGCCCGAGCGTGAGCCGGGTATCCAGCTTGGCGTTGTAGGCCAGCTCGATGAAGCGGATGGTCGGCGCTAACTGGCGCACACGCGTTTCCGCATCGAGCAGCGCCGCATCATCCAAGGCATGGATCTTGTTCAGCACCACGATGTCAGCATTGCTCAACTGCTGCTCGAACAAGCGGGCGGTTGGCAAATCGGCCGCTGTGCTGTGCTGTGGCGGATCGAAATCGCCCGCCAGCAACAGCGGCGTATCGACGACCGCCAATGTGGCGTCCAGCACGAAGTAGGGCGCCAACGCCTCGCTTTGCAGGCTTTCCATCACCGCCGTGGGCAAGGCCAAGCCGGATGTTTCGATCAGCACGTGATCGATCAGGCTGCGCCGCGCCCACAGCGCCTGCATCAGTGGCAGGAAATCCGCATCGTCGCCATAGGCCACCAGCCCCTGCGACAGATCGTGGATTTCCACGCTATCAGCCCGGCCCAGCTCGCGCAGCAATGCGCCGTCGATGGAGATTTCGCCGAATTCGTTCACCAGAATCGCCAACCGGCGCTGCGTGTTGGCGCGAATCAGGTTGGACAGCAAGGTGGTCTTGCCCGCACCGAGGAAGCCGGTGACGACGGTAACGGGGAGACGGGGCGTACTCATGCCGGCGATGCCTCCGCGTGCACAAATGGCAACGCCGCTAGCACCTCGGCGAAGTCATACGCCAGTGCCGGGTAATCCACTTGCGGGCGATCGATCACGATCAGAGGAATGCCCAACGCAGCAGCGGCTGCCACCTTGGCCCCGTACCCACCTGCGTCGCCAGATTGCTTGGTCACGACGCAATCGATGCCCCAATCGCGCCAGAGCGCCTCATTCGCCGCCTGCGAGAACGGCCCTTGCATCGCACACAGCCGCGAGCGCGGAATGCCGAGGTCAACCGCCCGTTGCAGATGTTGCGGATCAGGCGCGAGTCGCACGAACCATTCGTGCTGATCCGCACCCGCCGCCTGCACGAAGCTCGCCAATTCCTTGGAGCCGGTCGCGAGGAAAATGCGTTTACCGCGCGCCATCGCCAGCGCGGCGGCCTGTGCCGATGTGGCGCAGTGTTCAGCCGGTTGTGAGGTGGCCGGATTCGGCGCATCGGGACGTTCATAGCGCAGATAAGGCAGCGCCAGCTCATTGCTCAAGGCGATCAACTGCTTCGACATCTCGCTCGCGTACGGATGCGTGGCATCGACGATGGCTTGCGCTTGCGTGTTCGCCAGCAGCTCCCGCCGCCGCTCGATCCCCAATCGCCCCGCCACCACAGCGACGCCGGGGCAATTGAGCTGGGCGACTTCACCGCCGTATTCACTGGCGCTGCTGATCACGACCGACCGACCTTGTGCCGCGATCTCACGCGCCAAGGCGTTGCCATCACTGGTGCCCGAAAACACCCAGACTGCATGCGCCGGCAGATCGGTAGCCGTGACGGTATCCGGCGTGTCATCCCAATTCCCGTAGCCGCGCGGCGTGAACATCCAGCCGCGCTTGCGGCGGGTGAAGCGGTTGCCGATCACCAGCGTGGTCAACATGTTGAACTGGCGTGTGCGCAGCTCGGCCAGGGTGACGATCTCCACCGTCTGACCATCGCGATAGGCGTTGTGGACGATGCCGCACAGCGTTTGCGGGCGCTTGTGCTGCAACATGATGTCGAGAATGCGGTAGACGCCTTCCTGTCGCTGTTTGCTCTGCACGTTGTAAAACACCGCGGCCAGATCGGCCTGCGCGATATGGCTGGCGCGGGTTTCGATCCAGTCCCACGGGCACAGCAAGTCGGACAGGCTCAGCGTGGCGAAATCGTGCGACAAGGGCGAGCCAAGCAACGATGCGCAGGCGTTGGCGGAGGTGATGCCGGGGATCAGCTGCACGTCGTACGTGTCCGTTTCCGCCATGTCCTCAAACGCCAGCGCCGCCATGGCGTAGATGCCGATGTCGCCGCTGGATAACAACGCCACGGTCTTGCCGGCGCGGGCCTGCTCGATCGCCAACTGCGCCCGGGCGCGTTCCTGCGTCAGCGGCAGGGTGCGGATGTCCTTGCCGGCGATCCACGGTTGCACCCAGGTGAGATAAAGATCGTAGGAGACGATGACTTCGCTTGCTTCCAGCGCCTGAATCGCCATTGGCGGGATCAGTTCGCTGGTGCCCGGGCCGACCGAGACGAGATAGAGTTTGCCGCTCATGAATTCAGTGTTTCCTGTTTGCGGTTGGTTGTATTTTTTGTTCCCCCCTTCTCCGAAGGGGGGTAGGGGGGATTTCTGAGGCGGTTCAAGATGTACGCTGACGCTGGAGTTTGGCTCTGGAAATTTTGAGTTCGGTGGCTATTTGAAAGGACGTCGAAATCCCCCCTAGCCCCTATGCCTGAACGAATCAAAAGATTCGCACGGCACAAAAAAGGGGGGAATATCGGCGAGGTTGTCCTCAACAATCGCCACCGTCACCCCATTCAGCGCCATCTTCGGCACAAGCAATCGCCCACGCGGGCTGGCGATCAGCGCGCACGGCTCGCAGACCCCATCCACGCCAACGTTCTCCTGTACCCAGGCCGACGGCTGACCCACCCAGCCGCGCGCTGCCACATCGCCACGAGCGATCACCCGCAAAGGCAGCCCGTGGCGTTCGCAAAAGGCCAGCAGACCAGCTTCATCAGCCTTGAGGTCGATGGTTGCCACCTCGCGCACATCGCTCAGCGGCCGGCCAGCCAACGCCGCCTCGACTGCTTGCGCGATATCGTCCGCCGACTTGCCGCGCCGGCAGCCGATGCCCAGCGTCAACGGCTTGAGGGCTTCGGTCGCGGTGGTCACAGCAGGGGTCGCGCCGGTCAGGCGAGCGACGTGATAAGCCAGCGCATTCGCGCCGCCTTCGTGACCCGACAGCAGCGGAATGGCAAAGCGGGCCGCTTCGTCCAGCACCACTACGCCGGGGTCGGTGTGCTTGTCGGCGGGCAGGCCGTCCAGATAACGCACGGCAATGCCGCTTGCCATCACCAGCACCCAATGACGGCGCCGATGGAACTGGCGGCGGAACTGCTCGCGGGGCGGTTCGTGCGGGTTGAGCCAAGGTTGCAGCAGGTCGGCATCCAGCGCCGCCGCCAGCCTTTCCCCGAGTGGCAGCGCATCCGGGCGCACTAGCCAGAGGGCGGTGGGTTTCACGCGACATCCTTTGCGGTGGACTTTGCCTTGCTGGCGCGGGGTTTCTTGCGATCCGTACCGTCGCGAAAAATATGCGTGAAGCCGGCGGCGTACAGACTGGATTCGACGCCCACTTCTGATGACAAGGCCGGCCCGACCAGCAAGAGCGTGGTCAGCAGCCAGTCCTTCTGCTTCACTTTGCTGCTTTTCATCTCCGCTTGCAGCGTGCCGAGCGTGCTGCGGTGGATACGCTGGTCGGCCCAGCTGGCGCGATGCACCAAGGCGACTGGCGTTGCCGGCGAGTAGTGCAGCAACAGGTCGGCTACGGTCTGCTTGAGCCGCTGGCCGGACAGGAAGATGCACATGGTCGCCTGGTGTTCGGCGAAGCGGGCGATCGATTCCAGCTCCGGCACGGCCGACGCACGGCCGGAGACGCGGGTGAGAATGATCGATTGCGATACCGCCGGGCGGGTCAACTCGCTGCCCAGCGCTGCTGCAGCTGCAGTGAACGAAGATACGCCCGGCACGATCTCGTACTCGATGCCGAGTGCTTCCAGCCGCCGCATCTGTTCGGCGGTAGCACCGTAAATAGCCGGATCACCCGAATGCAGGCGCGCCACGTCCTTGTCTTCAGCTTGGGCGCGGCGGTAGCAGGCTTCTTGTTCGTCGAGCGACAGCGTGGCGGTGTCGAGGATCTCCGCATCGGCGCGGCAGTGCTGCAGCATTTCGGTGGGCACCAGCGAGCCGGCGTACAGCACCATTGGCGCGCTACCGAGCAAACGGCTGCCGCGCAGGGTGATCAGGTCGGCGGCACCGGGGCCGGCACCGATGAAATAGACTTTCATGCGTGGCGTTTCTCTCTGGCGGTACGGCGGATCAACATCGTGGCGAGGTAGCCGCTGGCTTCATCGGCGTTCAGCGTGCTGACGTCATCACACAGCACTTCGCCGGGCAGGCCGATGCGGCGGGCGAAGGCGCAGTGTTGAGCGATGCCCATGCCGTGCAACAGTTGCAGCACCATTGGCAGGCGCGCACCGATCTTCATCAGCACCACGATGTCGTGGCTTTCGATATCTGCACGCAAGGCAGAAGGATCGTCCGGGCAGGGCAGGATCAAGATGCGTTCCTTGCCTTCGCCCAATGGCCATGACAGCGCCGAGGCAGTGGCGGCAAAGCTGGTGACGCCGGGGAAGGTGTGGTGCTCCAGCGTCGGCTCGATCTCTACCAAGGCGGCTAGCAGATAGCCGTAGGTGGAGTAGGTCATCGAATCGCCGATGGTGAGGTAGGCGACATTCTTGCCTTGGCGCAAGGGGCTGGCGACATCTTGCGCCAGCTGGGCGTAGTGCTCGCCGAGCACGCTGCGATCCGGGTCCATGTTGAACTCGACTTCGCGGAACTTCTCATCCGGAATGGCGAGGCCGGCGAGGCACTGGCGTGCAACCGAAACCTCGCTGGAACGGGCACGTGGCAGGTAGATCAGGTCTGCCTGCTGCAAGGCGGCCAGCGCGGCCACCGGGATCAGGCCGGCCGGGCCGGGACCGACGCCGATGCCGTAGAACTTGCCGAGTGTTGTCATTTTTTTAACGAGTCGTTGGTTCGGTAATGGGTAGGTTGGGCTGTAAAGCCCAACAGGGTTTTCACGTTCGGGCAGTGTTGGGCTTTGTAGCCCTACTCATGCCAGGCACCAGTTGCCCTCACCCCCAGCCCCTCTCCCGTAAAACGGGCGAGGGGAGCTCTGGCAGTGGTGTGCGTCGTGCTCCCCTCGCCCGTTTTACGGGAGAGGGGCTGGGGGTGAGGGCGGTTTATGCCGCTTCTCCAATCGCCGTCCCATTCATGGCAAACAGCCGCACTTCCACCCGTTGCGCAGCCGGCACGCGGGCATGCATCAGTCGCGCAGTACGCTGCTCCACCTCGGTCCAGAACGCCTGCGCAGCGGGGTGCGGTTGCAGGATTTGAATCACGTTTTCCACGGTATTGGCCTTTGCGATGTCTTGTACGGTATCCGGGGCAAAGCCACAGTCGGCAGCGACGGCGGCCACGGTGCCCATTGCCATGCCGCTCTTGCCGGAGTGGGTGTCCCACACGCCGTCCAGCACCTTGGCGATCTTGCCCGGATGGCCCAGCACCCACAGGGCGCCGAGCGGGAGTTGTTCTTCTTGCAGCACCAGCTGCGTGTGGTCGAGCGATGCGCCGACGAAGTTGGCGATCTGCACCACCTGTTTGTTTTGCATGTGCAGCACCTCCCGCGCATAGACGCTGCCGATCTTGCCCGGCGTGAAGGCAATGGCATCCGGCCGCTCGCCCAGCGCCACGCGGATATACACCTCGATCGACGCGATCCACGCCGACAAGGACATCGGTTGCACGATGCCGCTGGTGCCCAGGATCGAGATGCCGCCCAGAATCCCCAGGCGCGGGTTGAAGGTCTTCTTGGCGATTTCCGCGCCGTTTTCACAGCCGATCACCAGATCAAAGCCGGGGTCGAGCGCGCCCTCCAATACTTCCTCCACCGCCATGCGCATCATCTGCCGGGGCGTGGGGTTGATCGCCGGCTCGCCCACCGGCACGCGGATGCCGGGTTGGGTGACGGTGCCGACGCCTGCGCCGGCAATGAAACGCAGCTCGCCCAAGCCGTTGACCGACACCTCGGCGAAGATCGTCGCGCCATCGGTGTTGTCCGGGTCGTCGCCGGCGAACTTGATCACTTCGGCACGAACCGCGTGCTCGCCCAGCCGCGCCACCTTATGCACCGGCACGGTGAGGTAGTACTCGGGGTCGGGCAGGCTGATGTTCACCTCGCTGACCGTCTCGCCCTGCAATAACTGCAACAACGCCGCCTTCACCGCCGCCGTGGCGCAACTGCCCGTGGTGTAACCGCGCCGCAGGCCATTGGGGGCTGGCGTAACGAGGTCGAAGGGGCTGCGTGCCGGTTGGCTCATGGCGGCTAGGGTTGCTGTTGCTGATGGACATGATCGATGGCGGCAATCATCAGCGCGTTGATCGCCGAGGCCGCCCAAGGCGAGCCGCCGCGTGTGCCGCGATTGGTGATGCGCGGTACTTGCAGCAGTCGCTGCAGTTCTTCCTTGCATTCGCGGGTGCCTACGAAGCCGACCGGCAGTCCGACTACCAGCTGTGGCCGCCAGCCGTGCTCGCGCACCAGCCGGACCACTTCCATGATGGCCGTCGGCGCATCGCCAATTGCCACCACCACGTCGTTGCCGAACTTCTCCCATGCGCGGCGGATGCCAGCGGCGGAACGGGTGATGCCATGCGCAGTAGCCAGCAAATGCGTTTCGCGGTCATGCACGCCGCACCACGTCTCCACGCCCAACTGGTCGAGCACGGCGCGTTTCAGGCCGGTTTGCACCATGGTCACGTCAGTGACGATACGGCGGCAGCGCAGCAGGGCGCGCAGGCCGGTGTCGACCGCGCCGGGCGAGAAATACAGGTCGTCGACGATGTCGAAGTCGCCACTGGTGTGCACCAGCCGCTTGAGCACGATCTGGTGATCGGCCGGCACGGCGGACCAATCGCGCCCGGCATCGATGATGCGCATGCTTTCGGCTTCGATCGGGTGTGGCTCGTACGCTGGCCAAGCTGGTTTTGCGGGCGCGGTTGATGTCGGTACTGCATCGCTTCGGCCCAGCAAACCGCGCACGAGGCCGTGATGGCCTTGTTGCGGCGTGCCGACTTGCTCCTCGAAACCAACAATCTGCACCCGGTATTTGCACAGCGCGCAATTCATGGTGGCGCGGCCTTCCACGCCCTCGCGGGCCCGTTCCAGAAACACATCGGCCACGTGCGGGTGCACGCCGAGATGGTCGGCCGGCAGTACGTCGATGTCGGGATGGCGTTCGGCCAGATCGGCCGCCGCAGCGCAGATACGCTTGACCAGTACGCCGTCGAACAGGAAATAGGGCAGCACGACGATGCGCGGGTAGCCCAGCACGGCCGCGGCCTTCAGCCCGTCGGCAACCAGCGGCCGGGCCGTGCCGGCATAGCAAACAAAGGACGCGCCAAAGCCCATGCCTTCTTCCAGCATGCGCGTGAGCTTGGCAATCTCGGAGTTGGCATCCGGGTCGGTGGTGCCGCGCCCGACCACCACCAGACAGGTGTCGCTGCGAGCAACTGTCTTACCCGCGCCGGCCTCGGCCGCGATGATGCGTTCCTGGCACAAGGCCAGCAGCTTGGGGTGCAAATCCATCGCCGCGCCGTAATGGAATTCGATACCCGGATGCGCTTGCTGCAGCGCCAGCAACTCGCTCGGCATGTCGTTCTTGGCATGGGTGGCGGCGAGCAGCACGCCAGGCGTCATCACGATGCGCTTGGCACCGTCATCAATGGCGGAGGCCACGGCGGCATCGAGGGTGGGCGTGGCGAACTCCAGAAAACCATGTGTGACCGGGCGGCCACCGGCCCGCTCGCGCAGCAGCTCGACCAAGGCGGTGAATTCGGCAATGCCATCCGGATCACGGCTGCCGTGGCCGGCTAGGACGATGGTGTAGTCGTTGTTGCTCATCGGCTCAGTGTTCATGCGGTCGGTGCGGGTTCAATCTGGCTATCCATTGGCGTGAGCGTGCGGATCAGCATGATGCTCATGTCACTGAATTCCTTGTCCACGCATTCCGCCAGCGTGCCGTGCCATTCGGCATCGCCCCGGGTGAGGTTTTCCCACACTTCGGTCGGGTGCTCGGGCGGAATGCCGTTTTCTAGCAGGTAAGCGGCGATATGGCGCGGCATGAACGAGCGGGCGGCATCCCACGGGCACGGGATCACGATGGCGTTGCGGGCGTCTTCCAGCACGTGTACCAGATGGCGCTTGAACGGCGTCAGATCGCCACGGCGGTGGAAGGTGATGAAGGTGGTTTCGTCAAAACAGACCTTGGCGCGGGATGCCAGCACCTGCGCCGACGACAGGCCGGGCATCGTCTCCACCGGATGGCCGCAAGCCCGCTCGACGCGTTCCAGGTACTGAAAGCCGCTGAAGTGAATGTCGCCCATGAACACCACCACGCAGTTTTTGCCGGCGTGATGCCGCTTGGCGACTTCATCGAGCTGGGCGACCTGATCGCGGTAGCCCATCTGGATCACCTCGGCGGTGTCGGGAATCAGCGGGCGGACCACGTTCACCACGGCATCGAAGCCGGCCACCACATCGGCATTGCGGATCAGTTCGGCCGAGCGTTGCGGCAAGTAGCCGATATCGCCGGGGCCGGCGCCGATACAGATAATCATGTGTTCGTTCCTTAGTCGTTCGTAGGGCGGAACACCCCGTAGGGGCGTTCCGCCGTTTACCGCGCATCGTTCTGTCCCGATCCGTCGCAAGCAATGTTCGGCGCTGTTGTTCCCCCCTTTTTGAAGGGGGGCTAGGGGGGATTTATGCGGCATCTCAACTTGTGGTGATGTCGAAATCCCCCTCCATCCCCCTTTAAAAAGGGGGAGGTGAAAACCACCGCGCTTCGTCGTCAGCCACCCAACCGCTCCCGAATCGTCAGCGCCAACCCTTCCGCCGATAATCCTTCCAGCGGCAAATACGCCGCCCGTAACGCTTGCGCCAATTCCTGTGCCCGGCCGAGCCGCACGAATTCCTGCTCGGTATCCAGCACCAGCGCTGGCGTGCCTTGGCCGGCGATGTGGCCGGCGATTTCCAGCGTTTCCGTCCACGGATCATTGCCGTCTGCCAGCGCGATATTGCAGCGGCCGTCGCTGAGCACCACCAACAAGGGCGTCAGCTCCTGTTGCGCCAGGGTTTGCGCCGCCAGCTGCAGCGCATGCGCCAAGGGGGTGCGCCCGCCGGTGGGCAGCTCGCGCAACGCCAGTTCGGCTTGTTCCACTTGGCGGGTCGGCGGCAGCACCAGCTCGGCCTCGGTGCCACGGAAGGAGATGACCGCCACTTGATCACGGCGCTGGTAGGCGTCTTGCAGCAGACCGAGCACGCAGCCTTTTACGGTTTCCATGCGGCGGCGGGCTGCCATCGAGCCGGAGGCATCGACCACCAGCAGGATCAGGTTAGCCTGTTTGCCGACGCGGACTTTCTCGTGCAGATCGGCACGGGTAACGGCGAACTCCCGCGGGTCGCGCAGGATGGCGTGGCGCAAGGTGGCGTCCATCGCCAGCTGTGCCGGTTGGGCATTCGGCATCGCCCGCAGGTCATGCCCGCGTTGCGCGCCAACACTGCTGCTGCGCCGGCCACTCGCGTCGTGCGAATGCAGGGCGGTAACGTCGATGCGGCCGATGGCGGCTGGAGCGCTGGCGGCGAAGAGTTGTTCCTGTGCCTCGCCCGGCTGATCGCCGGGTTCGTCGTGCTCGGATGACTGTTGTTCTGATTCGTTGAAAGAGGGCGGTGGCGGGGTGGACGCTTGCTGCGTGAGTTGCTCCAGCTTTTCTTTATCCAGCCCGGTCTGTTCGAACGGCTTGCGGCGGCGGCGGTGTGGCAGCACCAGTTCGGCGGCATCGCGGATATCTTCTGCCGTTGCCGCGCTGCGGCCGTCCAGTGCGGCAATGACACGGGCGGCCTTGTTCATCACGATGTCGGCGCGCAGGCTCGCGACTTCGAATTCGCAGCAGAGCTGGCTGATGAAGTCGAACAGCGAGTCAGACAGCGTGACTTGCGGCAACCGGGTGAAGGCGGTTTGTACCTGGGCGCGAATTGCATCGGTCTCAGCCTGCCAGCGGTGAGTGAAGCCGGCCGGATCTGCCTCGAATGCCAGGCGGCGGCGCACCACCTCGGAACGCGTGGCCGGATCACGCGGCGCGGCGACTTCCACCATCATGCCGAAGCGATCCAGCAATTGCGGGCGCAGGTCGCCTTCTTCCAGATTCATCGTACCCAGCAAGGTGATACGGGCAGGGTGGCTGACCGACAAGCCCTCGCGCTGAACGGTGTTGGTGCCCATCGCGCAGACGTCCAGCAGGACATCCACGAGATGGTCAGCCAGCAGGTTCACTTCATCGATATACAGCAGGCCACGATGCGCGGCAGCGAGCAGGCCGGGCTTGAAGGCTTGCTTGCCGTCCTTGAGCGCGCGCTCGAAATCGAGGCTGCCCAACACGCGGTCTTCGGTTGCGCCGAGGGGCAGGTTGATGAAGGGCACGGGCTCCAGCGTCGGCGCGGCGTTGGCTTGGGTCGAGCAGATCGCGCATTCGGTCTGCGGCGCATGCGGCTCGCAGTTGAAGGCGCAGCCGGGTGTGCGTTCGATCGGCAGCAGCACGTCGGTCAGGCCGCGGGCAGCCGTGCTCTTGGCGGTGCCCTTGTCGCCACGGATCAGCACGCCGCCAAGGGTCGGGTCGACCGCGCAGAGCAGCAGGGCGCGTTTTAGTTGGTCCTGGCCGACGATGGCGGCGAAGGGGTAGTTGGGTTTCATGGCGGTGTGTTTCAGGCGTTGCCCTAATCAAATGTTATGCGCCTTTGGCGCGGTTAAAGGCATTACAGCGGGAGTCCGTCCCGCGGCCGGGGAAGGGACTTTGTCTCGCCAAAGCCCCCTCCACCCCAAAGGCGACCCTGCGCCTTACGGTCCTCCGGACTACCCTCGGTCGGTCGCGAGCCTAAGGTCTCGCGACACTCCGTCGGCGCTTAGCGCGAAGGGGAGAAAACCCGCAGTACAACCATTGCGGAAACAAAGACCGGCAACTGTTTGCTCAGTTCGTAGGGCGCAATCCCCGAAGGGCATTGCGCCGCATCTTTTGTAGAGAGGTCCTTAGGCATCAGCACGCCCTCCTTCAGCCCGCGCCTCCAGCATCGCCTCACTCTTCAAATGCAGCGCCCTCAGCGCAGCCAGCGTCTCCGGCTTCGGTTCAGCCCACAACTGCCGCTGCGCCGCTTCCAGCAGCCGTTCGGTAATCGCATTGAGCGCCCACGGGTTGCTCTCGGCGAAGAACTGCTGCATTTGCGCATCCAGCGCGTAGGTATCGGCCAGCTGCTCGTACACCCAGTCATCGACCACGTGCGCGGTGGCGTCGTAGCCGAACAGGTAATCCACGGTGGCGGTCAGCTCCAGCCCGCCCTTGTAGCCGTGCTTCTGGATGCCGGCGATCCATTTCGGGTTGGCGACGCGGGAGCGGAATACGCGCAGTACTTCTTCCTTCAGGCCGCGCACGGCCGGGCTGTCGGGATTCTGGGTATCGCCGAAGTAGTGGCGCGGCTGGCGGCCGGTGAGGCTGCGGATCGTCGCGATCATGCCGCCGTGGTACTGCAGGTAATCGTCGCTATCGAAGATATCGTGCTCGCGGTTGTCCTGGTTGTGCAGCGCCACTTCCACGCCGGACAGCCGATGGCGGAAATCATTGCGGGCGTCGGCACCGTTCTCGCTGCGGGTGTAGGCGTAGCCGCCCCAGTTGATGTAGGCGTTGGCGAAGTCGGCGTCGTCTTGCCAGTTCTGTTCGTTGATCAGCGGCAGGATGCCCGCGCCGTAAGTGCCCGGCTTGGAGCCGAAGACGCGGTACAGGGCGCGTTGTTCGGCGTTGCTGAACAGCGCGTTTTTGAGGTCGGCCAGATAGTGCTTGCGCACGAAGTTCTGCTCGACCGGCTCATCCAGCCGCGCCACGGTGTGCACGGCTTCATCCACCAGATGGATCAGGTGCGGGAAGGCATCGCGGAAGAAGCCGCTGATGCGCACGGTCACATCGATGCGCGGGCGGCCCAGCTCAGCCAGCGGAATCACTTCAATACCGGCCACGCGGCGACTTTCCGGCTGCCATGCCGGGCGCACGCCGAGCAGCGCCAGAATCTCGGCGATGTCGTCGCCGTGGGTGCGCATGGCGCTGGTGCCCCACACGCTGATGCTGACCGTTTCCGGCGCGTGGCCGGTTTCTTTGCGATGACGGGCGACGACTTCGTTGGCGAGTTCAGAACCGATGCGCCACGCCGCTTGCGACGGCAGGCTGCGCGGGTCGACCGAGTAGAAGTTGCGGCCGGTCGGCAGCACATGCGCCATGCCCCGCGTGGGTGCGCCGCTCGGGCCGGCTGGCACATAACCGCCAGCGAGTCCGCGCAGCAGGTTGTCGATTTCTTCCGTGGTGCGCGCCAGATTGGGCGTGAGTTCGTCGCAGATGAAGGCAAGCGTGCGCTTGACGTTGCCGGCGTCGAGGCCGGGCAGGGCGGTGGTGACGATGCTTTCAATGGCGGACGGCGCGAAGCGGTGCTCAGCCAGCGCGGCGACCAGCTCGCGGCCCAAGGCGTTGATTTCGTCCAGCGCATCGGCGCGGGTGACGAGCGGTTTGGCGGTGAGCGCTTGCAAGGCTGGTGGGATGACTGCCAGCCGCCTGCCTTTGTCGGCCAGCAATTCACTGATATCAGCGCCCATTGCCGAGGCAATACCAGCCGGCAAGCCCGGCACCGCCAGATTCGGCAATCGCACCAGTGCGCAGATCATGTCGATCAGTGCTTCGCCCTGCGGCGCTTGGCCGAGCGTATGCAGGCCATCGCGGATTTGCGCTGCACCGAGTTCGCACAGGTAGCCGTCGATGTCTTCGATCAGGTGGGCGACGTCGACGCCTTCCATCTTGGCCAGCGTCAGCGGGACGCCATCGGCGTTGAGGGTGTCGTCCCATTCGTGATCGTGATGGTCATGATCATGGTGGTGGTCGTGATCACCGTGGTGGTGATGGCCGTGCGCATGTGGTGCGGCAGCGCCAACTACACGATATTTCCCTGCTGTAGCCGTTGCGGGTTTGGCGGTGGATTTGACGGCAACCGGGCGATATTTGCCGCCCGCTATCGCAGAAACCCCTTGCACCCCATGCAAGTGCGCGGCCGGATGGGAATGATCATGCGGGTGAGGATGGCCGTGATCGTGGTCGTGATGATCCCCGTGATCGTGCGCCAGCATCGCCGCCAGATCGGCATCGAGATTGGCGGCCTTGATCAAGTCCCAGATCTGTTGCTGCAACAGCGGCAGCTTGGCCGGGTCGAGCATTTCCACTTGGTAGTACTCATCCACCAACTGCGTCAGCTGCGCCAGTGGGCCGTAGGTGTCGGCCGTGGTCATGGGCGGGGTCAGGTGGTCGATCACCACCGAATGCGCACGCCGCTTGGCCTGCGAGCCTTCGCCCGGGTCGTTGAGGATGAAGGGGTAAAACATCGGCATGTCGCCGAGCAGCGCATCCGGGTAGCAGTGTTCCGACACGCCCACGCCCTTGCCCGGCAGCCATTCCAGCGTGCCGTGCTTGCCGACGTGTACGATGGCATCGGCTTTCCACTCGTCGCGCAGCCAGCAATACAGCGCGTAGTAATGGTGCGTCGGCGGCAGGTCGGGGGTGTGGTAGATCGCGTCCGGGTCCATGCCGTAGCCACGGGGCGGCTGCAGTGCGACGAAGGCGTTGCCGTATTTCAGCCCGGCGAACACCAGCTTGCCGTCGTGTACGTAGGCGGAGCCGGGCGCGTCGCCCCAGCGTTCCTGCATCTTGGTCTGCAGCGTGGGCGGCAGTTTGGCGAACCATTCGGCGTAGCGGGCGGCCGGTACGCTGGCGATGGCACGGCTGAGCTGGTCGGCGCTCAGATAGGCTTCGTCGTACGCGCCACGGTCGATCAGTTCGTGGATCAGCGCGTTGCTGGTCTCGGGCAGGCCATTGATTTGATAACCCTGCCGTTGCATCGCGTGCAGCATGGCGAACAGCGAGGCCGGCGAATCCAGCCCGACCGCGTTGCCGATTTGCGAGGCTTTGCTGTTGGAGTTGGTGAAGATGAAGGCGATGCGTTTTTGCGCGGGTGGTGTGCGGCGCAAGGCGACTTGCCGGGCAGCGATGCCGGCCACGCGGCGCACGCGATCCGCTACGGGTGCATAGTCGGTTTCGTCCGCTGGCATCCCATCCCTCGCATGCTTGAACGAGATCGGTACGCTGACGATACGGCCGTCGAACTCGGGCAACGCGACGTTCATGGCGGTATCAAGCGGATTCAGCCCGCGTTCCGATTGCGTCCACTGCTCGCACGTCATGCTGCTGGTGATGGCCTGCAGCACCGGGATATCGAGCCGATCGAATGCCGCGACCGACCAGCCTGCCTGAGTCGGCCCATCGGCGTTGACGTCGCCCATCGCGAACGAGGTGGTGTTGATCAGGACGTCGATGCCTTGGAAAAACTGCAGCGCGGCCGGTAGACCCGTTGTTTGATCCAGCGTGCGCAAGGAGGCGGTATAGACCGGCAGCGCATTGAGCTGGCGCTCGGCCAAGGCATCCACCAGCGCATCGATAAAGCGCGTGTTACCGCTGACCCAATGCGCACGGTAGAAGGTGATGCCGACGGTGGGCCAGTCCGGGTTGCGGATGGCGTGCCAGTCATCCAGCGAGCACTGCGCCGATAGTTCCGGGTGATAGATGCCGTGCTCGGGCAGGGCGGCCGGCGGTGCGTAGCCGAAGCCGGTCATCAGCAAACGATCGGCGAGGAAGCGCAGCAGCTGCGCCATATTGCCAACGCCACCTGCCTGCAAATAGCCGGTAGCTTCGTGCAGCACGGTGGCGGGCACGTTCGATAGCGCGGCCAGCTCCGGGTCTGGCTCGCCGGTGCCGCTGACGACGAGTAAATGTCGCCCGTTTGCATGCGCATCTTTGACCAAGGCATCGAAGCCGGGAATAGCGCTGGCGTTGCCGAGCACGCGCACCAGCACAATGCGGGCGGTTTCGAGCGTGCCGTGCAGCAGCGCCGCCATCGCTTCACTGGTCGCTACGGTTTGCAGATGAATGCCGTGTGTCGTCACGAAGTCATCCGGCAAGGCAGCTTGGGCGCGATTGAGCGCGGTGAGGTCGGTGCCGGCGTGAGTGAGGAGAACGATGCTCATGGCTGGCCGCCCTCGTCGCAGACTTCCAAATCGCCGATACCCAGCTTGTGGAAGATCAGCGGTTCCACCGGGCAGCCGCCCACCAGATGTTCATCCACGATGCGCTCGATCGCTGCGGCATCCACCTTGCGATACCACACGCCATCCGGATACACCGCGACAATCGGCCCCTGCTTGCACACGGCAAAGCAATGGGTACGGGTGCGTTTCACGCCGATGCCGGGGCGGGCGTCGATGGCTTGGCCGAGTTGCTGGAACATCTCCTCAGCTTGCAGGCCGTTCTCGGTGCAGCGCGGGCCGGTGCACATCAGTACGTGTTTGTGGTGGGTTCTCATCGGGGACTCAGGCTTGGCTCACGGCCAGCGTATCGAGCCGTTTCCACTTGTAGATCGCGGCGGAAGCCACCCAGCTCAGCACGAAGAGCGCGATGACGAAGTAGCCGAAGTGGGCGAGGTTGTCGTTGAGCTGGGCGATCACGTCCCACACGCCGCCAGACAGCTTGAATTGCCCGACAATCAGGCCGAGCGCCTCCAGCCCGCCGATGATGAAGGCGACCAGCACGGAGACCAGCGTGATGGTCAGGTTGTACCAGAGCTTGCGTACCGGGTTGACGAAGGCCCAGCCGTAAGCGCCGACCATCAGCATGCTGTCCAGTGTGTCGACCAGCATCATCCCGGCGGCGAACAGCACCGGAAAGGCAAAGATGTGCCAGGGCAAGACATGGCTGGCCTGCGTGGTGGCGATGGCGAAAAGGCCGATTTCGGTGGCCGTCTCGAACCCCAGCCCGAACAGGAAGCCGATCGGGAACAAGTGCCAGCTGCGCGTGACCAGCCGGAACAGCGGACGCAGCAGGCGGGCGAGGAAACCCCGGTTGCCCAACAGCAGGTCCATCTGTTCATCGCTGATCGACTCGCCTTGCCGCACGCGCCGGAAATTGCGCCATACATCCCGCAGCACGATCAGGTTGATCAGCGCGAGGGTCAGCAGGAAAAACGCCGAAATGGCGGTGCCAATCACGCCGCCAGCGGCCTTGAATGACTCAAGCCGACCTTGCAAGGCCGAGGTGGCGAACACGATCGCGCCGACCGAGAGAATGACGATGGCCGAATGGCCGGCGGAGAAGAAAAAACCGGCGGCGAGCGGGCGCTGTTTTTCCTGCATCAGCTTGCGTACCGTGTTGTCGATGGCGGCAATGTGGTCGGCATCGACGGCATGGCGCAAGCCGAACAGGTAAGCGAGCAGGGCGGTACCCAACAAGGTGGGATGGCCGCCAAAGGCGACAAGGGCCCAGCCCCAGGCGAAGACGTTGACGGCGATCAGCAGCAGCAACAGGCCGGCTGGCGCACGCAGATGGGAGAAACGGGAAAGCGACGGAGCCATGGAGATATCCTTTGGCAAGACACATCGCCGTGAGTGAGGACAATCGCGATCCGCCGAGCACAGCGCAGATCAGGCCAATTGTTGTTATCCCCCGGTACACCCCGCCCGGTTTCAACTCACGTCGACTGAAGATCGATGGCCGGTCTCCTGGCTCGTGCGTCATCGCCTTGCGCCGCCTTCCCGGAAAGTGGCAATCACTTCCAGTGGCGTTGTGGCGCAGGCTCGTCACTTACAGTTGCGGGGGCAGCTGCGGCTTTGTACCGCATTCCCGTTTCACCCTGATCCGGCGATCAGCCAAACAGCTGATTTGCGGACGTCTTCGGGCACCATCGATTTGAGGGCGGATGATACGTGATGCGGTAGGGGCTGTGTATGCGGGGTGGGTGCGCTGGTCGGAAAGTTGGCGATGGCGATGGCGATGGCGATGGCGAGGCGTACAGCTTTCTCGTTGTGTTTTAACGGTAGATGTCTCGCCGATTACCAATCTCGATGACGAGAACGCGAAGTGCACCGTCCTGTATATCGCAGAGAATTCGGTAGTCGCCGACTCGATAGCGCCAGTACGCCCCAAGCATCAGCCCCGTCAACGCCTTGCCGGTAGCGCGAGGGTCTGCTTGGGCGGCGATGCGTTCATCCATGAAATCAAGGATGCGTCGTGCGGTTTGTTTGTCGAGCTTGCGAAGCTGCTTTTTTGCCGTTTCAGTGTAATCAATCGTCCAGGCCAAGATCTTTCCTCACTTGCTCGGCGGAATAGACCTTCTCTTCGCCCTTACGGACGCGTTCCATCGTTGCGGCGGCTAAATAGTAGTCTTCCAAATCGTCCAGACCATTCGTGATCAGTTCGCGCAGGTAATATGCCTTGGTGCGACCTGTTTCAGCGGCCAAATGATCAAGTCGTTGCTCAATCACAGGATCAAGTCGGATTGAAGTTGGCATGATTGTGTCCTTGGTGAATATCTGTATTCATTGTATTTCTTCGACCATCCGCGCGCTACGCATCAGGGGGCAACCAGGCTCGATAGAGGCTTATTTCGTGACCGAGTCCATTGAAAAATCCGCCAGCGCAGCCGCCAGCCGTTTCCAATCGCCCTCATCCGCAGGCAGCCCAAACCGGACACTGTTCGACGTCGCAAAATGACGAATCAAAATCCCCCGCGCCGCGAGGAAATCGTGCAGCTCAGCGGCGTGTGGGGTGGTCAGCCACTGGAAGAGCGCAGTACCACCAGCAGGCGGCAAACCATGTTCGGTAAGCAGGGCCGCCAGCCGGGCGCTTTCTGCTGTGAGCTGCCCAAGCGCCACAACCTGCCAGTTGGTATCCCGTAGCGCGGCCTTGGCTACTGCTCGACCCGGCCCGCTAATGGTCCAAGGACCGAGTTCTTCGCGTAGCGCATCGAGCAGCTCACGCCACGCAAACACGAACCCCACCCGCGCGCCAGCGAGGCCAAAGAACTTGCCCAGCGAACGCAAGACAATCAGCCCCGGTTCGCCAACGAATGGCACGAGGCTGTGTTGCGGTGTGCAGTCCATGAAGGCTTCGTCGACGATCAGCCAGCCGCCACGTGCGGCGAGGTTTTCTCGCCAGCCGAGCAATGTTTCGGGGGGCACCTGCCAGCCCGTCGGATTGTTGGGATTGCACACCAGCACCACATCGAGTTCGGCAACCGCATCGAGCAATTCGTGCTCCGCGAAGCCCGTGACGACGTGTCCGTGTCTTGCCCAGGCATGCGCATGTTCAGCGTAGCTCGCCGCCAACATGCCGACGCGTGAGCCCGGCGTGCGCAGTAGTGGTAAGGACTGGATCGCTGCTTGTGAGCCAGCAACTGGCAGTAGCGAGGGGCTGCCGTAGTAGGCCGCTGCGGCGTCTTCCAGTCCGTCGTGTTCTTGCGGCAAGCGTTGCCAGACTTCGGCCGGCAGATTGCCAACCGGCCAGCCATGTGGATTGAGTCCGGTGGAAAGGTCGAGCCAGTCGCCGACCGGAATGCCATAGCGTCGTGCTGCTGCGAGGATGCCGCCGCCGTGGTCAAGCATGGAGGTCTCCTTGCCAAGCCAATATGGACTGCGAAACCAGCAAGGCGATGCCCACCCAGAGCCACAGGCCGCGTTCGACTAGCCGGATCGCGCGGCGAATGTCATTCACGTCCGGCGCACGATTCAGGCCAAGCGCCGGCCGTTGTTTCAATGCGCCGTGGTAACACGCCGCGCCACCGAGCGCCACGCCCAGTGCACCGGCACCCGCAGCCATCACCGGGCCGGCGTTCGGGCTGTACCAGGTCGGGGCTTGGGCACGCCAGCATTGCCAGGCGGCACGGGTGTTGCCCAGTAGCGCATAAGTCGCCGCCGTCAGCCGGGCAGGGATGTAATTGAGCACATCGTCGAAACGGGCAGCGGCCCAGCCGAAGTAGATATAGCGCTCGCTGCGATAGCCCCACATGGCATCCAGCGTATTGGCAAGCCGATAGAGCACCACGCCGGGCGCGCCTAGCAGCAGGAACCAGAACACCGCCGCGAACACGGCGTCGCTGCCGTTTTCCAGTACCGATTCGACCGTCGCGCGGGCGACGTCTTCTTCACTCAGCGCGCTGGTATCGCGGCTGACGATCATGCCGACGCGTTGGCGTGCCAGAGGCAAATCGCCGGCATCGAGTGCCGCGACCACGGCTTGGGCATGTTGGGAAAGGCTGGTGGCGCCGATGGCGAGATAGAGCAGCAGCATGCTTGCGAGCGGCCCGACGTATGGAATCGTTGCGAGGCCGGCCGCTGCCAGCGTGAACGGGATCAGCAATAGCGCAATGCCCAGCACGCCACGTAATCGTGTGCGCAAGGATGCTTCATGCGGTGCAGCCGGATAAAGCATCGCTTCCACTTTGCGTACCAACGCGCCAAATCCCACCAGCGGATGCCAGCGGCGTGGCTCGCCCAGTCCTTTATCCAGCAACATGGCCAACAGCAGAAAAACGGAAGGAGTCACGGATACGCCTATGGGAATTTGCGGGTCTTTGCTTGCCGCCGCGGCCGTCCTTTGGTTTGGGGCGACGAAAAGCCGGCGCAATTTTAGGCGCTGTTGATGCTGGTGAGGCAACTGTCGCATGTTTGGGGCGTTGTCCTTGAGGTCGCCATCGAGCCAAGGTCAGCCGCCAACTAATTCCATTTTTCTGCGATTTTCGCCAGCTCGCCGCGCTTGGTGAGCGAGATGATGGCTTTCTGCAATCGCTCTACCGTGTCCTGCGAAACGTGCTTTCCCAAGACCAGATAGAAGCTGGTGCCATCCATCACCGCCGGCAACACCTTGATCTTGCCGACCAGCCCGGCTTGGCGAATATCCCGGTCCAGGCCGGGGTAGCGTTGCAGGAAGAAACGGCCGTGGCCGGAGTGCAGTTTTTGCAGGTTCTGCAGCGGGGTCATCGCTTGGGCATCGATGATCAAGCCGCCCACTTCTTGCAAGCGCTTGATCTCGCCTGAGCCGGAGAGGGTAAGAATGACGCCCTTGTCACCAAGTTTGCGCACGTCGTCCCAGTTTTCGATCTGCACCGGGTCATCGCTACGCACAGCGAGGTGGTATCGCACTGGAAACAACTCCGGTTCGATATAGCGCAGCCGGGTTTCCCGGTCTTTGTTCCTCAGCAAGCCGCATGCGGCATCCAGTACCCCTGTCTGCACGCTGTGTTCGATGCGCGGCAAGGGCATCCAGCGTTGGTCGCCGACAAAGTGCAGGCTGGGGTCTTCATGCTCGATCGCCCGCATGATATCGATGCACAGCCCGATGATTACGTGCTGGCCGCCGACGGTTGCGGCAATGAATTTAGGCTCGGAGCTATCTTGGGCTGCGGTACGGATGTCCTGCGCGTTTGCGTCGGCGGATGCGAGCAGGGCTGCGGCGGCGAAGGCGCTCAGATAAGCCGTGCGGGCCATTTGCAATAGTTGGGGATGGCGAGGTTTACATCGCGCCATTGCGTCACCTTGTCTGGTCCAGATCGCACCCGGTTGGTGCGGTGATTCATGATTGATGACATTGTCAAATTCGCACAATACGGGAAAGACATACGGTGTGCCTTGCCGCTCGGAGTGCGTTTTTTTGGCGGATGGCTTGTCCGTAAACCGCAACAACGGGAATAAACTACGCCCCCAAATCCCCTTTGAAGTTCTCTCTGAAGCTTTCCATGCCAGCCAAAACCATCATGATCCAGGGCACCACGTCGGACGCCGGCAAGAGCACGCTCGCGACCGGCCTGTGCCGCCTGCTCGTGCGCCGGGGCATCCGCACCACGCCATTCAAGCCGCAGAACATGGCGCTCAACAGCGCGGTGACGGTGGATGGTGGCGAGATTGGTCGCTCACAGGCGGTGCAGGCGCAAGCATGCCGGATTGAACCGCACACCGACATGAATCCGATCCTGCTCAAGCCCAATACCAATATCGGCGCGCAGGTCATCGTGCAGGGCAAGGCGATCGGCAATATGGAGGCGACGGTCTATCACGCCTACAAACCCGAGGCGATGAAGGCCGTGCTGCAGTCGCATGGTCGCTTGGCCGAGCAATACGATTGCATCGTGGTCGAAGGCGCGGGCAGCCCGGCGGAAATCAATCTGCGCGAGGGTGATATCGCCAATATGGGTTTTGCCGAGGCGGTCGATTGCCCGGTGATTCTGGTGGCGGATATCGACCGGGGTGGCGTGTTCGCGCATCTGGTCGGCACGCTGGCGCTGCTGTCTGAGTCGGAACAGCAGCGGGTAGTTGGCTTCGTGATCAACCGTTTTCGCGGCGACGTGGCCTTGTTGCAACCGGGGCTGGATTGGCTGGAGCAATACACTGGCAAGCCAGTGCTCGGCGTATTGCCCTACTTGAAAGGCTTGCATATCGAAGCCGAAGACAGCCTCGGCAAGCCGGAGGCGCATCACACGGCGGCCGGTGGACAGACCTTACGTGTGGTCGCGCCAGTGTTTCCCCGCATCAGCAACCACACCGACTTCGACCCGCTGCGCCTGCATCCGCAAGTTGAATTGACCCTGGTTGGCCCCGGCCAGCCGATTCCACCGGCTGACCTGATCATCCTGCCCGGCAGCAAGAATGTTCGCGACGATCTGGATTGGTTGCGAGCCAATGGCTGGGAACCGGCAATCCGCCGCCATGTGCGCTTGGGTGGCAAGCTGATCGGCATTTGCGGCGGCTTCCAGATGCTGGGCAACGCCTTGCACGATCCGCTTGGCCAGGAGAGCGCCGCGGGCAGCACGGCCGGGCTGGGTTTGCTGGACATGGAAACCGAGCTGACGGCGCAGAAGCGGCTGGTACGAGTTGAGGGCAACTTGGCTTTTACGGATGCGGCAGTGAGTGGCTACGAAATCCACATGGGCATCAGTCGTGGCCCAGCGTTGGCGCGGCCTGCCGTTCTGTTTGCCGATGGAGAACAGGGCATGGATGGCGCGGTTTCAGATGATGGCCAAGTGCTCGGCACCTATCTGCATGGCTTGTTCGATCATCCACAAGCTTGCCGTGCCTTGCTGGAATGGGCCGGCCTGACCGAACCCGCGCCGCTGGATTACCGCGCCGTGCGTGAGGCGCATATCGAGCGGTTGACCGACATGCTGGAGGCGCATCTGCAGCTGGATCGGTTGGTGGGGTTCTTGCCGTCGCTGGCCGGTAGGGGCTGACAATATATCGCCGTCATCACTTCCCACCCGACCCCCTGGTCAGCTTTGCTAGAATGCCTGTTTCCGCCTTCACCATCAGACCTCGCCCTCCACATGCTCCAACTACACAACACGCTCTCGCGCGAAAAAGAAGTCTTCAAACCCATCCAGCCCGGCAAAGTGAACATGTATGTCTGCGGCATGACGGTGTACGACTTCTGTCATATCGGGCACGCCCGCATGTTGGCCGCGTTCGATGTGGTGTTTCGCTGGCTGAAGGTGTCCGGTTACGACGTGGCCTATGCGCGCAACATTACCGATATCGATGACAAGATCATCAAGCGGGCGGCAGAGAACGGTGAGCCGATCGATGCGCTGACCAGCCGCTTCATCGATGCCATGCACGAAGACTGCGGCCAGCTCAATCTGCTGGCCCCCAGCTTCGAACCCCGTGCTACCCAACACGTGCCGGGCATGGTGCACATGATTGAAACGCTGATCGCCAAGGGCTTGGCGTATCCGGCCGATAACGGCGACGTTTACTACGCGGTGAAGCTGTTCCCCGGCTACGGCAAGTTGTCCGGCAAGTCGCTGGATGACCTGCGTGCCGGCGAGCGCGTGGCGGTCGACCCCTACAAGCGCGACCCGCAGGATTCGGTGTTGTGGAAGGCGGCCAAGCCGGGCGAACCATCCTGGCCGTCGCCGTGGGGGCCGGGCCGGCCGGGTTGGCATATCGAATGCTCGGTGATGAGCGAATTCCATTTGGGCAGTCATTTCGATATTCATGGCGGCGGCGAGGATCTGCAGTTCCCGCACCATGAAAACGAGATCGCCCAATCCGAAGGCGCGCATGGTCACACCTATGTGAATTACTGGCTGCACAACGGCTTCATCCAGGTGGATGGCGAGAAGATGAGCAAGTCGCTCGGCAACTTCTTCACCATTCGTGATGTGCTGCAGCATTTCGAAGGCGAGGTGATCCGTTTCTTCATCGTGCGCAGCCACTATCGCAGTCCGGTCAACTTCGCCGATAGCCTGCTGGCCGATGCCCGCCAGGGCCTGACCCGCCTCTATACCGCCTTGCGTGGCCTTGAGCTCGAAGCGGATACCGGCATCGACTGGGATCAGCCGCAGGCCGCGCGCTTCAAGGCGGCGATGGATGACGATTTCAACACCCCGGAAGCCGTCGCCGTGCTGTTCGAGCTGGCTGGCGACGTGAACAAGACCCGCGATGCCAAGCTGGGGCGTTTGCTCAAGCAGCTGGCTGGTGTGCTGGGCCTGCTGGAGCGCGATCCTGAAGTATTCTTGCAGGGGGGCGTCAGCGCGGGGGAATGGAGCGCAGAACGCATTGAAGCCGCCATTGCCGGTCGCAAGGCCGCCCGGGCCGCGAAAAATTTCGCCGAATCCGACCGCATCCGCGATGAACTGACCGCCGCTGGCATCGTGCTGGAAGACGGGCCGCAAGGGACAACCTGGCGTCGTGCCTGATCGGGCAAAGTGCCTGAAGCCGCTGGGGTAATACCTGGCGGCTTTTTTGTGCGGGCGGCCCTACCATCCGTAAGCTTTTTCCTGAATACCGTGCCAGCTCATCGCTATAGTGAGGCGATAGAGGAGAGGAGTTACGTGGCTACATTGCAAAATCGTTTCGAAGTTCGCAAAACGCTTGGTCAGGGCGCGCAAGGCACGGTTTATCTGGGGCACGATCTCCAACTGGATCGCCCGGTCGCGCTCAAGGCGCTCAAGCCGGGCAGCACGGCCTTGGGCAGCGATGAGGTGCGCATGTCCAGCCGACTGCAGCATCCGAACATCGTCACGTTGTATGACGCCTTTCAGGGCGATAGCCAGCCGTGGCTGGTATTCGAGTTCGTGGAAGGTGAAACGCTGTCGGCGCGCATCAAGCGCGAAGGCGCAGTCCCGCCGGTCAAGGCGGTTGAACTCATCCTCGGCGTGCTCGACGGGTTGGCGTATGCCCACACCCAAGGCGTGCTGCATCGCGATATCAAGCCGCAAAACATCATGGTCGATACGCAAGACCGGCCGCGCATCATGGATTTCGGCATTGCCGCCGTGCGCGGCAGTGAGGCTGCCAGCCAATTTGCCGGCACCGCGGGTTACATGGCGCCGGAAATGCTCCGCAACATGCCGATCGATGCGCAAGCCGATGTGTTCGCCGTGGGCATGACCTTGTATCAATTGCTGACCGGCCAATCGGCCGCAGCGGGCGAAACGATCCATGCGGTATTGCATCGGGTGGCGAACGAGCCGTTCGTGCCGCCCTCCAAGCTCAAGGAAGGCATCGACGAAAAACTGGATCACCTGATCATGGTGGCGCTCTTCAAAGACCCGAAGGAGCGTTATACCGATGCCGGCGCAATGGCCGCCTCGCTGAAAGAGTGGCTGGGCACCCAGGCTGGCAAGGAAGAATCGACCGGTGCCAAGCAAAGCACCATCGACTTTTTGTTGCGGCGCATGCGGCATACCGAGGATTTTCCGGCACTTTCGCAGGCGATCAGCGCCATCAATCAGATCAACGAGAGCGATTCCGAGCGGCTGCAAGTGCTGTCGGATGTGGTGCTGAAGGATTTTTCGCTCACCAACAAGCTGCTGCGCATCGTCAATTCGGCCACCTATAGCCAGTTTGGCGGCACGATCAGCACGATTTCCCGCGCCATTGTCATCCTCGGCTTCGATACGATCCGCAATCTGGCGATCACCTTGCTGCTGTTCGAGCACATGCACAACCGGCCGCAGGCGGCGTCGCTGCGTGATGCCACCCTCAAGGCATTCTTTGGTGGCATCCTGGCGCGTGAACTGGGCCGCAAGAGCGGTGCGAGCGGCATGGAAGAAACGCTGATCTGCGGCATGTTCAACCATCTGGGCAAACTGCTGACGATTTATTACTTCCACGAGGAACAGCAGCAAATCGAAAAACGAGTGCAAGCGGGGGCGACCGAGCACCAGGCCGCCGTTGCGGTGCTCGGGCTGGATTACGGCGAGCTGGGCATTGGCGTAACGCAGAACTGGGGCTTCCCCGACCGGATCGTGAACAGCATGCGCGCACTGCCGGAAGGCACGGTCAAGCCGCCGCAAAACCAGCTCGACCGGCTGCGCATGTATGCCAATCTGAGCAGCGAGATGCTGCCCTTGCTCGATCAGTCGCAGAAAGAAGTGACCAAAAGCACCATGGCGCTGGAAAAGCGCTACGGCAGCGCCTCCGGCATGAGCGAGCGTGATTTCGGCACCATGCTGAAAGACACCACCGAGCTGTTCCTGAGCCACCTCAATACGCTAGGCGTGGATTATCGCGGCAGCGAGCTGATCAGCCGCTTGCGCAAGATCCAGAAGGGCGAGGCCGCCGCGCCAGACCAGGTTGCCGAGTTCGATACCTTCGACGATGTCAGGCTTGAAACCGAAGTGACCAGCATGACCGCGCAGGCATCTACCGCTGTACTGGCTGCCGGCGTGCAGGACATCACCAACACCCTCGTCACCTCGTTCAAGCTCAATGACTTGCTGCGGATGATTCTGGAAACGATGTATCGCGGCATGGGCTTCGAGCGCGTGCTGTTGTGTACACGCGACCCCAAACACAACGCCTTGCTTGCGCGCTTCGGTTTTGGCACTGACATCAACGACATCGTGCCGCATTTCAAGGTCGAAACCGGCAAGGTCCACGATGTCTTTCAGGTCGCCCTGCAGCGCAACGCCGATATCCTGATCGAAGACATCGATGGCGGCGCGATCAAGGATCGCGTGCCGGATTGGTATCGCCAGCTGATCCCCGCGCACACGTTCATCGTGTTGCCCTTGGTGCTGGATAAACGCGTGATCGGCATGCTGTATGGGGATCGCTCCGCCGCCGGCAGCCTGAAGATCAGCAACGAAGAACTCAACCTGCTGAAAACGCTGCGCAATCAGGCGCTATTGGCCATCAGGACCAAGCAGGCAGGCGGGTAGCGCTGTTTTCTGGTCGGGCTCGATCTAGCGACGCCCGACCAACATCAAACCAAGCGCCGCCGTTGCAAACACCGCGCCAGAGTAGAACGTCATTGCAGCGCCATGCACTTGCCACAGCCAGCCGGCGATACCGCTGGCCAGCAGCATCGAGACCCCGCTGATCAGATTGAATACGCCAAAGGCCGTGCCTTTGAGTTCGCCGGGCGTGGTATCGGCGACCATCGCGGCAAGGATGCCCTGACTGCAGCCCATGTGCAGCCCCCACAACGCCACGCCAAGCAGGACTTCAGCCTCCGAGCCGGCCCGCGCCAGCACCAGATCGGCCAGTATCAGCAAGACAAGCCCGGTCGCCAGCAGCACCGATCGGCTGATGCCATCCGACCATTTGCCGGCCGGATACGCCGACAGCGCATAAAACAGCGACATCACCACCATCACCAACGGCACCCAGGCGATCGCAAAGCCGGCTTGCTGCGCTCGCAACACCAGAAAGGCTTCGCTGAAGCGGGCAAGCGTGAAGATTGCGCCAACCGCGACCACCCACCAGTACGCACCCGAGAAACGCTGCAAGGCCCGCAAATGAATAGGGGAGCGGAAACCATGACGGGCGACCTCACGTACGGGCTCACCCACGCCGACCACGATCAGCCCGACCGCCAGCAAGGCGGGAATCACAGCGAACCACAGTACACGCGGGATATTGTCGTGAAACAGGATCATCAGCCCGATCGCCACTGCCGGGCCGAGCACCGCGCCTACTGTATCCATCGATTGCCGCAGACCGAAGCACGCCCCCCGAATTGCCGGCGGCGCGACCTCTGCCACCAACGCATCGCGTGGCGCACCGCGTATGCCTTTGCCGATGCGATCCAGAAAACGGGCGGTGAACACCATTTCTGCCGAGGCGGCGAGCGGGAACAGTGGCTTGGTCAGTGCCGCCAAGCCATAGCCCAACAGAATCAATCCCTTGCGGCGGCCGATAAAATCGCTGATCGCGCCCGAGAACACCTTCATGATCAGCGCCGTTGCCTCGGCAACGCCTTCGATCAAGCCAACCGTGAGCGCGCTGGCCCCAAGCGTGCCGACCAGAAACAACGGCAGCAGGCTATGCACCAGCTCGGAAGACAAATCCATGAACAGGCTGACGAAGCCCAACGCCCAGACAGTACGGGGAATGGCGTGGTCAGCGTTTGATCCGGACATCAACCTTTCCAGTCAACGCGCTCATTCCGCGCGAAGCAGCACCAGGCATAGAGCGCGTCATACACCACCATGCCGTGCTTGAGCATGTCGTGGTCGTTGCTGAAGGTATGCGACAAGCCCAGCGAGATCGCCAGCAGGCCCGCGCTTTGCGGTGTCAGATCGAGCCGATTGGTATCCGCGCCGCGCACGATGGCGGCCAGAGTATGCAGTGCCGGATCGGCCAGCTGGTACTTGTTGAGGAAGGTATCGAAGCTGCAACGCTCGTGATCATGCGACAGCTCGACGCCCGGCACATCATAGGGAATCGCGCCGCTCGCTGCGGCCACGCCGAGCACCACGTCGTCCGGTACGTAGAGGAACTCCGGTTCAGGGTCGATGAAGCGGGTGATCAGCCACGGACAGGCAATCCGGTCGATCTTCGGGCGTTCACGGGTAATCCACTTCATCCCATACCTCACAAGGTGTTCAGAACCAGCCCGATCACGGCGCAGGCCGCGATGACATGAATCACATTACGCTTGTATCGGAATAATGCCACAGCAGCTGCAAGCGCTATCAACGCCGAACGCCAATCGAATATCCCGGCAAAGCCCTTGGGCCATAGCACGTGATAGCCGAAGAACAGCGCCAGATTCAGGATCACCCCGACCACCGCCGCCGTGATGGCGCTCAGTGGCGCGGTGAACTTCAAATCATTATGCGTGGTTTCCACCAAAGGCCCGCCCGCGAGGATGAACAGGAAGGAGGGGAGAAAGGTGAACCACGTCACCACCGTGGCTGCTGCTGCGCCCGCAAGAAACAAACTCCCCGATCCGAACAGGGCCTTCACATACCCACCCACGAAGCCGACAAAAGCCACCACCATGATCAATGGCCCCGGCGTGGTTTCGCCCAAGGCCAGGCCATCGATCATTTGCGTGGCGGTGAGCCAGCCGTAATGCTCGACCGCACCTTGATACACATAGGGCAATACTGCGTAGGCACCGCCGAAGGTCAGCAATGCCGCCTTGGTGAAAAACCAGCCCAGCTGGGTCAGGGTGTGGTGCCAGCCATAGCCAGCCACCAACAGCGCCATCGGGATCAGCCAGAGCAAACCACCCACCGTCAGTACGCGCAACAGCCGCGGCCAGGTGAACAGCGCGTGGGCTGGTGTTGGCGTGTCGTCATCGATCAGCGCCGGACCAAACGATTTGTCCGCCTTGCAGTGACCGCCGCCGCTCTTGAATTGATCCGGCGCGATCCGCCCGCCGACATAGCCGACGAGCGCTGCCGCCGCGACGATGGCCGGAAAGGGCACATCCAGCGCGAAGATCGCCACGAAAGAGGCCACCGCGATGCCCCACTGCAGCTTGTTCCTGATCGCCCGCGAGCCGATACGATGCGCCGCCTGCAACACAATGGCGGTCACTGCCGGCTTGATGCCATAGAACAGCCCCGTCACCAAGGGCACATCGCCAAAAGCGATATACACCCACGACAGCGCAATCAGGATCAGCAGCGAGGGCAGCACGAACAGCGCGCCAGCGACGATGCCGCCCCTGGTGCGATGCATCAGCCAGCCGATATAAGTTGCGAGCTGCTGCGCCTCTGGCCCGGGCAACACCATGCAGTAGTTCAGCGCGTGCAGGAAACGCCGCTCGGAAATCCAGCGCCGCTTTTCGACCAGCTCCTGATGCATGATCGCAATCTGCCCGGCCGGCCCGCCAAAGCTGATAAAGCCGAGTTTCAACCAGAAGCGGAATGCCTCCCAGAAGCCGATGGGGGCGGGTTTGTCTGGGATCAGTTCAGCTTGAGGAGCGTCAGCTTGGTTCATGTCGTCTGGATTTCCGGCTGAAAGGCGGCCAGCAGGCCGTCGAAGATGTGACCGGCAGCGGCAAGCAGTTGGTCATCATTGCTGATCGTATTGCGTAGCCCGGCCAGCACGCGCTCCACGCCGCCGGCTTCGGCGGGCGGTATGCCGCCAACATCGAGGTAATGCACGAGCGCGCCCAGCCGTTGCAGGGCAGGCTGGTCGAGCGCAAAGCTCGCCAGCAGCGTCTCGAAAGTCACTTTCGCCCCGATGTGGCTGAACGCTGCGCCATCAAAATCAAACCCGAGCGCATCGGCCGGGCAATCTGCCTGGGATGCCAGCCACAGGAAGCGGGCGGCCGGGTCGATAAAGCGGCGGATCAACCAGGCACTGGCCAGCCGATCCACCCAAGGCCGGGCACGGGTCGCCCAGATGCGGCCTTGGTAGTCGACCAGATTCAGGCGAGCAACCGCGCCAGTGGCAGCATGCGGTTCGTCTGGCGACAAGATGGCATTTGCAGCTACTTCCAACGCCCGCAGCGCCACGTCGACCTGTCGTTGTGCCTCGCCCGGAAAGAAGTCAGTCGCGCCAATAGCCGCAAAGGTTTTGCCCAATTTGCGGAACTGTTTGAGCGTATCGAGTGCGTTATCAATGTTTAGCGCCGCGTGTGTTTCGCTGATTGCTGTCAGCAACGCCGCATAGTCCTCGGTGCGATCGAATAGCGATGGAAATGTGGCTGCAATCGCACCGTCGGCCTGCAGCAAGTACGCCGTGCCCCCATTGGCTTCGATGTCTTCCGCGATCTCTGCGAGTGCGCTGTGGCAATCATCGCGCTCGGGCAATAGATAAACGCCGTCGCGCAACACGGCTGCGCCGCTAGCCTTCAATGCCCGCCAGATCCGCATGCGGGCGGTCGCGTTGGCGGTGGGGAGGGTGAGGATGAGCGTGAGCCATTTCATGATGAAGCAAAGTCTACAATTACTGTTCTATTTGCTACAAAATTTTTAGCAACCGGTTCGGCTCAAGACCGGGCCTTGGCTGGCTGAAATCGGGCGGGCAAAGCGGTCTATAGTGGTTGAGGTTCTGCCGCTCTGAATGGAGTTAGAAGGGCCGCGTGTGGTTTCGGATTTCATATGAAAACAGTTTGTGGCGACGCTGATCCCATCTTGCCGGTGCTACTCGCGTTGTTCTTGTTGTCAACGCCTGCCAATGCCGAGGCGCAGCTGTATGGCAGCCTGAGATCCGGCGTGGAGTACGTACACATCCATGGGGCAGGGAGTCCGGTTTCAACGCAATTCCGTGTCGCAGATCAGACAAGCCGTATCGGCGCGCAAGGATCAGATCCGCTGGGCGACGGCTGGGCCGCTATCTGGCGAGTGGAAAACCGGCTTCATATTGGCGATCCGAATAAATCGGCAGGCAATGACTTATGGGGGAGTCGTAATACCTATGTCGGCCTGCAATCCCCGTTTGGTAGCCTGAAAGCGGGGCAGGATGACGACGCATACAAGACTTCCACTGGCACGTTAACCCCCGCTTTTGACGATACATTCAATGCATCCACCGATCCATTTGGCAATGGGGAGCTGATCCGGCGTCTGGGGCAGCTCGATAATTCAATCATCGGTTTTCGTTCTACATTGCTATATGGCTTGGGGCTAAATCTATCGATAGGCCATATCGGCAAACAGGGTGGCAATTACAATCCGCTCTCATTGGCGGCAACGGCGTATTATCAAGGCGAGCGGTTCCGGATTGGCGGTGGCTGGAAAACTCTGAACGATACGTCATCAAGATTAAGCTCAAAATTGACATTAAAAGATGATGGCAGTGCAAACAATCCGGGCGACAAGTTGTCTGCATTTGATTTTGGCATGAATTATTCATGCTTGAATTGGTCGTCCAGTATCTACTATGAACGAACAGCCACACATTATGCTGGTGCGCAAGCCGATCAGGACGATATGGCGGCAGCGTTGGTCTACAAGAAGGATCGCTGGGCCATTTATGCATCCTATATCCGGATGCTGGACGTACAGGGGGATGTATCAGCAGGTGCAGGCCCTGGCACCGGGGCAAGCCAATACAATCTGGCCGGCTATTATGTCGTTGCACCCAAAACGCGGCTGGTTGTATCCATCGTGAAGCTGGAGAATGGCGCGCATGCTTCATTTAACCAATCATCGGGTGTGAATGTGAAAGCCGGGCAAAGCTTCTGGATTTTTACGACTGGTTTACGGGCTGATTTTTAATTTCGATGCGCAATAGGGATCATGCATTCATGCGGTTTCTGCTTTTTTTGTTGCTGTTGTACCCAATTACAGTGCTTGCCTCTGGCAGTATCGTCATGCGTACAGCAATGGAAGAAAATGCTCAACCTAAATGGATTTCCAAATCCAGCGGCATATGCCCGGATATTCTTAAAGCTCTGGAAAAGCAGGATAAGTCATTGAACTTCTCGCTGCTGCCGGAGTTGCTGCCACAAAAGAGACTGATTGATTATGTGCGGCAAGGGCAATTGGATCTGGCTTGTGGGCTAGGGGGGCGGCCCGAGGACAAAGCGGAGCTGTTTATTCCAGATATTCCGCTTTACTCGAACAAGTTGATGGCCGTCGTTGCCAGCAACGACACATTGCAAATCAGCACGCTGGAGGGTCTGAAAGCACTCCCCGCTACTGATTTGATTCTGGTCAATCTAGGTGCTCGCCTGGTGGGCCGCCTCAATGCCATGGGTATTCACAATGTTGATTCGGGCGGTTATGGCCCCGCAAGAAACCTGCGAAAAATTGCCGCCGGGCACGGCCGGATCTTTTTGTATCACGAGCCGGGCTTGTCACTCGAAGTCAAGAATTCCGGGCTGGCAGAGAAATTAAGAATATTGCCGAATGCACTGGAAGAAAGCTCACACTATTTGCTCTTATCGAATAAATTGCCGCCAGATGTCATATCGGCGATCACGCAGGCGTTACGCAAGATCAAAGAAAATGGCACATTAACCAAGATAATCAGCAAATATTCAGATGAAGCTCAGTAAGTCCTGTTTGCTGATTTTGGTCGTTTAGCTTCACCTCATCTGCATGACGGGCGGCCTGAGCATCAATCGCAACGCCTACCCTTAAAAGACCAACGCAGCCGAGCATGCAGGGGCTGAATAGGTATAACCCTAACGGTTGGCCCCTTGTCGCAGGAGTATGTTCCACGCCTGATGAGGCGTGGAGAACAAAATGCTGCGTGGAGTTGCTTTTGGCGCGATGGCGGGGGCGGTATGGGGCGGCGTCTTTCTGGTGCCGCAGATACTGGCCAATTTCAGCCCGATGGAGCTGATGACGGGTCGCTATGTCGCTTACGGCCTGATTTCCTTCTTGCTGTTGATCCCGGCATTTGCCAGCTTGCTACCGCGCTTGCAACGACATGATTGGTGGACACTGGTGTGGCTCAGCATCACCGGCAACCTCGTTTATTACCTGCTGTTGTCAATGGCGGTGCAGCGGGTGGGTGTAGCGCCGACATCGCTGGTGATCGGCATGTTGCCGGTGCTGGTGACCTTGATCGGCTCGGCCGAGCACAACGCCATCGATCTCAAGCCCTTGCTGTTGCCACTGACCGCCATCGTTGCCGGCATGGTCTGTACCAGCTATGACGTGTTTTCTGCGGTGTTACCGGCAGGGCATGCGCAAGCGCCTGCAGATAAAGCCATCGGCCTGCTCGCCGCCGTGGGGGCATTGGTGGCCTGGAGCGCTTATGCAGTGGGCAATGCGCGGCACCTCGCTCGACGGACCGATCTGAGCAGCCACGAATGGTCCTTGCTCACCGGAGTTGCCACCGGCGTGATGGCGCTGGGATTGACTGCCACGCTGTTCTGGCAAGCGCCGCTGCCCCATGCCGGTGTACGCAGCTGGCCTCTGTTTGCTGCGGTGATGGTGGTGTTGGCGATTGGCCCATCCGTGCTGGGCACCGGTCTGTGGAATGCCGCCACTCGTCGGCTACCGCTCACGCTGGGTGGGCAGATGATCGTCTTCGAGACGGTCTTTGCACTGCTGTTCGGCTTCATGTACGACGGCCGCCTGCCACGCCCGCTGGAACTTGCATCCATCGTGTTGTTACTGGGCGGCGTGGCGGCTTCCTCCTGGATTCATGCCGTCCATGCCCGGACGCTGGAACACGCAGCGTGAAGCGCATTTCCTTCTCACTTCCCCTCATACGCCCATCAAAAAGCAGCTACATATTCTGGAAAGTACCTACATCTAAGAATTTTGTGCTGCGGTAATTTTGAAATATAGATACAACAAATAGTGCTTTGCGAGATTGGCAATTCTGGATATTCGCAAGGTATTCCATCGTTGCCCACCACAGGGCTGCGGCGGCAGTCAAGGCGGAGCTTGGGACGGGAACATGGCAAAACTGGATCAGATCGACATCGCGATTCTTGAGGCCTTGCAGCAAGAAGGCCGCATGACCAACGTGGCACTGGCGAAACAAGTCGGTTTGAGTACCACCCCCTGTCTGGAGCGCGTACGTTCGCTGGAAGAAGCGGGCGTCATTGCCGGCTACTCCGCGCGCCTGTCCGCCGAACAGTTGGGGCTGGGTTTGACGGTCTTTATTGAAGTGGCGATGGAGCGCACCTCCGAAGCCGCCTTCGAAGCCTTCCGTGTGGCCGTGCTCGATATCCCGGAAATCCAGGAGTGCTTCATGGTCGCCGGCGGCTTTGATTACCTCCTCAAGATTCGCGTGCCGGACATGGCTTCCTACCGTGTCTTTCTCGGCAAAGTGCTCAGCGGCATTCCCGGCATCCGCGTCACGCATAGCTATACCGTCATGGAAGAGGTCAAGGAATCGTCCGCGCTCTCGCTGGGCCACCTTGGCGCAAAGCTCGAATAAAGCCGCTGACAAAACCCTGCTGGCGGCGTTGTGCTCACTTGTCGTACGTCTTGTACTGCCTGCGTTTCGCACGCCTTGCCAGCACCGCTACGCTGGGTTTTCCCAGCGACTTTTAAATCACGAATACGAAGAACACGAATAGACATGGAGCGGCCCGACCGAGGTTGCCCCACACGCAAAACGGCGTCTGGTGATGGGTGCGCGAATTGCGCTTTCCGTTGCCCGGCAAAACCGGCAGGCGCTCTCACACCCGTAGCGAGCGTTATCAGCGGTGTACCCCACCGCAATTCACCCTGGAGATTGGCACCATGAAGTCGAACATGAAGCTGAATGCGAAACTGGTCGTTCCGGCCTTGGGTCTGGCGGCCCTGTTTGCCGCGCAAGCCCATGCGGATTATTCCGTTGCAATTGCTGGCCCGATGACCGGCGAATACGCATCTGCCGGCGAGCAGATTCGCAAAGGCGCTGAAATGGCCGTGGCCGATATCAACGCCAAGGGCGGCGTATTGGGCCAGAAGCTGAAACTGGAAATCGGCGACGATGCTTGTGATCCGAAGCAAGCCGTGTCCGTTGCCAACGCCATGGTCAACAAGAAGATCGTGTTCATGCATGGTCACTGGTGTTCCAGCTCGACCATCCCGGCGTCTGAAATCTACAACGAAGCACAAATCCCGATGGCCACCGTCTCCACCAATCCGAAAGTGACGGAACGCGGCTTGAAGAACATCTTCCGCATTCTGGGTCGTGACGATCAGCAAGGTGGTATCGCCGGCACGTTCCTGGCGCAACGCTTCGGCACCAAGAAGATTGCCGTCGTCGACGACAAGAGCGCCTATGGCAAGGGCCTGGCCGATGAAATGGACAAGGGCCTGCAAAGCAAGGGCGTGAAGGCAGTGCTGCGTGAATCCGTGACTGCGGGCCAAAAGGACTACTCCGGCATCGTCTCCAAGCTGAAGGCGGCTGGCGTTGAAGTGCTGGCCTACGGCGGCTATCACACCGAAGTCGCGCTGATTCTGCGCCAGGCACAGCAAGTCGGCCTGAAGCTGACCGTGATGGGCGGCGACACCATGAGCAATAACGAGCTGGTGACGGCTGCTGGTGGCAATGCCGACAGCGTGATGTTCACCTTCGCGCCGGATGCCCGCGTGAATCCGGAAGCGGCTGACGTGGTGAAGCGCTTCCGTGAAGCCAAGGTCGAGCCGGATGGCTACGTGCTGTATGCCTACGGTGCGATGCAGCTGTTTGCCCAAGCCGCTACGCAAGCCAAGAGCGTGAAATACGCCGACCTGCAAAAAGCCCTCGCCAACGGCACGTTCAATACCGTCGCCGGCAAGTGGTCCTTCGATGCCAAGGGCGATCTGAAGGCGCCGGGCTTCGTTGTGTATCAGTGGAAGGGCAACAAGTACGAGATGGTGAAGTAAGCGCTGGCTGGTCTGTATAAGACCACATAACGCTTGATCCCCCTTCGTCCGCAAGTGCGAAGGGGGCATTACAAGCGGGGCAGGCGACTGCACCCGCAATTCATCGGAGATCGAGATGGGTCAACTCATCCAACAACTGATCAACGGCCTGACGCTGGGCGCCGTCTATGGCCTCATCGCGCTGGGCTACACGATGGTGTACGGCATCATCGGTATGATCAATTTCGCACACGGCGACATCTATATGGTGAGCGCCATCATCGCCGTTACCGTGCTGACGCTGCTTGGCTCGCTGGGCATCGCGGCCATTCCGCTGTCTTTGCTGATCACCTTGGCCGTGGCCATCTTCTTTACCGCCGTCTACGGCTGGGCTGTCGAGCGCGTTGCCTATCGGCCGCTGCGAGGCTCAACGCGACTGGCACCGCTGATTTCCGCCATCGGCATGTCGATCTTCCTGCAGAACATGGTGCAGCTCACCCAAGGCGCGCGAGTCAAACCGATTGCCGCACTGCTGCCGGGCGGGTTCGAGCTGTTCACGCAGAATGGCTTCACCGTGCATCTGGCCTATACGCAAATCCTGATCGTCATCACGACCGTGCTACTGCTGTGCGTATTCAGCTACCTGATCACCCGTACCTCATTCGGCCGCCAACAGCGCGCCTGTGAGCAGGATCGCACCATGACCTCGCTGCTCGGCATCAACGTCGACCGGACGATTTCGCTCACCTTCGTGCTGGGCGCCGCGCTGGCGGCCGTCGCCGGGGTGATGGTCACGGTCTACTACGGCGTGGTCGATTTCTCCATCGGCTTCGTCGCCGGTATCAAGGCCTTCACGGCGGCGGTGCTTGGCGGGGTGGGCTCGTTGCCCGGCGCTGTGCTCGGCGGCCTGATCATCGGGCTGATCGAATCGTTCTGGGGCGCGTACCTGTCACCCGCTTATTCGGATTTGGGCACCTTCGGCATCCTCATCCTCGTTCTCATGTTCCGTCCCAGCGGCTTGCTGGGTCGCCCGGAAGTGGAGAAAGTCTGATGACGACCCCTGCACCTATCCAATTCACGCCGACCCATCAAATGCCCGCCATGCTGGCCCGTGCCAAGGACGCCGTTGGCGTGGCACTGGTCTCGCTGCTGCTCGGCATTCCCATGATCGGCCTGCATACCGTGGACCAAGGCGGCGTGCTCGCCGTCATGACCCGCTGGCCGTGGCTGCTCGCCTTCGTCGTCGCCATGTTCGTCGGCCGCTTCGTCATGCAATTCGCGCTCGATCACGTCAAGTTGAACAAAGCCAAACGCGAGCGCAAACGCCCGGAAGTCGCGGCGCGGCGTCCTTGGCTCACGTGGTTAGGGCGTGCGCTGCTTGGCTTTGCCGTGGTGCTGCCAATTGCGTTCTCCGGCAACCGTTACGTGGTCGATACCGCCACCACCGTGCTGATCTACGTGATGCTCGGCTGGGGTCTGAACGTGGTGGTTGGCCTGGCGGGTCTGCTGGACTTGGGCTACGTGGCGTTCTACGCCGTCGGCGCTTATACCTACGGCTTGCTGTCCACCCACTTCGGCTGGGGCTTCTGGGAAACGCTGCCGGTTGCTGGCGCGCTGACTGCGTCGTTCGGCATTCTGCTGGGCTGGCCGACCCTGCGTTTGCGTGGCGACTACCTCGCCATCGTGACGCTGGGCTTTGGTGAAATCATCCGGTTGATTCTGGTGAACTGGACCGATTTCTCCGGCGGCCCGAACGGCGTTACCTCGATCCCGCGCCCAACCTTTTTCGGCCTGCCGTTCAGTCCGTCGACTGACGAGACGACGTTCTCCTCGTTCTTTCACCTGGACTACTCCGCCGATCATCGCGTGATCTTTCTGTACTACGTGATTCTGGCGCTGGCGCTGCTGACCAATCTATTCGTCTCTCGCCTGCGCAAGCTGCCGGTCGGCATCGCATGGGAAGCCGTGCGTGAAGACGAAGTGGCCTGTAAAGCGCTCGGCATGAACGTGACCAATATCAAGCTGTCGGCGTTTGCCATCGGCGCGATGTTGGGCGGGTTTGCCGGCGTGTTCTTCGCTGCCCGCCAAGGCTTCATTTCGCCGGAAAGCTTCGTGTTCTCCGAATCGGCCACCATCCTCGCCATCGTGGTGCTGGGCGGCATGGGCAGCCAGTTGGGCGTGGTATTTGCCTCGGTACTGCTGGTGCTGCTGCCGGAGCTGGGCCGTGATTTCTCCGAATACCGCATGCTGCTGTTCGGCGCGGCGATGATTCTGATCATGGTCTGGCGGCCGGGCGGTCTGATCGCGCATCGCGAACCGACGGTGAAACTCGGGCGTGCCCCATCGCCTGTTCCGGCCAACCAGGGAGCCCAAGCATGAGCGCCCCCACCATGAATACCGCAGGCCAAACGCTACTCGAAGTCGATAGCCTCACCATGCGCTTCGGCGGTCTGACCGCGATCAACAACCTGTCGCTGAACGTGCCGGGCGGCAAGATCACTTCGATCATCGGCCCGAACGGGGCAGGGAAGACCACCTTCTTCAACTGCCTGACCGGCTTCTACAAGCCAACCACCGGCAGCGTGCGCATGCACCACCCGGAGCACGGCCCACTGGCGCTGGAGCAGATGCCGTCCTACCACGTGGCGCGAAAGGCTGGCGTGGTGCGCACTTTCCAGAACATCCGCCTGTTCCCGAACATGACGGTGCTGGAAAACCTGATCGTGGCGCAGCACAACGCCTTGCAGCATGCCTCGCGCTTCTCGCTGGCGGGGCTGTTTGGCCGCGCTGGCTACAAGCAAGCCCGCGAGGCCGCGCTGACCAAAGCGGAGATGTGGCTCACTCGGCTCAAGTTGCTGGACATCGCTGATCTTGCCGCCGGCAATCTCTCCTACGGCACGCAACGCCGCATCGAGATCGCCCGCGCACTGTGCGTAGACCCGCTACTGCTGTGTCTGGATGAACCCGCTGCCGGCCTCAACCCGCGTGAATCGGCAGAGCTGAACGAGCTGCTGCTCTATCTCTCGCGTGAGCACCACAAGGGCATCCTGCTGATCGAGCACGACATGAACGTGGTCATGCGCGTATCCGACCACATCTGCGTGCTCAATTTCGGCAACAAGATCGCCGAAGGCACGCCTGAGCAAATCCAGAATGATCCGAACGTCATCAAAGCCTATCTGGGCGAAGACGAAGCGGACGAAAAGGAGGCCGCATGACCACCATGCTCGAATATTCCGGCGTGCACGCGCATTACGGGGCCATCCACGCTTTGCGCGGCGTGGATTTGAATGTGCAGAAAGGCGAGATCGTGACGCTGATCGGCGCCAACGGCGCCGGCAAATCCACGCTGATGATGACGCTGTTCGGCAAGCCGACTGCTTCTGCCGGGAAGATTCATTTTCAGGGCCAGGACATCACCCGCGTACCAACGCACCGCATCTCGCGGCAAGGCATTGCGCTGGTGCCGGAAGGCCGGCGCATCTTCGCCCGCATGACGGTGCTGGAAAATCTGCAGATGGGCAGCACCTTTGCCGATCCGGCACATTTCGATGCCGATCTGCAGCGCATGTTCGCCATGTTCCCGATCCTGGAACAACGCCGCGAACAACGCGCCGGCACGCTGTCTGGCGGCGAGCAGCAAATGCTCGCCATCGGCCGTGCACTGATGGGGCGACCGCAATTGCTGCTGCTGGATGAGCCATCGCTTGGCTTGGCGCCGCTGTACATCAAGCAGGTGTTCAAGATCATCCGCGAGCTGAACGAAGCGCACGGTATGACCATCTTGCTGGTCGAGCAGAACGCTCACCATGCACTGCGCGTGGCGCATCGTGGCTACGTGCTCCAGCATGGCGAGATCGTGCTCACTGGTACCGGCGAGCAATTGCTGGCCAGCCCGGAAGTGCGGGCGGCGTATCTGGAGAGCAGTGCTGAGGCGCATGGCTGAGTAGATCCATGATTTAAACCCAAACCTTGAACCACAGAGGGCACAGAGAACACAGAGGTTCACAGAGAAAGACAAATGCGAGGTTGTGTAGGAGCGAGCTTGCTCGCGATAGCGATGCCTGAAATGGCGCTATCGCGAGCAAGCTCGCTCCTACAGGTTTTCTTCGCAAACGGTTTTGATTTTCTCTGTGAAACCTCTGTGTTCTCTGTGCCCTCTGTGGTTCAGGATTCATGTTTTTAACTATGAACTGACCAATGACCTTCAACCGCTACACGCTCTACCTGATCGCCTCGATGGCGCTGGTCGGTGCCAACGTCGGCATCGGTAAAACCATCGTCATGGTTGTCCCGGTCACGCTGTTCGCCTTGCTGCGCTTCGTGATCGGCGTGGGTATCTTGTTGCCGCGCTATCGGCTGGCGCGGATGCGGCTGGTCACGCGCAAACAGTGGTTGGGGCTGTTTCTGCAGGCGCTGTTCGGCACTTTTTTGTTCACGTTGCTGATGCTGTACGGCGTATCGCATACCAGTGCGCTGGCGGCTGGCGTGATCACCAGCACCATTCCGGCGGTAGTGATCGTGTTGTCCTGGTTGCTGCTGCGGGAAAAACTCGGGCCGCGCTCCATCATCGCAGTACTGCTGGCAGTGCTAGGCATGGTCATCATCAACGTGACCCGAGCGGATGGCGGGGGCTCGACGGGCTCCTTGCTCGGCAATGCCTTGGTGGCCGGCGCGGTGTTGTGTGAATCGATCTACGTGATCCTGTCCCGCAAATTGACGCAAAGCCTGCCCGCTATCGATATCTGCGCTTATACGCACCTGATCGGCTTGGGGCTGATGCTGCCGCTGGGTATCAATGCGTGGCTGCATTTCGACTTTGCCAGCGTCGATGCGCCGACTTGGGGTCTGGTGTTCTGGTATGGCCTCGCCGCCAGCGTGTTGTCGTTCTGGCTGTGGATGAAGGGCATCCGCCATGTGCCGGCGCAGAAGGCTGGCGTCTTCACCGCCGCATTGCCGGTCGCAGCCGTGGGCTACGCGATTCTGTTCCTGCAGGAAAAACCGGCGCTGGCACATGCCATTGCGCTGGTCTGCGTGCTGGGGGCCATCTGGCTTGCCAGTGGGCAGGAACATAAAGACGTCGCTGTCGAACCTACGCCGTTCGAAGCGGGCTAACGAATTTCGTCTGGCGTTGCGGCGTTGCGACTGATCCGCCGCAAGATATCGAGAAACTCCGTCGCTACGCCGCTCACGTTTTCCCCCTTGCGCGTCAGCACGCCAAACGGCGACAAGGTTTTGCCAATGGGCAATGGCAGCGTCGTCAGCAAGCCTGCACGCAAGTGATCGCGTAATACCGCCTCGGGCAGCACCGTAATGGCATCGCTGCGCTGCACCAGCTGGAGCGTCGCGAAAATCGAATCACACTCCACCGTGTTCTGCGGCGTACCGACTTGCGCTTGCTCGAATTCATGTTCTAGTAGTTGACGGGCCGGACTGGTCAGCGGTTGCAGCACCCAAGGCCATTCAACCAGTTCTGGCAGGTTGACCGCCTCTTTCCCGGCCAGCGCATGGCCGCTGCGCACCACCAGCAACAACACCTCGTTGCCCAGCGCTTCGAAATCCAGCCAGTTGTGTTGATCCAGCTCGGAAAAACGCCCAATCGCGAAGTCGATCTTGCCTTGTCCCAAAAGCTCGATCAGCTGGTCACTGGTCTCACCCTTGATACGGATTTTCAGCAGCGGCTTGTTCACTTTGAGTTCCGCCACCGACTGCGCAATCCAGTCTGGCGCAGCCCCCATGATGGTGCCGACCACCAATTGACCGAAGCCGCCGCGCTGCCACTGCGTTAGGTTGTCGGTGCAGCGCTCCAGCCCGCCTAGTGTAGTGCGAGCGAAGCGGATGATTTCCTCACCGATGGCCGTGGCGCGCATTCCGCGCGTCAACCGTTCGAACAAGATGCAATCAAGATGCTGCTCGATCTCTTGCAGCATGCGCGTTGCGGCGGGTTGCGACATGGAGAGTGTATCCGCCGCCTGATGCAGATTGCCGTGCTCCGCCAGCGACACCAGCAGAAACAAGTGCTTGTAGCGCAAGCGATGTAGCAGGGATTGGTACAGGTACGGCTTCAGCATGCGGCACTCCCGGTGTTTTAGACGGCTTGGGGTGATTGTCGGCTGGATTTACCCCTGTTTGCGATCTGGGGAAGCCCTTATCGATACCTTCAGGTTATCGATTGTGCAAAATCTCTGATTGGTCAGGTATCCATGCTCGCGGCAAGAATGTAGGCACCAAAACGGAACTACGTTTCTTGATGGTGGCGCGAGTTGGTGCGCTGCAATAGGGAAACCTGCATGGAGACTGGAATGAAACTGCTGCGCTTTGGCCCTGCCGGCCACGAAAAACCGGGTTTGCTCGACGCGAATGGCGTGATCCGCGATTTGTCTTCAGTGATCGACGATGTAGCGGGTGGCGCACTGTTGCCGGGCAGCTTGGCCCGCCTGCGCGACATCAAGCCGGAAACGCTACCGACCGCGCCTGCCGGCAGCCGCATCGGCCCATGTGTGGGGCACGTCGGTAAGATCATCTGCGTGGGACTGAACTACAGCGACCATGCCAAGGAATCGAACATGGCGATTCCGACCGAGCCGATCCTGTTCATGAAGCCGACCAGCTCGATCTGCGGCCCGTATGACGAAGTGGAAATCCCCATTGGCGGTGAAAAGACCGATTGGGAAGTCGAACTCGGCGTGGTGATCGGTAAGACCGCCAAGTACGTCAGCAAGGAGCGGGCTCGCGAACATGTGGCTGGCTACTGCGTGGTGAACGATGTCTCCGAGCGTGCTTTCCAGCTGGAGCGCGGCGGCCAGTGGGACAAGGGCAAGGGGCACGATACGTTTGCACCGATCGGCCCATGGCTGGTCACGGCGGATGAAGTTGGCGATCCGCAGAATCTCGATATGTGGTTGGAAGTGGACGGCCACCGTTTCCAGAACGGCAGCACCCGCACGATGATTTTCGATGTGGCGATGCTGATCTCCTACATCAGCCAGTTCATGACCTTGCAACCGGGCGACATCATCGCCACCGGCACGCCACCAGGGGTCGGCTTGGGGCAAAACCCGCCGCTGTACCTCAAGTCCGGGCAGACGATGCGGCTCTCCATCGCCGGTCTTGGTGAACAACAACAAACCACGGTGCCCAGCAAGCTCCCACTGCAATAACACCGTCGTTCAAACAACTCAAACCATTGAAACCACAACAGCGCTTCCGGCATCTGCCGGAGGCGAGGGCGGCGTACGCGTGCAGCCGGCCGTACGGAACAACATAGGACTCAAGTCATGAACCAACTCGATCTCACCAACCGTGTTGCCATCATTACCGGCGGTGCCCGCGGCATCGGCTTTGCTACTGCGCAACGGATGCTCAAGTCCGGCGCCAGCGTAGCGCTGTGGGATATCGATGCCGCCCGGCTGGATGAAGCAGCAACCCAGCTCGCCGGCCACGGCAAAGTGAGCGTGCATGCGCTTGATCTGACCGACAAGAACGCCGTCGACGTCGCTGCAGCCGCAACGGCAGCTGCTCTCGGAAAAATCGACATCCTCGTCAACAACGCCGGCATCACCGGTGGCAATGGTGTGACATGGGAGCTTGATCCGAAGGGCTGGGCACGGGTAATCGAAGTCAACCTGATCGCGCCATTCCTGACCTGCCACGCCGTTGTGCCCTACATGCTCGAAAACGGTTACGGCCGTATCGTCAACGTGGCCTCGGTGGCTGGCAAAGAAGGCAACCCGACCGCGTCGCACTACAGCGCCTCCAAGGCGGGCTTGATCGGGCTGACCAAGTCGCTTGGCAAGGAACTGGCGACCAAGGGCGTGAGCGTGAACTGCATCACGCCCGCCGCTGCCAAGACCGAAATCTTCGACCAGATGAGCCAGCAGCACATCGACTACATGCTGTCGAAAATCCCGATGGGGCGCTTTCTGCAGGTGGACGAAGTGGCGGCCATGATTGGCTGGCTGGCATCGGAAGACTGCTCGTTCAGCACCGGGGCGGTGTTCGATATCTCCGGCGGTCGCGCCACCTATTAAGTTCGCCACCCCACCGGGAGCGTCATCGTGCAAAGCGTGAACCGTACCGAGCTGGATCGGGTGATCGGCAAAATCACCCGGCGGCTGATTCCTTTTCTGCTGTTGATGTACGTGCTGGCTTTTCTGGACCGCGCCAATATCGGCTTCGCCAAGAAAGCGTTTCAGCTCGATACGGGTATTTCCGACGCCGCCTTTGCTTTTGGCGCGGGCATTTTCTTTGCCGGCTACGCGCTGCTGGAAGTGCCCAGCAACCTGATCATGCATCGGGTCGGTGCGCGGGTCTGGCTATGCCGGATCATGGTGACCTGGGGAATGATTTCGGCCGCGATGATGTTCGCGCACGATGAAACCACGTTCTATGTACTGCGCTTTCTGCTTGGCGTCGCTGAAGCGGGGTTCTTCCCTGGCGTGATCTGGTATCTCACCTTGTGGTTTCCGTCGGCTTACCGCGGCCGGGCGCTAGGGATGTTCTACTTCGGCGCACCACTGGCCTTCATTTTTGGCAGCCCCTTGTCTGGCTTGTTATTGGAGTTCCACGGTGCGGCGGGCCTACACGGCTGGCAGTGGATGTTTCTGATTGAAGGCTTGCTGGCGAGTGCTGTTGGCATCTGGGCGCTGTTCTACCTCGACAACACGCCAGCTCGTGCGACTTGGCTCTGTATCGATGAAAAGGCCGTGCTCGATCAAGCCATGACCGCCGACGATCGCCAACGCGGCAGTGATGCGCCGCATTCGATGCGCACGTTGCTCGCCAACGGACGCGTGCTGTACCTGAGCCTCATCTACGCCCTGATCCAGATGAGCGTGTATGGCGTGGTGTTTTACCTGCCGAGCCAGATTGCCGCCCTGATGGGCCAACAGATTGGCTTCAAGGTCGGCCTTGTTGCTGCGATTCCGTGGGTGTGCGCCTTGGCGGCGGCTTATCTGATTCCTCGCTATTCCGATCGCACTGGCGAGCGTCGTGTGCCGGCGGCGTTGACCCTGGCTGCAGCAGGCGCAGGCATCGCCTTGTCGGCGACCTTTGCGAACTCGGTGTTGTCTTTGCTGGCGCTTTGCCTGGCCGCATCCGGTTTTATCGCGGTGCAACCGCTGTTCTGGACTTTCCCGACCGATTACCTGCGTGGCGTGGCAGCTGCGGGCGGCCTGGCGCTGATCAATTCGCTGGGTGCGGTGGGCAGCTTCATCGCCCCAAATGCCAAGACCTGGGCTGAACGCACATTCGAATCCAGTCAGGCCGGCCTGTATCTGCTGGCGGCCACTTCACTCATCGGTGCGCTGTTGATCTACCTCATCCGCCTGAAAGCGCCCCCGTTGCTACGCACAACACAAGCCATTCATCCATGACCAAATCCGGAGCTTTTATGAATATGCCCACCATCAAACATATTCGTGCCTTCACCGTGCGCGGCGGTGGTGCCGATTATCACGACCAGGGCGGCGGCCATTGGATCGACGATCACATCGCCACGCCCATGAGCAAGTACGAACAATACCGGCAAAGCCGCCAGAGTTTCGGCATCAACGTGCTCGGCACGCTGGTGGTGGAAGTGGAAGCGAGCGACGGCACAGTCGGTTTCGCCGTCACAACCGGCGGCGAGCTGGGTGCATTCATCGTCGAGAAGCATCTGGCCCGTTTTGTGGAAGGCCAGAAAATCACCGACATCGAAAAAATGTGGGATCAGATGTTCAACGCCACGCTGTATTACGGCCGCAAGGGCGTGGTGATCAACACCATCTCTGGCGTCGATTTGGCGCTGTGGGATTTGCTGGCCAAGGTGCGCGGTGAGCCGGTCCATCAGCTCCTGGGCGGCGCGGTGCGTGATCAACTGCAGTTCTACGCCACCGGCGCACGGCCGGATCTGGCCAGCGAAATGGGCTTTATCGGCGGCAAGATGCCGCTGCACCACGGTCCGGCCGAAGGCGAAGAGGGCTTGCACAAGAACCTCGCCATGATCGAAGACATGCGCAACCGCGTCGGCGATGACTTCTGGCTGATGCTCGATTGCTGGATGAGCCTGGACGTCAACTACGCCACCAAGCTCGCAACCAAGGCGCATCAGTTCGGCCTGAAATGGATCGAAGAGGCGCTGCCGCCAGACGATTACTGGGGCTACGCCGAACTCAAACGCAATGTGCCCAAGGGCATGCTGGTGACCACCGGCGAGCACGAGGCCACCCGTTGGGGTTTCCGTTTACTGCTGGAAAAAGACTGCTGCGACATCATCCAGCCGGATGTGGGCTGGTGCGGCGGCATTACCGAGCTGATCAAGATTTCCGCGCTGGCCGATGCCCATAACGTGCTGGTCGTGCCGCATGGCTCGTCGGTCTACAGCTACCACTTCGTCATCACCCGCCATAACAGCCCGTTCGCCGAGTTCCTGATGATGGCGCCCAAGGCCGATGAGGTCGTGCCGATGTTCAACCCCTTGTTGCTGGATGAACCGGTGCCGGTGAATGGCCGAATGAATGTTTCGGCGCTGGATAAACCCGGTTTTGGTGTGCGCTTGAACCCCGAGTGCCAGTTGCATAGGCCATATCAGCATTAGCACGTAGCCCGGACGGCTTGCCGGCCGGGGACTATGTGCTCAATCGAAGTCACCCCGGCCGGCAAATCCGTCCGGGCTACGTAGTAGTTTTCTTCCTCCTCCCGCGAGCGTGAGAGGGGAGAAAAACATAAGGAATCGATATGTTGCTCGAAGGAAAAACCGTCATCGTCACCGGTGGTTCACGTGGCATCGGCCGCGCCGTGGCGGTGGGTTGCGCCAAGCAAGGCGCAAACGTGGTGGTCAGCCACCACAGCCATGCCGACGAGGTATTGGCGGACATCGACAAAATCGGCGGCAAGGCCGTTGCAGTGCAAAGCGATATCGCCGACCCAGCTACCGGCACCTTGCTGGTGAACGCTGCCGTTAAACACTTTGGCAGTGTGGATGTGTTGGTCAGCAACGCCGGCATCTGCCCGTTCCACAGCTTTCTGGATATGCCGGTGGATGTGCTCAAACGCACGATGGAAGTGAACCTGCATGGCGCGTTTTACGTCACGCAGGCCGCAGCCAACCGCATGAAAGACCAAGGCCGGGGCGGCGCGATCATTGCGGTCAGCTCGATCTCGGCGCTGGTCGGCGGCGAGATGCAAACGCACTACACCCCCACCAAGGCCGGTGTGCATTCACTGATGCAGTCGTGTGCGATCGCGCTGGGCAAATACGGCATCCGCTGCAACTCGGTGCTGCCCGGCACCATCCTCACCGACATCAACAAAGACGATCTGGCCGATGCTGACAAGCTCGCCTACATGCAAAACCGCATTCCGCTTGGCCGGCTGGGCGAGCCGGAAGATCTGGCCGGCCCGGTGGTGTTCTTGGCATCAGACATGGCGCGCTATGTGACCGGCGCAGCGCTACTGGTCGATGGCGGCCTGTTTGTGAATCTTCAGTAGGCGGCAACCATGCAAACCCACGCCTTTCGCATGACGCTCAATCCCGGCATGCAAGACGAATACAAGCGCCGTCATGACGCGATCTGGCCTGAGCTAGCCGATACGTTGCATGCCGCCGGCATCGCGGATTACTGGATTTTTCTCGACGAAGAAACGCACCACCTGTTCGCAGTGTTGAAGGCTGCGGACGATCACAGCATGGATGAATTGCCGCTGCAGGCCATCGTGCGCAAGTGGTGGCTGCATATGGCGGATATCATGGCGACCCAGCCGGACAGCGCCCCGCAGCAAGTGGCACTGAAGCCGATGTTTCACCTCGCCTAGATCAGAGACAGAGAACAGCCATGCAAGTCGTCGACCCACATATTCATCTTTGGGACCTTTCCAGTCAGTGCTATCCGTGGATGGAAAGCGAAACCGAGTCGTTCAGCGGCGATATCACGCCGATTCGCCGCAATTATCTGGTCGCCGATCTGCTGGCGGACGCGGCGGCCGGTGGCATCGAGGTGCTCAAGACCGTGCACGTCGAGGCCAATCATGCCGATCCGCTGGCAGAAACCAGCTGGTTGCAAAGCGTGGCGGATGACCCGGCGAACCGGAATATGCCCAACGCCATCGTCGCTGCCGTGGATTTCTCCGTGGAAGACGCCGAGCCCTTGCTGGCGGCGCATTGCGAATTCAAGAACGTACGTGGCGTGCGGCAGATTCTGAATGTGCACGACAACCCGTATTACGACTATGTGGGCCGCCAATACATGAGCGAGCTGGTATGGCGGCGCAATCTCAAGCTGCTGGCGAAGTTCGGCCTGAGCTTTGATTTGCAGCTGTACCCGTCGCAAATGCCGCTGGCGATGTTGTTGGCGCGGGATAGCGCCGATACGCAATTCGTCATCAACCACGCCGGCATGTTCGTCGATCGCAATACCACGGCCGGTTGGCGGGAGTGGCGCGATGGCCTGGCGCTGCTCGCGACCAATCCGAACGTTGCCATCAAGATCAGCGGTCTTGGCATGTTCGATCACCGTTGGACGGTGGAAAGCCTGCGGCCGTATGTGCTGCAGGTGATCGATACCTTCGGGCCGGAGCGCTGCCTGTTTGCATCCAACTTCCCGGTGGATCGGTTGTACGGCAGTTACTCGGCCTTGTGGCGAGCGTATGCCGACATCGTGTCCGGCTTTAGTGCCTCAGAGCAAGCGATGCTGTTTCGCGAGAACGCCGAGCGAATTTATCGAATTTGAGTTTTTCATCCCCCCGGTTGAAAGGGGGGTAAGGGGGGGATGTCGGTGGCAGTTCTTGTTTCATGTGTTGCCGACATCCTCCTCGAACCAGGAGGCAGCATCATGACCACCCCAGCAACACCACCCCGGTTGGAACTGCGCCATGCCAGCAAGCGCTTTGGCGAAGTCCGGGCCTTGATCGATGCCTCGCTCACCTTGCGCCGCGGTGAAGTGCACGCGCTGCTTGGCGAGAACGGCGCGGGTAAATCCACGTTGGTCAAAATCCTTGCCGGCGTGCATCAGCCGGACGGCGGCGAGTTACTTGTTGACGGTCAGCCATGCCGATTCGCCCGGCCATCCGCTGCCATCGCAGCCGGCATTGCAGTCATCTATCAGGAACCGACGCTGTTCCCCGATCTATCGATCGCCGAGAACATCTATATGGGCCGCCAGCCACTGGATCGGATCGGCCGCATCCGTTACGACGTGATGGAGCAGGCGGTAGAGGAAATGCTGGTTTCTCTGGGGGTACAGCTCAAGGCAGCGCAGTTGGTGCGCGGTTTGTCGATTGCCGATCAGCAAGTGGTCGAGATTGCCAAGGCACTGTCGCTCAACGCCAATGTGTTGATCATGGACGAGCCGACTGCCGCGCTTTCCAAACCGGAAGTCGAGCGCTTGTTCGCCATCGCGGAACGGTTGCGCGATGCCGGGGTTGCCATCCTGTTCATCACCCACCGCTTGGAAGAGGTATTCCGCCTCACCCAGCGCATCACCATCATGCGTGACGGAGCCGCCGTGCATTTCGCCGCGACCAGCGAGATGGATCACGACAGCATCGTCGCCAAGATGGTCGGCCGTGATCTTGCCACCTATTACCCGAAAGTCGATGTAGTGCCGGGCGAGGTGGCGTTGTCAGTCAACAAGCTCACTCGGCGCGGCGTGTTCAAAAATATTTCGTTCGACGTGCGGCGCGGCGAGATCGTGGCGTTGGCTGGTCTGGTCGGGGCAGGGCGTAGCGAGGTGGCGCGAGCCATCTTTGGCATCGATCCGGTCGATGGCGGTGAAGTCTTGGTACAGGGCAAACGCTTGCAACTCGGCAAGCCGGCACTGGCGGTTAACGCCGGGTTGGCGCTGGTGCCGGAAGACCGCCGTCAGCAAGGTCTGGCGCTCGATTTGCCCATTGCGCGTAATGCCTCGCTCACCGTTCTGGCGCGTTTGGGCCGGCACGGCCTGATTTCGGCCAATACCGAACGGCAACTCGCTGCCCACTGGGGCGGCAAGCTCAAGCTCAAGGCGCACACCATGGACGTAGCGGCCGGCACCTTGTCCGGCGGCAACCAGCAGAAAGTGGTGCTGGGCAAATGGCTCGCCACTAATCCCCACGTCTTGATCATTGACGAGCCTACCCGCGGCATCGACGTCGGCGCCAAGGCCGAGGTCTACCAGACGCTGACCGATCTGGTACAGGCGGGCATGGCGGTACTGATGATTTCCAGCGAACTGCCCGAAGTGCTCGGCATGGCTGATCGCGTGCTGGTGATGTGCGAAGGGCGCATTACTGCTGATATTCCCCGTAGCGAAGCCAACGAAGAACGCATCATGGCCGCCGCGCTCGGGCAAGCCGAACAACCATTGCGGAGGGCCGCATGAATTCCATCGTTCACATGCCGAAAGCCATACCGATCAACTCGCCAACGGTTCCCGTCGAAATGACCGGGCTAACGCAGCCTGCCAGCAAGACCGAACCCTCGCGTTGGTTCCTGTTCCTCGGCCGCCATCGCGAAAGCACGCTGATTGCCGTGTTGTTGGCGTTGATCGCCGGCACCGCGCTCGCCAGCCCGCATTTCCTGAACCTGCAAAACCTGCGCGATGTGCTACTCAACGTAGCCATCATTTCCATGCTGACCGCCGGCATGACGGTGGTGATGCTGATGCGACATATCGATCTATCGATCAGCTCCACGGTGGGCATTACCGCCTATGCGGTGGGGAGCTTGTTCGTTGCCATTCCGGGGCTGCCAGTACCCGTGGCCGTGCTCGCCGGGGTGCTGATCGGCTGTGCCGCGGGTTGTATCAATGGCGCGCTGGTCACCTTTGGCCGCGTGCCATCACTGGTGGCAACGCTCTCGACCCTCTACATCTTTCGCGGCATCGATTACGCCTGGGTGCATGGCGGCCAGATCAACGCGACCAGCTTGCCGGATTCATTCGCACTGCTCGCGAATGGCGATGTGCTGGGTGTACCGGTGCTGGTCCTGATCGCCCTCGCCGTGCTGACGGTGATCGGCTACTACCTCAAGCACTATCGCGGCGGGCGGGAGTTCTACGCCATTGGCTCGAACCCGGAAGCCGCCAATCTTGCCGGCATCCGCGTCAGTCGTCGTGTGTTCAAGGGGTTTGTGTTGTCTGGTGCGCTGGCTGGTTTGGCCGGGGTGTTGTGGTTGGCGCGTTTTGGCACGGTGGATGCCAGCACGGCGAAGGGCATCGAGCTGCAAGTGGTGGCCGCCGCCGTAGTGGGCAGCGTGGCGATCACCGGCGGGGTCGGCAATGTGTGGGGTGCAACGCTTGGCGCACTACTGCTGGGGGTGATCAACCTGTCACTGGTGGTGCTGAAGGTGTCGCCGTTCTGGCAACTGGCGATTCAAGGCGCGTTGATCGTGCTGGCCATTGCGACCGATACGCTGCTGTCCCGCGCCATTGCGCGCTGGACGATGAAAAAACGCGATCACGGGGAGGCCTGAACATGAACAAGTCCAAACATTTTTCCTGGGAAGCCATGCTGTGCGTAGTGCTGATTGCGTCGCTGGCGCTCGGGCGTGGCCTGTCGCCGGATTTCCTCGGCGCATCCAATTTCTCCAACCTGCTGGCTGATTTCACCGAAATCGCGCTGATGGCCTTGCCGATGACACTGATCATCGTAGCGGCCGAGATCGATCTGTCGGTGGCCTCGGTCATGGGCATGTCGAGCGCTTTGATGGGCGTGCTCTGGCACATGGGGTTACCCATGCCGGCAGTGATTGTTACCTGCCTGGTTGCCGGCACGCTGGCCGGCTTGTTCAACGGTGTGGTGATCGTCAAATTCGCCCTGCCGTCGCTGGCGGTCACCATCGGCACCATGGCGCTGTTTCGTGGCTGTGCCTATTTGCTGCTGGGCGATCAGGCGATTGCAGATTTTCCGGGCAACTACACGCTGTTCGGTATCAGCAACGTGGGCGATAGCTTCATTCCACAGCCCTTCGTCATCGTGATCATCGCGGCGATCCTGTTCACGGTGCTGCTGCAGGCCACGCCGTTCGGCCGCAGTTTGTACGCCATCGGCAGCAACCAGACTGCAGCGCATTTCTCCGGCATCAACGTCGCGCGCACCAAGCTCAGGTTGTTCGTATTGAGCGGCTTCATGAGTGCGTTGGCTGGCGTGATCTACACGCTGCGCTTTTCCAGTGCCCGGGGTGACAACGGCGAAGGCTTCGAGCTTTCGGTGGTCGCTGCGGTGCTGTTTGGTGGCGTCTCCATCTTCGGCGGCAAAGGCTCTCTGGTGGGCGTGTTGCTGTCGCTGGTCATCATCGGCGTACTCAAGAACGCACTCACGCTGTCGGATGTTTCGAGCGAAGTGCTCACTATCGTCACTGGCTTGTTGCTGTTGTCGTCGGTGCTCGTACCCAACCTGCTGGCACGGTGGCGCGAATCGCGGCAACGGCGTGCGCTGGCGGCTGCCTGAAACGGATTTTTTCAAAGAACTTGTTGGACTCGATGTTGTAACCGCAGTACCCACACAACTCACAACGTGACGGCTTTGGGCCGCCCGATGTGGATCACACGAAGGAGTCGAATCATGTTGAGAAAAGTGCAAATGCTCGCCTTGCCGATGTTGCTGGCGACGCTCATGGCCGGGGTTGGCGCAGCGGAGCTTAAAAAGGATCTGAAGATCGCCTTCCTGCCCAAGCAGATCAACAACCCGTATGAAGTGATCGCTGATGAGGGTGGCATGACGGCGATCAAGGAATTCGGCGGCATAGGCAAGGTGGTCGGCCCGTCCGATGCTGGCGCATCGTCACAAGTGCAGTACGTCAACACGCTGATCACGCAAAAGCAGCATGCCATCGTGATCGCAGCCAATGATGCCAACGCGGTCGTGCCGTATCTGAAGAAGGCTCAGGCGGCAGGCATCAAGGTGGTAACGTTCGATTCGGATACCTCGCCGGACGGTCGGCAGATTTTCGTCAACCAGGCGGATAGCGAAGGCATTGGCCGTGCCCAGCTGCAATTGCTGGCGAAGTTGATCGGCGGGGAAGGCGAATTCGCCATCCTGTCCGCCACCCCCAACGCCACCAACCAGAACACCTGGATCAAGTGGATGCAGGAAGAACTGAAAAAGCCTGAATACGCCAAGATGAAGCTGGTGAAGGTGGCCTACGGCAACGACGACGACCAGAAATCCTTCGTCGAAACGCAGGGTTTGCTGCAGGCCTATCCAAAGCTGAAAGGCATCATCTCACCGACCACGGTCGGCATCTCGGCGGCGGCGCGTTATCTCTCCACCTCACCACGTAAAGGCCAAGTCGCCATCACTGGCTTGGGCACACCGAACCAGATGCGCGCTTTTGTGAAGAACGGTACGGTGAAAGCGTTCCAGTTGTGGGACCCCGGTCAGCTGGGTTATCTCGCCGCCTATGCCGCTGCGCATCTCGCCGCTGGCAACATCACCGGCAAGGAAGGCGAATCGTTCGACGCAGGCAAGCTGGGCAAGCGCACCGTGGGCAAGAATGGTGAGGTAGTCCTTGGACCGCCGACCACGTTCGATGCCAGCAATATCGACAACTTCAATTTCTGATTGCCAAGTGATTGAACAGGGGCGGCTAAATAGTCGCCCCTTGATGTCTCTGCCCAACCAATTTCAGGCATTACCGACATCTGCGGCCGTCAATTTCATTGTATTTAGTAGTGGTTCCCTTGCGAATCTGGAGCAAGCATGCGGGTTGCGTTGTTCATTCCCTGTTTCATCGATACCTTTTTCCCCGAAGTCGGCATCGCCACGCTGGAATTGCTGGAGCGGGTCGGCTGCCAGGTGGTTTACCCGCCCAACCAGACCTGTTGTGGTCAGCCCTTGGGCAATAGCGGCTGCCAAGCTGATGCCCGTGCGGCGGAAACGCTGTTTGTACAGAACTTTGCTGACTTCGATTACATCGTTTCTCCCTCCGGTAGCTGCGTGCATCACGTGCGTGATCATCTGACGGCGGCACCAGATGACGATGCGCGTGCGAGGGTGCGCACTAATACCTACGAACTTGTCGAGTTTCTACACGATGTATTGAATATCCGCGATTTTCCGTGGGCCGAGTTCCCGCACAAGGTAGGTTTGCACAATAGCTGCGGCACCTTGCGGCGGCTCAACCACGCCAGCTCCAGTGAATTGAATCTGCCGTTCTTCTCCAAGCCACTGGATTTGCTGCAAGGCGTCAAAGGCATCGAATTCGCGGCGCCGCAACGGCCGGATGAGTGTTGCGGATTTGGCGGTACCTTCTGCGTGACCGAAGAACCGGTATCGGCACGCATGGGCTACGACAAAGTCCGTGATCACGCTGGCGCAGGGGCGGAATACATTGTGTCGGCGGACATGTCTTGCCTGATGCATCAAAAAGGCTGCGCCGAGCGGCTGGGTTTACCGCTCAAGTTCATCCACATTGCGCAAATCCTGAATGGGGCCAAGGCATGAGCAAGGTCGATCACGTCAAAGCCTCACGCAGTTTTATCAAAGATGAGCCGCACATCCAGTTCCACGATAAGCGCCTGTGGCAGATTCGTAGCCTGCGTGATCAGCAGGCACATGGCATTCCTGAATGGGAGCAACTGCGCGAATTGGCCTCGCGGATCAAGGAACATACGCTCTCCAATCTGGCTGACTACCTGGAGGAGTTCGAGCGCAAAGCCATTGCCAATGGCGTGGTCGTGCATTGGGCGGCGAACGCGGCCGAACACAATCGCATCGTGCATCAGCTGTTGAGCGAGCGCGGCGTGGATACGCTGGTGAAGAGCAAGTCCATGCTCACCGAAGAATGCGAAATGCGGCCGTACCTAGAGGCGCGAGGCATTGCGGTGATCGAAACCGATCTGGGCGAACGCATTCAGCAGCTCGATGACGAAATGCCCAGCCATATCGTCATCCCGGCCGTGCACAAGCTTGCCAAGGACGTCGCCGAAGTATTCGCAGACACCATCGGCACTGACCGCAGTAACGATGATCCGCATTACCTCGCTGAAGGCATGCGGCAAGACACCCGGCCGTATTTCCTCAAGTCCACTGCAGCTGGCATGACCGGCTGCAATTTCGCCGTGGCGGAAACTGGTAGCGTGGTGGTTTGCACCAACGAGGGCAATGCCGATTTGTCCGCCAACGTACCGTCGCTGCACATCGCCAGTATCGGTATCGAAAAACTGATCCCGCGGCTGGAACACTTGCCGGTATTCATCCGCATGCTGTCGCGCAGCGCCATCGGCTCACCGATTACGCAATACACCTCTCATTTCAGCGCCCCGAAAGACGGCGGCGAGCTGCATTACGTCCTGGTTGATAATGGCCGTAGTGAACGGCTGGCGATGGATGACTTCTGGTATTCGCTCAAATGCATCCGCTGCGGCGCGTGCATGAATACCTGCCCGGTGTATCGACGCAGCGGTGGTCTGAGTTACGGCGGCGTTTATGCCGGGCCGATCGGCGCGATCATCAATCCGACGTTTGATCTCAAAAAATACAGCGCGTTGCCGTTTGCCAGCACGCTTAACGGCAGTTGCAGCAATGTCTGCCCGGTGAAGATCAACATCCACGAGCAAATCTACAAGTGGCGGCAAATCGTGGTGGAGCAGGGGCAAGTGTCCTTCATCAAGAAAGAGGCGATGAAACTGGCAGGCAAAGTCTTGGGCGACCCCAAACGCTATCGCCAGCTTTCCGAAGGGGCCAAGACCATCGGCGGCTTGCCGCGTGCGTTTCTTTACAACCCGTTCAATGCCTGGGGCAAACAGCGCGAATTGCCGGCTGCGCCGAAGCAGACTTTCCATGAATGGTATGCGCAGAACCGCAACAAAGATGACCAGCCGGAGGGCAAAGCATGACTAACAGAGACGCCATTCTGGCCGCAGTCCGTCAAAAACAACCCGCCAGTTGCGCATTGCCGAAAGTTCCTTTATTCGATACTGATTTACCGCCGACACGCGCCGCTTTTATCGCGGCCTTAGGAAAAATGGGCGGGGTTTGGCTTGAAGGCGCTGGGTTGGCTGATGATTTTGATTCGGTGATCCGCAATCGTTTTCCCAGTGCGAAGAACATTTGTTCCGCGGTGCCAGAAGCAGAGGGTACCTGCCGCATTGAATCCATCGATGACCCACGCCAGCTCGATGGTGTGGATATCGGCGTGGTCCGCGCTGGTTTCGCAGTTGCCGAGACTGGATCGGTCTGGCTATCAGAAGTCCAATACAGCGTAAACGCGCTGGGTTACTTACCGCAGCATCTGGTCGTTTTACTTGACCCGGCCGATATCGTGCCGAATCTGCATCATGCATATCAACGCCGCGAGTTCTTCACCGCGCGTTATGCGGTGTTGATGACCGGGCCGTCGGCTACAGCTGATATTGAAGGGGTATTGATTCGAGGTGCGCAAGGAATACGCAGCCTGACTGTGCTTGAACTGCCGCGTTCGTCAAATGATTGATCCACACGGTTTATTTGCACCGAAGCTGCCGTTTGGCCGTATTGACAAAACCGGTAGTTAGCGAAATTTGATTCAAATCTGAATAGGCAATATCCGAAATTGAAACAATTGTTGAATAATGCCAAAAATTGGGGCGAAAATCTAAGACCCTTCTTATTTATTCCGTATGCATTGAGATGCATCCTGTCGAGGTGCTCAAGCGAATCCTATCCCCATTCCATTCACAACAGTGGGTATTACAACCCCGTTCCGCATACCGGCTGGTATGCTGCTTGGCCGTGGCGGTTGGTTTGGGTCTATGCGCAAGCATCGCTGTTTACTGTTACCTCTCCGCACAAAATGAGATATCGGCCTTCCGTAAGGTATTCAACAATGGCTACACCAATGGCCGGGATTATTTCGAACGTAATGAAGCTTATATCCAGGGCCTGATCAAAACCGTCGATGTTATTCCCACCGACTACCAGTTCTCGAGCGAGTGGGGACGTGAAAGCTTCTATTTTCACGCCACCGATGCTTCTCCAACCACCAAGGCTGCCATCAGTCTGTCTCCGGCCGACAAGCTCGATCTACAGTTGCTTGGCGCAAATCTGATTTATCTCGACTCCAAAAGCGGAACAGCAAATTACCTATATCGCCCGGTGCCAAGTAACCCGGTGTCGTTGCAAATATTGCCCCCCAAACTTGCCGCCAGACAAGAAATCAGCCCAACCATTTTGCGTGGAATTCAATGGTTGAAAGTGGATGGCGGTGCTGAAACGCATTTTTACGTATTTGCGCCGATCGATATTCGGTCAATGCCCAATGCCTGGCTTGGCCTGGAGTTGTCGGACAAGCAAATTCAAGATGTATTCAGACAGGCGACTGATACCAACGAAATATGCTGCATTGACTACCTCATGCTTTCAACTCGGGGCGACGTGCTCGATCGATCTTCACCCCAACAGGTCGACCCCCGCTTTTTGCACAGCCTGATGATATCGAGCGAAGGTTTCGAGGTTCGCAGCTATCCGGTTTTCACTCTGTCTCTACGCAAAGCGCTTGGCAGTAGCCAGTGGTCGCTCGTGTATTACGCCAGTTATACGGATGTGCTGTACCGCATCCGCTACAAGATCATGCTGGGCTTGATGTCAGGCATGCTGTCCTGCCTGCTGCTCTGGCTGGCGGTGCGCCTGATCGGTCGGCACGTGCTGACTCCAGCCCAGCTGCAAGCCGACCAGATTCTCGAAAGCGAGGCTTTCAACCGCACCATGCTTGAGCTCGCGCCGGTTGGCCTATGCGTAGTTCGCCGTGGGGATCACAGCATCGTGCTGCAAAACGAGCAAGCGCGGCAGCTGTTGCAATTGCAAGCCGAGCCGGACGGGCGTCACCAAAGTCTGGCTGAGCTGTTGGCGGCTTATCCACTCGGCAATCAATACACGAGCGGCAGCACGCTGATCCCGCTATTCGATCTGACGACGAATGCCGTGCGGCATGTTCAGGTCGCGATGGCGCAAACCCGTTACCAAGGCGAGTCAGTACTGCTGTGCGGGCTTAACGACGTCAGCGTTCATAAACAGGCCGAAGCAGCGCTAGAAGCAGCGAGGCAGGCAGCAGATCACGCAAATGAATCCAAATCGGCATTTCTGGCCATGATGAGCCACGAAATCCGTACACCACTCTATGGCGCGCTGGGCACGCTTGAGCTGCTATCCCTAACTGACCTCGCGCCACAACAACGCGCGCATTTGCAGACCATTCAAAGCTCCTCTGGGGCGCTGCTGCAAATCATCAACGACATCCTCGATTTCTCGAAGATCGAGGCGGGTCAGCTAGACATCGAACGAACGCCGCTCAATCCAATTGAACTTGTAGAGGGGCTCATCCGCAGTTTTGTACCGCTTGCACGCAAAAAAGGTGTCGATCTGTATTGCTGCCTGCAACCGGATCTACCGCTGTTGCTTGGTGATTCAATTCGCTTGCAACAGGTGTTGTCCAACCTGTTGAGCAATGCAGTCAAATTCACGGATAGCGGCAAGATCGTTGTACGCCTTGATGCCATAGAGACAAAAGAAAGTAGTGTGACACTGGCGTTGCAGGTTGCCGACTCGGGCATTGGCATCAGCAGAGCTGAACAGCAACTGCTGTTTGAACCATTCTCGCAAGCGGATGGCTCCACCGCTCGACGGTTTGGTGGCACCGGGCTCGGTTTATCCATCTGCCGCCGTTTGGTGACGTTGATGGGAGGAAAAATCGCCGTTGTCAGTGAAAGTGGCTTGGGTACGAGCGTCACGGTGACGCTTGCACTTTCCCGTTCCTCGTTGACCAGCACGGCGGGCGGGGACAATGAGATCAATACGTTGCCAACGATTCATGTGCTGGCCGGGGCTAGCGATCTGCGTGACAACCTGCTGGCGCTTATTCAACATGCTGGCGGCGTGGCATACGCGTTTTCCGGCCTGGGTCATTCTCGTATTGGTGCCACCGACCTGTTGCTGGTGGTTTGGCCGCATCAGCCCGCTCCCGAAGTACTGGATGCATTTGCTGGCGCTGTGTGGCTAGACCCGGATGGGCCATTGCAAGCGGAGCGCGTTGTCTGCGGTTGGCGTATCAACTGTTACTCCCAGCACGGCATTGTGCACGCCTTGCAATTGGCGCACGGGAGGCTGGCGGCCACAAGCCCGGAGACAGTTGGGGCGCTCCCGCGACAATGCCTGGGCTTGCGGGTGCTCGCAGTAGACGATCACCCGATCAACCGCTTGCTATTGAAAGGGCAGCTGATTCAACTTGGCTGTGTCGTGTCGCTGGCGAAAGACGGTTATGAAGCGCTTCGCTATTGGGAAAGCGGTGAAAAATACGACGTCATGCTCACCGACGTGAACATGCCGGGGCTGGATGGCTATCAGCTTACAAGAACCCTGAGGCGGCAAGGCATCAAGGTGCCAATCATCGGTGTGACGGCCAATGCACTGGCAGGCGAATTGGAACGCTGTCGTACTGCGGGGATGAACGACTATCTACCCAAGCCGGTGTCCTTAGCCGCATTGCAACGTACGTTACTGGATGTGGTGGGAGCTCCACCCGAAGCCAGTCCCAACCGGCCGGGCGATGTGACCGCCTGTACGGAGCCTGAAGCCAGTCAACTATTGAATATCAAGAAGCTTCCCCAAGCGATGCAGGCATTGTTTTTCCGTACGGCGGCAGAGGACTGGGATGGGTTGCAACGTGGGCTGGCAAAGCAAAACACCCAGACCGTTCGCTACCATGCGCACCGTCTCAAAGGAGCATGCGCGGTGATTGGCGCAACGTATGGTGAGACCTTATGTGGAGAGATTGAAGTTTGTAGTGAGAAAGGATCTTTTGAAGACATAGATAAATATATCGCGCCTCTCCGGCGATTTTTGAAGTCGGGATGGCCGACTTCTCCCCTTGGTCCTGACGGTTAGTCACAGGCCGTAGAACAATCCTGAAACGCGTCCCCAGTATTCCGTCAAGAAGCGGAGACATTGCGCCGTTGCGCCAGCACGGCGTAGCGCTTCAACTCCAGACTGAATATCCCAATACGCTAGACAATGAATTTGACCATGAAAACTAAAATCGTCATTGCAGATGACCATCCAATCGTCTTGATGGGCGTGCGCCATGCACTTGAGGGCCTATTGGGCCTCGAAATCTGTGGCGAAGCAGAAAACTCCACGGATCTGATTGCCTTGATGGATAAAGTAAAACCAGATCTGTTGGTCAGCGATTTTTATATGCCAGGCGGAGACAGTTTTGACGGCATTGCACTTATCGCACACGTCAAGCGACGCTTTCCCCGCGTAAAAATCGTGATTCTTACCATGTTGACCAACCCGTTGATTCTCCGGGCCGTTCTCGAGTCTGGCGTAGATGGCGTACTTTTGAAAAACGGTGGGCAATTAGAGATCGCAACGGCAGTCCAATCTGTCCTGAATCACCAGATCTATACCAGCCCGACCATCCAGCGATTATTGGATGACGCCAAGGCACAGCATCCCATGCTCGGAGAGAACCCGGGATGGAATACGTTATCACCGCGGGAAATGGAAGTATTGCGACTCTTTGTGAGCGGATTGACCGTATCGGAAATTGCGAAGATGTTACGCCGCAGTGTTAAAACGATCAGTCACCATAAAATTGCAGCGCAGCGCAAATTAGGCATTTCAAACGACAGGGAGCTGTACGAATACGCACTGCACAATGGGCTGTCCTAGGCGAAGTGTCCTGATGGGGCAATGGTGCGATGAGCTGAACATGGGGCAGGGCGCACCGCGCTCATCAGCCTTTCTTGTTTTGCGAACCATTACGCCAGTTATGCAACCAACCATATGCCGTTAACAAACGGCTTCTGGCGAGGCGTTAGTACCGTTGGCTTGAGGTCGCGTGTGGGCCAATTTGCTGACATATGATCTGTATTCTTACCGGTTTTCTTGCTGCCTTTCCCTTTTCTTAATAATTTATACTGGCACTCTTAATTCGAGTGGCCACGCACAATTGTATGCGCCATTTTCATGGGGCAGAATTTGCTGGTGTGCACGCGGTTCATCCAGCTTAGAAAGCTTTGAGAATTCTCGGCCAGATTTCGAATCATTGTCATGCTTTGTGTCAAAGCGCTGCTCAAATCGATTGTCTTGGTATCAGTAAGCCGAGGGCCGGGCAGCCTACATGAAATGTGAGAATCCTTGGCACAGTGAGCACCATTGTGCCGGTGAACGTCGTAATTGAAAGGAGTGACGCAATGATCCGGGTCATTATTGCAGACGACCATCCAGTCGTCCTTGCCGGCATTAGCCGCGAAGTGGCGCAGAACGACAAGTTTCAAGTAGCAGGAGAAGCAGCCAACTCGACTGAACTGGTCAAGCTGCTGGAGTCCGCAGCCTGCGATGTCGTCGTCACCGATTATTCAATGCCGGGCGGACGGTTTGGCGACGGGCTGACTATGCTGCAGATGCTGCGTCGGCGCTATCCGGATACGCGTATCGTCGTCATGACGATGCTCGATAATCCGGCCTTGATCCGCAGTATCCAGAAAGCGGGGGTGAGTGCCATTTTGAGCAAGGGCGACAAGCTTTCCCACGTTGCGCCAGCCATTCAGGCAGCTTTTGGGGGGACCACTTACTTTCCGAAGTCCGTGTGGGATGTGCTGAATGCCGATGGGCCACTGAACCAGCAAGACGAGGTCAGATTGTCCAAGCGAGAGCTTGAAGTATTACGGCTCTGCGCCTCTGGCATGCCCATCGTGGAAATTGCTCGCAACGCCAACCGCAGCAGCAAGACCATCAGCGCACAAAAAAGCGTGGCAATGAAAAAGCTTGGGCTTAATAACGATCACGATCTTTATCAGTATGCCGTTGCGACCGGATTGTTGAGCCAAGTGCAGTAAGCCTGAAAAGCGATTGCGGGCAATCAGTCCGCTTTCTCCCAGAACCCTGAAACCCGACAGCTGTCGGGTTTTTCTTTTGGCATGACGGCATTCATGAGGTTTGCCAGTATCTCATCAAGGATTTGTTGAGAATTTTCGGCTCAGCGTCGAACAGTTGGCATGATTGTAGCCAAGCATCACGCCGATCCATTGAATTGCACTTGCATTGGAAGTTCGGAAAAGGTCGATGACGCAAAGGTGAGAAATACCATCCCAATGTAGGTGTTTCTAAAGGATTGCTGATTAGTTGGATTTCGTTGGAAAAATTAGAATTCCTTGACCATGCATGAGCTTGACTCGTATATGGTCAAACACATGGCGTAGATATAAAACGTGATCATTACAATCGCATCAAGGTTTTTCGCCACGAAATCACTATCCGACTGAGTCCCGTTTTGCGCCCATCCTATTTGCGGAACACAGAACATGAAAACCATGCCTCGCCCACGTTTAAGTGAATCGCAACTACGCTCGCGTTATAAAGAGGCGCTGCATCTCATGCAAAGTGGCGATGAAAAATCAATTCAAATTGCCGTGCTGTATTTTCGTCACCTTTCCGACTATGGGCTTGGCCGCGCCAGTTACAACACCGCCGTTGCCTATAGCCGTGGCGTTGGTGTTGCGAAAGACCCGAGCCGGGCGGCGCAATTCATGTTGACGGCAGCAAAACAAGGGCACGCCAAGAGTTACAGGCCATTGGCAGACATGATTTTGCGTGGAGAACTGCCCGTCTGCCGGAATCTACCCGACGATTGCCGCCGATTGATGGCTGCCCAATGGTTGGCCCGCGGTCGCAGATCGCTCGGCTTGTTTCGCACGCCGGAGTTTGATCCGAATCGGGTTTCCGGCCTGTACCAAGCCTTGGGGACGGTGGGTTACCGCTAGTCCGCCTATGCCCGCCCAGCGGGGAGTGGCCGCCAACCCAATGGCCGGGAAACGTCATGGTGCAAGGAGAGATCGCTGTGCAACGGTTGAAACAGTCGCGAAACAGAAATGCCGCCACATTGAGCATTCCGCGCATTGGCACTCACGTCTACCCATTTGCCTTATGCGCGCTGACATTGCTGATTTTTGCCGGCGGCATGCTGCTGCAATATCGCGGGCCAGCGGTCTATCTGGTCAATCTGGATGTGCTGGCGGCCGGTTTGCGTGTCGATATGTTGTGGCTGATCGCATTGGTATTCGGTGGCTGTGTGGCGATTCCCTGTTGGGCATGGCTGATCGATCGGCGCATCCAGCGCCAAGCGCAACGGCAGGCCACCCGGCTACAGGAAAGCGAAGCCCTGAACTACGCATTGATGCAAACCGTGCCGGGCGGACTCATGATCGCTGCGATATCGGATGACGCCTTGCTCATGGCCAATGGTTGGACGCAGCAGTTGCTTGCCGATGCCGCTAGCGGCGAAATGAAGCGGCTGGTTGCTGAATGTGTTAGTTATCCGCAGCACACCGCCAAGGCGAAAAATGCTGGGCCGACCGTATTTGATTTCAGGCTTGCCGATCGCAATGGCACACCCCGTCAACTGGAAGTTCGATCGCTCGCGATGATTTATCGCGGTCGACCAGCGATATTGTGCGTACTCAGCAACATATCTTTGGCCGATGCTGCGAGCAGCCATCCTCCCCATACCGACGATGCCCCTCAAACCTCAATCGAGCTGGCTGCGCTTTTAGCCCCGCCCAAACGGCGCGTCTTGCTGGTTGGCGATCATCCTGCTGGCCGACAAGCCATGCAGCGCCAGCTGGAGTCGTTGGGTCAACAGGTTGATGTTGTGACCAGCAGCGGCGAAGCGCTTGAGCGGGTTCGTCAGCAAATTTACCAACTGATCTTGATCGACACCCAACCACCGGGCCTGGATGGCTACGCGCTTGCTCGTGCCTTGCAGACCAAGCGCATCAAGGCACCTATCGTGGCTTTCAGCGCCAATCCGCTGCAAGACGAACTCGACCGCTGCCGCGAAGTGGGAATCGATAGCCACCTGACCAAGCCGGTAGAAGCTGCCACCTTGCAGGCATTGATCCAAAGCTTGCCGGCTGCCGAGTTCGCAAGCGTCACTGAACACTAACTGGCTGGCGGATTTCCAGCGTAGATGCAACCGGTGCGTTATCCCGCAATGCCGGGAAAAAGCGCCAGTGTTTGAACACCCCCAATAACCACTGATTGATGCGTGGGTCCGGCGTGGCCTGAATCAACGTCGCGGTTGCGTTACCGTCGGCTGCAATCGCAAAGCGCACGACTACGGTTGCCTCTAGCGGCTTGTCTCGCAGCGATTCCGGCAGCTCCGGCATCACGTTGGCGATGACGCGAGCGCTCATATCGCCGCCGCCGATTGTTCCTTTGCGGCTCCCCGCATGATCGTCACTCGCCGTACTGGCTGAACTCGGTGCCGCAGTTTGTGCCACTGGGGCATCTTCCACAGCCTTGGCCTCGATTTTTTCCGTTGCTTGAATCAAATGCGCTGACGGTGCCCGTGCAACTGATACTGAGTTGCTTGGTGCTCGTACCGGTGTGGCAATAGATGGGCGCGCCGGTGTAGCCGCTCCAAAAACCCTCGGCTGCGCCGATCCGGATGGCTGCGGCGGTGCTACGAGTCGTACTTTGAGCGGAATCGCGGGGCGAGAATCATCCGTCACTGCATGATGCGAATGCAGTAGCAACTGCAGGAAGCCCCCCAGCAAGATGCAGTAAACCGGCAAAGCAATCGCGATCACCGCCATGCGATGCCGCCAATTCGGCAAGTCGGCCGGTGTGTGCAGGTGGGCCAAATTCAAAGAAGAAATCATGGCGAAATTCCAGGTGAAATACGAAGTCGCCCGGCCCCCAGCGCCGGGCAAACTTCGATCAGATGCGTGGTTTAGTAGGAGAACGGCTTGCTCAAGCCCACGTAAACTGAGCGGCGCGGACCCCACTGCGGCGCGCCGACCCCTATGCCGCTGCCATCACGCAATTGATAAACGCGGTCAAACAGGTTGATCACCGAGAGGCGCGCATCAAACTCACCCGCTGCCGCCAACTTGAAATGATGGGCAATGCCCAGGTTGATCTGGGCATAGGCTGGCATCCGTTCGGTGTTGGCAAAGCCACGCCGTAGCCCGCTACCAAACAGGCCATCGATGCTGTAGGTGATTTGCGCCAGCGTGTAGGCCAAGCCGAGCGACGCCGTTATGCGCTGGTCGTGATCGAGATAGACGTTGTGCGCGGCAATGTAGTCCAGCTCATCCTGGCCGAAATTGAATTCGCTGGATTCAATCTGGCCAGCCTTGGCGACTGAATAAGCCAGGTTGAAATAGCCGGACCATTTGTCATCGCGATAATTGGCGCTGAATTCCGTGCCATACACGGTGCCGTGCGCGTAGTTGAATGGAGTAAACACCAGCGCCTGTCCAAATTGACCCTCATCGAGCAGATGGCGCGCGTCTTTGTAATACGCATCCAGCCCGAGCTGCAGTTTGGACGTGAGCTGATGTGTGATGCCGATGTCGTAGTAATCATCCCGTTCGGATTTGACATCGCTTGCCTGCGTGCCCGCGGCGGCGTTGGTCGTGCCGGCAAACAGAGCAATGTCCTTGGGCGCGACCAGTTCCATCGGCGGTGGCGTGAAGTAACGCGAATAACCGGCATGTAGTTGGGTTGCATCGCTGAGCTTGTAGAGCACGTTGATACGTGGACTGAGCTGGCTTTCCTGCACATACGCATCCACCCGGTCGGCTCGTGCGCCGACATTCAGCGTCAAGCGGTCGGTTGCCTTCCATTCATCCTGCAGATAGAGGCTGTACAGACGGCCGGTTTTGGCATTGTTGTCGGTGATGCTGATCGGCGTATCGCTGTTCTGATTCCCCTGAGCATCCACCGTAAAGACCGCTGAAGTGTTGTTGCTCACCGCACGTTCCTGACTGAAAAACACCCCGCCGCGCAGGGTATGTCGCTCGTTCAGCCGGTAGCTGGCATCCGCCTGGATGCCGGTTGCATCATCGCTGCGAAACACCTGCGAAGCCACTCCGTTGTAAAGCAGGTCGCCGACCGGATCGGGACTGAAATCGGTGCTGGAATAACGCTTGAACAGGGCGACCTGGTAGTCGAACGATTCGCGACTGCCTTGCACCGAGACGATGCCGTAGTGATTTACCTCGCGCTGGTTCTCGTTCAGTCCTGCGGACGGGTAGTCGGTTACGCCAGCCAGGGTGAAATTCGGTGTCTGACCGGGGTTGTTGGGGATCTCGAACTCCCCCACCGAGCTGCCGAACATCGCCGAAATGCGCGTGGTCGGGTCAAGCAGCCAGGAAAGATACGCAAAGCCCTTCTCTTGCTGCGTATGGTCATGAACCGGATTGCGATCTGACGTTGGCGCTTCGATACCCAGCTTGTTCTGCAAATAGCTGCCAGACAGGTAGTAGTTGAAATCACCCTTGTGGCCAGACAGCTCAAGACTCGGTTCGAACCAGCCATTGCTGCCGCCATACACGCCAACCCGGCCGCCATTCTCGAAAGCGCCGCTTTTCGTCGTCACATCGACCACACCCGCAGTGCGATAGCCGTATTGCGCCGGCAATGCCCCGGTCAAAAAGTCGATGCGCTCGGCAAAGCGGGTATCGACGTTCTGACCAAAACCGCTGATGCCCTCCGGCAACAGCAGGCCGTTGATGCGGTACTGCACGTTGGCATGATCGCCGCGCACATGCAGCTGGCCGAACGAATCCTGCGCCACGCCCGGCGCGGACAGCAGCACATGATTGATCGGTGTGTCCTCGCCCTGCGCCTGAGTCTGAATGGCTTGTTTGTCGATGTGGTAGAGACTGGTGCCGGTGGTGGGGGACAAACCATTGCGCGCCGCATCAAGCCGTTTGGCCGTGATCGCTGCCGCCGCCAATTCTTGCTGTGACGTCAACGTGACCAGGGCATCGGCAGCATGGCCGTGGCTGATGTTGACCACTGCACTGCCGGTATCGAAATCCTTCGCATTGACCGTGATGGCATAGAGCCCATCTGCAAAGCCGGAAAACTGGAACCGGCCTTGTTGGTTCGTCGTGGCGGAAGCGCGTGTCTGGCCACTGGCGTCTTGCAATTCGACCTTGGCACCGGCTAATGGGCGATTGAGTGCATCTTGCACGGTGCCAGCAAGTTGACCTTCATCAGCTGCTGCAGCCGTTTGAACGAATTGCGGCGACACCAGTGCGAGCGCGGCGGTGACCGTTACGCCAGCACGGCGGAAATAGGGTGGAAAATTCATCTCTTTGATCCTGTGTGCCCGAGACTGATCCACGTGAATCGGGCGGAATTTGGGCTTGGCATCACCGCAGACGCGCGCAGGTAGCCGCTGCTCGTAGCGAAGTACGAAACAGACGGACAGGCGATGGCGTTGATCAGCGGGAATGCCGAGCATGTCGCAATGCGGGCAGACAGCCAGCGATTGCGAGGTCATGACTTCAGATCAAAGGGAAGGGCGGGGCGCGGGAACGGTAGTGAAGGGCGGTTTCGCCGTGCCGGAAATGCGGCAGCGAGATCGCGATTTGCTGCCAGAACGGCAACACTGGCAAAACGGTGAGGTGTTGCAGCAGCGCCGGGCCGAGCTGGTCGAAAGCCAGGCAGACCTCGCAGACCTTCTCGCCGACTACCTTGCCGCGTGCATCGAGGATTTCGTCATCGTGATCATTCCCCAGCAGATGGCCATAGGCGTGGGTCAGCGAGCCCTGCAAGGCGAGCACCAACAGCACGGACATGACGGTCTGCAGCAACAGCTGCAGGGGGAATCTGGATAGCAGCCGCGAAGGCATGGTCAGGTAGATGGGAAGGAGGCCCGGCTATTTAACCATGCATTAGGCATAAATGTAATGTTATTACATGTTCTTTTTGAGCAGCGCTAGCTATACATTCTTGTAGGAGCGAGCTTGCTCGCGATAGCAATGGTGAATGACACGATGCTATCGCGAGCAAGCTCGCTCCTACAGGAAACACAGCCACTATCTAACCCTGGCGAGTCAGAAATTCCACCGCGGCCGTTACCGTCGCCTCGTCCTTGAGGATTTTCAGGTGACCCAGCCGGGTGGTGGTACGCAAAGTGGCCCCAGGCCAGCTGGCGACCAGCAGTTCGCCTTGCGATACCGCCACCTTGTCGTCGCCTTCGTCGTGCAAGACCAGCAACGGCGTGGTCAGATCGCGGGCGAGCGTGACAGGCTCAAGCTCGGCGAAGTCGACGCAGTAATGCGCTTCCAGCCGCGAAATCATGCGTTCCACTTGTGGGCGGGATACACCCGTGCTCAGTTGCACCGAGCGCCATAGTTGTTCGAATTGCGCCAACGGGCCGACATACACGGCGCGTGGAATATCCAGCCCGCGCGATAGGGCGTAGGTGGTAGCAACTGCGCCAAATGAGTGGGAGATGATGCCTTTGATCTGGCCTTGGCCAGCATGGGCCGCCATATCCTCGATGGCCTCGTGAAAATGCAGGATCGACGAGCGCCCGTAAGTCGAATTGCCGTGGCCCGGCACATCCACCGCGATGGCGCGCAATCCAGCTTTCAGCAGCGGTGCCACCATGCCGGTCATATGCCCGGCGTGGCCGCCCCAGCCGTGAATCAGCAACACCGCCGGGCCGGAGTCGCCCCATTCATAACCGGCCATTTGCATACCGCGAACGCGGGTTCGCCAGCGCTTGGCCTGTGACAGGGTCGCGGCCTCATCGGCACGCGGCGCTAGCTTGGGGGGCGTGGTGAACAAGCGCTGCAAAACACCGGCCGCCGTGTGCGGTGCCAGCGCATTCAGCGTCCGCAGGCCCGTTTTTAGCCACAGCGGTGCTGCAAGTGCATAAGAGCGACCGGTCGTGCTATTTTTGTTGCGGATTTGTGCCAGCTCAGGGGAATTCATGATGCTGCTCCAAAGGTGGGGTGTCAGTGAGAAGCGGTCTGCGAGCGGGGCTCAGACAGCCGATAGGAACGGATCAAACGCTTGAAGGCCATGCGCGCCCGCGCTTCGGCCTGTACTTCACCCAGCAGCTTGTGGGCGTTTTCGAACACCATCGCAATGCCGATCATTTCAAAGGCGAACTGGGCCGGATCGCAATCCGGGCGGAATTCGCCCTCGGTGATGGCCGTTGCCGCAACACGTGCGATCGTGCCGCCCCAATCGCGCCAGCTTTTCACCAGCAGATCGCGAATCTCACCGGGGCGATCATCGAATTCATGCGCCAGCGACATGAAAATACAGCTGCCTTGATTGGATTGGTCACGTACCCAGCCAATGTAGTTGTCGAACAAAGTGTTCAGTCGCCTTTCGCCACGTGGCTGAGCCAACGCTGGCGCAATCACTTCGGCGGCGAAACGCTCGCATGCCAGCTCCAGCACTGCGATCTGCAAGGCTTCCTTGGATTTGAAATGGGCAAACAGACCGCTCTTGGAAATATCCATGCTGGTCGCCAGCGCACCCAGGCTCAGACCTTCCAGCCCGACCTGACTTGCCAGCGTCAGCGCGTGCGCGATGATGTCTTGCCGCTTTTGTTCACCTTTGTTCATGACAGAAAAATAGCACGATCGGTCGTATTTTCAAATTAAAGATGCTGCCGTCTGTCGTGCGGCGAGCTGTGGCGAGGGATGCGACAACCATCGCATCCCGCAGAACCAAACTTACTTTGGCGGCGTCAACGTGCCGCCCAGCTTCACGCACGTACCTGCCGGCACATTCCTGAAGTCAGTCGGCTCGTTGTCCTTGCGTGCCTGGCCCGCACAACCGTGTGCGCGGGATGCGCAGTCGTTCTTGCCGGCTTTGGCGATGCCGAAACATTGCTCATCGCTGGCGGCTTGCGCGCCGGCCGACAAGGCGGTGACGATCGCGGTCAATGCAAGGAATTGCGAAGTTTTTTTCATGCTTGCTCTCCATGAGCGGCTTGGGAAGAAAAGGGTTGATTCCGTTCATCACGTCGTCTGGCGCGCAGCAGCAAATACGCCGCCGGGATCACGAACATCGACAGCAGCGGTGCGGTCACCATGCCGCCCACCATTGGCGCGGCGATGCGGCTCATCACTTCCGAGCCTGCACCGCTGCCCCACAAGATGGGCAACAGACCGGCCAGAATCACCGCCACCGTCATCGCCTTGGGCCGAACACGCAGTACCGCACCCTCGCGGATAGCATCGAGCACGACTGCCTTGTGCGTGAGGTGATGCGGCTCCAGCCGTTTCTCCAGTGCCTGCTTCAGATACAGCAGCATCACCACGCCGAACTCGGCCGAGACGCCGGCCAGGGCGATAAAGCCGACTCCGGTCGCGACGGACAAGTGATAGCCCAGCAGGTAGAGAAACCACACGCCACCGACCAGCGCGAATGGCAGTGTCGCCATGATCAACACGGCTTCATCCACCTTGCGGAAGGTCAGGAACAGCAGCACGAAGATGATCAGCAGCGTGGCCGGCACCACCAGCTTGAGCCGGGCATTGGCGCGTTCCAGATACTCGAACTGGCCGGAGTAGGCCACGCTCACGCCGGGCGGCAATTTGCCCTGGGCGGCGATGGCGCGTTTCAAGTCATCCACCACCTGCACCAGATCGCCGCCGCGCACGTCGATGTAAATCCACGACGAGAGGCGGGCGTTTTCGCTTTTCAGCATTGGCGGGCCATCGCTGATCTTCACGTCAGCGACCATGCCGAGCGTGATGCGCTGGCCGCTGGGCGTGACCACGGGCAGATCGCGCAAGGCGGCGGGCGAATCGCGCAGTTCACGCGGGTAACGCACATTGATCGGATAACGCGCCGTGCCCTCGACGGTTTCACCGACGTTCTCGCCACCGATCAAACCCGCCACCACCGACTGCACCTCGGCCACGTTCATCCCGTAACGGCTGGCGTCGTCGCGACGAATATCGATGTCGATATAGCGCCCGCCGGACAAACGCTCCGCCAGCGCAGACGACACACCCGGCACCGTCTTGGCGATCTTCTCGATGCCGAGCGCGACCCCCTCAACCGTCGCCAGATTGTTGCCGGCCACCTTGATGCCGATCGGGCTCTTGATACCGGTAGCGAGCATGTCGATGCGATTGCGGATTGGCGGCACCCAGATGTTCGCCAGCCCCGGCAGTTGCACCGTGCGGTCGAGTTCGTCGACCAGCTTTTGCGGCGTCATGCCCGGCCGCCATTGTTCTCGCGGCTTGAAGCGAATGGTGGTTTCAAACATCTCCATCGGTGCCGGGTCGGTGGCGGTTTCGGCGCGGCCGGCCTTGCCGAACACGCTTTCCACTTCCGGCACGGTCTTGATCAAGCGGTCGGTCTGCTGCAACAGCTCCGCCGCCTTGCCAGCCGACAAACCAGGCAGGGCGGTGGGCATGTACAGGAGATCGCCTTCGTCCATCTGCGGCAGGAATTCGCCGCCCAAGCGCGTGATTGGCCAGAGCGTGGTCAACAGCACCAGCCCGGCGATGGCAAGCGTCGTTTTAGGACGCTTGAGCACCGCTTCCAGCAACGGCTGGTAGAGGCGGATCAACACACGGTTGAGCGGATTGCTGCGCTCGTCCGGAATCGGCCCGCGAATCCAGTAGCCCATCAGCACCGGGATCAGCGTGATCGACAAGCCGGCTGCTGCTGCCATCGCATAGGTTTTGGTAAACGCCAGCGGGCCGAACAGTCGGCCTTCCTGCGCTTCCAGCGTGAAGATCGGGATGAACGACAGCGTGATGATCAGCAGGCTGAAGAACAACGCTGGCCCGACTTCGGCTGCGGCATGGCCGATCACCTGCCAGTGCGCGCCGCCGGCCAGTTTCTCGCCGGGGTGGGCGTGTCGCCATTCCTCCAGATGCTTGTGGGCGTTCTCGATCATCACCACCGCTGCATCGACCATCGCGCCAATGGCGATCGCGATGCCGCCGAGCGACATCATGTTGGCGTTCACGCCCTGATAACGCATCACCACGAACGCCGCCAACACACCCAGCGGCAGCGAGATGATTGCCACCAGCGCCGAACGCAGATGCCACAGAAAGATCGCGCACACCACCGCGACCACGATGAATTCCTCGATCAGCTTGTGGGTGAGATTTTCGATGGCGGCATCGATCAAATGGCTGCGGTCATACACTGGCACGATCTCGACGCCGGGCGGCAGGCTGGTCTTGAGTTCCGCCAGCTTGCTCTTGATCGCGGCGATGGTCTCGCGGGCATTCTTGCCGTTACGCAGGATCACCACGCCGCCCGCCACTTCGCCCTCGCCATTCAATTCAGCGATGCCCCGGCGCATTTCAGGGCCGATCTGTACTCGCGCCACGTCGCCCAGCTTCACCGCCACACCAGTCGCGCTGGTCTTGAGCGGAATGGCGCGGAAATCGTCGAGTGTTTTCAGGTAACCGCTGGCGCGCACCACGTATTCGGTTTCGGCCAGCTCCAGCACCGATCCGCCGGTTTCCCGATTCGCCTTGCCCAGCGCATCGATGACGGCCTCGTGGCTCAAGCCATAGCTCGCCAATTTCACCGGATCGATCACCACCTGATACTGCTTGACCATGCCGCCAATGGCCGCCACTTCAGCCACACCCGGCAGGGTTTTCAGCTCGTACTTGAGGAACCAGTCCTGCAGGCTGCGTAGATCGGCCAGACTGCGCTGACCACTTTTATCGACCAGCGCGTATTCTAAGATCCAGCCGACGCCCGTTGCATCCGGCCCCAAGGATGACTTCGCGGCAGCCGGCAATCGCCCTTGCACCTGATTCAGATATTCCAGCACCCGCGAGCGGGCCCAATACAGATCAGTGCCGTCCTCGAACAGCACGTAGACGAAGGAGTCACCAAAGAACGAGAACCCGCGCACGGTCTTCACCCCCGGCACCGACAACATGGTGGTCGTGAGCGGATAGGTGACCTGATCCTCGACAATGCGCGGCGCTTGGCCCGGGTAATTGGTACGGATGATCACCTGCACGTCGGAGAGATCGGGCAGGGCATCGATCGGCGTGGTTTTCACCGCCCACACGCCCCAGCCCGCCAGCATGACGGTGGCGAGCAGCACCAGAAATCGGTTGCGGATCGACCAGTGAATGACATGGGCAATCATGGTTTTTCCTCCATGCCGTTCTGCCGCGAGATAGTCTGAATAACCTGATTCCCATCCTGCTCGACCAAGCTAAAGCGCACCTTGTCGCCCGGCTTCAAGCCCTTGCTCAATGCGGGGTTGGTCAAACCGAACGCCATGGTCATCGCCGGCCAGCCGAGCGAAGGAATCGGTTCATGCGCCAAAGTGATCTGGTCGCCAGCAACCGCCTTCACCACGCCAACACCCTGATGCTCGATGGCTGCCATCGCCTTGGTTGGGGGGCTGGCCGTTGTCTTGGCAGTCATCCGCGCCAACACGCCCTTGAGGCTGGCTTCGGAATCGATCAGGAACTGGCCCGATGCCACCACCTGCTCACCCTTGGTCAGCCCGGCCACGATCTCGATCTTGCCATCGTGTTCACGCCCGAGCTGTACCTCGGCCGGCCGGAAGCTACCCTTGCCATCCGCCACGATCACCACGTTGCGTTTGCCGGTGGCAATGACCGCCTCGCTCGGCACCAGCAACACTGGTTTGCTTGCCGTGGCGCTGAACGCCACGCGGGCGTACATGCCGGGGCGCAACTGGCCGTTCTTGTTGGGCAATTCGATCCGCACCCGCACCGTGCGCGTATCGCGATTGATCTCCGGCAGCAGGGCGGTGACCTTGCCGGCGAGCGGCGCATTCGGCCATGCCGCGAAGGTCGCCTGAACCGGCGTGCCGATTTGTACGGCGGCGGCTTGCGCCTCCGGCACTTCGGCTTCGACCCAGACGCTTGCCAGCCCGTTGATGCGCGCCAGCGTCTGGCCGGCTGTCACCGTCATTCCTTCGCGGACCAGCAATTCCGCCACCATGCCGCCGCGTGGACTGGCGATAGTAATGACGGCGGAGGGGGAGCCGGTCTGTTCCAGATGCGCAATCTGACTGCTGCTCATGCCAAGTTGCGACAGGCGCGCTTTGGCTGCTGCCGCCAATTGCGGATCACTGCGTAGCGCCAGATATTCGTTTTGCGCGGCCAGCCATTCCGGTACGCGCACATCGGCCAGAGGGCTACCGGCCGCGATGACATCACCAGCGGCACGCGCATAAACGCGCTCGACAATACCGGCCGTGCGCGCTTGCACGATGGCGATATCGCGGTCGTTGAACAGGACGCTGCCGGCGGCAGCCAGACCGTCTTGCAGCAAGCCTTCTTCGACGGTTGCAAGTTTGATGCCAGTGTTTTGCATCAGCGCCGGATCGATCCGCACGCCGGACGTTGGCCCACCTGCTTCGTCGGCGTACTTGGGCACCAGCTCCATATCCATGAAGGGCGATTTGCCCGGGGCATCGAAGTGCGCATCCGGCTTCATCGGGTCGTACCAGTAGAGCGGTTTGCCTGCGGTGTTGTTGCTGGCTTCGGTCTGCATCGAACGATGGCTGCCGAACCACCAGCCGCCAGCGGCACCCAGCCCGAGGGTGGTGATCAAGAGGGCAATGATTGTTTTGTTGGTCATTTCAATGGGCTCCAGCCGGGTAGTGCAGGCGAGTGGTGACGGCAGCGATTTGCGCGGTGAGATCGAGGGCACGCATGCGATTGGCGAGGCGGGCTTTGCGGGCATTCAGCACGTCGGCCAGATTGCTTTTGCCGGCGCGGTAGGCAGCGAGGGCGACGTCGAGCTGGCGTTCGACCAGCGGCGCGATTTGCGTCGTCAGGCGATTGAGCTGCGCTTGCAAGGCGACGCGATCCGCCGTGAGTTCATCGAATTGCTGTTGATAGTCGGCGCGGCGCATGGCGCGTTCGGCTTCGCGCTGCTCGACTTCGGCCAAAGCGGCGGCGATCTTCGGGTCTTGCCGGTTCTGGGTGAACAAGGGCAAATCGAACGAGAACTCGACCATGCCCAGGTTCTGGCCCATGCCATCGCGCTTGAGCTTGAGTTCAAGGCCCCAATCCGGCTTCAGGCTGGCTCGCGCCATGGCGAGATTGGCCCGCGCCGCATCGGTTTGCGCGCTGGCCGCATGCAGGACGGGGTGGTCGTCCAGCGTAGCGGCATCGGGTTGGTTGGAGAGCCAATCGGGCAAGCCGCCGCTGACTGGCTCGGATGCCGCTGCACCCAGCCAACGGGCCAGCATGGCGCGGGCCTTGGTTTGCTCGCGGGTCAGGTCATCACGGGTATCGGCCAGTTGGACGGTTTCGAGCTGGGCGGCCAAGGCATCGGCTGGCGCGCCACCGGCAGCCAACGCGGCGCGACTGGTGGCGAGGCCGGTACGGTTTTCTGCTTCCTGCTCGGCAAGTAGTGCGGCGCGCTGATCAGCGAAGTAAAGCGCCAGCCAAGCCAGCGTTGTTTCGCGCTGCACGCTCTGCACTTCGGCATAGCGATGGGCTTGGCTTTCCTGCCATTGCGCCTGTGCCAGTTGGCGCTCGGCATCGCGCTTGTCGCCGTTTAGAAATTCCTGCATCACGCCGATCATGCGCATCGATCCGGTTGGCTTGAGCCGATCGGTGCCGGTGAGCGGCAAATCGTCGAGTCCGAAGGTGAGTTTCGGATCGGGCAGTGCGCCGGCAGAACGGGTGAGATGCTGCGCGGCGGCTTCTGCGGCGCGGCGGGCGGCTAGCTCCGGCGCACGTGCTTCTGCTGCGGCCAGGGCTTCGTTCAGGGGCAGGGCATGGCTGGTTGTCGCGGCTGCATACAGCAGCACGCCGACCAAGCAGCGGAATTGGATAGACATCGTCGTTCTCCACACGAATTGAAATTCGCGTCGGCGTGGAGACGATCAGCCCGATGGGCAGGCGGCGGAGAAGAGCGATTGAACGCCAGCCAAGCAACACCGTGGCCGACCGTCAGCACGGATCGACGCGGCGGGTGTGCGGAGCAACGGCTAAATGCGGAAAACCTGGTACTGGATGCGGAGCGGCGGTGAGGAATCGATGGCGGGCGGCATAGCCGACAGCGCGGAAATCAGCGACCGACTGGGGTCGAGGTAAGGGGCGGTGAAGAACAACACCAGCAACAACGGCGGTTGCAGCGTGGGAATGCTGTTATCGGCGGATTGCGCTTCTTTCTGGCAATGCGCTTTGCAGAGCGGCGTTTGCGAAACCTGCTTCATCGTGCAGTCAGGCATGTCTGCCATGGGCATTGCCATGCTGACCGATGCCTGCGTGCCCATCATCCCGTCCGCCATGGCACAGGCGTAGGCCGATACCGCCAGTTGGCTGAACACCAATAGGCAGACGGCGAACCAGGCAATGAATGGGGATTTCAGGCGCTTGAGCATGTCTTTCAATGTAACCCGCTGGCATAAATCGAGGCAAGCCGCTGTTTCGTAGGATGGGTTGAGCGAAGCGATACCCATGCAGTTTCTTCAACGTGAGCGATGGGTATCGCAAGCTCAACCCATCCTACGAATTGGCAGCCTGCAGCCGTTAGTTGGCAACCTCAAGCTTCGTCACGGCCAGCGCGCCGCCTAGCCGGTCTGCGGCAAACCTGACCTTGTCGCCTTCTTTCACCCGATCGAGCAGGGCGATATCGCTGGCCTTGAAAACCATCGTCATGCCGGGCATGTCCAGGTTCGGAATCGGGCCGTGCTTGAGGGTGATCTTGCCGGCTTCCTTGTCGATTTTCTTTACGAGACCATCGACGAGCGGTGCAGTGGCTGCGGCTGTTTTCTCCGTTGCTTCGGCAGCGTGGCTGAACAGCGGCAGGGCCAGGGCGAGGCTGGCGGCGATTAAAGCGTATTTGAGTTGTTTCATGGGTAGTGCTCCTGATTGGGTTTACTCCCCTCTCACATCTCGTGCATGGCTTTTAGCCTTGTTCAGGGAAAGTGGAGAGGGAACAAAAATTCACGAATGCGGGTGGAGTAATCGCTTACTTCACCACCACCTTCCCCCGCATGCCCGCTTCAAAATGCCCCGCCTGCAGGCAGGCAAAATCAAACGTGCCCTTGCGAGTGAATTGCCAGATCAGCTCACCCGTCTTGCCGGGCTCGACGGTGGCCTGATTGGCATCGGCGTGCTCCATCTCGGGGAACTTGCGCATCATCTCCGCGTGCTCCTTGAGCTGCTTCGCCGTGCCGAGCACCAGTTCATGCTTGAGCTTGCCGTCGTTCTTGACCACGAAACGCACGGTATCGCCTTGCTTGACCGTGAGCGTGTCCGGGTTGAAGCGCATGGTGTCGCTCAGGCTGATTTCGATGGTCTGCTTCACCTTGGCGGCCTTGCCGGGTTGGCCCAGGGCGCTGGTTTCGCTATCGTGCCCGCCGGCGTGATTGCCGCTAGCCAGCGCACCAGTGCAAACCAGTGCGAACGTGGTCGTGATTGTGGCCAGAAGAGTCTTAGTGTTCATGTCGGGTACCGCCTCGTTTCAGGTTAAGAAGGGTGGGGTTTGCTGTGTTGCTTGAAGGATTGGCTGGTGCTTGTACCGCCGCCGGGGCTGGGGCGTCCCAACGCTGCGCCACGGTGCCTGGCGGGTGCTTGAACCAGCCGGGGTCTTTGTAATCACCGGGGCTGACGTCATCACGCACCTTGACGGTGCTGAACATGCCACCCATTTCCATCGCGCCGAACGGGCCTTGGCCGGTCATCATCGGCAGGGTGTTGTCCGGCAGCGGCATTTCCATCTCGCCCATGTCGGCCATGCCCTTGCTGCCCATCGCCATGTAGTCCGGCAGCAGCTTGCCGATGCGGTCGGCCAGATCGCGCTGCTCCACGCCGATCATGGTCGGTACGCTATGGCCCATCGCGTTCATGGTGTGGTGCGACTTGTGGCAGTGAAACGCCCAGTCGCCCGGCTCGTTGGCGATGAATTCAACGGCGCGCATCTGGCCGACCGCGATATCGGTGGTGACTTCCGGCCAGCGCGCGCTTTTGGGCACCCAGCCGCCATCGGTGCCAGTCACTTCGAACTCGTGGCCGTGTAGATGGATCGGGTGGTTAGTCATGGTCAGGTTGCCGACCCGAATGCGCACGCGATCATTGGTGCGCACCACCAGCGGGTCGATGCCGGGAAAGGCGCGGCTGTTCCACGTCCACAGGTTGAAATCCAGCATGGTGTTGACCTTGGGCGTGTACGCGCCGGGGTCGATGTCGTAGGCGTTGAGCAGGAAGCAGAAATCCCGATCGACCCGCATCAGCTTCGGGTCTTTCGGATGCACCACGAAGAAGCCCATCATGCCCATCGCCATCTGCACCATTTCATCGGCGTGCGGGTGATACATGAAGGTGCCGGCGCGGCGCAGCTGGAACTCATACACATAGGTCTGGCCGGGCTTGATGTGGCTTTGCGTCAGGCCGCCGACGCCATCCATGCCATTGGCCAAGCGCTGGCCATGCCAGTGGATGGTGGTGTGCTCTGGCAGTTTGTTGGTGACGAAAATCCGCACCTTGTCGCCCTCGACCGCTTCAATGGTCGGGCCGGGGCTCTGGCCGTTGTAGCCCCACAGATTGGCCTGCATGCCCGGTGCGATTTCCCGCACCACCGGCTCGGCCACCAGATGGAACTCCTTCCAGCCGTCCTTCATCCGCCACGGCAGCGTCCAGCCGTTGAGCGTGACCACCGGGTTGTACGGGCGGCCATTGGGTGGCGATAGCGGCGCTTGAGTGGCGGCACTGCTTTGCAAGGCCGCTTCGGGAATGGCTGCCGCAGCAATCCGGCTGACCACGCCAGCACCGAGTGCCAAAGCACCAGTCCCAGCGCCAGTCAGGAAGTTTCGACGTGTAACCATGTCATGTCCTCCGTCATTCTTTGGATTTGTTGGGGGAGGGCGCGGCACCAGCCAGCGCAACGCGCAAGGTGCTATCGGCCAGCCAGAAATCACGCTGGGATTCGATGGCCTCGTTGACGCTGATGGCCTGCTCGCGGGTGTCGTCCAGCAGCTCGAACAGGCTGATCAGCATGCCGTTGTAACGCAGCTGGTTTTCCTCCGAGATCTGTTTGCGCAAGGGCAGTACGTCATCACGGTAATGCCGGGCCTGATCGAAGGCGCTGCGGTAGCCGTGGTAAGCCTCGCGCACTTCGGAACGCGCGTTGACGGCGGTTGCCGCCAAGCGGTGAACGCCCTGCAAATAAGTCGCCTCCGCCCGCGCCACCTTGGCGTCGCCCCAGTCGAACAGCGGCACTTCCAGACTGATGTCATAACCGCGCTGCCATGCTTCATCGCCATCGCGGCTGCCGGCCAAGCCGACTTCCAAAACGTTGATGAAGCGCGTGGCGCGGGTCAGACCCAGATTGCGCACTAGCTCGTCCAGCGACTTGCGTTGCGCCTGAATATCGAAGCGCTGTTCGATGGCGTGACGTTCGATATCCGCATCATCGCGGGCGGTAGCGGGCAGGTCGGGCAGGCGTTCCGGCAAGGTGTAACCGGCATCCGTCCCCCACAGCCCCAGCAGCCTGGTGAGCTGTTCGCGCTCGGCAAGGGCGGATTGCCTGGCGCGGACGAGCCGGCTGGTCGCTTCAAGCTGAAACGTGCGCTGGCGGGCCTGATCCAGCTTGCTCCAGTTGCCGGCCTTGACCATCCGCTGCCCAAGCTCGGCACTGATCTCGGCGGTGGTCTGCACCTGTTCCAGATACTGCAGGGTTTGCTGGGCGGCCACGGCGCGGTAATACGCCTGCCGGGTTGCTTGCGCGGTCATGAGCACGTCGCCGGCTACACGCAACTGCATCTGCTCGAAACGGCTGTGCTCGATGCGCGATGCAATGGGCAGCGTTAGCAATTGCGCAATATCGAAGCCCAAACCGGCCTCGATGCTGCGCGTGCTGGCGTTGCTCACGCTGCGATAAGAGAGCTTGGGATTCGGCAGTCGGCCCGCCTGCATCCGATCCGCATCGGCAATGCCCAATTCGGCAAAGCTGGCTTGCAGCTGCTTGTTGTTGAGCAAGGCAATCTGCTCGGCATCGTCTACCGAGAGCGGACGTTGCAAGCGGGTTTGGACTTCAGCCTGAACCGCGCTGGCGTCGGCGTCGGTACGAATCGGCTTGAGGTCTTTGCCAAGTTGCTCCTTAGCTGTGTGCTGAACCGGGCCAAGGCCGCCATCCGGCGAGAAGCTGGCGCAGCCGCCAAGGGCGAGCGCAAGCACTGCCAGTGCGGCCGGTGTCCATCGGTGCGCCGTGAATGGCGCGAAAGTGAGTTGCATAAAGCCCTCGCTGGTCAAAACGCAGGCCGTGCACCAGTCGGTTGGACGACGGGCACGGAATACGCGGGCGATAGCAGGCGCAGCAGATGACGCGACGGGCGCGTCAGTGCAACGCCGGACTAAGCCCGACGATCAGGCGAGGGCGGTATGGGGAGGTCGTTCGATGCCGGCCGGGATATGGCCGGTAAAGCGGCTGGCGAGAAAGGGGATGGGGTCGCTGCCGCTGGAAATGAAAGGTTTGGCGAGTGCAGTCGGGAGTAGCGCAGCGCCAAGGCAACACGGCGCGCACACTGCGCAGCCGGCATCGCCTTGCTTCATATGGTTGGCATCATGCGCTGCACCGGCATCGGCCATGGCGTGGTCTGCGTGAGCACCGTCTGCCATTGCCATCGGGTCGTGTTGCATGCCGCCGACGTGGTCAGCTTCGGCAGTCTTGCTGACCTGCCCTTGAGTTTGCGGCGTATCGCAAAACAGCATGGCCGAAGCCGCAATCCCTTGGGCGGGGATCGCCAGCAGCATCAGCCACAGCAACAGTGTTTTAACGACGGTACGCATGGGGCGGGAGTATATCGGACGATTCTTAACCGTTTCAACCTGCTCTCAACCTACTGTAGCCCGGACGGCTTGCCGGCCGGGGCAGCGATGTGAACCAGGACTGCTGGCGCGAAACGAACCAACCCTGGCCGGCAAGCCGTCCGGGCTACGGGACTGCGCTCTGCGCCAACCTACCTAGGGCTCGTAGGTTGGATTTCGTACCGAATCCTGCTTGGTCAAGCGAGGCAGGCTCCATGTTGCAGGAGCGAGCTTGCTCGCGGTAGCACGGTTTCACTCACCATTGTCATCGCGAGCAAGCTCGCTCCTACAGGGACTGCCAGTGGCCGTCGTTAACCGATTTCACGCTGCCATCAGAGCATTGTGTATGGCCGGGAGTTATCCGCCTCCCGGCCGTCTAAAGCCCTGGCGTGCGTGCTCGACTTCGGCCCTGATCACGCAGCCTTCCACATGATCGTTGATCAATCCCATCGCTTGCATGAAGGCATACACGGTCGTCGGCCCGACGAACTTCCAGCCCAATTTTTTCAAATCCTTCGACAAGGCAATCGATTCCGCCGAGGTCGATGCCGTTTGCGGTTCCTGCGTGGCATCCGGTTCGTAACGCCAGATGAAGGCGGCGAGTGAGCCTTCCCGTTCGACCAGTTCCTGGGCGCGACTTGCATTGTTGATGACTGCTTCGATCTTGCCGCGATGCCGGACGATTCCTTCATCCTTCAGTAGCCGTTCGACATCGCGCTGGGTGAAGCGCGCGATCCGGTCGAAATCGAAATCCTGGAACGCGGCGCGGAAGTTTTCCCGTTTGGCGAGAATGGTGCGCCAGCTCAGCCCGGACTGAAAACCTTCCAGGCACAGCTTCTCAAACAAGCGACGGTCATCGCTGACTGGATAACCCCATTCCGTATCGTGGTAGCCGAGGAATTCCGGGGCAGCTGCACACCAGCGGCAGCGCGGTTTGCCATCGGGACCTACTGTCGTATTGCTCATGAGTTTTCCCATTTTGGGGGAGGCGGGAACGGGGGCTGCGTCAGCTTTCCGGCCGAAGGCAGATACAAGCTACGCACCCCGTGCATAGCGGCGGTTACTTCCTGAGCAAGCGTAAACCATTCCCCACCACCAGCAAACTCGCGCCTACATCGGCAAACACCGCCATCCACATCGTGCCGACGCCAGCCAAAGTCAGTGCGAGGAAGGTCGCCTTGATACTCAGCGCCAGGACGATGTTTTGCACCAGCACCGCATGCGTCGCCCGTGACAAGCGCACGAAGGCGGGCAGCTTGCGCAGGTCATCGTCCATCAGTGCCACATCGGCGGTTTCGATGGCAGTACCGGTGCCGAGTGCGCCCATCGCGAAGCCGATATTGGCGCGGGCGAGGGCAGGGGCGTCGTTGATGCCGTCACCGACCATGCCGACGACGCCATTCCCACCGAGTAACTCGATGGCCTTGAGCTTGTCTTCCGGCAGCTGGTTGCCCAGCGCCTCATCGATGCCAACTTGCTGGGCGATGGCTTCGGCGGTGTGCGGATTATCGCCAGTGAGCATCACCGTCTTGATGCCTAATGCATGCAGATCGGCGACAGCGGCGCGGCTGGATGCCTTCACGGTATCGGCGACGGCGAACAGGGCCAGCACTTGCTGCTCATCCACCAGCATCACAACGGTTTTGCCTTGCCGCTCCAGCGCATCCAGCCGGGCTTCCAGCTCGGGCGAGCAACGGTTGAGCTCTTCCACCAGGCGATGATTGCCCAGCCAGTAATTTTGCCCGGCAATCTCGCCGCGTACGCCACGGCCGAGAAGGGCTTCAAACGCCACGACTTCCAGCCGTGCGATACCCGTTGCCGCCTTGGCTACCGCTTGCGAAACCGGGTGATCGGAGCGCCCGGCGAGGGACGCTGCCAACGCTTGGCAACGTGCCGTACCCAGATTGGTGAGCGCGACAAAGTCGGTCTGTTCCGGCTTGCCGTGGGTGAGGGTGCCGGTCTTGTCCAGCGCCAGCCACGTGAGCTTGCGGCCTTCTTCCAGATACACGCCGCCCTTGATCAAGATGCCGCGCCGCGCCGCTGCGGCCAGACCACTGACGATGGTGACCGGGGTCGAGATCACCAAGGCGCAAGGGCAAGCGATGACTAGCAAGACGAGCGCTTTGTAGGCCCACTCTTGCCAACTGCCACTCATCAACAGCGGAGGAACAAACGCCACCAGCAAGGCAATCACGAACACGACCGGGGTGTAGATACGGGCGAATTGATCGACGAAGCGTTGCGTCGGTGCCTTGGCGCCTTGCGCGGCCTCGACGGCGTGGATGATGCGCGCCAGCGTGGTGTTGTTCGCCGCTGCCGTGACGCGATATTCGAACGAGCCGGTTTCGTTGATGGTGCCGGCGAACACGGCATCCCCGACGGTTTTGTCGACCGGCAGACTTTCACCAGTGATTGGCGCTTGGTTGATCGCCGACGCGCCGCGCACGATGTCGCCATCCAGACCGATGCGTTCGCCCGGCTGCACGCGGACAACGCTACCGAGCGCGACCGATTGCGCATCGACCGCCAACCAGCTGCCATCGGCCTGCTGCACAGTGGCTTTGTCTGGCGTGAGTTGCATCAAGCCGGCAATGGCGTTGCGTGCGCGATCAAGCGATTTGGCCTCGATCAATTCGGCGATGGTGAACAGCACCATCACCATCGCGGCTTCCGGCCACTGGCGCAGGATCAGTGCACCGGTCACGGCGATGCTCATCAAGGCATTGATATTGAGATTGCCGTTGCGGACCGCGACCCAGCCTTTCTTGTAGGTGGTCAGGCCGCAGCTCAGTACGGCGATCAGCGCCAGCAGGGCGACCAACCATTCCGGCCCGCCAGCCCATGAGGCAGCCTCTGCCCCTACAGCCGCCACACCGGACAAAGCCAGCGGCCACCACGGTTTGGCGGGCTCAGCAACTGGTGCGGTACGAACGCCAGCCTCGTGCACTTCCGGCGTGAATCCCAAGGCGCGAATCGCCGTCAGAATCTGCGGATATGCGTCCGCCGCATGAGTCACCGTCAGCACGCGCTGCATCAGGTTGAATTCCATGCCATGCACCGCTGCCATGCCGCCGAGTTTCTTGCGGATCAGCGTTTCTTCGGTCGGGCAATCCATCTGCATGATGCGGATTGCGGTGACCACGCCCTCAGCGGAGATGCTTGGCGCGGCAAGCTGTTGCAATACCGGCGCGGGAGCATGGTCGTGGTCATGCCCGGCGTGATCGTGATGGGCATGGACATGTCCTTGGATTTTGGTGTGCTTGGCGTGATCGTGGTTGCAGCAGCCGGCCATGATGGACTCCTTACTGAATATGTGGTGCAGTAAACACCCTGAAGCCACTACAGGGTCAACACCGGAGGCCACGATGAAAATTGGTGAACTGGCGCAAGCCGCACAATGCAGCGTCGAGACGGTGCGCTACTACGAAAAAGAAGGCCTGCTCCCCGCGCCAACCCGCACGGAAAGCAACTACCGCAGCTACGGGCCGGAGCACGCCGAGCGCCTGCGCTTCATCCGCAACTGCCGCGCGCTCGACATGACCCACGATGAAATCCGCACGCTGCTGGGCTTCGCCGACGATCCGGCCGCTGGCTGTGGCGCGGTGAACGAGCTGGTGGATGCGCATATCGGCCATGTCGATGCGCGCATCGCCGAGCTGATGCACCTCAAACAGCAGCTGGTCGATCTCCGCCTGCGCTGTGGCGGGGAATCCGCCGACGATTCCTGCGGGATTTTGCAAGGGCTGACGGAAATGGAAACGGAGGCGCGGCCGGCGCATCGGCATACGCATCTGGGGTGACGGGCGGGAACGAGGCTGTGGCGAGCGCTTTCGAGACCAACCTCGCGCACAGTCACAAAAATCAAATGCCCATGTAATTATTTACCCCTAGGCTTGCCGCTTCTTTAACCAGCTGAAACGGCAAGTCCATGAACCTCAAACTTCTCGCGCTCCCGGTCATCGGGGCAGCGCTGCTCGCAGGCTGTAATAACAGCGACGACACCACGACGGCGCCGGTCGCCACCACGCTCTCCGCCGCGCATGTACTGCTGATCAGCGTCGATGGTTTGCACCAGCAAGACCTCGCGAACTGCCTGGCTGCGAAAACCTGTCCCAATCTGGCTGCACTGGCGCAGACCGGCGTGAACTACTCCGCCGCGATGACACCGGGTCTGTCGGATTCCTTCCCCGGTCTGGCCGCATTGGTCACCGGTGGCTCGCCGAAAACAGCCGGCATGTTCTACGACGTGTCGTACGACCGCACGCTGTTTGCCCCCAGCGATACCACCTGTACCGGCAAGCAAGGCTGGAACGTGATTTTCGATGAGACCACCGGCATCGACGGCATGAACGGCGGCGCGCTGGTCCATCTGGACGGCGGTGGCGCATTCAACCCGCAAGCCATTCCGCATGCCTTGGTCGGCGGTCAGTGCGTGCCGGTTTATCCGCACAACTACATCAAGACCAATACGCTGTTCGAAGTCGTGAAAGCCAATATCGTCGGTGCGCGCACCGCATGGGCAGACAAGCACGCCTGGGGTTATGACTGGCTGAACGGCCCGTCCGGCAAGGGCGTGGACGACTTGGCCCGCACGGAAATCAACTCGATCGATGCGGCCACCAAGACGGATTACACCGACGTCTATACCCACACCGAAACCTTCGACAACTTCCATGTGCAAGCCATCATCAACCAGATCGATGGCAAGGATTCGACTGGCGCGGTGAATGCCAATGTCCCGACCGTATTCGGCACCAACTTCCAAACCCTGAGCGTGGCGCAGAAGGCACTGAACGCCAAGGGCGGCGGCTATACCGATGCCAACTTCACTGCCGGCCCGCAAGTCGCTGCCGCGATTACCTATGTTGATGCATCCATCGGCAAAATCATCGCCGAGCTGAAGGCCAAGAACCTGTTCGCCTCGACGCTGATCGTCGTCAGCGCCAAGCATGGCCAGTCACCGAGCGATCACAGCAAATTGGTCAAGAATGGCGATACGTTGACCGCGCTGCTGCAAGCCAACAACTATCTGGATTCGACCGGCAAGTGGGGGCAGAACAACAACACGAACGCACTCAACGACGGCACGGGTCTGGCTGGCACAGGCATGGTGCAAACCGACGACGTCGGCCTGATCTGGCTGCGTGATCAAACCCAACTGGCTGCGGCAGTCGCCACCTTGAACGCCAACCTGGGCTGCACCGGCACCGGCATTTGCGCCAATGGCGCGCAGGCTTATGTCCTCTCCGGCACACAGCTGGCCGCGCAGTTTGGCGACCCGGCCGCCGGCCGCACGCCGGACATCATCGTGCAGCCGAACCCGGGTGTGATCTACACCGGCAGCACCAAGAAGGACGCTGAACACGGCGGCAATGCGCCAGACGACAGCCATGTGGCGTTGCTGGTGTCGTTCCCGACCCTGCAAGCACAGACCAATGCCACCAGCGTGGGCACGACGCAAGTCGCGCCGACGATCCTGAAGGCACTCAGCCTTGACCCGAACCTGCTGAATTCGGTCAAGACTGAAGGCACCAAGGTCTTGCCGGGCCTGGGATACAACTGATCGGCGAGGATTTGACGCAGGCACCCTGTCTGCGCCAAACCGCACCCAAACACAAAAGCCCCATCATGGGGCTTTTGTGTTTTTGAGCCGGCTGGCGACGTCGGGAGCGTGTCCGAATGAAACAACCGTTCGTCGCTTCATCCGTCCCTTCGTCCTTCGTAATGCTTCTGTCATGCGCTGGTTCGCACCAGAAAACCATCTTTGCCAACGCATACCTCCCTCTGCTTTAGCGTCGTGATCGAGTACGCCAAGCGGCCCGAATGCGCCGTTACAGGCTCGATTACGCACCACCCAAACCGATTTGGCCCATCCAGTCTTTCGCCCCTGATTTCAAAGATCATAAGTTTAATTACTAATTAAAACAAAAACCTAAAACGAAAATTACCCTTGTTGACAGCGTGTGGCGCGTGGCGGTAGCCTTTTGTAAAGCATGCTTTACATTGCAGTGCAGCAACAAATGCCAGTCGGCGCAGCATTTGCTCACTGTATTGCACCCGGATTTGCCAGTGCCAGATTCAAGCAATGTCGCGACTGCCGGGTGATTGCACCAAGCCGCCCTGGGCTTGCGTCGACCGCGCACCCGCAATGTGGCGATGCAACACGAAACAGTGATCCGCTCGCGCAGCATGGCGGATCTGAAGTACCGCCCGGCGGGCCTTTGCCTGCCATGCGGGCATATCCATGCCGTCTTTTCGGGCGCTTCGCTCGTGAGACGGCCCACCGCAAAACCTGGATACAAGGAGGAGGCTCAAGTGTTCGCATCGCTGATCAAGAATTACGCCGCCGCCGTCGTGAAGTACCGATGGCTGGTCTTGATAACGACCCTGCTGATTACGGTTGGCTTGGGGTCGAGAATCGCATCGCTCAAGCTCGATAACGACCCGGATCTGTGGTCGCCGCAAAACCACGAGTTCATCAAGACCACGCATACGCTGGAGAAGGTTTTCGGCGGCCGTAACGTGACCGTGATCGGCATCGTCCCCAAGCATGGCGATATCTACACGCCCGCCATCATGGACAAGATCCGCCATATCCAGGCCGGCATCGTCGCCATGCCGGAGGCGGTAAAACACAATGTGGTGAGCCTCGCTGCCAAGCGCGTCAAGGACATCCAGGGCGATGCGGATGGCATGGTCGTGCGCAACATCCTGCCGAGCGGCACCCCCACCGCAGCCGAGCTGGAAGGTATCCGGCAAGCCATCGGCCGCAACCCGATCTATGAAAACGCCTTGGTCTCGCCCGATGGCAAGGCCGCCGCTGTGATCGCGGATTTCCGCATTCCGCCGGAAAACGCCGCCTACGCGCCGCTGTACAAGAAACTGCAAGACATCGCCGAACGCGAGCGCGATGCGGATACCGACATCCTGCTGGGTGGCCAGCCGATCGAGGCCGCGCACTTCGAATTCGCCATGCAGAAGATGCCGATGTATTTCGGCCTCGCCTTCCTCATCATCATGACGGTGCAACTGCTGGCTTTCCGCAGCCTGCAAGGCATGCTGCTGCCGATGGTGACGGCCATCATCTCCGTGCTGTGGGGGCTGGGCTGCATGGCCTTGGCCGGCATCCACATGGATGCGCTCAATACCACCACGCCGATCCTGATCATGGCGGTAGCCACCGGCCACGCGGTGCAGATCCTCAAGCGTTATTACGAAGAACTCGATGCCGTCATCATCAGCGGGCTGCATCTGGATAAGGCTGGCCACGCCAATATGGGGGTCGCCAACCGTCTGGCTGTTTCCCGCTCGCTCGGCAATGTCGGCCCGGTCATGCTCACGGCCGGGTTGATCTCCGCCATCGTGTTCTTCTCGATGCAACTGTCTGATGTGGCCATGATTCGCCACTTCGGCTTCTTCGCCGGCATTGGCGTGTTGTCCGCGCTGGTGATCGAGTTCACCTTCATTCCGTCGCTTCGCGCCATCCTGCCAGCCATGGCACGCAAACCGCGCAAGCCGGATTTCGTCGACGGGTTGCTGGCCAATATCGGCAAGCTGCTGACCCGGCCGGGTGCATCGCGCGTGGTGCTGATCTGTTCTGCCGTGCTGATCACCATTGCCGGTCTGGGAGCCAGCCAGCTCGTGGTGGATAACAGCGTCAAGCAATACACGCCGGGCGATAGCCAGATCCGCAAGGACAGCGCGGTGCTGGATGCCAAGTTCGGCGGCACCGATTCGATCGCTTTCCTGGTTGAAGGGCAGGGCGTCGATAGCCTGAAAGACCCCAAGGTGCTGGCCGCCATGACCAAGCTGCAGGCCTTTCTGGAGCAACAGCCCAATGTCGGCAAGACCCAGTCGCTGGCCGACCTGATCCGCCGCATGAACCGCTCGATGCACGGCGACGACAAGGCGTATGACGTCATCCCCGGCGACGGCAATCTGGTCTCGCAATACCTGCTGCTGTATTCGATGTCCGGCCAGCCGGATGACTTCGACAACATGGTCGACAGCAACTACCAGCGCGCTGTGGTCTGGACCTACATCAAGACCGACAGCACCGCCTATGCCGAACAGCTCTGGCGCAAATGCCTGCCGCTGATCAAGCGTGAATTCCCGGCGAATGTGACGGTGCGCCTGGGTGGCGGCCTGCCGCAAACGATGGCGATCAACAGCTCGCTGGTCGATACCAAGGTCCAGAGCATCGGGCAGATGGCGCTGGTGGTGTTTGTGCTCTCCAGTCTGGTGTTTGCTTCGCTGGTCGGCGGCCTGTTGGTGGTCGCGCCCTTGGCAGCCATCGTGCTGGTCAATTTCGGCCTGATGGGCTGGCTGGGCATTCCGCTCGACATGGGTACGGCCACCACCATGGCGATGGTGACCGGCATTGGCGCGGACTATGAGATCTACATGCTCTACCGGCTGCGCGAGGAGTTCACCCGCCAAGGCGATCTCAACGCCGCGCTGCGTACTTCGTTGCTGACCTCGGGCAAGGCGGTGCTGTTCGTCGCGCTCTCGATCGCCGGTGGTTATGCCGCGCTGCTGATCGCGGACTTCCGTTTCTACCCGCGCCTGGGCTGGACCATGATCGTGACGATGTTCATCAGTGCGCTGCTGTCGCTGCTGCTGCTGCGGGCCATCATTGCCGTCTTCAAGCCGAAATTCATCATCGGCAGCCGCAACAAGACCGCTGGCGGTCTGCTGGCGGCGGAGAAAGCCTGATCGATTTGCGCGTATTCACCGGCCCAATCTGCATATTGTTTGATTGGGTCGGCGCCTGACCGGAATGATTCAGTGTATTGATAAATACGGTTATCAAATATCGCAAATTGATCTGAAATTAAATCCACCAGCAATCAATCGACGAATCAGACGCGTTGGTTGAAAACAAAGCCTGATTCAGCAATACAAACCTGTCTTTTTACAGGGTTGACAGTTGAAATGCCATCTCTATAGTTGACACAAATCAGTTGATGCAAATCAGGCTTTACATCACGAGCCCCATTTCGAATAAGATTATTTACGAATGAGCGATTCAATGAACGAAGAGCAAACCTTCCCGGTTCAACCCCTTTATATTTTCAGGATTGTCTTGGGTTTGCTGGTGCTGGGCAGTCTGGTTGTGGCGGCTTATGCCTTGCCACTTTCCGATGCTTCACCATTGGCACGCTATTTACAGATCAGCGGCTTGGCCCTGCTTGCAGCGACCATCGTTCCTTCTGTCTGGTACGTATACAACTCGATGGATGAATTGCAGAAAATCCTGCACCAGAGTGCCTGCGCATCCAGCTTATCGCTGATTGCAGCCATTTCCGCCATCGTCGGCATTCTGCAAGCGAATGAGCTGATTCCCGTATTCAATCAATTCTGGACCTTGGGAACCATCATCGGGGTTTGGGGCGTCAACCTCATGCTGGTTGATAAACGCTACAAATAAGCGGCTTTTACGGAGAGAAATGATCATGTCCGAACTCGGCAATCCTATTCTGGTCACTGGTGCAGCAGGTTATCTGGCTTCATGGGTCGTGGATCAACTGCTGCGCGAAGGCCATACCGTGCATGCCACGGTCCGCCATCTGAATGACTCGCAAAAAATTCAGCATTTGCAAAAGCTGGTCCAGGACTTTCCGGGGAAGTTGTCGCTATACGAAGCGGACCTGTTGAAAGAAGGCAGTTTTGACCGCGCGATGGCCGGCTGTTCGGTCGTGATTCATACTGCTTCGCCGTATTTCCTGGAAAAGCCGAAGAACGTCGACAAAGAACTCATACAACCGGCATTGCACGGCACGCTCAATGTATTAGCATCGGTCAATAAAACAGAATCGGTCAAGCGGGTCGTACTCACCAGCAGCATTGCCGCGCTCTATAACGATGCTTGCGATGTCACCGCGGCAGCCGCACACACCGTGCAGGAGCATGACGTCAACCCGAATCAAGACGTCAATCACAATCCGTATGCGTACTCCAAGACCATTGCCGAACGGGCCGCTTGGGATGAACAGAAAAAGCAATCGCGCTGGGACTTGGTCTCCCTCCATCCGGGCGCCATGTTCGGCCCGTCCTTATCCCGGCGCGTGGATGCCACCAGTGTGGGCATGATCATCCAGTTCCTGAATGGCTCCTTCCGCACCGGCGTACCCAAGTTATGGCTGGGCGTGGTCGACGTGCGCGATGTCGCTGCCGCGCATGTCAAGGCCGCCAGCCAGCCCGCTGCGAATAACCGCTATATCGTTGTCGGCAATAGCCTCAGCCTGCTCGAAATCAGTAAACTGATGCGTGTGGATGAATTTGGCATCAAGAACAAATTGCCGAAAGGCGAAACATCCAAATCGCTGATCTGGTTGATTGGCCCCTTGGTCGGCATGCGGCGGCGCTACGTGGCGCGTAATGTCGATTATCCGGTGCGATTCAATAACAGCCGCAGCAAAGCCGAATTGGGTGTGGAATATCGCGGCGCCGCAGATACATTCAACGACCATATCCGGCAAATCGTCGCCGATGGATTGTTGCAAGCCTAGGAGCTGCTTGAATGCGATACTGATGCGCCTGGACAGCAAAAATGTTGTTGAGGGAACCCATGAAAAACAAGATGAAAATCCTCAGGCAGGAGCGAGGATTGACTCAACAACAATTGGCCGAAGCATTGGCAGTCAGCCGTCAAACCATCAACTCGATCGAAACTGAAAAATATGATCCGAGTCTGGTACTGGCGTTCAGTATCGCAAAATTCTTCTCGATTTGTGTCGAAGAGGTATTCGAGCCATAACGCTGTCCTTGTGACCAGGCCAACAGGCTGGCACAACGGATATGGCGTGACGTACCCTGCGAATATCGATGCGCTTTTAGATTCAACTTTTAAAGCACAGACGAATGTACTGCCTAATCATTGATGATCATCCGGTTGCATTGCTGGGTTATACCGCCATTGTGCAGAATTGTTTTCCGCATTGGAAAATCCTGACGGCGCCTACCTTGCAAGTAGCCCGGAAATACATGCAAAGCGGCGACGGCAATTCGATCGGGCTGATCCTGATTGGCCTATCGCGGCTGGTCGTGCATGAGTATGAGCTGCTGGCCAGTTTCCTGCATATGGCCTCGATCCGATCCATTCCCAATATCGTCATGGACGGATTGGGCGCTGGCGAAGCGCTCGCCATCTGCAAGCAGGGCGGGGCGCATGGTTATCTGCTCAAGAACGAAAGTGTCGACACCATCAAGCATGCCATTCGCGTCGTCGCTGCCGGCGGGAAATATCTTTCCCCGGCCGAAATCGAACTGGATATGGTCAATACGAATGACGCACTCCGGCTGACCGACCGGCAAAAAGACATCATCGACCTGGTGCTGGTCGGCTATTCCAACAAGAAGATTGCCGATGCGCTCAACTTGAGCAATGGCACGGTCAAAAACTACATGTTCGACATCATGCGCTTGATGGGCGTGAGCTCACGGCTGGAACTCGCCATCAAGGTAAAAGAAAGCGGCTATCGGCCTCGCAGCGGCCTCACGCCGACCATGCGTGGCGCGAAGCAAGACATGCCGCAGCAGGGGATGGGCCCGTTCCCCATCAGCAGTCATTGATCAGCCATTGAGTCGATAGGGGAAGCGTATTGAACGCGCCTTGCTCCCGCTCCTTGGTCAGCATCAACAGCTTGCATGCAGTCTCTTGGCCCGGCGCGCAGAACGATAAATAAGCCCCCGAAGCCAGGCGAAGATGGCTCAATGCCCACGTGTGCGCATCAGCATCGATATAGCGATAGCGCTGATTGGCACCTTCCTGCAGCAATACATCAGTAAATGGCAATGACAGACCCAGGCCCAAGGCTTTGGTCGCGGCCTCTTTCAACGTCCAATAGCGATAGAGCGCCTCAACACTCACCGGCTTACCCTGCATGGCGGCGATTTCCCCGGCATGAAAGGTGAAATCCGCCAGCCCCGCCAGATCCACGCCTTGCCGGGGCACCTCAATATCGACACCCACCTCGTGCCGCGTACTGATCATCACCGCCGCATAGCCGTCGGCATGCGAAATATTGAAATGAATGCCGCAGCCAGTGTCGGCCAGATGCGGCTTGCCATAGCTGTTTTGGGCGTAACGAAGGGCAGGGGCCGGCACGCCGGTATAGCGGGAAAGGATGGCGCCCTTTAACCAGTGCGTGGCGATGTATTGCTGCCGGGCTGGCGCGGGGATAAACCGGCCGGCGCGGGCTTTTTCATCTGGCGTGAGCAGATCCAGCATCGCTTCGCTGAAATACTCAGCGATCGGCATGACGAAAAGGTGATCTTGCCAAACCATCTCTTCGATGGGTGGTAGCGCCAATGTGAATTGCATTTCACCTGTTCTTTGCTGTTGAGTTGCCATCAGTCATTGCAGATCTGATTAAGCAGCAGGGCAAAATTGACCCTGGGCCGGTATTTCAGCCACTTTGGCCCGCCATATCTGTATCGGTTTGTACATGCCTTGCAAAAGGCATGGTCCGGCACATGACGTGTCATCTACGTCGAATTTCACGCATCACAACCGATTTGTCGCGAAATTACTACACGCAAATACAATATTGAATCCAATCAATAATCCTTACGGTTTTTTGGATGGTTTGCATTCATTTTATATGTGTGCTTATTTCTATTTTTTGTAATTTCCACAAGCTGACAACATGTGGTTTTTCTAATGCAAATTGAAGCTGATTACGTCAATTTGTACTAACTGAAAGTACATCACCATTCCCTTTTCAATAATCCTGTATTTATCGGGGTCGCCAAGTGTTCATCCAAGTCATGATTGTGATGAAACCTCATTTTCATGTGCAAAATCGCAGGCACTTCCCTCGCCACCTCCCGAATAAACTGTAAACAAAATAAAAATATGCGCATACATCATTGCTTGTTCTTACAGAGCGGGTGATTCGCCGTCTCCATATGATGAAATGATGATGTTTTACTGGCCATTGGTTAGGTGTCTTTTTTCATCTGGACGTGACTTTTCGCGGAACGCATGATTCCGCACAAATTTTGATTTCAACCTTTGTAATGAACAATTAATTTAAAGACCGCACACGCCATCGCATTTACTTAATATTCAGTTGCGCTTAATGCTGAGCATGTCCGGTATAAAGCAAGCTGGATTATTGGATTCGCCATGCTGAATGAGCGCTGATTGCGGCCGCCTGAGGGTGTGGCCGCAATGCGTTTCTTTATTTAAAGAATGACTGGCCCGCGTTGCGAGATGCGGGCTGAAATACACCTGCCATTTAATTGCTTGAGGTGACATGATGTTCGATCAAGACCGGCTCAGACGCATTCCCGATCATATTGCAGCAACCAGCCTGAAAGAAGTTATAGAACAACGCGCCGTATTGCACCCGGAAAGAACGGCAATTAATTTCCTGCACGACGGTGAACTTGATCTGCAAGAGTCGCTTAGCTACGCCGAGCTGGATATGAGTGCCCGCGCCATTCTGCGCGAGCTAAGAAACTGCAGCCGCAAAGGTGAGCGGGTTGTGCTGCTATTCCCTGCCGGCAACCTGTTCCTGCAATCGTTCGTGGCTTGCCTGTATGGCGGCATTGTGGCGGTACCGGTGGCATTCCCCGGCCGGCGAGAACTGGATTGGGAACGCGTTTTCGGCATCGTGAATGATTGCGGCGCAACGGCGATCTTGAGCTTTGGCGAACACCTTAAAAAAGTGGAAAGCCATTTCAGCCGCAACTTCAGCCAGTGGCGCGGCGCGTTCATCGATGTCGCCGCAGTGCCATTGCTGAACGGCTTTCGTGTAACCACCACGGACATCCATGGCGATGATCTGGCCTTTCTGCAATACACATCCGGCTCTACTGGCGCCCCCAAGGGCGTGATGGTGAGTCATGCCAACCTGCTCCATAACCAGCGCGTTTTGCAGACCGGCTTCAAGAATGACGGCGATACCCGTTATGTGTCGTGGTTGCCTCTATTCCACGATATGGGACTGATTGGCTGCGCATTGCAATCGTTCTACCTGGGCGTTGGCTTCAATTACATGGCCCCGGCGGCGTTCCTGCAACGCCCGCTACGCTGGATCAACGCCATCAGCCATTTCCGCGCCACCACCAGCGGCGCGCCGAATTTCGCCTATGCGCTTTGCGCCGCCCGCTACAACAGCCAGGAATGCCAGCACATCGACTTGAGTTCATGGCAATGCGCCTTCAATGGCGCCGAGCCCGTGCGCCCCGGCACGCTGACGCATTTTCAGGAAACCTATGCCCGGCACGGTCTGGCCCAGACGGCGCAATTCCCGTGCTATGGCCTGGCGGAAGGCGTGCTGATGGTGTCCGGCGCTACCGCGTTTGCGCCGGCCAAGCTGCTGCGCATCCAGCACACTGATTATCTGAATGGCGTGATCACACCGGCCGCCGATACGGCCGCAGAAGATGAAACCAGCACGCTGGTTGGCGTGGGGCCGGCGGTGGGCAATCAGGAATTGATCATCGTCAATCCGCAGACCGGCATTCGCACCACGGCTGGCGCCATTGGGGAAGTCTGGCTGAGCGGGCCTAGCGTGGCGTGCGGTTATTGGCAAAAGCCCAATGAAACGCGCGAGACCTTTCAGGCCCGACCTGACGGTGCGACTGATGGCAAAACCTATTTGCGCACCGGGGATTCCGGTTATCTGGATCAGGATGGCGAGCTCTATATTACCGGCCGCATCAAAGACACCATCATCATCAACGGCAAGAACTATTTCCCGCAGGATCTGGAACTGGTGGTTGAAACCGCCGATGAGTCATTAAAGCCGGGCGGTGGGGCGATTTTCAGTATTGAGCACGATGGTCAGGAACGAATCGTGGTGCTGCAGGAAGTGCACCGCACTCACCAAAAAGAGCTGGATGCTACCGCCGTCATCAAGACCATCCGCCAACGGGTTGCCAGTGAATTCGAGCTGAATGTGTTTGATGTCTGCTTGCTCAAGCCGACTACCTTGCTCAAGACCACCAGCGGCAAAGTCCAGCGCCAGCAAAACAAGAAAGCGTATCTCGCCAATGCACTCAGCTTGCTTGGCCGCCATCGCCCGGAGCAACCCCAAATCACGCAAGCGGTGATTCACTCCGGCGATCAAATCTTTCAGATCGTGCAGCAATGGTTGAAAGCGCAACCAGCCGCCACGGGCGATATCAGCGCATCTGATCTCTTTATTGATGCCGGTTTGACTTCGGTGGATGCCGTGGCATTGGCAGAACACTTATCGACCCAATTCGGCCAACGCGTAGAAGCCACGCTGGTGTGGGAATTCCCGGAAATCGGCGGATTTTGCCAAGCCCTGGCTGCGTTATTGAGTGCGGATGGCAATGCGCAATCGGCTGCAACTGTGTCAGCCGCCACGTCAGCTGATGGCGCCAAAGTCGATGTTTATGCAATGGATGACCAGGCATTTCAATCTCTCTTAGAGAAAGAAATATCCTGACAGACGGATAGAAGAATTGGATAGAAGGATTGTGCTGTGACCAATGTGCCGCCGAACCCGAATGACATGCTCAAGGCGCTGTATTCCAAGCTGCAGGATGCCCGCGCTGAAAATGAATTGCTGAAGCAAGGCATGTATGAAGAGCCGATTGCCATTATCGGCATTGGCTGCCGCTTTGCTGGCGGCGTCAAATCATTGCAGGAATTCGGCAGCAGATTGGCCGGCGTCGCCGATTGGGTCACCCAGGCACCGGATGAAAGAGCCTCTTTTCAGGCGGATGTCGAGCCGCACTGGAATAGCAGCCTTGTCGATCATGTCGATCAATTCGATGCCGACTTCTTCGGCTTATCGCCCAGCGAAGCCGCAGAGGTCGATCCGCAACAACGGTTATTGCTGGAAGTGGCCTATCACGCACTGGAAGATGCTCGTTACCCCGCCGGGGAATTGAAAGGGCGGGATGTCGGCGTATTCGTTGGCATGAGCAGCGACGATTACCAGCGCTTCACCATCGCATCGGGCCGGGAAAACAGCATCAATCCGTATAACACGCTGGGCACGGCGCGCAGCGTGGCGGCGGGGCGGATTGCCTATTTCTTTGATTTCACCGGGCCGGCATTGCAGGTGGATACCGCGTGCTCCTCCTCGCTGATGGCCATCCATCTGGCGTGCCAGAGCCTGCGCTTGAATGAAGCCAGCATGGCTTTGGCGGGCGGCGTCAATTTGATGCTCACTGCCGATACCTATACCACGCGCGATGCCCTGGGGGCTTTATCGCCCACCGGCAAATGCCATACCTTTTCCGATCAGGCCGACGGTTATGCCCGTGGTGAGGGCTGCGGTCTGGTGGTGCTGAAGCGGCTATCGCAGGCGCAAGCGGATGGCGATGCGATCCATGCGGTCATTTATGCCTCCACCGCCAATCACGATGGGCGCAGCAACGGGCTGACAGCGCCGAATGGCGAAGCGCAACGGCGGCTGTTGCTCAATGCACTGCGCAAAGCCCGCTTGCAGGCCGATGAGCTGGATTACGCCGAAACCCACGGCACCGGCACGCGGCTGGGTGATCCGATCGAGGTGCATGCCATTGGTGAGGTGCTGGCCCGCTCGCGGACAACCCCACTCTGGCTCGGCTCGCTGAAAAACCAGCTGGGCCATCTGGAAGCGGCTGCCGGCGTGGCGTCTGTAATCAAGACCGTGGCCTTGCTGGCGGGTGAAAAGCTGTTGCCCGGCCCGGCCATCGAGCGCCTGAATCCGCTGATCAATTGGGATAAATATCGCGTCCGCGTGGTGGATGAAGTGGTCGCATGGCCACGCATCCAGGGCAAGCCCAGATATGCCGCCATCAATGCATTCGGGCTCAGTGGCACCAACGTCAATCTGATCGTGGGCGATGCGCCGGCTCGCGCAGAACGCAGCGATCCAGCCCTGCCGGTTTCGGCCATTCCGGTGCTGTGCGTGTCCGGCAAAAGCCGCGCCTCGTATCTGAAAAACCTGCATGCCATCGGGCAGGCGATCCGCAATCGCGACGATCTGTCTGCGTTGTTGGCGAGCAGCTGCCTGCACAAAGAGCACTTCAGTTATCGCCAGCTGTTCCATGTTGCTGACGTGGCCAATGGTAAAGATGAATTGCTGCAGGCCATTGAAGCGGCCAAAAACGGCAGCATCGCGCCGGCAACGCGTGGCAAGTTGGCGTTTGGATTTGCGGCGCGGATTGCGCGGGCTGGTGAGGTATTCAATTGGGCCTACCACCATATCGCCCCATTCCGGCAAGTGGTTGAAGCATGCCGCGATGTGCTGCCGGAAAGCGTGAACAACAGCCTGTGGCAAGGGAATACGCTGCAAGACAAAAGCAGCCATGCCATTGCCAACCTGATCCTCGAATACTGCCTGGCCAAGACATGGGCCGCGCTTGGCATCCAGCCGCAACTGTTGGTGTGCACCGGCAAAGGCATCCTGGCAGCCGCTGCATTTGCCGATGTTTTGCCGCTCGCCGCTGCCTTGGATATGGCCGTGTTATCCAGCGATGCGCAGATCAACGATGCCCATCTGGAAACTCTGATCGCAGGCAAATCGCCGATCCCGTTCGCCATCGAAGACGATGCAGAGAACGAGCAAGGCTTCACCACCGTTGCGCAATTGAGCGTGGCGCAAATCGTGCGGCTGTCGATGCAGCCTGCGGGCGATTGCGCTCTTGATGCCGCAGTGGCGGATCATCTGTTCTGGCTGGGCGGGGAGGGCAGTGCCGGCGAATCCATTCGTGCCGACCAAAGAACCGTTTTTGCACTGGCTGGCGTGGCCGAAGCGGACATTGCCAACTACGCTTTCATCGCTGGCCTTGGCCGTCTCTACGAGCTGGGTGCGCAGATCGACTTTGCAAAACTCCATGCCGTGCCACGGGCCGCAATCAAACAGCCTTTGCCCGGCTATCAGTTCGATACCCGCGCATTGTGGACGCACGTCGGCAAAGTCGATCAGGCCAACCTTACCTCGGCCGATTCCGCCCAAACAGCCAGTTATTTGTATCAGGCCGAGTGGGCAGACCATATCCCATCTGCCAATGAATCGACGCGCGGGCGCTTTGAAAACCTGTTGGTGATTCGCACCAACGCCACGCAGCAGACCAATGATGCGCTGTTTGCCAGCGCGGCCGAGCAGGTGGCGTATATCGATAGCGCTACGCCGGAGTCGATTGCGGCGGCGCTGCGTCGCCTTGGCGGGCCGGTCGATATCGTCGATTTGCGCTTCTTTACGCAAGCGCAGCTGGCTGACTTTGAATACACCGATTGCATGAATTGCCTGCAAGACGTCGTCGCCAGCGTGAATGCGCTGGCGCAACGTCCTCAATCCCAATCCGTTCGCTACCACTTGATCGTCGCCGGCCAAACGGGCGGGCAGGGCGTGCTGCCATTGCGCTATGCGCCGATTGCCGGATTCATGCGTTCGGCCAGTCACGAATACCCGGCAACGATCCGTTCTTTTTCGATCTGCGATGGCGCGGGTGATGATTTGGGCGTCGGACTGGAGAACGGGCTGGACTTGCCCCGCGTATTGGCCGCTTTGCCGGCCCTTGAGCACTACGAGCATTTCCGGACCTTCAATCAAACGGTGCAAGTGCAGCGCGTGGTCAAGTCCACCGCGCCATTGCCGACACCAAACGCCGATTCGCAGACTGCCTTTGCCGATGGCGCGGTCTGGATTACCGGCGGCCTGGGTGGTTTGGGGCTGGAATTGGCCAAGAAACTGGCGCAATTCGGCACCCGCGAAATCGTGCTGACCAGCCGCCGCACCGAATTGAATCTGGAAAACATGCTCGCGCTGGCCGAGATCAGGGCCGCCGGCTGCGAAGTCTATATCGAGGCGCTGGATATCACCGATGAGCAGGCGGTCAACGCGCTGGCAGCACGCTTTGGCGTGGATTTACCGGCAGTGGTCGATATTGTCCACGCGGCCGGTGTTTCGGAGTTTTGCAATGCCAGCGACTTGACGCGGGAAAAGCTGGAGCACACCTGCGCCGCCAAAGTGCGCGGAGCCTGGCATTTGCATCAGATCAGCCAGCGTATCAATCTGCGCAACCTGATTTTCTATTCGTCGATTTCCGCCATCTGGGGCAGCGCCGGCCTGAGTCATTACGCCGCCGCCAATGCTTTTCTGGATGCCTTGGCGCAGCTGCGCGTGAATGCCGGTTTGCCAGCCACCGTCATCAATTGGGGGCCGTGGGCCAAGATCGGCATGGCCGCCCGCGATGCCGCCGCCGATGTCGCCGCCTGGGGTTTGATTCCGCTCGAATCCGCCCAGCTCGATGACATCGTGCGGGCGATGTTTGCGCAGCCGGGCTGGCAGCAAATCGTCTGCGATCTGGAAGTGGGGCGCTTTCAGCAAGCGCTGGAATCACGCCATAAAGTGCCCTTGCTGGCACCGCTCTTTACGGCCACATCCGCACCGGCTGCAACGGTGGAAGCGCAACCCGGCGCTGCAACGCCATTCCGGCAATTGCGCGCCAAAGATCAGCTGCGCCAGATCACCGATGCCATTGCTGAGCATATTGCCGCCGCATTGCGCCTGCCTGATCCGGCCGCCATTTCGCGCCAGGCGCCGTTGCATGAAATGGGCGTTGATTCGCTGATGGCGATCGATGTCACCGGGAAATTATCGCGGTTCTTTGATTACCGGCTGCCGGCCACGCTGATTTTCGATCAACCGACGATTGCGGCCATGGCGCGCTTCATTCAGGGCGCAGCCTATGCGCAGGAAGCGGATGACAGCTTGAGCGCCACCGAAGAGGCCGCCTTGCTGGATGCCCTCAAAGACATTTCTTTCGATCTGCTCGACGAAGCCTTGGATGCCGGCTGACGGGATCGCCAATCAATTTCACCCAATTTCACCATTTCACCAAATTAGATAAAGGGTCATCACGTGGCTGATATCGAGCAATTTTCCAAATCACAATTGATGCGTTTGATCGCCAGGCAACAAGAGAAATTATCCAGTCTGCAAGCCGCTACCGAAGACAAGGACATTGCCATCATCGGCATGAGCTGCCGCTTTCCCGGCAGCAGCAACGATCCGGCCAGCTTCTGGGCCATGCTGGAAGCCGGCATCGACGGCGTGAGCGACGACACCTCATCCCGCTGGAACACCGCAGATTACTTGGGCAGCGCGAACGAGCCGGACAAGGCCTACACCCTGAGCGCAGGTCTGGTGGACGACGTCGAACTGTTCGATCCGCTGTTCTTCGGCATCTCGCCGCGTGAAGCGCAAACGATGGACCCGCAGCAACGGCTGGCGCTGGAAATCAGCTGGCGCGCGCTGGAATCGGCCGGCATCGCGGCCAGCTCGCTCGCAGGCTCAAAAACCGGCGTCTTCATGGGTGTGGGCGATAACGAATACATGCAGCGTTGCTACGATTCGGCCGCCAGCGAAAACATCGGCCACGTCGCCAGCAGCAACGCCCTGAACGTGATTGCCGGCCGTGTGGCCTACACGCTTGGCCTGCAAGGTCCGAGCATGGCGATCGATACAGCGTGCTCGTCGTCGCTGGTGGCAGTGCACCTCGCGTGCCAGAGTCTGCGCAACGGCGAGAGCAAGCTGGCGATTGCCGGCGGCGTGAACGTGCTGGTCGCGGGGGAGACGTTCCTGTCGCTCTCCAAAGCCAATATGTTGTCGCCCACCGGCCGCTGCCGCACGTTCTCCGACTCGGCCGATGGCTACGTGCGCGCCGAAGGCTGCGGCGTGGTGATCCTGAAACGGCTGGCCGATGCCGAGCGCGATGGCGACAAGGTGCTGGCCGTGCTCAAGGGCTCGGCCGTCAATCACGACGGGCGCAGCAGCAGCCTGACCGCCCCGAACGGCCCGGCGCAGATTGCGGTGATCCGCGAGGCGCTCAATGCCGCCAATATCGGGCCGGAGCAAGTCCACTATATCGAGACGCACGGCACCGGCACCGGTCTGGGCGACCCGATCGAAGTCCAGTCACTGGATGCGGTCTACGGCGCCAGTCATTCCGTCGCCAATCCGCTGTATCTGGGCGCGCTCAAATCCAATATCGGCCATGCCGAATCCGCTGCCGGCATCGCCTCATTGATCAAGGCTGTGCTGTGCCTGCAAAAGAAGCAGATTCCCGGCAACCTGCATTGCGATGCACTGAACACCAAGATTGCCGCCGATTTTTCGCGGCTGGTCGTGCCGGGCAAATTGAGCGCCTGGCCAACTGCGGAGCGAGCCATTGCCGGGGTGAGTTCCTTCGGCTTCAGCGGTACCAATGCGCACTTGATTGTGGCGGCGCATGAGCCGGCCGCCATCGATGCGACAGCTGGCGCAGAGACCACCCAACCGCTGCCCATTGTGATCTCGGCCCGCAGCCGGCCGGCGCTCCTGCAGCTGCTCGATCACTACCAGCGCTATCTCGCCAGCCATGATGTGCCGCTGGCGCAATTCGCCAAGGCGTGCGCACTGGGCCGCAGCAGCTTCGAGCACCGCGTGGCGTTTTTCGCTGCCACCCGGGATGAAGTGCGCAGCCGCTTGCATTCGCTGTCGCAGGCCGAGCCGGCCAATCATCCGCCGCTGGGCAAGATCGCCTTCCTGTTCACCGGCCAGGGTTCGCAATACGCGGAAATGGGCCAAACGCTGTACCAGACCAATCCGTTGTTCCGCCGGCATCTGGATCAATGCGCCGAGCAGATCGATCAGCATCTGGATCAGCCGCTGTTCTCGGTACTGTGGGGTGAGCACAGCGCTGATCTGAACGAAACCCGCTACACCCAGCCGGCCTTGTTCGCGCTGGAATATGCGCTGGCCCGGTTCTGGCTCGATCTGGGTATCGAACCGCAGTACCTGATGGGGCATAGCGTGGGCGAATTTGCCGCCGCTGCCATTGCCGGCGTGTTCAGCCTGGCCGACGCAAGCAAGCTGATCTGCGCCCGCGCCCGCTTGATGTCTGAGCTGAGCGAGCGGGGCGGCATGCTGGCGGTACTGGCGCCGCTGGCGCAGGTGGAGCCGTTCCTCGCCCCGTTTGCGGATGTCTCGGTCGGTGCGATCAACGGCCCGGCCAGCGTGGTGCTGTCTGGCGCGGAGGCATCGATCAAAGCCATCGAGCAAGCGCTGATGCAAGCCGGCGTGGCGTGCCAGCCACTCAAGGTATCGCACGCCTTCCACTCGCCGCTGATGCAGCCGATGCTGGCGCAATTCCGCGCCGTGGCCGAGGAAATCAGCTATTCGCTGCCCAACTACAGCCTGATTTCGAACGTGACCGGTCAAGCCGAAACCGAGCGTTTCTGCAGCGCGGATTACTGGGTGGAGCACGTGCTGTCACCGGTCAATTTCCACGGCGGCATGCAAACGACCAACGCCGCCGATGTCGCGGTGTATCTGGAGGTCGGCCCTGCCGCCACTTTGCTGGGCATGGGCCGCCGCTGCGTCAGTAACGATACCGCGCTGTGGCTGCCGTCCTTGCGGCAAGGCCAATGCTGGGAGCCGATCAATAACGTGCTGGCGCAATTGTTCGAACGCGGTCAGGCCATCAACTGGCAGCACGTGTTCGATAAGGCTATCCCGCAGGCGCAAATCCCCGGCCACCCGCTGCAGAATGCACGCTACTGGCTCGAAGACGTGAAGCGCAGCCACTCGCGCCAGTCTACCGATGTGGCGCGCGCCAAACCGGCCGGCCATCCGCTGCTGGGCACGGCGCTGCCGCTGCCGGATAGCCACGATCATTTGTTCATGGCGAACTGGTTCACCCGCTCGCCGGCCTATTTCGATCATCACCGCCTCTACAACCAGGTGGTGGTGCCGGCCGCTTCGCACGTCGCCATGATCTTGCTGGCGGCTGAGAAAACCTTCGCTGGCGAGGTGTTCGAGCTGCAGGATTTGCTGTTCCCCGAGGCGCTGACGCTGGGCGATGCCGAAGACGCCATGATCCAGCTGTACCTCAAGCACAGCGGCGAAACCGGCTTCAATATCCAGCTCAAGCGCATTGCCGACCAGATCGATGCGCACCGGCTGCACGTTGAAGGCAAATTGCTCACGCAAGTGGACATCGGCAACGCAGCTGACGACGTCACACAATGGCGCAGCTACCAGCAGGATTTCGATCGCCAGTTCAGCGGCGCATCGTTCTACGAAGAGTTCTGGGAGCTGGGCTACACGCTGGGCAGCGCCTTCTGCTGGATTCAGGAAGGCTGGCAGCGCGATGCCACCGTGCTGGCCCGCATGGCCCCGCCCGCATTGCCGGACGGCGCGAATGACTACGGCCTCTATCCCGGCCTGATCGACTCCTGCTTCCAGCTGATTGCCTGCTGCGCGAATGGCGAAAAGACCAGCCTCAACACCGGCAAGATCTACATCCCGTTCACGATGGAAAGCTTCCAGTACCGCAAGCTGGCCAACAACGCCCAACCGCTGTGGTGCGTGGCCACGCTGCGCGAAAAACCGACCGAAGCCAGCAACCGCGTCATCGGCGATATCGTGTTGTTTACCGACGACGGCAGCGTGGTGGCGCGCATCAAGGGCTTCCAGGCGCGGGTGACCAACGAAGACGGCCTGTTCCAGATGCTGTCGAAAAAGACTGCGGCCAAGTCGGTGGTGTATGACTTGGCTTGGCAAGCCGTAGCGACGGATGACAAGGTGCGCATCGCCGCTGATCAGGCCTTGCCGTGGCTGCTGGTGGGCTCGAACACGCTGAAAACCGCCTTTGATACCGCCTCGGTTGCGGCCTTACATGTTGACCTTGCCGCCGTCGATTTCCACGGCGCAACCGTGCCGGAACTGGCTGCGAGCTGGCAGCAGTATCTGGCACAGCATGCCGCTGGTCAGGCCTTCGCCGGCATCATTTATGCCGGGCCGGAGGATGACGCTGAAGCGACTCACCCCAATGCCCTGGCACAGGAAATCCTGCTGATCTCGTCATTGATTTCAGCGATCGAGCGCGAGCAACGGCTGGTGCAGCACGGCTTTGTCTACCTCGGCCACAACGCAGCTGCGATCGATGCCGGCCAGACGGTAAACACCCATGCGGCAGCCATTCAGGCGCTGTTCCGGGTGCTGGCCAATGAAGGCGTCACGCTGGCGCTGAAGTCGATCAGCATCGATGCCACGGCGCAAAACGACGATCTGGTCGCGCTGCTGAATCGCGGCCTGGGCTGCGAAGCGGAACAGGTTGCCGTGCAGGCGACCAGCTGCCTCGCACCGTATTTGCTGCCTGCCACTGCAACAGCCGCACCCGCATTGACGCAAGGCTGGTATGCCATCAGCGGTGGCTTTAACGGCATCGGTCTGGAAATCGCCAAATATCTGGCGAAAACGGCTGCGCAAGGTTTGGTGCTACTGGGCCGCAGCGAGCCGAACGCCGCCTTGAACGCCTTCATCGAACAATGCGTGCTGCAGGGTCTGCCGATCCGCATCGCACGTTGCGATATCAATGACGCCGCCGCGCTAGCGCATTGGGCTGCCGGCCTGAAAGAAGACGGCATTGCGCTCACTGGTTTGATCCACGCGGCGGGCGTGGTGCGTGATCAGCCGCTGCAAGAGCTGGATCGCGCCTCGATCGAGCAGGTACTGGCGCCCAAGGTGGCCGGCACGGCGTATTTGCTGCAGGTGCTGGCGGATCATCCGCTCAAGCATGTGGTCGGTTTCTCGTCGATGTCCGCGCTACTGGGCACCAACGGCCAAGCCGCCTATGCGGTCGCCAACGCCTATCTGAACGCCGCGCTGCACAACCTGCGCGCCACGCGGGGCATTGGCCTCTCGATTGGCTGGGGCCCGTGGGCCGACGTGGGCATGGCCAGCCGGCTGGATGAATCGGTGCAGCGTTACTACCGCAACCGTGGCATTCAAGCCTTCGATCTGGAACGCGGCATTGCCGCCTTCGCCAGCGTCGCCAACCGGGCGGCCAGCAACGTGGCGCTGATCGATATCGATTGGGCGAAGTACGGCAGCGGGGCCAAGGCCTCGCCGCTACTGAGCAAGCTGATCACCGCCCATCACGGTAACGAGGGTCAGCTCGATCTGGATGGTCTGAGCGCGGAAGAACGTGCCCAAGCCGTGCGCCAAGCCACAGTCGTCTTGCTGGCCAAAGCGCTGAACTACCACGGCGATGCCTTTGCTGATGACGCGGTCGAACTGACCCAACTCGGCGTGGATTCGCTGATCGCGGTGGATTTGCGCAACAAGCTGCAAAAGCGCTTCGGCGCGAATGTCGCCATCGCCGACATGATGGCCGGCATGACGCTGGGCCAGCTGGTGCAGGCGGTGAATGCCAGCGTGGGCGAGCTAGCGGGCGATGACGAAGAAATCGCGCTCGTCATCCGCGACAAGGAACGCCATGAGCCGTTCCCCATCACCGATATGCAGCAGGCGTACTGGATCGGCCGCACCGGGGTGTTCGATCTGGGTGGCTTGTCATTGCATGGCTACAAGGAAATCGAGAGCGATTCGCTCGATCTGGCCCGCTTTGGCGAAGCATGGCGGCGGCTGGTCAATCGCCACGACATGCTGCGCGCCTACATCCTGCCAAGCGGCGAGCAAGTGGTGATCCAGCACCCGGCGCCGTACCAGATTGCCGAGCACGATCTGCGCGGCTTGCCGGCCGATCAGGTGGCCGCCCAGCTGGCGGAAATCCGCGAGGAAATGTCGCATCAGGTCTTGCCGCTCGATACCTGGCCGGCCTTCGATCTACGCGCCAGCCTGCTCGACGGCAACAAGACCCGGCTGCACATCAGCGTGGATGGCACCTACCTCGACTTCCGCAGCTTCCTGATCCTCTTCCGCGAGTTGATCCTGCTGTACAAGGATCTGGAGCACCCGCTGCCGGCGCTGGAAATGACCTTCCGCGATTACGTGCTGACGCTGCGTGCACAAGAAGGCACCAAGGCGTATCAGCGCAGCCTGGATTACTGGACCAAGCGCATCGAAACCATCGCACCGGCACCGGAGCTGCCGCTCGCCAAGAAGCCGTCGCAGGTCAAGAACCACCGCAGCAAACGCTGGGAAAGCAGCTTGCCGGTAGCGCAGTGGGAGTCGTTCAAGACCCACATGCACCAGCACGGTCTGACGCAGGCCGCCGTCTTGCTGGCGGTGTATGGCGAAGTGCTGGCCACCTGGAGCAGCAGCCCGCGCTTCTGCATCAACGTACCGGTATTCAACCGCCAGGGCTGGCATCCGGACGTGAACAACGTGCTGGGCAATTTCTCGTCGTTCACGCTGGTGGAGTGCGATTACTCGGTGCAGATGAGCTTCGTCGATCGGGTGAAGGAAGTGCAGCGCCAGATGATGGAAGGGCTGCAGCACCACCATATCGGCGGCGTGCAGATCATGCGCATGATCAATCAGGTGCGCGGCAAGATCGCGGCCGGTGCTTACCCTTGCGTGTATACCAGCCTGCCTTCCGGCGTGGATGAGTGGGATTCATCGCTCAAATCGATGATCACGCGTGAATTGGGCGAGATTCAGTACACCATCAGCCAGACACCACAGGTATGGCTCGATGTGCACGTCTGGTACGAAAGCGGCGGGCTGGAATTCAACTGGGACGGCGTGGAAGAGCTGTTCCCGGCCGGTATGGTGGACAGCATGTTCGCCGCCTACTGCAGCATGATCGAAGCACTGGCACAGGATGGCGCAACGTGGGCGCAGCAACGCATCAATCTGCTGCCGCCATCGCAAGTGGCACTGTTCGACGAAGCCAACGCCACGCTGCGGCCGATCAGCGATCTGTTGCTGCAAGAGAAGTTCTACGCCGCCGCCGAGCTGTTCCCCAACCACGCGGCCGTGATCACCTCACGCGGTGAGGTTTCGTATCAAGCACTGCGCGCCCAAGCCAACCAGATCGCGCATTTCCTGCGCTGCCAGGGCATCGGCCGCAACGATCTGGTGGCGGTGGCCATCGGCAAGGGGGCCGAGCAGATCACGGCGGTGATGGGCATCCTGATCGCGGGCGGCGCTTATCTGCCGGTCGATATCAACCAGCCGCAAAGCCGCATCGATTACCTGCTGCAAAACGGCGACGTCAAAGTGGTACTGACCAGCGACGAAGGCGGCAGCCAGGCGCCGCAACGCCGGCAATGGCCGGAGAACGTCATCGTCGAAACGGTAGCAGCGGTGCTCGCAGCCGAACCGAACGCGGATGACCTCGCCCCGGTACAGTCCCAGCGTGATCTGGCCTACGTGCTGTACACCTCCGGTTCCACCGGCAAGCCCAAGGGCGTGATGATCACGCATCGCAACGTGATCAATATGGTGGAGCACACCAACGATCACTTCGGCGTGAATGCCAACGATCGCGCCTTCAACATCACCGCGCTGAATCACGATTTGTCGGTGTACGACATCTTCGGTTGTCTCTCGGCCGGCGCGGCCATCGTCATCCCGGATGAAGACAAGCGCCGTGAGCCATTGCATTGGCTGCAATTGATGCAAGCCCACCGCGTATCGCTGTGGAATTCCGTGCCTGCATTGATGGATATGCTGCTGGAAGCCATTGGCGAACCCGGCGACGAGGTGGAGCACGTCGTCGGCGCACCGGTTGCCGCCGTGGCATTGCCGGAATTACGCGTGGTGATTCTGGGCGGGGATTGGGTGCCGCCGGCCATTCCGAGCCGCATCAAACGCGTAGCGCCGATTGCCGATCTGCTCAGCATTGGCGGCCCGACTGAAACCACGGTCTGGAATATCTGGAATTTCATGAACGATGCCCAGCCGGATTGGGCGAGCATTCCGTACGGCAAACCGATCAGCAACAGCCAGTATTTCATTCTTGGCGCGAGCGGCAAGCCGTGCCCGGTCTGGGTCGAAGGCGAATTGCATTGCGCCGGCGAATGCGTGGCACCGGGTTATCTGAACGACCCCGACAATACCGCCCGCAGCTTTGTCCGCCACCCGTATACCGATCAATTGATCTACAAGACTGGTGACTTGGGCCGCTATCTACCTGATGGCCGAATCGAATTCCTCGGCCGCCGTGATTTCCAGATGAAGATTCGCGGCCAGCGGATCGAAGCCGGTGAAATCGAGCACGCCTTGCTGGCCTTCCCCGGCGTGGAAAACGCCGCCGTGGTGGATGCCGGTGACGGGCTGCAAAAGCATCTGGTGGCGCACATTGCCATGGCCGGTGTCGGCAAGAACATGGCCCAGGCCAACAAGACCGCCGATTTCCTGTCCGAAGACGAACAGCGCGATGTGCTCACCAACCCGATCGAGCGGCTGGAATTCACGCTGGGCGAGCGGGGCATCCGCCACTTCAACCCGAATCTGGCCCGGCTGGAATTGCTGCGGGGCGATGAATCGCGATTGGAGCAATACCTGCGCCGGCAGAGCTTCCGCCAGTACAACGGCGAATTGACGCTAGCCAAACTGGAGCAACTGCTGGCCCCGCTCTCCATCGAGCGAATGGATGGCCAGGTCTTGCCCAAATACCGCTACCCATCCGCTGGCGGCTTGTACCCGGTGCAGGCGTATCTCTATATCAAGCCGGATGCCATTCCGGGCGTTGTCGGCGGGTATTACTACTACGACCCGTCCGCCAGCGAGCTGGTGCAACTGACCGGCGCGAGCGATATCAATGAACAGCTCTACGCCGGTTACCTGAAGCCCCTGGCCGAGGCCGCCGTATTCAGCCTGTTCCTGGTGGCCGATCTGGCGGCGATCAAGCCCATGTATGGCGAAGTGGCCCGCGATTTCTGCCTGCTCGAAGCCGGTTATGTCGGCCAATTGCTGATGACCGAAGCGGTCGGCAATCTGGTTGGCCTGTGCCCGGTCGGCGGCATTCAGGAAAGCGCGGCATTCCGGGAAGCACTGCAGTTATCCGATAGCCATATCGTGGTGCACAGCCTGACCGGTGGCGGCATCTCTGAAGAGCAAACCAGCTATTGGCTGGAAAAGCCCAAAGCCGCCGCCGATGCAGATACCGAAGAAACAACCGTTTCCGCGCTGACGCTGGAAGAACGCCTGCAAGAACACCTGCGCCAATACGTGCCGGAATACATGGTGCCGACGCGGTTCGTATTGCACGAAAAACTGGCCCTGACTGAGAACGGCAAGATCGACCGTAAATCACTCAAGGCCAGCGCCAATACCTTTGCGGCCCTGAAAGAGCCGGAAGTCTTTGCAGCGCCCACTTCACCGGTCGAACAACGCTTCGCCGACATCCTGGCCGAAATCCTCAACGTGCCCCGCGTGAGCATCGACGGCAATTTCTTCGAAATGGGCGCCAATTCGATCCACATGGTGAAAATCCAGAAGCGCTTCAAGGAAGACCTGGGCCGCGAACTGGCCGTGACCGATCTGTTCCGTTATCCGACGTTGCGCAGCCTGGTGGCCTTCCTGCACAAAGACCCGGATGAAAAACGCGATTTCAGCGATAGCCGTGACCGTGCCGCCAAACGGGCTTCCGCCCGCAACAAGAACCGCCCGCGCAACGCCACCGATGTGGAGAACGTCTGACATGAACCCACGCTACGAAGGCCGTATTGCCATCATCGGCATGGCCGGGCGCATGCCCAATACCACCAGCCTGAATGACTTCTGGCGCGCATTGGTCAATGGCGAATCGTTGATCCGGCCACTGGATGAAGCCGAATTGATCGAGCAGGGCATCGCGCCGGAATGGCTCGCCAACAAGCACTACATTCGCGCCGCCAGCAATATGGCCGATATCGATTGCTTCGATCATGACTTCTTCGGCTATGGCGCGCGTGAGGCGAGCATCATCGACCCGCAACAGCGCATCCTGCTCGAATTGGCGCACGAGGTATTTGAAGACGCGTGCTACGTGCCGGAAACGCTGCAAGCCAAGGTCGGGGTGTATCTCGGCGCTGGCTATTGCAACTATCTGGTCTCGAATCTGAGCGGCGAAATCGACGAGCACGACCAACTGGCCGGCCTGCAGATTCTGATGGGCAACGACAAGGAATACGCGGCGACGCGGGTGTCATACAAGCTCAACCTGACCGGCCCCAGCCTGGCGATCAATAGCGCGTGCTCCACCTCGCTGGTCGCCCTGCATCAGGCTTGCCGCGCCTTGCAATCGTACGAGTGCGATATGGCGCTGGCCGGTGCAGCCAAGATCAACATCCCCAACGACGTCGGCTATCTGCATCAAGAGGGCGGCATCAGCTCGAAGGATGGCCTGTGCCGCCCCTACGACGCGGAGGGCTCCGGCCCGGTCTTCGGCAGCGGGGCCGGGGTGGTCTTGCTCAAGCGCATCGAAGACGCCATTGCCGACAACGACAAAATCTATGCGGTGATTCGCGGCAGTGCGGTCAATAACGATGGCGCGGCCAAGGTCAGCTTTTCTGCACCGAGCACCGACGGCCAGATCGCCGTGATCGCCGAGGCGCTGGCCGATGCCGGCATCACCGCGCCGGAAGTCGGCTACGTGGAAGGTCACGGCACCTCCACGCCGCTGGGTGACCCGATCGAAGTGACAGCGTTGTCCGAGCTGTATCTGGCCGAAGGGGCCAAGCCCGGCAGCCGTTACCTAGGTTCGGTGAAGGCCAATATCGGCCATCTGGAAGCCGCCGCCGGCATGGCGGGCCTGTTCAAGAGCGTGTTTGCGATCCGCGACAACCTCATCCCGCCGCTGCTCAACTTCCAGCGCCAGAACAAGAACATCCGCTTCGAACAGACGCCCTTCACGATCAACACCACCGCTGCCAGCTGGCCGGCCGAGTTGGCCGAAAACCGGATTGCCGCCGTCAGCTCGTTCGGCATTGGCGGCACCAATGCGCATGTGATTCTGGAGTCCTACCAGCCGGATGAAGCCGAGCCGCAACCACTGGCCGGGCCCTATCTGATCCCTTTGTCGGCCAAGACCGAAACCGCCCTGGCGCGACTGAAAGACATCTACGCCGGCTACTTGGCCGGCGATGCCGCCGCGCTGGATCAGGTGGCGTATTCGGCCGCCGTCGGCCGGCAGCATTACCCGCATCGACTGGCGTTACTAGCTAACGACAAGGCGGGCTTGCTGGCCCAGCTGAACAGCCGCGAAGCCGCGCTTTCTGCCCCTGATGCCTTGGTGCTGCAAGAGGCCGAACTGGATCGGCGCTTGGTCGAGGAGGAGGGGAGTACTGTCGGCCTTGGCGTGCAGCGCCACTTGCAGGCGATCGATGCGCTTGTCGCCAAGCTCGCCGCACCGGGCTGGCAGCCCAACGCCGCCGAAGCCCGCCGCTTCAATAGCGCCGTGGTGCAACTGGCTTATGCGCAGTGGCTTGCTCAAGCCGGCTTGCCACTCGGCCACATTCACACCGACGCGGCCAATCTGGCGGCAGCATGCCTCGCGACCGGCGTGATCAATCTGGAACAAGCGGTGCGCGCGGTGCTGGTGTGCCATCAGCGCCTACCCAAGGAAAGCCTGGTCCGCCAGTCACTGGATCTTGGTCGGGCCGCAATCTACCGGCTTGGCTCGAGCACAGACGGCCGTTACCACACAGTGCAAGCGCCGGATTGCTGGCTGGCTGCCGATACGCCAGCCGCTGACGCCGCGATTGTTGGTGCGATCCAGATCGGCCAAGACATTGCCGCCCTGAACGAGGCCCTGCTGCGCGCACTAGGCCAAGCCTATGTCGGCGGTGCCACGCTGAATTGGACCGCCATCTACCAAGGCGGCGACATCCAGAAAACCAGCTTGCCCACCTATCCCTTTGAAAAAGTGCGCTGCTGGATCGATGCAACGCCCGCAGCCAAGCGCCAGCCGGCCAATACCGTGCCACGGGCCAATGCGATTACCGCTCAGGACGTCATCGGCATCATTGCCGACTTTGCCAAGATCGATGCGGCAGCCATCAGCGAAGAGACGCAATTCCAGCGTGATCTGGTGATGGAATCGATGATGCTGGCGGAATTGAATGCATCGCTCACCAAGCAATTCGGCTTGCAGGAACGCATCCCCCTGCCGCTCTATTTCGATAGTGGCAAGGTCGGCGATCTGGTGGCATGGCTGACCGCCTATCAGGCCAGAAACCAGCTCGAATCGACCGTGCTCGCCGATGTAACGGACGAGGCCGATCCACTGGCCTTCATTCGCGAATGGGCAGAATCATCCGCCTTCCCGGATCTGCAAAGGCTGGATCGCAAGCTGGTACATAAATCACTGCTCAAAAACGTATTGGTTGCGCGCACCGCGCCGATTTCGGCGGATTTGTTCGCTGCTGAAATCACGCAGGATGTCACGCACGACTATCACTACGAACATGCGCAGGATCATGTGCCCGGCCTGTATCTGATCGAAGCCGCCCGGCAGGCCGCAACGGCCATCGTGCATCAGTATTTCCAGGTGCCGCTGGGCTTCAAATTCATCATGAATGATCTTTCCTCCAGCTTTGAGCACTTTGCCGAACTGGATGCGCCGGTCTTCCTAACCATGCAATTCGTGGATGTGAGTTTCAAGAACGACGTGCTGGAACGCGCCACCGCCAAAACGGCCTTTATCCAGCGCGGCAAATCCATTGGCCGCATGCAATCGCAAGCAGTCATTTTCTCCGCCGAAAGCTATGACGTCGTACGCGACGGCGTAGCCATCATTGCAGGGTGAATCATGAGCACCGTTATTGCCGGGAAAAAGAAAACCGTTGCCGTCTATGACTTCGACGGCACGATTACCGATCGCCATACCTTTTGGCGCTTTCTGCGGGCGCTGGTCGGGCCGTACAAATTCTGGTTCACCGTCGTCACGATGATTCCGTGGATCATCGGCATTTATTATCGCGGCGCATCCATCATGGCTGCACGTGAAGTGCTGATTCGTCGTCTATTGAAAGGGCTGACCGAACAGCATTTCAAGCAAACGGCCGAGGCATTCGCCAAAGAGCAGATTCCCGCCTGGGTGAAAGAGCAGGCCTTGGCATCGATCAATGCGCATCGCAGCCAAGGCAGTGAATTGCTGCTGATCAGCAATAGCGCCAAATCCTATCTGGAGCCCTGGTCCCGCAGCGTAGGGATCGCCACCGTCTTTGGCTCGGAATTCGAAGTGGACAGCAATGGCCGCTTGACCGGCAATTTGCATGGCACGCACTGCCAGGGCAAGGAAAAGCTGGTCTGCCTGCAACGCCACCTGGGCTCGCTGCAGGATTACGAATTGCATGTGTACGGTGATAGCGAAGGCGATATCGACATGCTCAATGCGGCCGATTTTGCTTATTACCTGACCTTTGACGATTTGCACCGAAACGACCAGCGGCTGTGCGTTCAATAGCCCCCGTTACCGGTTTAACAGCCAATATGAGGCAAGACATGATTGAGATCGGTATCGTCGGTGCAGGCCCGGTCGGGTTGACGCTGGCATGCATTCTGCAAAATCTGGGTCATCAGACCCGGGTTTATGAAAAGCAAACCACCAAAGCGAAAGTATCCAAGGCATTTGCGCTGCATGCCCGCACGCTGGAGTTGTTTCGCAAGATTGGCGTGGAAGAACAGATCATTCAGGAAGGCCGCGCCATTCGGCGCATGAGCCTGTATTCAGAAAAAAACAAGCTGGGCACCATCGACTTCCGCAATCTGGAAGGCGAATTCCCTTATTTCATCAGCATTCCGCAATACCGGCTGGAAGAAATCCTGACGGCGCGTCTGGAAGCATTGGGCGGGCAGATTCTCTACGGTCACGCCTTCGTTTCGGCTGAACAAGCGGCCGAATCGCCGCAGTCGGTGAGCATTACCACCACCGATGCAGATGACATTACCCATCAGCACGAGCATGTCTATCTGGTGGGCGCAGATGGCGCGCATAGCGCAGTGCGCAAATATCTCGGCATTCCATTCAGTGGCGATACCTACGACAGCGAATTCCTGGTGGTGGATGCCAAGGTCGAATGGGAAGGGAACGGCTACGAGGCGCATACCTATCTATCCAGTCGCGGCTATCTGATGATCATGCCGTTTGCCGGACGCAAGCACCGCATCGTGCTCGATATCCCATCCGGCTATTTCAAATCCGAACCAACGCTGGATGATGTGCACGCTTTACTGGTGGAAAAGGGCTTTAGTGATATCCGGCTGTCGGAGCCGGAGTGGATCAGCAATACCCGCTATCACAAGCGACTGGCGGATGAATTCCAGCAGGGCAATATCTTCCTGGCGGGCGATGCTTGCCATATCCATAGCCCCATTGGCGGGCAGGGCCTCAATACCGGCATTCAGGATTCATTCAATCTGGCGTGGAAAATGGCGCTGGTACTGGATGGCAAAGCCGGCCGTAATCTGCTGGCCAGCTATGCGCACGAGCGCCGGCACGTGGCCCAGATCGTGCTGGATAACACCGATGCCTTGACCAAACGCTTCGCAACCAAGAATCCGATCAAGGTCATGCTCAGAAACCTGGCGCTGCCGGTATTGTTTTCATCCCCCAAAGTGCAAAAACAATTGGTCGGCAATGCTTCAGGGATTGCCATCCACTACGGCGATTGCAGCACAGTCTTCAAATCCGGTTCAGAGAGCACCTTGAATGCGGGCCAGCGCCTGCCCGATTTGCAGATTCAGGTCAAAAATCGCACCGATTATCTGCACCGCGTATTGCCGCAGAAGAAATACAGCCTGCTTTATGTGGATGCCAAAGCGGGCTTCCCGGCATCCAGACAGCTGGAGTCGCTGTGCGAGAACAAGCCGGATACCGTTGAGTTGATCTATGCCGCCGGGGCCAATAGCAACGCCCGCGATGAAATCGGCTGCGCGCTGACCATGCATGACGATTCGGTCATCCGCCTGACCCAATCCGGTACGGGCGTGATCCTGATTCGGCCGGATGGTTACGTCTCTTATGCGGCGCGGGATGTCGACATCAAGGAAATTGATGGGGTGCTGGAACTGTTGCACGCCAGTTGAGCTTGGAAATCCAGTTTTTAAATCAGGCAATCAAAGGAAATGGCAATGAAGCACTCCGTATTGAAACCTCTGGCTGCGGCTGGTCTGGCTTTATTCTTGAGCGTGCCGGTGTATGCAGAGCCGGCCAAGAGCCTGACCGCACAAGGGGTCATGCTGGCCAACGAGGTTTCCCGCAAGAGTATTACCGAACAATCCAGCATGCAGATGACGCTGACGAACGCCAATGGCGATGCACGCGTGCGCGAAGTCTTGATGCTGATTGATGACACCAATAGTCTGGCACGAAAGATTTATCTGAAATTCAATTCGCCGCGTGATGTGAAAGATGTGCGGATTTTGACCCTGGAGCATGAAAACGCGAATGAAGATGATGATCGCTGGCTGTTTCTGCCGGCGCTGAAAAAGGTGCGCCGGATTTCGGCATCCAGCAAAGGCGAAAGCTTTATGGGTACTGATTTCAGCTATGAGGATTTTGAAGTCAAGGATGGCGTGGTTGGCTCCAAAAATCACACCTACAAATTCTTGCGGGAGGAAACCATTCCTGATGCGCTGGGGGTGAAGAAATTGTGCTGGGTGATCGAGGCGCTACCTTCAACCGAACAGGAAATCCGCGACAGCGAAAACAGCAAGCGGATCATCTGGGTTGAGCAACAGCATTTTGCTGCCATTCAAGAGCATTACTTCAACAAAAGCGGCGTGCTGTTCAAAGTTCGAACTTCGTCAGATGTCCGCCCATATACAACCGACAAGAGCAAGACCGTTTGGCGGCCAATGCGCATTGAAATGACGACGGTTGAGTCCGGCCATAAAACGACCCTGATCATGAATGACTTCAAGGTGGATCAAACACTGCCTACCAAGATATTCACTCGCCAATATGTCGAGACGGGCGAGTTGTAATTCGGCACCTCATCGTCATCGCTTCATGGTGGCCGTCAATCGTTGATGGCCACGCCGTCTCTGCTTGCCACGCCAAGCGATAGAGCGAATTCCGGCTTAAAGGGGAGTGTTGTGTTTATTGCGAACAGGTTGCTCGCAGGGCAACTGCTGCTTGCCATCTTGGCGACTCATTCGGCGCAATCGGCCAAGGCAGAAGAGGAGCACCCACGATTCTCATTGCTGGATGCCGGCGGACGCATCCGCACGGAGTATTCCCGCCAGACCGACAACAGCGACGACAAATTCCTGGTGAAGTTCGAGCCGGAACTGAAAGTCGGCATTGGTGAGTCGTCGACCGTGTTTTTCAAACCGGCGCTCAACCTGTCACTGCTTGGTGGCTATAAGGCGGCCTATGACGATCAGTTCGAGCGATCCAGTTGGTCAAAGAAATATCGTTTCAACGATTATTCAAGCGCGGAGCTACGCGAGCTTTATTTGACCAGCAAGGTGGGAGATGGGCTGCTCACGCTGGGCAAGCAGCAAATCGTCTGGGGGACTGCCGATGGTTTAAGGGTGCTGGATGTGGTCGACCCGGTTGATTTCACCAATTTCATCATGGATGACCCGGCCGACGCGCGCATTCCGTTGTGGTCGGCCAACTATCAGGTCACCTTGCCGGCGTTTGATCTGCAACTGGTCTGGATTCCGGATACCACCTTCAATGATTATTCCGCTGAGCCCAACTGGTATTACCTGACGTCGCCCAAGATCATTCCCGGCGCGGCACCGGCCGGGGTCACCGTGCAGCAAAACAAGGTGGATCGGCCCGGCAGAAATCCGATCAAGGATGCGGATTACGGCATTCGCTTGACGAAAGTGATTGGCGGGGTCGATCTCACCTTCAATTATCTGTATCACTACAACGATGATGTGGTGATCTATAGCCAGCTCGACCCGAATAATGGCAATCCGGTGGTGACGGTTTCGCCGACTTATCGGCGTAGCCATTTGATCGGCGGCACGTTTTCTTTTGCATCGGGCAGCTTCGTCTACCGGGGCGAGTATGGTTTCAATTCCAACACTTATGTACTGACCAAGAGCCCGACCGATAACAATGGCGCCGTGAGCCGGCATGAATTCAGTTATGTGTTCGGCGTGGATTATTCCGGCCTGACCGATACCATGCTCAGCGTGCAGTTTTTCCAGAGCATCTTGAGCGGCAGCGATCAGGGGCTGGTGCGCGACAAGGTCGATTCAACCGTGACCCTGAATGCATCCAGAACCTTCCTGAATCAGACATGGCGCACGGAAATGCTTTACGTGTACAGCATCAATGATCGGGATTCCGCGCTGCGGGCGCGGGTGCGTTACAACCAGAGCGACAAGACGTCTTATTATTTCGAGTTCGATCACTACGCGGGTACGATCAACGGGCTGTATGGCGAGTTTCGCGATAAAAGCCGGGTGCTGCTGGGTGTGGACCGCTTTTTCTGATTTGTCTGACGCTATATTTGATCGGGTTGTTTGATAATGAAATTATTTTGCCTGCCCTATGCCGGCGGCGGCGCATTGGCATTCCGGCAAATGAAAGCCCGCATGCCAGCCCACATTACGGTGGTACCGGTTTGCCTGCCTGGCCGGGATCAGCGGTTTTCCGAGCCGCTGATCGACGATATGGCAGTGCTGGTGCGGCATCTGGCCCAACAGTATCTGGCGGACAATGACGCACCGTTTGCCATCTACGGTCACAGCATGGGTTCATTGATCGGCTTTGAACTGATCCGTTATCTGGTGCGTGAAAACATGCCGCTGCCGGTGCATTTCTTTGCCGCCGCGCGGGGCGCGCCGGCACTGACCGGGGAATATGAGCGATTTTCCGAGTTTGATGACGAGCGTTTCATTACCCGGATCAAGGCATTTGGCGGCATTTCGGATCAGGTCATTGCCAGTCCGGAATTGATGGAAATCGTCATGCCGATCCTGCGTAATGATTTCCGCCTGCTGGATAACTATCACTATTTTCAAGGCACGCTGCTGCCGGTGCCGATTACCAGTTTTCATGGCGAGCAGGACCACACCGTGCGGAGTGAATGGGTGCGGGCCTGGCAATATGAAACGGCCGTGAGTGCCCAGCATTTTTCCGTGCCGGGCAATCATTTCTTTTTGGCAGATGCAGCATCGCCGATGTTTAATCGGGTGGCCGACATATTAAGCGTGAGCGTGACAGCGGTGGCTTAGGGTAAAAGGCTATTTCTGCAGCTGATAGCCATAGGCGTTGATCACGGCCGCTGCCTTGGGGCCTTTCAGATAGTCCATCAACGCTTTCGCAGCGGCATTGTCCTTGCCCTTGAGCAACAACACCGCATCCTGCCGGATTGGCTCGTAAAGACTGGAAGGCACGATCCACGCCGAGCCACTGGTGAGCTTCCCGTCCTTATAGATTTGCGATAGCGCAACAAAGCCAAGCTCGGCATTGCCGGTCGCGACGAATTGATAGGCTTGGGTAATATTTTGCCCTTCCACCATCTTTGGTTTGAGCACTTCGGTCAGGCCCAACTTGGCAATGACCTGGGTGGCGGCGAGCCCGTATGGCGCGACGCCGGGATTGGCGATCGACAAGTGCATGAAGGCATTGTGCTTGAGTACATCGCCATTGCCATCGACATAACCCGATTTCGCCGACCAGAGCGCCAGACTGCCAATCGCATAGGTAAAACGAGCGCCGGGGACAATTTCCCCTTCTTTTTCCAGCCGGATCGGCGTGGCGTCATCCGCAGCCAGAAACACCTGGAACGGTGCGCCATTCTTGATCTGGGTATAAAACTGCCCGGTTGCCCCATAGGAGGCCACCAGCTTGTGTCCGGTATCGTGCTCAAAGTCCTTGGCGATCGCCTGGATTGGCGCGGTGAAATTGGCGGCGACTGCAACGAGCACTTCATCAGCCGTTGCGACGGCTGTTGCGGTCGCGAGGATCAAACCCAATGCAAAATTCAGCGGTAATGCTTTCATTGATGACCCCAAGGCGGTTCTGGATGGAAATTGGTTTGCGCTTGTTTTAACCGCCAAACGCAATCAATGGCAATACGCAGACAACCGCACAGGTGTTGCAACGCTGGCTTGATCATTCAATTAACGTGACTAGTCACCAATAAAAATAGAGGCTGTTTGCCATGAATGGTGACTAGTCACATAATGCGCCGCACGACCATCCAGCCTTATTGCCGACAGGACCAATCGTGAAGCAAGCAGCCGACAGCAAAACACTTGAGATCCCCGGCATTCCCGAAATAAAGCGCCGTGGGCGGCCACCCAAAGGCGACAAGGCCATGACCGCGGCAGAACGTCAACGTGCCAGCCGGGCATCCCGCTTCAAGACCGCAGTAAAGACGGGCGGCAAGGGCAGGGTGCCGGTACAGCTGTCGTGCGTAGTGGATGAGGCGACGCGCAGGGCACTCAACAAACTCGCCCACAATAACGCCTGTTCAGTTGGCGAAGTGATCGATCTGCTGGTTGCGCAAACCATCGCACCCCATGACTAGGCAGCAAGGCATCCAGAGTTTGTCACGCCAAAGTGTTTCACTCCGCAGAAAGAACAAATCGAGTTATTTAAATCATCTACTGACAACCAAGATTTCCGGTGCCGAGCATGAATCGTATCGGCTCGTCTCCACTCGCAAACGGTGTGCGCTAGCGTACAGACGCTGGCCGTTGGCCGAGTAGCCTTGTCGGTAAGGGCATGGTGATCTGTCGGGATCAATGGCGCTCATCGTGTCGTCCTGCAGAGGATGTTGTGATGCGCCTAGGCCTGCTTGATTTGCGCTGGTGGAGCGATGTACTGGTGATGCTGACCATGACCCACGTCACCATTGCCGCGGTCACCATTTTCTTGCATCGCCACCAGGCGCACCGCGCGCTTGCCTTGCACCCCGTTGTCAGTCACTTCTTTCGCGCCTGGCTTTGGTTGACCACCGGCATGGTGACCAAGGAATGGGTGGCCATCCACCGCAAGCATCACGCCACCACCGATACCGCAGAAGACCCGCATAGCCCGCAGGTTTACGGCATCCGGCAAGTGCTGTTCGAGGGGGCAGAGCTCTACCGGGTCGAAAGCCAAAACACCGCAACGATCGAAAAATACGGCCACGGCACGCCCGATGACTGGGTCGAACGCAAGCTGTATGCCAGGCATGCCTGGCTCGGCATCAGCCTGATGTTGGTTATCGATGTCGTCTTGTTCGGCCCGATCGGCCTCAGCATATGGGCGGTGCAGATGGTGTGGATTCCGCTCTTCGCCGCCGGTGTGGTCAATGGCATTGGCCATTATTGGGGCTACCGCAATTTCGCGCCGAACGATGCATCGAGAAACATCGTGCCGTGGGGCATCCTGATTGGCGGCGAAGAACTGCACAACAACCACCATGCCTATGTCACTTCCGCCCGGCTATCCAGCAAGTGGTGGGAATTCGATATCGGCTGGATGTATATCCGCATTCTGGCAGCGCTTCACTTGGCGACGGTGCGCAAGATCGTGCCCCGCATCCGCTACGACACCGCCAAGATCCGCTGCGATGTGGACACCTTGCAGACAATCATCATTCACCGTTACCACGTCCTGGCTGAGTTCAATCGCTCCTTGCGCCGAACTGCCATGGCGGAAATCCGTCGCCTGCGGGCCAGTGGGCGCCCCGAGCTGGCGGGCGTCAGGGCGCTGAACGCAGTCAAACACTGGCTGCAGCGGGATGCGAACGCCTTGCCGGAAAAAGAACGCGCCGTACTGGAACAGGCGCTGCGTTCCAGTACGGTGTTGAGCACGATTGATTCGATGCGGCAGGACCTCGCCGCCCTCTGGAGTCGATCTACCATCTCGAAGGAGCAGCTGGTGAAACAGCTGGAAGCATGGTGCCGGCGTGCGGAGGACAGCGGCGTTGGCGCGCTCGGCGAGTTTTCACGGACGTTGCGCAGGACGACACATTGTTAGGGTGACGCACAACAAAAAGTCCAAGGCTAAGCAGCCTTGGACTTCGGTGTGGACAATGTCGCTACCGGCGAAGATCAAGCGGGAAAAAGAGGCTGATGCCGGGTGATTGCCTTGGTTCGTAGTAATCCGGCGGTGGGACATAGACCGGTTGGGCATAGGTATAAGGGTGCCGATATTCTTGCCGATACCCGTCGCCCTCGCGATCACCGCGCCAGTGACGCTGATTGTAATTGCCGTGCCACTGACGCTGACCATGATCACCTTGCCGGTCATGCCAGTCGCGACCGTCGTCAGCAAAGGCGGTTGATACGGATAAGCCGCTGAACATCGAAGCAATGGCAAGCGCCATCACGACCTTGCGGCCGGTTGAGCCGATGCGGCTGGCCTTTCGAGTTGAGGTTTTCATTGTGACCCTCCCTTGTGATCATGTTTGCGGTCACCGTGGCGGAACAGGATATCCGCCTCCCGCTTCTGATCGTTCGTCATGTTGGCGTAGAGGTCGGCAAACACCGGGGTCAGTTTCTTGATGCCGTCTGCGTGGGCATCGGTAATCTCGCCATAGGATGTGAGATCGTCGACGGCGGTCATGGTCTTGGCATGATCAAACCGTGTTTGCGTCAGGTTATCCATGGCTTTTGCGTTGTCGCGCATGACCTGGGCGACCTTGGCCCATTGTGCTTCTTCGGCCGGCGTGATTTTGAGTTTGGCGTGCATGTCGGTGATGCGCAGTTCGGCACGATCCTGATGCGCATCTTTTTCGGCAGCGAACGCCATGCCCGGCGCGAAGGCCAGCGTGGCGATCAGGGCCGCGGCAACAAGGCGCCCATTTGCATGATTGAATTGAATGCTGCTTGGTTTCATGTTTGTTCTCGAGGTGGGTTCAAGGTTTGCACCCCCGCTGATGCCAGAGCGTGCCATTTGAACCTTCATTGTTTCCCTTGCGCCTGCGTTGCTCCGTTCGCCAGAGCACATAGGCGCGAGAAATCCTCAAAACCTGAAACAAACCGCTTTACGTCATTCAGTCCTGTCCAATCGAAGGCTCACCAAATCTCGAGCGCATGCATCGCCACGCAATGTATGGCGCCGCACAGAGCCCAAATCGGTACTGCGTCATATTGGGCAGACCGGTCTCGCGCATGTCTCTCTTTGAATCCGGTACGAGCTGAGCAAAGGCATTGGCTTCGGCATGCGCACTTTTGCTGGAGACATCCTGATGAATACCATCTTGAAAACGACATTGGCGGTGGCCCTGGCGGCCATGGCCACGCATGCGATCGCGGACATCGTCTTTTATGAACACGAAGGCTTTTCCGGCCGATCGTTCACCGAAAACAGGCAAATCGATAATTTCGACCGCGCCGGTTTCAATGACCGGGCAGAGTCGGCCATCGTCCTGGGTGAACGGTGGCAGGTTTGCGAAGACGCAGGCTTCAACGGGAATTGCATTTTCCTGTTGCCGGGCCGTTATCCATCCTTAGCCACCATGGGCATGGGTGATCGCATCTCATCCGCGCGGATCGTCGGCACCAACACGCGTTACGACGTACAGCGCTATGCCCCTGTGCCCGACCCGGTTTATGACAATCGGCGGCGCAACAACGAAAGGCTGTTTGAAGCGAATGTGACCTCGGCCCGTGCCGTGGTCGGGAAGTCTGAACAGCGCTGCTGGGTCGAACGCGAGCAAGTCAGCGAGCAAACCCGGCAAGACCGCGTCAACGTTCCCGGTGCGCTGGTCGGTGCGCTGGTCGGCGGCGTATTGGGCCACCAGATCGGTGGTGGGCGTGGGCAGGACGTTGCAACGGTCGGCGGCGTTGTTGCCGGCGGCGTGATCGGGGCCAATGTCGGTCGCAACCGGTATGGGCAAAACCAAGAGGCTCAGTTCAAGGATGTCCAGCATTGCAGCAACACCCCTAGTCAGGATCGTCCCGAATATTGGGATGTCACCTACAACTTCCGCGGTCTGCAGCATCGTATCCAGATGAGTTCGGAGCCCGGCAGCACCGTTACGGTCAACGCACAGGGCGAGCCACGTGCCTAGCGTCCCTGATGTTGTCCTCCCAAAACGGCCCTCGGGGCCGTTTTGCATTGGCTTGCCACCGATGTCTTGCCGCTGCGGCACATCCCTATGTACGCCACCGCACCGACTGCCCCCGGTGCGCGGACTAGCCTTGCCTTGTCATCAGGAAGCTTTGTGAAAGCAGTCCGGGCAGGAACCATGCGGCTCCTGCGGCCACCGGTCACTGCACAGGCGCCAGATACGCAGTTGGCGAGATGCCGGTTGCAACGGGTGATGCTGTATTGGCAACTCGGCCAGCGGCATCCGGAATACGAGCAAGAAGGAGATCGACATGAACTGGGACATCGTCCAGGGCAATTGGAAACAGTACAGGGGCAGGGTTCAGACCTGCTGGGGCGAGCTTACCGACGATCACCTGGACGTGATTGCCGGCAAGCGCGATCAGTTGGCAGGCAAGCTCCAGGAGGCCTACGGGGTCACCAGGGACGAAGCCGAAAAACAGATCAAACGCTTTGAAAAGAGCATCAAGGACTAAGACTCACCCACATCAGGAGCATCAATCATGAAACAACTCTGCAAATATCTATCTGCATTTTTCATTTCCATTTCACTGGTGTCTGTCGTGGGGTGTGCCGCCTCGCCGAAGCATGAGTCGACTGGCCAGTACATGGACGACAAAGTCATCACCGTCAAGGTGAAGGAAGCCATTTTCGATGAGCCCACGCTCAAGGTCTTCCAGATCAAGGTCATCACTTTCCAGGGCGTGGTTCAGCTGAGCGGCTTCGTGAATTCACAGACCGTCGCGAGCAAGGCCGTTGACGTCGCGCGGCGAGTCGAAGGGGTGAAGTCGGTCAAGGACGACATGGAAATCAAATAAGGGAAGGTTGATCGCGGCCCGGGCTGGACATCGCTGTGATGCCCCGCCCGGGCCGTTGTCACGTCTGCCCACACCACAACCCCTCAACCGCAATGTTGTGGCGGCACGAAATCACTCGTAGCGCGGCGCTGACAAGGCGCGTTGCGGCGCTTCCCGAAAAAGGCCCCTGAATTGATTGCTGGCATCAAGCTCATCCGCCATTTGCGCGGTTATTTGCGTCTTTGGGCTACACCGCTGCTACGCGGCGGCCGATGGCCGCAGACCGGCCCTGACGAAGAGCCGCCGCTGCGATCGGAGTTGTTCAGTACCGATCAGATGGCGCAGCACGGCAAGGCGCTGGCGGCATCCCACCAGCTGGCGTCCGGGCGGGCGCCAGACTTGCTGCTGGCCCGGCTGGCCGAGAATGAAACGGCCCTGGTCAGCGCCTGCAACCTGCTCACGACAGCAGTCACCACCAAGCGCCGGATCACGCCGGCCGGCAGCTGGCTGCTCGACAATTTCTACCTCATCGAAGAACAGATCCGCACCGCGAAACGGCACTTGCCCAAGGGCTATAGCCGGGAGCTGCCGCGCCTAGCGCACGGGCCATCGGCCGGGCGGCCCCGCGTGTACGACATCGCGCTGGAGACGATCTCCCACGGCGATGGCCGTGTCGATACGGAAAGCCTCAGCCGCTTTGTGGCGGCCTACCAGAGTGTCTCCGCGCTCAAGCTGGGCGAGCTGTGGGCGATTCCGATCATGCTGCGGCTGGCGGTTATCGAGAACCTGCGCCGGGTCGGCATGCAGATCGCCATCGGCTCGGCCGAGCGCAATCTCGCCGATGTGTGGGCGGACAAGATGACGGAGACCGCCGAGCAAGACCCGAAGAGCCTGATTCTGGTGATCGCGGACATGGCGCGTTCCAACCCGCCGATGGTGAGCGCCTTCGTCGCCGAGCTGGCGCGCCGCCTGCAAGGGCGCGGCCCGGCCTTGGCCTTGCCATTGACCTGGATCGAGCAGCGACTGGCCGAAACGGGCCTGACCATCGAACAGCTGGTGCAACTGGAAAACCAGCAGCAGGCCGCCGATCAGGTTTCCATCAGCAACAGCATCGGCAGTCTGCGCGTGCTGGGCGCGATGGACTGGCGCGAGTTCGTCGAGACCATGAGCGTCGTCGAGCAGACCCTGCGGGAAGATCCAAGCGGCATCTATGGCCAGATGGATTTCGCCACCCGCGATCGCTATCGCCACGCCACGGAAGCCATCGCGAAGCAGGGCCGCCTGACCGAAAGCGAGGTCGCTCGCAAAGCAATCGAGCTGGCCGGCAGCGCAACGAGCGACGCCGGTGATCGGCCCGGGCACGTCGGCTTTTATCTGATCGACAAGGGTTTGCCAGCGCTTGAGCAGGCCGCTGAAGTGCGCCTGCCGGGCCGCGAAGCCTTGCGTAGAACGGCGGGCCGCTGTCCGTTGCTGCTCTATCTGGGCAGCATTGCGCTAACGACCGCGATCATCGCCGGTTGCCTGCTGGTACTGGCCGCCCGTAGCGGGGCGCCGGAATGGGCGTTATGGCTGATCGGCATCCTCTTGCCATTGGCGACCAGTCAGTTGGCGGTGGCACTGGTGAACTGGCTGGCGACGCTATTGGTTGCGCCGCACCCGCTACCCAGAATGGATTACTCCACCGGCATCCCGACTCAAGCGCGCACGCTGGTGGTGGTGCCGACCATGCTCACTTGCCCCGCCAGCGTCGAAGATCTGGTCGAAGCCCTGGAAGTCCGCTTCCTGGCCAATCGGGATGAGTACCTGCACTTCGCTTTGTTGACGGATTTTCGCGATGCCGGGCAGGAATCGCGCCCGGAAGACGAGCCCTTGCTGCAACAGGCCCGCAGCCGGATCGAGGAACTGAACGAGAAATACGGGCATGGCGCAGGTCGGGGCACGGACGATCTTTTCTTTCTGTTCCATCGCGCCCGGCGCTGGAATCCGCAAGAGCGGATCTGGATGGGCTACGAGCGCAAGCGCGGCAAGCTGGCGGCTTTGAATGCCTTGTTGCGGGGTGGGGCGGGGGATGCGTTCTCGCTCATCGTCGGCAACACAGCGGTGCTCTCCAACGTGAAATACGTCATCACGCTGGATACGGATACGCAGCTGCCACGGGATGCGGCGCGGCAATTCGTCGGGGCCATGGCCCACCCGCTGAATCGCCCGCACTACGATGCCGCCAGGCAACGCGTGACCGAGGGCTACGGCATTCTGCAGCCACGGGTGGCGATCAGCCTGCCGGGAACGAATCGCTCGCGCTATGCGCGCCTGTACGGTGGCGAACCGGGCATCGATCCCTACACCCGCGTCGTGTCGGATGTGTATCAGGACGTGTTCGGCGAAGGCTCGTTCATCGGCAAGGGAATTTACGACGTCGATGCGTTCGAGCAGGCGCTGAGCAAGCGTTTTCCGGAAAACCACATCCTCAGCCACGACCTGCTTGAAGGGTGCTATGCGCGGGCCGGGTTGTTGAGCGATGTGCAGTTGTATGAGGACTGCCCGTCCCGCTACCACGCCGACGTGAGCCGTCGCCACCGCTGGATTCGCGGCGATTGGCAGCTGGCCGGCTGGCTGCTGCGGCGCGTGCCCGGCTTGCTCGCCACGGCCAAAGGAGAGGGCGCGCGCCAAAGCAATCCGCTCTCCGCCCTGTCGCAATGGAAGCTGATCGACAACCTGCGGCGCAGCTTGGTCCCGGCCGCGCTCACGCTGCTATTGCTGCTGGGCTGGGCCGTCTTGTCGCCCACCTGGACATGGACCCTGGCGGTGATCGGCATGCTGCTGATTCCTGCCTGGTGCGCCGCGATTCTCGATCTGCTGCGCAAGCCGGATGGTGTGTTGCCACGCCAGCATCTGGCCGTCATTGGCCGTTCCGTGACGCGACACTTCACGCAATTCGGCTTCGAACTCGCCTGTCTGCCGTACGAGGCGTTTTACACGCTGGATGCCATCGCCCGCACCGCCTGGCGCATGCTGATCCGGCACCAACGCTTGCTCGAATGGAATCCATCAAGCGAGGCCGAGCGCGAAGGGGGCCGCCGACATGGTCTGGTCGCCAGCTGCCGCTCGATGTGGATTGCACCCGTGCTGGTCATCGCGACCTTTATCCAGCTGGCGGCAGCAGCCCCGCTGGCGCTGTTAGCGGCCGGGCCGATCCTGTTGCTGTGGTTTGCCTCGCCCGCCATTGCATGGTGGGTCAGTCGCCCGCTCGCGCCGCGCCAAGCCGCGTTGACGATGACGCAAACCCTGTTCTTGAGCGCCTTGTCGCGCCGAACCTGGGCGTTCTTCGACACCTTCGTCAGCGCGGAAGATCACTGGCTGCCGCCCGATAATTATCAGGAATACCGCGTGGGTGCGATCGCGCACCGTACCTCGCCCACCAATATGGGGCTGGCGCTACTGGCGAATCTGTCCGCCTACGATTTCGGCTATCTGCCGACCGGGCCGCTGCTCGAACGTACCGCGAATACGCTGCGCACGATGGAGGGGCTGGAGCGCTTCCACGGGCATTTCTACAACTGGTACGACACGCAGACGCTGCAGGTGCTGCCGCCGTCGTACGTCTCCACGGTGGATAGCGGCAATCTGGCTGGCCATCTGCTGACCCTGCGGGCGGGCCTGCTTGCACTAGCCGATGACCGGATACTGAGCACGCGGCTGTGCGATGGCTTGAGCGATACGCTCAGGCTGCTTACGGATACCGCGGATAGCGCAGCCGCAGGCTTGTTGGCGGGGTTCCGGCGCGAACTGGAAACCGTCGCGACCACATCGCCAACGACCCTCGCCGCAACACAATCATCGCTAGAGCGGCTGACCGCCAGCGCCACCGAACTCGCCAGCCGGATTGCAGACGCTGCCGTTGTCCATAACGACACCGTGCCGGAATCGGAAACGAAACGGCAGGAGGCCGGCCTATGGGCCGAGGCGCTGGCCCGGCAATGCCGCGAAGCGCTGGATGAGCTGACTTTCCTCGCGCCGTGGCTCGCCTTGCCGGCCGCACCGAGCGGGCTGGATGCCGCTGTCGCAGCGATCACCGCCAACATCCCCAGCTTGCGCGAGTTGGCCGGGCTGGATGCGACGTTGCGCACTGGTATTGCAGCTCGGCTCGCTGCGGAGGCAACGCCGGAACAACGCAGCTGGCTTGGCGAGCTGCAACAACATCTCTCGACCGCGAGTACCCGTGCCAGAGACCGGCTGGCGGCCATCGAACGCCTGGCGCAGCAAGCCTTTGCATTCGCGGATATGGAGTACGACTTCCTGTTCGACAAGACCCGGCATCTGCTGAGCATCGGTTACAACGTGGCCGAGCACCGCGCCGATGCGGGCTACTACGATCTGCTGGCCTCCGAGGCCCGCTTGGGTTGCTTCGTCGGCATCGCACAGGGGCAGTTGCCACAAGAGAGCTGGTTCGCGCTCGGGCGCTTGCTCACCAGCACCGGCGGCGATCCGGTACTGCTGTCGTGGAGCGGCTCGATGTTCGAGTACCTGATGCCGTTGCTGGTGATGCCGACCTATGACAACACGCTGCTCGACCAGACCTGCAAGGCGATGGTGGCGAGGCAGATCGAGTACGGCGGGCAGCGCGGCGTTCCCTGGGGTATTTCGGAGTCCGGCTACAACACTGTCGACGTGAATCTCAATTATCAGTACCGCGCCTTCGGCGTGCCGGGGCTCGGGCTCAAGCGCGGGCTGGCCGAGGATCTGGTCATTGCGCCGTATGCGTCGGCGCTCGCGCTGATGGTCGCGCCTGAGGTGGCCTGCCGCAATCTGCAGCGGCTGGCTACCGCCGGGGTGGTCGGGCAGTTCGGTTTCTTCGAGGCGGTCGACTACACGCCGGCCCGGCAGCGACGCGGACAATCGAACACGGTCGTGCGGGCTTTCATGGCGCATCACCAGGGCATGAGCCTGCTGGCACTGGCCTACCTGCTGCTGGAGCGCCCGATGCAACGGCGGTTTGAGTCCGACCGCTTGTTCCAGGCCATCATGCCGCTGCTGCAAGAGCGGATTCCCAAGGCCACGGCGCTGTTCCCGCACACAGCGCGTCGCTTCGACGTGCACACGCCATCAGGTGCCGATCAGACACCGATCCGCGTGTTCAACAGCCCGGATACGCCGACGCCGGAAGTGCAGCTGCTGTCGAACGGTCGCTACCACGTGATGGTCACCAATGCCGGTGGCGGTTACAGCCGCTGGAAAGACCTCGCCGTTACGCGCTGGCATGAAGACGGCACCCGCGATCACTGGGGTAGCTTCTGCTACATCCGCGAGGTGGAAAGCGGCGCATTCTGGTCGACCGGCTACCAGCCCACGCTCGCCGGGCCGGACAGTTTTGAAGCGATCTTCGCCGAAGGGCGGGCCGAGTTCCGCCGCCGCGACACGGTTGGCGCAGGCGATGGCGAGGGCGAAAGTAATTTCGAGACCTACACCGAGATCGTCGTATCGCCAGAAGACGATATCGAGCTGCGGCGGGTTCGCATCACCAATCGCTCGTCGCAACCCCGCGAGATCGACGTCACCAGTTACGCCGAAGTAGTGATCGCCCCGCCAGCGGCGGATGCCATTCACCCGGCCTTCAGCAATCTGTTCGTGCAGACCGAGATATTGCGGGAGCGGCACGCGATCCTGTGCACGCGCCGGCCCCGTTCGCTGGGCGAACAAGCACCGTGGATGCTGCATCTGATGGCCGTGCACGGTGCAGACGTCGGGGCGGTGTCTTACGAGACGGATCGCCTGCGCTTCATCGGCCGGGCCAGAACCACCGCCGCGCCATTGGCGATGGGCGATGCTGCCGCGCTGTCGGATACGGACGGTTCGGTGCTGGACCCGGTGGTCGCCATCCGCTATCGCATCACGCTCGACCCCGATCAGACAGCCATGATCGATATCGTGTCGGGCATGGCCGACACCCGCGATATCGCCACGAGCCTGGTCGAGAAATATCAGGATCGGCACTTGGCAGATCGCGTTTTCGATCTGGCATGGACACATAGCCAGGTCGCGCTACGGCAACTCAACGCCACCGAGGCCGATGCACTGCTGTTTGCGCGTCTGGCCAGCACCGTCATCTACGCCAACGCCGCCTTGCGGGCCGATGCCAGCGTGCTGATCCAGAATCGTCGCGGCCAGTCCGGCCTGTGGGGCTATGCCATCTCCGGCGATTTGCCGATCGTGCTGCTGCAGATCGGCGACGCGGCCAATATCGATCTGGTGCGCCAGCTGGTGCAGGCCCATGCCTACTGGCGCTTGCGCGGGCTGGCGGTGGATCTGGTGATCTGGAACGAAAGCCACGCCGGTTACCGGCAACGCCTGCAGGAACAGATCATGGGGCTGATCGCATCGGGCATCGACGCCAGCGTGATCGATCGGCCGGGTGGGGTGTTCGTGCGGCCGGCGGAGCAGATCGCCAACGAGGACCGCATCCTGATCCAGTCCGTCGCCCGCGCCGTTATCACGGATGGCCGGGGCACGCTGGCGGAACAGCTCGACCAGCGCCTGCTTGGCGAACCGCGTGCGCCACGGCTCGTGCCAAGCCGCCAGCGCCGCACCGATGCACCAGCCGTGGTGGCTTCGCCACGCAACGATCTACTGCTATTCAACGGTTTGGGCGGGTTCACCCCGGACGGGCGCGAATACATCATGGCGCTCGCGCCCGGCCAGGTCACGCCAGCCCCGTGGGCGAACGTGCTGGCGAATCCGCACTTCGGGACGGTCATCTCGGAAAACGGCGTCGCCTATACCTGGAGCGAAAACGCGCATGAATTCCGTCTCACGCCGTGGCATAACGACCCGGTCAGCGATGCCAGCGGCGAGGCGCTTTATCTGCGTGACGAAGAAACCGGCTACGTCTGGACGCCCACGCCATTGCCTACCCGCGCCGCGATGCCCTACGTCGTCCGGCACGGCTTTGGCTACAGCGTGTTCGAAACCTGCGTGGAAGGCATCTGCTCGGAACTGTGGGTCTACGTGGCGGTGGATGCCGCCATCAAGTTCTCGGTGTTGAAGGTGCGCAACAAGTCCGGCCGGGCACGCAAGCTGTCGGCGACCGGTTATGTGGAGTGGGTGTTGGGGGATTTGCGGGCGAAGTCGGCCATGCATATCACCACCGAAACCGATGCCTTCGGTGGCGCAGTGTATGCGCGCAACCCCTACAACACCGAGTTTTCCGACCGGGTCGCTTTCTTCGATGTGGACGACCCGACCCGCACGCTGACCGGTGATCGCGCCGAATTCCTCGGCCGCAATGGCACGCAGCGCAAACCGGCGGCCATGAAGCGGACACGCCTGTCCGGCAAGGTGGGCGCGGGGCTCGACCCTTGCGCCGCGCTGCAGGTGAGTTTCGAGCTGGCCGATGGGCAGGAGCGCGAGATCGTCTTCCGGCTTGGCGCGGGACGTGATGCTGACGATGCCATCCAGCTGGTGCGGCGCTTCCGCGGCGGCATGGTGGCACACGAGGCGCTCGAAGCCGTCTGGCGGCACTGGAACCACACGCTCGGGGCGGTGCAAATCGAAACCCCCGATCCGGCGCTCAACGTGCTGACCAATGGCTGGCTGGTCTACCAGACCCTGGCGTGCCGGATCTGGGCGCGCAGCGGCTACTACCAATCGGGCGGCGCGTTTGGTTTTCGCGATCAGTTGCAGGATGTGATGGCGCTCATCCACGCAAAGCCCGCGCTGGTCCGCGAACACCTGCTGCTGTGCGCCAGCCGGCAGTTCCAGGAGGGCGATGTCCAGCACTGGTGGCATCCGCCATCGGGTCGTGGCGTGCGCACGCGTTGTTCCGATGATTATCTGTGGCTGCCGCTGGCAGTGTGTCGTTATGTGACCAGCACTGGCGACACCGGCGTGCTGGATGAACCGGTGCACTTCCTCGAAGGCCGCCCGGTCGGCGCGGAAGACGACTCGTATTACGATCTGCCGGGCCGCTCCTTCGACATGGCCAGCCTGTACGAACATTGCGTGCGCGCCATCAGGCATGGTTTGCGCTTCGGCGAACACGGCCTGCCCCTGATCGGTTCCGGCGACTGGAACGACGGCATGAATCTGGTCGGCATACAGGGCAAGGGCGAGAGCGTCTGGCTGGGCTTCTTTCTGTGCGAAGTGCTCCGGCAATTCACCGGCGTGGCGCGGGCATATGGCGATTCATCCTTCGCCGAGCAGTGCCAAGGGGAGGGCGCCCGACTGCGGCAAAACATCGAGCAGCATGGCTGGGATGGCGAATGGTATCGCCGCGCCTATTTCGACGATGGCACACCGCTCGGCTCGGCCAGCAACGCGGAATGCCGGATCGATTCGATCTCGCAGAGCTGGTCGGTGCTGTCCGGCGCGGGTGATCCGCTTCGCTCACGCATGGCCATGCACGCCGTCAACGACCGGTTGGTGCGTCGCGATGATGCGCTGATTCAGCTGCTCGATCCGCCCTTCGACACCTCAAACCTCGACCCCGGCTACATCCGTGGCTACGTGCCGGGCGTGCGGGAAAACGGCGGGCAATACACGCATGGCGCGGTCTGGGCGGCGATGGCGTTTGCCGCTTTGGGCGAACGCGAACGGGCGTGGGAGCTGCTGGGCATGATCAACCCGGTGAACCACACCACGTCTGCTGAAGGCGTTGCGATCTACAAGGCGGAGCCCTATGTCATTGCGGCGGACGTCTATGCGCTCGCGCCGCACATCGGCCGCGGCGGCTGGAGCTGGTACACCGGTTCGGCTGGCTGGTCGTATCGGCTCATCGTCGAATCGCTGCTGGGCTTGCGGCTGGAGGTGGACAAGCTGCACCTCGCGCCTTGCCTGCCGGCGGATTGGTCGGCGTTCAAGATGCATTACCGGTATCGGGAAACCGTTTACCACATCGCGGTGACGCAGACGCAGGCCGCTGCTGAAGAAAACAGCGCGGGGATGAGTCTGGTGGTCGATGGCGTGGCGCGGCATGACCGGTTGATTCCGCTGGTTGACGATCATCGCGAGCATTGGGTTGAGGTGGTGGTGCTTAGTTAGCCACGAGGGGCTGGCCTTGGAACTGTTCCGGTTCAGTGAGGCAATGCGGCGCAAGGCCTCATTGCTGAGCGAATCAAAGATTCGCACGCGACGGGGATTGCGCCCTACGACCTTTTGTTTCCTCGCCCTCGCGTGCAAGGCTTCAGCCTTGCACGCGAGGGCGAGGGGAGAAAGTCTGCTGGCAATAGATCGTAACCAGCCCCCTATGCTCGCTAGCGCACCGACGCAACATGTATTCACCGCCATTGTTCATGAGTCACCCCAATCCCGATCGCCCCGCAATGTTGCGGGTTGCAGGATTCATCAGAGGCCATCATGACCAAATTCAGCGAACAGCTCCCCCTCAAGACCCACGACTTGCCGCAGGAGCCGATATTCGACGCCAACCCGCCGCCTTTCGATCATCTGGAACGCATACCGCATCCCAAGTTGTTCGTGCGCCGGATTCTCCATCTGGCCCCGCCGCCCAATGCACGCGAACAGCACACCATGCCCGTTATTGACGAGCTCAAGGCGCAATGGACGCAATACCTGGGTGCCGCCAAGATCGCCTGGGGCAAGTTGACCGAGAACGAACTGCTGGAGTGCGAAGGCCGCCTGCAGAAGCTGGCCGGGCTGATTCAGCAGCGCTATGCCATCTCGCGCGATGAAGCCGAAAGGCAGGTCAAAAGCTTCTTTGACCACCACAGGGCTTGAAGCCAGCCCTGCCATCGGCCGTCGTCGTGCGGCGGCAGATCGGCGGGGGATCAGTCCGCCCGCACGAGCTCTGCAGCAACGTTGCCGCAATGGAGAGAAATCATGTTCACACGACCCCATCAGTGGGCCATCGCGTCAGGCATCGCGCTGGCCATCATGGCGATCGGCAGTACAGCCGGCGCCGATTCGTTTTCGCAGGAAGTCACCGAGGCGCGACAGGAAAGCCAGATCTGGACGACCTACGCCTTGAACCCCGCTCTGCGCGCCCATGATCTCAAGGTATCGGTCCATGAAGGCAAGGCCACGCTGAGCGGCCGGGTCGATGAGGGGATCAACAAGGATCTGGCGAAGCAGATTGCGCTGGGGGTCAGCGGTATCCGGGAGGTGGACAACCAGATCGTGGTTCAAGCCGATTACATCCCGCCGACGGTGCTGTCCCCACGCAATTACAGTTATGGCGAAATGATCGACGACGCCACGATCACCGCTGCGGTCAAGTCGAAGCTGACGTGGAGCAATTTCACCAATGGCCTGATTACCGATGTGGAGACGAAATGGGGCAAAGTGACCCTGCAGGGCACCACGGATAGCGCCAATGCCAAGGCCGTCGCCACCAGTCTGGCGCTGAACACGCGTGGGGTGGTCGCGGTAGACAATCGCATGGAGGTCGTGGGTACGAAGTCGACTGCCGCCGGCGAAGTCCGGCACACCACCTCTGAGGCGGAACGAGACATCGCTGATGGCTGGATCACCACCAAGATCAAGTCCACCTATCTGTATTCGAGTTCGGTGGATGGCTCCAACATTACGGTCACGACCACCAACGGCGTCGTCACACTGAACGGCAAGGTCAGCAGCAGCACCGAGCGTGATCTGGCCATTGATCTTGCCAAGAACGTGCGTGGCGTCAAAAGCGTTCATTCAACGGGGCTGACGTTTTAGGGCGTGTTTGTGATCTTTTGAGGAGTGGGTTTGGCGGACGGATGTGGCGCAATGCCCTACGGGGATCGTGCCCTGCGAGCAGATGTCAGCCACGCCAGCACCGCCAAGCCGCTGGTCGCGGAAAAGATCGAAGCCCCCAGAATGCCGAGTTTGGCCGAGTTGAGCAGGCTGGCACCGAAGGCCAATTCGGCGATGAGCAGCGCCATGGTGAAACCGATGCCGGTCAACAGGCTGCCGGCAGCCAAAATGCTCCACGGTAGTTCGGTCGGGCGCAGCGCGATGTGCAGGCGCACCGCCAGATAGCTGAACAGCATCACACCAGCCGGTTTGCCGAGTACGAAGCCCGCGAAGATCGCGATGGCCACCGCGCCATCAATGTCTTTGGGGGAAATCGGCAGGCCGGCATTCGCCAAGGCGAACAGCGGAATGACTGCGAAGGCGACCCACGGGTGGAGAACGATTTCGAGCCGTTCGACCGGCGAGATCGCCTCGCGGGCCGCCACGCCTGCCCGGCGCAAATCCTGCCGAGCCGTGGTGTCGCCACTCCAGTGGTCGCCACGCGGATAGGCAATCACCCGATCCAGAATCGCATGCAGGCGACTATCGCTTACCCAGCTCTGCGCAGGCGTCATCAGGCCGAGGATAAGGCCGGCGAGCGTTGGGTGGATGCCGGAGGTGTCGAGGGCCAGCCAGATCGCACAACCCAGCACGCCATAGACCAGCAGGCTGCGGATACCGAGGCGTTCAATCCCGGCCACGATCACCAGCCCGATCCCCGCTAGCCCCAGCGCGCCCCAATTCAGCGTGCTGCCATAGCCGATGGCGACCACCAGAATGGCGCCGATATCGTCGAAGATCGCCAGCGACAAGAGAAACAGCCGCAAGCTCTGCGGAATGCGCGTGCCGAGAATGGCAAGGCAACCGATCACGAAAGCGGTATCGGTCGCCATGACCGTGCCCCAACCATGTGCCCCCGCGCCGCGACCTTCCAGCAACAGGAAGAGGCAAGCCGGCATGATCATCCCGCCCAGTGCCGCAGCCAGCGAGAGCGCCGCCATGCGCAGATTGCGCAGTTCGCCTTGCACCATTTCCCGCTTCAGTTCGAGCGCGCCGACGAAGAAAAACAGCGTCATCAACCCGTCATTGATCCAGTATTTCAGCGGACGGGCGAGTTCGATGCTGTCCAGCCGAAAACCAGCCCGCAGCTCCCAGAATGAGAGAAATGGCGTCGACCACGGCGAGTTGGAAAGCCCTAAGGCCAGCAGCGCGCAGAACAGCAAAATGGCACCCGCGGCCGCCTCGATACGCAGGAAGCGGGTGAAGGTCTGGGTGAATAGATCGAGCGGCTCTTTGGGAAGCCGGCCGAGACTCTTGTTCACACGCTTATACATATTGGCCAGCGCTTCATGCTGCTTCCTTGGCTGACCGAGTAGGCGCTTTGCGGGCTGGCGCGTGCGAGGCGGAAACCTTCGGCGCTTTCAGCGCTGGTTTGAGTGGGGGCACCGGTTTGGTCTGGCCGTCCTCGGTGGACGAACCTCGCCGCATTTCCTTGATGCGGTACATCTCCTTGTCGGCCTGTTCGATCAGATGGCCAAGTAATTGATGTTTGCCCTTGTGCAGCGCGACCCCCACGCTGGCACCGACCGCCAGTTTTTCCTTGGCGACCGGATACGGTGCAGCCAGGGTTTTTTTGATCTTTTCGATGACCACGGGCACGGATTTCTTCCCGCGAATCTCTGGCAGCATGACCGCAAATTCGTCACCGCCTAAGCGTGATGCGGTATCGGTGGCGCGCAGGCATGCGGTTAACCGTTTGGCCACCAGTTTCAACAATTGATCGCCCGCCGCGTGCCCCAGGCGATCGTTGATGGCCTTGAAACCATCCAGATCGATCATCAACACCGCCAGGTGACGACGCTGCCTGCCGGCAAGCGCCATGGCTTGCGTCAGCCGATCTTCGAACAGGCGGCGGTTGGGTAGCCCGGTGAGCACATCGTGATCGGCGCTGTGGCGCGCGATGCGCACCATGTTGGCCAGTTTGATTAGACGTTTGCGCAGACGCAGGTTGGTTTGTTTGAGCGTTTCCATGTTTTCTTCCATCCCCTGACGTGGCAAGGCGAAACACCTGATCGATGCCGGGTTTGCATCCGCAGCGGCCAATCCGGCGGGGCAGGGATTCCACCGCGCTCGCCGTCGCCACGCATGAGGCTTCGCTCCAGACATCATTGCCCCGCGCTTGAACCCGTGTCGGTGGGATGACGTACATAGCCGAGAGAAAACCGGCGTGGATGCCGCACTCGCCATGGGGCAGCGGCATCGCATATGTACGGCAGCGAACAGAATGCGCCGGGCTTTGCGCCGACAATCTGCAGAAGATCGGAGGGCTGAGTGATGGAACCGTATGTGATGATGCAAACCGCTGCCGCCTTGTTCGGCGCGGCAGCCGTGGGTGGTCTGGTGATGGCAGGGATGCGTTTCAGCGGCATTCCTCGGCCGCCGGCCTGGCTGGCGATGGGCCACGGCCTGTTGGCAGGGGCGGGGTTGACCCTGTTGATCTATGCCGCCGCGACCCTCGGTATTCCACCAATGGCGCACGTTGCACTGACTCTTTTTGTCGTCGCCGCCCTCGGTGGCGCGGCCATGAATTTATTGTTTCACTGGCGGCTGCGGCCACTTCCGGTACTGCTGATGATTCCCCATGCGTTGCTTGCGGCGGTCGGTTTCGTGCTGCTGCTGATTACCCTTTTTTATGGGCAGGCGCACGCATGATCCGGGAGAGCCTGCTGAAAAAATGCTTGCATGCCCTGGGCCCGGGACTGGTGACCGGCGCGTCGGACGATGATCCGAGCGGCATCGGCACCTATTCCCAGGTCGGTGCGCAATTTGGCTTCGGCATGCTCTGGACCATGCTGTTTTCCTACCCGTTGATGGTGTCGATTCAACTGATTTGCGCGCGCATCGGCCGGGTGACCGGGCATGGCGTGGCAGGCAATTTGCGCCGCTATTACCCGGCGTGGCTGCTTTATCCAATCGTATTGCTGTTGCTGATCGCCAATACGATCAATATCGGTGCCGATCTGGGCGCAATGAGTGCGGCGCTGCATTTGCTCGTGGGCGGGCCGGTGGGGTGGTATACCGCGGCCTTCGGCGTTACGTCCGCTTTGCTGCAGGTCTTCGTTCCCTATCACTACTATGTCCGCGTGTTGAAGTGCCTGACTTTGGCGCTGTTCGCCTATGTGGCCACGGTGCTGGTCATCCACATTCCGTGGCTGACCGTGGCCAAGGAAACGCTGCTGCCAGCGTTGTCGTTCAAGTCGGAATACGTTACCGCCGTGGTTGCAATCCTTGGCACCACCATCAGCCCCTATCTCTTTTTCTGGCAGGCCTCGCAAGAGGTGGAAGATCAGGAAGCCGCGCCGACGGAACACCCACTGAAGCAAGCACCGAGCGAAGCGCCCAAGCAATTGGCCCGCATCAAGCTGGATACCTGGATTGGCATGGGGCTTTCCAACTTCGTGGCGTTTTTCATTATTCTGACGACGGCGGTGACGCTGTTTGCCCACGGTGTAACCAATATCGATAGCGCATCCAAAGCGGCCGAGGCATTGCGCCCCATTGCGGGCAACTTTGCCTTTTTCCTGTTTGCGGCAGGCATTATCGGCACGGGATTGCTGGCGATTCCCGTTTTGGCCGGCAGCGCTGCCTATGGCGTCGGGGAAGCATTGAAATGGATCACCGGGCTGGAGAAAACACTGGCGCAAGCCCACGGGTTTTACGCGGTGATCGTTCTTGCCACCTTGGCCGGGGTGGGAATGAATTATTCCGGCATCAACCCGATCAAGGCCCTGTTCTGGACTGCCGTGATCAATGGGGTGATTGCCGTGCCGATTCTGGTCGTCATCATGCTGATGGCCGTGCGGCCCAAAATCATGGGGGCTTTCGTCGTATCGCGGCGACTGCTCATGGTCGGCTGGCTGACCACCGTAGTGATGGGGCTGAGTGTGATCGGGATGCTCATCACCTGGCCCAAATAAAGGGGCTGGTACGTTCAGGCGCTGGTGTTCACACCGAGAGAGGAACGCAGCAAGGCCGTTTGCACCACGCCTTGATGCTGGATGTCATCCGGCCCGGTGGCCACGGCATCAATGGGGCGCTCGGCTTTCACCGCGTTCACCGGAGTCACCAACGGCGGCGTCTCTGCCACCGGCGCTGGCACGCCTGCAGCCGGCACTGAATTCACACCCAGCATGACATTGGTCGGGGTAGGCATCATGCCGCCCGGCATCGTCGTGCCCTGCAAAATGCCATCTAATTGATTCGGCGCTTGTACCGTCGGCGCCACTACGCTGGCGGCGGGCTGATTGGCGGCTGTGAACGGATTCAGGACCACGACCGGGTTGAGCGAGCTGACCGGATTGGCCGGATTAGCCGGAATGGCAATGCCTGACGAACTGGCTGTACCGGCAAAATTGACCGCGTGGTTGACCTCGGCGGCCGCCAGCGCGAATTGCTGGTTCGTCTTGGCATCAGTCGGGCTGGGGGTAGGGGAAAAGTGGAAGGCGGCGGCCAGATTTTCATTGGCGATGGTTTTCCCAAGGCTGACCTGCAGCAGCTTGCGGGCATCGGCCAGTGCCTGCGTGATCGCAAGGGCCGTCGTCTTCAACAGTTGCGGCGGCGGGGCGATTGGCGAGCCACTGGCAGAGGGGCTCAGCGTGGTCAGGCCATTCAACAGGACCTGCAGCAGGATATCTTCCGGCAAGCCGCTGCTGTTGAAGGTCAATGTGGTCGTGCTGAACAGCACACTCGGGTCGATGCTGGGCAAAAGCTGGTTCGCGGTTTGCTGGTTGATCAAGGTGTTAATCAACTCGGGCGGGCCATTGGGCACCAGCGTGGTGGCGTCACCGACGATATTGACGAAGGGCGGCTGGATCGCGTTTTGATTCGCGCCAGCTGTGAGCGTGGATAGATCGATCGCGCTGAGAAAACTGGCGATCTGGGCACTGGCCGTGGCGGCCGAGACCGCAGGGGTCTGGAGCGGATTGGTATTCAGCGGCTTGGCAACAGGGGCAATGAGCATGGCGGGCCTCCTCGGAGGGTCGAATCGCCGGACAAGGGTTTGCACGATGCGATGCAATCCTTGAAGCATACGGAGGGGGTACCGTTGCTTCTGTGCGGTGCCGTACGTTGATGAGGTGCGGGATATAAGCGATCTGCTACATATCGACGCAATCTTGTAGGGGCGAGCTTGCTCCTACAAAAGCTCGTTGTCCGTAGGTTGGTGTTGAGCGTAGCGAAGCCCAACATGCGCCATGCGTCGAATACCACCCGTTGATATGGCTGCTTGGGCTGGTGTTGGGCTTCGCTACGCTCAACACCAACCTACAAAACCCCGCTCTTTTCACTGCCGCGCATCACCGCGCCACCGGCGTCCTCAAGGTCACGAACTCTTCCGCCGCAGTAGGATGAATGCCGATGGTGTCGTCGAACACCGCCTTGGTCGCTCCCGCCTTCAGCGCCACGGCGATGCCTTGCAGGATTTCCCCCGCATCTGGCCCGACCATGTGGCAGCCGAGCACTTTGTCCGAATCGGCATCGACGATCAGCTTCATCAGGGTCTTGTCCTGCGCTTCGGTGAGGGTCAGTTTCAGCGGGCGGAAGCGGCTTTCAAACACTTTGATCCGATGGCCCTGGCTGATGGCTTCTGCTTCGGTCAGGCCGACCGTGCCGATGTTCGGCAGGCTGAACACGGCGGTGGGGATCAGTTTGTAATCCAGCGGCCGGTATTCCGCTGGCCGGAACAGGTGGCGCGCAACGGCCATGCCTTCGGCCAGCGCAACCGGAGTGAGCTGCACCCGCCCGATGACATCGCCAATGGCGCGGATCGAGGGCTCGGTACTGCGGTATGCCTCGTCGACCTTGATGAAGCCGTGCCGATCCAGTTCGACAGCGGTGTTCTCCAGCCCCAGGTTATCCAGCATGGGGCGGCGGCCGGTGGCGTAGAACACGCAATCCGTTTCCAGCACCCGGCCATCCTGCAGCATGGCGGCCAGGCTGCCGTCGGCCCGTTTGTCGATTCGGATCACGTTGGCGTTGAACTGCAGGTGTAACCCTTTCTTCTGAAGCTCATCCCGCAGATGCTCGCGCACGCTTTGATCAAAGCCGCGCAGAAACAAGTCACCGCGATATAACTGGGTCGTCTGCGCACCGAGGCCGTGGAAGATCGAGGCGAATTCGACGGCGATATAGCCGCCGCCCACCACCAGCACGCGGCGCGGCAGGGCCGGCAGGAAAAACGCCTCGTTAGAGGTGATCGCGTGTTCCTTGCCGGGGATGTCCGGCACCTGCGGCCAGCCCCCGGTCGCCAGCAAGATGTTCGCCGCGCTGAAACGCTGGCCGTTGATCTCCACGGTATGCGCATCGCACAGTCTGGCGTGGCCTTCCAGCAGGGTCACGCCGCTGTTGACCAGCAGGTTGCGGTAGATGCCGTTCAGGCGCTGAATCTCGCGATTCTTGTTGGCGATCAGCGTGGGCCAGTCGAATTTCGGCGCATCGACCGTCCAGCCAAATCCGCTCGCCTGCTCGAAGTCCTCATGAAAATGCGCGCCGTAGACCAGCAGCTTTTTCGGCACGCACCCGACATTGACGCAAGTGCCGCCCAGATAGCGGCTCTCGGCCACCGCCACGCGGGCACCGAAACCAGCTGCAAAACGTGCCGCGCGCACGCCACCCGAACCGGCACCAATCACGAACAAATCAAAGTCAAAAGACATCGTTACCCCTCCAAAAGCAATTCATCACGATGACGGCTGCAGTTGCGTGCGTCAACGAACAGACCGTGTACCTCGCTGCGAGCAGCATGCAGACATGCGCGCCGATTCCTCATTTGGCCGGCGCAGGCATGCCTCATTCATTCACCGCTTTCCAAGGAAAAAACCATGTTACGCAGCATGAGGGACCTCGAGGATTACACCATCGGCGCCACCGACGGCAGCATCGGCAAAGTGAAGGATTTTTACTTTGATGACGAGGCGTGGGTGATCCGCTATTTCATTGTCGATACCGGCAGCTGGCTGCAGAGTCGCAAGGTATTGATCTCGCCCCTGGCCATCGGCAAGCCGAACTGGGCAGAGCGAATATTGCCGGTCGAAATCACCCAGGAGCAGGTCAGGAACAGCCCGGATATCGATACCGAGCAACCTGTCAGCCGGCAGCATGAAAAAACCTATCTCAGTTATTACGGCTACCCGTACTACTGGGGTGGCGTCGGCCTCTGGGGCGGCGATCTGTTCCCGGGCAAGCCGCTCCCGGGTCTGGAGGGCTCCGGCTTGGCGCCCGCTGATCACGCAGCGGCGCAAGGCGCCGAGATGCAAGCCGAAGCCGCCCTGCGTGGCGATGAAGACCCGCATCTACGCAGCTGCAAGGCGGTGATCGACTATCACATCCTCGCGAGCGACGGTCAGATTGGCCACGTGCAGGGTTTTCTTGTCGATGAAAAAACCTGGGCCATTCGCTATCTCGTGGTGAATACGAGTAACTGGTGGCTTGGTCACGAGGTGCTGATCGCGCCGAAATGGATCGAGAACGTGAGCTGGTCTGGCTCGACGGTGTCGGTCGGTCTGACTCAACAGGCGGTACAAGATGCCCCCGCCTACGACCCGAACGCACCGGTGGAGCGTCAGGAGGAACTCGGCCTTTACACGCACTATGGCCGCACCGGCCACGGGGCGGACGGCAAAAAGCACGAGGCCGTATTACCGGGGGATTAGCGCTCAATCTCATGTCGCCGCCGCTTGCCACAAGCGTTCTCAAGGGGCGGTGAATCAGGCCGGCGGCAGCAAACTTTGGTCTGGGCGGGATCGGCCGTGGCTGGATTTCTCCATCGGCTGCCGCAGGCTGCCGAAGCCGAGCGCGTACTGCTTGGTGAATTCCGCGCCCAGAAAGAAAATCTGCGCCGAGTAATACACCCACAGCAACAAGGCAATCAGCGACCCGGCCGCGCCAAAGCTGGAGGCCACACCGCTGTGGCTGAGATAGACGCCAATCGCATATTTCCCCAGATTGAACAAACCCGCCGTAAACGCCGCGCCAGTCCAGACATCGCGCCAGGACAGGGGCGCATCCGGCAGCAGTTTGTAGATCACCGCAAACAGGCAGGCGATGACGCCAAAGGCAACGACCGAGGGCAGGGCGGCGAAAAAAGCGTTGCGGCTATCCGCCCCGGCATAGCGTGCAAGGATCGCCAGCGCCGTGCTGAATACCAGCGAAACCAGCAGCAGGAACGCCAGAACCAGGACCAGCCCGAAAGCGCGCAGCCGGGTGCGCAAAAACAAGATGATGGCCAGGCCCTTGGGGGGGTCGATACCCCATAGTTCGTCAAGACTGCCTTTCAATTCGACAAAGACGGTGGTGGTACCCACCAGCAGCATCACGCTGGCCGCCATGGTGGCCAGCAACCCGGCGGCGGGGTCACGTGCCCCCGCCAGCAAGGCCTGAATTGCCTGCGCACCGTTGCGCCCGACCAGCATTTCGATTTGCGCGATGATCTCGCCGCGAGCCGCTTCCTCGCCGAAGAAATAACCCGCGCCGACAATGGCCAGCAGCAGGATCGGCACCATGGAAAACAGGGTATAGAAGGCGAGCGCAGCGCCTTTGCTACCGGCCCGGTCGTCAATCCAGGCCCGCACGGATTGCCTCAGGACGGTGTGCATGCGGTCAACCCACAGCAGGCGGGCGTCCATCAGCGCGCCTTCTCAGCCGCGCTCACAGCCAGTACTCCCAGATCCGGGCGAACGTTTCCTTGAGGTGCTGGTTAAGCGGCCGGTGCAGCCAATGTTCAAGCGTGATCGCATCGGATTCTGCAATGTCGTTATCGAACATCACCTGCAGCTGACTGCCGAATTCCGCGCCCAGCACGACGGCGTTCAACTCGTGGTTGTGCAGGAAACTGCGCCAATCCAGATTGGTTGATCCGACCGTTGCCCACACGCCATCGATCAGTGCGGTCTTGGAATGCAGGATTACCCCGCGCCGCTCGTAGATCTTCACGCCGGTGCGCAACAGTTGCTCGTAGTAACCGTGCCCGGTGTGGAAGATCAGCCAGGAATCGGTCTGGCTGGGCAGGATCAAGGTCACTTCGACCCCGCGCCGGGCGGCGGCTTTCAGCGCCGCGAGCAGCTGTGGGTCGGGCGCGAAATAGGCGTTGGTCAGGTGCACGCTGGTCTCGGCGCTGCCAATGGCCGAGAGCAAGGTGGCGTAGATCAGGCTGTAGGGTTCGTCGGGCGAGCTGCCAATGGCGCGCACCACCTGCCGGCCAGCATGCTCGGGCGGCGGGAAGTAGTTTTTGGCTGCCAATGGCTCGCCCTTCTGGTTTTCCCAAGCGGCAAGAAACAGCTTTTGCAGTTCCGCGACCACCGGTCCTTGCAACTGCAGATCGGTGTCGCGCCAAGCCGGGGTGGTGCCATCGATGCGGGGATGCGCTGCCCGGGTGAGCGAACTGCCGGAATACACGCCACTGATATTGATGCCGCCCAGGAACGCGATACGCCCATCGACGATCAATAATTTCCGGTGGTCACGCTGGTTCAGTGCCCACACCTTGCGGCTGACCAATGGATTGACGGGATTGAATTCGAGCACCTTGATGCCACTGTCGGCCATGCGCTTGAAAAAAGCAGTCGGTGTATTCAGCGTGCCGACGCTGTCGCGGATGAGATTGACCTGCACACCTTGCCGCTGTTTGTCGATCAGCGCCTGTGCAAAACGCTGGCCGATTTCGTCGTCGTCCAGCAGGTAGGTCTCGATATTGATGTGATCCTGCGCCGCAGTAATGGCCGCGAACATGGCCTGATAGGTGGCCGGGCCGTTCTGCAGCAACAGTACCCGGTTGTCGGTGGTCAGCGGGCTGCCGACGATGGCCTCTTCAAGGGCGAGGTGGCGAGCGAAGATATCGGTGGTCTGGCCGCTACTGCTCAGGCGATCGAGGATGGCCTTGCTTTGTGCGGCGGACAGCGGGCCGTGCGTGCCTTCCAGCTGCACCGGAGGGCCGGCGTCCCGATCCAGGTCGGGCACGATGGTGGGCAGGCTGCTGCAACCCAATAACAGGCCGAGCAGCCCCGCCAGGCAGAAAAAGCGCAACGCCGGCCAATGACGCGCGTGTAGAGGTGGATGTGTTGATTCCATGCTTGCTGACCCTTGCTTGGTGCCGAGTGGTCACATGCCGGGCAACTTCGCCCAGTCGCCGACCCGCTGGCAAACGTGGCTTGTCATAGTCGCCCTGTGAGCAGTAGCACGAACAGGATGAGTGCCACCACCCCCAAGCCGCCACTGGGCCCGTAGCCCCAACTCTGACTATGCGGCCACAGCGGAAAAGCGCCGATCAGCATCAGTACCAGCAGGATCAATAAAATGGTTCCCAAGCTCATGATGTTCTCCTTGAGGTCTTGAAGAAGTTAGCGAAGGCCGATTCAGTACGCTGGCGCTGCAGATGGCTGCACCACAATGACTGTGGTGCTATCGCCAGGTTGGCCGGTCTTGCCGGTTCTGCCCGTTTCGCCAGCCGCGCCCGTTGCGCCGGTCTCGCCAGAGACACCCTTGTCGCCCTCAAAACCCTGGCGGCCGGTATCACCCTTGTAGCCTTGCGCACCTTGCGTGCCCTGAGCACCGGTCGTACCGGTGAAGCCCTCAGCACCCTGGGTGCCGGTTGCACCTTGCGGGCCAGCGGGGCCGGGTACCGCAACCTGCGTGGCGACAGGAACGGCAAGCACTGCTGGTCTTTCGCAAGCACCCAGGCTTAGCACGGCGACCACTGCCGCTAGTTGTATCGAACGGTTCATGGGAAATCCTTTGGAAAAGAAATAACGTGGTTCGGATGACCACGAAACGTTCGCGATCAAACCAGCATGACTTGCCAGGTCGCACTCGGCATCTGGACAGCGTAGGCGCATGCCATACATGGGTCGGTGCGGCAGCGAACAGTTGGGGGAGGCTTTCGTGGGCGCGCGGACCTCAGTCCGCCAGATGCGGGTAGGAGCCTGATGTTGCTTGTAAGACACGCTCTAACCTACCAAGGCCAGCAAAAAGGCCAGCGCCTTTAAAAGCGCTGGCCTTCTGCCATCAAATCCGCCACATGGCGATCAACGCCGATCCGTATTCCGATTCACGGGCGGCGTCACCCCAAGCCGTTGCACCGTCTCATAGCGGGTTGTATCCAGCCCGAAATGCCATTCCTCCGATAGAAATACGCCGACTCGCGCTAACGCATGCAGATCAGATTCCGGCTCGGCGATGCCGACCATTGCGCGGAACACACTGCCAAGCTGGGCAATGCGATCCAGGCCGATATCGGCAATGTCGTTGAAGTCATTGACGGTCAGTTTGGGTGCGGTAGGGCAGCGATGAAGGTCAGCCATGATGCCCTCCGCTGTGCGCATAACGCGTGCTGAGTGAGGCGGTTAGGCGATCAGAGAGTGGCGGCAACGTTTGCATTGCTGCGTGGTGTCGCTCTGCCAGTCGGCGGCCATCACGTGCCAATTGATAGCCAACGCTGCGCTGGTCGATGAGGGAAGTGAGGATGGTAAAAATCTGGTCCAGCTCGGCAAAACCGTCACGGGCTTGTGCGATGAGGTGGCCGGGGTCGGGGTCGGGGGGTGCGGGGATGGGGTGTTGACTGATGGGCATGGATGCCTCCTGTATCTGCGGGTTTTACCCGCCGCTTCGCTTCCATACGAAGGGTGGCGGGCGCAAGGCGGGGTTGGAAGACCGGGATACAGGAACCGGTAGCCCGAAGGCTCCCCACCCTGCTACCGCCATTGAAGGCGCACCAAGGGTGTTGCGGACGAAAATAAAAAACCGCTTCGCAGCGGTTGTCCGCCTGAATCCACGGGCTTCCAAACCCGGTCGTGTCGCCACGACCCGGCAAAAATACCCCAGCCACGTTGAGGGGGTCAAGAACGTTTGCCGTTCACCCCCCAACCTGAAACCACACCCCGATGTCGTTCCCCATTCCCCCTGTCGCCGTTCCGATCCACGTCCCGGTCGTCAGCACCTATTACACCTACGGCCCCCTCGGCCGTGTGCAAACCATCAAAGACGGCAAGGGCTACCAGACCACCGTCGAATACGATGCCGAAGAAACTGTCGTGGAGGGAGGAGGGCGCGCGGACTTCAGTCCGCCAGATGCGGGTGAATGTGCAGGCGTAATTGACGTTGCGGCTGCGCGACTGGGTTACTTAAGTCGAACGGCGATTCAGCAGGGAAAGTCTCGCTTACCGGCGTGGGCGGCGACATTACAGCCTTTGGCGCGGGCTCGGGGGCTGGCTCTGGCGGGGCGGTGGCCATGACCGGCATGGGCTCCGGCGGCCGGGCCGGCACTTTTAGGCCGAACCGATAGATCAGGCCAATCGAGAACAGATCGATATTCCCTTTGTTGCCCAACGCATCGTTGACACGATAGCGTTCCGCCTCGGCGCGCAGCTGGATTGATTCGGTGAACGCGTATTGCACACCGACCCCGAGCTTGTAGTTCATGGCCAGCCTGCTGGGATTGGCGTTGGTCACGGTGGTCGCGCCGGTGCCGCTGAAAGTGTTTCTGGATTGTGCATAGGTCAATCCGACGCGGCCAAAGAGCGAAAACTTTTCACTGAGGGGCAGCAGGCCGACTGCATCGAGATTCACGCCCCTGAGCTGCATGCCGCCGTGCAGCATCCCCAACGGTACGGTGGGTGCGTCGAAACCGAATTTGCCCAAATCGAAATAGCCGCCTTCGAGGGCGAAGTTTTTGTTGAACTGGTAGCCGCCGAACACCTTGAAGCCGTTGTCGCGGTCATCTTCGTCAAACGTGGCCGTCGCAAACCCGCCGCCGAGCAGACCGCTGGTGATCTGGGCGTCATCGAGTTTCGCTTTGGAGCGACCATCGTTGAACCCGAGATACCAGCCATCGTTCTCCGCCATTGCAAACGGGCTAACGCCGATCACCAGCGTGAGCAGCCCTAGCGTTCGCGCGGTTTTTGCCAAGTTCATGATTTTCACCAGGACGAGTTGCCGTCCCTGATAAGCAGTATTTGAACGATGGAGAAATGCACGCGTACCGTCTGTGCGCTGTCGCACCTACTTGCAGGCCAGCACGATCACCGGCGAGTCGTTGCGCAGAAAGAGGTGAACGGAACGGGTGTGAACGCCCGTGCGCTGGCGAACGGGCAATCGGTTTGTTCGCGTTCCACGATGCACTTGTCTTCTCATTCTAGACGCCCCGCGACATGCGGATCGCAGGATTTCTCCGCCACTCACAAGCCTGCACCTGCGCCGACGACGCCGGAATCGCAGTCCAGAATCAAGCAGGCGACCAGGTAATCCCGAAATTCTGCCATCCTGTCAATGCGGGACGGCAGACTCGTCGCTCGATCCATCTCTGAATATGGGCTTCCAGGCACCGACGGACTCGCACGTCACCCCATTGGTCCAAACAGGGTGCCTACAGCAGCAGTAACGCCCATCGCCAATGCCCCCCAGAATGTGAGCCGCAACATCCCGCGCAGGATATTGGCCTTGCCGACATACGCGGCCAGCCCACCTAGAAATGCAAGCGTGATCAAGGCCACGCAGGGAATAAGCGGAATCAAATACTTGCTTGAAGCAAATACTGCGATCAGCAAAGGCAAGATTGCACCCATAGCGAAGCTGCTCGCAGAGGCCATTGCCGCTTGCAATGGTCGAGCCGTATTTCGTTCCGAAATACCCAACTCATCTCGTGCATGCGCACCCAATGCATCGTGTGCCATCAGCTGTTGCGCAACTTGCGTTGCCAGATCCAGGTTGAGACCGCGTTGCATGTAAATCGCTGCCAATTCTCGATGCTCACTCGTGGCGTCAGCCGCAATCTCGGCCCGCTCCTTGACCAGCGCTGCGTGTTCCGTATCAGCCTGCGATGAAACCGACACATATTCCCCGGAGGCCATCGACAGGGCACCGGCGACCAGACCTGAAATGCCGACGATGAGGATGCTTTGATGACTGGCATGCGTCGCTGCCACGCCCAGGATCAGGCTTGCGGTCGAAATGATTCCATCATTCGCGCCGAGCACGGCGGCGCGTTGCCAACCGGTGTTTTCAATCTGAGACAGCTCTTTATCGCGCATGACGCTTTCTCGTTTAAGGCAAGCCAGGCTGGCAACTGAGTGCCGGTACCGTGCTGGCGGGCGGGATATGGGAGGAGGGCGCAAAAAGACCCCGCGCCAGGCGGGGTGTCGAATGAGGAGTGCTTGTCGCCGGATCAACACAGCCGGCAATTTGCGCCAACAGCTAGCTTGCCTGTGCCTCCGTTCTTTTCAGAAAAACGGCGAGGCCGGTATTGGATGCTGCGGAATACGCCAGCGACGGCATATCGTTGATGGAGGCATTCGTGATGCGGTAGCCGGATGTTTTGACCATGTCTTCGCAATTGGCGGCGCAGCGATGACACACCTCCACGCATTCATACATCGCGCCGATTTCTTCGCAGCTGCGTGCACAGGCATCGCAGATTTCCGCGCACAAGGCGCACACCGAGCCATAGACCGCCGAATGACTGATCATGAAGTTGGCGGTGGTTTTGCAAATCTCGGAACAATTGATCAACAGGCGTAAATGCGCTTGCCCGGCATGTTTGGCGCGCGTCGGCAAATGATGGTTCATGGCCATTGCCAGGCAGATGTCGTGACACTGATTGCATTCCTCAATACAGCGCCTCAATTCGGATTTTCTTTTGGATAGATAAGTCATCGCCATCTCCTTCACTTCATTGAAGTATTCGCGCTGGCTGTGTATCCAAAGTGCATCCACCGTCGTCATTACATCTATTGGCGCAAAATACGAATTACCTGATTCCAAGATAAAGTGGAAAGCGGCGGGCGGTCTGTACGCTAGGGCACATATCCGCGTTGCCGCTTTGCATGAATGTCATTTCACATCTCGATGATCATTTTCAGCGCCTTGGTCTCAGCGGCATTGCCGAAGGTGTCATAGGCCAGCATGATTTCGCTCAGTTTGAAGTGGTGCGTGATCAGCTGTTTGGCGTCGATACGTTTGGCCAGCACTGTCTTGAGCAGGGTCGGGATCGACACCGTATCGACCAGCCGGGTGGTGATCGTGACGTTGTGCCACCACAGCTTTTCCAGATGCAGATCGACCTTGACGCCGTGCACGCCGACATTGGCGATGGTGCCGCCGGCGGTCACGATGTCTTCGCATAGCTTGAAGGTGGCCGGAATGCCGACCGCTTCGATGGCTGTATCCACTCCGTGTCCGCCGGTGAGCTGCATGATCTGTTCCGCGGCGTCACCGCCGACGCTATTGACCGTGGCGGTCGCGCCAAAGCGCTTACTGATCGCCAGCCGGTTGTCGTCCAGATCAACCATGATGATTTCGGCTGGCGAATAGAACTGCGCGGTGAGCAACGCAGCCAGGCCGACCGGTCCTGCGCCGACGATGGCAACCGTGCCACCGAGATGCACCTTGCCGTTCAGCACGCCACATTCAAAACCGGTCGGCAGGATGTCGCTCAGCATGACCAGCGCCTCTTCATCGGCACCGGCCGGAATCGGGTACAGACTGGTGTCGGCATAAGGAATCCGCACGTATTCGGCCTGTGTGCCGTTGATGCTGTTGCCCAGATTCCAGCCCCCCGTCGTGCAATGCGAGTACATGCCTTTGCGGCAGGGTGCGCAGTGCCCACAGGCGGTGATGCAGGAGATCAACACCGGGTCTCCGACCTTGAACATGGTGACGCTGGCCCCGACGGCATCGATGATCCCGACACCCTCATGACCCAGCGTGGTGCCGGGCTGGCAAGTGGTGACATCGCCTTTGAGAATGTGCAGGTCGGTGCCGCAAAGGGTGGTCTTGGTGAGCTTGACGATGGCGTCGGTCGGCAGCTTGATGGTTGGCTTGGCGCGGTCTTCCAGGCTTTTCTGGCCTGGGCCGTGATAAACGAGAGCGAGCATGGCGAGGTTCCTTGTCGTGGCCGCGAAACGGCGCACGGCGAGGCGCGGGCATACAGCTTGTACTTGTGTGGGACCAAGTGTCAGTGGGCAATGCTTGTCACCAGCATGCGTATGACTTGGTTTGCTCGTCTGTTCGCTTCCGAACAGTGCGGGTGACTGATCACTTGTCGCAAAAGAGAAAGGCCCGCGGATCATCGCGGGCCTTGCCATTGGTGGGTGCTGTATCAACGGAGTTCGGCGCCCGTTGATGTGTGCTCATGTTTGCGAAGATGGTTGCGTTTTCTTGCCGCCAGCGCCCGCGCCTTGCTGATTGCACCGTCCATCACCAACCAGGACCAATCGATCCCTTTGAACTGGTCGTGGTGCAGTAGCCCCTCACGCCAGAACGCCTCAAACAAGCCGGCTTCCGTCCACTCGCGAAAACGCCGGTAGGCCGAGCTGTAGCAGCAGATGCCGGTTGCATCCAGCGCGCTCCAGCTGCAGCCGGTGCGCAGTACATACAAGATCGCGTTCATCGCGGCCCGATCGGGGATTCGCGGATTATGCGCACCCATGGGGTGCACTTTGCGCTCCGGGAGTAGCGGTTCCATCTGCGCCCATAATGCATCCGGGATGAGTAATTCATCACTTCGTTTCGCTGGTTCCATCGTGTTTCTCCTCAATGGCGCATTCATGCAGACGGCGGCTTTTCGCTGCGTGCTGCTGAATGCCATTCCTTGACACGCTGCCATTCGCAGGGAGGGCACGTCTGTACGCTAGCGCACTCAGCGCTCGCCCGGGCCGAGGGTGCGCTATGTCGCCAGCTCGTCAGGCAGCAGCCGGTCGTATTCTTTCTTGACGACCTCGTAGCACTCGCAAGTGCGCTTCTCCAGCCCCTTGCGATCGAGCACGGTGATGTGTCCGCGCGCATAGCGGATCAGTCCGGCCTCTTGCAATTTGAGCGCGCCTTCGGTCACGCCTTCGCGGCGCACGCCGAGCATGTTGGCGATCAGCTCCTGCGTCATCACCAGCTCATCGCCTTGCAGGCGATCCAGGCTCAGCAGCAACCAGCGGCACAGTTGCTGATCCAGCGAATGGTGCCGATTGCACACCGCGGTTTGCGCCATTTGCGTGATCAGCGCCTGGGTATAGCGCAGCAGCAGGTGCAAGACCGGTGCGCGATTGAATTCGTCTTTGATTATCTTGGCTTTCAACCGCAAGCCTCGGCCGGCGCTTTGCACCACCGCCCGGCTGGGGGTGGATTCACCCCCCATGAAGAGAGAAATCCCGACAATACCTTCATTGCCAACCACGGCGATTTCGGCCGAAGCGCCGTTTTCCATCACATACAACAACGAGACGATGGCGGTGGTCGGGAAGTACACATGGGTCATCTTGCAGCCCGATTCATACACCACCTGACCCAGCGGCATGTCGACCTCTTCGAGTTGCGGCTGCCAGCGTTGCCATTCCTCCTCCGGCAGCGCGGCCAGCAGGTGGTTTTTTCTGGGGGGAGTGAAGGTGACCATTGCAGAACTCCGAATCGGTGCCGATTTTGATGCTGACCGCACAGTTGGCGATGTAATTAGCGCAAGTGTAGGTAGCCCAATCGTTGCTTTTTAATGTTCGACCGCGCATGAGCCTACAAACGGCCAAGGCTTACAGCGGTTGCAGCCTTGATGTATGGAACGTTGTGCGCTGCCGCACAGACTGCAAGGTAGATCGCGCTTAGTTTGGACAGGCAGCTGAGACCCGACGCCCGCCGGGGCAATCAGCGGACAGGGGAGCAACCACATGCATCTGAATTTCCTCACGCTGGAACACAGCAAGGCGGCCTATCACGCCGACTTTGTAATGTACGCCAGCGCCGTAGTCGGACTGTCGGCCTTTCTGATCATGGCCGGCCCGCACGAGCTACGGCCGGAAATGCTGCTCCTTGTATTGGTGGGGGTAGGGAGCTGGAGCCCGATCGAGTATGCATTGCATCGCTTCGTGTTGCACGGCATGCAACCGTTTCGTCGTTGGCATGCGGAGCATCATCGGCGGCCAGCGGCGTTGATCGGCGCACCGACCCTCTTGAGTGCCGCGCTGATCGGCACGCTGGTTTTCCTGCCGGCGCTGTTGCTGGGCAATCTGTGGCAGGCTTGTGCACTGACCCTGGGTGTGTTGACGGGGTATCTGGCTTATACCATCACCCATCACGCCATCCACCATTGGCACAGTGACAATGCCTGGCTCATACAGCGAAAACGCTGGCATGCGCAGCATCACCAGCGTCTTGCGCCGAATGATCGGCCGGGTTGCTATGGCGTAACAACTGCGTTTTGGGATCATGTGCTGGGCAGTAGCGCCGGCACCTCATCGCGCCCTTAGTCAGCGAATCAGGCGTGGCAATCAGGCGGCAAGCGCGCTTGCCGCGCTCATCTGCGCCCCAGAAATACCCCCGCCACCAGTCCCACACCCGCTGCGGCTGCGATCATGCGCCACGGATTTTCTTTCACATAGTCATCTGTCGAGGTGACCACCTTCTTGCCGGCAACAACGATGCTCGTCTGCGCACCCTGCACTTTGGCCAGCGCCGTATCGAGCAATTGCATGCCCCGGTTACGGACTTCATCGGCCTTTTCGCCGGTCAATGTGGCTGCGGCTTGAAACAGCGCTTGCGCATCCCTGACCAAGGTTTTTACGTCACGGTCGACGACTTTCAAATTGGATTCGAGCATGTTGAACTCCTCAGGATTGGATCGTGCAGAGGCTTGGCGTTATGCCAACAAATCGCGCCGAATATCGCGCCGAATGCCTAAACGCATGTTAGAGCGGCGACTTCCGCAAGATCGGTGCGCTGACGCACATAAGGTTCGTTTTTACTCACCCCCCAACCCGAGACGCACGATCTGGCTGCGTGTGGTGGCGTACAGACGCCAGCCGCAGCCTGAGTAGCATGGGATCAAAGGTCATGGCCTCGCGCCGTGCACCGCCCTCCGGTTTCCCCGATGCCACGAGAGTCCTCATGCTGCCCACTACCGTCCTTGCCGACAATCGCCTGCTCGCGGCATTGCCGCGCAAAGACCGTCAGCGTTTTCTGGCGGGCTGCGAGCCGGTCGAGCTGATTTTTGCCGAGGTGCTGTCCATACCCGGAGAGCGCATTCGCCAAGTGTATTTTCCTACCGGCAGCATCATTGCGCTGACCACCTCAATGGATGAGCGCGCCAGCCTGGGCGTAGAACTGATCGGCAACGAAGGCATGCTGGGCATCTCGCTCATCCTGGGCATGAATGATTCGCCGCTGCATGCCGTGGTGCAGGGCGCCGGCCCGGCGCTCTGCATGGGGCGCGCATCGTTTTGCCGCGAACTCGAGCTCAGTCCCGCGCTGCAAGCCGCACTGAAGCGCTACCTCTATGTGGCGATGGCCCAACTGGCACAAACCGTCGCCTGTACCCGCTTCCATGTGGTGGTGGCACGTCTCGCGCGTTGGTTGTTGATGACACAGGACCGGGGGCAGTCGTACAAATTTCATCTCACGCATGAGTTTCTGGCCAACATGCTGGGGGTGCGCCGCGTTGGTGTAACCAAGGCTGCCACGCTGCTGCAAAGTCACAAATTGATCAGCTACAGGCGTGGGGAAATCAAGATTCTCGACCGTGCGGGGCTGGAGCTGGTTTCCTGCGGCTGTTACGAGACCGGCAAAGCGAGTTACGCGCAGGCGATGGAGTAGGGACGTCGTCCTGATCGTCGCTGGGGCCTCAATTTCTCCGCATGGATTTCATTTGGAAGGAGCTACATCATGCTGGCCGCACCGGTATCAACGATGGTGTCCGTACTGCCCGCCGAATTACTTTCGGCCCCGATCAACGAATACATGTCACCCAAGCAACGCGCGTTCTTCCGCACGCTCTTGTGCACTGAACGTGCGTCGCTCCTTCATGCTGCGCATGAAACCACCAGCCACATCCAGGAATTCGAATCGACCCCCGACCCCTCTGATCGCGCCTCCCTGGAGGAAGATCACTCGCTTGAACTGAGGGTGCGAGACCGTGAACGCAAATATCTGCACACCATTGACGAGGCGCTGACGCGCATTCAGGACGGGAGCTACGGTTGGTGCCAGGAGACCGGCGAGCCAATCGGCATTCCGCGACTGATTGCCCGCCCAACCGCAACGCTCTCGCTGGAGGCGCAAGAAAGGCATGAATTGAGGCGGAAGATGCAGCGGCGGTAATCAGCGCTCAGCATGAAGATAGATACGTCAAACCCTTGGAGCAGTCATCATGAGCACAACCCCATTACAGCCCCCGATCGAAACGGGTGAAACAGGCGGCTTGCACCACAGCCTGAATACTTTGGAATCGGCCCTCGACTATGCGCTGATCAAAAAAGAGAGCGCGCTGACACCCAACCGGGAAACCTGGCAGCTTACTTTCGATGTCTTGGCCAAGGCCGCCAGCCGGCATGATCAGGCAGATATCGCCGCTGCGTACAACCAGCTCACCACAGCCATTGGCGAGACGTTACGGGCGACGGGGCAGCAACCCTATTGAACGATTGATGAACGATTGCAAATAACCTGATCGCGGTGGCTACGTCTAAAACACCAATCCGACCATTGGGCCGGATTGGTGTTTTGCCAATCAACTGCGCAGGCTGGCCGGACGCATGTCAGTCCAGACTTCCCTGATATACGCCAGGCATTCCTCTTTGCTGCCACGCTTGCCGACGGCACGCCAGCCCAGCGGCAGCTCACGTTCCGCGAGCCAAATCGAATGCTGTCCTTCCTGGTTGACGACAACCTGATAGGTACGGGTATCGCGTTCTTCCGTGCTCATTGCTTCACTCCTGAATCGTATTGATTTTGTTATCGGTTTTGTTATTGGATTTATTGGGTTTTGCGCTTCAAGGCTTGCGAACAAGCAACATGTACATTTGTCCGTGCAAGGCCGGGAAGAGGGCGCGGAAAGCCAGATCCACGTCGACCAGATGACTGATGCGATTCGGGCCGAATTGCTGCAAATCGAGTTCGTATGCGATCGCTTCCGGCATCAAACCAATCGGACGGAGTTCCTCAACCGACAAGCCTTGCTTTTGGGCCATCGTTTGCACTTCTTGCCGGGTAGGCGAATTGCGCCGCATCTCTTCTTTTTGCGCATGCGAATAGATGGACAGATACGTCAGATAGGGGCATTCGACATCCCAGGTCGACATGATGAAGGCACCGCCCGGGCGCAGGCAGCGGTGAATCTCGGCGAACACCTTCTCCATGTCGCCTGCCGGGAAGTGCGCTGCAGTACCCATCATGCACGTGATCAGATTGAAGCTCTCGTCCTCGAACGGCAGGGCGCGAGCGTCGCCAACGCGAAAATCCGGGAAGCGGGCCGTGCCGCATTTCTTGCGGGCAAAAGCCACCGCTTCCGGTTCGATATCGACGCCAAAAGCTTCAATGCCAAGACTGGTGAACAGCGTGGGATAACGCCCCGTTGCTGCGCCGATGTCCAGGCTGCGCTGGAATGGCCCATAGCGCTTGATGCAATCCAGCACATGGATGAGTTCCAGCGATTTTTTTGCCTCGTCTTCCGGCACCGACGCGTCGTAACGCATATACACGGCCTCGTTGTAATCAAGGCCGGGCTCGCTGCGCTGTGCGGCGCTTTCGAGCTCGTGCTCGGAGATCACGTCCAAGATCCGGCGGCGGTCATCTGCCGTTACCGCCAGCTCTTTCGAGCGTGCGCGCAGGATCGGGTGCAGCGAGGCGTCGACATCCGTCATTCTCGGCACATCCGGGCCCAGCAGGCCGAGCAGCAAGCTGTCGTACCAATCGACGTTTTCCAATGCCTCGGCGCTGGCGGCATCGAGCGCCACGGTCACGGTGGCGTTATCCAGGTTTTCCAGTCGCGTGAACACGTCGCGGTAGTCGGGGCTGAAGGTGAACACGACTTCGTAGTACTTGCGTGCCTCAGCCAGTTGGCCGTTGTCTTCGAAAGCACGCCCCATGCTGTACAGCGTGCGCTTGGCTTCTTCGGTGACCTGTTGCTCGCGGGCACGGCGGAATGAGGATTTCGCAGCGAATTCCAGGCCGGCTTTCGAGAACGCTTCGCCGGCCTTGGTCAGGCTTTCGAGTTTGAGCCGCTCATTCTGGCCCGCCCAGACGTAATGCCAGGCCGCTTGGCGATAGGCGCCGTGCTCCTCGAACATCGACGCCAGCAAGTAATGGCTCTGGTGGTGTTTGGGGAAGGCGGCGGTATCGTCAAGCAGCAATTGCCGGGCAAGCTCGCTGCCCGTTTCATGCCCGATCTTGGCCCCCCAATCCTTCAGGCGGCGCATGGCGTACTCGATCAGGCCATAGCGCCGGAATGCAACCACCGCTTGCTGCGCGCAGATCAGCGCGAGGTTGCGATCGATCGCTGATTCGACATGATTTTCCAGTGCCAGCAGCTCGTCGATGACCGTGTCGTTCACGTAGTTCTGCACCACGCGGATGGAGCCGTCGCCAGAGCCGATGATCACCAGCGAGCCATCGGATGACAACGCGGTGGCCCAGACTTCGCCACCGGCTTCCAGCGACCACAGCAAGCGGCCTTCGCAGTTGACGACATAGGCGAGGCCATCGAACGAACCGAGGGCCGCGATGCCTCGCGACGAAACGGCCGCACCGCAGATCGGCCGCAACGAGATGACTTCCGTGTATTGGGCGGCTTGCGTCTGTTGCGGGTGAATGACCATCGCCCGGCCATCGCGCAGACCGACCACGCCCCATGCCCCATCGCGCGACAATGCCGTGTGGTACGCGCCAGTCGAACAGGCATGCTGTACCAGCACATTCATCTGGCCGTCGAACAAGGTGACCGAGCTGTCGTAGGCTGCAGCCAGAATGCGGTCGCCCGTTGCCGACATCGATACGCCGTAAACACCGGATTCACCCAGCTTCACCCGCGCGAATTCCTGAAATTGCCCGTCCACCTCTTCAAACACATAAGCCTGGTTGTCCCAGCTGCCGGCGACCAGCCGTTTCCCGTCATCGGACAAGGCCACGCTCCAGACTGGCGCTTCCAGTTCCAGTCGCCAAAGCTCTGTGCCGGCACGGTCGAAGACCAGAATGGTGCCGGATGAAGGTTGCTTGGTCGCCGTGCCGACGACAATGCGCGACTCATCGGCGGAAATAGCGACTGCCCATGCTTCGCTATCCAGCGTGCGTTTCCATTGCAATTCGCCTGCGTCAGAGAACAGCGCCACATTGCGGTCGATGCTGGCTGCGGCGACCAGCGTGGCGTGGGGCGTCGCTGCCACGCAAATGATGGCGGAGCCAAGGCTGCGGCTCCAGATTTCGCCATAGGGCGACTCTGGCCAGCCATCCAGCTGGCTGCGCGTGACCTTGACTGCGGCGCGCACGCTCAGCGCATCGTTCGCAATGGTGGATTGCGCGGGAAAGTTGTCTTGAATGATGTTCATTGCTTGACCTTGCATGGTTTTTTGCTCAGGGACATATCAGGGACTGTTCGTTGTGCGGCATCGGTCAGTTGCGATTTAAAAAACCGATACACCTAACGCGACGTGGCTATGGGGTGTCAGAAAAATGGTTTCCCCGTCATCGCCCGGCACGCCAAGGACAAGCGCTTCAGACACTTCGGGGCCCATTTTTTTTGCGCCGAAATTGATGACGCCGACGATCTGCTGACCGATCAGCGCCTCCTTGGTGTAATTGCGGAATGCACCGCAAGACACCTTGATGCCCACGTCGCCGCCAAAATCGATCTGCAAGCGGTAGGTTGGTTTCTTGGTTCCTGCATCCTCTACCGCCACGATGCGGCCGATGCGGATGTCGAGATTGGCGAAGTTGTCAAAATCAGCGATGGGTTTCATGGTTTCTCCAGATCAGATATCAAATTTTTTCAATCAGTCGCGGCGTATCGCCGGATACGTCAAGCGGGCCGCCGAGTAGTTGATGCAGGGGTGCGCCGGTAGCCAGGAGCATGCTGTAGTGGTCGCCCGGCACCGTGACGGCCGTTACGCCGCCTTGAACCCAGCGACGCCACCCATCGGTCTGCGGCGATTCGGCTGCCTGCAGCAGCGTCAGCTGGCCACTGAACAACCCGTCGGGTTGGTAAGTGGCCATGGCGTGCTGATTGGCGACGAAAACGGCCAACCGTTGCGCCAGCAACGAGTCGGTCATGGCGTCCGGGATCAAACCGGCGTCGCGGGCTGCAGCCACGGCAATGACATCACGCTTCGGGTCGGCAATCAGGCGCTCGCTTTCTTCTGCAGTGAACGGCAATGCCAATCCGCTTGAGTAGGCCAGATCAGCGAGGAAATCACCCAAGGGCCAGCGGGATGCACCGGCGGCGATGGATTCATCCGGGGAGGATGAATCCAGCAACACCAACAGGCTGACCCCGTGACCGTGTGCTTCCAGCTGGCGAGCCATTTCGAATGCAACCACCCCGCCCATCGACCACCCGCCCAGGCGGAACGGGCCGCTTGGCTGGATCTGCAACAGGTCTGCCACATACCGTTGCGCCATCTCGGGCACGCTGCTGCACGGCGGCGTATTGCCATCCAGACCACTGGCCTGAAAGGCAACCACGCTTTGTGCTTCGGGTAATGCCTGAGCCAGTGCCAGATACGCCGCCACGCTGCCACCGACGGCATGCACCAGGAAGAGCGGGGATGACGTGCCGTGACGCAAAGTGACGGCGTGGGTGAACGCAGCCGGGGCAGGCGCTGAAACCCGTTCAACCAGCGCGGCGAGCGAGCGGGTTTCGAAGAGGTCTTTCAGCGCCAGACTCAAACCGAGTTCGCGGCGCATGCGCTCCACGAGTTGCGCGGCCAGCAAGGAATGCCCGCCCAGCTCGAAGAAGTTGTCATCGAGCCCGACCCGCTCAACCGGCAACAGCTGCTGCCAAAGCGCTGCAACCGCTTGTTCCAGCTCGCTGGTCGGTGGCTGGTAGTGCCGCGTCTCCATCAAGCCATTCACCTCCGGCAGTGCTTTGCGATCGACCTTGCCATTGGGGGTCAGCGGCAATTGATCCAGCTCGACGAAGGCGGCGGGGATCATGTACTCCGGCAGCATGCGGCCCAGATGGCTGCGCAGCGCCGCCGTCGGAATAGGTTCCGTAACGAGCAAGTAGGCAACGATCCGGCGATCCCCCGGCATGTCTTCACGCACGACGACCACCGCCTGCTGCACTTGCGGGTGCCGGGTCAGTTGCGTTTCGATCTCGCCCAGTTCGATGCGGAAGCCGCGTACCTTGACCTGATGATCCAGACGGCCCAGATATTCGATTTCACCCGTGGGCAACCATCTAACCTGATCACCGGTGCGATAGAGCCGCCCACCCTCGGCACCCCAAGGGTCTGCCACGAAACGTTCCGCAGTCAGATCAGGACGATTCAGATAGCCACTGGCCACCCCATCACCGCCAATATGGAGTTCACCTGCCACTCCGATCGGGCATAGCTGATTGGCTTCATCCAGAACGCGCACCACCGTATTGGCAATGGGGCGGCCAATGGATGCCGATCCGGCATCGACCCGGCGTGTGGTCGACCAGATCGTGGTCTCGGTCGGGCCATACATGTTCCAAAGCGATGCAACTCGCGGCAACAACGCTTGCACCAGGGCGGCGGGCAGGGCTTCGCCACCGCAGAGTGCCTTGGGTTGCCAGTCCCCCGGCCACCCGGCGGCCAGCAGCAGCCAGAAGGTCGAAGGCGTGGCTTGCAGTACCGTCACGCCATGCGACTGCGCCAGCGCCAGCAACTGCTGGCCATCGGTTGCAGCCTCGCGACTTGCCAGTACCAGCCGGGCACCGGTCAGCAAAGGCAAGAACAGTTCCAACGCAGCGATATCGAAGGACATCGACGTCACGGCCAGCAAGGTATCTTGCGCGTTCAATCCAGGCTGCTCGGCCATCGAGGTGAGGAAGTTCACCACCGAACGGTGCGTGACCTGCACGCCCTTGGGCTTGCCCGTGGAGCCCGAGGTATAGATCACATAGGCGGTGCTGCCGGCGCTTGGCACATGCGAGTCAGGCGCGACCGCCATGTCGGCGTCGATGGCATCGAGCAACAGCAACCGGGTTGCGTGGCCTGCGAACAGCGTCGCGCTGCCTTGTGAGGTGACGACGACCGGGCAACGCGCATCCTCCAGCATGTGCTGCAGTCGCTCACGCGGGTAGCTGGGGTCCATCGGGACATAAGCACCGCCCGCTTTCAACGTGCCAAGCAGCGTCGCAACCATGTCCGCAGAACGATCAAGGCAGACACCCACACACGTTTCCGGTCCCACACCCAAAGCGCGCAAATGCACTGCGATCTGGTCGGCGCGCGCGTCGAGCTCGCGATAGCTCAGTGAGGCAGAGCCACACACCAAGGCAACGGCATCCGGGGTGCGGCGCACTTGCGCCTCAAACAGCTGATGGATGCAGGCATCTGCCGGATAGGGGCGGGCTGTATCGTTCCAGTCGACCAACAGCAGCCGGGTGCTGTCGGCATCCAGCATGGGCAATGCGGCGATGCGGGTTTCCGCTGCCTCGACCACAGCACCCAGCAGCGTTGCAAAGTGCACCGCCATCCGGTCGATGGTCGTCGGGTCGAACAAATCGGTATTGAACTCCCAACGGGCGCTGTAGCCGTCGTCGCGAGTGGGGGTCAGTTCCAGCGTCAGTTCAACCTTGGCCGTCGCCGCCTCAAGCGGCAGCGGCTGCGCCACCAGACCCGCCAGCTCAAAGGCCGGCAGATCGGTGTTCTGCAACGTGAACATCACCTGGAACACCGGCGAGCGGCTCAGATCACGCGGCACGTTCAGCGCCTCGACCACCTTCTCGAACGGCAAGTCCTGATGCGCATACGCCGCCAGGGTGTTGGTCTTGATGCGGGCCAGCAACTCGGTAAAGCTCGGGTCGCCGCTCAAGTCGGTGCGCAAGGCCAGGGTATTGATGAAGAGCCCGATCAGCGGCTCGGTTTCCGCCCGCGTCCGGTTGGCGATCGGCGTACCCACGACAATGTCGCGTTGATTGGCATAACGGCTCAGCAAGACATTGAAGGCGGCAAAGAGCGTCATGAACGGCGTCACGCCCAGTTGCTGGCTGAGCGCATCGACCTGGGTAGACAACGCCGCACCCAGCGAACGGGTAAAGGCACCGCCCTTGAAGGTCTGCACGGCCGGGCGGAGCCGATCCGTGGGCAGCTCCAGCGCCACCGGCGCACCGGCCAGATGTTGCTTCCAGTAGCCGGTCTGGGCGGCGAGTGTCTCGCCCTCCAACCAGTCGCGTTGCCACTCGGCATAGTCGGCGTACTGGATCGGCAGCTCCGCCAGTGCCGGCGGCTGGCCGGCGCTGAAGGACGCGTACAACGCCATCACCTCCCGCACCAATACCCCGATCGACCACGCATCACCGACGATGTGGTGCAAGGTCAGCAACAGCACATGCTG
>NZ_JONM01000002.1:0-4758 GCF_000711875.1 Andreprevotia chitinilytica DSM 18519
ATCCCGATGGTGGCGCAGGTGCGCGCACTGCGGAATGTGGCCGGGGTGCTGGTCGAGACACCGGTCGGGGATTGCCAACGGGTGTGGTTCCGCATTGCGCCGGTGGTCAAGGCCGGCCAGAGCCACACCGACGTCAGTACCTTAGCGAAGCGGCACGTCCCCGACCCGCTCGGGCGCGACCAGCTCCGCCCGTACTAATCCCTCACCCCCCAACTATGCCGGCGCAAGCCGGTTTTTTTATGCCCGGAGCAATCATGTTGAAGGAAGAAAGCACCGCCCTCGTCGGCGCCAAAACCAGCTTGACGCTCGGCTTGTCCGCGCTGGCGTCGTTGACGATGAACAACCTGATCCAGATCGCCACGTTCATCTACATCGTGCTGCAGATCGCGTGGGTGATCCGCAAACATCGGCGTGGCCCCGGCCCTGTCCCGACCCAAGCCAGTGAGGAGCGCGACGATGAATAACCTGACGCGATCCCTGTCTGCCGGGGTGCTGGCCGCGCTCGCCCTGGCCGCCAGCCTCGTGATGCCGTTCGAGGGCGAGCGCCGTAAAACCTATCTCGACCCGGTACAGATCCCGACACGTTGCTATGGCCACACCGGCAAGGACGTGCGGCTGGGCCAGCCAGATGCCACGGCAAGCGAATGCCAGACCTTGCTGCAGGCCGACCTGATCGCCGCCAATGCCGGGGTCGATCAATGCGTGCACGTGCCGCTGACCACTGGGCAACGCGCGGCACTGGTGTCGTTTGTGTTCAACGTGGGCGCGGGGAAGCTCTGCGGTTCCAGCATGGCCCGCAAGTTCAATGCCGGCGATGACGCCGGTGCTTGCGGCGAACTAAGCCGCTGGGTCTGGGCGGGCGGCAAGCAGCTGCCCGGCCTGGTGAAACGGCGTGCGGCCGAGCGGGCGGTGTGTGAGGGGAGAGCGCCAACATGATCGCGATCCCCTGGTATTGGCGATGGCTGGCCATCACCGCACTCGTGGCCGCCTTCGCGGCCTTTTTTTATGGGCAGGGCGAACAGCACGAATCGGTGCGGCGCGATTTGATCGATGCGGGGCGAGACGCGGCCGATGCAAAGCGGGAGACCACCAATGCCAAAGCGCTCGCCGATGCCCAAACCCATGCCCGCGCACTCGAACACGATGCCGCCGACCAGATGGCGCGCATCGGCAATCGTTACCAGGAGCAACTGCGAGATGAAACGACCCGGCGTGATCGCCTTATTACTGACCTGCGGGCTGGCACTCTGCGCTTGTCAGTCCCCATCCGTACCGCAAGCACTCAATGTCTGCCCGCGACCACCGACACTGGACCCGGCAGTGATGGTGCAGCGCTCGCCGAACTTCAAGACGCGGCTGCTGAATTTCTTATCCACCTCGCCGACGAAGCAGACCGCGTCGTCGATCAGCTCGATGCCTGTCAGGCGGTGATCGTGGCTGATCGGGCGGTACGACAAGGGTCTGTCGTGCAGCGGGAGGCGCTGGACTAAAAAGGCTGCGCCGTCACCAATGCCTCACCCATTGGTGACGCCGGTTGGAATGAAGGTGGCGCGCGAGAACATAAGGGTTTCCCCCGATAAACGGCATTGACGACACACCATGCGGTTGGCATGATCTCCGGCGATTACTTTCTAATAAATTTCACCGCTCTGAGTTTTGGCACTGAATGAGTTGGTTTTTTGACCAATCTGGGGTGTATTACGGCAGGCGGTAAGTTTTAGCTTACAAGGTCGGCCATGCGGTTAGTCGTTGTGCTTCAACGAGTGTTGATGGTGTTGTGCTGTGCTTGGGCCGCGTTTACCTACGCCGGCACCTGTGATCCACAAAACGGCGTGAGCGTCATCGGCATCGAGGCGGCGGCAACGTCGGATCAACACGCCGATGGCACGTTCGACTACAACTATTCCTTGTTGAGCTGCGATAGCGGTTCGCTGACCGTCACGGAGTGGAACAGCACCAGCTACACCGCTACGCCGTACAGCATGTATCAGACGGTGGTGCAGCAGCCGTTGAACATGCACCGCCTGTTCGCCAGTGCGTGCGGCAGCCACATCATCATCCTGCACGACAACTACACCGGTTTGTTGAATGGCGTGGGGCCGAATCCGACCTCGATTCCCGGCATGCTCTATCTGCCGAAGCCGACCTCGAAGTGCTATCGCGGCGCGGCCAATACGATCGACTCAACTATCGCCGTGAACAACGCCTGTCCGAAGTGCGCGCTGTTTGGCGCGCCGGGCGCAGCCGACCCGATCAATGCGGGCACCGGTGATCACTTCCAGCGCCAGGTCGATTGGGCTGCACCAGCGCCGTCGCCGTTGACCATCGCCCGCTACTACAACAGCCTCGACGGCAGCGGTTCGATGGGGGCAGGTTGGCATCATCAATATGATGACCAGCTCACCCCCTATGTGCCGGACCCGGTTCCTGTCGACACGCCTGAGCTGACCATCCTGCAAGATGGCTCCAGCTTGAGCGGATCGCCGACCGCGCCCGCGATTCCCGCGCCACCAGCGCCCACGACCCCTGCGGGCAATGACCCCAGCCAAGGACAGACGCCGCCGCCGATGACGCTGCTGGCGCTGCACGATGGCCGGGTGATTGGCTTTCCGCCCTATGGCGGTAATGATCTGCATGGCTTGGGCTATAAGCTGATGTTCGGTGGCGCGATCTGGACGCTCACCCTGCCGGATGACACCACGGAAACCTTCTCCGACCCCAGTCCGGGTGGCCCGAAGCCCGGCAGCGTGTTCCATCTGCAAAGCATTCGCTTCCGCAATGGCGTCACGCTCACGTTCACCTATGGCAGCAGCGCCCAGCTGACCACCGTCACTGACAGCTTCGGCAATACGCTTAGCTATGCCTACGCCAACAACCGCTTGGTCAGCATCGCCACGCCCGCTGGACACGGATATAGCTACAGCTACGACAGCCACGGCAACCTCGCCAGCGTGACCAACCCGGACGCCAGTACCCGCCAGTATCTGTATGAGAACACCAGCTGGACGCATTTGCTGACCGGCATCACCGATGAAAACGGCGGCCGTTACGCCAGCTGGCGCTTCGATAGCCAAGGCCGCGCCACCAACAACCAGCTTGCTGGCGGTGTGAACAGCACCACGGTCAGCTACAACAGCCTCGGCCAGAGCACCGTCACCGATGCGGTGGGGCTGACCCAGCAATACGGCATGCAGACCATCAACAACCGCATGCTGCTGAACAGCTTGCAACAGAGCTGCACCGGCTGCACCACGCTGACCTATGCGCTCGGCTTCGACGGCAGCGGCAACATCACCCAGCGCACCGATTTCAACGGCAGCCAGACCAGCTATGTGATCGATACCGCCCGCAATCTGGAAACCAGCCGCACCGAAGCGGCCGGCACGCCGCAAGCCCGCACCATCGCCACGGTCTGGCATGCCAACTTCCACCTGCCGACGCAAATCACCGACCCGGTGCGCGTCACCAACCTGAGCTATGACAGCAGCGGCAACCTGACCCAAAAAACCGTCACCGCCAACAGTCAGACGCGCAGCTGGAGCTGGACCTACGGCAACTTCGGGCTGGTGAGCAGCGCCACCGACCCGGTCGGCAATGTCACCAGTTATGGCTATGACGTGCTCGGCCACCTGACCACGTTCACCAACGCGCTCGGCCAGATCACGCGCTTCAGCAGCTATGACGGCGACGGCAACCTGCTGGGCTACACCGATCCGAGCGGCCTCACCACCACGCTGGGTTATGACGCGCTTGGCCGCCTGACCAGCCGCCAGCAAAGCACCGAGCTGACCAGCTTCAGCTACGACAGCGTTGGCCAGCTCACCCACGTCACCCTGCCGGATGGCAGCGGCATTACTTATAGCTATGACGCCGCGCACCGGCTGACCGGCATTGCCGACAGTCTCGGCAACACCATCAGCTACACGCTCGACCTGATGGGCCGCCGTACCCGCACTGACAGCAGCGATCCGGCCGGGCAACTCGCCATCAGCTTGCAGCAAGTCCAGACCCAACGCGGTGCGTCTGCACCGGCACAACCTTAAGAAAAAGCAGGGCAGACACCATGAACGCCAAACACCTGCGCCGCAGCGCGCTGGCCCTCGCCCTGTGCAGCCTGTTCGCGGCTGTGCCGTATTACGTCGCGCAAGCCGACACCACGCCCATCATCTGGCAAGACGGCAAGACCTACGCGGCCGGCATGGTGGTGACTTACCAAGGCAAGCGCTACACCGCCCGTGTCACCCATACCGCCCACCTCGGTGCTGGCTGGAACCCGTTGGCGACGCCCGATCTGTGGCAAGTGCAAAACCGCGTCAACCCGCCGCCGATTGGCTGTGTGGAATGGAAAGAGGGGTATGAATACAACGCGGGTCAGCATGTCAGCTACCACGGTGAGGTCTACATCGCCTATGTGAAACATACCGCCTATGTCGGCGCGGGCTGGAACCCGGTCGATGCGGCATCGCTGTGGAAAAAGGGCGGCGAATGCCGCGATGACGACGATGGTCACACCTCTACGCCTTCGCCGAAGCCGACGGCCACGCCGACGCCGGTCGTGACGCCGACACCGAAACCCACGGCTACGCCGACACCCGTTCCCGTCACGCCAACACCGACACCCAAACCGACCGCAACCCCGGTGCCCGTGACGCCAACGCCCGTTGTCACGCCAACGGTAACGCCTACACTGCTGCCGACTCCGACTCCGACTCCGACTCCGACTCCGACTCCGACTCCGACTCCGACTCCGACTCCGAC
>NZ_JONM01000002.1:4768-545858 GCF_000711875.1 Andreprevotia chitinilytica DSM 18519
CCGACTCCGACTCCGACTCCGACTCCGACTCCGACTCCGACTCCGACTCCGACTCCGACTCCGACGCCTGTTCCTGTACCGAGTCCAACGCCGGTTCCCACGCCAACGCCTACCCCCATTCCGGTACCCGTACCCAGCCCGACCCCGGTTCCTACGCCCACACCGACGCCTGTTCCGGTGCCGGTGCCGGTCCCGAGTCCGACGCCAGTACCGAGTCCGACACCAGCACCAGTCCCGACGCCCGCCCCATCGCCCGTTCCTACGCCGACGCCCGTTCCCGGCACAGCCGTCAGCGCCTGTTTCTTCGATCAGCCGAACTTCCAGGGCAATTCGTTCTGCACCACCAGCCCGTACAGCGGCGGTGTGCCGACGGACTGGAATGACAAGACCGCTTCAATCCAGCTCTCGGCCGGTGCGCAGATCACGCTGTATCAAGACACCCAGTTCGACGGCAAAAACGCCGTGCTGACCCAAAGCATCGCCGACCTGGCCACTGTCGGTCTGGCCGGCCAGCTCACGGACTACACGCTACTGGCCAGCAGTACCCCGCAGGTGCCGACCGGGCAACGTGCCTGCTTCTTTGCGCTGCCCAACTACCAAGGGGCGGCTTTCTGCTCCGATACCTACAGTGGCGACATGCCGGCCTGGTTCACCCACTGGTGGCAAAACCAGGCCGCCTCGATCCTGCTGGCCGACGGTAACCAATTGGCGATCTACCAGAACGCCGATTTCACCGGCACATCCGCTCAGCTCACCCAAAGCATTCCCGACCTGGCCAGCGTTGGCATGAGCAAGGCCGTCGCCGCCTATAGCCTCTATCCGCTGGGTCAGGCTCCGGTGCCCCCCGCTGGCGGTGCGTGCTTCTTCGATTACACCCACTATCACGGCGCAGCCTACTGCGTCGGTCCCACCAGCGCCGATCTGCCGAGTGCCTGGCAAGCTCGCGCGCTCTCGGTCCAGCTCGATCCGGGCGCACAGATCACCTTGTATTCCGGCAGTAGCTTTGGTGGCACGGCGGTCGCGCTTGCCCAAAGCGCACCCGATCTCACCACCGTCAACCTCGGCCGAGCAGTCAGCAGCTTCGGTATCGCGTTGGTGCCCGCCGCTGTCCCGGCTGGCTACGGCGCCTGTTTCTTCCAGCAAGCCAACTACCAAGGCCCGGCCTTTTGCAGCACCCCGTATAGCGGCGCCATGCCGGGCGTGTGGAGCAATGCGGCCGCGTCCATTCTGCTGGCACCTGGCTACTCGCTGATGCTGTCGCAATACGCCGACTATTCCGGCAAGAACCTGCCGCTGTCGCAAAGCGTGGCCGACCTCACTACGCTGGGCCTGAACAAAGCGATCAGCGCCTATACCTTGCTGCCCGCCGCCACCGGGACCGCCCCGGCCGTGCCGACCGGCAATGCGGCGTGCTTCTACGAATCGCCCAACTATCAAGGCGCCTCGTTCTGCACCCCCGCCTACAGCGGCGGGGTGCCGGCCGGCTGGAATGACCGTGCCGCCTCAGTGGCCGTCGCCAGCGGCTATCAGGCCATCGTCTACCAAGATACCGGCTTCGCCGGCAAGCGCGCCTTGCTCACCCAAAGCGTGGCCGATCTGGCCTTGATCGGCATGAGCAAAACCATCACCGACATCAAGGTCAACCAACCGGCGGCCACCCCGACCGGCAACGTCAACCTGCTGCTGCACTTCGACGGCGCGGATGGCAGCACCGCCACCACCGATGCGAGCGCCAGCGCCAACTACGTCTCCTTCGGCGGCAATGCCCATCTCAGCACCGCGCAGAGCATGTTCGGCGGAGCCAGCGCCCGCTTCGACGGCGGCATCGGCAATTACCTCTCCCTGCCATCCACCGTCGGCGATCTCGGCAACGTCTTCACGCTCGAATTCTTCGCCTACGTCAACAGCGTGCCGACCACCACCCCGTCGGCCGCCGTCGATGGCGGCAAGGCGTGGTTCCTGATGGGCCAACCTGGCTACGGTCCGCGCACCGGCCAAACCATCGAGTACACCCAGGGCGGCTACTTCGTCTTCGGTCAGGGGGGCAGCCTGCCGGGCCGCAGCACCGAAGCCAGCATTGCCGCCACCCATCCCGCACCGCTTCAGACCTGGACCCACGTCGCGCTCACCTCGGACGGCAGCGCCTGGCGGCTGTTCCTGAACGGCAATCTGGAAAGCACCGTGCCAACCAGCCTCGGCTGGGTACAGACCGGCAATAGCTTCACGGTCGGGCAGCTCTACGTGCCGGGGGTCGATGTATCCTGGGCCTCCGGCTTTGATGGCTACATCGACGACCTGCGCATTACCAAAGGCGCGGCGCTGTACACCGCCAACTTCACCCCGCCGACGCAAGCACTAACGACCCAGATCAACGTGCCGGTGACTACCCCGACGCCGACACCGGTCCCCACGCCGACCCCCACGCCGACCCCTGTCCCGACCCCTGTCCCGACGCCAACACCCACGCCGGTTCCAACTCCCACACCAACCCCGACCCCCACACCGGCCGGCACCATCCCCACCCACGTCGCCCTCGTCAGCAGCTTCGACACCTTCGATCCGCTGGGCCGGCTGCTCACCCACATGGACGGCAAGGGCTTCCAGACCACCTACACCTACGACGGCAACGGCAACCGGCTGACGCAAACCGACGGCAGCGGCCACGTCACGAAATACGCCTACGATGCGCTCAACCGGCTGACCCAGCTCACCGATGCTGCCGGCAACGTCAGCACCTTTGGTTACGACGCCGCCGACCATCTGGTCAGCGTCACCGACCCGGAAGGCTTCGTCACCCGTTACAGCTACGACGGCCTCGACAACCTGCTCAAGCTGGTCAGCCCGGATAGCGGCACCACCACCTACACGCAAGACGCCGCCGGCAAAGTCCTGAGCAAAACCGACGCCCGTGGCAAGACCGCCAACTATGCCTACGACGCGCTCAACCGCCTGACCAGCATCAACTACGGCGACCAGACGCAGACCTTCGTTTACGACACCGCCCTGAACGGCATCGGCAGACTCGCCAGCTTCAGCGATGCCGATGGCACCACCAGCTACAGCTATGACAATCTTGGCGACGTGACCCAAGTCAGCCGCGTCAGCGGTGCCTTGACCCAAACCACGGGCTACAGCTGGGGCCCCGGCCACCGCCTGACCCAGCTCACTGCGCCCTCCGGCGCTACCGTCGGTACCACTTGGAACAACGGTGCCATCAGCGCCATCCAGCTCAACGGCCAAGCGCTCGCCAGCAACATCGTCTGGTCCGCCAACATCGGCCCGCAAAGCTGGACGTGGAGCAACGGCCAATACTGGGCACGCGCCGCCGACGCCACCGGCCGCATCGCCGGCCTTGCGCTCGGCGATACGGTCAGAAGCTACGGCTATGACAACGTCGGCAATGTCAGCAGCATCGCCGACATCACCCACACCGCGCTGAACCAGAACTTCGGCTATGACGTGCTGGACCGGCTCACGCTCGGCAACGTCAGCGGGATTGGTTACAACTACGGCTACGACAAGAACGGCAACCGCGTTAACGACAATCACGGCACCGCCAACACCGACTATCACTACGACCCGGTCAGCAACAAACTGCTGAACACCACCGGCAGCACCGTCAATGCATACCAGTACGATGCGGCGGGGAATCAGACCCAAACCGGCAACGTGACCAACGTCTACAACAACGCCGGCCGCATCACCCAAGCCACGGTGAATGGTCAGACGTGGAGCTACAGCTACAACGCCTTGGGGCAACGGCTGCAGAAGACCGGCCCGACCGGCACCACGCGCTTCGTCTACGATGAGCAGGGGCATTTGCTGGGTGAGTACGATCAAACGGGCAAGGTGATTCAGGAAACGGTGTGGCTGGGTGACATGCCCATTGCCACCGTACGGCCGACGACTGATCCGGCCAATCCGAAGGTGTATTACGTGTGGGCAGATCATTTGGGGACACCACGGCAGATCACTGATCCGGTGAGCAATGCGCTGGTGTGGCGTTGGGATGGGGAGCCGTTTGGCAATTCGCAGCCGAATCAAGACCCGGCCAGTACGGGTACTCAGTTTGAGTACAATTTGCGTAACGCGGGGCAGATTAGCGATAAGGAAACGGGGCTGTTTTATAACGGCAACCGCACCTTCAATTCTGGCGTGGGTGCTTTCAACTCAAGTGATCCGATTGGGTTAGCGGCTGGGAGCAATTCTACATATAGCTATGTGGGAAATAGGCCCACTGGTGCAGTTGATCCTTCCGGGTTGTTTTCAATGTCACCGGAAACGCTTGAAAAAGCGGTAGAAAGAGCACTTGCCGCTGAAGTTGTTGGTGGAGGTCCTGAGGATCCTTTTGCAGATATAGCTGCAGCAGTTGCGATAATCAGCACAGTGAGTACAGCTGTAGATGTAGCCAATAAAAGTAACAGCAAAGATCGGGATCGGGATGATTGCAAGTGCAGAAATAAAAATCACCCGACGCTCTATCGTAGTGGGAATGCCTCAGGTCCAAGGCTGGATAATGTACGAGTGCCAAAGGATATCGTGGTTGGTCCAATGGGGTTGGTCCATCCAAATACAGGTGGATTGTCTAGTTTCTCCACGATTTCAGGTCCAGGAGTATGGTGGAGCCTTCCTGCAAACTTCCCGATTCCTCCCGGGCTTTGTTTGAAAAATGATCGCGGCAATCATTGGCTTCTTGAGCCGGCAGTTTCTATGCCATATAACAGTTTTGTGAACCAACTTGAGTCAACGGCTCCCGCTTGGTCTCGTGTCTATTGAGGTGACATCAAATGAAGCAAGTATCCTTGTCTTATAAGGAGCTATTTGCAATAGTTGAAGCTATCCAGTTTAAACTGTCTTCTTGTAATGAAGAATTGAAGGGGCAGATGGACGAGGACGCTAGGTCCGATTTGGTGAATGACAGCGCCTTTTTGGGTTGCCTTCTGACTGGGTTAAAAGAAGAGCTTGCAAAATGGAGTGAGTAAAAGGTGCTCGTGCAGGGCTTAATCTCATGTTGAATGAATTTAGAAAGAGCATTTGGATGTTGCTTCCAGATGGAACAAAAAAAGAAGCCCAAGTGGTTGGTTCCGAAGAGGATGATGGTATTGCCGTACTGTGTATCTCCTATGCAGATGCCAAAGTTTCACAATCATCTTCAAGAGGCTTTTTTGATGCCTTAAAAAAAATTCGTCTCATCTTGGAGACGGAAGGCGTCTTGCCATTATGTTTTGGGGCGAGCGAAGACGTATATCCCTCTCCAATGCAGGAGTCGATGGGGATGGCTATGCAGGCATATAGAAATCAATTCGGTAGGCAGGCACTAAGTGCTGACATTGTTGATATATTTGATAGTGACGACCGGATGCGGCCAGCGACAGTAAATGCGCAGGAAAAATTTCATCTGCAATGGCTTGAAAGTTTGTGAAATCAGTTCGATGGGGTAACGGGTTGAACGCAGAGAAATTAATGTGCTAAGCAATTAGTTGGCAGAGGGGGCATTTGATTGGTTCTTTTGTATTGTGCTTGCATATGCGTCGTCATGCTTTGGTGTGATCTTTACTTTAAAGAGCCGGCATCCTGATTTGTATAAAGAGTTAGGCTCTCCTGGGGTGTTTAGGAGGTTGGATAGGCGCCTTCCATGGTAGAAATCATAACGGAAAAGTTACTTGCCCAGATCTTGGATCTTCTTGAGGGTGAGTCCTTTCGAAAAGCTTCGATTACCTTCGAAGTGCATGACGAAGGGCAGTGCGTCTTAATTTATATTCCAATTGATGCTTTGCCGGAAACGGAGTTGTTGTCGACCTTCAAGAGAGTTGCGTATCGATTGAATAATTTAGTGCCCAGCCGTGAGGGCGACTATTCTTGGTATGCGTTGTTTACTCGATCAGGGGAAATTGTTGAAAGTTATTTTGGTGGGGACGCAAGTTCACCAAGCTCGGGGTTATAGGTGGCGGAGACTGGGACTTGGATAAGCAGGGAGCATCCACTGCCCGGTTTGCAAACTCCGACCATTGTCGGTCGTGATCGAGTTTTGCAGGCTGCGCATATCTGAATCGGTGAGAGGGTAGTCGGTACGGTGTTGCGAACGCACGCGAGAGTCTGAAAATCAGCGGTGAGCTGTTCATCGCTAACTAGGAACGCCTCGGCGGTGGAGCCGCTTTTTTAGCGTGATTCGGTGCTCAAGACCTGTCTAATTAGCTGGTCAGACGTGGCGAATTCATTGGCTTGGGGGATTGGCGGTAGGGACAAAATATTAGACACTTGAACCCCTGCATTTCCTTATCTGGCGCGGATTAGCGGGACGAAAGACTGAGGGACTGTTAATCCGTGTGTCCCTGGTTCGAGCCCAGGTCGGGGAGCCAACCAATTCAAGGGGTTGCGCATTGCGCAACCCCTTTTGTTTTTCCGGGTTTTAAACCGGAGAAGCATTTGCAGCCGGCATCCCGGCTCGCCCATCTTGCCGCACTACGTTTATCCAAACAGCGTAGTCAGTTTCGGTAAGCATAGTCGCTGATCTCCAGCCATGCGTCGTTGTCGTGAACCCGCATCTTTGCGCTTGAAGCGCGGGCTGCGCGTCATGCTGCGATGGCTTCCTGAATGCGTGTGCCGAGTTCTGCGGCAAGCGTCGCGAAATCCTCGTCCCAGTCATGGGCGTATCCGCAGCTTTGCTCCAGTTCCAGACAATCTTCCGCCAGCGCTTGCTGCTTCACGATCAGCAGGCTGCCGCGCATCTTGTGTGCCCAGCGCTTCAATTCGGCCAGATCGCGCTGCAAGATCAGCGTATCGAGCGCTTGGAGTTCGTTTTGCGTATAGGCCACGAATGCGGGCCAGTGCGGGCTGGGTGCGTCTGCGTCGTCACCATCGTCGACCGATAGTACGTTGTCGTTCGCAGGCCGTTCATCCGATGCACGCTCAGCCAGCACGCGATTGAACAGCTGGGCCAGGCGATTGCGGCTGGCGGGTTTGCCGACATAGTCATAAAAGCCATACGCCAAGCCTTGCTCGATGTCCGTGTCGAAACTGCTGGCGCTGATCGCGACCACACGCAGCTGCGGATTGCGTCCATGCAGGGCATCCAGCAATTGGTAGCCACTCATGCCGGGCATATCCAGATCGGTCAGCACCAGATCGACGGGCATGCCGCCAGAGATCGCCAGTGCTTCGTTGCCGCTACGTGCAGTGATGGCGCGATGGCCGAGCGTGGCGATCTGATCGGCCAGCAGCGAGCGGTTCAGATCGTTATCTTCGGCGACCAGAATCGTGAGGGCGTGGGTCGGCTGGGTGATGGCTGTCCCTGTTGAACTTGCCCCATGTTGAATCTCGCTAGTGTGGGCCTCGTCTGTCTTCGTCACGCCCATCGCCAATGCCCGGCGTAGTGACGCCGCCTGGAAGGCCGTGACAATCACCGAGCCATCCGCCTGCCGCGTGGGGGACGGCGGCCCGTTTCTGCGTACGTGCACCACGGGAGCCGGATAATTGCCATCTGGTACGGTCAGGTCGTCGCATAACACCAGTACGTCGATCCCTGCTGCGGGTAGGTCGCTCAAATTGGTATTGGCCTGATGGAGTGTGGTGACATTCCAGCCCCAGTGTGCGAGCCATGCGCCAACCGTTTGGGCGTGCTCCAGAGCGCGTGCGAGTACCAGTGCGTTGCCTTGTGGCGCGGGGGCGGGGGCATCAGCGCTTGTCGCGAGTTCGACCGGAATCCGTACGCTGAATGCCGAGCCGACATGGCGAATGCTGTTGGCGTTGATTTCGCCACCCATCAACTTGCACAAGGTGGCGCAGATCGACAGCCCCAGCCCGGAGCCGCCGTATTCGCGGGCCGTAGTGGCTTCGGCTTGCGCAAAGGGCGTGAACAGGCGGGCGACCAGCTTGGCATCCATGCCAATGCCCGAGTCGCTGACCTCGAATTGCAACTCCCCTGCACCCGCCGAAGTTCGCTGCAGGCGCGCGTTGAGCGATACCTTGCCGGAGTGGGTGAACTTGAAGGCGTTGCTGAGCAGATTGTTGACGATCTGACCGATGCGATTGATATCGCCAACGCTCATTTGTTCGAGGGAGGGGGCCAGTGCAACGTAGAAGTCGAGATTCTTGGCCGCCGCAATGGGCGCGTAGACATCGGCGAGCTGCTCAAAGCGCAGCAGTGGCTGGAAGGTCTGGCGCGCCAGCTGCATTTCGCCGGCGTCGATTTTGGAGAAGTCCAGAATGTCGTTGATGATCTGCAGCAGCGAATCCGATGCCGAACGCAAAGCGCCGATTCGTTGTTGTTCTTTCTCCGGCAGGCCGGCGGTAGATAACAGTTCCAGATTGCCGAGCACGGCGTTGAGTGGCGTGCGGATCTCATGGCTCATTGACGCGAAGAAGTTCGAGCGGGCTCGCAGCAGGCGGTCGGATTCCTCCCGGGCATGGACCAGCTCCAGTTCGGCCGTCTTCTGCAAGGTGACATCGGAAATCGCGCAAAACAGCACCGGCTGCCCTTGGTAATCGGCGGGTGCATAGGTGATCTGCAGATAATTGGGCTGGTCGGGTTGATCCGGACTGGGCGCTTCCCCCGGCAAACGCGGCACGTTGAATTGCGAGACGGTCGCCAACGCCGATGCCTGGTTCTGCTCGCGATTTTTCAGTTCCTCGATCACATGGGGTGGCAGTACCAGTGGGCCACGTACGCCGAACAGCGATGCGGCCATCAGATTGGCGGCGATCACCGAATAATCTTGTCGGCGCACAATGCACAGCCCGACCGGCGTGGCGCTGATCAGGATGTGATTGAGCGTTTCGTTTTCCAGTGCGCGCTGGGCTTCCTGATGATTCTTGGTCAGCAGCCGCTTGTCCCAATACCGCACGGTGCCAAACAGCGCGACCAGCAGCAGGCAACCGATGCCCAGCACCCAGCCCAACGGTTTGGCGATCGCGCCGAGGAAGGCGTCGTAGCGCAAGCTGGAGACGAGATAGCCGAAGACCCCGTGCACTGGCTCGACGATGACGAGGCCGTTGCGGGTGAACTGCGGCCAGGTCCGCGCCATGCTTTTGAGTTCGGCCAGCGTGATGTTGTGTAGCTTGGTGCCGCTCCCCATCTGATCGATCAGCACGCCTTGCGAATTGAGTAGCCCCAGCACGCCGGGTTCTTGCGCCGTATCCAGCCCCAGCCGGGTGAGGAAGTCATTCACCGGTACATCGGAGCCATACAGCAGCGACGGCTTGTTGCCCTCGTCCATGATGCCGACGCAACTCAAGATCATCGCGCCGCGCACGCTGTCGTAATAAGGGCCGACCCAGCGGATACCGTGCTGCTTGTCTTCGAACGTGCTGCTCTGCATGGTGTCGCGCCGCATCGTGCTGATGATCTCGTTGACCGAGAGCGGCGGCTGCTTGGGCGAGCGCAGGGTGTACGGGTGTTTGGGGAAAAGGGCGGCGAATTCCTGATCCAGCCCGATCACGTAGGCTTGTCGGTCGATCCCCATGGCTTCCAGCGTCGAGATGGCCGCGATGGAGATGCGCGACAGCACCCGTGCCCGATTGGGCCATTGCTCGCCCAGTGCTGCGCGCGTGGCGGCCGGCAGCAGGATCGTGTACTGGGTGTCGCGCAGCATGGTATCCGCCACGGCGCTATCCGATGTGGCGAGCGTTTGCACCACGTTGTCGAAGCCGTTGGTTTCCTGCGGCTGGCGCGGCCAGGTGTAGTCGAGCGTGAAGCGCATCCGGCGCACGAAGACTTCATCGTGCTGGATGATCTTGTCGATCTCCGCCACGTGCCGCAGCAATTGCTCGTGCCGCCGGTCGATGTAATCGCGCGCGGTCAGATATACCCCGAGCAGGATCGACCCGATGATCATCGCGGCCACCAGCCAGGTGATGCTGTAGTACAGCCGGCGCTCCTTGCGCGAATTGGCGGCAAGCGCGACGAACGCGCCTTGCAGCGACTCTTGCGAGGTTTCCAGTGTTCTTTGCATCGCCATCAGGTATCCCCTCTGTGTTCGGTGGCATGGCATCGCGCATGAGGGCTAGGGGCGTGACGGGGCTTCATGGCGTGTTTATCCGCATTGGGTGATCAGGCGTAACGGTGGTGAGTGATCGAACGGCGTGGGCTGACCGATGCCGGGCAGCACGAAAAAGAACGCGTTTCAGTCCATCATGGGCTGTATCGCTTGGGGCTCAAATAATTGTTAAAAATATATCTATTCAAGAAAGAAATCAGCAAGGTATTAAATTGAATGCTGAGCAAAAGACGCGCAGTTTAGTGGGAAAGCAAGGCGCTAAAACGTGATTACTTTGCTCAGGGCGTGAAATCAGGATTCACGTATGAATTGGTCACGCGCGGCGGCGTTGGCGGGGGAATGATTAGCGAATGGCGGGATGACGCAGGCGCGGACACAGCTGTGTTTTCAGCGTGTCCGTCGTTGGGGCAGGGGATGTTCTGGGAGGGGGGCGGAGAATCAATGCCCGCTATCTGGTTCGGAGAACCGGATACGGATGTCGCGTGCACCATGTAGCACACGAACGATGTGGACGACTTGTGAGGCCACCTGGAAGAAGATCACATACTTGCCATAAGTGCACGAACGGATGTCGTCACCCAGTTCATGCCGCAAGCGATAGATGTGCGGCGCTGATGCAATCTTCAGGCACTGGCTGTGTAGTTCGATCACAAAACTCGCCGCCCGCTTCGGACTGTCCTGCGCGATGTAGTCACCAATTGCTTCTATATCGCGTTCCGCCAGCGGGGTAATGACCAGCCGCATTACTTTTTCTGGTCTTGGCCCTGATCGCGATATTTTGCCTCCAGACGGGCAAAGACTTCCTTGGCCGGACGGCCTTCCCCGCTGGTCAACCCGGCTGCAATGGCGGAACGCAACTCCTGTTGCTCGATGGCATAACGTTGTTGTTGCTCTTCCAGGAGGCGCAGCCCGGCACGGACGACTTCACTGGCATTGTTGTAGCGGCCGGACTGGACGAGCTCCTGAATGAACGACTCGAAATGTGGGCTGAGTGCGACGCTAGTCGGCATGCCAAGCTCCTGCAGATTTAATAACGCAACTCCTGTTGCTCGATGGCATAACGTTGTTGTTGCTCTTCCAGGAGGCGCAGCCCGGCACGGACGACTTCACTGGCATTGTTGTAGCGGCCGGACTGGACGAGCTCCTGAATGAACGACTCGAAATGTGGGCTGAGTGCGACGCTAGTCGGCATGCCAAGCTCCTGCAGATTTAATATCTAATAACAATAGTTATTAGAATAGGTGCTGGAGATCGGGTCAAGTCGCTGCGGTCTAGCTAAGCCTTCGGCAAATACGCATCAAACCGCGTGCTCTCGCCGGGATAGTCGAAATCCGGTTTCACGCCCGCCAGCCACGGCGCGTGGCGGGGGCGTTTGACGACGATTCGTTTGCCGGCGATGCGTCGCGCCGGGGCGAGCAAACCGTCCGCATCCTGATCGCCGCCAATCAAATCCTGAAACGCGGCCATGTCCTTCTTGGATTTGGCGCGCTTGCCGGGCTCGGGGAACATCGGGTCGAGAAAGACCACGTCGAATTGCTGCTCGCAGGCATTGAGCCAAGTGAGTGAGTCCGCGTGGATCAGCGTCATGCGGGCGGCAATGGTGGCGGTATCCGGGTGCTCCGATGCTCGCGCCAAGCCATCCGCCAAGAGCGCACAGGCGACTGGCGAGCGTTCCAGCAAGGTGAGGGTGGCGCCCAAACTTGCCAGGACGAAGGCATCGCGACCTTGGCCGGCGGTGGCGTCGAGCACGGTGAGTGGCGCGCCCTGTTTCAGGCCGACCGCGCGCGCTACCGGCTGGCCGAGCCCACCGCCGAATTTGCGTCGGTGCGCTTGTGCGCCTTCAACAAAATCCACCACTACGCGCGCCTTGTCGCCCACCGTGGCCAGCTCCAGCTGGTCGTTCTCCCACAGCAGATAGCGGCCCTCGGCTGGGAGTGCATCTATTAAGGGCAAGCCGAAACGTGTCGCGATTGCTTGCGCGGGAGCGTTGCCCAGACTGAGTACGCCGATCACAGCCAGACCCCCGGAGCGGGTGTCGGCACGACCGGGCCAAAGCTGACCGGCTCGAAGGCTGGCCGGTAGCGCACACGCGGCAGGCGGGCGAGCGGGTCTTGTTTGTAGAACGCACACAACTGGGCGTAGACGGCCGGGTAATGGTCGGCAATCGCATGCGGTGTTTCGAAGAAATATTCGGAGAACACGGCGAAGCATTCGGCCGGGTTTTCTGCGGCGTAAAGGTCGATGGGGCTGTAGTGGTCTTGGTCGGCGCGCATCACCAAGTCGTCATAGGCACGCGAAAACGCCCGCTTCCACGCTTCGTAGCTCATGCCTTTATGCAGGGGTGGGCAGCCATTGGCTTCGCCGGAGCGCATATCGAGCTTGTGGGCGAATTCGTGGATGACCACGTTCCAGCCATCGAGCCACGGCGACTCGTTCACGTCCATCCACGACAACAGCACCGGCCCGTCCGAGCGCGCCTGACCAGCGAGGACTTGCTCGTATTCGTGCACGAGGCCGCTGCGGTCGGTGTAGCGGTCGCGGCTGACGAACTGGCCGGGGTAGAGGATGACTTCGTGCCAGTCATCGTAGGCATCGAAGCCCAGGTGCAGGATCGGCAATGAGGCTTGTGCCGCCAGCAGCACGCGCATCTCGTCGGTCAGCGCCAGTCCGCCGACGGCCGTGATGGTTTTTTCATGCAGGAACCATGCGGCGTGTTGGCGCAGCCGGTTGTGTTCGTAATCGGTCAGCCCGATGAACAGCGGCAAGTTGATCACGCGCTGCCACAGGGAATCGGGAATCGGGTTGCCTGCCAGATAGCGCTCGCGCTTGCGCCGTTTGAAATAGCCGAACATGTTTTTGTCTCCTCGTTATCGGGAAGAGATGGGCACGTAGGCGGGTGTTTCAAGCGACGGGAATGTTATGCGGGGTCGGGTTTTGCAGGAGCGCTTGCTCGCGATAGCGTCGGTTGGTCGGCCATAGCCATCGCGGGCAAGCTCGCTCTTACCACTGCAGTGGATGCCAACGCCAACAAAAAGCCCCATTTCCTGGGAGGAATGGGGCTTTTCTCTTTACGGGTAGCAGCTGCTTATTCGCCTGCTTGCCAGGCCGGTTGCTCCTGCAATTCCCGCAGCTCCTGCTGCGCGCCCGGCGTAAACGGGTGCAAGTGGTTCAGGAATTGCTGACTAGCCGCGGCCCACGAATAACGCTCGGCAAAGCGGCGCACTTCGCTGCGATCCAGCTTGAGCGCATCCAGGCAAGCCTGTTGCAGATCGTGCTTGAGCGCACCGGGGCCATCCTCGCCGATCACGTCGATCGGGCCGGTCACCGGGTAGGCCGCGACCGGGCAACCGCAGGCCATCGCCTCCAGCAGCACCAGGCCGAAGGTGTCGGTCTTGCTCGGGAATACGAACACGTCCGCCGAGTTATAGACCTCGGCCAGCTCCGTCTGCGAAAGCACGCCCAGCCAGCTCACTTCCGGGTACTTCGCACGCAAGGTCGGGGCGGCCGGGCCATCACCGCAGACCCACTTCGAACCGGGCAACTCCAGCTCAAGGAAGGCTTCAACGTTCTTTTCCACCGCCACGCGGCCGACATAGACAAACACCGGCCGGCGCGTCTGCAGCTTCTCCCGCGAACCCGGCTTGAACAGATCGAGATCGACACCGCGTGACCACATCACCACCTTGGTGAAGCCGCGTGCTTCCAGATCGCGCACGACCACCTTGGTCGGGGCCATGACAGCCGCCGCCGCGTTGTGAAAACCGGCCAGCCACTTATAGGTCCAGCTCACCGGAATGCCGAAGCGCAGTTGTACATATTCCGGGAAACGCGAGTGATACGCGGTGGTGAACGGCAGCTTGTTGCGGATGCAGAACTTGCGCGCCGCCAGGCCAAGCGGGCCTTCGGTAGCGATATGGATCGCATCCGGCTTGAAGGCGTCGATGCGGGCGGCGATCTTCTTGCCCGGCCGCCACGACAGGCGAATCTCCGGGTAGGTCGGGCAGGGGAAGGTCTTGAATTCCAGCGGCGTGATCAACTCGACCTGATGACCGAGTTTTTCCAGTTCATGCCGGGTCTGCTTCAGCGTGCGCACCACGCCGTTCACCTGTGGTTCCCAGGCATCGGTAACGATCAAGATATTCATGCGGTCATTCCAGTCGGGATTGGCAGGGGATCAGAGGTCGGGTTGGATTCGGGGGACGTCCACGCCGGAATTTGCGCGGCTTGCTCGGCATAGAATTTTTGCCAGGTCACGATCTTGAGTTCGCCGGTGGCGGTCTCGACGAGGGCGGTCAGGCTCTCTACCCAGTCGCCGTCATTGCAATACAGGATGCCGTTGATCTCGCGCATCTCGGCCTTGTGGATGTGGCCACAGATCACGCCATCCAGCCCCAGCAACTTGGCCTCGGCCGCTACCGCTTCTTCGAACTTGCCGACGAAGCTGACCGCCGTCTTGACCTTGTGTTTGAGATATTGCGACAGCGACCAGTAGCCCAGCCCCATGCGGGCACGGGCGCGGTTGAACCACTGGTTGAGTTTGAGCGTGAAGCCATATAACCGGTCGCCGACGATGGCCAGCCACTTGGCGCACTGCACGACGCCATCGAACTTGTCGCCATGCAGCACCAGGAAACGGCGGCCGTCGGCGGTGGTGTGGATCACCTCGTCTTCGATCGTGATGTCGCCAAACATCAGCCCGAGAAACTGGCGTGCGCCTTCGTCGTGATTGCCGGGAATATAAGTAACGTGGGTGCCCTTGCGCGCCTTGCGCAGCACCTTCTGGATCACATCGTTATGGCTCTGGTTCCAATACCAGTTTCGTTTGAGCGCCCAGCCATCGATGATGTCGCCGACCAGATAGAGATAGTCGCAATCGGCATGCTTGAGAAAATCGAGAAGATATTTCGCCTGACACCCGGAAGTGCCCAGGTGAACGTCCGAGATCCAGATACTGCGGAACTTCAGCGGCGCATCAGCCATGCCTGTCTCACTGTGGTCAACTGGCCGTAACCTAAGTGATCAAGATGACGCTCCCGAGACAAAGTCATGTCGTTTGCATGACAGGCGCTGACCGGTGGATCGGGCTCACTGAATATACTTATCGGCACCACTTCCAAACCCGGTATCGCGATGCTGACTCCGCGTGCGAAGCCTAGACAGCACAAGGCTTACGGCCTGCGCGCGCAATCGCCAGGCGGAATTCGTCCGCCGTACGGACTCGCCAGCCAGACGGCCAATCTGTACGATTCCGCTTTCTGTTCAAGCTGTTGTATTTCCGCTCATGTCCCAAGCCCGTCCCGACTCCCCCTGCGTTGCCATCTGCTCCACCGCCCTCGGTGACGAAGTCTGCATGGGCTGCGGCCGTACGTTTTTCGAGGTCGCCAACTGGGTGATGCTGGCCGATGCGGAAAAGGAAAAAGTCTGGCAACGGCTAGAAGCCCACTGGGCCGCCGCTGGCCTGCCACCGCCGTGGCTGGCACGCGACCGTTAGTCTGCGGCAAAACAAGCTGTTAGAATGCGCACCCTGCCGCCCCGATGGTGAAATTGGTAGACACAAGGGACTTAAAATCCCTCGGCGAAAGCTGTGCCGGTTCGACCCCGGCTCGGGGCACCAAACTAACTTCCTAGGGTTTCCTGGGGAGTCCAAAAAACCCTGCAAACATAAGCGTTGCGGGGTTTTTTGTTTCCAGTCTCGTCCAATGTCTTCCAGTTGAATCCAACGGCGATAGGGGGTAACTTTGGGGGTAACGCTCGATTCGATTTAGGAGTTACCCCCAGTGCCGCTAAATGACCTGCAAATCCGTAAAGCTGTGCCAAATGACAAGCCGTACAAAATGGCAGACGGACAAGGACTTTTCTTGTTGGTAAACCCTCGGCGACACGGTGCGGCTGAACAGCTATGACAACGTCGGCAATGTCAGCACCATCAACGACGCCGCGCACAGCAGCCTGAACCAGAACTTCAGCTACGACGTGCTGGACCGGCTCACGCTCGGCAACGTCGGCGGGGTGGGTTTCAACTACGGCTACGACCAGAACGGCAACCGGGTGAATGCCAACAACGGCAGCAACAACACCGACTATCACTACGACCCGGCCAGCAACAAGCTGTTGAGCACCACCGGCAGCAATGCCGCCACCTACCAGTACGACGCCAGCGGCAACCAGACCCAATCCGGCAACATCACCAACACCTACAACAACGCTGGCCGCGTCATCCAATCGACCGTGAACGGCCAGACGTGGACGTACAGCTACAACGCCATCGGCCAGCGGCTGCAGAAGTCCGGCCCGACCGGTACGACACGGTTTGTGTATGACGAAGCGGGCCACCTGATCGGCGAATACGACGCAACCGGCAAAGTGGTGCAGGAAACGGTGTGGCTGGGCGACACCCCGATTGCCACGATCCGGCCGACGGCTGATCCACAGAACCCGAAGACCTACTACGTGTGGGCGGATCACTTGGGCACGCCACGGCAGGTGACTGATCCGACCAGCAATGCGGTGGTGTGGCGCTGGGAAGGGGAGGCATTTGGCAACAGTTTGCCGAACCAAGACCCGAGCAGCACCGGTCAGCAGTTCATCTATAACCTGCGGTTTGCGGGGCAGGTTTACGATGCGGAGACCGGGAATTTTTATAATGACTTCCGCAATTACGATCCGATAACCGGGGGCTACACATCGAGTGATCCGATAGGACTCGATGCGGGGCAGTTCTCAACGTATGCCTATGTGGATGGCAATCCGCTCAGCTACATCGACCCGTTTGGATTATCGGGATTGGACGAGAATAGTCTCGAGCACGAACATGAACCCCCTGGGTTTGTTGAAACGCATACCCAAATCCAAGGGATCGTCCATGATGCCCACAAGCTTATTGTCCCAATTTGCCCATGCCCGTTGTTATGTGGCGGAGCTGCGAAAGGCGGCACTCCAAGTTTGGCGAAGGGGGCTTCGAACACAGGGCGAGCGGGCAAACAGGCTCGTTTGCGCGAACTTGCGAATGAAGACAAGCTGGGCTCTGCAGATCGCGGCTGGATTAATCAAGAATTGAATTCGATCGCACGGGGCCAACGGGCCACAATTCGCAACCCACCGGGCAAGGATCTCGCGCACGAGCGAGGACGCGAAGCTGCTAAGGGCTATGACTATAGCCATTCAAACTTGCAGGATCGTGATCTACATCGCTTGCAACACAAGTATGACGACTTTGGGCGCGCAAACGCTGAGCGTCCTCCACAATAAGGAACACAGAGCATGAAGATCCACCCGAAGCAGATGGACTCGGTGCTGGCATTGCCAGGTATTGAGCGTTTCGAGCACTTCATCAAAGTGATCGCCGATTGGCAGGAGGTATGGGGCTTATACCAAGATGGATGGGCACTTGCGGCGGCTGATGATGGGACAACCGTCTTTCCTCTGTGGCCTGCGAAAGAGTATGCACAGATTTGTGCCGAGAATGAGTGGAATGGGTATGAGCCACGCTCGATCAGCCTTGGCGATTTCATGGATGTACTGTTGCCTAAGCTGAAAGTGGACGGCGTGCTTCCGGGGGTTTTTTTTACGCCGTCAAGCAAGGGGCTCACTCCCTCAATAGATGAACTGAAGGCCGCACTTGATGCAGAGCTACAGAACTACTGATCTCGACTTGAAGATCGAGAGATGATTGCAAATGTACCAATTTGACGCGCTATTGGATGCATTAGAGCCAGCAAAGCAACTAGGAGAAGAAATAACTCCAAATGGTGCTAGGCTCCTTGGGTGGGTAAAGGATGAGTTTCTTGGGATTAACAGATGGTGGCATTACATCTTTCCCAAACTTTCAGACGTGCAGATTGTTGATTTGGAAGAATCAGCTGGTATTCCATTCCCGTCAGTTTTTAAAGACTTTTTAAAAAATACAAATGGATTGATTATATTTTCTGGCGCACTGTCCTTATACGGGGCTCGCCTGTCAAATGACCGCCGATCCAAGGATGCGTATCCGTACCCATTGGATACTCCCAACCTACTGGAGAGACCCAAGGATGCTACGGCTAATTTTCTGTTTATTGGTGGATATAGCTGGGATGGATCAAAGCTTTACATAGACACTCATTCCGAGAAAGTGTATCGGTGCGCAAAAAACTCAGCAGCTCCTATAAATGAATGGCCAGATTTTTGGTCCATGATAATTTCAGAGGCTTCGCGAATCTCGAACCTGTATGAAAGCGATGGAAAAAAAATAGATTTAGATTTCCCCACATCCCCTGGCCCGTAAGATGAGCACCCACTTACTTGGCAAGAGCCATGTAGGCCTGGTCATTTGACCCGTGCGGGCGATGTGTGAATTGTGAGCTGAATTGACGGTTACGCCCTGCGGCTAACCCGCACTATATGGCGGAGCTAGGCTGCATCTAAGACGATTGAGGAACACACTTGAACCCCATTGACTTTTTGAAGACGATATATTTGGGGGATAGGGCCATTAAGGCTATTTCAGTGGACTCATGGGCTCGCATCGTAAAAATTCAAGTGGATACGATATCTAGAGTGAGAAGCCTGAACGGTCGATGGGACTTTTACTCGGCTGAGGATATTGTTGACGGAGCTTTAGTGTTTGACGGAGTGCGTTCATTTGAAATCACTCCGCCCGGCGCAATACCTGATGACCATATTTCCGATGTTCGCATTACGTCACAGGGTGATTTTTTTCTGTTTGAAATCTCCTCTTCTGATTCCGATCAGCCCAATATCGGCAATGTCATTGTTCGTATGGTCGCAGAGGGGTTCTCGTTAGAAGACCCCAAACGGCCAGATGAGAAAATTTCTGAATGATCGACAATCCAGCCCATAGCTCATAGGTTGAGCTAAATGAAATGCAGCCCAACATTTGCTGCGCACATTGCAGCTGACGGCATCGTTGGGCTTAGCTGTGCTTAGGCCAGCCTACCGTGAAGACAGGTTGGGCATACCTCAGTAGGGGGCAGGCCAATGCCTACGGTGCTAATTTGCCGCCTTTGACACCCATTTCAATCATTCGTCCGGAAGGCCGTTGAATCAATGAACAAGCGTTTGATATCCCGCCTGATGCATGAGCGAGTGAGTGGACTTCGAAGCTCAGGGGTGTATTTCTTCCGTGGCGATTTCGAGCACGTACTGAGTGGCGCTGTCCTCGAGTATGTACCGCGAGGTGTCTACATTTGGGACTTCCGGTTTCCCTTGTTCGATTTTTTCGGTCCCAACCTTATGTATAGTGATCGGTTACCTGGGAGCGCTTTTATCGGGAAGGGGGAGATGTCAGAGGAGGCCATCGTCGATTACGTCATGGCCTCTCCCGAGGTGCAAAACGCATTCGGGACGGGCTCGCCGATGAGCTTAGACGAATTTGTCCAGCATCTTCTCCAGTCCAACGCCCTGCTAAACCCGCATGCGCGCCTCATTCACGCCGCCGCATTAATTCTGCTTGGTCAGGAATTGCGTACTGCGGATATGCTGGACGAACTCCCGCCTATCTTGCATCCAAGCGACGTTCCACACTGCCACCTGCTTCGGGAAAGTCTTCGGCAAGGACCTGAGGCAGCGCGAACGCTTCTGGATCAAGTGCGGGAGAAAAATCTTCGCGCGTTTGGTTTGGCCTAAGGGCTGTCATTATTTAAGCCATGTAGGCCGGGTCATTTGACCCGTGCGGGCGAGGTGTGAATTGTGTGCTGAATTGACGGGTTACGCCCTGCGGCCAATCCATGCTACATGGCTTTAATTATGAAATTCCTTTCTACTAATGGATATTTCGTAGGTGCTCCTTCATTACGAGGGCCGCTTACAGCTGGGGGAGTTTGCCCGCTGCCAGGAGCCCTTTCTCCCAACACTGGTTTGCGACTAACTCAAATGGCATGCCTTGATCTTGATCCTGACTATGTATGGATTAAGGGGTGGGGTTCTTCACAAATTCATTTTTTGTATAGTTGGACATGTGGGATTCATGAAGGTGATTTTAGCTACCGATATTTGAATGGCGATATTGAAGTTGTCGAATACAGTCGCAGCAATGGTAGTTATGATGGTTTTCCATATGACAACTACCCGCTGATCTTTGATCCCAAAGTTTTCGATCTGGAGGCGGTAGGGACAGATGATCAAGACATCATTCTGAAGCTTAACTCCCCTGATTGCGATTCAGGCTTTATATTTAGCAACCCGAGAGCAGACTTTCTGTCTATGCCCGCACACCAATTTGGTGGGGTTCCGTATTTAGCTGCTGGAAATGATCATCAGAAAAATTGCGTGTTGTGCAAAAATGAAATGCACCTGATTGCGTCTATAAGCAACGAGAGTTACAGCGACAACGAGGGATTTTCTGGTAATGATTTTGTGCAAGTCGTCTATTGGATTTGCCCTTCTTGTCAGGTCGTGTCTGCTCAAAATTTCTGCGATTAGCTAGATTAGCTCATTGGACCTCTGGACTTTAGCTTGGGGCTAAATTGCGTTATAGGGTTCATTGGATGGAAAATTGAATGTTTGAACCTATTCCCAAGGCAAGAGCCAGTTTTGTCCCCGGTACGTTATATGCCATCACCGGAGAGGATGGTTGGATTTACTATGGCCAAGTGGATTTGGAAAAATCAATTGGTTTTTTTCATGTTCGGCATGAGCAACTTGCAGCGCCAGCCGATGTCCTTAGTCAACCGATCATCTCTCGCATTGGTGTGATTTATTCGTCCGTTGGGGAAGCATTACGCAAAGGCCATTGGAAATTAATGGGGCGTCACTCAATTCATAACGACCTATTGACTCCACCGCAAACAGTGCAGTGGCCTGTAGGCACATTAACTGTCACGGTCTGGTTAGGTGCGGAGCCAGCGTATGAGACACGAGTTGAAGACCCTGCAATTCAAAATTTGGAAATTATAGCTGGATGGGATGCGATCTATCATCTGCCTGGGCGGCTTAAGGCTGATTTTGATCCTGCGGCAGCAGAATGGTTTGTTGGCGGCCCAATCTGGCGAGAACGCTATGTAAGGGAAGAAAGGGCTAGAAGATCTCCAAATCAACCGTGGGATCAGTTGCCCGCTGACTGGGTATGGACTGGCATAACTCCCAAGTTGGACTGAGTAAATAAGCCTGCCATGCAGGCTGCACGCCTGGCCGGTTAATCTAATCTCCGCTTTTCAGACCATGAAGCACGGCGAATATTCCGAACAAGACGATATAACGGCCCTTTGAGGCCGTTTCTCATTGTTGTCTGCCTCGTTCCGATTTGTAGTTTCCCCGGCTATGCCTTGCATAAATTCTCCGCAGACTATGGCTGCTTGGATGCAAGCAAATAGCAAGTGTGTATATGACCGGCAGCATAGGGCGAATCCGCCCGGTTAAAATTGCCCCCGGGATCGGCCTAGGCCGGCCAATTTGTGAGGGTGTTTGTTGAAGGGCGACACATGGCAGTAAACAAAAATCGGTCCCGCATTCGCAGCGTACGTGACCTTCCTAACTGGTTTTCCATCGAGCGTTACAAACTGCTGTCTAGCTATACGGTGCAGGATTGGGCGTGGATGGTTGCAAGCCGTCTGGAGTGGCGCAGGCAGTATGGCAATAAACACGACTCCGAAAGCGGCGCACATGAGTGGCTTCAAGACCATGCCCACGGGCCGCGCTGGGAAGTCGGATGGCGAAAGACGGGATATACGGAATGGCTCCGGGCTTTTCTGCCTCAGGTGGGCGAGAAGGGGTGGTGGGATGGCGGTCCGGGGGATCGCTGTGTGGGCGGACTGGGTCCTGCATTGCCGAATGAACGAGGCGCGATCTGGCCCATCCTCGCGCCGGAAGATCGGGAGCGCATTACCGCAATCCGGGCGCGTGAATTCAGTGCGGAGCGTGAATTGCTGCGCTCGCTGGGTCCTGATGAGGTGCGACTGGTATATCGCTGCGAGCCCAAGGAGCAGCACCGTTATTCGTCAGTCGGTGGGCTGACCCGTCGCGATGCCTATGGTTTTTACCTTGATTCCCCACAGCAGGCGCTGATCGATCATCATTTCGCCCCGATCCTTAAAGACCGCACCCAGCGGAAGCGCTTGCCCTCGCCGCTGCCGAAAGCATCGCGGAGCTTTTTCCGGGCATCATTTGACGAGTACCCTGCGCCGATGGCCAAGGTTGATCTGTACGCCACCGACGAGAAAATCATGGCCGATTTCGCCATCTGGCTGGCCGGGCAGCGCAAATTGCAGGACGACCAAGCGCCGCGCAGCGCACGCTATACCGGTGCCGATTTCGCCAAATGGTGCGATTACCGGGTGCTGCCGTATCACGACCTCTACTACTGGGCCACGCTGGAAGGCGTGACCATTGATGAGGGCGTGCTGGATGACGCGTTGTTTCCTGAGATCAGCAATGGTGATTTCCGCCACCGGATCAGACGCGCCAAAGAATGGGCCGACAAACTCATCACGCCGACGACGGCAAGTGCGCTGTACCGCCAGCGTGACTAGCAAACAATGCGGGGAAATCGACAGATGATTTCCCCGCATTGTTTGTGGGATTTTTTGTTCTCCAAATCCGTGTCGTTTTTGATTTCACGACCTAGCAAGCTTCGCCCCGTTACCCACGCGACAAGGCGAAGCGATGCAATCCCATCCATCCCCATCCACTTCTCTTTCTCCCGCCCAAGCCGGGGCGATCATCGGTGTTTCCGAAGCCACACTGGCGACATGGCGTTGCCGGGGCAACGGCCCGGCCTATCTCAAGCGCTCCGGCAAGGTGTTCTACCGCTACGCTGATGTGGCAGCGTTTGCCGCCGCCCGCACCACGCAGCATGAGGTGGCGCGATGATGCCGGCCGCCCAACAGTCACCCATTGCGGTCTCTCCCTCTGCACCGACGGTCGATTACCTGCTGCGCCTGCCGTATGTGTGCAAGCGCGTGGCGCTGTCGCGTAGTTCGATCTATGCCGCCGTGGCGGCCGGCACCTTCCCGAAGCCGGTTCGTCTCGGTGGCAACAGCGTGGCATGGCTTGAGAGCGAAGTAGCGGCATGGATCGCGGCCCGAATCGCCGAGCGGGACGGGGTGCAATGATGGCAGCGCAGAAACTCGATCTGACCCAACTGCGGGAGGCGGCCCGCGACCGCTGGCCGGCGCTGCTGCAAGCTGCCGGTATCGCACCTAACCACCTGCGCAAGCGACATGGACCGTGCCCGGTGTGCGGCGGCAAGGATCGCTTCCGCTTCACGGATCGCGACGGGCGCGGCTGCTTTGTCTGCAACAGCCACCGCCCGGACGGCGGCGACGGGTTCCACCTGTTGGCCGATTGGTTGCGGTGCGATTTCATCGGGGCAGCGCGGTTTGTGGCGGATTACCTGGGCGGTGCCGCTGTGCTCGCCAGTGCGCCCGATCCGGCCGAAACAGCCCGCCGCCAAGCGGCCGAGCAAGCCGAACAACGGCGACTGTGGGCCAAGGCGCGTGCCGACAATGCCGCACTGTGGCAGGCCGCCAAGCCGGTGAGCGCGGGTTCTCCGGTGGGTCGTTACTTGGCGGGCCGTGGTTTGCTGCTGAATAGCAACCCCAAGGCATTGCGTTTCCATCCAGCCCTGCCGTACTGGCACGCCAACGGGACGCAGCCGGTCAAGCTGGGCTCGTTCCCGGCGATGCTGGCGGCGGTACAAGCCCCCTCAGGCGAACCGATTGCGCTGCATAAAACCTACCTGACCGAAGACGGCCACAAGGCCGACGTCCCCAGCGTGAAGAAATGGGGCAGCCCCAGCGGCCCGAGCAAGGGTGCGGTGGTGCGCCTGTGTGCGGTTGGCCCCAAGCTGGCGATCACGGAAGGGATAGAAACGGCACTGGCGGTGCATTGCGCCAACGGTTTGCCGGTCTGGGCGGGTTTGTCCGCGCATGGCGTGGCCCATGCTGTGTTGCCGCCTGAGGCGGCCGAAGTGTTCATTTTTGCCGACCATGACGCAGGCGGCGCGGGGCAGCAGGCCGCCGACGCGCTGGCTACGCGCTTGCTGGCCGAAGGCCGCACCGTGCGCGTGCTGCTGCCGGGGAGCGCCGGGCGGGATTGGTTGGATGTCATGACCACCAAGGAGGCTGGGGCATGAATCCGCAATATGACGATCTGCAGCAACTCTTCGACCCCGCCGCCGTACCGCCAATGAAACCCGTGACCAAGCCGGCTGCCGTGCCCACGGCGGCGGCAAACGATTCGACCAAGCCCGCTGCCCGCAAGCGCGGCACATCCGCCAAGCCGTCTGCTGGCAGCAGTGCAGAACGCTTCCAGTGCAAAGACGATGGCGTGTATTACCGCGCTGACGCGGACAGCGAAGAGCGTCAGGTATGCGGGCCGTTGCACATCATTGCCCAAGTGCGCGATCTGGATGGCGGGAACTGGTCGGTGCTGGTGCGTCTGCGCGATCTGGATGGCAAAGCCAAGGATCACGTGATTCCCCGCGCCAAGCTGCTGTCGGATCAATCCTTGCGAGCACTGGAAGAACTGGCCGATAAAGGGTTGTGGTTCTCCCATGCCGCCGATCTTAAAAAGCGGGCGGTGCAATATTTGCAAACGAATATCGGTGTGCCGCGTGCGCGGCTGGTGCCCCGCACCGGCTGGCATGGTTCGGCCTTTGTTCTCCCTGAGCAAGTCATCGGATCGAGTGACGAACTGATGGTCTATCACGGCGGCGCAGCCGCCGAGCTGGCAACGGCTGGCTCGCTGGACGGCTGGCGCGATGGCGTGGCGCAGTATGCGGTGGGCAATCCACTGCTGACGCTCACCCTGAGCGCCGCACTGGCCGGGCCGCTGATGGCGTTCTTTGGTATGGATTCGGGCGGCTTCCATCTGGCCGGGCCATCGAAGAACGGCAAAAGCGTGGCCTGCCGGGTGGCGGCATCGGTCTTCGGCAGCCCCAGCCGTTATGAAAAGTCATGGCAAACCACCGCGACAGGGGCCGAGGCGCAGCTGGAAGCGCATAACGACTTGCCGCTGATTCTGGATGAAATCGGCCGCGCCAAGGCGACCGACGTGGCCGCCGTGGTGTACATGCTCAGCCAAGGCCAAGGCAAAAGCCGAGGACGGGCCGAAGGCGGATTGCGGGCCATGACCCGCTGGCGCTGCTTTGTACTCAGCAACGGCGAGCACTCGGTCGCCAACTATCTGAGCATGCACGGGGTGCCGGTCAACGCCGGCCAACTGGCCCGGCTGCTGCACGTGAGCGCCGAGCGGCGGTATGGTGCATTCGATGCGCTACACGGCTTCGCCGATCATCCCGCACTGTGCGAGGCCATCGCTAAAGCCGCCGACCGGCAGCATGGCGTTGTCGGTATGGCGTGGCTGGAAAAACTCGCCAGCGTCGATGCCGACGCGTTGCGGCGGCAACTCGATAAGGGGCTGACCAAGTTCGCTGCCGCTTGCGTTCCCGCTGGCGCATCCGGGCAAGCCCGGCATGCCGCCAACTACTTTGCCTTGGCAGCCTTTGCCGGTGAAACCGCGACGGCGGCCGGCCTGACCGGCTGGCCGCCCGAAACCGCATGGCAAGCGGCAGCGGTGCTCTATGCCGACTGGCTCAAGTATCGCGGTGGCGCGGGTAATGAAGAAGACCGGCAAGTCCTGCGACAAGTACGGCTGTTCTTTGAACAGCACGGCGAAGCCCGCTTTACCCGCTGGGACCGGAGCGATGCCGTTGTCGATGAGCACGGCCCCAAGACATTGGCCCGTTGCGGTTTCCGCAAAACCGAAGTGTTCTGCGAGGACGGCACCGCCAGCGGCAACAAGGCCGCACAAACCACCTACTACGTGTTCCGGCAGTCATGGGCCAGCGAAGTGCTCAAGGGCTGCGACTTGAAGCGGGCCAACCGCCTGCTGCTCGATCTGGGGGTATTGCTACCGGGCAAGGATGGTAAAGCCTCCAAAACCGAACGCCTGCCCGGCATGGGATCGGATCGCGTCTACGTGGTGCTGCCGGCGTTGTGGCAGTTGGGAAGCGATGACGATGCATAACGAAGTCGACTTCCTGAGCTGGATCAACGATCTGACCCCAGCCGGTGCACCGGCTGCCAGTCAAGAAAACCGTGACACCAGTGACACGACCGCAATGGTCTGTGTCACGAAAAAAACCTTTAACAATCAAAGCTGTGACACCCGTAACACCAGTGACACCCCAAATACGCTACCCCCGAACCTCACCACGCTGGCGGCTAGCCCGCAGGAAATCCCCCGCGCTGCAGATTTGACGGCGGAAGCATGGGCGCTGTGGCGAGAGATTGCCCTGCAGGTGGCCGAACATGACGACTACAGCACGGCGGATCGATCATGGCTGATGCGCCGCTTGGCAGAACAGGATGCCAGCTTGATGCGGGCACTACTGCAGCAAGTGCGACACCATGTACTCCCCATCACCGACCGTTTCGAGTTCTGGCAATTGGCCTACCCCGGCCAATACATCCTGCGCATCGTCACACCGACGCATGCCTGCTTCATCGCCTTGCCAGCTGATCACCCGAGCGCCGATCTCTTCCACGGGGCGACGGTCACGATGGGCTGACCTCGGTCGGGGGGAGGGGGGATCAAATCTTCCCAGCTTAACGACCCCAGAACGCGTGGTCAGTCACGCTTTATCGGGGAGGGTTTTAGGAATAGGGGGGGCTAAAGCTGGGAGGGTGCAGAAACCGACCATTGTCAGCTTTTGACGTTTTTAAGCGGTGCAGGGGTAACACAGAGCCTAGAGCCTGTTTATGCGGTGGCTAGCGCCATCATGCCGGGGTTAGGAGGGAAAGGGCCAACCGCACGGTTGGAGAGGGCGAGGGGTAACGAGTGAGATGTGGGGGTAGCTTTGGGGGTAACATTCAAAAATATAAATGAGGAAGTGTAGTAAATATGTGGCTTTGAGGTGTCATCTTCGATCCCGGCTCGGGCACCAAACTCACTTCCCAGGGGTTTCCTGGTGGAGTCCAAAGAACCCCGCAAACAATAGGTGTTGCGGGGTTTTTTGTTGCCTGATTTTCGTGCGCTTTGGGGGGCGAATTTGGCTTTGCGGTGAGGCGTATGAAGTCCATATGGCTTCTCCGCATGTAACCACTCCAGGCCCCCGGTTTGATTCAGGCGGGGCATGCGCAACGGATGTTCGTTGCGGTAAACTTCACTTCTTTTTGTTCTTGAAAGAATGTTGCGAAGAGCTTCGTGTTGTTTGCTGTCATTTTTATTAATTATTCGTGAGAAATCATGCGCGCGTTTTTGCCGTCCCTATTGATGTTGGTGTCTTGTGTCTGTTTCGCTGCAAGCGATATCAGCGAGTTGAAAGAAGATGACGTTGTCTCTAATAACCAGATTCTTTTCGGTAAGAATATCGTGCCGTTGCCCGCTGGCGAGTGGACCGTTGCCTATGCCAAATCGAGCCAGATGAAGATTGATCTTGGCGAATCAGATGTGAGGAACAATGGCCCGTTTCATGATGTTTATTTGGCACGGACCGATAAAAACAAGTTGACCGGCATGGTTAACATCTACGGTGCGCCTCGGCTGTATAACTCCGTCGATGCATCCGGTTTTTCTGATTGCGACAGAGACACCAAGCACTACGCTGTCGCTCAATACGGCACCACGAGTGCCTTCCCGAAATGCAGCTACATCGATCTTTCGTCTGGCGTGATGCGAGATGGGACTAAGTTGGGGAAGATTTGGTCTGATGTTCAAGCCACGAATGACAATGCGCCTGCATCGTTCGTCGTGCTCGCTTATCGGAAAGCTGAGCGGCAAAGCAAATTCGCCATCGACTTCTATTTTGCTCCCGAGCAGCTTGGCTTTAGCAAGGAGGATTCGTGGGATCCTGACCACCTGAGCGACAAGCAAAAAGCCTATCTGACCAAGGCAAACGTGTGGTTGAACGAGGTTGTGCAGCGCTTGAAGGACAATCTGAACGGCGATGCCAAAAACTTGGCGCTGCCGGAATTCCCGACCGCACTTTGATCCACGTGGTCGTGTGGCGTACATAACAAAGCCGCCATGAAGGCGGCTTTGTTATGTCTTCTCGCAGATCAGCCGTTGCGTGCAATTCAAGCGATACGTATCGCCGTTCGACCAACAGCGATGGGAATGTGCCGGGCAGCATGCTCACCTATCAATGGCCAGACGCCATCTGCAAACATGAATTACGCACTGATGGGACCCATGGCGGTATGAGTTGCGCCGGGCGCATCGGATGGACAGTTCTTGGCTATCGCGTGGAGTTCGCAGTCACAGCAGTGACCAGGTTGCGAGTATCAGATTGCGCTGCCTTGTCGCGCCCCTTTTTCTGGTATTGCGAAAACTGCGGAATAGCGATCGCAGCAAGGATGCCGATGATCGCAACCACAATCATGAGTTCAATAAGCGTAAACCCCCGACCTTTTTTCATATTTCTTCCGTCTGCTTTGTAAGAAAGGATGTGTTTTCAAACATAAAACACATACAGGCGAGAAATACTGACACAGGAGGGCTCGTAGATGAAAACCGTTTGTCGTTCAAAAAGCTGGATCAGGGGCCGATCAGGGGGAAGTGGACACCATACTGCGGCTCCCTTTGGTCTCGCCTCAGCCGTCAGTCGCTAGCAGCAAGATCGATCTGCAAGGTGCCAGACCCATCGGTACGTACAATCCCCTGACAAGCCACTGACTTGGATCGCTCTGGCAAATCGACTGCTAATTCACTGTTCAGGCATGTCTTCTTCTGATTGATGAATGCAGGTGATTTTCCATTCACCGTCAATTAATTCAATTTGGTATGTATTGAAATACCGCACCTCATCGCCGTTATTCCTGGTTACGTGCCAATTGAGTTTGGCAGAGGCTAATTTGTCATTGATCTGGTTTTGATCGACGATGGTGTAACGCGCATTGTGGAAACCTTGCTCGCCAAACCAGCCATAGAGCGCGGTCAAGGTGTCGCGCAGCTCGTTCTGTTCGGTCCAGGTGTTATGTTCGCCGGTGATTTGTGTGCTGAAAGGCAAGGCATAAAAGCGCATTACGCCGTCCACCTCAAGCCGGGAATAGGCGGCTGCGAATTGCTCAAAAAACGCATCGAAATCGATATTGTTGTCCATGCACCTGATCTCTGGGGAATAGGTATTCATATTTGTGCCGCAGTATACGGGTTAGTCCCCGTCATTAAATCGCCGGCTGACACGTGGTGTCAATTTGTGTGCTGAACGGCCGTGGGCCGATATGCCATTAAAAAGGGCTTGAATCGCTTCAAGCCCTTTTTGCATCGTTTCGCTCAAGCGCGCTAGGACGCGGTCTTTACGCTCGCCCGCTCCCTGATCTGCTTGGCAAATGTCGTTAACACGGCTGCATTCGCATCTGATACCGCCCAGAAGACCATGCCGTTCTGTTGCCAGTGCACGAGTTGATAGCCGCGTTGTGATTGCTGGGTAACAGGCGTATCCGGGTGGCCGTCTGCTGGCCAGATATACAGATTGATTACATGCAGCTTGTAGCGATACACCAGTGCGGCGACTTCCTGTCGCGCCAGGTAGTCCATCCGTCCTCCGGCCAGCGGAAAGCCGGCATCGGCCAGTTCCAGCACGGGGGGCGAGAAGCTCACCTTGCCGGCAAACCACGGTTTGACCGTGTGCTGGTCGGTGCTGATGACGTCCATCAAGTGACCTGGCTGCAGTGAGCGCACGTGTGAAGTGAGGATGTCATCGCCAATCAATGCGGTCTGATCGTGGATCGCAGGCAAGACCAGCAAGACGGCGAGCATCGCGCTTGCCAATGTGCCACCAGCGCCGGCCAAACTCAGCCCGACCCACGGCTTGCGCCACCACGCCAAGGTTGGGGTGGTGCGTGCAGGTGCGGGGCGGTCTGGCAGCCCTGTCAGGAGTCGCGCGGCCAAGCCATCTGGCATAGTGGTTTCTGCTGCGTGTTGGCGTAACAGTGCATGGGCCGTTTCCTGCCTTGCCAGGGCTTGGCGGCATTGCGCGCATTCAGCCAGGTGTTGGTCGACGGTGGCGCGTTCGGTCGCGCCCAGTTCGTCATCGATGTAGCCGGCGAGCTGCATATCGACAATATGTTGGGTATCCATCATCTAATTCTCCTGCGCCGTCAAAGCGCGCAATAACAGCTCCCGCCCGCGTGCCAGCCGCGACATTACCGTGCCGATGGGCGTGCCGGAGATATGGGCGATCTCGCGGTAGGAGCAATCCGCCATTTCGCGCAGGACGATGGCTTCGCGATAGGCCGGCGGCAGTGTTTGCAGGGCGGTGTTCACGGCATCACGCAGTTCGGCGCGTTCGGCGAGTCGTTCCGGGTTGTATGACCAGTCGGCCATCGGTTCATCGTCTTCGTCCAGCGGCTGCAGCGGTTGGCCGACTGGCAGGCTGTCGTAGAAACTGTGCCGCACGATGGTCAGCAACCACGCTCGCGCATCGTCGCCCTGAAAACGCTCGAAATAGCGGAACGCCCGCATGCAGGCTTCCTGCAATATGTCTTGGGCATCAGCATCGTTGCGGGTCAGGCCACGGGCAACGCGCCATGCCACGCCAAGATGCGGCGTGATCAACTGTTCAAATCGATTCATAGGGGCCGTTATCAGTGCGTTCATTAGCTTGAACCGTGATCACAATGCTTTTATTCCACGTCGCCGGGAATAAATTGCGCGTTGCCTCTGTTCTCCCGATTGAGCACTCACTCAATCAAGGAGAAGAACATGGACAAATCATGGAGTCGCCGCGATTTCCTCACGCTGGTCGGGATGGGCGGGGTGGTTTTGGTATCGGGCTGCACCAGTTTAGGCCAATCGTTGCAAGGCGGCGGGCAGGCGGCGGCAGAGGATTTTTTCTTTGTGCAGCTCTCGGATACCCATTGGGGTTTTGAAGGGGCGGTGGCCAATCCGGATGCGGCTGGCACCTTGCCCAAGGCCGTGGCGGCGGTCAACGCGCTGGAGCAAGTCCCCGATTTCCTGATCTTCACCGGCGATCTGACCCACACCACCGATGACCCCAGAGAGCGCCGCCGCCGTCTGGCGCAGTTCAAGGAGATCGTGAGCCAACTCAAGGTGCCGGTGGTGCACTTCATGCCGGGTGAGCACGACGCCGCGCTCGATAATGGCAAGGCGTTCAGCGAGTTCTTCGGCGCGACGCACTACACCTTCGATCACAAGGGCGTGCACTTCATCGTGCTCGACAACGTGAGCGATCCCAGTGCCCGGATTGGCGAAGCACAGCTGCAGTGGCTCGCGGCGGATCTGGCCAAGCAGGACAAGAACGCACGTATCGTGGTGTTCACACATCGCCCCTTGTTCGATCTTTATCCGCAGTGGGATTGGGCCACGCGGGATGGCGATGCTGCCTTGGCGCTGCTGATGCCGTACCAGAACGTCACCGTGTTCTACGGCCATATCCATCAGGAACATCATTTCCGCACCGCCCATATCGAACACCATGCGGCGAAGTCGCTGATCTTTGCACTGCCCGCACCGGGCTCTCAGCCCAAGCGCCTGCCGGTGCCGTGGGATGCTGCCGCGCCGTACCGCGGCTTGGGCTGGCGCGAGGTCGCCAAAGCGCATTCGCAGAAGAACTACCTGCTGACCGAGATGGCCGTGACCGGAGGCGCTACGCATGTTTAAGCTGAATCGACGCGGGTTCTTATCGCAAGTGGCGACGCTATCGGCTGCCCTGGCCGGTAGTGTCGTGCTGGAGCAAATGGCGCAAGGTGCAACGGAGCGGATCATCCGTATCACGGCCAAGCGTTTCGAATACATGCCATCCGTGGTCCAGATCAAGGCGGGCGAGTCGGTGATTCTGGAACTGATTTCAGCGGACGTGCCGATGGGCTTCAATCTGCCCGATCTGAAATTGCGGACGGATGTCGTCCCCGGCATGGTGGCGCGGGTGACCATCCCGCCGCAAAAGCCACGCGAGATGGTGTTTTATTGCGATGTGTTTTGCGGCAGCGGCCATGAAGACATGAGTGGGGTGCTGAAGGTGGTGGCTTGAGCACTGCGCTGCAAACGAATAGAGACGCGGCTTAAAGCCGCGTCTCCCCGCTATCTAGGTATTCCTGGCCATCCCCCGGCACGCTTCGCAGTACTTCACCCCCGCGCCTTCGATGGCGTTCTTCAAAGTGTTGCCCGTCGGGTCGATCAGCAGCAGGTCGCGGGCAGCGGTCAGGCCGTGCAGGTAGCCGCTGGAAAACTCGGTATTGGCCCGGGCGGGTTGTGGTGTTGCGGGGCACGTTGCGGTCACGCTGATCGGTGTCCGCGCGTTGTTCATGGCATTGGTGTGGTTCATGGCCTGTTTCTGCAATGTCGACAGATTAATTTGTAGATTAATACAGATACTACTGTCAACGTGGCAACAAAACGGTTTGTAGTATTCCGGCTATGAACACGACGTACACAGAGCGCCTGCTCCAGGCGATGAAAAATGCAAATGTCTCGCAGAGTGAGCTGGCGCGGGCCGTCGGCATCAAGCAGCAATCGATTCAATATCTGTGCGATCTCTCGAAACATGCCCGTGGCAGCAAGTACACGACCGAGATCGCCCGCCATCTGCAGGTGAGCCCTGAATGGCTTTCCAACGGGGGTGGCCATTCGACGCAAGAGCCGGCCGCGACCTACAACGTGGTGCTGGCTTCCGATGGTGAATCCAGCCTGCTCATCCGCAACCCAGTGCCGTTGATTGCCTGGGCGCAGGTCATGGAATGGTGCAAATCCGCTGTGCCGGTGAGCGGTATCGAGGTCGAGGAGTGGTTATCCTGCCCAGAGCAGGTCGGGGCCAGGGCCTTTGCGCTGCGGGTGCGTGGTGGCTCGATGGGGCCGCGTTATCTGGATGGCGACACCATTTTTGTCGACCCGGATGAGGTGCCGGCGCACGAGAGCATGGTGATTGCCTGGCGTGCGGGAGATTTCACCTTCAAGCAGCTGCAGCGAGATGAAAACGGTGCTTGCTACCTGACGCCGCTGAATCCGGATTGGCCGGGACCAAAATTCCAGGTGCTGGAGGACGACGATGTGATTTGCGGCGTGGTGGTGGGCAACTGGATGAAAGCGTGATTCAGTCAGGTCGCTGCTATGCCACGACAAGTCCAATAAAAACCCACACAGCCTGAGCTGATGCGGGGTTGGGCGTTCCTGGCGAGCTGATCTAACTGATGGCCCGTTTGAGCGGCACCAGCCGGCGTAGCACCAGCAGATCGGCCAGCAGAATGACCATGATGGAAATCCCGACCGTCGGGAACAACACCGCCAGCGCCACAAAAATCGCCGTGCCGGTTTTCCAGCGCGGCAATTGCCTGGGTGTGGTCGGCGCGCCGAGGCGGCCGGTTGGGCGGCGTTGCCACCACATCACGCTACCGGTCACGCACATCAGGATCACGAACAGGCAGGCGCACAGCATCAGTAGCTGGTTGGCAAGGCCGAAGAATTTGCCTTCGTGCAGCGCCACGCCCATTTCGACGGCGCGGGGAACGAGGCCGTAATCGCGCCAGCCGGTCTGCGCCAGCACCTTGCCGCTGTATTGATCGACGTGGATGGTTTGCTCCTGGCGCGGGTCGTCCGGAAAGACCGAGAGGGTGTACACGCCATCTGCGCTGCCGGGCAGGCTGATGCTATAGCCGCCCGGTAAACCGGCGCGTTCGCCGAGCGCTTGCAGTTGCGCCAAGGTGACGTTGCTGGTGATTGGCGTAGCACTCGACGCTCCGTCATGGTGATGCTCGCCGCTGTGCTCGGCATGCGATTGCGGCAACGGCGTGTTCTCCACCGCCCACGGCACGGACTTGTCGGCATCGGTGTTGAGACTGGCGGCAAGCTGGTTCGACTTCGGTACGTCATCCCACATTTGCGCCGGAAAACGGCTCCAGACCTTGGCATATTGCGCGCCCCAGATGCCGCTCCACGGCAACCCGCTGAGCAGCATGAAGGCAAGGAGCAGCGCACCCCAGAAGCCGGCGACTGCATGCAGGTCACGCCAGAAGATCCGTTTGGATGCGCGCAGGCGTGGCAGCAACGTCCCCCAGATGCCGCCACCACGTGGCCACCACAGATAGAGGCCGGAGACGAGCAGCACCAACGCCCAGCTCGCGGCCATTTCAACGACGAAATCGCCGGCCTTGCCGAGCAGCAGTTTGCCGTGCAGTTTTCTGGCGATGGCTTGCAGATTGTTGCTGTCGTCCATCTCGCCCAGCACTGTGTTGCGATAGGGGTCGACATAGATGGTTTGCGTGCCGCCATCAGCGCGAGCCAGCGTGAAGGCACTACTGCGGTCGGCGGCAGGGGGCGGTACGAACTTCTTCACCGGCAAGCCGGGGTAGGCGGTTTTGACAGTGGCGAGTTGGGCGTCGGCGCTGACGGTCTTGCCTTGCGCGGCGACGATCAACTGTTGCCGGTACATCAGCACGTCGAGCTGCGATTTGAACAGGTAGACGATGCCGGTGAGCGCCAGCATCAACAGAACGGGAACGACGAACAGCCCGGCGTAGAAGTGCCAGCGCCAGGCGAGCGTATAGAAACGCGGTTGCGTTTGAGCCATGAGAGTTTCCAGTTTGAACAGGCCGTATCCAGTGCGGATCGGCCGGGCCTCGTGATGGACGAGGGGAGCGGAATCAGCTGTTCAAACCAGAGCTGGCGGGGCACGAGGTGGCGCGAGCCGATCACGTGGCAGGCTCTGCGGCGGGGCGATGGGGATGAGGAGCGCAAGGGCATAGGCCGCTTGGTACTGGCGCGGCGTGATCCACGGCCAGACCGGGGGCGCGTCGCCGAACGCCACGGCAACGGTGCAGTCCGGGCATTGTTCATGGGCGCTAGGCAGGGCAGGGAGTTGCCGGGTCAGGCTGGCGTTGGCGGTCGCGCTGCAAAACGACATTGCGAGCGCATTGCCCGTCGGCATGCCTTGCTGATGCCACAACCGCGCCCAGCCCTGCACGGTCAGTGCGAGCATCAGAACGAGGTAAAGGACGGCAAGGGGGCGAAGCCGAAGCATGCGGGCAGCCAGGAAAATGACGGCTGATTATAACTGCCGGCTGAGCGTGACGTGCCGGTTCAGGCTGGCTTTCTTTGGGGGCGGAAGTAACGCGTATTGGCGTAAAACGCCGCATCCTGCTGTGGCCACCAACCGGGAATGCCGAGGTAGGGCAGCGGTGGCAATTGGCGTGGCGTGGTGAGTTCGCCACCATCGATGAGCGTGGCGATACGGGCATCCAGATGGGCAATGCGCTCGGCCTGCGGCAAGTCGAAATAGTCGGGCGAAACCGGGATTTGCCAGCTCTTGCCGGTGAGGCCGGCAAAAGGATCAAGCAATGCTTCGTAGTTGGCGTGGCCGAACGAGACTGCTTCGATGCGCGTGCCCCAGTCTTGCCGATGCTGGATAAAGAGTTCGTCCCAGGCGTGATCGCGTTGCCGGGTGAATAACGCCGGCTCGCTACTGGCGACGATCAAGCCGCATTCGTCGAACAGGGTTGCCGCATCGCGCACCGGGCCGCGGGCGTTGTCGGTGGCAGTAGCCATGACACGCCGATGCAGGCTGTTGAGCGCGGATTTACTGCGTGGGAAGGTGAGCCAAACCAAGGCGTTGAAGAGGTCGTGCCAGTTGGCACGGGTTGCGACCCGACCCAGCTCGGCGATTTCGGTTTCGTAATAGTGGGTGAGCGAATCGGGATCGACGAAGCGGATGGGTAATCCGGCGGTATTTCGTGGTGCAGGCAAGCGCGCCAGATCATCCAGGGCGGGGAAGTGCGGGAACTGTTCCAGCAGCGGCAGCAAGGGGGCGTAGGCCGGATGCTGCCGGAAGTAGTCGAGCGGCCATTCCGGCCAGGTCTCCGGCATCAAAGCTTGCCGAGGTCGAGCCGCCCCTTGCCGAGCACCTTGCTGGCCGTATCCAGTGCTTTCACGATGACCACATAGCGGCTGCCCTTGTTGCAGGGGGGCAGGTAGCCGGCGGCGCCCTCGCCGCGGTGTGATGAAGCGAGCTGGAAGCCGGCGGGCAGCGGCTGCTGGCCGGGCACGCTGGGCAGCTGGGCATTGGTGACGCCGCGCATTACGTTGAACAGCAGCACGCCTTGGCCGCCTTCATCCAGCGGGCCGCCGCGTTCGGAAAACTCCAGCAGCAAGGCCGCCGTTCCGGTCGGCAGGTCATAGACGTTCAGCGCCGGGGTCGCGCCTTGGCCGCCCAGCTTGCTGCATTGCTGGCCCGGCGGAATGACCAGTCCGTTCCAGGCGGGATTGGCAAAGCGCACGGTGATGCGGACATCTTCGGCATTGGCGGTGCCGGTAACGAGCAGCGCGGACAGCAGCGTGGAAAGTAGAGCGGACTGCAGAATGGGTTTCATGGCGCCAGAAAGCGGAAAACGGGCAAGGCCGCAATGGTTCGATTGTAGCGGCTTTGCCCGTCGGTAGAGCGTGGCCGGTGTAACACCGGCGTTACGGCTTGTTCCCGTTCAATGCGGACTGTGCGAAGCCAGCACGAAGGGAATCAGGCCAGTGCCGTGAGGGCGGCATCGTAGTTGGGTTCGTTCTTGATTTCGGCAACCAGTTCAGCGTGGATCACCTTGTCGTTTTCGTCGAGTACGACGACGGCGCGCGCTGCGACGCCAGCAAGCGGACCACCGGTGATGTCGACACCGTAGTCAGCCAGGAAGTCACGACCGCGCATGGTCGACAGGGTGACGACGTTGGAGAGGCCTTCCGCACCGCAGAAACGCTTTTGCGCGAACGGCAGATCAGCGGAGATACACAGCACGACAGTGTTGGCGAGCTTGGAGGCATCGGCATTGAAGTGGCGCACCGACATGGCGCAGGTGGGGGTATCGATGCTCGGGAAAATGTTCAGCACCTTGCGCTTGCCGGCGAAGCTGGCGAGGGTCACGTCGGCCAGATCGCCGCCGACGAGGGAGAACGGTTTGCCCTGGCTGCCCACGGCCGGGAATGCGCCATTGATTTGAACCGGATTGCCGCCGAGAGTGACTTGCGCCATGACTTGCTCCTTGATCGAGATGAAAGGGAATTGCACGGATACATGCAAAGAGAAACCGCGCAGATTGTCGGCGCTGATGGCTGGCGCCGCAAGGGGAACGCGGTGGGGAGGTTGATTCGCTCGGGGACTTACTCGACCTCGGTCTTCGGCATTGGTGGTGGCAACAGCAGTTTGGCGGCTTCGTCGAAATCGGGTTCGCTGTTGATGTCGTTGACGAGTTCGGCGTGCAGCACGGTGTCGTCCACATCCAGCACGATCAGCGCGGTGGCCATCAGTCCGGATAGCGGCACATCGGTGATCATCACGCCGTAATCCTTGTGGAAGTCACGGCCACGTAAAGTGCACAGCAGTTGAACCCGACGCAGGTTTTCCAGCGAGAGCGTGCGGGCCAGTGCATACGGGGTATCGACCGAGATGACCAGCACGACGGTGTTGTCGAACAACTCCGCCATGCCTTCCAGCCGCCGGGCAATGGTGAGGCCGATGGCGGCGTCGATGCTGGGGATGACAGCGAGCACTTTGCGCCGGCCGACAAAGCGTGACAGTGGCACGTCTTGTAGCTGTGCATCGACCAGCAGGAAGCTGTGTGCGGGTTCGCCGACGCGCGGGAAATGCCCGCCGACATTGACCGGCGTGCCATTGAGCGTGACGGTAGCCATGGAACCAACCTCATGTTCTGTACGGGATGTTTCAGTATGGATGGCGATGTTCCGAAAACAAGCGGACATGCCATTGTCGTGCGACCACTTACGCGGCAGATGGGTGCAGTAGCTCAGAGGCTGATTACGATCTTTTGAGAGGTCGGTTCAGTGAGCAGATGCGGCGCAATGCCCTGCGGGGATTGCGCCCTACAAAACAACAGACTTCGCAAACATGGTGCCGCTTTCGTTTCTACTATGGTTGCACTGCGCGCTTTTCTCCCCCTTTCGCTCAGCGCCGAGGGAGTGTCGCGAGACCTTAGGAGTTACTCACATCAGAGCGGACCGACCGAGGGTAGCCCGTGGCGTGCGAAGCTTTGCTTCGTTCAGCCAGAGGCGCCCAGCGGGGGTCGCCTTTGGAGTGGAGAGGGCCCAAGGGAAATGTACAGCCCGAGACAAAGTCCTTTCCCCGGCCGCGCGGCGGAACGCGCTGTAATGCTTTTAAAACCGCGCCGCAGGCGCATAACTGAAAGATCGTAAACAGGCTCTTACGGATAGAACCAATACAGCGAGTACCCGGTGGATTTGAGCTCGCCCACGTCGAGCTGCAAGTAGGCGTGCACCTCATCCCCGGCCGGGAATTGCGTGCGGTGGGCCTCAGTGGGAACGAGATAGTCGCGGGCCGAGAAGACCTTTTTGGCGACGACCTGATCGTGGTCATCGGTCAGGGTCAGCTCCAGCATCGGCAACGCCTGCTCATATTCCGCCAGATTACGCACACTGGCGGTCACCTGGATCAGATCACCGTGGCCGGGCACGAAGGTCAGCTCGGAGTAGTCCGGGCGCAGCAAGTCGGCATTGCGCGGCAAGGGCAGATCGCAGCCAAGGCGTGCGCAAATGCGCTGGTAATGGGGACGCAGCCAAGGCAGCTCGGTCGAGAGCATGGTGCGGTAGGTGTAACCCACCTGAACAAGCAGCGCGAACAGGGCCAGCGCGATCAGTGGCAGCCACGCCCAGCGCCAAGGCGAGCGAGGCTTGGGCAACTCCAGCAAGGCATCGTCTTCCGCCGTGCGGATCGGTTGGTAGATCGGCTCATGGCGGGCGTGTTGGGCGTCGTTGTTACCCCAATTTTCCGTATTGGCATTGAGCTCGATGATTTCGTCGGCATTGTCTTCGGCGATTGCGGCGACAGGCTCCGATTCAGTAGCGACCGGGCTGGCTGTTGGTTCAGCGGCCGGTTCTTCCATTGCTACTGAGGCAAGTGCTACTGGCGCTTCCAGTTCGATTGGATGGGCGACTTCGACTTCGTCTGGCATAACCGCTTCGGCCGCTATTTCTGGCTCGTGTGCGGGGAGTGCCGGGGCTGGCGTGGCGGGATGTTCTGCTTCAGGTTCAGCGGGTGGCGGCACAGCAACAATTGGCGTTGCCACAGGCGTTGGGGCCGGGGCAGGTGTTTCGGGTGGGGGCGCTGGCCGTTCCGGCTTGGGCGCGGGCGCTGCAAATACGGAGGGGGTCGGTGCGGCCGGAACGGGCGCCGCCACTGGCGTAACAACGGGGGCTGGTGGCGCTTGCGGTGCCAATGCATGCTGGGGAGCTTGCGACTGAGCCGGCTGTGGCGTTGGTTCGTCGACCGGTGCAACCGGTCGCTCACGCTCAATGCAATCGAGCGCATTGAAGACGAAAGCGCATTTGCCACAGCGCACCTTGCCCCGATGCGCAGCGAGTTGCGCATCGTTGACCTTGAAGGCGGTCTGGCAGTTGGGGCAGCGGGTGACGAGGGCCATGGCGCCGATTCTAGACGATTTCTAACGGATTTCGCCGCGCTGCTTACAGGCAGTGCGCAAATTGCTTAGATCCGCTTGGTGCCAGACAGGCAAACCCAGCCATCTTCTTCCGCTTTCGGGACGAAATCGAACCATTGGCCGTAGATCGCGATGATGTCATCGGCCTGCTCGGACAAGATGCCGGACAGTGCAATCCGTCCGCCCAGTTTGACGCGGCTGGCGAGCATCGGCGCGAGGGCCTTGAGCGGGTTGGTGAGGATGTTGGCGACAACGACATCATATTCGCCAGTCGGTGCGGCATCTGGCAGGAAGAAGGCGATGTCCACGCCGTTCTGCTCGGCATTCTGGCGGCTGGCGACCATCGCTTGCGGATCGATATCGACACCATGCGTTTCGCCCGCGCCGACCTTCTTCGCCGCAATGGCGAGGATGCCGGAACCACAGCCATAGTCGAGCACCGTTTCGCCACTGCGGATATTGGCATCGAGCCATTGCAGGCACAGCTTGGTGGTCGGGTGGCTGCCGGTGCCAAAGGCCAGGCCCGGATCGAGGGCGATATTGATGGCGGCCGGGTCGGGCGATTCGTGCCAGGTTGGCGTGATCCACAAGCGGGCGGAAATCGGGATTGGATCGAATTGCGATTGGGTCAGGCGGACCCAGTCCTGCTCTTCGACGGTGACGGTTTCAAAGGCGGGGTGATCGATACCGGCGGCATTGGCGGCGGCTGCGACGGTGAGCGCAGCGTCCATATCGTCACCCAGATGCGCCACCACGATGCTGTGATCCCACATCTGATCCACCGGCTCGCCCGGTTCGCCGAAGATCGGTTTTTCGGCGGAGGTGCCAGCTGCCGCATCTTCGATGCTGACCGAGAGTGCGCCCAGATCGAACAGCGCGTCGGAGAGGGCTTCGGCGTGTTTGGAGTCGGTGGTGATGCGCAGTTCAGTCCAGGACATGGGAATTCTCGAAAACGGTGAATGGGGCGGATTGTCGCATGGTGGCAGTCCACGCGGAAAAGGGTGGGCGCTGAAATGAAACAAGGGGCGTTGCCGCCCCTTGTTTCATTGCTGTATCTCAAGCTGGTCCGATCAAGTCAGACCTTCGAGTACGGCACGAATCTCCGGCATCTTGTGTTCCAGATAATGGATGCTGGTGCCGCCCTTGACGAACTCGGCATCGAGCAACAACTGCTGGTGCAGCGGGATGTTGGTGTGAATGCCTTGCACCACCATCTCCGACAGCGCAATCCGCATCCGGGCCAGCGCCTGATCACGGGTATCGCCGTAGGTGATGATCTTGCCGATCATGCTGTCGTAGTTGGGCGGGACGAAATAGCCTTGGTAGACGTGCGAATCAACGCGTACACCCGGGCCGCCCGGTGCGTGATACGTGGTGATCCGGCCGGGGCTCGGCACGAACTTGAGCGGGTCTTCGGCGTTGATCCGGCACTCGATCGCGTGGCCTTTGAGCTTCACGTCTTTTTGCGTGTAGCGCAGTGGCAGGCCAGCAGCGACGCGGATCTGCTCTTGCACGATGTCGATGCCGGTGATCAGTTCGGTGACCGGGTGTTCAACCTGCACGCGGGTGTTCATTTCGATGAAATAGAACTCGCCGTTCTCGAACAGGAACTCGAACGTACCCGCGCCACGGTAGCCGATGTCGCGGCAGGCCTTGGCGCAGCTTTCGCCGATCTTCTTGCGCTGGGCATCGGTAATACCCGGTGCCGGCGCTTCTTCGATCACTTTCTGGTGGCGGCGCTGCATCGAGCAATCGCGCTCGCCTAGATAGATGGCGTTGCCGTGTTCATCAGCCAGAATCTGGATTTCGATGTGACGCGGGTTCTGGAGGAATTTCTCCATGTACACGGTCGGGTTGCCGAACGCGGCGCCGGCTTCGGACTGGGTCATTTCGACCGAGCGCAGCAGCTCTTCCTCGTTATGCACCACGCGCATGCCGCGGCCACCGCCGCCGCCGGCAGCCTTGATGATGACCGGGTAGCCAACGCGCTTACCAGTCGCGAGGATTTCCTTCGGGTCTTCCGGCAAGGCACCATCCGAACCCGGCACGCACGGCACGCCAGCCTTCCTCATGGCGTCCTTGGCCGAGACTTTGTCACCCATCAGGCGGATCGATTCCGGGCGCGGGCCGATGAAGGCGAAGCCGGACTCTTCGACGCGTTGGGCGAAGTCAGCGTTTTCAGACAGGAAACCATAGCCGGGGTGGATGGCATTGGCGTTGGTGACTTCGGCCGCCGAGATCAGCGCGGCCATGTTCAGGTAGCTCTGCGGCGACGGGTTCGGGCCGATGCAGACCGATTCGTCGGCGAGCTTTACATACTTGGCTTCGCGGTCGATCTCGGAGTGGACGACCACGGTCTTGATGCCCATTTCGCGGCAGGCACGCAGCACCCTAAGGGCGATTTCGCCGCGATTGGCGATAAGGATTTTTTCAAACATGGCTTTGCCCGTGAGGAGTGAGGGGTTAGGTGTGAGGTGAAAATGCGGCGTGGGGTTGAACCCCTCACGCCTCACTCCTGACTCCTCACCCAATCACAAACAACGGTTCGCCGTATTCGACCGGCTGGCCGTTCTCGACCAGGATTGCCTTGATGGTGCCAGCGTGGTCGCATTCGATTTCGTTCAGGAGCTTCATCGCTTCGATGATGCACAGCGTATCGCCGACATTGACCGATTGACCCATCTCAAGGAAGTTCTTCGCGCCCGGGCTCGGTGCGCGGTAGAAGGTGCCGACCATCGGCGATTTGACGACAAAGCCTTCCGGCAGTGCGTTGGCAGCGGGGGCTTCGGCAGCGGCGGCAGCTACAGGGGCGGCAGCGGCAGGCGCGGCATATTGCATCGGCGCTTGCTGGAAATAGGTGGGTGCAGCTTGCTGATTGACACGGGTGATGCGGACTTTCTCTTCGCCCTCGGTCACTTCCAGTTCGGCGATACCGGACTCTTCGACCAGATCGATCAGTTTCTTGAGTTTACGCAGATCCATACGGCAATCCTCTTGGGTATTTGCTTGAAGCGAATTTTTGGGGGAACGACGTCGACCTAGGACGTCTTGAAGGCGATGGCGTGGGAGAGGGCGTATTCATAGCCCTTGGCACCCAGACCGCAGATCACGCCGATGGCGAGATCGGAAAAGAACGAGTGATGCCGGAACGTTTCCCGTGCATGCACATTGGAGAGATGGACTTCAATGAACGGCTTCTTGACGGCTGCCAAGGCATCACGCAACGCCACGCTGGTATGGGTGAACGCGGCCGGGTTGATGATGATGAAGTCGGTTTGATCGGTGAACGTGGCGTGAATGCGTTCGATCAACTCATACTCGCGGTTGGACTGGAATGTCTCGACCACGGCCCCGGCGGAATTGCCTTGGGCGACGAGCCTGTTGTTGATTGCATCGAGCGTATCTGCGCCATAATGCTGCGGTTCGCGCAGCCCCAGCAGGTTCAGGTTCGGGCCGTGCAATACCAGGATCTTGCGGGTGCCGGACATTGCTCACCTCTCGTTGTCGTCTCCTGTAATCGGCCGGAGTTTGCCGCCGCATTGTCGGGGTTGTCCAGCAATTTCGACGAAATTCCCGGCAAAATTCAGCTAAAACAGCTGTTTTAAAAATGAGCTTCGCCAAGCATTCCGGGCGTTCGCGCTATACCCAAAGGGTATACTTCGAGCTGTTTTAAACGCCGATGATTTACCACTTTTTGCGTTGATTTTTTACGCCGCTTCCTTACACGAATCCCATGCAAGTTTCCGATTTCGACTATTTTCTGCCCGATCATCTGATTGCCCAGTTTCCACCCGACGTGCGCGGCGCGAGCCGTTTGCTGCACGTTGATGGCGCCAAGCTGGAAGACGGCTTTTTCCGCGATTTGCCGCGTTTTCTGCGGGCCGGCGATTTGCTGGTGTTCAACGACACCAAGGTGATCAAGGCGCGGTTGTTTGGCGAAAAAGCCAGCGGTGGCAAGATCGAGGCGCTGGTCGAACGTGTACTCGATCAACACCGCGCGCTCGCGCACATACGGGCGAGCAAGGCGCCCAAGCCGGGCATGAAGCTGATTTTCAACGGCGGTTTCGAGGCGGAGATGGTCGAGCGGCAGGGCGACCTGTTTTTGCTGCAGTTCGCTGCAGAACAAAGCGTGCTGGATATTCTGGATGCCGCCGGCCAGTTGCCGCTGCCGCCCTACATCACTCACACGCCCGATGAGGAAGACGCCAAGCGCTACCAAACCGTCTACGCCCGTGACCCCGGCGCGGTGGCGGCACCAACCGCCGGCCTGCATTTCACCGACGAGTTGCTGGCGCAATTGCGCAATATGGGCGTGAACACGGCGTTTCTCACGCTGCATGTCGGCGCGGGGACGTTCCAGCCGGTGCGCGTGGACAGCATCGCTGAGCACGTGATGCACCACGAGCGTTATTCGATTCCGGCCGCGACCGTTGCAGCAGTGCAAGCCGCCAAGGCCAGCGGCGGACGGGTGATTGCGGTTGGCACCACCTCGTTGCGTGCGCTGGAGGCGGCCTCGCAACAGGGCGTGCTGGCGGAGCCGGAAGGCGATACCGATATCTTCATCACGCCGGGCTATCAATTCCGTGTGGTCGATCGGCTGATCACCAACTTCCACCTGCCCAAGTCGACATTGCTGATGCTGGTGTCGGCCTTCGCCGGATTCGAGACGATGCGCGCAGCTTATGCGCATGCGGTGGCGAATGAATACCGCTTCTTCAGCTACGGTGATGCGATGTTGCTGGAACCGGCGGCTTCGTAGCCCGGACGGCTTTGCCGGCCGGGGTTGCAATGTGACTTGGTTTCGGCCGGGTGATCCTTGAAGCGATGCTACCCCCGCCGGTTGCAACTCGCAGGGCGGCATCCGCCGACTATGTCGTCCGGGCTACTAGATACCACTAGCAACCCAATTCAACTCAACCCGCACCCCGGCTCAACATCGCCGGAACCTGCTCCACCAACGCATCAATCGCCACCCGCACCCGTGACGGCAAGTGGCGGTTTTGCGGCCAGACGACGTGCAAGGCGATGCCGTAACCGGGTACGTCTTCCAGCAGCGGCACGAGCAAACCATTGCGTATCCGCTCGGCAACCAGCCAACCCGGCATCCAGACCAGGCCGATCCCGGCAGTGGCCGCATCGCAGATCGCCTCTATATCGTTGAGACCAAGCCGGCTGCGGATCTTCACTTCTTCGATGCCGCCATCGGCGGTGCGAAATCGCCACGGCACCGGCAGCCCGGCCCGGACATAGGTGATGCCGGTGTGCTGATCGAGGTCGGCCAGCGTGTGGGGCCGGCCATGTTGCGCCAGATACGCCGGCGAGGCGCAGACGACCATGTGTTGTGTGCCAAGCCGCCGCGCCGTCAAGCCGCTGTTATCGGCCAAATCGCCGCCGCGGATGGCGAGATCGATCCCTTCCTCGATCAGATTGGCGCGCTGATCGCTGTACAGCACTTCCAGCGCCAGTTGCGGATAGCGCTGCGCCAGCTCCAGCAGGATAGGCGTGATGCAGCGCCGCCCGAACAGCACCGGCATGGTGATGCGCAACCGGCCGGTCGGCTCGCGCCGGCCGTCATCCAGCGCGGCCTCTGCCGCTTCCAGTTCGCCCAATGCACGCAAACAGCGTTCGTAATACGCCTGCCCGTCATCGGTCAGCCGCTGGCTGCGGGTGGTGCGGTGAAACAGCCGCACCCCCAGGCGTGCCTCCAGCCGGGCGATGGTCTTGCCCACCGCCGAGCGCGACAGGTTCAGTCGTTGCGCTGCCAGCGCAAAGCTGCCGGCCTCCACCGCTTCGACGAAGGCGGAAATGCCGCTAAGACGGTCTGTCATGTTGCGTCTCTTGGTATTGGTGAAATAAATTCTACTTATATAAGAAAAATTGCCGTAACTGGAGAGTAAATTTCGTCTTTATGCTGTTGTTACTAGCCCGGCAACGGGCGGATCAACCAGAGAGGACAACAATCATGAGCAAGACGATGCAACGGTGGGTGATGAAGGACTATGGCGCGCAGTACCTTGCGCTGGATGACGCGCCGATTCCGCAGCCCGGCCCGGGCGAAGTGCTGGTGAAAGTGTCGGCGGTGTCGATTAACTTTCGCGACAAGCTGATCGTTGCCAGTGGCATGGGCATGCCGTTGAAATGGCCCCATACGCCCGGATCCGATATGGCGGGCGAGGTGGTCGGGACTGGTCCTGGCGTGAGTCGCGTCAATGTGGGCGAGCGGGTAATCAGCACCTTCTGGAGCCAATGGTTTGATGGCGCGGCTCCGTTCGGCGTGGAGGCCTTGGGCAGTACGTTGCAGGGCGTGCTGGCCGAGTACGTCGTACTGCCACAGGAGGATGTAGTGCGTGCGCCGCAGACGCTGAACGACACCGAGGCGAGCACCTTGACTTGTGCGGGCTTGACGGCATGGTTCGCGCTGGTCGAGACCGGCAGGCTGCATGCCGGCCAGACGATCGTGGTCCAGGGGACGGGCGGCTTCGCATTGTTTGCCGTGCAACTGGCGGTGGCGCACGGCGCACGGGTGATCGTGACGTCCAGCAGCGATGAAAAACTGGCTCGCGCCAAGGCGCTGGGCGCGGTGCATGGCATCAACCGGCGAACCCACCCGGATTGGGCCGAACAAGTCTTGCGGCTTACCGACGGTCGCGGCGCGGATCATGTGCTGGAAATGGCGGGCGGCGACAACCTCGCGCAATCGGTGCGGGCGACCGCGCCGGGTGGCCGAATCTCCGCAGTCGGGGTGTTGGATGAAAGCAAGATCGAGAACCCGGTCTATCGGCCGATCCTGGCCAAGCGGCTGACTTTGCAGGGTATCAGCGTCGGCCATCGGCGCGCGCTCGAGGACCTGGTGCAGGCGGTTGATCGCATCGGCATCAAGCCGGTGATCGATGCCGAATATGCGTTCGCCGATCTGCCCAAGGCTTTGGCGCATCTGGATCGCGGCGGCTTCGGCAAGATCGTGGTGCGGGTCGCATCGTAGTCGTGTAGGGCGGGTTAGCAGCTTGCTGCGTAACCCGCCGAACCTCTACGGCGAATCACACGCATGCGGCGGGTTACGCCTGTAGCTGAGCGAAGCAAGCTTCGCACGCGAAGGCTAACCCGCCCTACGGTGCTGCGGTACGGTTGTTCAATATATCGGGGCCACCGCCCGGCGTGCCTCCGCCCGATTCCACGTCCTTTCTGCTACCCTTGCGGCCGCGCCGGACTGTCCTCCGGTTTGCAGAACAGGACGATCAACTCTCATGCAATTCCAACTCAAAACCACCAGCGGCGATGCGCGTCGCGGTACGTTGACGCTCAATCATGGCGTGGTGGAAACACCAGTCTTCATGCCGGTCGGCACCTACGGCACCGTCAAGGCGATGACGCCGCGCGATCTGACCGAGATTAACGCGCAGATCTGCCTCGGCAACACCTTCCACCTGTGGCTGCGTCCCGGTCTCGACGTGATCGAGAAATTCGGCGGCTTGCATGCCTTCATGGGCTGGGACAAACCCATCCTCACCGACTCCGGCGGCTTCCAGGTGTTCAGCTTGGGCGCGATGCGCAAGATCACCGAGCACGGTGTGAAATTCCAGAGCCCGATCAACGGCGACAAGTTGTTGCTGACGCCGGAAGAATCGATGCGGATCCAGACGGTGCTCAATTCCGACATCGTGATGATCTTCGACGAATGCACGCCGTATCCGGCCGACCGCAAGCAGGCGGCCGATTCGATGCGCATGTCCTACCGCTGGGCCAAGCGCTCCAAGGATGAATTCACCGCCCGCGAGAACCCGAATGCCTTGTTCGGCATCGTGCAGGGCGGCATGTATGAAGACCTGCGCGACGAATCGCTCGCCGGGCTGGATGACATTGGTTTCCACGGCATGGCCATCGGTGGCCTGAGCGTGGGCGAGCCGAAAGAAGACATGGCGCGCATCCTGGCGCATACCGCGCCGAGATTGCCGGTGAACAAGCCGCGTTACCTGATGGGTGTCGGCACGCCGGAAGACTTGGTGTTCGGCGTGAGCCAGGGCATCGACATGTTCGATTGCGTGATGCCGACCCGCAACGCGCGTAACGGCATGCTGTTCACACGCTACGGTGACATCAAGATCAAGAACGCCAAGCACCGGCTCGATACGCGTCCGCTGGATGAGTCGTGCGACTGCTATACCTGCCGCAACTTCAGCCGCGCCTATCTGCATCACCTGTTCCGCGCTGGCGAGATTCTTGGCTCGCAGCTCAATACCATCCACAACCTGCACTACTACCAGGTGATCATGCGCGAGATGCGCGAGGCGATTGAAGCTGACCGCTTTACGGCGCATGTGGCGCAGTTCCATCAGGAGCGGGCACGCGGGGTGGATTGATACGTTTTATGTAGGAGCGAGCTTGCTCGCGATTGCATCGCGTCGTTCAGCCGTTAGTATCGAGAGCAAGCTCGCTCCACTGGTGTTTATGCGCCTTTGGCGCGGATAAAAGCATTACAAGCGGGAGTTCGTCCCGCGGGCCGACTCACTTTCTTTGTCTCGCCAAAGAAAGTAAGCCAAGAAAGGCGACCCTCATCACCGCCCTTCGCAAGCTCAGGGTTCCCGAGCAACAAAGGTTGTCGCGGGCGGGAATCGAAAACTCGGGCCAAGGCCCTCAGACACTCGATCCCCGAAACCCCCGCGCCAACCTTTGTTGCTCGGCGCTGATGCAAGGGAGGGGTAGTCCATCCTCGCCCCGGCCCTCTCCTTGAAGGAGAGGGTGACTTAGCTTGATCCCGCGCGGTTCTTTGCTGCTATGCATCCCTGGGTTGGCCTACGGGCGACCGCCTTGTCACACTACTTATATATGCCTGTCACTTAACGTATGCATGCTCGCCGGTTTCCAGCCATTTAAAAATATCGGGAGATCGGCAACATGCATTACAAGACCACCTTGATCGCAGGCTTGCTGGCCGTTGCGCTGGCCGGCTGTGCCACAGAACACAAGACTGCTTCGACGACCACCGCGCCAGTCACGGCAACCAGCGCAGTGCGTGCCGAGCGCGTATTGCTGATCAGCGTCGATGGCATGCACCAGCAAGACCTGGCCCGCTTCGTCGCCGATCATCCGACTTCGACCATGGCCGCACTGAGCCGCTCTGGCATCACCTATAACGGCGCGAATACGCCGACTCCGTCCGACTCCTTTCCCGGCCTGCTCGCACTGATCGCGGGTGGCACGCCGGCCAGCACCGGCGTCTATTACGACGACAGCTACGACCGCAACCTGTCTCCGGCCGGTTCCGACTGCAGCCAGCGTGGCGCGGAAGTGGTGTTCGATGGCTCGATCAATCGCGATGAAAAGGCGCTTGATGGCGGTGGCGGTCTGGATGAAGCCAAGCTGCCGCGCAATCCCGCCAAGGGCTGCAAGCCGGTCTACCCGCACGATTTCCTGCGCGTGAATACCGTGTTCGAAGTGGTGAAGGATGCCGGTGGCCTGACTGCCTGGTCGGACAAGCATCTGGCGTATGACTTCGTCAAAGGCCCGAGCGGCAATGGCGTGGATGATCCGTACAACCTCGAAATCTCGGCCATGGGCGAAACCCTGTCGATCTTCCCCGGCTACGACGATCTGAAGGCGCAAGCCGTCATCAACCAGATCAACGGTTTCGATAGCAGCGGCACCCGTCCGTTCGGCACGCCGGTGCTGTTTGGCCTCAATTACCAGAACCTGAGCGTGGCCCAGAAGAGCGGCGATGGCTACAAGGACGCCAACGGCACGCCGGGCATGGCGATTGCCGAATCGCTCTCTGCCATCGACCAATCGCTTGGCCGCATCGTTTCGGCGCTGAAGGCGCGCAATCTCTACAGCAGCACCTTGATCGTGCTGACTGCTAAACATGGCCAAGCACCGATCGACAAGACCAAGCTGAGCAAGATCGCCGGCAAACAACTGTTGGCCCGGATCGAAAGCGTGGTGCCGGGTGGTATCGCCAAGGAAACGCTGGATGACGTCGGCCTGATCTGGCTGAAAGACCAATCCAAGGCTGCTGCCGTTGCCGAGGCCATTCAAGCCAAGGCCGATGAACTCGGTGTGCAGAAGGTGTATTCGGGCATGGATCTGCCGGCCGGTTTTGCCAGCGCCGCGCATGATTCGCGTGCGCCGGACCTGGTCATCCAGGTGAAGCCGGGTGTGATCTACACCAGCGGCAAGAAGATCGCCGAGCACGGCGGCTTCGGTGAGGAAGATCGTCATGTCGCGCTGCTGCTGTCCAAGCCGGGCCTGCAACAAGCCGCGATCGATGCGCCGGTAAGCACCACCCAGGTTGCACCGACGCTGCTCAAGGTCTTGGGCTTAAAGCCGGAAGCGCTGCAAGCAGTGCAGAAGGAACACACCATGCTGTTGCCGGGTGTTTGATGCGACGGCGCTAGCGGGCATTGCCTTCATAAAGCCGGCAGCGATGCCGGCTTTTTCTCGCGCTGCGGTTGCTCCTTGGCAACTCGCGGCGTAATCATTGCGCTTGCCGTCGGCCCGTTGTGGATTTCGCCAGGTTCGCGGGCTAGAATGGGCGGCTTTGTTTTTAGACCTGTAAAGGGCCATACCGATGTTCATCAATACCGCCTTCGCCGCCGACGCGGCCGCTCCGGGCGTTGCAGCCGGTTTCATGCAGTTCGCGCCGATGGTCGTGATCTTCGTGTTGTTCTACTTCATGCTGATCCGTCCGCAACAAAAACGCGCCAAGGAACAGAAGGCCATGCTGGACGCCCTGGCCAAGGGCGACGAGATTTCGACCACCGGTGGCCTGATCGGCAAGATCAGCAAGGTGAGCGAGCAATACCTGACGCTGGAACTCTCCGATGGCGTTGAAATCCTGATCCAGCGTGCCGCCGTAGCGCAGCGCCTGGAAAAAGGCACGCTGAAAAACAATAAGTAAATTAACGACGAGAAGGCGGAACCCCTGGGTTGCCGCCTTTTTCGCTGGACGGCGCCTCATGAATCGCTACCCCTTGTGGAAATACCTGCTGATCGCCGCGATGCTTTTCGCGGCGCTCCTCTATACGCTGCCGAACCTCTTTGGCGAAAGCCCGGCCGTGCAAGTCTCAAGCGCACGCACCACTGCCAAGGTGGACCAGGCGCTGCAAGACCGCGCATTGGCTGCGGTGAAGACCGTCGGCCTGACGCCGGAAGACGTGCTGTTCGATGGCAATTCGGTCAAATTGCGCTTCAAGGATACCGATGCGCAGCTGAAGGCCAAGGACGCGATCCAGGCCGCTGTTGGCGATGATTTCGTCGTGGCGCTCAATCTGCTGCCACAAACCCCGTCCTGGCTGACCAAGCTCGGCGGCAAGCCGATGTTCCTCGGTCTCGACTTGCGCGGTGGCGTGCACTTCCTGCTGGAAGTGGACATGAAGGCTGCCGTCGACAAGTCGCTGGAAAAGACCGCCGGCGACATCCGCCGCGATCTCAAGGACAAGAAAATCCGCTACGGCAAGGTCGAGCGCGTGCGGGATACCGTCGAAGTGCAAATGCGCGACGCGGAAACCGTGGACGTTGCCAGCCCTATCGTGCGTAAACTGCTCCCGCAGCTGCAAGTGCTGGACGTGAAAGAAGCCAATGACAACAAGATCGTCATCAGCTTCACCCAACCCGCGCTGCAGCAACTGAAGTCCGATGCCGTCAAACAGAACATCACCACACTGCATAACCGCGTGAATGAATTGGGCGTGGCCGAGCCGATCATCCAGCAGCAGGGCGAAGGCCGTATCGTCGTCGAGTTGCCGGGGATTCAGGACACAGCCAAGGCCAAGGATATTCTCGGCCGTACCGCCACGCTGGAAGTGCGCATGGTCGAAGATGATCAGTCCAAGCTGACCGACGCACTGAACGGCAACGTGCCGGATGGCTTCGAGCTGATGAACGACCGTGGTCATGACGGTCAGAACCGTCCCATTCTGGTGCGCAAGGAAGTCGAGCTGACTGGCGACAATATCAATGGCGCGCAGGCGGGTTTCGATGATCACAACCAGCCGGCAGTTCACATTGATCTGGACAGCACCGGCGCGGAAATCTTCCGCCAGCTCACGCACGACAACGTGCACAAGCGCATGGCAATGATCCTGGTTGAGAAGGGCAAGGGCGAAGTCGTCACTGCACCGACGATCAACTCGGAAATTGGCGGTGGCCGCGTTCAGATCACCGGTGCCATGACCGTGGCGGATGCCAACGACACCGCGCTGCTGCTGCGTGCCGGCTCACTGGCCGCGCCAATGAACATCGTTGAAGAACGCACCATCGGCCCGAGTCTGGGTAAGGAGAATATCTCCAAGGGCTTCCACTCGACGCTGTGGGGCTTCCTGGCGGTCTCCATCTTCATGGTGATTTACTACCGCGTGTTCGGCATCGTCTCGACGCTCTCGCTGGCCGCCAACCTGTTGCTGCTGATCGGTGGGTTGTCGATCCTCGGGGTCACGCTGACCTTGCCGGGTATCGCGGCCATCGCGCTCACACTGGGTATGGCCATTGACTCGAACGTGCTGATCAACGAACGGGTGCGTGAAGAACTGCGCAACGGCATGACCGCCAATATGGCCATCGTCAACGGCTACAAGCACGCGCTGGATACGATTCTGGATTCGAACGTGACCACCCTGATCGCCGGTCTTGCGCTGCTGATCTTCGGCTCCGGCGCTGTGCGCGGCTTTGCCTGGGTGCACTGCATGGGCATCGTCACCTCCTTCATCAGCGCCGTGTTCATCTCGCGCGGTCTGGTCAACCTGATCTATGGCTACCGCCGCCGCCTGACCTCGCTCTCGATCGGTCAGATCTGGGTGCCGGACAGCAAAAAGGCATAAGGGACCGAATCATGGAATTGTTCCGCATCAAACACGACATCCCGTTCATGAGCTATGGCCGGCTCACGACGGCCATCTCGCTGGTGACGTTCATCGTTGCCGTGTTCTTCCTGATCTTCAAGGGACTGAACTTCGGCGTGGAGTTCACCGGTGGCACGGTGATGGAGCTGCGCTATGCGCAGGCTATCGAATTGGGGCAGGTTCGCACCAAGGTCGATGCGCTCAAGTATGGCGAGGCGCAAGTGCAATCGCTGGGCACCACCACGGACGTGATGGTTCGGCTGCCCAACATCAAAGCCAAGACCAGCGCACAGCTCTCCAACGAAGTGCTCGATACGCTGAAAAAGGACCGCGCCGATGTCGAATTGCGCAAGGTCGAGTTCATCGGCCCATCGGTGGGTGACGAGCTGGTGAGCCACGGTCTGACTGCATTGGCATTGGTGTGTCTCGGCATCATCGTTTATCTCGCCATCCGCTTCGAATGGCGCTTCGCCGTGTCGGCCATCATCGCCAACATGCATGACGTGGTGATCATTCTTGGTTTCTTCGCGTTCTTCCAATGGGAATTCACGCTGACGGTGCTGGCTGCAGTGCTGGCGGTGCTGGGTTACTCGGTCAACGAGTCGGTGGTCGTGTTCGACCGGATTCGCGAGAACTTCCGCAAGCCGCAAATGCGTGGCAAGAGCGTGCCGGAGATCATCGATAACGCGATTACCGCCACCATGAGCCGAACCATCATCACCCACGGCTCGACCGAACTGATGGTGCTGTCCATGCTCGTGTTCGGCGGCCCAGCGCTGCATGGCTTTGCCACCGCACTGACCATCGGCATCTTGTTCGGTATCTATTCTTCGGTACTGGTGGCATCGCCGCTGCTGCTGATGCTCGATGTCTCGCGCGAGAACATGCTCAAGCCGGTGAAGGTCAAAGAAGAAGCTGTTGTTTGATCGTTAGATTGTTCGCATGGATCGATACGCCGACGACTCACTCGTCGGCGTTTTCTCATTAACAGGGTCACGTCATGGCTTTCAACCTGATCGATATATTTCTGCACCTTGATGTTCATCTCGCGGACTGGGCCACCCAGTACGGCACGCTGGTCTACCTGCTGCTGTTCGCGGTGATCTTTTGCGAAACCGGCTTGGTCGTGATGCCATTCCTGCCGGGCGATTCGCTGCTGTTCGTGGCTGGCCTCGTCGCCGCGCTGGGCAAGATGGACCCGTTTATCGTAGTGGCTTCCATGATGGCCGCGGCCATTCTCGGTGACAGCACCAACTATCTGATCGGCCGTACCTTGGGCGAGAAGCTGTTCGCCAACCCCGATTCAAAACTGTTCCGCCGCGACTACCTCGACCGCACGCATGCCTTCTACGAACGCCACGGCGGCAAAACCGTGACGCTGGCGCGTTTCCTGCCGATCATCCGCACCTTCGCGCCTTTCGTGGCTGGCGTGGGTGAGATGCCCTACCTGCGATTCCTGGCTTTCTCGGTCTTCGGCACGACGCTGTGGGTGGGCGGGCTGGTCACGCTGGGTTACTTCTTCGGCAACGTTGAATTCATCCGCAAGAATTTGTCGGTGCTAGTGATTGCCATCGTCGTCATTTCGTTCATTCCGGTCGTCACCGGCGCCATGCGTGAGAAGTTCGGCAAGAAACCAGCATGAGTCAGGCCAGCAACGAATCGTTCTACACCGACAAAGCCGCGATCCGCGCCAGCTTTGACGCCGCCGCGCACAGCTACGATGCCGCTGCCGTGCTGCAACGCGAAGTCGCCGATCGCATGGCCGAGCGGCTTGACTACATCAAGGTTCAGCCGCTGATGGTGCTCGATGCCGGCTGCGGCACCGGCTACATGGGTAAAACCTTGCAGGCCCGCTACCCGGATGCCCAGCTGATCGAGCTGGATCTCGCACCAGCCATGCTTAAGGTGGCGCGTGCCAAGCACGCTGGTGGTTTCAAGCAACTCTTCAACCGTTTGCGCGGCCGCCAGCCCGTGCAGATCTGTGGCGATATCGAAGCGCTGCCACTGGCCGATGCCTCGGTCGATCTGATCTGGTCGAGCCTGACCCTGCAATGGTGCAATACACCGGATGCCGCCTTTCGCGAATTCACCCGCGTGCTCAAGCCGGGTGGGCTGTTGATGTTCTCGACGCTCGGGCCGGATACGCTCAAAGAGCTGCGCGCCGCCTTTGCCGGTATCGACGGCAACAGCCACGTGAACCAGTTCATCGATATGCACGACCTCGGTGATGCTCTGGTGCATGGCGGCCTTTCCACGCCCGTGATGGATATGGAAATGCTCACCATGACCTATGCCGACGTACGCGGCGTGATGGATGACCTGAAAGGCATTGGCGCGCACAACCTCACGCATGGTCGTCGGCAAGGCATGATGGGCAAGACCGCTTGGCAAAAGGTCTTGGCGCAGTACGAGGCATTCCGGCGCGATGGCGTGTTGCCATGCAGTTACGAGGTCGTCTACGGCCATGCGTGGAAACCTGAGGCCAAGCCCGCGACAACGCTGCCGGATGGCCGGCAAATCATCGAATTCCGACCGCGCTCCTCTTCGTCATGACCATCATGGACGCAGGGCGCTACTTCATTACCGGCACTGATACCGATATTGGCAAGACCGTTGCCACCAGCCAATTACTGCGTGCTTTTGCGGCGGCGGGCAAGCAGGTGGTCGCGATGAAGCCAGTGGCTTCTGGTTGTGAGTGGCGTGACGGTACATTGTGGAATGCCGACGTCGCCGCGCACCGCGCCGCAAGCAATGTCGATGCCCCGGTCGAGCTGACCAATCCCTATCGTTTCGAGCCAGCCATATCGCCGCATCTGGCTGCACGCGAAGCCGGCGTGACGATTTCGCTCGACCACCTGGCGCGCTGCGCCGATCAGCTGTCACCGTTGGCCGATATATTGTTGGTCGAAGGGGCGGGAGGCTGGCTGGCCCCGCTATCGGATGAAGCAAGCATGGCCGATCTGGCGGTGAAGCTCGCCGCGCCGGTGATCCTGGTGGTCGGTATGCGGTTGGGATGCATCAATCATGCTCTGCTGAGCACGCATGCGATCCGGGCGAGCGGGTTGCCGTTGGTCGGCTGGATTGCCAATCAGATCGATCCGGCAATGAGTCGTTATGCAGAAAACCTTGGCTATTTGACGGCTCACCTCGGTGCGCCCCTGTTGGCCGAAATCCCGTTTGCTCCTGACGCATTGCAACGGGCTTTATGCTGGCGTAATGTCAGCTTTATTGATGATGGCGCTTGCGGTGAATCATCCGCGGTTCCAAACTGACACATTGCCGGTTCTGAGCTGGCACGGATTAACGATGCGACGTTTATTGCGAAAATGGGGTGTGTTGCTAATGCTGGCTTTGCTGGCCGCATGCTCACGCCCCAGTTTTGACGGCACCGATCTGACCGGGGTCGATTTCGGCGGCGATTTCCAGCTTACCGCCCATACTGGCCAGGTACGTAAGTTGTCGGATTTCAAAGGCAAGGTCGTCGCCTTGTTCTTTGGCTACACCCAGTGCCCCGATGTCTGCCCGACCACGATGAGCGAAATGAAGGTCGCACTGCAACAGCTCGGCATACAGAGCGATCAGGTTCAGGTGCTGTTCGTGACGGTCGATCCGGCGCGCGATACCACGGCCGTGTTGTCGCAATATGTGCCGGCGTTCGACAAGCGTTTCATTGGTCTGACTGGCTCGCCAGCCGATGTGGAAAAGGTCGAGGGGCAATACAAGGTCATTGCGCAGAAGCAGGGCGAAGGTGCCAATTACACGATGGACCACAGCGCAGGGACGTATTTGCTGGATCGCGATGGTAAATTGCGTGTATTAGTCAATTACGGTGCAGGCCCGAAAGTGCTTGCGCACGATTTGGGTGAGTTGTTGAAGGCATCATGAGCGACCAAGCGCAAAATTCAGACGGACAGGCACCATCGGCGAGTAGCCCGATTGTGGAGGGCGACGATATTGCCCAGTACCGGCTGACCAACCCGCTGGAGATCGGTGCCGTGTTGCGCCAGCTCGCCAACCGCGGCGATTTCGTGACCGTCTATTTCAACGAAGGCCGCCAGTTCCTGCTCACGCGAATCCTTGAAGTCGATATCCGCGAGCGGACATTCAGCTTCGATTGGGGTGGCAGCGAACACACCAACAAAGCGCTACTGTTGGCAGACCGTAAATTGTTTGTCGCATCCCCGGACGGGGTGAAGGTGCAGTTTGCCTTGCATGACGTGTCGCAAGCGCAATTCGAGGGCAAGCCGGCGTTCTATGCCGACTTTCCGGATGACCTGATCAAACTGCAGCGGCGCGAATTCTTCCGGCTGGAAACCCCATTCGGGCGACCCTACAAAGCGGCGTTTTCGCTGGAAGGCAGCAAGTTCGAAATCAATCTGCATGATCTCTCGCTCGGCGGCGTTGGCTTGCGTGCCACGCAACAGGATGCAGCCAAGCTCGAAATCGGCATGGTGCTGCTACAAGTTCATCTCGATCTCGGTGCTGGCGGTGTGCTGGCGGCTGATTTGCAAATCCGCTCCAAGCGAGCAATCGCCACGCATATGGGGCTGCAGTTCCAGGTGGGCTGCCAGTTCGTCAATCTGTCGCGTAGTGCCGAGGCCAATCTACAGCGGCTGATGGCGCAGCTGGAGCGGGAACGCAAGGCGCTGACCGGCTGAGGTCTATCCCATTCGGCGGCTGCGCCTGTGCAGGTTGGCACCGTCCTGTGCTCGAAATCCTCATGTACATGTAAGTACATTCCGGTTCCTGCGCCCCGGACGGCATCAACCTGCTTTGGCTCGCTCGCCGACTGGAATAGACCTAGTTAAGTTTTGCGGTCGGGTGCTGCAAACGTACCCGCAGTTCTTCCTTCAAACGCCGGTTTTTCAGCCGGCGTGATTCATTCAGATAACTCAACATGGCGGGCGACAACACGCGTTGCGCTTCGGCGCGGCTCACGCGTGGCGGGGGCGGCAAGCCGAGATGGTCGGCGACGGTATCAAACCAGTCACCCATCTTGTGCGGTGCATCGTCGCAAGCGTTGTAGACCCGCAGCGGCTTGCCACGAAACAAGGCAAGACAGATCGCATGGGCCAGATCGTCGGCATGGATGTGATTGGTGAAGCTATCTTCTGTTGACTGGATGGCCGGCTCGCCGCGCTCGATCCGCGTGCGTGGCAAGCGGTCGGCGGCGTAGATGCCCGGTGCGCGTAGCAAGGCCAGTTGCACGTTTTGATGGCGTGCCCAGCCACGCAAAGTGTGTTCTGCCGAGGCGCGGCGCTGGGCGCGGTCGGTGTCGGGTGCAATCGGGTGGGTTTCATCCAGCCATGCGCCGTCGCCATTGCCGTAAACCCCGCTCGTGCTGATGTAAACGGCACGCCGCCGGGTCGGGGCGGAGGGGTGTGATAAAATCTCGTTTTTCCGCTGGCGATTTGCATGCAGGCCAGCGACCAGCCGCCGGGTACGTTGGTCAGTCTTGCCCGCGTTAGCCGGGGGGGCACTGTGAATCAGCCAGTCCGCCAAACAGGCGAGTCGTTTCAGGCTGATACGTTGATCCAGATCGACCGCAACCGGCACCACGCCCAAGCTGCGTAACCGGGCAGCGGCTTCGGTGCTGCGGGCAGTGGCATAGATGCGAAAGCGTTGCGATAGCCACGGCAAGGCGCGGGCCAGTACATCGCCGCAGCCAACGATCAAGAGACGTGGTTTGCGTCGTAGAGCAGGTTTTGGCAGTAAATGTGTGTTGTGTTGCAATTGATCTGAACTTGATTTGAATCTGATTTGAATAGCGAACGAACAGTAAAACGATGTCCAAACAACTTACCATCCAGCCTTCCGGTCAGCAAATCGTCATGGATGAACAGGAATTCATCCTCGATGCCGCCATTCGCAGTGGCTTCAGTATGCCGTATGGCTGCAAGAACGGTGCCTGCGGTGCCTGCAAGGGGCGGGTGATTTCCGGCGAAATCGAACACGGCTCGCATGCCGATTCGGCGCTGTCCAAAACCGAAATGGAACGCGGCATGGCCTTGTTCTGCTGCGCCAAACCGCTCAGCGACATCGTGATCGAATGCCGCGAAGTGGCAGCCACCAAGGACATCCAGATCAAGACGCTGCCGTGCCGGGTCGAGAAAATCGACAAGGTCTCGCATGACGTCGCGGTGCTCTCGCTCAAGCTGCCCGCCACCGAGCGGCTGCAATTCCTCGCCGGCCAGTACATCGATATCCACACCAAGGATGGCAAGAAGCGCAGCTTCTCCATCGCCAACGCCCCGCACGATAGCGAGCATATCCAGCTGCACATCCGTCACGTGCCGGGCGGTGCGTTCTCCGAATACATCTGGAGCCAGATGAAGGAACGGGAAATCTTCCGCTTCACCGGCCCGCTTGGTTCCTTCTTCCTGCGTGAAGACAGCGACAAGCCGATCATCTTCATCGCCACCGGCACCGGCTTCGCGCCGATCAAGGGCATCATCGAGCACGCCATCAACAAGGGTATCCAGCGCGAAATGATCCTGTACTGGGGCGCGCGTACCTTGTCCGAACTGTATATGCCGCAGCTCGCTGGCCAGTGGCAGCAGGACATGCCCAACTTCACCTTCATCCCCGTGCTTTCCGAACCGTTGGCGGAAGACAACTGGCAAGGTCGCACCGGCTTCGTGCACGAAGCGGTACTCGACGATTTTGCCAATATGTCCGGCTGGCAGGTCTACGCTTGCGGCGCGCCGGTGATGGTCGAAGCAGCCTATAAGCACTTTGTCTCCCGCAACCTGCCGGAAGACGAGTTCTTCTCGGATGCCTTCTTTACCGCCAAGGATCTGGGCAAGGTTTAGGCTGGCATCGCCAGCGGCGGCGTATCCCATTTCAAAAGCCCGAGCAAGACAGCTCGGGCTTTTTGATTTTTTGGCGGCCTCCATCCGCGTGTAGATCGCGCCGTGCTCCACCAACCGGCCTAGTTCCTTTGCAGCTGCCGACCCCCTTCTCCCGATGAATGGGCGCGTGCATTCGTGCGCCTTATCCCCCGTGTACAAGATGGCCTGTGAATGGAAGGTGGCCTTTCCGCTGCACCCGGAGTACCGCACCTTGCCGATGGTCTGGTATGTGCTGCCGCTATCGCCGATCCAGGGCGCGGCCGAGTCCGGCCAGATGCCGCATCAGACTGTCGGCAATACCATCATTCCGGACGTGAAGAGCCTGCGGATTCCGGTGCGTTATCTGGCCAACCTGCTCACCGCCGGCAAGGAAAAACCGGTCGTCACGGCGCTGGAGCGCCTGCTTGCGATGCGTGCATTCAAGCGCGGCGAAGTGGTGCATGGCCAAGGTGATACCGAGCTGCTCCGGCAAGTCGGCCTCACCGCCGAAACGGTCGAGGACATGTACCAGACCATGGCCATCGCCAACTACGAAGACCGCTTCGTGATCCCGTCCAGCCACAAGGAAATGGCGGAAGACAGCTTCAACGAGAAAGGCGCGTGCGGCTTCAGTTTCGGCAATGGCTGCTCGGGCGGTCACTCGGAAGGCTCGCTGTTCGGCAAGAAGAAAGCAGGCAGCGTGATCTACGTGAACATGCCCAAATCGCGCAAGCACAAGGAGGGCGTATGAACCGGCTCTATCGCGTGACCAGTGCGCTGCTGAGTTATCCCGAACAGCCGCTGCTGGATGCCTTGGGCGAGATCGACCCGCTATTGCTTGAGTCGCCAGCCACCCGGTCGGCGTCGCTGCAACTGGCGCCGCTGACCACCTGGCTGGCGCAGCACGACCTGATCGCGCTGCAGGAAAACTACGTCGCCACCTTTGATCGCTCGCCGGGGCATGCGCTGCACTTGTTCGAGCACATCCACGGCGAAGGCCGTGATCGGGGTTCGGCCATGGTCGATCTGCTGCGCGAATATCAGCAGCGCGGTTTCGAGCCTTGCGGGGGCGAATTGCCGGACTACTTGCCGCTGTTCCTTGAGTTTCTCGGCCAGTTGCCGGATGACGAAGCCCAGCCGTTTCTCGACGATGCCATCCATGTGATCGCGGCCATCGGCGAGCGGCTGGCGCGCAATGGCAGCCCTTATGCGGCGATCTTCGACGTGCTGCGCGGCCTGACCGATGTTGCGCCATTGCCGCTGGTCGAACCGCCGGTGCGGGACATGGACGAGCTGCTGGAAACCTTCGGCCCCAGCCCGGATGGCACCGAGCCGCTGCTCAAGCCCGCCCTTCATGCCAAGCCGGTGCAGACCGTGCAGTTTTATCCACGGGTGCCGGCGTAGTGCCGACGTTGAGGAGATCGTCATGTTTTACCTGAATTACCTGAATCAATTTCTGTTCGGCATCTACCCCTATATCGCCCTCGCGATCTTCCTGCTGGGGAGTCTGGTGCGCTTCGAGCGCGAGCAATACACCTGGAAAACCGATAGCTCTCAGGTGCTGCATCGCGGCCAGCTGCCGTTGGGCAACATCCTGTTCCACGTCGGCATTCTCGGCCTGTTCTTTGGTCATGCCGTGGGCCTGCTGACCCCGTTCGCGGTGTGGCAAGCGCTGGGCGTAACCCATGAACTCAAGCAGATGGTGGCGATGGTTGCCGGGGGCGCGTTCGGGTTGATGTGCCTCGCTGGTCTCCTGATCCTGCTGCATCGCCGCCTGACCGACCCGCGCATTCGCGCCGTGACTCGTCCGGGTGACAAGTTGTTGCTGGTGTGGATTCTGGTCACGCTGGGCCTCGGGCTCGCCTCCATCGTCGTCTCGACCGATCACATGGATGGGCACGTCATGGGGCTGCTGATGAGCTGGGCACAGCACATCGTGACTTTCCGGGGCGGAGCGGCTGGACTGATCGCTGAAGTGCCCTGGATCTACAAGGCGCACCTGTTCATGGGCATCACGCTGTTCGTCATTTTCCCGTTCACGCGGATGGTGCATGCATGGAGCGGCTTTGCCTCCGTCACCTATCTGGGCCGGGCATGGCAACTGGTGCGTCCCCGCTGAGCTGGTCGCACGTCCCCCTTCTGCGGAAGGGGGCGGCGAAGGGCTAGCCAAAAGGACTAGTTCACCCTGCGAATGGTCGCCGTGGCTCATCTTGAACACAATGGGGGCAAGACTTCCCCCGGCTGCCACCATGTCGTGTTCTGCGGTTTCCCACCCCCCAAGCCCCTCGCTCATCGACCGCTTCGGTCGCCGCATCGACTACCTGCGCGTTTCGGTCACCGATCGTTGCGATCTGCGCTGCAGCTATTGTCTGCCCAAGGGATTCAAGGATTTTGCCGAGCCAGCCCATTGGCTCACGCATGCCGAGATGCTGCGGCTGGTGGGGCTGTTTACCGGGCTCGGGGTGAGCAAGGTCCGGTTGACAGGTGGTGAACCGCTGTTGCGGCGCGGCGTGGTCGATCTGGCTCGTGGCATCGCGGCGCTGGATGGCCTGACCGATCTTTCCCTCTCGACCAATGCCACCCAACTTGCCCGCCACGCGGCAGCGCTCAAAGCCGTCGGCGTATCCCGATTGAATGTCAGCCTCGATACGCTGGATGCGCGCTGTTACGCCAGCATCGCCGGCAGCGATCGGCTTGCGGCAGTACTGGCAGGGCTGGGCGTTGCCAAGCAGGTCGGCTTCGCGCCGATCAAGCTCAATATGGTGGTACAAGCCGGCGTCAACGAGGCGGACGTAGACGAGATGGTCGCTTTCGCGCTCGCGCAGGGTTTTGTGCTGCGGCTGATCGAAATCATGCCCATGGGTGATGCCGGGCGTGGCAGCCGCTTTGTGGACGTAACCACGCTGGGCCAGTCGCTGGCGCAACGCTACAACTTGCTGCCGGCAATCAAAGGCCGCGATGCCGGCCCGGCCCGGTATTGGATCAGCCGCGATGGCAGCATGAGTCTGGGCGTGATCACGCCGCTGTCGCAACATTTCTGCGCCGCGTGCAACCGGGTACGGCTGACGGTGGATGGCACGCTGCATCTTTGCCTCGGTCAGGATGATCAGGTGCCGCTCGGCACCCTGCTGCGCGCCGGCGCGAGCGATGCCGAACTGATCGCCGCGATCCGGCGCGGCATTGCCGCCAAGCCGGAACGGCACGAGTTCAATACTCGCCCCGATAAAATCATTCGTTTCATGGCGCAGACCGGTGGGTGACGTGACGCCAGCCCCCAGTGCAAGTGACCATCGAGGAACACACCATGACTATTCAGCTGCTTTTCTTTGCACGCCTGCGCGAGACCTTCGGCCGCACTGCGGAAGAACTCCCGTTGCCAGACGGCTGCGTTACCGTGGCTGATCTGCTTGAAGTACTCCGCGCTCGCGGTGGCGACTGGGCGGCTGAACTCGCCGTGGGCAAATCCTTCCGTATCGCGGTGGATCAGATGCTTGCCGACGCGGATGCCAGACTGGCCGAAGGGAGCGAGGTGGCGATCTTCCCGCCCGTTACCGGGGGCTGAGCATGGCCTTTATCCATATCGCCGTACAGCAAGGCGATTTCGATCTGACCACCGAACTTGCCCGGCAGCCCGATGCGGTTCACGCCTGCGGCGCGCAAGCCAGTTTCATCGGCCGCGTGCGCAATGATCCAGCCGCCGCCATGCCACTCAGCGCCATGACATTGGAGCATTACCCTGGCATGACCGAGCGAGTGCTAGCAGAATTGGCGGAGCGTGCCGTCGCCCGTTTTGGCTTGCTGGCGGTGAGCGTGGTGCATCGGGTAGGCCGGCTTGTTCCCGGCGAGCAGATTGTCCTCGTCCTGACCGCTGCGCCCCATCGGCAGGCCGCGCTGCAGGCCGTCGAATTTCTGATGGATTACCTCAAGTCGGTCGCCCCGTTCTGGAAGTGCGAAGAACACGCTGCAGCCCGTTGCTGGGTACAGGCCAAGGCGACTGACGAAGCCGCACTGGCGCGCTGGCAAGCTTAAGTACGCCGTGGGTAGCGCTGCGGTTGCAGCACTGCCCAAGTACTCGACAAGGTTGAATCATGAGCGCCATCCCTCCGGCCACCGAGCCGGCTCCGCGTCACCGGCTTTCCACCCGCATCGTCGCGATCAGCGTCGCTGCGCTGCTGGTCGTCCTGACCATGATCGGCTGGACGCTGTGGCTGTCCTGGAAGCTGGAAGGCGCGGCGGCGGCCATCAACGACACCGGCAGCCTGCGCATGCGGGCCAACCTGCTGGGGATCGAGTTGCTCAAAACCGATGGCGCGGCCGGGCCGCAAGCAGTAATCACGCTGAAAGAGCAACAGGCCACGCTCACTCGTCTGGATCAAGGCGTGCCGGCTCGCCCGTTGCTACTGCCGGAAGACCCGGCTATCCGCGCTCAATTTGCCCGCGTCACACTCCTGTGGCGCCAACACCTGCAACCGATGGCCGAAGCAGCGCTCGCTGGCCAATCCAGCCATGCCTACCTCGCGGCGCTACCAGATTTCGTGCAGGAAGCCGACCACTTGGTGCGCATGATCGAGGCCGACAATACCGGCAAGACGACACTGCTGCGTCTGTCACAAGGGATACTCATCGTCATTGCCTGTGTTGGCACGCTGACCATGATCTATCTGCTGTACCTGTGGATCATCGTGCCGGTGCAGCGCCTGCAGGATGGTCTGGCACGCATGGCTGCGCACGAGTTTGGTGTACGCCTGCCGGTGGAAACGCGGGACGAATTCGGCGTGCTCGCAGTCGGGTTCAACCGCATGGCCGAAGAGCTGGCCGGCCTTTATCACGATCTGGAAGAGCGGGTTGCCGCGAAGACCGCGAGATTGGCTGCACAAAATCGCGAGCTGGAAACGCTCTGCGACATGGCGGCCTTTCTCAACCAGCCCATCGAGATTGATGCCATGTGTCGCGGCTTTCTGCAGCGGGTTCGCGCGCAGTTCGGTGCGGATGGTGGCAGCATCCGCGCGGTAGACCCGGAGGGTGAGAAGCTGTTGTTGGTCGTGGCCGACGGCCTTCCGCCGTCACTGGAAAATGCCGAACACTGCATGAAGGTGGACGATTGTTTCTGCGGCCGGGCTGCCCGGCACGGTGTGGTCGTGGTCCGCGATTTTCGTCAGTTGCCGCAGCCGGAATCATATCAATGCACCCGAGAGGGCTTCGCCAGCCTCGCCGTGTTCCAGATCGTCTCCGGTAACGAGATACTGGGCTCGTTCTCGCTGCACTATCGCGAACAACACGCGCTTTCCATCGCAGAAACCCACCTGCTTGAAACCTTGGGCCAGCACCTGGGCGTCGCGTTGGAAAACCGGCGACTGGCTGCGAAGGCGCGTCAATTGGCCATGGTTCAGGAGCGCAATCTGGTGGCGCAGGGCCTGCACGATAGCTTGGCGCAAGGCCTCAATTTCCTGAACTTCCAGGTGCAGATGCTGGAAGATGCCGTGGCCCGCAGCGCAAGCGACGACATCACCGCCATCGTGCCCCTGCTGCGTACCGGCGTGCAGGAAAGCTATCAGGATGTACGCGAACTGCTGGCCAATTTCCGCACCAAGCTGGAGCAAGGCGAGCTGATGACCGGCATCAGGGAAACGGTGGCGCGTTTCGAACACCAGAGCGGCGTAGCGGTGGCACTGGATTTACGCGACGAAGGTGCGCCGCTCACGCCGGAAACCCAATTGCAAGTGCTGTTCGTGCTGCAAGAGGCGCTATCCAACATCCGCAAGCACGCCAACGCCCGCCATGTCGTCGTGCAGGTGTATAACCAGCGGGACTTCGCATTGGTCGTACGCGATGATGGCGACGGCTATGATCCGGCAGAGGTCGCGCAACGCCAAGGACATATCGGGCTCGCCATCATGCAAGAACGGGCCGAACGCATCGGTGGGGTACTGACGTTCGCCACGTCGCCGGGACAAGGGGTGACGGTCACGCTGAACTTGCCGGCGGCGCAGCGCCAGCCCGCCTGAGCCAAGCGCTGAATCCGCCAAGGAAACCAATAGCCATGACCATCCGCATTTTGTTGATCGACGATCACACGCTGTTCCGCTCCGGTTTGCGGCAATTGCTGCAACGGCAGAGCGATTTCGAGATCGTGGCCGAGGCGGCCGACGGGCTGGAAGGGGTCAAGCGCGCCAAGGTGCATCGGCCGGATGTGATCTTGCTCGATCTCAACATGCCCGGCTTGTCCGGTCTGGAAACGTTGCAGTTGCTGGTCGAAGAAGTGCCCGAGGCCGCCGTGGTCATCCTCACCGTTTCGGAAGAAGCCGAAGAACTGGCCGAGGCGCTGCGCCAAGGCGCACGGGGCTATCTGGTGAAGAATATCGAGGTGGAAACGCTGGTGAGCAGCATCCGCCGCGCCGCCAGCGGTGAACCGGTCATCGCCGACAACATGACCGCCAAGCTGGTCGCCCAGTTCCGCGCGCAAGGCGTGGCTGCTGCGCCAGCCCACGCCGAGCATGAAAAACTCACCCCGCGCGAGCGCGAGATCATGGCCTGCCTCGCTCGCGGCGAGAGCAACAAGGAAATCGCCCGCCATCTGGATGTGGCAGAAAGCACGGTGAAGATCCACGTGCAGAACATCCTGAAGAAACTCAACCTGACGAGCCGGGTGCAAGTGGCGGTATATGCGGTCGAGAACGGTTTGACGGGATGAGTGCAGTTTGAGAGGCTCCGCTGCGCTGGCTCGACGCCATCGCCCACTTCGGCGTGCAATACGCCAGAACCAAAGGAACGGCAATTCATGTTGAAAATTCTCGGCAAGGACATCTCGATCAACGTCCGCAAAGTGCTCTGGACTTGCCGGGAGCTGGGTTTGCCTTTCGAGCAAGAGCAATGGGGCGCGGGCTACCGTGCGACGAATACGCCCGAATATCTGGCGCTGAACCCGATGGGGCTGGTGCCGGTGCTGATCGATGGCGACTTCGTGCTCACCGAATCGAACTCGATTTGCCGCTACCTTGCGAATGCCTATGGCGGCGAGCGCCTCTTGCCAGTCAATCCGCGCGAACGCGCACTCGTCGAAAAGTGGATGGATTGGCAAGCCACCGAACTTAACAACGCCTGGCGATACGCGTTCATGGGGCTGATCCGGAAGCATCCGGATTATCAGGATGCGGCGTTGTTGCAAAAGAGCATCGATGATTGGGCCAAGCTCATCGGCCTGCTGGATACGCATCTGGCCAAAACCGGCGCCTATGTCGCCGGTGATAATTTCTCTCTGGCGGACATCGTGGTCGGGCTCTCGGTGCATCGTTGGTTGTCGATGCCTGGTGAGCAGCCGGTTTTTCCGGCGGTCAATCGCTACTACCAACGACTCAGCGAGCGTGCCGGTTTTCGCGAATTTGGCTGCAACGGCAACCCTTAGTTAGAGACTGTTCTTGATCTCTTGCCGGCAGCCTTGCTCCCCTCGCCCATTTGCGGGAGAGGGGCTGGGGGAAAGGGTCGTGCCAAGGGCAATGTCCTTTTTAGCACCCTCTCCCTAACCCTCGCCCACTAATCGCTGAACAAGGCTGAAGCCTTGCAGGCAAGGGAGAGGGGACAAGCCCTCGTCGTCCCTCACAACCGATACGCCGCCACAACCCCCTGCATCCCATTTGCCAGTACATTCAAATCCCCCGCCATGCTGCGCGCGCCACTGGCGGTGCTGCGGTTGTCTTCCGACATTTGCGCGATTCTCTCTACCTGCTGCGCCATGGTGATGCACGCCGCGCTTTGCTCGCGGATCGCATCGGAAATCTCGTTGGTCAGCATCCGCGCCTGCTGGGTTGCTTCGACCACCTGCTCGATGGTGTGCCGGGCTTGTGACGCACTCGCCACGCCCTCCACCACGATGCCTTGGGTCTGGTGCATGCGCGCCACGGTTTGCTGGCAGCTCGTGCGTACCCGCTCGATCATGCTGCCGATGTCGCCCGTTGCTTGAGCGGTGCGCTCGGCCAGCTTGCGCACTTCGTCCGCGACGACCGCAAAGCCGCGCCCCTGTTCGCCGGCACGGGCGGCTTCGATGGCTGCATTCAGCGCCAGCAGATTGGTCTGGTCCGCCACTTCCCGGATAACCGTGATGATGGAGGTGATGCTGGTGGTCTGGGATTCGAGTTCGGCAATATCAGAAACCGCGCCCTCGACCACGCGTACCATGTTTTCCATGGATGCAACGTTCTGACCGATCACGGCCGAGCTGCCGTTGGCCAGTTCACCCGCGTCACGCGCCAGGGTTGCCGCCTGGCTGGCGCGGTCCGCGACATGGCTGATGCTGACCGTGATTTGCTCCACCGTGGCGGCCATGCTGGTCGATGCTTCGTTTTGCGCCGAAGCGCTCGATGCAACGGATGATGACGCCTCCAGCAATTGGTTGGCGGTGCTGGAAACGCGGGCGAAGTCGTCAAACAGCTTCTGGAAATTGTCGTGCAGCCGGTCCAGCAAGCGGTTGAAGGCGCCCAGCAGCACACCGATTTCATCATTGCGTTTGATCGGCGCGCGCAACGTCAGATTGAGCGTGGATTCTATTTCAGTGACCACATTGCGGCCTTGGGTGACACCGCCCACTACCGAGCGCAAGGTCATGATCGCCAGCAGCAACAGGATCAATGAGGCGACGGCGGTGATGATCAAAGTCGTGCGAACCGCGATCGTGAAGGCATGAGTCGCCGCCTCTTCACTTTGTCGGCTCAGCGCGACGTTGTAACCAGCGAGCTCGAATAGTGCGTTTTTCAGGCGCTGTTCGACCGGCGTCAATTCCTGATCGCGGATTTGCTTTGCCTCATCCAGCTTGCCGGCTTCGGCGGTCTTGAAGATGCGCTGGACTTGCGCCTCGAATTGATCCAGCAGCACCGTCACATTCTTCAGCTTTTCGTCTTGCTCGCCGCTGAGTTTTCCATATTGCTGCAATTGGCGTCTCATGCCATTGCGGTCATTGCTATATGCATCGCCAAATGCCGCCCGATCAAGGTCGTCTGCCGTGCCGAGATATTTTGCCAGATCGACTCGCATTTCCTGATTGGATTGAGTGGCATTGTCGACCGCAATAATGGCTGGAATGCGCTGTTGCGAAATATCAAACAAATGTTTCTTCATTGACTCCATTTGCAGCCAGGCGCAGCCAAATACTGCGGATAGCCCGAGAAAAGCGGTAATGACCAGCAGAATCAAGCGGTGCGATACGTTCATCTTTTAATCTCGTCGATGAATGAAAAGGGTTGCGGGTTTTGACGATTCGACGCCGCAACTTCAATGGGTGATGGGGCTGGGCAGGGATTGACGGTGTGGTTTAGCCGGGGTGTTTGTGCCTTGCCGACACACCATCCGGGCCGGATTCGATTGAATGTAGTAATAAACAACCAAGTAGCTCAATAGGTAAGGTTATTTATAAAAGCTTGCAACGATTGTGCAGTAATCGCATACCCCGTGCGTGTTGATAGGCGTTTGCTGCAGGCAAATCCATATAGGTAAATGCAATGCAGCGGTTAACGATTAAATGGTCGACGAATGGAGTAGGGCGTTTGCCGTATATTATTTGAGGTGAATTGTGGGCTTGGTTATGACTGTGCAAATAAGCTTGCTGCTTCAAACCGATCCCCAGGAGCGGGATTGATCGAACAACGCAATACGCCTGTTCAGCCGACGCAGGAGAGCTGCTGCCAACAGCATGCTGTTGTTGGTATCCATCAGCGGTCCGCTGCGTTTCTCGCAGGAGTAACGCTCGGCCAAGGCTGCCGAAATATCCGCTGCTTCGGGCAGTGGTTCTGATGGGGTTGAGCCCCTGACTTGTAATCAGGGGCTCACCAGTTCACCCCCTTAATCGCCCCAATCGGTCAAATGCTCCCGCGTCAGGTGGGGGCTTCTGCATACTGGCGCGGTCTCCGCAAAATCCTCTTTGCAAGCGCAAAGCGAGATGTGTAATAATCCGGGCCTTCGCCGATGTAGCTCAGTTGGTAGAGCACCTGACTTGTAATCAGGGGGTCGCGAGTTCGATTCCTGCCGTCGGCACCAGTAGTAAACAAAAGGCCCCGTCTCGTACGGGGCCTTTTGTTTTTCTGCGCCAACAAGAATATCTGTCATAAAAATAACCCCGGGGTTATTTTTTGCGTTGGTGGGGTTATAATAACCCCGTTGGCAATAAAGCAAGGTCAGAGATGACAAGTCAGGAAGCCATCAAGCTGATCAAGGCCGATGGCTGGTACGAAGTCGCGGTCAAGGGGAGCCACCATCAGTTCAAGCACCCTAGCAAACCGGGGCGAGTCACCATTACCCACCCCAAGAAAGACTTACCAGCTGGCACCTTCAACAGCATCTTGAAACAAGCTGGCCTCAAATAAGGTTCGACTTTTCAGACCATCCTTGATGGGGGCGTGATTGCCGAGGCAATCGGCGTTTCCAGTCGCTTGAAAGGAGACCACTATGCATTACCCCATTGCCATTGAACCGGGTGACGAAACACACGCCTTTGGTGTCACTGTCCCGGATTTGCCGGGTTGTTTCTCGGCCGGCGATACCCTGGATGAAGCCATTGCCAATGCCCGCGAAGCCATTGACCTGCATCTGGAGGGTCTGGCCGAGGACGAGGCGACTATCCCGCAGGCCGGCACCATCGCCAGCCACTATGCCAAGCCGGAGTTCGCTGGCTACGTGTGGGGCGTGGTCGAGATTGATATCTCGCGCTATCTCGGCAAAGCCGAGAAAATCAATGTGACGCTTCCCGGCCGCCTGATTCGCCGTATCGACGCGCTCACAACCAACCGTAGTGGTTGGTTGGCCGAAGCCGCGCTGGAAAAACTTCAGCACCATTGAGTCCTCATTTCGGCCTGTCTCGCCAAGTGAGGCCTTCAGCACTCACCCTACCCAATCACTCATTCGGCTTCCGCGTAAAAATGATCTGATCGATGATTGCATCGCCCGATGCATCCTTGCGATAGGTCAGCACTGCGTTGTAGTGCTTCACGCGCCCTAGCTCGATGGCGTCGCCGGCTTCTTTGATCAGCGAAAAAATCGTCGGGATCACGCCCAGAAAATCCTTGGGGCGGTTCTCTGCTTCCGGTTGCAGTTCAAGCTTGCCGCTCGTACCCACTGCGGTAATCCAGCGGTCGAGGCGTTCCGGGATCTTGGAGAGCGAGATCTTGCCGGGGAAGTCGACGGTGATGCGGCTCTTGCCGGCCTTGAGCAAATTGGCGAATTCGCCGTCGAATAGCCGCGAATCGAGAAAGGCCAATTGCGCGCTTTCCGTTTTGGCTTCGGTCATTTCAGCAAGGGCCAACGGGCTGGTCAGCAGCATGGCCAGCAGTAATGTCGTGAGTCGGTGCATGGTCGCGGTTCCTTTGCATTGATGAGTTATCTTGCCGATGACTGCGGCTTGCAGTCTGGTGCTCAGTCCCCCAGGCGGATTTCCACGCGCCGGTTCAAGGCGAGCGATGCCGGGTCGGTTCCCGGCACGAGTGGTTCGTTCTTGCCGTGCCCTTCGGTGCGGAACTGGCTGGCCATCTCCGGCAGGCGTTTCTTCAGCTCCGCCACGACCGCCTCGGCGCGTTTTTCCGATAGCTTTTGATTGAAGGCATCGCTGCCGGTCTGGTCGGTGTGGCCGACGATGGTGACCGTGCCGGTCGGTTTGACCAGCCTGAGGGCTTCCGCCAGGCGCGCGCTTTGGTCTGCGCCTTGCCCGTTCAGGGCTGCACTGTCGGTGCCGAACTGGATGCGCAGGTCTACGCTTGGCAACACCTTCACACCACGCTCTGCCACCTTGTTCGCCAGTGAACGTTTCTTCGACAGCACGGCGGCCAAGTCCTGCGGCGAGGCATTGGCCCAGTCCTGTTCCGCCACTACGCGTACCACTGCGTTGAACCATTCCGGCGCGGCCTGCCGCTCATTCCTGGCGCGCAGATCGAACAGCAACCGGGCGACGTCCACATAGGATTCGGCGTTGATTTTCTCGCGTTGCCCGAGTGCCACTTCCGCCAGCCGGCCGTACACGCTGCCCATCGCCAGCAGGCTGCCATCGTTGACCGACATCGCCTGCAGATAACGCGCCTTGGCGGCGTCCAGCTTGTCGGCGCGTTGGTAATTGAGCGCCAGTCGGTATTGGAAATTGAAGTTGCCGGGGCAGGCGAGGGCGGCTTGTTCCAGCGCGGTTTGCTGCGCCGAGGACGTGGTCGCAGTGCGTATGGCTGCCTCCAGTCCTTGCGCATCGGGGCAATCCGTAGCGCCCCAACTCGCGGTAGCGGCCAGCCACAGCAACCCGGCAATCAGGGATTTTTGGGGCATGGCCCGTCTCCGAGCGCCGGGTTGGCGGAGGTGCGCAACACCAGTTTTTGATATTGCAGGTTCGCGGTTTCCTTATTCAGGCCGGCGGCAAATTGTTCTGCCAGCGGTTGCCCGGCACCGAAGCGTTGACCGGCCAAGGCATCGAGGAAATCGGGTTTGCGATTGAAGGCAAACACGTACAGATGGTCGATGCCGAACGGCGGCGTGACCTGAATGCGGTCTTGCGGGCGCAGGCCGGGAATCACCGTCACTTCGTTGGCGGCGAGCTGGCGGATTTCGGCGCGGTTGTTCGGGTAGAGCGTGGTGAATGTGCCGGATGAGTCGACATCCAGCACCAGCAGCCAGACCGGTGCGCCTGCACGCACATTCACCGCCAGCGTTTCGCAGCGCAGGTAATTGCCGCCCCGCGTGTTGGGATCGAGTTCCGCCAGCAGATCGAATCGTCCACCTGCCACGGGCAGCTTGCCGCGCAACCAGCTCTCGGCGCGGATGCGGGTGAGCAGCGCGTTGACGTCGCCGGTTTCGTTGACGGTGTCGCCGGCCTTATCGACCAGCCGCAAATGGCTCAGATCGCCGCTCACGGTGAAATCGGCGGCCCGGCGCGTCAGCTTCACGCCGCCCAGACCGGTGAGCTGATCGCGCAGCGCGGCGTTGTTGGATGCCAGCTCGATCGATACATCCGCGCCACCGGTTTGGCGGATCGGGGCGGCCTTCAAGCCCGGCAGCGGCGAGGTCAGCAAGCCGTCTTTGTCCTCACGGATCGATGGCAGCATTTGCGGCGCCTGGCCGTAGTTGCGCGAGTTCATGAAGTTGTCGATGGCGCGGTGCAGCGCGGCCAGGCTGGCATGACCATCGCTATCCACGCTCGCACCCAACTGGCCATCGAACACCCGCAACAGCGCATCGGTCAGCGCGCCGTGTGGTTTGTTATCGATGGTTGGCCACGATGCCAGCGTTTCGGTATTGATATCGTGCGCCGGCTCGTTCTCGTTCGAGGCGGAAAGCATGCTGACGTGGTGATATGGATACGGCGGCGGATCGTGCCGGTTGCCGAGTTCGGATGCTGCTTCCAGCGGATCGACCGCACCTGGCAAGGCGACGAATTTCAGCCCGCTCTTGCGGCTGGTACCACGCACCAACTGCCCGGAAAAGCAGCTATCGGAAATCACCAGTACCCGCCGCCCGCCGCGATCCAGTGCCTCCAGAATCGGCCGCAGATCACGCCGGCCGATGATGATGGAGCCGGCAACGTCCTTCTTGATATCCAGTTCGGTGTCGTACGGCAGCCACGCGCCGCTGGCATAGGGTAGATGCGCCACCGCGCCAAAGCCGCCGGCATCCTTGTAGCTGCTACCGTGGCCGCTGAAGTAGATCAGGATGAAGTCGCCCGCCTTGGTCTGGCCTTCCAACTGCCCTAACGCCGCCAGAATGCCGGCGCGGGTGGCCTGCGCATCCAGCAAGGTGGTGACGGCGGACGGCGCGAAGCCAAGCTTGCCGATCAAACGCTCACGCACGGCGCGTACATCCTCGGCCGGGCCTTCCAGCCGCTCGATGCGCTTGGTGGCGTATTGGCCCACGCCGATCAAGACGGCGCGGGATTCGGCATGGGCGAGCGTGGCAGCCAGCAGGGCGGCCAATACAAGTAGCCAGCGCCATTGAAGGGTCATGGGTGCTATCGCCCTTTGTGCCTGAAGAAATTGAGCCATTCCGCGCATTTCTCCCCCACTCGCCCGGTGCAATTCGAATTGGCCTCGGCGGTGACAAAATCCGCCGCCACCCCCGCGCTATAGGCTTGACCGGAGTCAGTCTGAACGCCGATCAACGCACCATCGTCATCTAGCAGCGGTGCACCCTGCGGGATGCGTTGCGCCGGGGGCGGGTATTTCAGCAGCTGCGGGCCATCGGTTTGCAACTCGACGCGTACGAACTGCAAACGCGGCCCGCCCACCGCCAGCAGCCATGCATGGTCTGGATAGGGCCGTTGCGCCACCGCCAATGCTTGCGGCGGACCGGCATGCTGGTCCTGCAACTGCACGACTGCCAACGGGTTATCGCTCAGATCGAACGCCTGCCATTGCACGGTGCCTTTTTCCAGCTGGCCGGACCACGCAGGCCCGACGATGCAAACGTTCGCGGTGACCGCCAGCCCGGCGGAAACACGCGTGAGCACGCAATCGTGGTTGTCCAGCTGGAACAGGTAAAACGCCTGTGTCTGGGACGGCGGGCCGGCATGCTGCAGCGGAGCAGGGGAGCCGCAGGCGCTTAAACCGAGGAGGGCGCACGAGGCGATGAGGCCGGCTGTGAGGGAGTTCCGGCTACTTCTGAGAAATTGGGCAGTCATTCCCCCCTTCGCGAAGGGGGGGATGACTGTACCCACAACCGCTAATGGCAGATTCCACACAGGCACATGCTCCAATACAGGTCGACGTCTACGGTTGCTACTTCACCGTGAACTGCACCACGCCGGCCAAGTCGGCATTGCCCTCGCCGACCACCCGTACGGCGCGGCCGACGCCTGCGGCCGAGAGGGCGCCCAGCTGGTTGGCGATCCACTTGCCATCCCGGTCGCGCTGGCCGATCGAGTAATCCAGCAGGTTCAGTTTCTGGCTGCTGAGGAAGGCGACGGTCAGCGTCTTGCCTTTCGGGTCGGCCGCTTCAAAGCGGAAGCCGCCGATGTCCACTGGCAGGTTGAGTTTGCCGGCCTTCACGAAATTGCTGCCCTTGTAGAACGGGTTGGGGAACAGCACGGTAGCCTGGTCGTTGGCATCGATGGTGACGATGTTCAGATAGCCCTCACGCGGCAGGTTCAGCTCGTATTTCACCCGCTCGCCGATGGCGTAGCTCGATTGGGTCGCGGTTAATGCCAGCGGTTGCAGGCGGCGGGCCAGTTCGGCCAGCGTGTGCCAGTTTTCGCCATCGGCCGCCGGGGCGGTGAACATCAGCGAGGCGGCTTTCAGCGTGGTATCGCCATGCAGCTCCGGTGTGTGTACCTGATTCACGGCGAAGTTGTTGTGGATGAACGTACCGGCCGCCTGGGTCAGGTCTTTGGGCGAGGCGGCCTTCTTGTCTTGCACAGCGGCATCCAGCGCGTTGGAGACGGCCAGTGTGAAGGCGCTGCCCTGGCTGGTGGCCAGCGCATATTCCTTGGCCCCCGCCGCCAGCATGGCTACGTAATTGAGGTGGGCACCGCCGGGCACATCGTCTTGCGTGACGATCACGCCGCGCAATGTGCCTTTGTGCTCGGTTTCCAGCGCCGGGGCCGGCATACCGGGGTAGACGAGGAATTTCGCGACCGCGTCGACCTCGCCACCGATATTGCGCGTGCCAAGCTTGACCGCCTTGTCGGTGCTCATGCCGCCGCTGTGGCAGGCGTCGACGATGGCATACACGTGCTGGCTTTTCAGCCCCTTCAATTGCGCCATGAAGTCGGCCGAGCTCACCACGCCAGCCAGCGAGGCGCGCCCATCGACCACCGCGCCATGCGCGTCGTTGGCGACCAGCACCGATTCTTCACCATTGGCCGAGGGAATCCGCGAGCCGTGGCCGCTGAAATAAAACACCGCGCGTTCATTGCTGCTCGCGCCGCCCAGCCAGTCCTTGATGCCGGCCTTGATATTGGCCGCGGTCGCTTGCTCGTCCTGCAGCACGCGAATCTGGTCATCGCGGAAGCCCTGCAGCTTGAGGATTTTCTTCGCCATTGCCACATCGAGATCGATGCCGGGCAGGTCGTTGCCCTTCATCTGGTATTTGCCCACCCCCACGACCAGCGCGCGCTCTTCGGCGTAGGCGGCGGGGAGCAGTGCAGAGGCAGCCAGCGCCACGGTCAAACCAAGCAGTTTGTATTTCATTGTTGCGTTCTCCGTTGTGGGCGGGGCGATAGGGGTGGCTCCCTGAATTGCATTTGGCAGCCTGCGCGCGGCTTGGGCGGTAGCGGCGCGCAGCAAACTAACAATCAACAGTCGGAAAAGCATTACGGACGGCCCTTGCTGGTCATGCGGGGAGTCCGGGTGTTGGCAAGTCGGGGTATGACGTAATCATAGTGGCATGACTTGTCATTCGTGAGGCAAGGCGACACACCTTGTTCAAAAACCGGATACGGGCGTGCAAAAGCCGCACGGCGAACAGAACGTCCTGTTCGCCGTGCGGCTATCTGGCTTTCTCCCGTCAATCGGGAGGAGGGAGCGTCGGCCGTTTACTGGCCCGCCAACACCGTCTCGATCACATGCTTGACCGCGTGTTGCGCTTCTTCGATGTGCTTGACCGCACGCTTCTGCAGGCCACGGGTATTGGCCTGGTCTTCTTCGTGCGACGCGTCCTGGCGGGCCTTCTCGAGCAGTTCCAGCGCTTTGTGGAAGCGGTCGGTGCGCTTCAGGTTGGCATCGACCGGCTTGTGATCATGGATGTCCTTGCCGTCATCGATGGCGGCTTTCTTGATCTCGCCGATGGCGGCGTCGATTTCGCGAATAGCATGTTCTTCGGCGTGGTCGACCTTGTCGCTGCTCAGGTGTTCAAGGTGGGCACGCGCATCGCGCAGATCGGTCAGCGCGTGCAGGTAGTAGGGATGATCGCCGGGGGTATCTGCGTGGGCGGCAAAACTGGCGAGCAGGGCGGCGGCGGGGAGCAGCGTGCGCAGGAAGCGATTCATTGTTCAATTCTCCAGAAGTGTTGTTCGTTGAGTGACGGCGAGTGTCGCCGCTGGAGGTAAAAACGGTGCGGGCCTGCAGACCGTTTACGGCGGAGGGCTGGTAGGAGGTTACGGAACGTTGTGCGAGGTAAGCGCGTGTCTTGGCACTTGTTTAACGATTTTTAGCTATGCGCCTGCGGCGCGGGTAAAGGCGTTACAGCGGGAGTTCGTCCCGCATGCCGACTCACTTTCTTTGTCTCGCCAAAGAAAGTAAGCCAAGAAAGGCGACCCCCGCTTGGCGGTCCTCCGGACTACCCTCAGTCGGTCGCGAGCCTAAGGTCTCGCTCCACTCCTTTGGCGCTGAGCGTAAGGGGGAGAAAACCGCCAATGCCATCATTTCTGCCTTGTTCAATCGAATTGCTGTTTGGACAGTCGATAAAGACCGTCACCGATAATTCACCTATCCACTCCTATGGTTAACCAACTGCCCAACATCAAACTATTCAAATCACACCGCAATGGTGGCACGAGTGCCTTTCCTCCCCTTTCGCTAAGCGCCGAGGGAGTGGAGCGAGACCTTAGGCTCGCGACCGACTGAGGGTAGTCCGGAGGACCGTAAGGCGCAGGGTCGCCTTTGGGGTGGAGGGGGCTTTGGCGAGACAAAGTCCCTTCCCCGGCCGCGGGACGGACTCCCGCTGTAACGCTTTTAACACCGCGCCACAGGCGCATAGCTAAAAGATCGTGAACAAGACTTTACAGGTCAGTTCAAGCGGAAATGCACCGTCACCACATACGCATGCTCACGCCCCTGCAGCTCGGCCGGAGGCGGCGGCATGGTCGCGGCGGTGACGGCGGCGATGGCGGCGCGATCCATGGCTCCGACGCCGCTACTGCGCGAAATGCGTACATCCCGCACCGCGCCGTCCTGGTACATGAACGCGACTTCGGCTTGCCCCGCCAAGCCAAGCTGGCGTAGCGATGCCGGATAGATCACCGCCGCCTGCACGGCCGCACGCAATTTGCCGATGAAGATGTCGCTCGGGCTCGGCCCTTTGCTGCTGGACGAGGGAGGTGGCGGTGGGGGCGGTGCTGGCTCGGCCGGGGTGCTGGTGGCCGCCTTGTTCTCCAGCGGGTCAGTCGCGGCCGGTGCGGGTTCGCTATGCGTTGGCGCTGCTGCTGCCGCAGCAGGCCTCGGCTTCGCTTGCGGCGGGTGCGGTGCTGGTTTGGGCGGCTGCACCTTGGGGGCCGGTGGCTTGGGCGCGGCAGGCGCTTCCGGCTTCGGCTCCGGCGGGGCTTCGGCGGTGACCAGGCTGATGACCTGGGCCGGTTTCTCGCCCGTGGTTTGCAGGTGCTGGGTCAGCACCAGACCGGCGATGATCACCAACCCGATCTCCGCCGCCAGCGCCGCCGACATGGCTTTGAACGGCGGGCGGGTTTGGAAGGGATTGCTCTGTGTGGGGGCGGACATGGGAAGGGCGAGCGTCGTCATTGCTGTCCGGCATCCCGTGCGGCGATGCCGATCTGGCCCACGCCGGCCTTGCGGCAGGCGTCCATCAGGCTGGTGAGCTGCTGTACGTTGGCGTCTTTCTCGCTGGCGATGGTGACGACGGTATTGGCCGGGTCATTCTTGCGCAGCTGGGCGGTGAAGGCATCCAGCGTCAGCTTCTGGTGCTGGGTCTCGATCGAGCCATCCTTGTACAGCGTGACCACCACCTTGGGGTGGGGCAGGCTTTGCGCGGTGGAGCTGCCCGGCAGCTTGCCGGGCAGGCCGCTTGCCGGAATCATTTTCAGCGCGGCCATGATGAAGAACACCAACAGGAAAAACATGATGTCGATCATCGGCACGACTTCGATGCGGGCTTTGCGGGTTTCGAAATAACGCATTGCTGTTCTTCCCGGCTTAGGCGACGACGAGGTTTTTGTGCACCGCGTTGCCGTTCGGCTCCACCACGGTCAGCGTGGCCGGATGGCGGTTGAGCAGCAGGCGCTTGAGCGTTTCCAGCTGGTGCACGCTCTGGCGCACGGCGTCGTTCATGCCGTTGAAGAACCACAGGTGGCTCATGGCGATGAACAGGCCGCAGGCAGTGGCGATCAGTGCTTCGGCCACGCCGGAGGTCACTTGCGTGGCATCGCCGCCGCTTTTGCCCAGCACGTCGAAGGCGTTGAACATGCCGACGATGGTGCCGAACAGGCCCAGCAGCGGGGCGACGGTGATGACGGTATCGAGCAGCCACAGACTGCGGTCGATGTGCGGCACTTCCAGATAGATGCTTTCTTCCAGCCGCTCTTCGAGCTTGTCGTGGTTCGGCGTGCGGAACTGCGCGGCATAGGCTTCGATCAGCCGGGCATGCGGCAAGCCTTCTGCAGCTTGTTGCAGGGCATCCAGATCATTGTGGCCGACCACACGCAGCTCGTTGACGAGGGTGATGACCTTGGCGCCTTTGCGCACGATGCGGCGGATGCGCAGACCGCGGTCGATGATGACCGTCAGGCCGACGAACAGCAGCAGGGCCATGAGATAAAGCGTGCCGCCAGAGGAGCGGGCGAGGTCGTTGATGTGGGTGAGATCCATGGTGAATTCCGGGTATGGGTTGAAGCGTTCGCTGGTCCCCTCGCCCTCGCGTGCAAGGCTTTAGCCTTGCCCAGCTATTAGTGGGAGAGGGTTAGGGAGAGGGTGCTTGAAAAGGAAGTTGCACTTTGCACGACCCTCTCCCCCGGCCCCTCTCCCACAAGTGTGAGAGGGGAGCAAGGCAGTGGTTTTTTAGATATCCGCGCGCAAGCTCAGGAAGTAGCTGCGCTCCGGCACGAAGTAGTACAGGAACTGGTTCGGATCCTTGCCACCGCTGGTGTCGTTGGCGGCCGGGCCGTTGTTGTCGGTGATGGCGTGGGTGTTGAACAGGTTGTTGATGGTGAAGCTGATGCGCACGTTCTTGGTGTGCGGCAACAGGTTGCTGAACTCACGCGACAACGAGAAATCGCTGACGCTGTACGAGCCGACGCGATAGATATCGCCATCCGCCTCGCCGTTCTTGCCTTGGTACATCGAGCCGACGAACTTGGTGATCAGGCCGGCTTTCCACTGGCTCATCGCGTAGTTCAGGCCCAGCGCCGCCGTGTATTGCGGCACGCCGGAGATCGTCTGGCCGGACTTCCAGCCCTGGCCGGCCGAAGCCAGACCGTCTTCCTTGAACACGGCCTTGTTCAGCGAGCCGTTGGCATAGATCGAGAAGCCGTAGCCCACCAGCACGTTGCCTTCCGCTTCGATACCGGAGTAACGCACGCCGCCGGCATTGAAGTAGGTTGCATTGGCACCGCCGCCACTCTTGGCGATGTAGTTGGTGAAATCGACCAGGTAGACGTCGGCATTCAGCGTGAAGCTGTCGGCCTTGTACACGGTGCCGAGCTGGTAGGCCGTCGAGGTTTGCGGCTCCACCGAGTTGTTGGCGAGCGCATTGCCCGAGTACAGCGTATTCAGGTTCGGTGCGAGCACGCCCTTGCCGACTTGGGCGTAGCCGGTCCACAGCGGGGTGAACTGGTAGTGCACGTCCAGGCTCGGCAGGAAGCTGTTCCAGGTCTTGCTCACGTTGCCACCGGTGCCGGCCAGATTGTTCTGATTGATGTTGGCGTTGAGCGTGCGCTGGAAGTTCTGATAACGCAGGCCCGGCGTGACGGTGAGGGTGTCGGTCGCCTTCCATTCGAATTCGCCGAACACCTGCCGGTTGTCGACGTAATCCACCATGTCGTAATAGGTGTTGCCGTAGGTGGCGTTTTGCTTGTACGGCGTGTTGGTCGTGAAATCGACGGCGTAGCGGTTGCGCTTGTTGAAGGTGTGCTCGACCCACAGGCCGGTGCGCAAGGTGCCGTAATGGCTGGTGTTCTCGATCTGGAACACGTCGCCGGTGGTGCGGTATTCGTTCAGCTTGAGCGCGCCGGCGATGTCGGTGCCGGCTTGACCGGGGGCGAATGGCGTGGCGGCCTTGACAGCGGACAGCGGCGACGAGGTCACATCCCCGTTCAGCTCGTGGCTCATGTTGTAGTAGTAATAGGTGTACAGCTTGTTGCTGACGTTCCAGCCGTTGTTGAAGTCGTGCTTCAGATCGAGGTAGCCGAAGTCGGTGTGCTTGTCCTGATAGTCATAACCCCAGTAGTTCGGGCTGGTCGGGTCGTTATTCAGACCGTAGTTGTAGCCGTATTGCGCCACCTGGTTCAGCGTCGCGCCGGACGGATTGTTGAAATGGATCTTGTCCACCGTGTAGAGCGCGGTCAGCGTGGTGTTTTCATCCAGCGGCAGCTGATCCTTGATGAAGGCGTTCTTGTTGCGCAGGCCACCATTGGTGAGCGCGCCATCCGAGCGCAGCGATTCGACATTGATGAACAGATTGTTGTCGAGCAGGCCCGGCGTGATGCCGGAGTTGTAGCCAATGCCGTACAGCTGGGTATCGTGCGAGCCGACGGTGAGGTAGGGGCGCAGGTTGGATTGCGCATCCAGCGTTGGCGAATACAGATTGATCGAGCCGCCGAAGGTGGCATAACCGATGGTGCTGGCAGAGCCCGGGCTGCGGTCGATGTTCACGCTGCCGATGGTTGCCGCCGGGAAGTAAGACGTGGTGTGGTGGCTGAAATCGTTGGTATCGCCAAACGGCACGCCGTCATAAGTGACGTTGAACTGGCCATCCGGGAAGCCGCGCAGGGTCTGGCCCTTGGCTTCCGACATGCCCACGCCGTTGGGGGACGAGCTGGTGTAGCTCGGTGCCAGTCGGATCAGCGCGCCGTAATCGGCGTAGGGCAGCACTTGATTGTCGATGTAGTCGCCGCTGATCAAGGTTTGTGGCGAACGAGCTTCCAGCGGCGCCTGGGTCAGCGCTGCACCAGCAGCCGGCGTGACTGCCTTGCGCTTGGTGGTTGCGGCTGTACCACCGCCGGTGCCGCCTTCCGCAGAGACGCTGCCGATGTCGGTCGGAGCGTCCGCCGCATAGGCCGACATGACCGAGCAAGCGATAACGGACAAGACAAAACGGTGCATTGATTTGTGGTGACCACGCGATTTCATGACAAACACTCCCCTTGAGCCGATTGCAAGGCAATTGGCCGATATTTAATTAGCGATATGTAGTAGAGATAAAACGGGAAGAACCGACTGCTGATGCTGGAAAATCAAAACGCGGAGTATGGGGCGGGTTTATTACGAAACATTGACGGAAACATTTCGGTTTGAATTCGTTTTGTAATGAGTGATTGTGCTGCTGAAATTGCCGTGTTTTAAATGGAAAACATAAGTCATCTAGACGTATGGATAACAAATGCCATTGTATGTAAAGATATGTAATTGAATTGGCTGATTGCTGCTTATGTATTTAAGCGTTTTCTAATTGTTTGAATTGGCGTGAAATTGGACAAATTGCTGGCCTGTCACGAATGGGTCATGAATCAGTCATGAATGGCGCGTAAGGTCTGCCGCTTTATCGGACAGACAGACTAGGCAATCAATCATGCGGCAATGGTTTGGGGATCGACGGTTTCAATCTTTGACAATGCTGCTGGTGTTGGCCTTGTTGTCCCCGGCCTGGGCGGCCGACAGCACTTATCTGGGCAGCAACAAGCTCGACATCGCTACATTGATCGCACCGCCGCCGGCATTAAACTCCCCGGCCGGCCTCAAGGATTTGCAGTTGGTGCTCGATGCCCAGAAAACACGCACTGCTGCGCAATTGGCCGTGGCGGATGCCGACACGCACAAAAGCGTGTTCCGCTTTGCCGATGTGCTGGGCGAATCATTCAATGCGGAGAAACTGACGGTCACTGCGGCTTTCTTCGAGCGGCTGGCGCATGAAGGCGCCGGGCCGATGAAGGCCGCCAAGCAATACTGGATGCGTCCGCGCCCTTATAACAGCAGCCCGGAAGTGCACCCCGGCATCGTCACCGAAGGGACATCACCCAGCTATCCGAGCGGCCACGCGACCTTTGCTTATCTGACTGCGGTGGTATTGGCGAATATCGTTCCGGAAAAGCGGACTGAGATCTTTGCCCGCGCCGATGTCTTTGCCCAAGGCCGGGTCATTGGCGGCGTGCATTACCCAAGCGATATCGAGGCCGGTAAATTGACCGGTACGATTGTCGCCGCGGCCATGCTGGAAAACGCTGCGTTCCGCGCTGATTTGGCGCGTGCCACGATTGAAACGCGGAAAGCGCTGGGATTGCCGGTGCTTAAATAAAGCCTTGGGGTTGGTTGAAGAATGTTTCTGGCTGTTTTTACAATTGATTGGCGGATGGTTTGCAATTGCAGCCAATTGACTGGTTGTCATTGATGGCTATCGAAGAGGCCCATTCAATACAGTCAGAATGCATGTCAAATCTTTGATCAATCTGTAGGAGCGAGCTTGCTCGCGATGGCGACGTTGAATATGGCACCATTGCCATCGCGAGCAAGCTCGCTCCTACATTGGGTTCCAGCAATAGGAACGCTCACTGTAGCCCGGACGCTTCGCGGCCGGGGTGACGCCGCTTCATCGTCAGCCACTCAATCATCCAGATTCTCATGACTGGCAATCGCGCCGCGCTTCCAATAGCTCGCCGCCCGGATGCGGGATTTATCGATGCCGCGCTCGCCCACCAGATGCTTGCGTACCGACTGGATGGCCGCCAGTTCGCCTGCCGCCCACACATAGCCTTCGCCAACAGGTAACGAGAGCTGGCGTACCGCTTCGGTCAAGTTTAGGCCGGCGGTATCGGCCGGATCACGGTGCAGCCACTGCACGGTCAGGTGGGCGGCGGAGTGCAAGGGAATCTGCGCCGTTTCATCGGCGACTTCCAGCACGACCAAGGCGTTTGCCTCCGCGGGAAGTTCTTCCAGGCGGCGCGCGATGGCGGGCAGGGCGCTGTCATCACCGATCAGCAGATGCCAGTGGAAACCCGTCGGGATGACGAAGGAACCACGTGGCCCGCCGATGCCGAGCTGTTGGCCTGGTTTGGCTTGCGCGGCCCAGGTAGTGGCCGGGCCTTCGCCATGCAGCACGAATTCGATATCCAGCTCGCCGCTGGCCGGGTCGAACCGGCGTGGCGTGTAGTCCCGCGCGATCGGCCGGGCTGCGCCTTCGACGAAGGTCGGGCCGTTCGGGCCGAGTTCCGGCATGCGCGGCGCGACTTCACCCGGTGCCGGAAAGAACACCTTGATGTGATCGTCGAATGAGGCGGATACGAAATCAGCCAGATCGTCGCCGGTAAAGGTGATGCGGACCAGATGCGGGCTGAGTTGTTGCACGCGGCGCACCTGCAAGTGCCGCAGTTTGAGGGTATGCCGCACGCGTTGCACGGCGAGGGAGTTATTAGTGGTCATTGAGCGGCTCTCAGGTGAGTGTGTTTAGCGGCCGGGCGATTAACAGGCTGTTCAAAGTTTTTTCGGCAACGGCTTGCATTGCCATTCCCCCCTTTTTGAAGGGGGGCTAGGGGGATTTCTGCGACATCTCAATATCCACTAGCGTCGAAATCCCCCTCAATCCCCCTTCAAAAAGGGGGAAGTAACACCCCGCCGCGCTTCAAGTTGGCTGTTTGCGAGATTTTGAACAGGCTCTTACACGTCGGACCCGGTCGGCGCTTTCGGGCCGGCTTCGATCTCTGCCGTGGCACGGGCGAGGATGGCGGCGATCCGGCGTTGTTCGTCGGCTGTTGCGTCGGTACGCATCACCAGCGCGTATTTCAATGCCCGGCGCGCTTGCATCAGTTCGGGCACCCAAGCGCCGGTGTCATCGCTGGCCTCGGCCGGCTCGCCCGAAAACGCCCGGCGTACCGAATCCATCTTGCGGCCGATGTGGGTGAGCTTGGCGAGCATCAGGTCTACTTGCTCGCGATGCGCCGCCAGATGCGTGCGGCCCTGCTCGGCCAGGGAGTAGCACTTGCGGTTGCCGGTTACTTCGACCGTGGCGTGGCCGACTTCTTCCAGATAGGTGAGCGCCGGGTAAACCATGCCGGGGCTGGGGCTGTAGAAGCCGTTGGAGCGGACTTCCAGCGCCTTGATCAGCTCGTAGCCGTGGCGGGGTTGTTCTTCCAGCAGCGCCAGCAACAGCAGTTGCAAATCATCCGAGCTGACCTTGCGGCTACGCGGCATGCCGCCGCCTTCGCCGTCGAAACCACCGGGGCCGCCGAAGAACCCGCCGCCGCCATGCCGATGGTGATGCCGGCCCATTGCATGCCGCCGCAGCGGCGCCGTCAGATGATCAATAAGATGCTGATAGAAATGACCTTTTTCATGGCAATGCATGGTGTACACCTCTCACTGTTGTCTTAAAACAGATCTAAAAACATGTCTTAAGATATATTTGAGCGAAGGGATGGTCAAGACCGTTGATCGGGATTGGTGGGGTTGGTGTGCCAAAGCGGTAGCCCGGACACCTCGGGGAGCAGTGAACAGTGCCACCCCGGCCGGCAAGCCGTCCGGGCTACAAGGGGACGAATTCGCGCGGCAGCGCTGGCGGCAGATAAAGCAAAGGGGCGCATCGCTGCGCCCCTTGCCATTGCCGTACCGAAGATGCGTTGCTGCTACTGCGCCTGCATCAGCGCGAGCCCATCAAAGCTCGTCATACTTGCGCGAGCTACCGCGTGATTGTTCGACCGGATATTTCTGCGCATTGAGCGCCAGCTTGCGCTCGACCACGGCAGATAAATCCAGCCCGGTCACGTCGGCCAGCCGCAGCAGATAGAGCAGTACATCCGATACTTCCTCGCCCAGCCGCTCGGCAAAGGCGGGATCGGCGGGCGCGCTGCGGGCTTGATCATCCGACAGCCACTGGAACAGCTCCAGCAGCTCCGAAGCCTCTACCGATAAGGCGCAGGCGAGGTTCTTCGGGCTGTGGAACTGATCCCAGTCCCGCTCGGCGGAGAAAGCGCGCAACCGGGCCTGCAACTCTGTCAGATCGAGCGAGGGGGTGCGTGCATTCATCGCGCTGGTCCTTAGTGGGCGCTCATCGTGTAGCCATCGATCTTGGCGGTGGCGACGACTTTTTGCAGGTATTCATTCATGGCACGACGCATGCCCATTTCGCCCAGGTATTGCGCCAGACGTTCTTGCACTTCTTCGAAGGCCACGGCGCTACCGCCTTGCTTCTTGCCGACCTTGATGATGTGCAGGCCGAACTGGGTTTCGACCAGTTCCGGGTAGAGGGCGTTTTCTGGCGAATTGAAAACGGCGGCATCGAATTCCGGCACCATCTGGCCGCGACCGAACGAACCCAGGTCGCCACCTTGCTTACCGGACGGGCAGCCCGAGTGTTCCTTGGCGTAGGCGGTGAACTTGAACGGCTCGGCCTTCAGTTCGTTCAGGATGCCTTCGGCTTTGGCGCGCAGCAGGCCAGCCGGTACGGAAGGATCGCTGCTGAACAGGATATGGCTGGCTTCGGCTTCTTCACCACGCACGAAGCTTTGCGGATTGGCTTCGTAGAAGGCGCGGCATTCGGCTTCGGTGACTTCCGGCGCTTCAACGCTGGATTGCAGCAGGTTGTCGATGCGCTGGTCTTCATCTGCACCTTCCACGCCTTGGGCTTCGGCGGTTTGCAGCAGCACCTGGCGCAGGATCAGGGTTTCGGTCGCGGCGGCGCGCGGGTCGGCCGTCTGGCCGAATTGCGGTTCAGCGGCGGTAATGGCTGCGTCGGTGATTTCGACGCCGTTTACGGTAATGGTCATCAGGGTCTCCGGGAAAACGCGACAGGATACTGGAAATGGCCGAGTCGGACTTGCGCGGGACGACGGGAGGATTGCCGGAGGGGATGGGGTTGGTGAATTTCGGCGGTGACGTGGGCAAGTGTCGCCGGCTTTAACTTCCCCCTTTATAAAAGGGGGGGATGGGCATCGATCCTTGCCAATATCCCTCCCTTCATGCAATCTACCTACTGGTAGGGAGATCAATGATGTTGAAAGAAACCGAATCAAGCACTCGCGAGCAGATCGTCCGCGTCGCGATGGATCTGATCCAGACCCGCTCATACCTGGGCTTCAGCTTTCAGGACATCGCGGATCGGGTCGGCATTCGCAAAGCCAGCCTGTATCACCATTTCGCGTCCAAGGAATCGCTGGGGGTCGAGGTGCTGCAGACGGCGATGCAAGGCTTCAACGACTGGACAGCGACCACGCCCAAGTCACCGCAGAAAAAGCTGGATGCCTATTTCAGCCTGTACCGGAAAGAGCTGCGCGCCGGGCAGGCGGTCTGTCCGGCGGGGGCGTTCGCACCGGGCTGGGATTGTGCCAACGATGATTTGCGCGCTGCCGCATCCGAATTGCGCAATACGCAGATTCAGTGGCTGACCGAGGTGCTTGGCGGCATGGATTTGAAACAGCCGGCCGGATCGCTCGATCAGCTGGCGGTCTTTGTGTTCGCGGTTTGCCAAGGGGCGCTGACCTCGGCGCGCATGACAGAAAACGTCGCGGAGTTCGACATCACCATCGCGCAGCTGAAAACGCTGTTGGCACGTTAAGCAGCGGTCATCCAGGCACGTTACGACGTGCTTGTTTTTCGATCTCATTGCCTACCGATTGGATGGTAGGTTTTAACCACGCACGCCAACCAGCGGGCACACACGAGAGGTCAGTCATGAAAGCCGTCATATCGGGCTATGCCCGCTCCCCGTTCCACTTTGCCAAGAAAGGCGCGCTGGCCGCAGTGCGCCCCGATACGCTGGCCGCGCAGGTGGTGGTCGGTCTGCTGCAACGCACCGGGCTTGATCCGGCGTTGCTGGAAGACATCATTCTCGGCTGCGCCTACCCCGAGGCATCGCAGGGCAACAATCTCGCCCGCATCATTGGCCTGATGGCGGGCCTGCCGCTGCAGGTGGGCGGTATGACCATCAACCGTTTTTGCGGCTCGTCCATGTCTGCCATCCATATCGCGGCGGCGCAGATCGAAGCGGGCGTGGGCGATGCGTTCCTGTGTGTGGGTGTGGAGTCGATGACGATGGTGCCGCAAGGCGGCTTCAATTTTTCGCCCGAGCCGACGCTGTATGAACACTCCGATGCCTACATCTCGATGGGCCAAACGGCAGAGAACGTCGCACGGCGTTATGGCGTGACGCGGGCGGATCAGGAGCAACTGGCGGTGCAGTCGCATCAGAAAGCGGCCGCGGCGCGTGAGGGTGGGCGGCTGCGCGATGAAATCGTCCCGATCCTGCCGGTGGCCGGTGAGGCGATTACCGCCGACGGCTGCATCCGCCCCGGTACTTCGCTCGAAGCGCTGGCTGCTTTGCGCCCGGTATTCGACGAGGCAGGCGTGGTGACGGCCGGCACTTCCTCACCGCTGACTGATGGCGCCGCTGCCGTACTCGTCACCAGCGATGAGTTCGCGGCCCGGCATCAGCTGCAGCCGCTGGCCCGTATCAAGGCCATGGCCACGATCGGGTGCGATCCGGGTTTGATGGGCATCGGCCCGATTGCCGCCACGCGCAAAGCCTTGACCCGCGCCGGCCTGACCGCAGCCGATCTGGAAGTGGTCGAGATCAACGAAGCCTTTGCCTCCCAAGCATTGGCATGCATTCACGAGCTCGGGCTGGATCCGGCCACCATCAATCTGGACGGCGGCGGTTTGGCGATCGGTCATCCGCTCGGCGCAACCGGTGCCCGCATCACCGGCAAGGCCGCTGCATTGCTGGCGCGTGAGAAAGGCCGCTATGGGCTGGCGACGCAGTGCGTCGGCGGTGGCCAAGGCATCGCCACGATTCTGGAAGCCCTTTGATTGCAACCCAAGAGGAACACCGCATGACCACCAATCCAACTCCGACCAGCGCCCTTCATCTGGCGAGCATCGCGCCCAACCGCTACGTCGATTCGCCCGTGGCCCGGTTTGCCTACCGCAAATTCGGCCGCCCCGGCACCAAACCGCTGGTTTTCCTGCAGCGCTTTCGCGGCACGATGGATGACTGGGACCCCGACTTGCTCGATGCGCTGGCCGCCGAGCGCACCATCCTGCTGTTCGATAGCGCCGGCATCGGCCGCTCGACCGGGCAAACCCCGCCGACCATTCAGGGCATCGCCGAAGCTGCCGCTAGCTTTATCGAGGCGCTGGGCTTGGGCAGTGTGGACATCCTGGGCTGGTCGCTGGGCGGTACGGTCGCGCAGCAATTGGCGCTGGATCGGCCCGATCTGGTCGACAAGCTCGTCATCGCCGGTTCGGGCCCCGGCTACGTGGCCGATGCGCCGGCTGTGCCCGACAAGGTCTGGCAGGTGGCCGGCAAAGCGGTGAACGACGACGAGGATTTTCTCTACCTGTTCTTCAACGAAACCCCCGCCAGCCGTGCCGCTGGCGTGGCGCATCTGGCGCGGCTCAAACACCGGACGGATGCCTTTGAGGCCCCGGTGAAGCCGGCCTCTATCGGTGCGCAGGTTGCAGCCATTCAGGCCAGCGGTCATCCGGCAGGTTCACTATTGCCACGCTTAGGCCAGTTGAAGCTGCCAGTGCTGGTGGCCAATGGCATCAACGACGTGATGATCCCGGCGTTCAAGTCCTACGTGATGGCGCAGGCGCTGCCACAGGCGAAGTTGGTGCTATACCCCGATGCCGGGCATGGGTTCTTGTTCCAGTACGGGCAGGCGTTTGCGCGGGAGGTGTTGGTGTTTTTGGAGGGGTGAGGGGTGAGGGGGCTCACCGATTTTCTCCCCTCGCCCTCGCGTGCAAGGCTTCAGCCTTGCTCAGCTATTGGTGGGAGAGGGGCCGGGGGTGAGGGCCGCGCTGCATGCAGCGCCCGGTTCACTCCTCTCTTCCATTTTCCCTGAACAAGGCTAAAAGCCTTGCACGGGATGTGAGAGGGGAGAAGGATTGCTTGCGAGGAGACTTACTCCTCAACCTTTCTTCCGCGGATCAGCGCTCGCCAGCATCCCCAGCAACTTCTGCAGCTGATCCCGCAGCGCCGGCAATTCGCTTGCATCCATCGGCAATTGGCACAGCAACGCACCGGGCACGGCTTCGGCGCGTTCGCGTAGCGCCAACCCGGCATCGGTGAGGGTGATGTCGACGCGGCGTTCGTCGTCTTGCGCCCGTTGGCGGCGTACCAGACCTTGCTGTTCCAGGCGCTTGAGCAGCGGTGTGAGCGTGCCGCTATCTAGGTACAGCGCCCGCCCGAGTTCACCCACGGCGCGCGGCGTGGCTTCCCATAGCGCCATCATCACCAGGTATTGCGGATAGGTGAGGCCAAGCTCGTCCAGCAGCGGCCGGTACAGCCGGGTGAACAGATTGCTGGCGGCATATAGCGGAAAACACAGTTGCTGGTCGAGGCGAAGGTAATCAGTCATGGCGGGGCGGGACAGGATGGGCAACAAAGCGACCTATCAAGATAGCACGGCCCCGCAGCGCGGATAACGCGGCGGGGCCAAAGGTGCTGCGGATCGTATTGGCTTGACGGCCCGAGTGATCAGCGCACGCTGGTGGTCAGCTGCACATCGATGTTGCCGCGTGTGGCGTTCGAATACGGGCAGACCTGATGCGCGGTGGCGACCAGTGCCTCGGCGGCGGCTTGCTCGATGCCGGTAATGGTCACATCCAGCGCCACGGTCAGCGCGAAGCCGCCGTTGTCGTTCGGGCCGATGCCGACCGATGCGGCGACTTCCGTATCGCCAATGGCAACTTTCTGCAGCCGCGCCACATGCAGCACGGCATTTTCAAAGCAAGCGGCGTAACCGGCGGCGAACAGTTGCTCCGGGTTGGTCGCCACTTTGCCGCTGCCGCCGAGCTCTTTCGGCAGTGCGAGCTCAGCGGCGAACACGCCATCTTCGGTGCGGACACGACCGTTACGGCCGCCGTTGGCAATGGCTTTGGTGCGATAGAGCGTCGTCATGATGCAGGTTCCTTGATCGGGTGAGGGGGCTGTGAACACGCACTGAATCGCGTTCATGTGATCAATAATATTGTGCACAATATAAATGTGCAACACGTATTTGTGTTTTAGTTGTTCGACGTCAAAGCATCGCGAAGAAAGTCGCTGGAATCGCACCGCAACATGCCGGCCGTAAGCTTGACGTGGAACCCGGAAATGACACGGGTATAGTGAAAAAAAGACAAGAACCCACATGGAGGGGACACCATGTCAGCCTTGAAAAAATTGCTCGTCGGGCTTGCTGTTCTGAGCCTGTCTTCGGTTGTCTGGGCCGGCTGCAGCAAACCGCTTTCGGTCGTGCCGGAAGACTGGCCGCCTTACAGCTACAAGGAGGGCGCGCAATTCACCGGCCTCGATATCGAACTGATGCGCGCCATCTTCAAAGAGGCTGGGTGCTCTCTGGTGTTCGAGGAAAACATCCCGCGCCTGCGCCGCCATTACATGCACAAGGAAGGGCAGCTCGATGTGTTGTTCGCTGCTTCCGTCACCGAGGAGCGCAAGCAATTCAGCTGGTTTACCTTGCCGTATCGTGACGAAGTCACCGGCTTGTTCGCCCGGCAGGACAACGCGGCCAGCTTGAGCAAGGTCGCCAGCTTTGCCGATGTCTCCGCCGCGCGCGCCAGCGTGCTCGCCCCGAATGCCGGCTGGTATGGCGACGATTACGCCAAGAACCTCGGCAATTTGCAGGCGGCCGGGCTGATCCAGCACTTCGAGAACTTCGAGCAGGGCGTGCGCATGCTGCAGGCCAATCGGGCCGATCTGATGATGGGCGACGTCGGCGCGGTGGTGTATGCATCGGGCAAGCTCAAGCTGAATCTGGTGCAGCTCACCCTCGTGCCGAACCGCGATCCGGTGCACCTGATGCTGAGCAAGAAAAGCACCACGCAGGCGGATGTCGATGCGCTGAATGCGGCGATTACCAAGCTGGAAAAGCGCGGCGATCTGGCGAAGATTCGGGCGAAGTATGGGTTGCGGTGAGGGGGAGTAACTGCTGTTAGCTGTTCACAAAGCCTTTGAAGCCTAGTTATGCGCCTACGGCGCGGTCTAAAAGCATTACAGCGGGAATCCGTCCCGCGGCCGGGGAAGGGACTTGTCTCGGGCTGTACACTTTCTTTGGGCCCCCTCCACCCCAAAGGCGACCCTGCGCCTTACGCTCTGGCTGAACGAAGCAAAGCTTCGCACGCCACGGGCTACCCTCGGTCGGTCCGCTTTTGTGAGACCAACCCCCTAAGGTCTCGCGACACTCCCTCGGCGCTGAGCGAAAGGGGAGGAAAAGCCCGCAGTTCAACCATCGCGAGAAAAACTGCGACCGCTGTGTGCAAATGGCTGCTATTCGTAGGGCGCAATCCCCGAAGGGCATTGCGCCGCACTGGTTTCTGACGGGATTTACGCTCACCCGCAACAACCGTGAGCCACCCCTAAGTACTTCCCACTAAATCATTCGCGGTATTTGATAAGCCCCCGTCCGCCCGTAGTCTCGGTATGCGAACCGCACGCACCGGATTGGACATTCATTTGCGCCTTATTGGTGCAAAAACAGTCGACACTTCCCCGGTTATGCCTGCGTTCCATCGCATGGAGGTATTGCATGTCGATAGCGGGAATGTCTGCAGGAGTGAGTACCAAAACCGTTTCCAATGTCATCGCCCAGCTGTTTGCGCGGCGGGCGGGGGAGATCGGGCTGGATCAGGCCGGGTTTTGTGCCCGCACCGGCATTACGGCGGGCGAGCTGTTCGCGCTGGATGGCCGGATCAGCGGCGATAAGCATCTGCGCATGTTGGCGCTGGCCGAACACTTGCCGCTCCAGCTGGCGGATTTCCATCTGTCGCTGCCTGATCTGAGTCACGCCTTCCCCGATCTGGCCGCGCTATGGGCCAATTGCCGTACCCCCCGCGAGGGCATCGCGGCGTATCTCAAATACCGTTGCGTGATTGGCGAACTTGATTTTGTCCATTTCGCCCAGACCCCGGATCGGCTGCAGCTCGATTATGTAAATGAAGGGGCATGGCATCCGGTGCCGGTGAGCGCGCTGGGCAACTTCAATGTCATCCTGGCGATTGCCCGCTACCTGTCGCCGGACAGCACCGACGACGTCATCATCGATCTGCAAGGCAAACTGCCCATACCGCCGCACCTGATCGAACGCGCGCTCAATGCCCGTATCCGCTACAGCCAGGAGCGCAATCGGCTGATCTACACCTCCCGCGCACTGGATAGGCCATTCCCCCTGTTCAACGTGGTGCCCCATGACTATGTGGCGCAAAAGCTCGACGTGCGCCGCCAGCAAATCCTCGCCCACGGCCAGTTCCTGCCGCAAATCGAAACCATGCTGCACAGCTGGATGCGCGATGCCGGCCTGGATGACTCCGAGCTGGCGCTGGAACGCCTGTGCGAGCACTTTCATATTTCGCGCTGGACCCTGTCGCGGCGGCTGAAGCGGGAGAACTGTACCTTCCAATCCCTGCTGATGCGGGTGCGGGGCGAAGAGGCCCGGCGCATGCTGGCCGAAACCGATTTGCCCGTGCGCGAAATCAGCGATCAGGTCGGCTTCATTTCGCAAAGCTCGCTCTCGCGTTTCTTCCGTGAGCAATGGGGCATTTCGCCTTCGCATTACCGGGCGCAATTGCGGTAGCTGGGGAGGGGCTATTTGTAATACGACGTCACAATGGCTTTCATGTTGCCATTGCGCTTGAGCTGTTCGATGGCGGCATTCATCTTTTTGACGAAGTCGTTTTTATACGGCGGATTGTTGTTGATGCTGTAACCGATGTAGGTCTCTTCGCCGGAAAGTTCCACCGCCTCGATCAGCTTCAATTTCAGTTTTGCAGCCTCTGGGTCGGTACGCAATTTGGCGGCGGTGTAATAAGCCGCGCCGCGGTCGCTGGCATAACAGTCGATATGCTTGAGCGCGAGTTTCTTGAGGTTGGATTCATTGCCTTTGGTTTCTTCGAGCTTTACTTTGCCCGCCCGCGCCGCATCCATGAGCCGTGCGGATAATAGAAAGCCCGAGTTGATGCCAATCACCACGCCAACAAAATCCTCAGGGAAACGCGTGCGTTTGCGCTTCATCACTTCTTTGTTGCAGAACAGCACATCGGTCTCGCGATAAAGCGGCACCGAGTAAGGCGACACCCAGGTCCGTTCCGGTTTCAAACCGGGTGGAAACAGGCCAAAAATGCTGCCATTCGCCAAGCTGGCCAAGCCGCGTTTCCAGGGGAGCGGGCGCAACTCGACTTCATACCCAGGCTTTAACAACGCGGCTGCCTGTTGCAGGAAATCAACGTCGATGCCCTTGAACTGGCCGTTTTCGACATAGGAATACGGCGCATAGTTATCGTCGCCATAAAGCACGACATGCTGCGCCGCTTGGGCGGGCGCAACGCCAATGAGCATGGCCAGCACGAATGGGATGGGCAGTTTGATCCGGATTCCTCCCGCTGGTGAACAGGCGTGAATCAATCCTGCGCACCCGCCAAGTCGTTCGCAGCCGTGAAATGTCGGCCTTTTCGGCAGTATAGGTAGATCCGGTTACACCCACGATATGCGCGATTTGCCAGCGTTTCTGCATGCCATGCGCCGCCTTTGTTGCTGTCTGTGCCGTTAGCTTGGTGGGGCAGCAACGTGGCTAGGGATGGCTCGCTTGTTCGCCGGCCACCTCGACCACCCGTATCTGGTCGCGGCCGGCGTGCTTGGCATCGTAGAGCGCGCGGTCGGCGCGGGCGAGCAGGGTTTCGCCCGTTTCCCCGGCCTGATAGCTCGTCACTCCGGCGGAGAATCTGACGGGTTCCGATTCCACCGACAGCGTTGAGCGGCTGCGCAAGCGCTCCAGGCAACGGCCGGCGTCTGCCGCCGTCGTGCCGGGGAGCAGGATCACGAATTCCTCGCCGCCAATGCGTGCGACCAGCGGGATTTCGGGCTCGCTCGGCACCATACACGGGGATGCCGGCAGGATTTCGTCGGACTCGCGCAGACTCTCGCGCAACCAGTGAGAGAACTCGCGCAGCACGGTATCGCCTGCGGCATGACCGAACCGGTCGTTGATCAATTTGAAGTGATCGATGTCGATGATCGCCACCGATAACGGCAAGCGGTAACGCGTGGCCAATGCGGTCATGCGAGTTAGCGCCTCCATCGCATACCGGCGGTTGGATAACTGGGTCAGCTCATCCGTGATCGCCAAACGCTTGATCTGTTCATTGGCGGCTTCCAATGCCTTCTTGCGGTTGGAGAGTTCGCGTTTCAGCTTGCTGATGAAGCCGCCAAAGAGCGAGAACCAGACGAGCAGCAGACCATAGACCGTAAACAGGAATAGCTCATAACCGACATTGAAGTCCGCTCGCGCGCTGAGCATTTCGTAGATCAGCAGCACCGCGTAGCCGAGCATGAGCAAGGCGACGACTTTCAGGAATTGGCGGGTGTCGAGTTGGAGGATGCCAAACGTGAACCCTCCCAGAAAGAACATGAGCGGGAGCGGCCGATATTGTTCGGGCAGTGCATCAACCAGGGTCAGCCCCCACCAGGCGCTCGCGACGATTTGCTGTGAGGTGAGCGAGGGATCGGCGAAGCGTAAATTGAAGCCGGTTTTGAATGCGATCCAGAACCCGAAATTCATCAAGGCGCAGCTCGCCAGCAGCCAGATCCAGCGCTCCCATTCAAATTCACCCAGGCCCATCCGCACGAAGGCCAGCAGGATCACCAGAAAAACGGCATAGGTCGCCACTGCCATCGAGAACCGACGCATGCGAATGCGCTGGTGGCGAGCGAGCGTGGCTGCATCGGGTTGCGTCATGTTCCTTTCCGTGAACTGGCGACTACATGATTCGACTGCATGATTGATCAGTGTAGTTTGTCCCCCTTGGCGTGAACCAGCGCGTTGTCAGCAAAAAGGCCAGCCCTTTTGCAAGCGCTGGCCTTCTCCCGTCAAACCCGATGGCGTAGCGATGCCCAACATGCGAACGGTGAAATGGGTGGGCTTTATTTCATTCAATCCTCGTTCAATCCGCCCAAGCTGCTGGTCGCCGTTGAGCCGACGTAAGGTTTGAAAACGCTCGCCCGTCCCTTTGTCGCGGGTCCATAGTGAATTTGCTTGCCGGGTAAAGAGATCGCTGTATGCAAGCAGGTGTCACGTCGAGAGGAAATGAGGTCATGACAATTGCTAAACGATTGGTACTGCTCCTGTCCGTGGCCGTACTGGGGTTGTTGCTGGTGGCCGGCCTAGGCATTTATCAGATGGGTAAGGTCTATACGGCGGCCAATTTCAGCACCGTGAACACCGTGCCGAGCCTCAAGGATCTGGATTCCGCCAGGGGGGCCTTTGGCGACGTCAGCACGCAACTTTATCGAATGGCCGGCATGGTTGATCCGGTCAAGCGGGCCAAGGTAGAAGAATTGATCCTTGCCGGCCGGGCCAAGCTGGAAGAAGCATTGAAAACCTATGAGAAGAATGACCTCGCCAACGACAAGGACCGCGCCCTGCTGGCCGCAGACTGGGCGGCCTTGCACGAACACGATCAGCCACGCGAGAAAGCAATGGCCTTGCTGCGGGACAACCATGTGGAGGAAGCGCGGGAACAGTTGGTGGGGCCGGGTTCTGCGGCCGCCGGCAAGTTGAAGGAGGCGCTGACGGCGCACATCCAGTACAACATCGACCTCGGCAACCAGGGTGATCAGGATGCCCAAGCCACCCGCAAGAACGCGGTCATGCTGGCGGTCAGCATCTCGCTGGCGACGTTGCTGGTGGTCATCACGCTGGGCGTGCTCACCTACCGCAAGATCAGCGGCGGCCTGCGCAATGCCCAGGAAACCATCGCCGGTGTCGAATCCACGCTGGACTTCACCCGCCGCGCTACCGTCTCCGGCAACGACGAAATCGCCCAGACCTTGCAGGCGTTCAACCAGCTGATCGGCACCATACAGTCCAACCTGCGCTCGTTGCGCGAGGGGGCGCTGGATGTCGCCCAGACCTCCTCCGAGTTGCTGGGCGCTTCGCAACAAGTGGCGCGTAGCTCCACTGCCCAGAGCGAGTCGTCGTCCCACATGGCGGCTTCGGTGGAGCAGATCACCGTCAGCATCAACCACGTGGCAGAACGCGCCGGGGAAGCCAGTCAGCTGTCCGGCTCGGTCGGGCAAAAAGCCGAAAACGGCCAGCAGGTGATCGGCCAGACCAGCAGCGACATCCACGCCATTGCCGCAGCGGTGGAAACCGTCGCCAGCGAGATCGGCCAGCTCGATATCAAGAGCAAAGAGATAGCGTCAGTGGTGCACGTGATCAAGGACGTCGCCGATCAAACCAACCTGCTCGCCCTCAACGCTGCCATCGAAGCCGCTCGTGCCGGCGAAACCGGCCGGGGCTTCGCGGTGGTGGCGGATGAAGTGCGCAAGCTGGCTGAACGGACGGCCTCGGCCACGGTGGAAATCGGCACCATCATTGGGGCGATTCAAGCCGTCTCCGGCAATGCCGTGCGGCGGATGGCCGATGCGGTGGCGCAGGTCGAGCAGGGGGTGACGGGCGCGAGCACTGCCCAACAGTCGATGACGGATATTCATGCGGCATCCGGCCAGAGCGTACAAGTCGCCAACGAAATCTCCGTCGCGATTCGCGAGCAAGGCATGGCGACCACCACCATTGCGCAGCAGGTGGAGAAAGTGGCGCAGATGGCGGAAGCGAATAGCAGTGCCTCGACGCAGGCCGCGTCGCTGGCGGGACGGCTGGAGGAAATTTCGGACAACATGAAACGAATTGTGAGTACTTACAGCCTTTAAATCCGCAGATGCCAAACAAACGGCGGGTTTCCTTGCCGTTTGTTTTACTCATTCCTCAAGTCCGGTCATGGGGAATCTCTTTTTCCGTTGTCAGTGACGGCCATTGCTGCGCGCCGTGTAGTAAGCGCAGCAGTTCGATGCGGTCACCCTTGAGCCGGTAGACCAGGATAAAAGGGGTGCGGTTGATGACCAGCTCGCGCGTGCCTTGCTTCCGACCCGCCCGCCCCATTTCCGGGTGTTGCGCCAGCAAACCAATCTGATCGGCAATGCGGTCGCCCTGCTCGATAGCGGCTTTGGCGTTGTCATTGGCGATGTAATCCAGCTGCGCATCGCGGTCATTGATCGCCCGGCGCAGCCAGACCACCCGCATCAAACCGCGCCGCCTTCAGTGCGTTTGGCCAGCTTGGCGCGCTTGGCGGCCCAGCTCGCGTTCGCGTCCTCATTCGAGATCCATTCTGCGTTCGGATCGTCGGCCTCACGGATGCCCTGCTCGACTTGGGCGCGAAACCATTTATCGTGCGCGGCCGCTTCGTGGGCTTGGCGTAGCCGTTCAGAGGCGTCCTCGCGAGACTTGCCGATCAAGGCAACGGCGCTGTAATTGGTCGCGTCCAGCAACTCAAAGCGGGCGATGTGCAGCTCGTTTCTCAGGTATTCAACGCAACGATCCAGACTGCGCCACAGGCGCGGCTTGTCGGTACGCTGAGCGCCAAGCGGTGTTTCCTGCGTGCCGATTTTCAACATCACGGACCAGCCACCGGGCTGGCCGATGATCGACGCGCCACCGATCGCGGCGGCTTCAACCATGCATTTCGCCATGGCGGTGTCGATAGTGTGCGTGCCCATGCTGGTTACCTCGCGTAGATAATGAATTTTCATTAGGTAATGACATATTTTATCTAATGTTTATGCAATTAACACTAGATAAAGTATCCATTGTGTCACCTGACCCCAAAAAACAAACGGCAGGGTTCCCTGCCGTTTGTCCTTCTCAACCAATCATCCAACCCAGCTCAAAGCTTCCTGGCAATCACCTGCCCGGCAATCGTGCTGCCGCTGGACACCGCATTCGCATCGCGCGATGAGCCGCCTGCGTAGAAGGTGTAACTCCCGGCCGGTACTTTCCACTGATGCTTGTTGATGTTCCAGATCGCCAATTGCTGCGGCGGGACAGTCACCGAAACCTTGGTGCTCTGGCCCGCGGCGAGTTGCACCTTTTGCCAGCCGACCAGGCGCTTCGGCGGCTCGCCGATGCCGGATGGCAGTTGCGCGTAGACCTGCGCCACTTCCGCCCCGGCGCGGCTGCCGTTGTTGGTGAGGGTGAACGAGACGGTCACGTTGCCCGCTGCATCCGTCGCGCTGCTCATGCCGGAGTAGGCGAAGGTGGTGTACGACAGGCCGTGCCCGAACGGGAACAGCGGGGCGATCTGGTGTGCGTCGTACCAGCGGTAGCCCATCATCAGGCCCTCGTTGTAGACCACGTTGACGTCGGTCGGGGCGATGGTTTTTTGCGGTAGATCGCTATCCGCAACCGGGAAGCTCAAGGGCAGCTTGCCGGACGGGTTGACCGTGCCGAACAGCAGGTTGGCAATCGCCGGCCCGCCCTGAATGCCGGGATACCAGGATTCCAGTACCGCATGCACGTTGGCGAGCCACGGCATGGTCACGGCGGTGCCGGTTTCCAATACCACGACGGTGCGTTTGGCTTTGGCGGCCACGGCACTGATCAAGGCGTCTTGGTCGTAGGCCTGGTTGGATGGGTCGGTGGTGTGGTTCGGCAGGCTCAGGCTGGCGAGGTCCATGCCTTCGCTTTCCCATTGGGTGGCGAAGACGATGGTGACGTCCGCGGTGGCGGCGGCAGTCGCGGCGGCAGTGGCGTCGGTGCCATCCAGATAAGTCACGGTGGCATTCGGGGCTTTAGCCTGAATGGCGGCCAATGGCGACGACTTATACCAGGTGGCGCAGGCCGAGAAGATGCCTTCGACCAGGATTGAGGTATCCAGACAAGTGACCGGGTTGCCATCCTGCGCGGGTGATCCGCCCGAGCCGCCGCCCGCCAGCACGGCCACATCGGCATGGCCGCCGATGACCGCGATGGATTTGATGCTGGCTGCGTTCAGCGGTAGCGCCGTGGTGCTGGTGCCCGCCGGGGCAGCATTCTTGAGCAGCACCATGGATTGCTCGGCGACTTGCTGCGCCAGCGCATTGCCAGCGGTGCGGTCGATGGTGCCGCCGGCCTTGGGCGGCGAGGCCATGATGCCGAGCTTGTAGAGCGTGCGCAGTTTGCGCAGCACCATGTCGTCCAGCCGGCTTTGCGGCACCTGGCCGCTCTGGATCGCCGCTTTCAGCGATTGGTTGAAGTGACTTTTCAGGCCGCCGAAGCCCGGCACTGAATCATCGAGCGAGCCGGGTTGTTCTTCATCCAGCCCGGCAATCGCGGCAGGCACAGTATCGGTAACCGCCATGAACCAGTCCGACTGCACCACACCTTTGAAGCCCCACTCGTTCTTCAGCGTATCCGTCAGCAGATAGCTGTTCTGGCATGCCTTGACGCCGTTGACGAGGTTGTACGAGCACATGACGTTGCCCGGCGCGCCGTTCTTCACGCCGATTTCGAACGGTAGCAGCGACAGCTCCCGCAGCGTCCGCTCATCCACGATGGCGTTCGAGGTGAAGCGGTTGGTTTCCTGATCGTTGACGGCGAAGTGCTTGATGGTGGCGATGACGTTTTGTGCCTGCGTGCCGATGATCCGCTGCGTAATCATGTTGCCGGCCAGCAGCGGGTCTTCGCCCAGGTATTCAAACGTGCGGCCGTTGCGCGGCTCACGCGCCAGATTCACCCCGCCACCCAAGCCTTCGGTAAAGCCCAGCGTGCGCAGCTCCTTGCCGATCAGCGCGCCGTACTGGTTGGCGAGGCTGGTATCCCAGCTGGCCGCTAGCGCGAGCGGCGAGGGCAATGAGGTCGCGCCGGTCTTGTCGACATTCACGCCGCCGGATGAATCCGCGCTGATGATGTCCGGAATGCCCAGCCGCGGTATGCCGGCGACGAAGCCCGCGCCGCCGATGGGCGAAGACCCGAAGCCCGCGCCGTGCACGAGCTGTATTTTTTCATCGAGCGTCATCTGCGAGAGCAGGGCGGCGGCGTTCTGGTCTGCGACCGTATCGGCATCGACCACGGCGACGGTGGTCGTGGTCGGGGTGCTGTCTGAACTACCGCCACAGCCGGCCAGCCCGGCCGAAAGGAGCGCGGATGCGATCAGGGATAGGTGGGTGCGTTGCATGCATGACTCCTTGGTTCCACTGGTTCTTGTCGTTGCCGGCCGGTGGGCGGGGTGCTTGCGCGCCGACCGTTGCCGGGCCCCGTCTGGCCTGATGAAGCGATCGGCCGCGTTAGGACAATGGAATCTACAACGTCACAAAAATGTACTTTTGACGTAGGGGAGCAGGATTTGGCGAGGGGGTGCAGCGGGGGAAATTATTGGTGAGGGGTGAGGGGTGAGGTGGCGGCGTCCTGTGAACCTTGCAGGAGCGAGCTTGCTCGCGATAGCGATGTTTGAAATGTCGCCATCGCGAGCAAGCTCGCTCCTACAGGGGATGCTCATGTAGCCCGGACGGCTTGCCGGCCGGGGCCGCAATGCCACAATCCCCGGCCGGGGCACCCGCGTTATTGCGTTGAACCTGGCTCCAGTCCGCCAACAATGGCTGGCACGACTTTGCAAAGATGGTCGGCAAAGTCATGCAGGTGTGGCGCTTGCAGGCCTGTGCGCGACCAGCTCGCTGCAAACCCGAGCATCTCTGCCTGCCCCGACTTGCCGCAGACGGGAAACGCCGGGCTCCCGTCTGAAGGCAGCTTCGACTGCGGCAGTATCGCGGCGCCGATCCCCAGCTTTGCCCACTGCGCCAACACCTGATAACTCATGGCTTCGCCAGAGTATTCGTGGAGCGTGCGGCGCTCGCTGCGAAACAGCGCGCGGGTGGCACGGGCAAGCCCGCAGGCATCGGGGACCATGACAAAGGTCTCGTCCGCGATGTCTTTGAGTTGCACTGTCTGTGCGCGTGGCCGGTTCGGCCAGATCGCCCCGCGTGGAATGAAGAGCAATGGTTCTTCGTACAGATGGGTGGAAATCCACGACCCTTTGTGGACGTCCGCGACGCCAAATACAAAATCAAGAAGACCTTCGTCGAGCATCCGGTAGAGGTCGGTCATGTTCATTTCGCGCAGCACCACGTCAACACCGGGGTTTTGTTGGCGGAATGGCTCAAGCATCAGCCCGAGCAAGTTCGCGTTGATCAGCGGGGATGTGCCGATGCGGATCAAGCGCTTGTGCGGCTTCAGGAACGTTTGGGTCTGGAGCAGCAAGGTGGCCTGCGCGCTGAGTACCGCCGCGATATAAGGAAGGATGTGGGCGCCGAAAGGCGTCAACCCGACCTTGCGCGTCGTTCGCACAAACAAGCGTTGGCCTAATTCGTCTTCAAGTTGGCCGATGCCGTTTGATAGCGTGGGCTGGGTCACGCAGCACTGCGCGGCGGCGGCCGTGAACGATCCGGTGGCCGCAACCGCATTGGCAAAACGTAGCTGGTTCAGATTCATTTCCGATTTATAACATCGGTGAATGAATCGCATGCGAAAAGACAATTTCCGGATAAGTCAGAAGGCGCATAACGTTCATGCACGCCAGCAACCTGCTGGCGCCAATCATGCAGCTCACCTTATCTGGAGAATCTCGATGGTCTATTTGCAAATCAGTTTGAATGTCGCGGCCAATGACCGTCCGGCAGCTGCTGCGGTCTATACCCGCTTCAAAGAGGCGTTCCTGGCGCAGACAAAAGGGGCCCGATCCAAAGACCTGTTGATCAGGGACGAAGACGTACAAGTGCTGCACGGTTTCGATTCGGTCGAAAACGCCAAGACCTACCTCGGCAGCGAGCTGTTCAATCGGGACGTCGTCACCGCCCTGAAGCCGCTGCTGCAGAGTGCGCCAGAGGTGCGTGTCTACGCGGTGGCCTGAGCATCGCGCCGCAAGCGTTGCCTGATCGAGTCGATGCTGTGTCCCCTCGCCCATTTGTGGGGGCGGGGACAAAAGCACTTTGGTTCTCCCGTCGTGCAGTGCTTTTGACTACGCCGCCTGCTGCTCCAGCACGAAACGCGCGCCGTCATCCACACCCAGATGCTTCACCAGATAGGGCAGCACACCTTGCAGCGTGTCGTGCAAGGTATACGGCGGGTTGAGGATGAACATGCCGCTGCCGTGCATGCCGAAGCCCTCGCGGGATGGCGTCTGCACGTGCAATTCCACCCGCAGCCAGCTCTTGGCCGGCAGATGCTTCAATTGCTCCGGCAGCTCGTTGCTTTCGTGCCGTTGCAGACAGGGATACCACACGGCGTAGGTGCCGGGGGCGAAGCGGCGCAGGCTGTCTTCCAGCGCATCGATCACGCGGCGGTAATCGCGTTTGTCTTCAAAGGGCGGGTCGATCAGGGTCAGCGCGCGGCGGGGGGCGGGGGGCAGTACGGACTTGAGCCCAGCGAAGCCATCGCCCACCTGCACCACGACCTGTTTGCGGAAGTCTTCCACGTTATCCAGCAGCAATTCGCTGTCGCTCGGGTGCAGCTCGAACAGGCGCAAACGGTCGTCCGCCCGCATACAGAGCTGGGCCACGAGCGGCGAGCCGGGGTAGTGGCGCAACTGGCCGTCGACATTGAACGAGCGCACAACATCCATGTAGCGGTTCAGCACCGGTGGTAGATCGCTACGCCGCCACAGGCGGGCGATGCCGGTCTCGAACTCGGCGTTCTTGGTGGCATAGCCCTCGGTCAGGCTGTAGGCGCCCGCGCCGGCGTGGCTATCGATATACCAATACGGTTTGTCTTTCAGGTTGAGGTAGGACAGCAGCTCGACCAGCAGGAAGTGCTTGAGCACATCGGCGTGGTTGCCGGCGTGAAAGGCGTGGCGGTAACTGAGCATGGCAAACCCCGGAATGGCGACGGAATGGAGAAGGCCAGCGCTATACGCTGGCCTTGAAATGGATACGTTGGATTTTATCAGGCTTTGAATCGGCGTTAATGCAACAGCACACCGCGTCTGGCAGACGGATTCTCCGCGGGCCAACCCAGGCTGTGGCAACATTCAGCGCGGTATGCCGGGACAATAATTCGAATCGAAACAAGCCATTACGTTGAATGTAATTGTTTGGTGATAAACCGGCCGCTGCAGTTCTCAAACACCGTCAAGCAGGCGCGACGGGTCCTTGCGGACACAAAATAAAAAATCATTCAAACCGAGAAGGCGATGCACGGGCGCAGATTGGCGTGCCACGTGGAATCGATCAATGAATTGAGGGAGCAAGCAATGCGCAAGAAGAAGATGTCTGAATGGGTGCGTCTGGCGTTTCTGACCGGCGTCATCACCTGTAACGCCACCGCCATGCCGGCCGTGCCGGGCTGGTCCGGCAGCAAGATTTCCATGGGGGGCGTGATCAACGGCGGCAGCGAAGCCACCACGCTGCAACAGCGCCCGGTCGATGCCGTGTTTACCTATGCCGGGCTGGATGGCGCTGGCGATCGTCACACCCTCATCCTGCGCGACAGCAAGATCGACCAGATCATGCAAGAAGTGCGCGCTATCGAAACCAATATGAACGCCAACCTGATGCTGACGGTGGTGTTCTATTCGGTGGATGGCAGCGATGGCGACGACGCGTTGAAGATGGATCTGACCAACGATGCCGGCACCACCTACCTGAAAACCCACTACATCAACCTGATCAGCCTGTTGAAGCAACTGGAAGGCTACAAGGATGCCAAGCACCCGGTACCGGCCACCCTGCTGCTCAATCCCGATTTCCTGGGCGAGTTGCACAAGCAGTGCCAGCAATACTACTGCCCGGTGCCGCTGACCTTGCCCGTGCCGGTCGGTGATGGCCTCAGCCAGGCCTTCGCGCAACTCGGTCTTGATCCCGCCATCATTCCGGCTGATCTGAAAGCCACTGGCACCGGCATTCCGGACTATGTGCGCTCGATCAACTGGCTGGTGCGCCAATACGCCCCGAGCGTGCCGTTCGGCTGGCAAGACAACGTCTGGGCGGGCGATACGACCGGCCACGGCTGGATTCACGTCGCCGCCAACAAGGACGCGACCCAGGTCGCAACACACGTGCAGTCTGAGGCGGCCTTCCTGAAGGCGATGAACGTCTACGGCAACAGCAATACCGCGCTCAACCCGGATTTCATCGCTTTCGATAAATGGGAGCGCGATGTCTTCGATGCCGGCATGGCCGGCGCGGGCGTCAACAATGGTTACCTCTACAACGCCGCCGATCTGGGCGTGTATGTGAATTACGTGAAGGGCATCTCCAACGCCTTCGGCAATATCCCGGTGATGCTGTGGCAGATTCCGGGCGGCCATTTGCAGGTGACGGGCGATATCGATACGCGCGGCAACCACGGTTCGACCGAGCCGGATTACTTCCTCGGCAACTCGACCGACGATATCTATCTGTCGTCGCTGCAGGGGTATATCGGCAATACCGCCATGCCGACCAGCAACATCTATCAATCCACCGCCACTACGGTGAAGAGCTACCTGCAATGCCCGGCCACGCAGCCGCAGTGCTGGCAGTCCGGCCATATGGCCGATCTGAAAGCTGCCAACGTGTTCTCGGTGCTGTGGGGCGGCGGTTCGACCACTTCGGTCGCCGGTCTGTCGTCGGCGCTGGATGACAATGGCTGGCTGTTTGGCCGCATCAAGGCGCTCGGCCTGAACAACGGCAACGGCAGCAGTGCACCGCTACCGACGCCGGCCCCCGCACCGACACCAAGCCCAAGCAGCTGCCAAGCCTGGAGTGCCACCGCCACCTACAACGCCGGCAATTGCGCCACCGAAAACGGCATCACCTACACCGCGCAGTGGTGGACCAAGGGCGACGATCCGGCTACCAACTCCGGTGCCGCGGGCAGCGGTAAGGTCTGGCTGATTGGCGGTAGCACTTCGGCAACGCCAACTCCTGCACCGACCCCGGCTCCAACGGCCACGCCGGTACCGACTCCGAAGCCAACGGCTACGCCGACGCCAGCACCAACCACGACGCCGACGCCCAAGCCGACCGCGACACCCACCCCAGCGCCGACACCGGTTCCGACACCGGTTCCGACACCGAAACCGACCGCCACGCCAACGCCGGCCCCGGTAGCAACGCCAACCCCGACCCCCGCGCCGACCGCAACGCCAGCTGGCAGCTGCTACGCCGCGTGGGATGCCGCCGCGCCCTATGCGACGGCCGGGCTGAACGTCTCGTACAGCGGGCATAACTACCAGTCCAAGTGGTGGACCAAGGGCGATATCCCGAGCCAGTCCGGCTTGTACGGGCCGTGGAAGGATCTTGGGGTGTGCAAGTGATGGGGCGCTTAGTCTAGCGGCTCTGTTCTGTTCCCCCCTTCCGCGAAGGGGGGAACAACTACGCGGCCCTCTTCATTGCGCAAATGATTGCCGACCGATCTGCGAATGGCGTTTAGGGCAAAGCACCTGCGCTGCATTCTCAACACCCTGCTGCCCACCCAGCACAAAAACCACCAGCCATCGCCACGCCAAACCCCATTTATCGCCAATAGTGCTTAAAAACTGCTTTGGCATGCGACTTGCTTCTATGTGATTGCGCGCCGGTATCAGCCGGCTCCGACTCATCGAACCCCGCAAGGAGCAACAGCATGACTGCAAACATCCTGAGCAATCTGCCCGAAGGCATCTCGATTCATCCGGTGGCCGGCCGCATCGGTGCGGAAATCCGTGGTATTCCACTGGCGGCTGATCTGCCGGAATCGGTGCGTGCGGTGATCCGAGCCGCCTGGCTCAAATACAAAGTGGTGTTCTTCCGCGGCCAGACCCATCTGGACGATGCCACGCAAGAAACCCTGGTGACGCTGTTCGGCGAAAAAGCCGTGCCGCATCCGACCGCGCACCTCAAGGAAGGCAGCCAATACGTGCTGGAGCTGGATTCGCAGTACGGTGGCCGCGCCAACAGCTGGCATACCGACGTGACCTTCGTCGATGCCTATCCGCAAGCCTCGATCCTGCGAGCGGTAACGATTCCGGAAGCCGGCGGCGATACCGTCTGGGCCAATACCAGCGCGGCTTATAACGACCTCTCGCCGGAGCTGCGCGAGCTGGCCGACAAGCTTTGGGCAGTGCATTCCAACGAATACGACTACGCTTCGCGCAAGCCGGAAGCCTCGCAAGAAGCCCTCAAGCGTTACCACGAAGTGTTCACCTCCACGGTGTACGAAACCGAGCATCCGGTGGTGCACGTGCACCCGGAAACCGGCGAGCGCAACTTGCTGCTGGGGCATTTCGTCAAGCGCATCGTGGGCTTGCCCACCGGCGATGGTCAGCATCTGTTCAACCTGCTGCAGAACCATGTGACCCGGCTGGAAAACACAGTGCGCTGGCGCTGGCAGCCGGGCGATGTGGCGGTGTGGGATAACCGTGCGACCCAGCATTACGCCGTGGACGATTATGGCGACGCGCATCGCGTGGTGCGCCGTGTGACGGTCGATGGCACCGTACCGGTCGCCGTCGATGGTCGTCGTAGCCAGACGCGCAGCAAGGTGGTACGCAACCCGAGTGCGGCGAATGAGAATTCGGCGCGGACGGCGGAAACAGTGGCCGCTTAAGGGGATTTGTAGGATGGGTTGAGCCATCGGCGATACCCATGCCGTGCACCCGTAGCCGTAGTGCGATGGGTATCGCCGATGGCTCAACCCATCCTACAAACTGGCCTCTCAGATCCCGCTCCGCTCTGCCGTCGACTGCACCGGATACTGTCGCAGCAGACCAAGGCTCTCATCCAGAATCTGCCGGGTCTTGCCGGAGCGGACCAGCTCTGCCAGCGCGGCGTCGAACTCCGGCAGGCGGTTGAGGCACGGGCTGGCCTTGGACCAGCCAGGGTAGTTGTCGGTCGCGGTCACGAAGGGTTGCAGCGCGACGAAGTTGTTTTCCTGATGCGTTTCGATCAGGTAAGACAAGCCGGGGTAATAGCCGGTGACGAAATAATCGATCCGCTTGAGTGCCAGCTTGGCAAAACTCATCTCGATCTTGGGGGCGGGCTCGACCATGAGCTGGCTGGTGAGGAATTCATCGAAGCCGCCACCGAACTTGTTGCCGAGCGTAATGCCGCCGTGCAAGCCGATCAGGTCGCGCCAGTTCTTGTAGGCCAGTTTTTGATCCCGATGGATGAATACGGCAATCGGGTTGACGAAGATCGGTGTCTTCGGAAAGGCCAGGAACGCATTGCGTTCGGGGGTGTTCTTGAGTTCCGAAACGATGTCGACCGCACCGGATTTGGCCGCACTCAACACACGCAGAAACGGACCCTGGTAGCGGATTTCATACGGCAGATGAATGCGATCCAGCGCGGCGGTTACAATGTTGAGACTGGCGCCGTGCAGCCCTTTGCCATCGAACCAGGACAGTGGCGGGTATTCCGGATCGCCGGAAATCACCACCCGCTTGCAGCTCGCCTCCCCTTGCGGCAGGGCAGCGGCCAGCCCGCTACAGGCCACGAACATCACGGTTGGCAGATAGTCGCAAAAGCGCTTGCAAAGTCGATGTCTTAGAAGCATGTCGTTGATGCTTTTACGTGAAGAGGGATACGCCGAATGCATCTGGCTTGCGTTGCATCCGCGCGTTGCCGACAGCGAATCATGCTTGGTCCAATCAATATATGCAGCAAAGCGGCATGGTGAGTTCAGCTGCGACGAACGACGTTCGTCGGCAAGTGTGACGGCGATCATGACAGCGTACTACCGCTTGGCGGCAGAATGAACACATGCGCCAAACTTGGTTTGGGCGTTGAGGTCGAAGTCTTCAGACCCGCTTGTGATGTCTATCCCGATATTTACCTGTGCAGGTGCCCGCCATGTCGCTCTCGATCAATACCAATACGCCATCGCTCTTTGGTCAGAATCAACTGAACAAAACACAGAAAGATCGCGAGACGACGCTGGCGCAACTCTCCAGCGGGAATCGGCTGACGAGCGCAGCGGTAGACGCAGCCGGCGTGGCGATTGCCGCCGCGCTGTCGTCCCAGATCACGGGCAGCGATCAAGGTATCCGCAATCTCAATGACGGGGTGTCGCTCGCCCAGACGGCGGATGGCGCGCTGAACCAGATTCAATCCAACACGCAGGACATCCGCACGCTGGCGGTGGCTGCCGGCAACGGCACGCTGAACGCCAGCGACCGCGCTGCCATTCAGGCACAGGCCGATGCGTTGTCGCAGTCGAACCAGGACATCGTGAAAAACGCGCAGTTCAACGGCCAGCCCTTGCTGCAGGGCGGTGCAGCGCAGACCTTCCAGGCCGGGCCGAACGCGAACGAGACGATCTCGGTTGGGCCGAGCAATCTGCAAGCCTCACCAGCCAATGGCGGCTTGTATTCGACCAGCTCGGTCGACTTGTCATCGCCCGCCGCCGCATCGACCAGTCTGGGCAATCTCGATACCGATCTGACCACGGTCACGGGTTTGCGCGGCACCTATGGCGCGACGATTTCGCGTTTCAGCGCAGCGGCGTCGAATCTGGCGACGAGTTCGACCAATCTTTCCGCCGCCCGCAGCCGGATTGCAGATACCGATTACGCGGCGGCGACGTCGCAGAATATCTTGCAGCAGATCAGGAGCCAGGCTGGCTTGGCATCGTTGACTCAGGCGAATTCGAACCCGCAGCTGGCGCTGTCGCTGTTGAAGTAAATGAATGGGGAAGGGGTGAGCAAAAAAGGCGTCAGGTGTCGGCCGGTACGACCGGCAATTCATAGACCCGACGACGGAGGTGTGCCATGACCCGTCTTGCAACCAAAAACATCCAGAACTGGCTCGATGAGCCGTTCCGCAGCGCTGACGACTTGCTGCGCGGGTTTTTCCTGCGCCCGGTCGAGCTAGGCAGCACGCAGTTCAAGATCGACGTATCCGAGGATGACAAGAACTATGTCATCCACGCTGGTCTCCCCGGCGTGAAAAAAGAAGACATCGATGTCGAGATCGATGGCAGCAATATCTCGATCTCGGCGGAGATGCGTCGTTTCAAGGAAGAGCGTGAAGGTGATCGCGTCCTGCTCCGCGAACGCCAATACGGCCGGATTTCGCGCACGTTCCAGTTGGCGAACGATGTCGACGATGCGAGCGCGAAAGCGAAGTTCGAAGATGGCGTGCTTGAACTGGAACTGCCGAAACGCGTGACCGCTACGCCGATTCACCGGCTGACGATCAAGTAGCGATCCAGTCGACGCTAGCGGATTTTCCGCATGAAAAAAGCCCGGTTTGGCGGTGAAATACCGCCCACCGGGCTTTTTCTGTGCTTCGCCAACTCACAAAATGCCGCGAATCCTGTAGGAGCGAGCTTGCTCGCGATGGCGACGGTGAATGACACGATGCAATCGCGAGCAAGCTCGCTCCTACAAGTGTTTGATGCCGCCGCTGTAGCCCGGACGGCTTGCCGGCCGGGGTTGCGTCGCATCAAGTGACGCCCTGTCGGGAGTCATTTCCGTGGAGTTCCCGGCCGGCGAAGCCGTCCGGGCTACGGAGTCAGGCAGCCATTTCGCAGCAATTGATGGATTTTCAGGCAGCCATCTCGCTGCCCAAGGCCTCAATCAACGCCGGCACAAACTGGCGTAATTCCCCAACCGTGAGCGCAAAGCTCGATTCGAACAGCCCTTGCTGATCGCCGGCATCGGCGTTCTTCAGCTCGTCCTGCAATACATCCAGCATCGTCAGCCGTTTGATTTCCAGCTTCTCGGTCAGCTGGAACGCCATCTTGTCTTGCCACGACAGCGCCAGCTTGGCGACGAGCTTGCCGGTTTCCAGATGCTGCTTCACTTCTGGCGTATCCAGCGTCTGGCGGGTCAGGCGTGCTACCGCGCCGCCATCGCCCGGCTCGCGCAGCTCGGCATCCTGGCCGAGATCGAAGTCGGTGGCTTCCGGGTTTTCCAGCCACAGTGTCATCGCGGTTTGCGGCGTGGTTTGGGTCTGGATCAGGCGGGTGGGCAGGCTGCCGATGGTTTCGCGCAGCAGCGACAGCAGTTGCTCTGCCTTGGCGGCGCTGGCGCTCTCAACCAGGATCAGGCCGGCTTTCAGGTCGATCAGTGCACGCTGGCTGCGGCTCTTGGTGAAGGCCTTGGGGATCAGCTCCTCGGTCACGCGCTCGCGGATGTCCTTGGCCTCTTTGCGGCCGACGCGGCGGTTTTCTTCAGCTTCGATCTTGCCGATGCGTTCTTCGGCTTCTTCCTTGATCACCGCGCCCGGCAGGATTTTTTCCTCGGTCTTGAGCGTGACCAGCACCATCTCATCGCGGGCCCAGGTCATCAGGTCCGGCGCGAAACGGGTGGGCGGCACCCAGCCTTGCGAGTTCAGATCGTGCGTGCCGCAGGGCATCCACGGCCGCTTGGCGAGTGCGTCGGCAATGGTTTTTTCGGTGAGGGTGTGATCGGGGGCGAGGCGGTAAAGCTGGAGATTGCGGAACCAGAGCATGGCGGCGGGGCTTTGTTGCGTTGTGGGCTGCGGATTTTACCGGCAGCAGGGTGGGTGGGGAAGGCGCTATTTTCAGTCGCCGGCGAGAACCGGCCACATTGACAAAAAATGACAGAAACATGTGACTTACCTTAAGGTGTGTCGGTTTCTTGTCAGATGGACCCCATCATGAACCCACGCAGTGTGCTTGATCATTGGCGCGATAGCGGCGAGCTGAACGACGCCGGCTACCGGCAAGCCTTGCTCGATCTGGGCTTGGCCCCCGATGCCGGCCGTTGGCGGATATTGGCTGAACGCTTGCTGCTGGTGGGCGGTGTGCTCTGCCTGCTGGCCGGCACGCTGATGTTGTTTGCCTCGAACTGGCTGGCATGGCCGCGGCTGGCTCGCGTCGGTGTGGCCGAGGCCGGTTGGTTGGCGCTGCTGGCGTGGGCTTACCTCGCCAAGCCGCAAGGGTTCGCCAAGCGCTGGGCGCTGTTTGCCGTCGGCACGATGTCCGGCATCTGGCTGGCGGTGATCGGGCAGGCGTACCAGACCGGGGCGGATGTCTGGCAGCTGTTTGCCGTCTGGGCCGCGCTGGCGCTGCCGTGGGCCTTGATCGCCCATTTCGTGCCGCTGTGGGGTTTGTGGATCGTGATTGTTTCGGTGGGCTTGCAGCTGTGGCTGCCCCATGCGCCGTGGCGCGCACCGATTTCGGCGTTCAGCCCGTTCGAGGATACCAATCTGCCCTTGATCGTTTTCTGGCTGGCCGCGCTGGCGGCGGTCGAGTGGAAGCGGGCGGCGCAAGCGCATTGGTCGGAGCGCATCTTGCCGCGCTTGTTGGGATTCGGCGTTGGCGTGCTGCTGACCATTCCGGCTTGCCTGATCGCAGCTGGCGAGCATGCGCGTGCCTACGGCGAGCGCACGCCGGGTTCCGATGCGCTGATCCTGTGCGTATGGCTGGCCAGCCTGGTCGCCGCGATCTGGTTTTCGCTGTGGCGGCGGGATCTGTTCCTGCTGGCGCTGCCGCTGTTTTCAGTCTGGGCTGCCGTGCTGTCCGGCATCCTGGGCCGGGGGAATAGTAGCGCTTTGCTGTTCCCGGTGGCGATTCTGGCGGTGGGCGGTTTGGGGGGGATTGGCTGGTTCGTGCATGACCGGCATCGGCAATGGCAAGCCCCGGCCGCAAAAGCCGCCGTTGTGGAGGTCGCACCATGAGCCCGATCACAAACATCCCCCGGAATTGGAACGCCGTGATTGGCAGTTTGCGGGAAAGCGGTGCGCTGGCCGCTGATGCCGTGCCGCCGGACGAGAGTCAGACCATGCCCGTGGCGGTGATGATCCTGCAGACCATTGCCGCCTGGATCGCTGCTGCCTTACTGATCGCGGCGATTGTCGTATCGGTGTTCTCCAGCCGGAGCGAGAACGCGTGGGTGGCGTGCGGCATGGTACTGATCGCCGGTGCAACGGCCGTCATGCGTTTGAACAGGCAATCGTTCTTCCTGCCGCAGATGGCGGTGCCGGTGGCGATTGCCGGTGCGGTGCTGATCGGCGTCGGGATCAAGCCGGAGGCATGGCAGATGCCGACCTTTGCGCTGGCGCTGATCCTGTTCTGCATCTCTGGTCACCAGCTGCTGCGCTTCATTGCGGCCGGCACCCTGCTGTGGGTGCTGTGGTATTGGCTCACGCCCTGGGTGGGGCGGCACTGGTGGCTCGATGGGGATGAGCCGGCACCGTGGTTGATCCAGCTGAGCGTGTTTCGCAATCTGCTGTTTTCGCTGGCGCTGTGGTGGCTGTGGACGCGACCGCAAAACCTGCTCGGCCGTCTTGGGCCTGCCGTTTTTCAACCGCTGCGCCACGCGCTGTTGTGGTTCTGGTTGGGCGTGCAACTGTGGCAGACATCCCGTTTGATGGGTGATTTTGGCGCGTCAATCTCGCATGCGGATTGGTTCGAGCCGACGGTGGGTTGGTTCGCCTACCGGCTGATCGATCTGCTGCCCTTGGTCGGGGCCGTGTTCGATACCTTGCGCCGCAACCCCGGTCTGGGTGCGCGGGTCTGGCCGCTGGTGGTGCTGTTGCCGGTGTGCGTGGTGTCGCCGGTGTTGGCGACCGCTGCGCTGGTGCTGTGGATCGGCTTGTCGGAAGGCCGTGGTTATCTGACCGGGCTGGGCATTGCCACCGCGCTCGCTGGCTTTGGCATGTTCTATTACAGCCTCACGTGGCCGCTGCTCTACAAGGGGCTGTTGTTGATGGGGAGTGGCGGCGTGTTGCTGCTGGTCTGGTGGGGGATGCATCACGAGATGCATCGGAGGGCTGCAGCATGAATTGGCGCAAACCCGCTTTTATCGTGGCCGCGCTGGTCACGCTGCTGTTGCTCAATGGCATTGTCTGGAGGCACGAATACACCCTCTCACACGGGCGGATGGTGTTGCTGCCACTGCGGCCGGTCGATCCGCGCTCCTTGATGCAGGGCGACTATATGGCGCTCGAATACCAACTGACGCAGCAGGTTTCGTCCGTGCTGTCGTTCTCCGGCATTCCGTCGGACACAACGGAGCCGCCACGCCCATTCATTCCCGGTGAGGGCGACACCCTGCACGCCATGCTCAAGCCCGATGCCAATGGTGTGGCGCAATTGGTGCGCTTCGGTAACGAGGCGCTACAGCCGCGCGCTGACGAAATCATGCTGCGGGTGAAGTGGGGCGAAGACGGTGCTCGCCTGCCTAGCCACAGCTATTTCTTTGCCGAAGGGGAAGGGGCGCGTTTTGCCAAGGCGCGCTTTGCGATCTTCCGCGTGGCGAGCGATGGCTCGGCGCTGTTGGCCGGGTTGGCGGATGAACAGCGGCAACCGATTCCGGATCGGGTTGCCGAGCATTGATTGGGTTCGCGCCGGTGCCTTTGCCCCCTCGCCCTCGCGTGCAAGTTTTAACCTTGCTCAGCTATTAGTGGGAGAGGGTTAGGGAGAGGGGGCATCGTGGCGTATCTCGCTGCCCGCCTTCACCCCCAACACGTAGCCCGGACGGCTTTGCCGGCCGGGGGTGCTGCCTGATCGGGGCCGCGATGATGCTTGATATGACGTCGCCCCGGCCGGCAAGCCGTCCGGGCTACGGGAGTGCCAGCGGGCTCAACGCTCAAACCGCAGCGATTTCACGCTCCGCATCGTATCCGCGTCATTTCCAATGATCCCTTGCGTATCGGCCACCACCGAGCGTTTGCCATCGCTCAGCACTGCCCAATAGCACTCCCCACCGGCCGCATGATAACCAGTCTCCGGGTCGCTGACGCCGCATGAGATCGTGGCCCGCATGCCTTTCCAGCCATTGCCTGAGAAACGCTCCACCTCTTGCGGCTCGCCGGGGCCGTTGGTTGTCATCCATTTGCCGTTCTGCAATTCAAAGCCCGCTTTGTCAGTAGCTACTTTTTCCAATGGGCCGTCTTCCACATTGAAGGCAATCAGGTAGTTGCTACCCGTCATCCCTCGCCCGAGCACAGCCACGCAGCGTGGGCCGAAGTCCTTCGGACAAGGTTTGACCTGACGGTTGCCCAGGTACTCGAACGAGATGCCCAATTCCTCGTTGCGATAGGTCTTGAAGCCGGCGCGGGGCGTGCGGAGCAAGGCCGCCATGCGGTCGTTGTAGCTTTGCGTCAGGCAGGCGGCGTCGGCACAGCGGTTGCGCTGGGTGAGCCAATCCCGTTGCGCCTGCACCAGGCCATCCTGATCGGCTGCGCTGTCTAGCCGGTAGTGATACATGCCGGACAGGCTGACATCCAGTTCGCCGAGGGCTTTGTCGTTGCAGATCAGGTGCTCGACCTTGGTCTTGGCTTTGTCGCAGTCGAAACTGGCAGCGTGCGTGAGGGTGGACAGGCTGACGGTGCACAGGGCCAGCAGCAGCGTATTGCGTAGAACTCCGGTCATGACATTCTCGTGGTTGGTCATAGGGAATGGGCTGGCGTGGGCTCAAGGCGCGAGCTGGATATCGAATTGTTTGTCGCCTTCCCAGCGGCCGCGCAGGCGCTCGCCGTCGATGGTCAGGTGCAGCGTCGCCTTGGTTTGATCCTTGTCGTCCACGCGCTCGGTCAGTTCGAGTTGCTGCCCGGTTTGCAGGCCGCTCAGGCGGATGGGTTTGCGGAATTTGTCGTAGAAGTACACGCCGCCGACCGAGTTATCGGAATAGTGCTGCAGCTGCATGGTGATCGCCGTGCTCTTGCCCAAGTAGCCGCGCAGCAAGCGCCCGTAAATGCCCCCGTTGGCTTTGGCCGAGCCTTCGTTCAGCAGCAGTGTCTTCCCGTAGGGCGTCATGCCCCGATACAAGGTGGTGAACGGGATGGTCAGGTCGACGTCGCCAACGTCATCAAGGGCACGCATCGCGTGGTTGCTGCATCGTCCTGCCGACAGGGTGAGCGCTTTATCCAGCACGACGTACTTGTAGTAGCTGATCGATTCGAGCGGATCGACCTTTGCTGGTGGGGTATCGGATGGTTCGGCATTTTCGCCAGCGCACTGGCTGTTGAGCTCGATCCGCGCTTGCAGATCGTCGAGATCATCCTTGCTGCCGGCGTGGCTCTTTTGCTGTGCTTTGAGTTCCTTGCGCAAGCTGATCAATTCGTTCTTGTAGCGCATTTGTTGTTCTTTGCTCATGCGCTTGGCCAGATCGCGCAGGCCGGCCGGGGTGAACAGGTCTTCCATGGTCAGCTGCCGGCCGGTCGTGGCATCAAAGCTGTAATAGGTCGAATAGTTCTCGCAGTACGCGCCGCAGCCTTCCTGATCGAACTGGATGGAGAAAACACGCCCGTCGTTACGAATGACCGAAAAACTCTGCGTCGGCATGCCATCCACCGCAATGCCATCCGCTGCGCTCAAAGACCTGCCCGGCTGCCTGGGCGCCATCATGCCGAACTGGCCGATGTAGAGGCTGTCGTTGATGCGGGCGGTGACATCGGCACTGCCGGCCTGCACGTAGGGCATGGTGATTTCATCGCTGGGGGCTTGTTTCTCGCCTTGGTATTTCAGGGTCTGGACGGTGATCGGGCTGGCGGCTTGGGCAAGGCCGGCCGCGAGCAACAGACTCATCATGAAAACACGCATTTCAACTCTCCTGCATTTGGAGACACATTAAAAACACAACACCCCATCAATCCAACTGGCTGACCCAAAAAGTCAGCCGCATAATAGCCGTTCATTCCAGATGCATACCATGAACGCCTCACTCTCGCCCCGCCAGCTTCGTCTCTACAGCCTGATGGACCACATCGAAGTCCATCTCGATGCCCCCATGCCACTCGACGACATGGCGCGCCGTGCCTGCTATTCCCCATCGCATTTCGACCGCGTGTTCGGCGATCTGGCGGGCTGGCCCCCGGGTGATTACCTCCGTCGTCGTCGGTTGTTGCGCTCAGCAGCACGGGTGCGGCACGAACGCACGCCGGTGCTGCAGATCGCGCTGGAAAGCGGCTTTTCCTCCGACACCTCGTTCGCCAAATGCTTCAAGCAGTTCTTCGGCTTCTCGGCGCGCGATTGGCGGCAGGGTGCATGGGCGGACTATATGGCGCACAACCAGACCCGCTGGGATGCCTTGTGGGCCAGCCTGGAGCCGGTAGCAACGGCAAAAATGCTCGAAGAATGGGCCGCACGCGAGTCCTATCGGGTGGGCATCGCGCAGCAAGTCATCGTGCGGGAATTGCCGCCGCAGCCCGTTTTGTACCGGCGCAGTTTCGGTGAATGGGGTTACGGTTTTGACCGCACCTGGGGGCGGATCAGCGCCGATTGCGAAGCGCTCGGCCTTGATGTCGAGGGGAGGACCTGGTTTGGCTGCATTTCGGACGACACCGGTTTCGTGATCGGCACCGAGCTGCAGTTCGACTACTGCCTGTCCTACGACGGCCCGCCGGTTCCGACCATGGCCCGCCGCACGCTGCCGGGGGGCGTCTACGCCTGCCTGCCGTTCGATTACCGCTGGCCGAAATTCCAGTGGATGTATGAAGACTGGCTGGAGCGGCAGAACGTATGGGTGTTCGACGGCACCCGGCCGCACATGGATCGGCACTGGAGCGTCGGCGGTGTCGAGGGCGGTGAGCTGCTGCTGCCGGTACGGCGGGCCTGAAGAAGCGCAATTGCCGGCTGGTTCCTTGGTCAGAGCATCAGACATCTGTGCATTGTGTTGATGCTGCTCAGCGACATCAACGTCCGCTAATCCACGCTCTCCGCCAACTTCAAAACGGCAGCATGCGTACTCAAAAACACCTCGCCATCCAGCCGCTCTAGCACACCGCCGCGTTGCAGCTGCTCCATCACCAGGGCTTTCACCTCGGTCAGATGTACGCGGATGCCCCGTTCGCGCAGGTGGGTTTGCAGGCGGATCAGCCAGTCCGCGCCGGTGTAGTCGATGCCGTTGACGGCGTTGAGCACCAGCACCAGATGGCGGGTATCAGGGTGCTGGGTGAGCAAGGTGGCGAGTTGGCCTTCGATATGGCGGGTGTTGCCGAACCAGAGTTGTTCGTCGATGCGGGCCAGCACCATGCCGGGCTGGGTTTCCACGTGGTAGTGCTTCACGTTGCGGAAGTGTTCGCTGCCCGGCAAGCGGCCGATTTCGATCACTTGTGGCCGGCTGGTGCGATGCAGGAATAGCGCCAGCGAGAGCAGCACGCCGGCGGCGATGCCTTCCACCGCGCCCAGCAGCAAGGTGGCGGCGAGGGTGGCGAGCAGGGCGGCGCTGTCGCGTTTGTCGAAGCGCCAGGTGGCGAGCAGCAAGCGGACGTCGATCAGCTTGAGTGCGGCGATCACGATGGTGGCAGCCAGCGCCGCTTTGGGCAGCAATGCCAGCCAATCACCCAGATACAAGGTAGCCAGCAGGATCCAGCCAGCGGCAAAGACACCGGCCAGCGGGGTGCGTGCGCCGGCCTCGGCATTCACGGCCGTGCGGGCGAAGCCGCCGCTGATCGGCAGGCCGCCGACGACCGAGGCGGCGATGTTGACTGCGCCGAGGGCAACCAGTTCTTGATCCGGGTCGACGCTTTCGTGGCGTTTGAGCGCCAGCATCTGCGCGATGGTGATGCTTTGCAGATAGCCGACCAGGCCGATCAGCAGGGCTGGCAGGGCGAGTTGCTGGATCAAGGTGTGATTCAGCTGCGGCACGGTGAGTTGCGGCAGCCCGGCGGGCAACTGACCAATGGTGGCGATGTCGGCATGCTGCCTGGCCCAGATTGCCAGCACGATCAGCAGCACAACGGGTGTGCTGCGGGTGGCAAGCACGGTGATGCGTTCGCTTAGCCCGGCTTTTCGCAGCAGCAATGGCAAGCCTTCGCTGGCCAATAGAAACAACACAACCGCGGCACCGCCGAAGTAGGGCGCGTTGCCGAGCAGCGGTTGCCATTGCCCGAGGCCGATCAGGATGGCGGTGCCAGTGGTGAAGCCGCTTACCACCGGTTGTGACAGGAAGTTGGTCAGAAAGCCGAATCGGAACACGCCGAACAGCACCAGCAATAGCCCGGATAGCAAGGCCAGACTGAGGGCGGCTGCACTGGCCGACCAGCCTGCCGCCAGCAGTGGCGCGAGTGAGCTGGCAGTCAGCAGGGAGGTCAGCGCGACCGGGCCGACCGACTGCGTCATGCTGCTGCCCAGCAGGGCGTAGACCAGCAGGGGCAAGGTGCTTGCGTACAAGCCCGCTTGCGGCGGCAGCCCGGCGAGCAGCGCATAGGCCATGCTTTGCGGGATCAGCAGGGCGGAGACGATCAGGCTCGCGGATAAATCGCTGACCAGCGTGGCGGCACGGTATTGCGGCAGCCACGCCAGAATCGGCAACCAGCGCTTCATTGCGGCGACCGTGAGCCGGTCATGCGTGCATGCAATGCCATGCCGACGAGCATCGCCAGCAGAAATGGCAGGATGGCGACTTTACCCAAGCCGGCCGCGACGATGGCCGGGCCGGGGCAAATGCCTGCCAAGCCCCAGCCGATGCCGAAGGCGACGCTGCCGAGCAGCAGCTGGCGATCGATCCGCTGGCTGGTCGGCAAGCTCATCGGCTCGTGAGTGAGCAGGGCGCGTTCACGGCGACGGGCCAACATGAAGAGCGGCGTGGCAGCGGCGATGGCGCCGGCCATCACCAACGCCAGACTTGGGTCCCACTGGCCGGCGAGGTCCAGAAAGCCTTGCACCTTGGCCGGGTTGCTCATGCCGGAGAGGATCAAGCCCAGTCCGAAGATGAGACCGGCCAGTGCTGCTATGAGATTGCGCATGTTGATCCCCTCAGGCTGCCACGTGGCGCAGCAGGTAAACGGTGATAAAGCCGGCCGCCATGAACGCCAGCACTGCAGCCAGCGAGCGGACGGAAAACCGCGCCAGACCACATACGCCGTGGCCGCTGGTGCAGCCATTGGCGTAGCGGGTGCCCAAGCCGACCAGCAGACCGGCGGCGATGGATTGCGGAAGTGAGGCGCTCAGCGCAAAGGCGGGCGGCGATGATGTCAGCCGCCAGATGAGCGCGGCGACAATCAGTCCGCCAACAAATGCCCAACGCCAGTGATTGCTGCTTGCCATCGGTATGCGAAACAGCCCGCCGACAATGCCGCTGATGCCGGCTATGCGGCCAGCCAGTAGCGCGAACAGGCCGGCGGAGAGTCCGATCAGCACGCCGCCAGCCAGCGCCGACCAAGGCGTGAAGTGTTGCCAATCAATTTGCATCGCTGCTCTCCGGTGTTGGGCAATAGAGGTCATACAACACGCGCAGTACGCGCAAGACGTCGTCACTGGCTAGGCTGTAATAGATGCGCTTGCCGTCGCGGCGGGTATTCACCAAGCCTTCGTTGCGCAACACGCCCAGTTGCTGCGATAGCGTGGGTTGCTGGATGCCGGTGCGTGCTTCAAAGTCCGCCACGCACAGCTCGCCATCCACCATCTGGCACAGCAGCAGCAGCCGGTCTTCGTTGGCCAGCACTTTCATCAACTGACTGGCCTGCCCGGCAGCGTGACGTAGCGCGGCAAGCTGGCTGGGGTCGAAGGCAGGTTCAGATATGGGATCGGCGGTCGGATCGGTGTTGGGGTTATTGCTCGGCATGGGATTTCCAATAAGGATGCTTTAAAACATAATATATATTAATATAATGTTTGTAAATAAACTGAAGCCAGGAAACTGCTGATGGAACCGTCCGCCACACCACGCCCCAACGTTGAAGCCTTCTTCGACCCCCGCACCTCGACCATCAGCTACGTGGTGTACGACCAGCCGGGCGGTAGCGCCGCGATTATTGATCCGGTACTCGATTACGAACCCAAGTCCGCCCGGACCACGCCCGTGCAGGCACAGCGCATCGCCGCTTTTGTGCGCGAACAGTCTCTGCAGGTCGAATGGATTCTGGAAACGCATGCGCATGCCGATCATCTGTCTGGCGCTGCTTGGTTGCAGGCGGAATTGGGTGGGCGGATCGCCATTGGTCAGCACATCACTCAGGTACAAGACGTGTTCAAGAAGCTGTACGGGCTAGGCGACGATTTCGTGGCCGATGGCAGCCAGTTCGATGCGCTGATCGACGATCAGGCCACTTTCCAGATCGGTACGCTGACCGCGCAGGCGCTACCGGTGCCCGGCCATACGCCCGCTGATCTGGCCTATTTGATCGGCGATGCGCTGTTCGCCGGCGATACGCTGTTCATGCCCGATGTCGGCAGCGCCCGTTGCGACTTCCCCGGTGGCGATACCGGCCAGATGTACGACTCGGTGCAGCGCCTTTACACCTTGCCGGACGACACCCGCTTTTTCGTTTGCCACGATTATTTGCCGGAAGGGCGTTGCGACGTCCGCTGGGAAAGCTCGATCGGCGCGCAAAAAGCCGGCAACATCCACCTGAATGCTGCAACCACGCGGGAACAGTTTGTCGCGCTGCGCAGCACGCGGGATGCCACGCTGGAGATGCCGGTCTTGATCCTGCCCGCCTTGCAGGTCAATATCCGCGCCGGCCACCTGCCCGAGCCGGAAGCAAACGGCAGCCGTTATCTGAAGATTCCGCTCAACGCCCTGTTCAATCACCTGCAATAACGACGATAAGGACCTCACATGATCGTGCAATGCCCGCACTGCCACGCCGGCAACCGACTGGAAGCAGAACGGATCAAGGACGCGCCCAATTGCGGCGCCTGTCATCAGCCCTTGCTATTCGGCGCGCCCATCACGGCGACAGCAGAAAATTTCGCCAGCATCGTCAAACAATCCAAGGTGCCGGTGGTGGTGGATTTCTGGGCGACGTGGTGCGGCCCCTGCCAGTCGTTCGCACCAGCGTTTGCCTCGGCGGCGCAGCATTTTTCCGGCAAGGCGATCTTCCTCAAGGTCGATACCGATGCGGAACAAACCTTGGCCGCCGAACACAAGATTCGCAGCATTCCCACGCTGATCGCTTTCGATCGCGGCCAACCGATCGAGCGGCTGAATGGCGCGATGTCAGCCGGGCAGTTCAAGGCGTGGGTGATGGGATTTGTCGACTGATGTTGGTGACGCATGTTGCATGCATCACATTTCAAACGGCATTCGATATGCTTACGCCAAATTTGTGAATGGTTTCACTTTTGCGAAGAGTATTGATTCGATAGGATGGCGGCATCTTTTTGCAGCTGCCGTTATCCATTCTCGAATCAGGGGTTTTTCATGTTCAAACTCGGCCATATCGCCGCTTCACTGTGTTTTCTTGCTGCACCGGCATTTGCCTTCGATTTTGATTCCGTGATGGATTCGGTCAACAAGGCCGTAGATACCGTCAAGCATGTTGGCTCCGTGGGGTCGTCGTCGGATAGCAGTTCGGGCGGTTCGGGTTCCAGTGGCGGCAGCAATAGTGGCTCTGGCGCCAATTCGCCCAACAAGATCAAAACGGCACGCAGTTCGCCCATTGATGGCTTGGCCGATGCGCAATTGAGCGAATCAGATCATCGCTACAAGGAAATGGACGAATACACCGTCTTGTTGAGCCGCCCAGCACTGAATAATGATGGTTCGATCCGGGTCGCCAATTCGAAAGTGGTGCGTGGCCAGGTGTTTCACGATCTGTATGAGCACCCTGATCGGCAGAGCACGCTGCAGGTTTGGGAGGGATATAAGCAGCAGCTGAAAGACAACGGCTATAAGTTCGAATTCGTCTGCGCCAAGCCATGCACGACCGATGCCAATATCTGGTACAAGGTCAGCGAGCTGATCGTGTACAACAAATCCGATAGTTACGTGGTGGCGTCCAAAGGCAATACCTATGTTGCGATTACAGTAGGCGAAATCAGTGGGCATCCGCGTTCAAGCGTGGATGTGGTGCAGACTGCCGCCAATTGAAGGCCTGCATGAGTTGCATAAAAAGCCCGGATCAACCGGGCTTTTTTATTGCGCAGAATGTGAGGGAATTCTTTCACACCACCAGCGAAATGATCGTGCCGACGGTAGCCGCAGCAGCAAGCCATTTGCCGGCGCTGTAATAGCCGTCGCTGTGCTGGTCTTGCGCCTCGGGATGCTCCAGCCCCAATGCGCCATAGGCAAACGATTTGATTGGCTGTGGAGTGTTGGAGGCATTTGTTTCGCTGCCTTTGGCATCGGTTCCAGTTTCGCCAGATGATGTCTTGGCTGCACCGTCCGGCGTCGATTTGACGGTTGTCGTGCCTGTTGCGGTATCTGCTTGTTCTGCAGCGGCTTTGCGCGGTGTCGTGGTTCGGTCCAGTGCCGGATTGAATGCTGCGCTGCTTGTTTTTCCGATCTCCATGAGGCCCTCGCTTTGTTGAATCAGGCTGCTTGATATTTAAAGCTTACAAGCATGATTATCGGTGGGGCCAATCATCTCTGTAATCAATTTTGTAGCCGGTTTTTGACAGTGCTTAAAATTGTCTCAGCAAATGCTTGATATAAGGCAGGCTTGAATGATTCAGCAATCAGCTCAAGATGCTGGAATTACTTCATTGTTGACGTCTGATTGGCGATTTTTCGGGATGGCATCCCAATCGTGATGAATGACGATATTGCTATTGTTCAGATACATTTCTATTCGGCTGACACCCTGCATGCTGGCATAGCCGGATTGGTCGAAATGAATCGGCAGCGTTTGCCGTGCGAGTGGACGCAAAAACGCCCGGAAAATCCGGGCGTTTTGCATGGGCGAACGAAAGATCGGAACGAGCGTTAAATCAACCCGCCCGCAATTTGGCCGACGGGCTGTTTTCCAGCCACTTGCGCACGCGGGCGGCGTCGCCAATGCGGGTGTATTTGCCGTTCGAATCCATCAGGATCATCACGACGGGGGTATCTTCGATATTGGCCTGCATCACCAGGCAACGGCCAGCTTCGTTGATGAAGCCGGTTTTCGATACGCCGATCTGCCAGTCGTCTTCCTTCACCAAGGGGTTGGTGTTGCGGAACACCAGCTCGCGGCCGGTGATGTTGGAGACGAAGCTGTATTCGCTCGACGTGGTGAACTGATGAATCTCGGCGTACTTGTGCGCGGCCTTCACCATTTGCACCAGATCGCGCGGAGTTGATACGTTGCTTGGCGTGAGGCCGCTGGAATCGAAGAAGCGCGTGCTACGCATGCCGAGCTGGTTCGCCTTCTCGTTCATCTTGCGGATGAACAAATCGCGACCGCCCGGATAAGTGCGGGACAGCGCGGCGGCGGCGCGGTTTTCCGACGACATCAGCGCCAGCAACATGACTTCAGCACGGGTCAGCGTGGTGCCGACGGTGAGGCGTGAATGGGTGTTCTTGAGCGAATCGGCGTCGTCTTCGCTGATCGTGATCAACTCGTTGAGCGGCAGGTGCGCATCGAGCGTGACCATGGCCGTCATCAGTTTGGTGATCGACGCGATCGGCATCACGTTGTCGGCGTTCTTTTCGTAAATGACTTCGCCGCTTTGCTCGTTCACAACGAGTACGCCGGACGACTGTACGCCAGGGTGATCGAGCGTGCTTGGGTCAGCCATGGCCTTGGAAACATGAACATGCCGCCGTGCGCTGGCAATGGCCTGCTTGGCGACGATGCCGTGCGATCTGGCGGCCAGCTTGGATTTCTTGCCGGAAACTGCCTTGGCGGATCGGCTGGAAGAAGGTTTCTTGACGACGATCTTTTTGGCCGATGACTTGGCAGCGGTCTTGCTGGATGGGTGATGCTTGGTCGCTGCTTCAACGATGGACGGCAACAGCAATGCCGCCGCCGCAGTAACGGCGCAGACGAACAGGATAGGGCGGCGCATGATGAACCTCCGGCGTGCGCACAAGGCCAAAATCCCGAATGGGATATGCCTTATTTTTAATATCAGATAGGTCTTATTTTAAACCAGTCGAATCAAAAATGTCATGGTAAATCAAGCGTTACCAGCGGTTTTGAAAAGTGCTTCTTTAGAAATTGCGCCAACCTTGCGTCGGCTGCTGGATTTTTTTACGCTGCAGTGCAACAATTTGCGTCCATAATCATCCGCTGCCCTTTTCGGGGTACCTTTATATCCCCCGCTTATCTTTCGTGTGGAGCTGCTACGGTGTTGCAATCGAACTCGCTTGAATCCTTTTTCCAGCACCTCAACGACGCCAATGCGCGTTGGTGGCAAAGCTGGGGGCAATCCGTCGCCCCGCTGCAGCCGGCCACAGAGCTGGCTTTTCCACTGGCCCCTGGCCTGCCGGCCGAATGGCTGGAAACGCACGCCGACTACTACCGCCAGCATCTTGATCTCTGGCTCGGCTTGATTGGCGCCAAGCCGACAAACCTCATCGAGCCCGAGAAGGGCGACCGCCGCTTCAATGCGCCGGAGTGGGAACAGCCGCTGTACTCCTACCTGAAACAAAGCTACCTGTTGAGCTCACGCTGGTTGATGAATCTGGTCGGCCAGACGCAAGCCGACGATGCCACGCGTGAAAAGACGGCGTTCTTCGCCCGTCAGTATCTGGATGCGATCAGCCCGGCCAACTTCGCGCTGACCAATCCGGAAGTCTTGAAGCTGGCGCTGGAAAGCAAGGGCGAGAGCTTGCATGAAGGCATGAAGAAGATGCTGGAAGACGTCCGCAAGGGCAGCATCACCATGACCGACGAAAGCCAGTTCGAAGTCGGCAAGAATCTGGCGGTGACGCCGGGCGCGGTGGTGTTCGAGAACGAGCTGTTCCAGCTGCTGCAATACACGCCGTCGACCGAAAAAGTCTTTGAAACGCCACTCTTGATCGTGCCGCCGTGCGTGAACAAGTACTACATCATGGATTTGCAGCCGGACAACTCGATGGTGCGTTGGGTGGTCGAGCAAGGCCACACCACCTTCCTGGTGTCGTGGAAATCCATCGAGCCGGAACAAGGCAAGCTGGTGTGGGATGACTACGTTGAATCCGGCGTGATCAAGGCGGCCGAAGTGGTGCGCGAGATCAGCAAGCGCGAAAAGATGAACGTGCTGTCGTTCTGCATTGGCGGCGAGCTGGTGTCCACCGCCATTCCGGTCATGCAATCGCGCAATCTCGACTGGTTCGAATCGCTCACCCTGATGACGGTGATCATCGATCACACCGAACCGGGCGACATCAAGCATTTCATCGACTGGAACGTGGTCCGCGCCCGTGAAGCGCAGATGGAAACGGGCGGCGTGATCTCCGGCAAGGAGCTGGCCCGCACCTTCGCCGCACTACGCGCCAACGACCTGATCTGGAACTACGTGGTCAACAACTACCTGAAAGGCAAGACCCCGCCGCCGTTCGATCTGCTGTACTGGAACAACGATTCGGCCAACCTTGCGCTACCGATGCACACGTTCTTCCTCAAGAACATGTATCTGGAAAACAACCTGATCAAGCCGAATAGCTTCAGCCTGTGCGGCGTGCCGATCGACCTGACCAAGATTACTCTGCCGACCTACGTGTTCGCAGCGCGCGAAGACCACATCGTGCCGTGGCAATCTGCCTATGGCACCACCAAGCTGTTCAAGGGGCCACTGCGCTTCGTGCTCGGCGCATCCGGCCATATCGCCGGCACCATCAACCCGGTCACGACCAACAAGCGCAACTATTGGGTGAACGACGAGTTGCCGGTCGAGCCGGACAGCTGGTTCGAGAAAGCCGAATCGCGCCCGGGTAGCTGGTGGCAGGATTGGGTCGTCTGGCTGGCACCGCGGGCCGGCAAGCAGGTTGCCGCGCCGAAAACGCTGGGCAGCCGCAGCTACAAACCGATCGAACCGGCGCCGGGCCGGTACGTGCAAGCGCGCCTCGCCTAAGTGCCCGCATGAATGTCCGCCCATCGTCGGGCGAATTTGTGCACTGCGTTTGAAAACACCGGGATCGTTTCCTAACCTGATTGTTCCACCGCACGACGGCAGCCATCGCGCTGCAATAATGCGGCGCAACAATCGGGTGGTGGAATCTGTATTTACTGCGTTGTATCCGTTAAACCGCAAGGAAGAAGTCCATGACTGAAATCGTGATCGTCGCCGCACAACGTACCGCCCTTGGCAATTTCGGCGGCGCGCTCGCCAAGGTATCCGCGCCGGAACTGGGCGCCATCGTCATCAAATCGCTGCTGGAAAAGTCGGGTGTTGCCCCGGATGCCATCAGTGAAGTCATTCTCGGCAACGTTCTCACCGCTGGCCTCGGCCAGAACCCGGCCCGCCAGGCGTTGCGCCGCGCCGGCCTGCCAGATGCTACCCCTGGCCTGACCATCAACCAGGTTTGCGGCTCCGGTCTCAAGGCCGTTGCATTGGGCGTGCAAGCGATCCTCTCCGGTGAAAGCGATATCGTCATCGCCGGTGGCCAGGAAAACATGAGTGCCACGCCGCATATCCTGCCGGGCAGCCGCGATGGCTTCCGCATGGGCAATGCCCAACTGATCGACAGCATGGTCTACGACGGCCTGACCGATGTGTACAACCAGTACCACATGGGTGTCACCGCTGAGAACATCGCCAAGAAATACAGCATCAGCCGTACCGAACAAGACGAACTCGCGCTGTCTTCGCAACAAAAAGCCGCTGCCGCCCAGGCTGCCGGCCGTTTTGCCGATGAAATCGTGCCGGTCACCATTCCGCAGAAGAAGGGCGACCCGGTGGTGTTCTCCGCCGATGAGTTCATCAAGGCCAACGCCTCGATGGAAGGCCTCACCAAGCTGCGCCCCGCTTTCGACAAGGAAGGCACCGTCACTGCCGGTAACGCATCCGGCCTCAACGATGGCGCGGCCGGCGTGCTGCTGATGACGGCTGAGAAGGCCAAGGCCCTTGGCCTGAAGCCGCTGGCGACCATTCGCGCTGCTGCATCGGCTGGTGTCGATCCGTCGGTCATGGGCCTGGGCCCGGTGCCGGCAACGCAACGCGTGCTGGCTCGCACTGGCTGGAAGCTCGATGACATCGATCTGATCGAAGCCAACGAAGCCTTCGCCGCCCAAGCCCTTGGCGTGGCGCGTGAGCTGAAGTGGGACTGGAACAAGGTCAACGTGAACGGCGGCGCGATTGCCCTCGGCCACCCGATCGGCGCATCCGGTGCTCGCGTGCTTGTCACCTTGCTGCATGAAATGCAACGCCGTGATGCCAAGCGTGGCCTGGCTACGCTGTGCATCGGCGGTGGCATGGGCGTGGCACTGGCGGTTGAACGCTGATCCGGGCTTTGCCGGATTCGTTAGCGATTCGTTCGCCAGTCGCAACAACGCCCTCTTAGGAGGGCGTTGTTTTTTGTATGATCCAGAACCTGCCCATTCCAGCTCGGAGCCTGTCGTGAAGCCGCTCATTTCCACGTCTGAACTCGCTGAATCATTGTCGTCGCCCAACATCGTCATCGTCGATTGTCGCCACGACCTCGCCAACCCGGAAGTCGGTCGCGCCGCCTATGCCGCCGGCCATTTGCCCGGCGCTGTATTCGCCCATCTCGATTTCGATTTGTCCGGCCCCAAGAATGGTCACAACGGCCGTCACCCCTTGCCCGATCCCGATGTGCTGGCCGCGTGGCTGGGCAAGCACGGTATCGGCAACAACACGCACGTGATCGCTTACGACGCCTCCGGCGGCCCATTCGCGGCGCGTTTGTGGTGGCTGCTGCGCTGGTTGGGGCACGATGCGGTACAGGTACTCGATGGTGGCTGGTCCGCATGGATGGCAGCCGAGCTGCCGATAACGGCAGAGATTGCGCCACGCGCTCCGCAAGCGTTCTCCCCGCGTTTGCGTGATGCCGCCCGAGTGAGCATGGCCGATGTCCTCGTCAATCTGGCGCAGCCGGCGTTCCAGGTGGTCGATGCCCGCAGCCCCGAGCGCTATCGCGGTATCGGCGAGACGATGGACCCGGTTGGCGGCCATATTCCGGGCGCGAAGAATCGTTTCTTCCAGCACAACCTCGGCCCGGATGGCCGTTTCAAGCCGGCTGAAGCATTGCATGCCGAATGGCTGGAAGTGCTGGGCGAAACGCCGGCGGATCAGGCGGTGCATCAATGTGGTTCTGGCGTGACGGGGTGCCACAATCTGCTGGCGCTGGCCGTGGCGGGTTTGGATGGTGGGCGCTTGTATCCGGGATCGTGGAGCGAGTGGAGTTCACACGCGGAGAATCCGGTTGCGAAGTGAGCTACTTCCCGCTTCCTGCCGGTGAGGGTGAGAGGCATCTGTAGCCCGGACGGCTTTGCCGGCCGGGGTGGCTGCAGCTGATCCCTGGCCTGCAAAGCTGTCCGGGCTACGTTTGCGTCAACGCCTCCTGGAACAGCGGCCGATAAACCACACCAGCCGGGGTCGACTCGGAAACATAGAGCACCACCTTGTCGACCGGCCAGTCAATGGGCTGGGTCAGACTGGCGCGTATCGACTGGGATTTGCGCAACACCGTAATGTGGGGTGCCAGTGGTTTCGAATCGAACGTGATTCCGTTGTCCGCCAAGCCCTGCCGGATGGCATCCGAGAGTGCAGCCAACGCTGGCGGCATGTCGCCGCAGCCGAGCCAGACCACCCCGCCGCGATTGAAATCCCCGGCCAGATCAATCTTCAGCGTGAAAGGGGTGTTCGGTGCGGCCGCTAGTAATTTGCGGAGACGCTGTACGGCTTGCGGCGAGGTTTCGCCCAGAAAGGCGAGGGTGAGGTGCAGATTGCTGTCGAACATCCGCTTGCCACCCAGTAACGCATGCAGCCATTGTGTTTGCACTGCCAGCGCCTTGCGGACTTCGCTGGGCGGCTCCAGCCCGATGAACAGTCTCATCGCCGCGCCCGTCCTTCAGGCCCAGCCTTTGCGGCGCAGGAAATCAGCAGTGACCGCGCCAGCGTCCCAAGTGAATTCGGGCAGGCGTTCGATGACCTCATCGACCGTCATCGCCATGAAGCCGGCGACTTCGCCGTCGGTGTTATGCGGGGTGAAGTCGGCCGGCAGCTCGAGATCGAAGCAGTAGATGATTTCATCGTGTGTGCCATCCGCTTCGTTGCGCGTGGTGCGAATCGCACCGGTTTCGACAGCACATTCCGCCAACTCGGCCGGTACGCCTGCTTCTTCCCATAGCTCACGAATCACGCATTCGAAGATTTCCTCGCCGGCCGGTAAACCACCAGCGGCCAGATTGTCGAGCCGGTCGGGATCGATGCTCTTGGATAGCGCGCGGCGGCCGATCCAGAGCTGGTTGTCGGCCGTATAGCCATTGATATGCACGGCACGGCTGGTGAAGCCGAAGCGGCGGAAAGCGGCGCGTTCCAGCTGAAATAGCGGCCGTTCCAGATCGAGCAGGCCGTCACCTGTTGGCGCGAAGCCGGCGTACAGCTCATTGCGCCAGCCTCGGATCAAACCGGCATCGCGCATTGCCAGCGCGGCAGCCTGCAGATGGGCTTCCGCATTGCGGTTTTCTACCTCGATGCCGCGACCGGTCCAGATGAAGTAGGGCGAAAAGGTGCGCAGGAAGGTCGCGGTATCCGGCTCCAGCCAGCCTAATGCCTCATCGCCAACGTAGAGACGCTGCAGGCTGGTTGGGGAGAAGACGGGTTGCTTATTCAGGTAAGCGGCGAGGGTATCCATGCCCTCAGTTTACAACTCCGGCTCGAATAGCAACTGCACCGCATCGCCGGCAAATCGCGTGATGCCGTATTCCACCGGCACCCCCGTCGGATCGGCATAGACGCTTTCCACATAAAGAATCGGCTGCGTCTTTGGCTGCGCCAGCAGTTGCGCCGTTTCCGGCTTGGGCAACCGAGCGGCAACCCGGGAGAGTTTGCGGCTGCATTCGGGCACGCCGAATTCACGCAACGTGGCGACGGTTGAGCCGGACAGCGCATAGGGCGCTTCGAAACCGTTGAAGCGCGGCAGCGGAAAGTATTGGGTGCAGACGCCCACCGTGCGGTCGTCCACCAGATCCAGCGAATCCACCTGCAGCACGCGGCTGTTCGGCGGCAGGTCGAGCAGGGCGCAGATATCTTCCTTGGCGACGATCTCGTTGCTGTTCAGCACACGGCTGCGGCCGGCCAGGCGTTGTGTTTCCAGGCTGTGTGTGAAGCGGCTCTTGCGGCCCAACCGGTAGTCGATCAGGTCTTCCTGCACGAAGGTGCCGCGCCCTTGTTCGATGCGCACCAGGCCACGGGCTTCCAGCGCTTGCACGGCGCGGCGGATGGTGTGGCGATTCACGCCGAAACGACCGGCAAGCTCGATCTCGTTCGGCAGTCGGTCACGCAATGTCTTGGCGGCGATTTCGCCCGCCAGCGTTTCCTCGATCTGCCGCCACAACGACACGCCTGAGCCACGTTCAACCATGATGTCCTGCCTTGGAGGGTATGTAAGGACGAATGATAGGCTGATGATATTTCATCTAGATGATTGGGCGGACGATTGGATAGATCAGCCTAGGCGCGGCGAGCAAAATCTTCAGGGCTAGGCGCTCAGACGCAGACAGTACTTTTGTACGGCCAGACTGAGCAACAACGCCATGAGGATTTGCTCGCCGCGCTAAGGGTTGTTGGCAGTGCGCGAGAAGCCCTAACAAGCTGATAAAATGCCGGTTTTTCGCGCGCGTTTCCCGGAGCCCAGCATGACCGTCATCCGCCAGGACGATCTGATCGACAGCATCGCCGATGCCTTGCAGTACATCAGTTACTACCACCCGAAAGACTATATCCAGGCGCTCGGCAAGGCCTATGAGGCCGAAGAAAGCCCGGCTGCCAAAGATGCCATCGCCCAGATCCTGACCAACAGCCGCATGTGCGCTGAAGGCCATCGCCCGATCTGCCAAGACACCGGCATCGTCACCTGTTTTGTGCGCGTCGGCATGAATGTGCAGTGGGCCGGCGCGACGATGGGCGTGACCGACATGATTAACGAAGGCGTGCGCCGTGCGTATCTGCACCCGGACAACAAGCTGCGCGCTTCGATCCTGCAAGACCCGGCTGGCGGTCGCAAGAACACCAAGGACAATACGCCGGCCGTGATCCACTTCGAGGTCGTGCCGGGCGATACGGTCGATATCGACATCGCTGCCAAGGGCGGTGGTTCCGAGAACAAATCCAAGTTCGTCATGCTCAACCCGTCCGACAGCATCGTGGATTGGGTGCTCAAGACCGTGCCGCTGATGGGCGCCGGTTGGTGCCCGCCCGGCATGCTCGGCATCGGCATTGGCGGCACCGCCGAGAAAGCGATGGTGATGGCCAAGGAAGCGTTGATGGAAGAAATCGACATCCACGAGCTGATCGAACGCGGCCCGCAAACCCGCGCCGAAGAGCTGCGCATCGAGCTGTACGAGAAGGTGAATGCACTGGGTATCGGTGCGCAGGGTCTTGGCGGCCTGGCCACCGTGCTGGATGTGAAGATCAAGGACTACCCGACCCACGCTGCATCGCTGCCGGTCGCCATGATCCCGAACTGTGCCGCCACTCGCCACGTGCACTTCACGCTGGATGGCTCCGGCCCGGCAAAGCTGGAAGCGCCGAAGCTGGAAGATTGGCCGGACGTGACCTGGACCCCATCCGCCGCCGCAACCCGCGTCGATCTGAACAACGTGACCCGCGAGGAAGTCGCCAGCTGGAAGCCGGGCCAGACCCTGTTGCTGAACGGCAAGATGCTCACCGGCCGCGATGCCGCGCACAAGCGCATGGTCGAGATGCTGAACAAGGGCGAGAAGTTGCCGGTCGATTTCACCAACCGCTTTATCTATTACGTCGGCCCGGTCGATCCGGTGCGCGACGAAATCGTCGGCCCGGCCGGCCCGACTACCGCCACCCGTATGGACAAGTTCACCGAGCAAGTGCTGGCCGAAACCGGCCTCTTGGGCATGATCGGCAAGGCCGAGCGCGGCCCGGCGGGGCTGGATGCGATCAAGAAGCACAAGTCGGTCTACCTGATGGCGGTTGGCGGTGCGGCGTATCTGGTGTCCAAGGCGATCAAGGCCAGCCGCGTGGTCGGCTTTGAAGACCTCGGCATGGAAGCGATCTATGAATTCGACGTGGTCGATATGCCGGTGACGGTGGCGGTGGATAGCCACGGCACGTCGGTACACGCGATTGCGCCGAAGGAATGGCAAGCCAGGATTGGCAAGATTCCGGTCGCTACGGCTTGATTGGCTGATGACAAAAGCCGCCTTGGGGCGGCTTTTGTTTTTTGTGGTTCTGCATGGCCCAGCGGTTTCCTGATTTAAGTCCCCTTGCCCTCGCGTGCAAGGCTTTAGTCTTGCCCAGCTATTAGGGGGAGAGGGTTAGGCAGAGGGTGCTTGCAAAGGAAGCTGCATGTTGCACGACCCTCACCCCCGGCCCCTCTCCCATAAATGGGCGAGGGGAGAAATCACGCACTTCAACCTCGCACAGTCGACCGCTCCGAAAACCGCGCCTCTCGCGGATTCAATTCATCGCCACGTGCTTCCATCAGCAGGCCATACAGTTCCGGCCGCCGCCCACGCAACCAACGTTGCCCGGTGCTCTTGTCGATCAACCCCAGATCAAGATCCGCCACCACCATCGCATCGGCCGCCGCCCAAGTCTCGGCAACGATGCGGCCGTAGGGATCGAGGATCATTGCGTTGCCGGTGCGCACTTCGTCGTCATCCTGCCCGACGCCATTGCTGAAGATGACAAATATCCCGTTATCGTGCGCACGCGCCGGCAGCCAACGCAGCAGCCACTCCCGGCCATTTGGGCCTCTGAATTCGGCCTCGATGGCGGCCGGATCTTCGTGGCGGCGGTGCCACTTCTCCAGAGGAATCGGCTTCATCGCATGCGGGCTGCGCGAATTCGTGCCACCGGTTTGATGTGGCGCGATCAGCACGGTCGCACCGGCCAAGGCAGTAGCGCGGACGTTTTCCACCAGATTGTTATCCCAACAAATCAGGATGCCGGCCCGCACGCCCCACGGTGTATCGAACACCGTGTAGCGGTCGCCGCTGTGGATGTGCTCATGCTCGAACGCATGCAGTTTGCGATGGCAATGTTTTTGCCCATCCGGCATGCAGACCACGTAGCTATTGAACAAACGCCCGTCATCGGCGCGTTCGATCAGGCCGGCACCGATGGCAATTCGATGCGATTGCGCCAAGGCTTGAACGACCTTGATTGACGGGCCATCGAGTGGCTCGGCCAGTGCTTCAACGCCAGATCGATCCAGCTTCGGCACGTGCCAGTATCCGGTGATACACATCTCGGGGAAGGCCAGCAGCTGCACTTGTCGTGCGGCGGCATCGGCGGTGAATTCGGCAATGCGGGCAAGGTTGTAGGCTTTATCACCAGCGCGATGTTGAAACTGGACTGAGGCAGCACGTAGCGACTGTGTGGTGGAAGGGGGCATGGCGTTGTTAGTCCTTGAACGCGGTGGCTAGCACCGATACACCGATTAAACTGCGCACCATTCCATGCGTAAAATGAAACGTTATGTATTGATTGATAAACAATTGGAATGAATTGGAGTAAGGCACGACGGCATGGATATCAAACGGTTACGCGCTTTTCTGACCATCGCTGATATATCGCATTTCGGCCAAGCCGCGCAGTTGTTGCACATCACGCAGCCGGCCTTGAGCAAGCAAATCGTGGCGCTGGAAGCCGAACTGGGCGGGCGCTTGTTCGAGCGTGGCCGGCATGGCGCCGTGCTGACCGAGTTCGGCCGTTTATTTCGGGATGACGCGCAACGCTTGGTGCGGGATGCCGACGCTGTACTGGAACGAGCCCGGCAGGCGGCGCAGGGTGAACGCGGTCGGCTGGCGATTGGCTTCGGCCTCTCCACGCTGACCATCGCGCCGCACTGGGTCGCTGCGTTTCGCCAGCGTTTTCCCGAGGTCGAGCTGACGTTGAATGACCTGTCTTCCGCCGAGCAAACACGCCGGCTACAGGCGGGTCAGCTTGATCTCGGCTTTGTACGCTTACCGGCTGCCGAGGGCTTGGCGAGCTTGCCGTTGCTGGAGGAGCGTCTGGCGCTGGCTGTGCCGGAGCAGAGCGGGTGGACGGCGTTGCCGGATGAGCCTAACCAGCTGAATACGCTGGCTTGGGTACGTCTGAACCCGGCACGGGGGCCGGGACTGGCCGCGCAAATTGCGCAATGGTGTGATGCCTGGCGGGTGGCACCGCGCATCGTGCAGGAGGCGGACGACATCCAGACCGTGCTCGCTTTGGTGGCCGCCGGGATCGGCGTGGCGCTGTTGCCCTACCGATCCGGCATGTTGCTGTGCGACGGCGTGCGCTTGTTGCCGATCGATGATGCGGCGGCGCGCTGGCAGATTGGTTTGGCTTGGTATGTCGGGCGGCAGCACGCGGTGGCCGAGCGGTTTGTTGAGTTGGTGCGGGCAGGTCACCCGTAACCCGGCCGGGGCAATGTGGCAATTTGAACCACCCCGGCCGGCAAGCCGTCCGGGCTACATGGGGTGGTTAAACACGAGACCGGTGTGTCTTAACGCCGCCGATGCAAACTGGCCGGCACCCAGGCCGATGCCGCTTTCTCCCCGGCAATCAGCGCCAGCACGCTGGCAAGGCTTTGCGTGGCGAGCCGGGTGCTGTTCTGATTCGCCGCATTCACCGGCAGCGGCAGGCAATCGAGCAAGGGGTGGTCATCGAAGGTCATCAAACGCGGCGCGTGCGCGAACGAATCGGTGGCGATCAGATGCGCCAGCACGCCTTCCAGCAAGGTGATCGAGCCGGTGAACAAAGCTTGCGGATAGCGGCCATGCTCGCGCTGCCAGGCTTCGATCAGCACTTGGCCGGAGTGGCGGCGGTAATCGCGCTGGAACACCCAGTCGGTGTGCTCGGTTTTGTTGGCGGCAGCGAGTGCCGCACGGTAGCCGGCCAAGCGATCTCGGCTGGGCGAGAGTTCGGATTGGCCGCCGAAGTACACCACCTCCTCCATGCCGGCGGTGAGCGCATCACCCACTAATTCGGTTACCGAGACCGCGGCATCGGTCACCACGAAGGGAATCTCGCAGTCATCCACGCGACGGTCGACGAAGACTAGCGGCACGCGTTTGGTCCACTGGGTGTAGTGGCTGGCATCGCTGCTGCAAGGCACGACGATCAACCCTTCCACTTGCCGGGCGACCAGGTGGGCGATGGCGGCGGTTTCGCGTTCCGGTTCATCATCGCTGGTGACGATCAGCAGTTGGTAGCCGGCGGCACGGCTTTGCGTTTCCAGCGCTTGGGCCAGACTGGCGTGAGCGAAGTTGGTCAGCTCCGGCACCACCAGCCCGAGCGTGCCGCTGCGTTTGCTGCGCAAGGAGCGCGCCGATTGCGACGGGCTGAAATGATGCTCAGCGGCGACGGCCAGCACGCGTTCCACGGTGGCCTTGGCGATGCGGTAGCGTTCGGCGTGGCCGTTGAGCACCATGCTGGCGGTCGTGCGCGAGACGTTGGCCAGCCGGGCGATGTCATCAATGGTGAGGCGTTCGAAAGAGCTCAAGTTGGATTACCTAAGTGGGATGGCCAGTTGAGTGGTCGTTGTTATCGGTAGGGCAGGTAGCAAGGGTACTTGTGGCTTGGTAGGAGTACCAGCGGCTGCAACTTCGGTACGGGTGGATTGCCGTAACTGGTTTTGGCTTGAATAAAGGAATAACAACATGTTGGTAACGCGCCTCTCCAAAGTGGCGATGACGTTGGCGCTCTCCGCGTTCGCGTTCATGGTCACATTCAACAACATCATCGACTTCGGTTCGAACTACGCCTTCGTCCAGCACGTATTGAGCATGGACACCACCTTCCCCAGCAACACACTGATGTATCGCGCCATTACCGCCCAAGTGCTTTGGTACGCCGGTTACTGGTTCATTATCGCCAGCGAAGGGCTGACCTTCGTGCTGTTGCTGATTGGTGCGCTGTCACTGTGGCGGGCTCGTAACGGTTCGGCCAAGGCGTTCAACCGGGCGAAGAAGTGGGTCTATCTCGGCGCAACGCTGGGATTTCTGGTGTGGTTTCTCGGTTTTATCGTGGTTGGCGGTGAATGGTTCCTGATGTGGCAATCACAGACCTGGAACGGCATCGAATCCGCATTCCGCTTTTACATCACCATCATCGGCGTGCTGATCTATGTGAATCAGCCGGATGTTGAATTGATCGAAGACTGATCTGCTCAAGTCTCGATTCCAAAGAAAAAAGGCCGGCGGAAAGCACCCGTCGGCCAAGCTCGTTCGAGGAAGGGAACGATTCGTTTGTCCTGATGCGGTGACCCGTTATTGCTTCACAAGGTCCAGCGGCACCGGGATGAATTTCTCGACGGTCTGACCATCGATCAGCTTCTTGGCGGTTTCCACGCCCATCTTGCCGATCAGGTCGGGTTTTTGTTGCACGGTGGCGGCCAGCTTGCCGGCCTTCACGGCGGCAACGGCGTCGGCGGTGGCGTCAAAACCCACCACAACGACATTCTTCAGGCCCGCTGCTTCAATCGCTTTCTGAGCACCCAAGGCCATTTCGTCGTTGTGTGCGAACACGCCTTGCACGTTCTTGTTGCCCTGCAGGATGTTTTCCATCACCGACAGGCCCTTGGCGCGGTCGAAGTCGGCCGGCTGTTTGGCGACGAGTTTCACGTCGGCCTTGCCGTCGATCACCGAATGGAAGCCCTGACCCCGTTCACGCGCGGCGGACGAACCGGCAATGCCTTCCAGCTCGACCACATTGCCCTTGCCGCCGATCTTTTCCAGCAGGAATTCAGCCGCCATCTTGCCGCCGGCCACGTTGTCGGAAGCGATGTGGGCGGAGACTTCCGCGCCGTTCACGCTGCGGTCGAGCGAGATCACCTTGATGCCGGCGGCTTCAGCCTGCTTCACCACGTTGGCGACGGCAGCGGAATCGGTCGGGTTGATCAGGATCACTTTTACTTTTTTCTGGATCAGGTCTTCCACGCTGGCAATCTGCTTGGCCGGATCGTCTTGCGCATCGACGGCGATCAGCTGCACGCCAGCATCCTTGGCGGCGGCCACGGCGCCATCACGCAGGGTGACGAAGAACGGGTTGTTCAGGGTCGAGATCGACAGGCCGACAGTGGCACCGCCAGCAGCTGCGGCGACGGGGGCCGAGGCTGCTTCAGGTGCGGCGTCCGGGCCTTTCTTGGAGCAGGCCACGAGGCCGACAGCCAGCAAGCCGGCGAGCAGGGTAGGGATAAAACGGTTCATCTATGCGACTCCTCATAGGAGGTTGGTTTGTATTTCGGGCTGATTGCCCGCATTGCCTGTGCCCTTGAAGGGACTTGTTATTGCTTTGAACAACCGCAAAGAGCCGCTAGAAAAACCCAGCGTAGCGGGGCTGGCAAGGCAAGCGAGTACAACGCCGCCAGCAGGGTTTTGCGAGTGGCTCTTATTTCTTGTTGGCGCGATCCAGCAGTACGGCGAGCAGGATCACCACGCCCTTGATGACTTGCTGGTAGAACGACGACACGCCCAGCAGGTTCAGACCGTTGTTGAGCACGCCGATCAGCAGTGCGCCGACGAGGGTGCCGAAAATCCAGCCGCGCCCGCCGGTCAGGCTGGTGCCGCCGAGCACGACAGCGGCGATGGCATCCAGCTCGTAGCCCGAACCAGCCGTTGGCTGTGCGGAGTTGAGGCGCGAGGTGAGCACGATGCCGGCCATCGCGGCCATTGCGCCGGAGAGGGTGTAAACGCCGATCTGCACGCGGTCGGTCTTCACACCGGAGAGCTTGGCGGCTTCAGCATTGCCGCCAGTGGCATACACATGGCGGCCGAACACGGTCTTTTTCAGCACGAACCAGAACAGCGCGAACATCAACAGCATCCACACCACCGGCACGGGGATCAGGCCGGCCACATAACCGCCGCCGAGCATGCTGAAGAAATCGCTGGAAAAGCCGGTGATCGGGCTACCGTTGGAGAACACCAGCGACAGGCCGCGCAGCACGGTCATCATCCCCAGCGTGGCAATGAACGGCGCGACCTTGCCCTTGGCGATGACCAGACCGTTGATCGAGCCCATCACCGCGCCAGCCAGAATGCCGGCCAGCGTGGCAATGATCGGATCGCAGCCGGCTTTCATCAGCATCGCGGTGAGTACCGATGACACGGCAAGGATGGAGCCGACCGACAGGTCGATACCGCCGAGCAAAATCACCAGCGTCATGCCGAAGGCGATCAGTGCGTTGATCGAGACCTGGCGCATCACGTTCATCAAGTTGCCGACGGTGAGGAAATCGGCGCTCATGAAACTCAGGCCGATACAGATGATCAGCAGGGCGATGAAGGGGCCGAGCTTTTGCAGCGTGGCTTTGGTTTGCGGTGTCATGGATTTATCTCGCTTGCTAGTTGCCGCCCGTTGCGGCGGTCATGATCGTTTCTTGCGTGGCGGTCCTGGCATCGAAAATCCCGGCCTGCCGTCCCTGGTGCATGACCAGGATGCGGTCGCTCATCGCCATCACTTCCGGCAGTTCGGACGACACCATTACGATGGCGGTGCCAGCGGCTGCGAGCCGGTTGATGATGTGATAGATCTCCGCTTTGCCGCCCACGTCCACGCCGCGCGTGGGTTCATCCAGCAGCAATACCTTCGGCGGGCTGGCGAGCCATTTGGCGAACACGACTTTCTGCTGGTTGCCACCGGAGAGCGATTTCACGTCCAGCTCGGCATCGCGGGTGCGGATATGCAGCTCGTCGATCAGTTTGTTGACTGCCTCGCGTTCGGCACGACCATTGACGATGCCGGCGCGGGCGTATTGATCCAGATGCACCAGCGTGGCGTTTTCGCGCACCGATAAACCCAGCACCAGACCTTGGCTCTTGCGGTCTTCGGTCACGAAGCCGATGCCGGCGTCGATGGCGGCGGACGGTGAGGGCAGCGCTACCCGTGTGCCATCCAGCGTAATTTCGCCGGCTGTTCGGTGGTTCACCCCGAAAATCGTCTTGAGGATTTCGCTGCGGCCGGCACCCATCAGGCCGGCAATGCCGAGCACTTCACCGGCCCGCACATCGAAGTCGATGCCGGAGACGTTGCCCTCGTCGGCCAACTGATCGACCTTGAGGCGGACATCGCCCAGCGCGCTATCGCGTTGCGGGAAGCGATCGCCGATCTCACGGCCGACCATCAGCTTGACGATCTCGTCGAAATTGGTCTGGGCGATCACGCGTTCGCCAACGAACTGGCCATCGCGCAACACGGAAATCTTGTCGCAGATATGGAAGATTTCTTCCATGCGGTGCGACACGTAGACGATCGCGACGCCCTTGGCTTTGAGATCGCTCATGATCGCGAACAACTTGTCGATCTCGCGCTCGGTCAGCGCGGCAGTCGGCTCATCCATGATCAGCACTTGCGCATTGAGCGACAGTGCCTTGGCGATTTCGACCATTTGCTGCTGGCCGATGGAGAGCGTGCCGGCTTCGGCTTCTGGCTTGATGTGCGCAGCACCGACCAGCGTGAGCCATTGCGTGGCTTCCTCGCGCATGCGGCGGCTATCGATCATGCCAAAGCGGCGCGGTTCGCGGCCGAGGAAGAGGTTCTCCATCACCGAGAGCTGCGGAATCAGGTTCAGCTCCTGGTGGATGATGGCAATGCCGAGCGCTTCGGCATCGGTGGTCGAACGGATGTGGACCGGATGTCCGTCGACTTCGATGCTGCCGGCATCGCTTTGATAGACGCCACACAGGATCTTCATCAGCGTCGATTTGCCCGCGCCGTTCTCGCCCATCAGCGCGTGGATTTCCCCTGCCGTGAGCGTGAAATCGACGCCTTCCAGCACCCGCACCGGCCCGAAAGCCTTGCTGATGCCGCGCATTTTGATTTGCATCTCTATTAACCCCTTTTCGGGCCGCCGACCGGAGATCCAAGGGGACATGAATCCGAAAGCGGAACGAAGACAGTACAAGTGGTACGGCGAGCGACGCTGACAAAGTTCATGTTCGATTGGTGGTCCGAAATTAGAAGATCACGCCGGAGTACAGGACTACGTTTGCATACGGGGTCGCTTCGCCGGTGCGGATGATTGCCTTCGCTTTGTGAGTCAGCGCTTTGAACTCCTCATGCGGTACGAATTCGACCGCGGTGCTGCGGCGCTCCAGCGCGGTTGCCCGGGCCAGGACGGCTTGATTGTGCGTTTGCGCTTCGCTGGCAAATACGGCGCGTTCGAGCTGGAAATCCGCCAGTACCGTATCCAGCACATGCAGGAAACCGGGCTCGCCGATTTGTAGCGTGAGATCGATGCATTCCACTCCGGCCGGCACCGGCAGGCCGCAATCGGCGATCACGATGCTGTCGGTGTGGCCCATGCTGGCGAGCACGCGGCTGATGTCGCGGTTGAGGTGGCCGTATTTCTTCATGTGCGTTCTTCCAGGAGTTGTTCGAGTTCTGCCAGCGTGGGCATGCCGCCTTGCGCACCGGGCTTGGTGACAGAAAGCGCACCGGCTGCGGCGGCGCGGCGGGCGGCTTCCGGCAGGCCCAGATGCCAGAACGCGGCCAAAGCGCCGTTGAAGGTGTCGCCGGCCCCGGTGGTATCGACCGGGGTGACTTTGAATCCCGGCTGGTGCTGCAGCAGGCCGTTGGCTGCGGTGAAGTACGCGCCATCGCTGCCCTTGGTCATCACGACTTTGCCGGGCAAGGCGGCGAGGAGGATTTGCCAATCGGCAGCGGGTTGGCCGAGCGCGGTCGTCAATTCGAATTCGTTCGGGGTCAGTAGCGTGGTGCTATCGAGCAAGCTGCTAGATAGGGCGGTGGCTGGCGCAGGATTGAGGATGAATGGCTTGCCGTGCTTGTAGGCCAGTTGGGCTGCACGCTCGACGGTTTCCAGCGGCACTTCCAATTGGGCCAGCACGACGTCGGCTTCGGCGAATGCGCTTTCTGCTGCATCGAGCGCAGCCGTGGTCAGGCAGTGGTTGGCACCGGGCACCACGACGATGGCGTTGTCGGCCTGGCTGAGGGTAATGGCGGCGATGCCGGTTGCGGCGTCGGCGGTTTCCTTCACCCAGCGGGTGTCGATGCCTTCTGCTTCCAGCCCGGATTTGAGTTGCGCACCAAATGCATCCTTGCCTACACAGCCGATCATCGCGACTTGCGCGCCCAGGCGTGCTGCAGCAACGGCCTGATTCGCGCCTTTGCCGCCAGCGTAGGTGGCAAAACGGCGGCCGAACAATGTCTCGCCCAGCCGTGGAAAGCTGTCGGTCTCCACCACCAAGTCCATATTGATGCTGCCGACGACCAGAACCTTGGTCATGACGTTTCTCCCTTGGTCTCACCGTTGTGCGCTGCTCGCCCAGCTGTTGGGCCATCGCGCCAGTTTGGTGCTGATTTGTTTGCTAAAACGTGATCAGCAAGTTGTGGTGAGTTATATCAGAGAAATGTAGTGGCGGGAATAGGACTACGTGATTCACCTTACTTTTGGCACAAATTGGATGAGCAATGAGCAGCCTGCCCAGCATCAAGGCTGGATGGGTGGTCAGGAGAATCTTTTCGAAACAGCGGGTTATCCGGCAATGCCGGCTAAATGCATGCAAGCTGAGACGAGGCTGGAACCGGGTTGTTGTAACGGGTAAATATTGCGCCTCCGCCATGCATTTATTTGGTGCGGTCAGGATTCACTGCCCGCAATTCACGTCAAGCACAGCGGCTTGGCAAGGCTGACAAGCTAAGGTATAGTTCGGCCTCTCATCGCGGAGAGATGGATGAGTGGTTTAAGTCGCACGCCTGGAAAGCGTGTATAGGTTAATAGCCTATCGGGGGTTCGAATCCCCCTCTCTCCGCCAGAATGCAATAGAAAAAGCCCTTGATTGATTCAAGGGCTTTTTGTTTTTCAGCCTGCTATTCCCGCTTCCGACTTGCCCGCGCTTTCTTCATTACGCCACTCCGGCCCGACACACGTTTCAATCCTGTTTCCCGGCACTACCCCAATTTCGCCCAAGCATTTGCCGTGAATTGCCGCGGGACATTACCAGTTTCGTCAAAACCGTGAAAAGAAAAATGCTTTCTCCGGTTACCATGATGCGGATGCCAATGAGGAAGGAAATCACCATGCGCTTTGTGCGGCATTGTTTCGCCAGGATCGCATCAGTTGTCGTAATGGCTGCAATAGGTGGTCCGGTTACGGCGGCGGTTCAGGACGGCTCGAATGTTCAGCGCAGTTGGCGTTTGCAGTTAGCGGGATCAGTGCAAGATGCAAGCATCCTGGCCAGCGGGAGAAAAGAGCGGATCCTGGTCTGGGCCGACTCTGGCGCGCCAAAGGCGGCTGTTGAGGCGCACCTGTTGATCAACGCGCCGCTGGCAAAGATTCAACCCGCGGTGCAAGCGGCGCTCAACGCGCTGGGCAAGTTTGAGTCCTCGCCGGATAGCAGTGCACTCGCTTATCTGCCTGAGCACTGGTCTGAGGTACTGCTGTCGCGACGCCCCGATCTACGCGATGCGCTCGCCCGCCGCTTTACCGAGCCCAAGTTGAAGCTGGCGCAAGACGCCGGCGTGCTCAGCCCGGAGGAAGTTGCTCAGCGACTGGCCAAGGCGCGCGCAGATATTCATTGGGACGTAACGCGGGGCAATGAGATCGATGCGTTCAAGGTGACATATGGCGGTTACAACGCCTGGCAGAACCGAAGCTACGGCCTTATCCACCAGAGCAAGAGCGAGCTGGGCATTCAGCTGTTTGATATGTCCGCCGCCTTCGGTCATCCCGCTACGGTTGTGCGCATTACCCGCGAAGATACTTACCCGAACCCCGATTACAGCCTGTTGCACGAGTTGCGAAACTTCAATCCGCTGGGTGGGGGCCAGTCATCCACGCTGACGCGTGGCGTGGTGCCCGCCGATGTGTTCGAGGCGGTTCGCAAGGCCATGATGACCGCAGCCCCTGGCGCAGAGCTGAACATCGCCTCATCGCCGCTGGCTTGGGTGCAGCCTGTTGCAAGCGCATCAACGGTCTTGCCCATCCACCTTGCCGTGCCGGCCACCGACGGCGCAACGCTACAGGCCGAAGCAATCCCGCTGGATACGCTGATCGGGCGCAAGGACATGCCGCTCTATCCGCACGATCTGCTTACCTTGCCCGGCGGTGATTTGCTGTTCAGCGCGGAGATACTCACGGAAGGATCAAGTGTGTGGCGTCTGCATCCGGATGGGAGAACGTGGAAGGTCGAGACGGTATGGCATGGTCGCGAGGATGTGCGGCAACTTGCGCTCAGCGCCGATGGCGGCACCGTCTGGTTCTCGGGGGCCGGTTCGGACAACGGCCAAGTCCGGCTTTATGCCTACGATGCAAAGGCACGACATGTCGCCAGCTATGCGGTCAATCTCGGCAACTCAAAGTCAATCCAGTCTCTGGAGTGGCAATTGAGTAGCGCGCAGACGCCCGCTTATTTCGACCGTGGCAACAGCAGCGATGCCAATCCGTTGGGCACGGATCTGTTTGTTGCGTGGCAGCCCAAGACGTCCGCGCCTGTAGATGGCGGCATGTGGGCCTTTGATACGACGCTGCACAGTTTGCGTCAGTCCTTCATGCAAGAAACCATCAGACCCGTGCTTTGGCGCGGTTCGCACGGTTTCTGGACAGAGGACTCGGTTGGGGTGACTGAGTTTAATGCTGCCGATGGCCGTGTTCTGCGGGTTATCCCGCTGCCGCAACGTGTCGGCGCACCTGGGCAGGAGCCTGATGGCAAGCTGGCGCCGTGGTCGCCCAAACCGTTGGCTTCGTTCGAAGCAGGCTGGATCGCCACCGGCTTCATGCTGATGCTGGCTGACAGCGAATTGCTTCCGCCGGAAATTAAAAAGGGCGCACGCAGCAATGATCGTTTCTTTGGCATGTATGTGGTCGATCTGAAGAGCGGCAGCGTGCTTCACTCCGTCTTGCTTGGCCGATCCGATACGCTGCAGGCGGCTGCCCGATCGGCAAACGGTCGCTTCCTCGCGCTGGGGTCGACCGCCGCTCAGGGGCCGGGGCCAATCGTGGTGCTGTGGAATGTCGCAAATGGGAAAACGCCGGTTTCGCTGGCGGGACCGGCGCGCGGCGAGCTAAAAGCGCTGGCGTTTTCCTGGCATGGTACGGAGTTGTGGGCGCTCGGCAGTCGTGAACTGCTGCGCTGGCGCTTGCCGGATTCGCTTGGTGACAGCGCCAGAGGCGGCAGCTTTCCAGAGCAATCCCACAATTAAGCGCGGGCCTTGCTTCAAGCCTCATCAGTCCTGCGAAAAATCGAATTCCTGATCGAGTGGAATCACCGATGGAATCCGGTAGCGCTCTTCGGCCCAGGCGCCAAGGTCGTTGACCTTGCAGCGCGGCGAGCAGAACGGCCGACTGAGATTGTCCGGTGAATACAGGGATGGCTTGCCGCAGGTCGGGCAGGGGACTTGGCGCACTTCAGGTTTCACAGGTTGCAATAGCCAAGGGAAAAATCGATATCCGTCTCGACAACCTTGGCGCGTTCGCCGGACGTCGATGGCAGGACAAAGCGAATGTTGATGGCGTAGCGGTTGGCGGACAGTTCCGGTACAGCCGGCAGGTCTGGCGGCAGCGAGACGCGCAGCAACAAGACGGTCTTGCCACCGGACATTTGCTGGAAGTGACCATTGCGTGCCGTGTAGTGGCTGACCTTGGCCGAGTCGCGCAACAGACGCAGCACGATGTCGAGCCCCTGCTTGATGGGTAACAACGGACCGAACCAGCGATCCAGATCGGCACGACGCCGCTCCGCAGTTTGTTCCCGCCAATAGTGGTAGCCGGGGAGGTCGAATTCGCAAGCACCGCCGGGAATGCCCATGCGTTGCTTGACGGCCATCAACCATTCGTTATCGCGCAGGTATTGGCCGAATTTTCCGGTCATTTGCAGCAAGCGACCATGCGTTTCCTCGATGGCAACCAGAATGCTTTCCAGTGCGGCTTCGGAAATATGCGGATTGTTGCGTAGCGCAGATAAAGTCTGGCGTTGACGCTCAAGTTCTTGCAGCAAATCCGATTTCAGGTCGGCCCGACTCGCCACTTCCATGATCTCGAATATGCCGGCCAACGCTGAATGGTGGTCGAGGCCGTGGTCGCGCGAAATAAACAGCGCGGTGCGGTTATACAGATCCTCGAGTCGCAACAGGGTGCGTATACGCTCGGTAATCGGAAACTCGTAATTGATCACGGTCGGCCTAAACGGCAAAGATACGCAATTCTGCAGCAAGGCGCCGGATTTGAAAACCCGCCTTGTAAGCGAAATAGTCCAATGTCATGACTGACCCAGATAGTGTTGGTGCAATGCATTGACTTGTTCTTCCAATAGATCGAGCGTGCCGGTGTTTTGAATGACATCGTCAGCGCCGGAAAGTCGTTGTTGCCGGGTGGCCTGTAGCGAAATAATAGCCTGCGTTGTTTCTTTGGATAGGCCGGGCCGGCTGAGAACTCGGGCAAGCTGAGTTTGCTCGTCGCAATCGACGACGAGCACCCGCGTTACCACGTCATAGTAGGCGCCAGTTTCAAAAAATAGCGGTACGACCACGAGAGCATAAGGTGTAGTGGCCGGCAGCCTGGCTAATTGCTGGGTGACGTCATGATGAATGGCGGGATGGAGAATTGCTTCCAGCGCTTGTTTGGCTTGTGGGTTGTGGAAAACCTGCTCACGCAGTTTGGCTCGATCGAGATGGCCGTCCGGGAGTAGGTGATCCGAGCCAAATGTTTCAGCAATGACACTGAGCAATGGTGACGGTGGCGTGGAAAGCGCGTGGGCAATGTGATCCGTGTCGATCACCGGGATACCACGCACCGCAAACAAGTGCGCAACGGTCGATTTGCCGCTGCCAATGCCGCCGGTCAGGCCAATCACTTGCATCAAAGCATGCCAAACAACGCATGTTGCAGCGTTGTCCCGAACATCAGATAGAGCCAGCCGGCAATGCCAAGATAGGGGCCAAACGGCATTGGTTTGCTAAAACCGCGTCGTGCTGCGATGACCAGCCCAATGCCCACGACTGCCCCGGCCAACGACGAGAGCAACACGATAACGGGTAAAGCAGTCCATCCGAACCAAGCCCCGAGCGCCGCGAGCAATTTGAAGTCGCCGTAGCCCATGCCTTCCTTGCCGGTGATCAACTTGAATAGCCAGTACACGCTCCAGAGCAGTAGGTAGCCGGCCACCGCACCAATGACCGCTTGCGGTAAGGGCACGAAACCCCCTGCCAGATTGAACAGCAGCCCAAGCCAGAGCAATGGGAAGGTCAGGTTGTCCGGTAGCAGGTAGGTGTCCGCATCGATGAATACGAGCGCGATCAGTACCCAGCTCAATGTGATGCCGCCAGCCCCAGCCCACGTTGGTCCAAATGACATGCCTACCCAGAGGGTCAATATGCCGGTCAGCAATTCAACCAGCGGATAACGGATGCTGATCTTTGCACCGCAACCACGGCAGCGTCCGCGCAGCGCCAGATAGCTGATGACCGGGATGTTTTCCAGCGCGGAAATCTGGTGCCCGCAATGCGGGCAGGCTGAACGCGGGACGACCAGATTGTATTTTGGCTTATCCGGCACAGCGGCATCGATCGGCAAATCGAGACAGGCGCAATCGTGGCGGAATTCTGTTTCGATCATCTTTGGTAAGCGATGAATGACGACATTCAAAAAACTGCCGAATACCAAGCCCAATACAAATAACAACCCGCCGAAAAACGGCGGGTTTGTAGAAAGTAAAGTCAATAAATCCATCGATTAGCCGCCAATTGCCGCACCCATCTTGAAAATCGGCAGATACATGGCTACGACCAAGCCGCCGATCAATACCCCCAGTACCACCATGATGATGGGTTCCATCAGGCTCGACAGGGCTTCGACAGCATTATCTACTTCTTCTTCGTAGTAATCCGCTACTTTCCCAAGCATCGCATCCAGCGCCCCAGATTCTTCGCCGATGGACACCATTTGCAGCATCATGTTCGGGAACACATTGGCATTTTGCATGGCGATGGTCAGGCTGGTGCCGGTGCTGACTTCGGACTGGATTTTCTTGGTGGCAATTTTGTAGAGGTAATTGCCAGCGGCCCCACCGACTGATTCCAGTGATTCAACCAGAGGTACGCCGGCCGCGAACATGGTGGAAAGCGTGCGCGCCCAGCGCGCAATCGTGGCGCTGCGGACAATGTCGCCCAATACCGGCAATTTAAGGATCAAGCGATCCATGAAGATTTGCACGGCTTCAGAGCGTTTCCATGCCTTCATGAACAAGTAATAGCCGCCGAAAATGCTGCCGAAAATAATGTACCAGTAGCTGGTAAAGGCATCGGAAATGGTGATGACGACTTGTGTCGGCCCAGGTAGATCTGCCCCGAAACTGGAGAACAAGTCCTTGAAGGCTGGAATGACGAAAATCATGATCACTGCGGTGATCACGAATGCAGCTACGATCACCGCGGTCGGATAGAACATCGCGGATTTGATCTTTTTCTTTACGCCAAGGATTTTTTCCTTGTAGGTGGCGAGCCGTGCCAACAGGGCATCGAGAATACCGGCCTGTTCCCCGGCCTGAACCAGATTGCAATACAAGGCATCGAAATAGGCCGGGTGTCTCCTGAATGCAACGGTGAGTGACGAGCCGGTTTCGATGTCCGTCTTGATTTCCATCAGCAAACGGGTCACGGACGGGTTGGAGTGGCCTTTGGCGACGATATCGAAAGAAGTCAGCATTGGCACGCCAGACTTGAGCATCGTGGCGAGTTGGCGGGTAAACATGGTGATGTCTTCATCCGTGATACGGCGGCCGCCTCCGACACGCTGCCGTTTTACGCGCATCACGTTGATACCTTGCCGACGCATGTGGTTCTTCAGTACCGCTTCACCCGTGGCGCGCATTTCACCCTTGACGCTCTTTCCGGCGCGGTCCTTCCCCTCCCACGAATACGTGTACTCCTTTACCGCGACGGCTTTTGCCTTCGTGCCCATTTCACCCCTCCTCGTTATTCGTTTGTCACCGCCATGACTTCCTCAAGCGAGGTTAACCCTTGCTTGACCTTGAGCAGACCAGAGCGGCGCAGATCGCGCACCCCGTCACGGCGGGCTTGATCGGCAATGTCGATCGCATTGCCATTTGTCATGATGATACGGTTCATTTCGTCGGTAATTGGCATGACCTGATAGATCCCTACCCGGCCCTTATAACCTGAGCCCTTGCAGGTTTCGCATCCGACCGGTTTGTAGGGGGTCCAACTGCCATCCAGGTCGGCTTCGGTAAAGCCGGCGTGCAGTAGCGCTTCGTGCGGGATGTCGAACGGTGCCTTGCAATTTGGGCAGAGCCGACGCCCGAGCCGCTGCGCGGTAATCAGGATGACCGAGGAGGCCACGTTGAACGGCGCGACGCCCATGTTCAAGAGGCGGGTCAGTGTTCCAGGCGCATCGTTCGTGTGTAAGGTCGAAAACACCATGTGGCCGGTTTGTGCGGCCTTGATGGCGATATCCGCCGTCTCGAGGTCGCGGATTTCACCGACCATGATGACGTCAGGATCCTGGCGCAGGAAGGCCTTCAGTGCGGCGGCGAAGGTCAGGCCGGCCTTTTCGTTGACGTTGACCTGATTGACGCCCGGCAAGTTGATTTCCGCCGGGTCTTCTGCGGTTGAAATATTGGTGCCTGGCTGGTTCAGGATATTCAGGCAAGTGTAGAGCGACACCGTTTTGCCGGAGCCGGTCGGCCCTGTGACCAGCACCATGCCATAGGGCCGGTTGACGGCATTCAGGAGCGCTTCTTTCTGGTCGGGGTCATAGCCGAGCGCGTCGATCCCGAGTTGGGCGGACGTTGGGTCGAGAATCCGCATACAGATTTTTTCGCCATGCAGGGTGGGCAGGGTCGAAACGCGGAAATCGATGGCGCGGTTTTTGGATAGCACCAGTTTCATCCGGCCATCTTGCGGAATCCGTTTTTCCGAAATATCCAGTTTGGAAATGACCTTGATCCGTGAGGCGATCTTTTCCTTGATCGCCAGTGGCGGCTGTGCAATTTCGCGCAAGATGCCATCCACCCGGTAACGAATGCGGTAATACTTTTCATAAGGCTCGAAATGGATATCCGATGCGCCGCCATTAATGGCATCGAGCAGGATTTTCTGGATGTATTTGACGACCGGTGCATCATCGACATCCACGTTAGGGGCGTCTGACTGAGGCTCTTCATCGCCACCAGTGATTTCAAGGTCTGCCTCATCGACCGTGAGATTCTTGAGATTTGCGCCGCTGGACTCGAGTAGTTTGTCCAGTAATGAAATCAGTTTGTTGTCTTCGACGACGATCGGTTCGATCTGCATGCCGCTCTGGAAACGGACTTCCTCCATGGCTTGCAGATTGGTGATGTCGGAAATGCCAACGAACAGCTTGGTGCCGCGCTTGAACAGCGGCACGATACGCTGCCCCTGCATGACCTTGTTATCCAGCACGCCGTTCGGAATATAGCTGCTGTCAATTTTGTCCAGATCGAGCAGTGGATAGCCAAATGCTTGCGAGCTGAATTCGGCGACATCCTTGGCGGACATCTTCTTGCTCAGGATCAACTGTTCAATAAACGGCAACTTGCTGGACGTTGCCGTTGTTTGCAGTGCTTCCGCGTCGGCGTCGATTAATCTGCCGTGCTGAACGAGGAGGCGGGCCAAGCCGGATATCTGTGCGGTGCTCATGATTTGGCTTCTGGGTTTTCGGCGCGTCGTGGTTTGCTAAGGCTCAAACCCCGTGAATGCACTGCCGCTTTTTGGACGATAAGGTGCAGTCTAGCAAATGATATGGGCCAAATGCGTTGTATCTGTGATCGATTCTTACGAGCGTGGATAAAGCCTGACCATTTTGATGCTGCGATCCTGCGTCTGAACGATTTCGAGCCTTTCCCCAGCGAGCACAAGGCAGGTGCCTGAGTCCGGGATGTCTTCGAAGTATTCCAGTATCAAACCGTTCAATGTTTTGGGCCCATCGATCGGGAACGCCAGTTTCAATTTACGGTTCAATTCGCGCAAACTGGCCGCGCCATCAAGTAAATAACTGCCATCGGCCTGCTTTTCGAATCGCTGGCCAGCCTGTGGGGCATTGGTGGTGAATTCGCCGATGATTTGCTCAAGGATGTCTTCCAGCGTAACAAGCCCGGACAATTCGCCATATTCATCGACCACGATGCCGATGCGCCGCTTGTTTTCCTGAAAATTCTGCAACTGCATAAATAGCGGTGTGTTCGACGGAATGAAATATGTGCTGCGCATCAGGCGGCGAACGGCGTCAGCGTTGACTTCATCTTCTCGTAGCGAGAGCAGTTTGCGGGCTTGCAAGATACCGAGCACGTTATCCGGACTACCCGCGCAGACCGGCAGGCGGGAGTGGTGGCAGGTAAAGAGCTGGCGTCGCAGTTCATCCTCCGGCGTAGCCAGATCGATCATTTCGATCTGGTGCCGGGGGGTCATTACGTCGTCGACGGTGATGTTCGAGAGTTCAAACAAATTGAGCAGGATCGCGTGGTGCTTTTTCTGGATATATTTGCCGGATTCGAGCACCAGCATCCGCAACTCTTCGGGCGATAGTGCTTGCTGTCCGCCGATGGGTTTGTGCAAGCGCAGTAGCCGCAGCAGGGCGGCCACGAACAGGTTGACGAACCAGACCGCCGGGTAGAACAGGCGTAGCAGCAGCGTGAGCGGGTAACTTGCCGTGAAGGCAAATCGTTCCGGGTAAGTGGCTGCGATGACCTTGGGCGTTGCTTCTGAAAAAACGAGGATCGCAAAGGCAACCAGAATGGCGGAGATACCGACCGCTGCGTCATTGCCGGCAAACAGTCGGGCGGAGATCAGTGCCGAGAGGGTGGCGGAACCGGTGTTGATCAGTGTGTTGCCCAGCAGAATGACCGATAGCAGCTTTTCGGTCTCATTGAGTAGCTTCTGGGTGCGCTGGGCGGCGTGGTGGCCTTGGCGTGTCTTGCTGGCGAGTTTGTAGCGATTGATGGCCATCATCGCGGTTTCGGCACCGGAGAAGAAGGCAGAACTCAGCAGGCAAGTGATCAGACCGATGACCAGCGCAGAGATGGGGATGTCGTCCAACGTCGGGCTTCCGCGAGAAGAGTTGCGCTGATTATAGATAGTGAGCTGATGCGGACTGTTTATCCGCGGTGCAGGATGACGTCGAGCACCAGCCGGGTGCCGATGTAGCCGAGCAACATCAAAGCAAAGCCGCCTAGCGCCCAATTCGCTGCCCGTTGCCCGCGCCAGCCGGAGCGAAAGCGCCCAAAGATCAGGCCCCCGTAAACCAGCCACGCCAGCACGGAAAAGACGGCTTTATGTGACAGGCCACGGTGCGGGCCATAGATGTACTCGGTGAATAGCGCGCCGGTTGCCAGTGCGATCGTAAGTAGCGCAAAGCCCGCGTAGACGCAGGCGAACAGCAGCTTCTCCAGCGCCAACAGGGGCGGCAGGGTCTGGATCAACAGGCTGGCTGCTGCACGGTGTAAACGCCGATCCGCGAGGCGAATCAGCAGGGCTACGCCAGCCGCGATGGTCAGTACGGCATAGGCCAGCATGGCGGAGAAGAAGTGCAGGCGAGAGACGATGTTTTGCGGGTAGTCGAGCGCGTGACCGGGTGGCAGCAGCAGGCTCGCAGCAAGCAGTAGCGCCACCATGCCGATCAGCGCAGGCTGGATCCCTTCGAGCCGATAGGCCAGATGCCCGACCAGATAAATCAGCATCGCCAGCCATGCGGTCAGTGATAGCGCCTCGGCTGCGCCAAAGCGTAGCGGCAAGGTCACGAAATCAGGCCAGAGCGCTAGCCCGTGCAAGGCCAGTGCGACGATCAGCAGGCTGTGCTCAAGTGTCGGACGTGCGACGGCGTGGCGGGTCAGCCGGCTGCGGCAAAACTGCCAGCCGAGGGCCAGATAGAGAACAAGCGCGATGGGGGCAAGCCAAGTCACCGGAGCAAATCAGTTAGAATGTCGGGATTCGTGAGTCTAGCAGACCGCGGCGTCCGTACGAGCGCCCGGCCTCAAAAGGGAAATGCAATGCTGGAGAATCTCTCCAATCGCCTTGGCGGCGTGATCAAGAATCTGCGTGGCAACGCGCGCCTGTCTGAAGACAACATCCAAGAGGCGCTGCGCGAAGTGCGGATGGCGCTGCTGGAGGCCGATGTCGCGCTGCCGGTCGTCAAGACATTCATCGGCGAGGTGAAAACCCGTGCCTTGGGTCAGGACGTGATCGGCAGCCTGACGCCAGGCCAAGCCTTTATTGGCGTGGTGTACGAAGAGCTGACCAAGCTGATGGGCGCACAGAACGACGCGCTGAATCTTGCCGCTGTGCCGCCAGCGGTGATCCTGATGGCAGGCTTGCAGGGCGCGGGCAAAACCACGACGTCGGGCAAACTCGCCAAGCGTCTAAAGGAAGAGCAAAAGAAGAAAGTACTGCTCGTCTCCGCCGACGTGTATCGCCCGGCCGCCATTGAGCAGCTTAAAACTGTTGCTGGGCAGATCGACGTTGAGTGGTTTCCGTCTGATGCCTCGCAAAAGCCGGTCGATATCGCACTGGCTGCGCATGACTACGCCAAGAAGCATTTCCACGATGTATTGATCGTCGACACCGCCGGCCGTTTGGCGATCGATGAAGCGATGATGGCCGAGATCAAGGCTGTCCATGCCGCCATCAATCCGATCGAAACGCTGTTCGTCGTGGATGCGATGCAAGGCCAGGATGCAGTCAATACCGCGCAGGCATTCAACGAAACGCTGGCGCTGACCGGCGTGATCCTGACCAAGATGGACGGCGATGCGCGTGGCGGTGCCGCGCTATCGGTGCGTAATGTCACAGGCAAGCCGATCAAGTTCATTGGCGTTGGCGAAAAACTGACTGGCCTCGAACCGTTCTATCCGGATCGGATGGCGAGCCGGATTCTCGGCATGGGCGACGTGCTGTCGCTGATCGAAGACGTGCAGAAGACCGTCGACGAAGCCGAAGCGCTGAAGATGATGAAGAAGGTCAAGTCCGGTAAGGGCTTCGATCTGGAAGACTTCAAATCGCAAATCCAGCAGATGAAGAAAATGGGTGGCATGTCTGCGCTACTCGATAAGCTGCCTGGCATGGGCCAATTGGGTGAGATTGCCAATAGCCAGGTCACTGACAAATCGGTGGCGCGGATCGAGGCCATCATCAATTCAATGACACCGCTGGAGCGCCGCAAGCCGGAATTGCTCAAAGCCAGCCGCAAGCGTCGTATTGCCGCAGGCGCTGGCGTGACGGTGCAAGAGGTCAATCGCTTGCTGAATCAGTTCGAACAAACGCAGAAGATGATGAAGCAATTCTCCGGCGGCGGCATGATGAAGATGATGCGCGGCATGAAGGGGCTTCTGCCTGGCATGTAAGGCCGAGGTGCTACGCAAGCACCTCATTTTTCGGCACAATTTTTCGCCGATCACCTGACCGATCGGCGTTTTTGCTTGTGCCGGATTAAAACTTTCCCGTACAATCGCGGGTTTCGCATTTACCGATTTCAAACTGGATTAACTGACATGGTCGTGATTCGTCTTTCCCGTGGCGGCGCCAAGAACCGTCCGTTCTACAACATCGTCGCCACTGATTCCCGCAACCGTCGCGATGGCCGTTTCATCGAGCGTCTGGGCTTCTACAACCCGGTTGCCGTTGAAGGCGAAGAAGCCGTCCGTTTCGCGCTGGATCGCGTGAACTACTGGGTTGGCGTTGGCGCGCAAGTAAACGAGTCCGTCGCCAAGCTGCTCAAGAGCTACAAGCCGGCCGCTTAATTGGCTGTGCTGCCAAAAGCGATTGCCCCGCAGGCGAACCCTGCAACCGAGGTCCCCACGGATCTGGTTGAGATGGGTTTTGTGAGCGGGGCGTTTGGTATTCGCGGGTGGGTGCATATCGTGCCTGATACTGAGTTTGCCGATAGCCTGCTCGATTACGACACGTGGTGGTTGGGTCGTAACGGTGTCTGGCAAGCCTATAAAGTGCTCGAAAGCGTGGTTCAGCCCAAAAAGCTGGCCGCTCGGCTCGAAGGAATCGATGATCGTGATGTTGCCTTTTCGTTCAAAGGCATGCAGGTCGCGGTTCCGCGTAGCCAGATGCCTGAGCTCGATAACGACAACGAATTTTATTGGGCTGATTTGATCGGCCTGACGGTCGTGAACACGCAAGGCGAAACGCTGGGCGTGGTCGAGAAACTGTTCGAAACCGGCGCGAACGATGTACTGGTGGTGAACGATGGCGAGACTGAGCGCTTGCTGCCGTTTGTCGCACATGTGGTGTTGGCGGTGGATCGTGACGCAAAGCGCATCACGGTTGACTGGGGTTTGGACTACTGATCCCGATGGTGACGCGACAAATCGATGTCGTGACGCTGTTTCCGGAGATGTTCGACGCCGTGACCAAAAGCGGTGTGACACGCCGGGCAGTCGAGCTGGGTATTTTTGCCCTGCAGGCGTGGAATCCGCGTGATTTCACCAGTGACAACTACCGTCGTGTCGACGACCGTCCGTTTGGTGGTGGCCCTGGCATGTTGATGCAGCCGGAACCGCTTGAGCTGAGCATAGAGGCAGCGAAAGCACGGCAAGTTGCTACCGGTGTAACGCCCAAGGTCATTTACCTGTCGCCGCAAGGCGCGCCGTTGACGCATGACAAGGTACTTGAGCTGGCCGAGCTGGATGGCTTGATCTTGTTGTGTGGTCGGTATGAGGGTGTGGACGAGCGCCTGATCGAGCGGCAGGTCGATGAAGAGATTTCCATCGGTGATTACGTGCTGTCGGGTGGCGAGTTGCCGGCGATGGTGCTGATCGATGCGGTGGCAAGGCATTGGCCGGGTGTGTTGAACACGCAGGCCAGCGCCATTGAAGATTCGTTTGTGGATGGGTTGCTGGATTGCCCGCATTACACCCGTCCCGAGGATTACCGCGGTATGGCGGTTCCGGAAGTTCTGCTTTCGGGAAATCATGCCAACATTAGGCGTTGGCGTTTGAAGCAGGCGCTGGGCCGCACTTGGTTGCGTCGCCCGGATTTGCTTGTGGATCGTCAGCTTTCAAAAGAGGAGGCTCGGCTTCTGGCTGAATTCAAGGCTGAACATAAGGCCTGATTCGGCAGCACCCAAACCGCCCAGTGGGCGTGAGGGCAGAAGGAACAAGCTTCGAATGGAGTAATTGCAATGAACCTGATTCAGCAACTCGAACAAGAAGAAATCGCCCGCCTGGGCAAGAGCGTGCCGGACTTTGCACCGGGTGACACCGTCATCGTGCAAGTCAAGGTGAAGGAAGGCAATCGTGAGCGTCTGCAGGCTTACGAAGGCGTCGTGATCGCCAAGAAGAACCGCGGTCTGAACAGCTCCTTCATCGTTCGCAAGATTTCGGCTGGTACGGGCGTTGAGCGTACCTTCCAGACGTTCTCCCCGCTGGTGGCTTCGGTTGAAGTGAAGCGTCGCGGTGATGTGCGTCGTGCAAAGCTGTACTACCTCCGCGATCGTTCGGGCAAGTCTGCTCGTATCAAGGAAAAGCTGCCGGCTCGCAAGGTCGCCGTGGCTGCCAAGTAATTCCGGCATTCCTTCGGGAGCAAAAAACGCGGGCTACGGCCCGCGTTTTTTTATGCCTATCGTCCGAGTATCATCGTTGTTCCACTGGGAGCCGACATGACATCCTCCTCTGCCATCAGATATCAGTCTGTTATTCAGGCGCCGTTTGGCCGGCTTGGCATGGCCGCTGATGGTGATGTGCTGACGCTGATTCATTTCTTGCCAAGCGATGTTGTTTTGCATGCACCGAACTCTTCGATTCTCCGCGAGGCCGCGCGCCAACTCGACGCCTATTTCCAAGACCCCGACTTTCGTTTTGATCTGCCTTACCGCCTCATGGGTTCCGAGCACCAGCGCAAAGTGTGGCAACGGATTGCCGCGATTCCGAGTGGGGGTGTGATTCGCTATGGCGATTTGGCCCACGACATCGGGTCAAACGCACGTGCAGTGGGTGGTGCCTGTGGTTCTAACCCGATACCCGTTGTGATTCCATGTCACAGAGTTGTAGCTGCCAGCGGGCTTGGTGGTTTCAATGCCGGTCGTGATGGCGTGGACTGGATGCCGATCAAGCGCTGGTTATTGCGCCATGAAGGAGTGCTGCGTGACTGGTTCGATTGAGCTGCCATCGGCCGAGCTTTCGCTGATCGACGAGTTCATTGACGCGGTCTGGCTAGGCGATGGCTTGGCGCAACATACCGCCAACAGCTACCGGCTGGATTTGCGCATCTGGCTGGGCTGGTTGGTGGCGCAGCAAAAGGCGCTGCTCACCGCTGATTCCGCAGATGTGCAGGATTTTCTGGCTCGCCAAGCGGGTGAAATGAAAGCATCCACGCTGGCGCGACGGCTTGCCAGCCTGCGCAAGTTCTACCGTCATTGGCTGCAATCGGAAAAGATCGTCGCCGACCCGACCGATACGCTGACTTCACCGAAACGGGTTCGTCCATTGCCGAAGGCGCTGGAAGAGGTGCAAATCGAAGCGCTGCTCGATGCGCCGGATATCGAAACGCCAGCGGGCCTGCGCGATCGGGCGATGCTGGAGCTGATGTATGCCACCGGTTTGCGTGTCTCAGAGCTGGTTGCATTGCCGATTGAGCAAATCCACCTTAACCCGGGCTATCTGCAGGTGATCGGCGGCAAGGGGAATAAACAACGGCTGGTTCCCATTGGCGAGGAAGGGTGTCATTGGTGTGAGCGCTACATGAAAGAGGCCCGTACGCAATTTTGTGGTGGCCGGAATGTGGCGACACTCTTTGTGAACCAGCGCGGCGAGCCAATGACCCGGCAGGGCGCCTGGTTCATCGTCAAGGGCTATGCGGCGCGGGCCGGTATTGCGGTAGAGAAACTGTCACCACACGTGTTGCGGCACGCATTTGCTACCCACCTGTTGAATCACGGTGCAGACCTGCGCATCGTGCAGACCTTGCTTGGGCATTCCGACATTGGCACGACCCAGATTTACACGCACGTGGCCACGGCCCGCTTGCAAGCCTTGCATATGGAGTTTCATCCGCGCGGAAAGTAATTTCGCCAAGAATCCCGACAATGATTTCGCCAGACTGTCACCGCTTTGTCTTATGCTACGGCTGTTTCTTCTTCAAGCTACAAGGAGTGCCCCATGGCAAACAATTTGGTCGAGACGACCGTGAGTACCGCAAGCAAGTATCAGGATCTCGTTCTGCAATATGCCACTGATTTTGGCATCAAGATTCTGGCTGCAATCGCATTTTGGGTGGTGGGCCGTTGGCTGATCCACATGGCGGTGCGCATGGTGCAGGGCTCGTTGGAGAAGCAGAAGGTCGATCCGACGGTACTGCGCTATGTAGGATCGGTGATCACGGTTACGCTGAATATCCTGCTGGTGATTGGCATCCTGGGCTATTTCGGCATTCAGACGACGACCTTCGCGGCGTTGATTGCTGCGGGTGGTATCGCTATCGGTATGGCTTGGTCGGGGTTGTTGGCGAACTTTGCTGCCGGGGCATTCATCATTGTCTTGCGCCCGTTCAAGGTCGGTGATTTTGTCACCGCTGGCGGCATCACCGGCACGGTCAAGGAAATCGGCTTGTTCGCGACGGCGCTGAATACACCGGACAATGTCGTGACACTCATCGGCAACAACAAGATTTTCTCCGACACGATCCAGAACTACAGCCTGAATCCATTCCGCCGTGTTGACCTCAAAGCACAGCTGGCGGGTAGCGCTGATCACCGTGCCGCGATTGCCTTGCTCAAGGAGAAAGTGGCTGCGATTCCAAACGTGCTGGCCGCACCAGCCGTGGATGTGGAAATCCTCGAATTCAACCTAGTGGGCCCTGTGTTGGCAGTGCGTCCCTATTGCCACAACGATCACTACTGGCAGGTGTATTTCGACACCAACAAAGTGATCAAGGAAGCACTGGCTGAGGCTGGATTCCCGGTGCCGACACCGTCGCAAGTCCTCTCGCTGGCGACGCCGAGCGTGTTGGAAACGCTGGCGAGCAAGTTCAAGAGCTGATTGCGCTTGAGACGAAAAAACAAACCCCGCTTTTTACGGCGGGGTTTGTTTTTGGTGGGTACGAACTTGAAGAGGATCAGGCTGGTTCGGCTGCGACTTCTGCGTCGTCCAGCTGCAACGTCACCTTGCCGTCGGCATCGATATCGATGGTCACTTCGCCGCCATGCGTCAGTCGACCGAACAACAGTTCGTCGGCCAGTGCCTTGCGGATCGTGTCCTGAATCAATCGAGCCATCGGCCGTGCGCCCATCAGTGGATCGAACCCCTTGTCGGCAAGCATGTCCTTCAACGCCTGCGTAAAGTGGGTATCCACCTTCTTCTCTTGTAGTTGCAGTTCCAGTTGCAGCAGGAACTTGTCGACCACTTTCAGGATGATCTCGTGCGTCAGTGGCGCGAACGGGATCGTCGCATCCAGCCGGTTGCGGAATTCCGGTGTGAATAGACGCTTGATTTCCTGCATCTCGTCACCGGCTTCCTTCTTGGCCGTAAAGCCCAGCACTGGTTTGTTCAGTGACTCAGCACCCGCGTTGGTCGTCATGACGATGATCACATTGCGGAAATCTGCCTTGCGACCGTTATTGTCAGTCAACGTGCCGTGATCCATCACCTGTAGCAGGACATTGAAGATATCCGGATGTGCCTTTTCGATCTCATCCAGCAGCAACACCGCATACGGATGCTTATTGATCGCTTCCGTCATCAGGCCGCCCTGCTCGAATCCGACGTAGCCCGGTGGCGCGCCGATCAGCCGGCTGACCGCATGCCGTTCCATGTATTCGGACATATCGAAGCGAATCAGTTCGATGCCCAGCGTGTATGCCAGTTGTCTCGCGACTTCTGTCTTGCCGACGCCGGTCGGGCCGCTGAACAGGAAGGCACCGATTGGCTTTTGCGGATTGCCCAAGCCGGCCCGCGCCATCTTGATGGACGTCGAGAGCGCTTCGATGGCCTTGTCCTGACCAAACACGACATTCTTCAGATCGCGATCCAGTGTCTTGAGCGCGCTCTTGTCGTCGTTCGAGACGTTCTTCGGCGGAATCCGCGCGATCTTGGCCACGATCTCTTCGATCTCGTGCTTGTTGATCGTTTTCTTCTGCTTCGAACGCGGCAGGATTTTCTGCGCCGCACCGGCCTCATCGATCACATCAATCGCCTTATCGGGCAGATGACGGTCGTTGATGTATTTGGCCGAGAGCTCTGCTGCCGTCGCGAGGGCGGACAACGTGTACTTCACGCCATGATGGCTTTCGAACTTGTCCTTCAAGCCCTTGAGGATCTCGATGGTTTGCTCGACCGTCGGCTCCGTTACGTCGATCTTTTGGAAGCGACGTGACAAGGCGTTGTCTTTCTCGAAGATGCCGCGGTACTCGGTGTACGTCGTCGCGCCAATGCACTTGAGCGTGCCGTTGGACAGGGCAGGCTTCAAGAGGTTGGAAGCATCCAGCGTGCCGCCCGAGGCCGCGCCTGCGCCGACGAGGGTATGAATCTCGTCAATGAACAGGATGGCGTTGCGCTCATCGGTCAGCTGCTTGATGACTGCTTTCAGGCGTTGCTCGAAATCACCGCGATACTTGGTGCCGGCAAGCAATGCACCCATGTCGAGGGAATAGACGGTGGCATCGGCCAGAATGTCCGGCACTTCGCCTTCGACGATGCGCCGTGCGAGGCCTTCCGCGATGGCGGTTTTGCCAACACCAGCTTCACCAACCAGCAGCGGGTTGTTCTTGCGCCGACGGCACAGGATCTGCACCACGCGTTCCAGCTCGGGCTCACGACCGATTAACGGATCGATCCGGCCGGCGAGAGCGAGCTGATTCAGGTTCTGGGTAAAGTTCTCCAGCGCGCCGCCCGGCGTGACTTCGCTGTCGTGCTCTTCGTTCTGCTCAGGGCGGGGGGCGCTGTTGCTGGCGTTGTTGCCGCTTTGCTTGGCGATGCCGTGGGCAATGAAGTTGACGACGTCGAGCCGGCTGATGCCTTGCTGATGCAGGAAATAGACGGCGTGGCTGTCCTTCTCGCCAAAGATGGCGACAAGCACGTTCGCACCGGTAACTTCCTTCTTGCCGGACGATTGCACATGCAGGATCGCGCGCTGAATCACGCGCTGGAATCCAATGGTGGGTTGAGTCTCGACTTCGCCGCTGCCGGAGACGACCGGTGTGTGCTCGGTGACGAAATCACCAAGCACGCGGCGCAGCTCTTCCATGTTTGCGCCGCATGCACGAAGCACCTCGGCCGCGGAAGGATTATCGAGTAGCGCAAGGAGGAGGTGCTCCACGGTGATGTATTCGTGGCGCTTCTGCCGAGCCTCCATGAACGCCATATGGAGGCTGTGTTCAAGTTCCTGGGCGATCATTCTTGTACCTCCATGATGCATTGGAGCGGGTGCTGATGTTGGCGGGCAAAGCGGTTCACTTCATCCACCTTAGTTGCAGCGATGTCTTTGGGATATACCCCACATACGCCGCGACCTTCTGTATGAACTTTGAGCATGACAACGGTCGCTTGTTCATGCGCCATCGCAAAAAACTGCTGCAGAACCACGACCACGAATTCCATGGGGGTGTAGTCGTCGTTCAACAGTAACACTGTATAGAGCGGCGGTGGCCCGACCCGGGTTTCTTGTCCCGCTAGTTCGGGATCGAGTTGATGCTGTATTGCCATGCTGTTCCGTTCACCTCTGCTTCTCATTTTGGCCCGACCGGTGGGCTTTTCAAGCTTACCGGGGGTTAAACGTATGTTGTATTTTTTACCCAGCTGACTTGACCTTTGCATGAAAACTCGCGTACAACGTGATCGCGTTTGATAAGCAAGTTTCATGCAGTACCGGTTACCCCGTTGCGCAGGTCTTGGTATCAAACCGGTCGTCCCATTCCGGGACATGCACTAACGTTATATCTGGAGAAAGACCCCAAATGGCAACGGGTACTGTTAAATGGTTCAATGATTCCAAGGGCTTCGGCTTCATCACTCCGGACGAAGGCGGTGAAGATATCTTCGCACACTTCTCTGCGATCAACATGCCGGGCTTCAAGACCCTGAAAGAAGGCCAGCGCGTTTCGTTCGAAGTTGCGCAAGGCCCGAAGGGCAAGCAAGCTGCCAACATCCAAGCTGCTTAATCGCTGCTTTGGTGTTCGGAAAACCCCGCGTTCACGCGGGGTTTTTTTATTTCTGCAGTTTTCTCGTGCCATGCGGCCAAGAAAAAGCCCCGCAATTGCGGGGCTTTTTACAATGTCGACCGAAGTGCTCGACGGATGTAACGATTACATCCGGGCGATGATCGCCTTGCCGAAGGCCGAGCAAGACACTTCTTCTGCGCCTTCCATCAGACGGGCAAAGTCGTACGTCACGATCTTGGCCTGAATGGTTTTTTCCATTGCTGCGATGATCAGGTCGGCCGCTTCTTTCCAGCCCAGGTGACGCAGCATCATTTCGGCGGACAGCAGCAACGAACCCGGGTTCACCTTGTCTTGGCCAGCATACTTCGGTGCCGTGCCGTGGGTGGCTTCGAAGCAAGCGATGTTGTCGGACAGGTTGGCACCCGGAGCGATACCGATACCGCCAACTTCTGCAGCCAGCGCGTCGGAGATGTAATCGCCATTCAGGTTCAGGGTAGCGATCACATCGTATTCGGCCGGGCGCAGCAGGATCTGCTGCAGGAACGCATCAGCGATCACGTCCTTGATCACGATGCCGTTCGGCAGTTGCAGCCACGGGCCACCGTCGATCTCGACGCCACCGAATTCCTTCTTGGCCAGCTCATAGCCCCAAGTGCGGAACATGCCTTCGGTGAACTTCATGATGTTGCCCTTGTGAACCAGGGTAACGCTCTTGCGGTTGTTGTCGATCGCGTACTGGATCGCCTTGCGCACCAGGCGCTCGGTACCTTCCTTGCTCACCGGCTTGATGCCGATGCTGGACGATTCCGGGAAGCGGATCTTCTTCACACCCATTTCGGTTTGCAGGAAGTCGATGACTTTCTTGGCGCCTTCGGATTGCGCATCCCACTCGATACCGGCGTAGATGTCTTCGGTGTTCTCACGGAAGATCGTCATGTCGATCAGGTCCGGGCGCTTCACCGGCGACGGCACGCCGTCGAAATAACGTACCGGGCGCAGGCAGACGTACAGGTCGAGCTGTTGGCGCAGAGCCACGTTCAGCGAACGGATACCGCCGCCAACCGGCGTAGCCAGCGGGCCTTTGATCGAAACGACGTATTCTTTCAGCGCGGCCAGGGTTTCTTCCGGCAGGTAGCTGTCATTGCCGTACACGCGAGCAGCTTTCTCGCCGCAGTAGATTTCCATCCAGTGGATCTTGCGCGCGCCGCCATAACACTTGGCTACGGCTGCATCGACCACATCCTTCATCACCGGGGTAATGTCGACACCGATGCCATCGCCTTCGATGAACGGAATGATGGGATTGTCTGGCGTGGCGAGGTTCGGGACGATCTTGGTGCCGCCCTGCGGAACTTGGATGTGGCTCATGGTGTTTCCCTGCGGTGGTTGAGGAGACAACGCCTTGATGGCGCTAGCAAAAGAGGAAAGCCGGGATTATCGCGTGAAGCGGCACTTCGTGCCAAGCCATGCCTGATATGCGGGCAGGTACAATCCAGCCATGGCCAAACTGATTTTGCTCAATAAACCTTACGGCGTGATCTGCCAGTTCTCGCCCAGCCCGCCGCATCAATGCCTTACCGACTATGTCGCGGTGAAGGATGTCTACCCGGCTGGCCGGCTGGATACTGACTCGGAAGGGCTGCTGCTGCTGACCGACTCCGGCGCCTTGCAGTCGCGCATTGCCGACCCGAAACACAAGCTGCCCAAGACCTATTGGGTACAAGTGGAAGGCGCGCCGACCGACGCCGATTTGGCCCCTTTACGCTTAGGGGTCAATTTGGGCGACTTCACGACTCAGCCCGCAAAAGTGCGCGTGATCGATGAGCCGGAGAACCTGTGGCCACGTGATCCACCGGTGCGCTTTCGGGCCGCGATTCCGACCACGTGGCTGGAGGTCATCATTGCCGAGGGCAAAAACCGACAAGTGCGGCGGATGACGGCGAAGGTGGGCTTTCCGACCTTGCGTTTGGTGCGCGCAGCAATTGGCGATTGGACATTGGACGGGCTGCCGCCAGGGCAGTGGCGAGAAGAGCGCGTGGTGATGCCGCGACAGACCACGCCGAGCCCACAGAACCCGGAGCGCCCCAAGCAGCGAGGGCGACGTGGTCCGAACAAGACACGGTGACGTGGTTTGCAATCAAATTGCAGCGAAGATGTCTTTAGCAAGTCGTCAGTAGAAATGTAAGCTCACGGAGCCAAGACATATTAAAAATCGGGTAACTCGCTCCCCGTTTTTTTATTGGCATGCCGGTATTTCGCAGTCATGGGCGGGATGCTCGGGTAAAATTGCTTCCTTATATTCTCTAGTTCATTCAAGTTCTTGCCTTATGTGGAAACCTAATGCGACCGTTGCCGCAGTCGTTGAGCGCGACGGCCGTTTCTTGTTGGTCGAGGAGCGGATTCTCGGCCAGAAGAAACTCAATCAGCCCGCAGGCCATGTCGAACACGGCGAATCGATCATCGCAGCCTGCGTGCGCGAAACGCTTGAAGAAACCGCGCACAGCTTCAAACCGACGGCATTGGTTGGTATCTATCAGTGGAGCCCGCCGGAGAAGCCGGAGCTGACCTATCTGCGTTTTGCCTTCACTGGCGAAATCACGGGCGTGGAAGCCGGGCGTGAGCTCGATAATGGGATCGAGGCCGCCGTATGGCTCAACCGCGATGAAATCGTCACCCGCGCGGCGGAGCATCGCAGCCCGTTGTTGCTGGCTTGTGTTGATGACTACCTCGCCGGCAAACGTTATCCGTTAGAACTGCTGCGCGATTTTGATGTCGCTGCACGTGGGGAATCAGCATGACCGCCAGCACGCGTGACAAGATCGTTGTTGGCCTCTCTGGTGGCGTGGATTCCAGCGTGACCGCGCACTTGCTGAAAGCGCAGGGTTTCGAAGTGCACGGCGTCTTCATGCAGAACTGGGAAGACGACAACAACGACGAATACTGTTCGATCAAGGAAGACAGCATGGATGCGATTGCGGTCGCTGATTTGCTGGATATCGACATCGAACTGGTCAATTTCGCTGCTCAATACAAGGACCGCGTGTTCTCGTACTTCCTGGCCGAATATTCAGCCGGCCGCACGCCGAACCCGGACATCCTGTGCAATAGCGAAATCAAGTTCAAGTGCTTCCTTGACTACGCCATTGAGCTGGGTGGCGTGAAGATGGCGACTGGTCATTACGCCAGTAACCGTGTTCGTGCGGACGGCCGCACCGAGTTGATTCGTGCCGCAGACCAAAGCAAAGACCAAACCTATTTTCTGTATCGCCTGTCGCAACAGCAGGTGAGCCAAGCGGTGTTTCCGTTGGGCGGGTTACTGAAAAGCCAGGTGCGCGAGATCGCCGAGCAGATCGGACTGCCGAACGCCAAGAAGAAAGACAGCACCGGCATCTGTTTCATCGGCGAGCGGCCGTTCCGTGAGTTCCTGAACCGGTATCTGCCGAAAGTGCCCGGCAAGATGATCACGCCGGAAGGGCGGGTGATGGGCGAGCACATGGGCTTGATGTATTACACCATCGGCCAGCGCCAAGGGCTTGGCATTGGCGGCGAGGGCTTGCCGTGGTTCGTAGCGGGCAAGGATATGGCCGCGAATGAGTTGATCGTGGTGCAAGGGCACGATCACCCGCTGCTGCTCAAACCCACGCTGATTGCCAAGGATTGCTCATGGATACTCGGCGAGCAGCCGGCAGAGGGGCGTTACACCGCCAAGACGCGCTACCGTCAGCAAGATGCCGCGTGCACGCTGGCGTATATCGACGGTGGCGTGGAACTGACTTTCGATGAGCCGCAATGGGCCGTGACGCCCGGGCAGTCGATGGTGCTTTACGACGGCGACGTCTGTCTCGGTGGTGGCATCATCATGTAATTGCCGCTCGCATGTGGCTGGTAACAAAACGCCCCGTTCTGGGGCGTTTTGAATTGGTGCGAGGCAGATGTTTAGTCGAACCCTTAGTCGAACCGTACTTCACGCTCAGAAGCAAACGCCAGCGCTAGCCCACCCACGCCAATATTGACCGCTGCCGTGGTGCTCATTTCGCATAGGTAAACCTGCACGCGGCGGGCAGTGGCCGCTTGTTTGAGCGCCGCATAACCCGGCATCGCCTCAACCACTTTTGGATCGCCGCCGTAGCTGATGCAGATTGTCGGTGCCAGCAGCCCTTTGTTCAGCTCATCCAGCGCCGTATCGAACAGCTTTTGCACGCCGGCTTCAAAGCCGCGAACGCGGCCGATTGGCTCGGTCGTGCCTTGGAAGCCGCGGATGATGGGCTTGATGTCGAGCGCGCTGCCCAGCAGATAAGAAGCAAATCCGACGCTCTTGTCGCCCTTGCGCCGGGCCTGATTGCGCAACTGGGCGAGATCGGCCGGGATCAGGAACGCCTGCGTGGTCTGGGTGAGTTTCTCGATGGTGGCAATGATCACCGATGACGAAGCACCTTCGGCGGCCAGCCGGGCGACTTCGGCCACGATCAGGCCCTGGCCGGGAAACAGGTTGTTGCTATCGAACACGCGCAGGCTGAATGGGCGGGAATGGCCGGCGGCTTCGCGAATCGGCCGGTAATCAGTCAGGATGGCGCGTGCTGCCAAGGACGCGTTTTCAAAGATCTTGCTGCGCGAACTCATGACCGTCAGGCAGAACACATAGTCGAAGTCGACGACCAGCTGATCGAGAAAACGCTGGCGGATTGCTTCGACGCTGAAGGGCTCGGAAATGTATTCGCTGTCTCCACCAAGCTGGGCATAAAACTGCCGCGTGGCTACAGGGTCGCGCCGGTCGATAAAGGTGTTGCCATCATCACGGATGGTGATAGGCAGGATGTCGATGTGATGCCGGTCGAGGAAGTCGCGTGGCAGGTCACAACAGGAATCGGTAACGACGCCGATACGCATGGACAGATCCGGAAACGAGTAATGATCGTATAGATCATTCAGAGCGGTAATGACACTGTCAATCTAGGCCGGATGGTACAAGGGCGTTTAAAGCGGATGTTTTGGTGCAATGAAACGCCTTTTGGTGCGACCGAATGATGCAAGGTAGTGCAAAAGAAAAGGGGGCAGTGTGCCCCCTTTTCCTTGGTAAAGCGCAGGCTTATTTGCCGGCTTGCTTGGCTTCTGGCTTGCTGTTTTCGACCTTGGCCGGTTGCTCCCACGGCATCGGCACGCGTGCGCCGTTGAGCGTGAATGCACCTTCCTTCAGGTCTGCCGTGGCGGCCAGCATGTCGCCTTCGACCCGGATCAACTTCTGATTCGCCAGACGGTTGATCTGGCCTTCGACGAACTGACCGGCGAGGTAGTCCAGATCAGCCTGCGAGATGCCGGAATCAGCACCGCCGAACATCCGGGTGGCTTGCCAGGCGATCACCGTTTCCACGACTTTGCGCGGCACGACAAAGTCGGCATTGGCGTTGAGTTTCTTCACGAACTCGACCGGTTTGTCCAGATCGCCCGGCTGGAAGCCCTTGAGGCCGACCTTGCCGTTGAAGCGAATTGCACCGTCTGGCAGCTTCACTTCCAGTTTTTCGATCGCCAGCTGCGGATCATGCGTGAGCAGCGGCATACCTTGTTCGCGGGCGAGCTTGGCGACTTGCGTTGGGTAGTCATTGCAGGTCGTGGCTTGCTTTTGCAGGGCAGTAAACGCGTCGCCCAGTTTGGCGAGTGTCGGGCCGTGCAGGTGGCGCGCGCTGGTGATCAGCTCGGCCGGGCCATACGGCTTGCCCGATAAGGTGATCTTGTCGATGTTGAAGCGGGCGGTGCCGTCGATCAATTCGCCGTTTTCGGTGACTGAACCTTGGTAGCGCGGGCCATCGACCTGGGCGTTCAGTCCTTGCGGCAGATAGGTGAGCAAGCCTGCTGGCAGATCAACCTTGAGACTGCCGAGCTTCACCGCGTTGGCGCCCAGCATCAGGCCCGATTTACCGCGCTGATGGTTCGATGTGACGATCAGTTGCGAGAACGAGATGCCCTTGCCATCTTTGAGGCGGACATCCAGACCAGGCACGCTGGCATCGAATTTCACGCGATTGAAGTCACCGCCGTAATCGACGGTGGCGCTCAACCCTTGCCACTTGGCCTTGATGCCGGACAGTGCTTCTTCATGTTCGAAGCTCGGCATCGTGATTTGCATCACGCCGTCGTCAGAGAAGCCGATGCGGTTTTCCAGCGTGATCGGTTTTTGCTCGCCGAAGAAGGAGCTGAGCAGCTTCTGCGTTTCCGGTGCGAACACGAAATCGGTGCTGACCACGGCCTTGTACGGATGCAGGTTGAAGTGCGTCAGCAAGGGGAGCGGGCCGTGGGTGATGCGTTGGGTATAGGTGACTTCGAACTTGGGTAGCGGCGCGCCTTCCTTTTCCAGCGCGAAGCAGTAGAACGCCGGGTTGAGCTGCAGCGTGGTGGTCTCGGTCGAGCTGAACCAGCCGCGCTGGTAGCTGCGATCCTTGACGATGAAGTAGGGCAGGCTGGCGAGCCACTCATGCTGTTTCTGCAGCGTGGTCTCGGCCGCCTGGCCGGCGAAATACGCACCACCGACGTAACCGGCGACCAACACAACCACACTCGCGGATGCGGCGATCAATACTTTGCGTTTCACGCTGAAAAACCCCTTGTTCACAATGCACCAAGCCGGGCAAAGCCCGGCCGGTCTATCCGATGTGCTATCAAATCAAACTGAGCTTAGAACCTATTTGCGATCTTTTGTCCCCTCGCCCACTTGTGGGAGAGGGTTAGGGAGAGGGTGCATAAAAGGACGTTGTCCTTGGCACTACCCTCTCCCCCAGTCCCTCTCCCACAAGTGGGCGGGAGGAAGCCTGCCGGCAAGAGAAGAGATCGTGACCCGTTGTTTCTTAGATCCGCTTGGCGAGCTCTTCAGCCTTGCCCAGATACGTCCAGGGCGTCATCTCTTTCAGTCGCGCTTTTTCGTGATCCGGAATTGCCAAGCCGTCGATGAACACCGCCAGTGTTTCGCGGGTGATACCACGCTGGCCACGGGTCAGCTCTTTCAATTGTTCGTACGGATTGGGCACGGCGTAACGACGCATCACGGTCTGGATCGGCTCGGCCAGGACTTCCCAGTTGTTGTTCAGGTCATCCAGCATTGCCTGGCGGTTTACTTCCAGCTTGTTCAGGCCCTTGAGCGCCGATGCATAGCCGAGCTGCGCGTAACCCAGGCCGACACCCATATTGCGCAATACGGTCGAATCGGTCAGGTCGCGCTGCCAACGGCTGATCGGCAGTTTTTGCGACAGGTGCGTGAGCAGTGCGTTGGCCAGGCCCAGATTGCCTTCGGAGTTCTCGAAATCGATCGGGTTGACCTTGTGCGGCATGGTCGACGAACCGACTTCGTTCTTGTTGACCTTCTGCTTGAAGAAGCCCAGCGAGATATAGCCCCAGATGTCGCGGTTGGCGTCGATCAGGATGGTGTTGAGGCGCGCGAACGTGTCGTAAAACTCGCTCATGTAATCGTGCGGCTCGATCTGGATCGTATACGGATTGAAGCCGATGCCGAGGCTTTCCACGAAGCGGCGGCAGAAGCCTTCCCAATCAAAGTCCGGGTAGGCGGACAGGTGAGCGTTGTAGTTGCCGACCGCGCCGTTGATCTTGCCCAGCAGCTCGACCTGTTCCAGACGGGCCAGCTGGCGCTCCAGCCGGTAAGCGACGTTGGCCATTTCCTTGCCCATGGTCGTCGGCGTGGCCGGTTGACCGTGGGTGCGGCTCATCATTGGCGCATCCGCCAGTTCGTGCGCCAGCGCTTTGAACTTGGCGACGATTTCGCGCACCTTCGGCAGCAGCGCCTGATCGCGCGCGCCCTTGAGCATCAAGGCATGGGAGAGGTTGTTGATGTCTTCGCTGGTGCAAGCGAAGTGGATGAATTCAGATGCGGCGGAGACTTCGGCATTGCCCGACAAGCGTTCCTTCATCCAGTACTCGACCGCCTTCACGTCATGGTTGGTCGTGCGCTCGATGGTTTTGACTTCCAGCGCGTGCTCCGGGCTGAAGTGGGCGACGACGCGATCCAGTTCGGCAATCGTGGCGGCCGAGAACGGCTTGATTTCCTCGATGGCCGGATCGGAAGCGAGTGCCTTGAGCCATGCCACTTCGACAGTGACGCGGTTCTTGACCAAGGCATATTCGGAAAAATGCGGGCGCAGATCAGCGACTTGCTTTTCATAACGACCGTCGAGCGGGGAGAGGGCGGTAAGCGCGGAGAGTTCCATTGGAGGTGCTTCTGGAGCGGGTGTAAACAAAGACCGGATTCTAGCACAGCCGATTTGCCAGCCTTGCCCCGCTTGGCGGCTGCCGCAGTGGCAATACTGTTGCCATGCCGCGATGGCGCTGGATTTGGCGGCTACTTTTATTGCGCTGCGCAAACACCTTGCCATAATAAATAGCTTGTCGATCAGGTCCGGATGCTGCAGCGCGGAATCAAAAGCAGATGACTTTGCCTTCGTGCGGATTGACAATGCACCTTACAAATAAAACCGAAGCCAATGTGCTTCCGAGCCGCGCTCGCCGCAAACCATTGCAGCGTGACGCGTTCGCCAACGAGGATGGAGTCCTTAATGAGTCAAGTCACCCAACTTACGCCTGAATGGCAGCACTGGATCCAGGACAACCTGGGCCGTGGTTGTACGCCGCAGTCGTTGATCGAAATCATGGTCAGCCAGAATTTCGATCCGATGTTCGCCAATGCAATCGTGTTTCACCTGACCACGTCGGGCCAGCAGCCGGTTGTCGATCGGCCGCAAGCCGGTGCACCCACCGCTACCCAGCGGACGGCATCGACCGGTTACACCTATGAAACCCCGCGCGTGCCTGCCGTCGGCAACGCGTTCCTGCTGGGGGATCGCGAGGTGCGTGTCGCAGCCCGGATCGAGAAGCCCTACATCATCGTGTTCGATGGCGTATTGAGCCACGAGGAGTGCGATGAGCTGATCGAGCTGTCGCGCCACAAGCTGGAGCGCTCGATGGTGGTCGATCCGACCACCGGCAGCGATGCACTGATTGCCGACCGCACCAGCCACGGCACGTTCTTCGCCCTGAACGAGAACGACTTCATCGCCAAGCTCGACGCGCGGATTTCCGCTGTGATGCACTGTCCAGTCGAAAACGGCGAGGGCATCCAGATTCTCAATTACCAGACCAGCGGCGAATACAAGCCGCACTTCGACTACTTCCCGCCCACCGATCCCGGCAGCAAGCGTCACCTCGCCAATGGCGGCCAACGTGTTTCCACCATGGTGATGTATCTGAATGACGTGGAAGAGGGCGGCGAAACGGTCTTTCCGGAAATCGGCATGACCGTGGCGCCGAAGAAGGGCTCGGCGGTGTATTTCGAGTATTACAACAGCCTCGATCAGGTCGATCCGCTGACCTTGCACGGCGGCAAGCCCGTCACCAAGGGCGAGAAGTGGATTGCCACCAAGTGGATGCGGCAACGCCGCTTCGGCTAAGCGCCTGCATTTACCCGGTTGCCTATTGTTGTGGATAACCTGCGTCAGGAACCCGGCCAAGCCGGGTTCTTACCTATTGGGATGTGGAAACGCCGGCGCTCCTTGGTCGATTCCACTCCCCCCGCCCTCGCCGCCGCGAGGGAGCCTCGCTTCGCTCGTCAGTGGCACGGGGGTTTGTTGGTGGCTTCGAAGTTCCACATGTACGAAAAGGACAGCATGAGCGCGCGCATCGATCTCAACGCCGATTTAGGCGAAGGCTTTCCGTTCGATGTCGCGCTGATGCCGCTGATCACCTCGGCCAATGTCGCCTGCGGCAGCCACGCCGGCGATGTCGATACCATGCGTGCGACCGTGGCGCTCGCCAGAGCCCACGGCGTGCGGATTGGCGCTCACCCGAGCTATCCGGATCGCGAAGGCTTCGGTCGTCGCCATATCGAAATGAGCCCATCCAGACTGGCGATCGAGATCACCGCTCAGCTGTGGTCATTGAAAGCCGTCTGCTTCGAGGCCGATGAGTCGTTTGCCTACGTCAAACCGCATGGCGCGCTCTACAACGAAGCCGCGCGTGACCCGGCGCTGGCTGATCTGATTGCCAACACCGTGCACGAAATCGACCGTGGCCTGGCCTTGATGGGCTTGGCGGGCAGCGAGCTGATCGCCGCTGGCGAGCGTGCCGGGCTCGCCACCATTTCCGAAGCATTTGCCGATCGCGCTTACTCAGCAGACGGTCGCTTGGTGCCGCGAGATCAGCCCGGCGCAGTGCTGGACGACGAAGAAGCGCTCGCACAGGTATTGAGCCTGATCGAGCGCGGCGGCGTGATTGCGAACGATGGTTCCTGGCTGCCGTTACGGGCGGATTCGATCTGCGTACACGGTGACAATCCGCACGCATTGGATTTTCTGCGTGCCTTGCGTGCGCGGCTGGCTGAGCGTTCGGTGACGATCGCGGCGGCTTTGCCTTGAACGCGAAACCAATGATGTTCACATAGGGAAGGCGGCAGGCTGCCGGTCGAGCGTCAGCCAGCGTAAAATGCCGGCTTTCGGCGTTTTGAGAACCGTTGATGTCCCGCTCCCTGCCTTCCCATCCCATTGGTGTGTTCGATTCCGGCGTTGGCGGGCTCACCGTCGTGCGTGCGCTGATGGATCGGCTGCCGTTCGAAGACATCGTTTATTTCGGTGATACCGCCCGCGTGCCCTACGGCGTGAAGTCAGTGTCGACCATCCAGAGCTTCACGCAACAGATCGCCGATTTTCTGCTGCGGCAAGACGTCAAACTGTTGATCATCGCCTGCAACACCATGGCCGCCGTGGCTGCCGATGCGGTGCGGGCGCGATCGCCAGTGCCGGTACTCGATGTCATCGAAGCCGGTGCCAGAAACGCGGTGGCACGCACCAACAGCAACAGCATCGGCGTGATCGGTACGCCGACCACCATCAATTCCAACGCCTACGCCCGCGCCATTCACCAGCTCAACCCGGATTGCCGCGTTTACTCGCAAGCCTGCCCGTTGTTCGTGCCGCTGGTCGAAGAAGGCTGGCTGGATCACCCGGTCACGAAGATGACGGCGCAGGAATACCTCAAGCCGGTCTTCGTCGAGCAAATCGACACCCTTGTCCTCGGTTGCACCCATTACCCGCTGATCAAACCGCTGTTGCTCGATGTGGTGGGCGACCGCATGCAATTGGTCGATTCGGCGCTGTCCATCGCGGATCAGACTGCCGAGTTGCTGCAATCGCGTGGTCTTGCCAATCCAAGTCGCGAGATACCGGACTACCGCTACGTGGTGACGGATGTGCCGGTGAAATTCCAGACCATTGGCGAGCGCTTCCTTGGGCGTAGTCTCAACCAGATTGAACGGGTGGACCTGTAGACATCTTTCATTGAAATGAAAGAGTATGGCAAGGTCATGATCGTGTTCTTGCCCGGTATCGCTACGAAACCCATCTCAACGGAGCCTGCCCATGCTCTTTGGCATCACGCTGTTGATCCTGTTTCAACTCGCTGGCGAGTTGCTCAGCCGCGGTTTTGGCCTGCCAATACCGGGGCCGGTAATGGGCATGCTGCTGCTGGCAGCTTGGTGCCTGATTCAACGTGGCACCGATGAACGCGTCGCGAAGGTGGCGGAGGGCTTGCTGGGGTATCTCGGCCTGCTGTTCGTGCCGGCCGGTGTCGGCTTGATGGCGCTGGGGCCCATGCTCAAGGCAAACGGACTGGCGATTGTGGCCGTTGTGCTGGTATCGCTGGTGGTCACGCTCTCGGTGACTGGTTTGCTGCTCAAATGGCTATTGGCGAGGCGCAAATGATCAAGCTTGTGGCGGTTGAAGTTGCGGCGCTCAAGACGGAGCCGCTGCTGTGGCTGGCCATCACCGGCCTGGCTTATTTGCTGGCGGAAAAGCTCTATCACCGGTCACGGCATTTTCCGTTGTTGAACCCGACGCTGGTGGCCATCCTTATCGTGATGGGACTGCTGCTGCTCAGTGGCGTGTCTTATACCGATTACTTTGCCGGGGCCAAGCCCTTGCACTGGTTGCTGGGGCCGGCAACCGTCGCCCTGGCGGTGCCGCTGTATGACAACCTGCAGCGCGTGCGTAGCTTGCTGGGGCCGTTGATGATTGCGCTGGCTGTTGGCGGGCTGGTAGGGATTCTTTCCGCCCTGGGGCTGGCGTGGCTGTTTGATTTGAGCTGGCCGGTGCAGGTGTCCCTTGCGCCCAAATCGGTGACGACGCCGATTGCGATGGCGCTCTCGGCGCATCTCAACGGGTTGCCATCACTGACGGCCGGCGCGGTGATCCTGACCGGCGTTGCCGGTGCGGTCATCGCTGTGCCGCTGTTCCGACTGATCAAGGTGGATGGCGATATCGAACGTGGCTTTGCCTTGGGGATCGCCGCTCACGGCGTTGGGACCGCACGGGCGTTCCAGATCTCCCAGACCGCTGGCGCGTTTGGTGGGCTGGCGATGGGCTTGAACGGCGTGTGGACGTCCATTGCCTTGCCGTTGTTATTGACGATGTGGCCGGTCGGTTAAGCGGCTCGCCTCACCGCGCCATTTCCAACCAACTTCGTAGGGCGGGTTAGCAACTTGTTGCGTAACCCGCCGCACGTGAACCACTACACTCTCCCCTCTCCCACGTGTGGGAGAGGGGCCGGGGGAGAGGGTCGTGCCAATTGCAGCGTCCTGTTTAGCACCCTCTCCCTAACCCTCTCCCACTTTCCCTGAACAAGGCTAAAAGCCTTGCACGGGATAGGAGAGGGAATGAAAAAAAGCGCCGCTTTCCTTGCCCCTCACTCCTGCTTACTCCACCACAATCTGGCTCAGCTGCCAGGCGCAGCGGCGATAAAACTCGCCTTCGCGCAGTTCAGGTTTGGTGTCGAACGGATACATCACGAACAGCGGCCCTTTCTCGCGGATCGACATCGGTTTGCCATTCAGGCGGCGGGCGACGATGACGTCGTATTTGTCCGCATCCTCGCCGGGAATGGTGATGGTGTAGTCGTTCAGTGCCTTGAAGTCGAGCTTGGCGCCGCTGGCGCCAGCCGCCTTGAGCACGTCGCGCAGCAGCGGGCCTTCAAAGGTTTGCGGCGTCGGATACCACGGGGTCGGCACGGTCATTTTTTTCTGGGGCAGACGGCCGAGCATGTCATCGTCGAAGTCGGCTGCCTCGCCGTGGTTCTTTTGCACCACCTTGCCGGTCAGTGTCAGCACAACCGGGCCTTTGGGCGCATCCAGCGCCGCGGCGATGCCTGCGCAGGTGATCAGGGCGGTGGCGAGTAGCGTCTGCCAGATTTTCAAATTCATGCGTGGTTTCCTTGTTGTTATGTCGTTTTAGCGTACCCGCCTCACTGTCGCTGACCGGGTCATAGTGCGCTACGGAGGGGACTCGGTCGTCGCTTCCAGTTCGGCACGGGTTGCCCGGTTCAGCGCTTGCGCGTCGGCTAACAAGCTGGGGGCGCGGTCGGCATCCTGCTCGGTGAGCACTTCAAGCTGGCCGCAGGCATGGGCAAGTGCCTGTGCGCCGATCTGCAGCGCCACGCCACGCGCACTGTGGGCCAAACGTTGGCGCGTGAGGTGATCCGCCTTGGTGCAGTCGTTGAGCAGGCTCTCGATGCGTTCCAGCCCCTTGCTGGCCAACACCAGATAACGCTCCTGGCCGTAACCGAGCCGCTCGCGCGCGGCTTCCTGTTCAAGCAGCGCATGGTGTTGCTCGGGTAGTGGCGCGGCGGCGTGCCCGGCCAGCGTGACCAACAGCTCGCGCGGCTCAAACGGCTTGCTTAACCAGGTTGCAATGTTGACGGCGTTGAGTTCGACTTGCGCCGGGCGTAGTGCGGCGCTGAGCATCACGATGCGGCCTTGCCAGCCGCCTGCGCGCATGCGCCGCGCCAGGGTCAGGCCATCGCAGTCCGGCAGGTTGTAATCGAGCAGGATCGTGTCCACATTGCGGGCCGCCAATGCGCTGATCGCGCTGTTGCCGTTTTCGGCCTCGATTACGTCGGCACCGGCTTCGCCGAGCAGATCGACCAAGAGTTCGCGGTTGATGGCCTGATCTTCGATCACGAGGATGGTCGTGCCCGCCAGTGAAACGGCAGCCGGTTGCGCAGTTTTCTCGGTCAGCGGGCTGCTGGCGCGGTAGGCCAGCACCGAAGCCAGGAATTCACTGCCTTGGGCATTGCTGTTGACGCAGCACACATCACCGCCCATGAGCCGCGCAAAGTCACGGCTGATCGCGAGCCCCAAGCCGCTGCCGCCGGCACTGCGGCCGCTGGCGGTCTGCTCGAAGGCGGAAAAGAGGATGTCCTGTTCCGCTTGGGTGATGCCCACACCGGTATCGGTCACGCGGGTTTCGAGCAGGAAGTTTTCTTCGCCGGCCGCAGAAGCATCCAGTCGCACGTGCACGCCGCCGGTGGTGGTGAACTTCACCGCATTGCCGATCAGGTTGATCAGGATTTGCCGCAGCTTGCCGCCATCGAGGGAGACGCAAGTGGGCATATCCGGCCCGAGCACGATTTCGAACGTCAGCCCCTTCTTGCTGGCCTCCAAGGCGAACAGACCGCGCAGATCATCGACCAGCGTCGCCAATGAAATGGTTTCTTCATGCAATTGGGCGCGGCCGGCTTCGATTTGCGACATATCGAGCACGTTGCCCAGCAGGCTCGCCAGATATTCGCCGCTCCGTTCGATCAAGGAGATTTGTCGGCGGGTGGTGGCCTGGAGCTGCGGGTCTTTGAGGGCCTGGCTGGCGTAGCCGAGCACCGAGGTCAGCGGCGTGCGCATCTCGTGGCTGACATTGGCCAGGAAGCGGCTCTTGGCCTCCGTTGCGGCTTGCGCATCGGCACGGGCGTTGGCAAGTTCTTCCTCACGGCGGCGGCTGCGCCAGAGTTCGGTCAGCGCAAAGCCGCCAAAACCCAACAGCAGCAGCGATTGGAAGATCGCAAGCATCAGCCGGATATTGCCTAACCGATTCACCAGCAGATCGTTCTTGTGCAGCTGATCGGAAAAGCCCCACTGCAGCTGGTCGATGGCGCCCTGCAACGCGGGCTCGATCTCGGTCAGTTTGGCCAGCAGCCAATCCACTTCCGCCGCGCTGGGCGCCGGGCCGGTTTGCCAACGGTGGTCGATCTCGACGATCGCCTGATTGACGGTGGCCATATCACTGAGATATTCGGCCCGATCGAGTACAACGTAATGCAGCCCGCCGTTCTGCATCGAAGTGAGCCGGCCGGCAACGATGTCGTAGCGCGTGCGTACTGCCGGGTATTGGGTTGGATCGGTGCGGGCCAGTGTCGCCACCTCACGCAGCCGCATGTATTCCTTGGTGAGATGAACCGAATACCAGAACGCATCCTGCGTGGCGTAGTCGGTCACCCGTTCCAGTTGCTTGCGCTGATAGACCTCGAACAGTGCCGAGAGCCCGAGCGACAGGACGAGCAGCAACGAGGCAACCCAGAGCGCGAAGCGAAAGCGCGCGTTCATCCAGCGAACCCGGCCCGGCAAGCAGTGGAAAATGATGTAAGCATTACGCGAGTGTAGAGGGGAAAAGGACTATTCCACAATCCGAGCTTGTCAGGAAAGCACCATACGCTCGGCACGCGTTGTCAGGCCTGAACCGCGAAGTTGGATGTTGAAACGCTGCTGCTGCCATAGGTTTGGCCAAGCTTGCGTTGTTGGGAGGATTGCTGGGCCAGCTGGGCGTAGGCTTCGGCTTCCATCTGCGCCGCACGCGCCGCAACGGCCCGGTCCTGACTGGATGGATCGGCAGGCGCCAATGCCGCTGCCTGAATGACGCGAGCCCGCTTGATCGTTTCGTCTGGCGTGTTGCCAGGGGACACGTCGATTCTCACTTCGCCGGCGACGGCATACTGCTTGCCATCTGGCCCGGTACGGAATTGGTAGGAGGCGCCGCTGGTGGATAGGCCACCTGCCGCCGCGAGGTGGGCCTGTTCATGCCGCCGGACGTTCTGGTCGATCTTCTTCAGCTGATCGACGTCAGCTTGCTGTTTTGCGTCGAGTTGCTGGGAGGCGCCCGACGTTTTTTTGCTGTCGAAATTCTTACTTGCAATCGCATCCGTCGTGGCCGCTGTTGCTGCCACGATCTGGCCTGTCTGGGCTGTAATACCCGGCGAGGGAAGAGCGGATACCATGTCGATACCGGTTCAACTTATTGATCGGTATGACTATTTTACGTGTGATTCGTGCTTGGCGTTGTGGGCGTGGCGACAGGCGGTTGCATAGCGTGGCTTGCAGGTCGTCTCAAGGTGCTGGAAGACGGGATTAAACCTTCAATAACGCTTCCCGGCCGGGTAGCCAGCGCTGCAGGTGTGCTTCGGCAATGGTGCGATCCTGGCTGAGCAATTGTCCCGCTGCTTCGCGGGCGGCCTCCAGCAGATCCGCATCGGCCTCCAGATCGGCGAAGCGCAACATGGGCACGCCGGATTGCCGCACGCCTGCGAGCTCGCCGGGGCCGCGGATGCGCAGGTCTTCGTTGGCGATCACGAAACCATCCGTGTTCTCGTAGATGACCTTGAGCCGTTCCTTGGCGGTATCGCCGAGCGGCCCTGAATACAACAAGATGCACAAGCTGGCGTGCGCACCACGGCCGACGCGGCCACGCAATTGATGTAGCTGCGCCAGACCCATCCGCTCGGCGTGCTCGATCACCATCAGGCTGGCATTCGGCACGTCCACGCCGACTTCGATCACTGTTGTGGCGACAAGCAGCTGAATCTCGTTGGCGATGAAGGCCTGCATGATCGCGGCTTTTTCGTCCGGCTTCATCCGGCCATGCAGCAGCCCGACCTTGATGCCTTCCAGTTCTTCGCTGAGCTGGGCGTGGGTATCGACGGCGGTCTGCAATTGCAGCGCTTCCGATTCCTCGATCAAGGGGCAGACCCAATACACCTGCCGCCCTTCGCCGACCTTGGCGGCAATGCGTTCGGTAATCTCGTCACGCCGGGCATCGCTGATCAACTTGGTGACGATCGGCGTGCGGCCGGGCGGCAACTCGTCGATCACGCTCACATCCAGATCGGCGTAGAAGCTCATCGCCAGCGTGCGCGGGATCGGGGTGGCGGACATCATCAGCTGGTGCGGGCTGCCGCCTTTCTCCCGCAGCGCCAGGCGCTGGGCGACGCCGAAGCGGTGCTGTTCATCCACAACAGCCAGACCGAGACGTTTGAATTCGACGCTGGATTGGAAAATCGCATGCGTGCCACACACCAACGATGCCGTGCCCAAGGCTGCGTCTTCGAGCGCGGCGCGTTTTTCCTTGGCCTTGAGCGAGCCGGTCAACCAGACGACCTTGATGCCCAGCGGCGTGAGCCATTGCGACAGCTTGCGATAGTGCTGTTCGGCGAGGATTTCCGTCGGGGCCAGCAGCGCCACCTGATAGCCGGCTTCGATGGCATGGCAGGCCGCAATCGCCGCGACGATGGTCTTGCCCGCACCGACATCCCCTTGCAGCAGACGTTGCATGGGGTGGGGTTGTTTCAAATCCTTGGCGATTTCCAGCAGTACCCGGTTCTGTGCCTTGGTCAGCCCGAACGGCAGGCTGGCGACGAGTTGCGCGGCGAGCCTGCCCGGCGGTGCGATCTTGGGGGCGCTGCGTTCACGCCGCACTGCGCGGGCCATGCGCAGGGAGAGTTGCTGTGCCAGCAGCTCATCAAACTTCACACGTCGCCAAGTTGGGTGGAGGCGCTCGGTGAGCTGAACGCGGGCGACGTCCGGTGTGGGGTGATGCAGAAAGCGCACGCTGTCGGCAAAGGCTGGCAGGCCGAGATCGTGGATGAGGGCGGTGGGCAGCGTATCGCTGAGGTGGCAGCTGGTGAGGGCCTTGGCGATGAGCTTGGTGAGCGGCGCTTGGGCGAGGCCAGCCACGGTTGGGTAGACCGGCGTGAGCGCCTCGTTAAGGCCATTGGATTCGCCAACGTTTTTTACTTTGGGGTGCACCATCTCGTCGCCCCAGAATCCGTGGCGGATTTCGCCGTACAGCCGCACGCGCTTGCCGACCGCCAACTGCTTGACTTGATTCGGGTAGAAGTTGATCAGGCGCACGACCAGGGTGCCGGTGCCATCCGAGATGCGAGCGACGAATTGTTTCTTGGGGCGGAAGGTGGTTTCAGCGCTTTGCACTTCGCCTTCCACCAATACCGGGGTGCCGATTGGGGCATCGGCCAGCGGGTAAAGCTGGGTTTCGTCTTCGTAGCGTGATGGCAGATGCAGCACCAGATCAAACGGCCGGCTGATGCCGAGTTTGAGCAGGCGGGTCTGGATGCCGGGCGGGAGGAGAGTTAAGTCCATGCAGCGTGAACGACTGTTCTATTGCATGGACTGTAACGGGTTAGCCGCGGTTTGGCGAGTTGTGCTGCTGGCGTAACGGCTAAGCAAGTGCCGTGGTGATCTGGATTTCGCCGGATAGCAGCTTGTGAATCGGGCAGGCATTGGCGATTTGCAGCAGGCGTTCGCGCTGTTCGCCATCCAGCTCGCCGGTCAAGGCGACTTGCCGTTCGATTTTCGCGTCGCCATCGCGATGATCGTCGCCGTAACGCAGCGCGACCTGCACGTCGGTCAGCGGCCAGCCCTTGCGCTCGGCGTACATCTTCACTGTGATCGCTGTGCAAGTGCCGAGTGCGGCAAGCAGCTGCGCGTGCGGATCGGGGCCGCTGTCGCCGGCGCTGGGGGTGTCGCCGGTCCAGCCGTGACGGCCATCGGATAGCGCGACTTGATAGGGTGTAGCGCCGAGCGTGGCGGCGACCGCATCGAAGGGCATGTCATTCTCCTCTGAGTTTGGGGACTTCTGGCGCGAGCAAGCGCTCGCCGGGATAACCATGGACTTCACCAAAGCCGTTGCCGGCATTCCAGTCTGTGGTGGCCTGGCGGATTTCGGCTGGCGTGCGGGCGACGAAATTCCACCACAGCAGCACCTCTTCGCTGAACGGCTGGCCACCAAGCAGCAGCAAGCGGGCCGGTGCATGCGTTGAAATTTCCAGCGCCGTCGCGCCCGGTTCGAAATACAGGAGCTCGCCGACTTCAAGCGCTTGGCCGGCCAAGGTGGCGCTGCCGGACAGCAGCATCGCGCCATATTCGAAATCTGCGCGTAGTGGCAGGGTGGTGTTGGCGGCATCGGCGGCAAGCAGCTCCAGCCCGACCAGCGGCGAATACACCAGTGCTGGCGAGCTGTGCCCGTTGAACTCGCCGGCCAACACGCTGATCTGCCAGCGGTCCTGGTCGAACACCGGCAGGTTCGGATAGTGATGGAAAGCCGGTTCGCGGCGGCGTTCCGCTTCGGGCAAGGCAATCCAGAGTTGCGCCGCGTGCAGCGTTGTCCCGTGCTCAGCCGGTGTTTCTTCGGAGTGGGCAATGCCACGCCCGGCCGTCATCAGGTTGACCTGGCCGGGACGGATCAATTGCTCAGAACCAAGGCTATCGCGATGGAAGACTTCGCCTTCGATCTGCCAGGAGAAGGTTTGCAGGCCGATGTGCGGATGAGGACCGACGCGCAGACCATCGCCGGTGGTGGCGACCGGGCCGAGGTGGTCAAGAAAGCACCACGCGCCGACCATGCGGCGGGAGCGGTTCGGCAACGCCCGGCGGATGGTCATGCCCTCGCCAAGTGTGGTGGTGTGGCTTTGCAGTAGTTGGGGCATGGCTTGCTCCTTCGCTGTCATATGGGAAGACCGAAGATCCTGGACCACAGAGGTTCACAGAGAAAGGCAAATGCGGGAGGTGGGGTTTTTGTAGGAGCGAGCTTGCTCGCGATAGCGACGGTTGACATGCCGCCATCGCGAGCAAGCTCGCTCCTACAGGGGTCCCCCCAATCGGTTTTGGTTTTCTCTGTGAACCTCTGTGTTCTCTGTGCCCTCTGTGGTTCAAGACTTAAGGGCTTAAGGTGTTAAAGCACCCTCAGAACCGCCCAGCCTGATAGTCCGCAAACGCCTGACGGATTTCCGTCTCGGTATTCATCACGAACGGGCCGTAACGCGCCACGGGTTCCTTGAGCGGCTTGCCGGCGACGACGATGAACCGCGCCGCATCCGTGCCCGCGCTGACCGACAACGCGCCGCCAGCCGTCAATGCCGCCAGTTCACGCGTACCCAACGGGCGCTCTTGCGGGCCATCGGCCACTTCAAGCTTGCCTTGGTAAACGTAGACGAAAGCATGGTGCGTTTCCGGCAGCGGCAAGGTCAGTGCTGCGCCTTGTGGCAACGCCACATCGTAATACACCGGTTCGGTGGCGACGCCTTCGATCGGGCCGCGTGCGCCGCCGAATTCACCAGCGATCACTTTCACGCTACCGCCGCCATCGAGTGCGACCACCGGCATCGCTTCCGCCGGGTAATCCTGATAGCGCGGTGCCGTCATCTTGTCCTTGGCCGGCAGGTTCACCCACAGCTGGAAGCCCCACATCAGGCCATTTTCCTGTTGTGGCATCTCGGAGTGAACGATGCCGCGCCCGGCGGTCATCCATTGCACGCTGCCGGGGCCGAGGTCGCCTTTGTTACCCATGTGGTCGCCGTGCTGCATGTGGCCGGCGAGCATATAGGTGACGGTTTCAAAGCCGCGGTGCGGATGTTCCGGAAAGCCCGCGATGTAGTCGTTCGGATCGTCCGAGCGGAATTCGTCCAGCATCAGGAAGGGATCGAGCATCGGCAGGTCTTGCGTGCCGATCACGCGATGCAGTTTGACGCCAGCGCCATCCGATGCGGCCATGCCGCGCACGATGCGAGCAATGCGACGAGTCGTAGTCATGATGCTGCCTCCATAGGGGTTTTGATGTGATTACTATGAGGCTTGGAACGATAAATGAAAATTACCCGTAATCGGGAAGGATTGTTCCATTGGTGGTGATAGTGGGGCGGTAGTGGGCTGCCCCGGTCCATGCCCTGATCATGTTGCGCCCACCAATAAAAACGGGCCACAGGGGCCCGTATCAAAGTCGTGCTAGGAGATTTTATTTGTCTATTTCGCGCCGCCAAGCAAGCCGACGAGCTGTTGGTAGCGCCGGTAGTAGTCTTTTTCCTGCACCGTTTTCTGCGCCGTGGGCACGCTGGCGTTGAGCGTGAGGCGGAACAGGTCGTGATACAGCTGCAAATCGGAGGTTTCACGCAGCAAGCGGTTGTTGGCAGGCAGGAAGCCATCGAGCTGATCGGCGTAATAGAGCTTTTGCTTTTGCGCGGTTGCCTGCGCGCCATCACGGCCGTAACGCAGGAAGAAGGCGGTGATCTTCTGCTTGAGCGGTGCCGGCAGATTGGCCTTGTAAACCAGCGGATCAAAGGCGAAGGGCTGTGACGTCCAGATCGGCTTCATCGCGGCGAACTCACGCGGATACTTTTCCTTCAGCTGTTCCAGGTCGAAGCTGTTGCTGACCGTCACATCGACCTCCTTGCGGTAAAGCGCGAGGAAGTTGTCTTCGAAGTTGCCCTGGCGCATCGATTTGAAATGCTGCTCGGGCAGGATGTTGTTCTTGATGAAGGCGTAGTACTGCGGAATCAGGAAGCCGGCGGTCGAGTTAGTGTAGTCGCCCGCATAGCGATAGCGGTCCTTGGTGCGCAGGAGGGTATCGAGATCATTGATGCCGCTATCCTTGCGAACCAGCAGGACCGAACGGTATTCGGCCAGCCCGGGGTTCTGCACCAGCCGCGCGAAGACTTCGCCGTTGTCGTGCTCGACCATCGATAGCGCCAGCCGGTTGCCAACGCGTGCGACCTGCACTTCGTTGTTATGGAATTTCTGCTGCAGCTCGTCGTAATTGCGAACGGCGATCACTTTGACCGGTTGGCCAATGCTGGCCGACAAGTCGTCTATGACCGGCTGCCAGAAGCCGAGCAGCTCTTCGGGGTTACGAGTGGCGATCAGGCCAACGGTGACATCGGCATGAGCAAACTGTGCAAAAGCCAGTAATAACGGGACAAGGAACCGGCGCATGGGTGCACGACGCTGCAAATTGTAATGCCCGCAGCATACGGTTGTTTGATGACGCCGCTGTTACAAGTCCAAGGAATATGAGTTTTGCCTTATATAAACATCCGTATCGTCTGCATGCTGAGCAAGGGATAGCCCCGTAGCCCGGACGGCTTCGCCGGCCGGGGGACTCCGCATGAATGACTCCCGACAGGGCGTCACTTGATGCGACGCCACCCCGGCCGGCGAAGCCGTCCGGGCTACGTGAACTGCCCGAGGCTCATTGACCGAGGTTGATCGCAAAGCCCGTAGGTTGGGCTAAATGAAATGCAGCCCAACACTTGCCGCACACATTGCCACCGGTGTGCATTGTTGGGCTTCGCTGCGCTCAGCGCCAACCTACCAAGGCCAGTTGTAGCCCGGACGGCTTCGCCGGCCGGGGGACTCCGCATGCATGACCCCCGACAGGGCCTCACTTGATGCGACGCAACCCCGGACGGCAAGCCGTCCGGCTAGGTGAACTGCACGAGGTTTATTGACTGAGGCTGATGGCAAAGCCCATGCCCTGACTCACCGGCCCGGCCAGGAAGTCCGCCAGGGCGTTGAGCTTGCGCTGCGCCAGCAAGCGCTCGCCGCGTGACTGCATGGCGTGGGCAGCCAGATCGTCCGGCAGTTGATCGAGTGCCTGGCGGGCCTCGAAGAACTTGGCGCGCAGCTCGGTCACCAGATCGTCCTTGCCACGACTGGCAAGGTAATCGTCGAAGCCGACCCCCTTCGCGCTGCCGAGCAAGACCTGCTGGATGCCATCGAATGTTGCCAGCAGGCTTTGCTTGGTCTGGTGTGCGCGCCAATCCGGGAAGCGTGACTCGGTTGGCGTCACTTCCTTGCTGGCGAGCTTCCAGCCCGCGAGTTCTTTGAGGTTGATCACCGAACGGGTGAGCGCCTCGGTCAGGAAAGGTCGGTGATAGGACATGTCGTAATTCATGCCGCTACGCAAACCGGCCCACTCGTAACCGAGGGTGGTTGCGCGGCGGGCGACACCGGCGGATTGCCAGATCGCATAGCGGCAGCGGTTGTTCTGACTGAACTGGGCGAGCTGTTTATCCGGGGTGTTTTCAGCGAACAGCAGGTATTCGAGGGCGGGTAAGCCACCCGCCTGCGTTGGCTGTTGCATCCAGTCATTGATGGCTTGGCCGCTGGTTGGATCAGTCGGTGCCGAGGCAATGGCCTGCTGCAACGCCTGTACGTCGAACGGCCACGGGGCGAACAGGTTGGTGAGCGACTCAACGCGCGCCGGGCCGAAGCGGGTGGCCTCCAGCCGTCGCCAGGCTTCGCTGGCACGCCGCCAGCTGTCTTGCGCGTCACGCAGATTGTCGCGGTTGGGCATGGCGCACAACGCGGTGACCCGAACGAGCAATTGCGATGTTTCTTTTTGTAGTGCTTGCGTGGCCGGCATGGCGACATGTTCGGTAATGCTGATCGCCAGTTCGGGAGGTTGAATGCGGACTTCGTCCGCCATGGCAGGTAGCGCAAGCAACGCGCCAGCGAGCTTGGCCAGCCTGAAGCCGGTCTTGAGCAGGTTCATCGGGTTTCCCTTCCATCGTTCTTTTGGTTGTTTATCGCTTCGCATTTGTCTGTTCTTGATCCGGCGAAGTCGGCGGCATCGTGGGCCGCAAACGCTTACATATCACACTTACAGCAAAAACGTCAGCCCCGGACGGCCGGGCGGCGGCCTGGGGAAGCGCGTCGGGCGGGCTTGCATTTGCGCAAGGCTAACGGGAAACTCGCGGGCTCTGAATCAACAGGAATCACGGCAATGGCGTTTTACTGGAAAGCGGATCAAGTCCCTGAACTACAAGGTCTTTCCCGTTGGGAGCAGCGCGTGTTGTTGCGCGGCACTTTCCTCAAGGAGCGCATGATCTCGTCGCTGATCCTGCTGGTGGTGGCCTTGGGTAGCGTGTGGGGCGTGATTGCGCCGCTATTGGCGAAATTCGCGCCCGGCGTGCAGCGCGATTCGTTCCTGTTCTTTGCGGTGATGATCGTCTGGCTACTGGTGCTCATCGGCCTGCGCGACGTGGTGATGATGAACATCCTGCGCCCGAAGATTGCCGCCAAGCGTGCGGCCAAGGTGGCGGCGGAAGTCGCGCAGCTGGAGCGCGAGGGCGACTGAGCGTTTATCCTGGCGGAACCTCCAAGGGTAAAGAGGGCGCAGGCGGCACCGGCCATCCGGCACGGCCCGCCCACACCCTCACGGACCCTTGGTAGAATCGCCGTCTTTCCTATTACAAATCATCGCGATCCCGACCATGCGTACCTCGCAACTTTACCTCTCCACCCTCAAGGAAGCGCCTTCCGAGGCCGAGCTGATTTCGCACAAGCTGATGCTGCGCGCCGGGCTGATCAAGCGCCTGGGTTCTGGTCTTTACACATGGATGCCGCTGGGTCTGCGTGTATTGCGCAAGGTGGAAAAGGTCGTGCGCGATGAAATGGAAAAGGCCGGCGCGCATGAGTTGCTGATGCCCGCCGTGCAACCGGCCGAGCTGTGGCAGGAAACCGGTCGCTGGGAGGTGTTTGGCCCGCAGATGCTCAAGATCAAGGATCGCCACGATCGCGATTTCTGCTTCGGTCCGACGCACGAGGAAGTCATCACCGACATCGCCCGCACCGAACTGCGCAGCTACAAGCAACTGCCGGTGAGTTTCTTCCAGATTCAAACCAAGTTCCGCGACGAAATCCGCCCGCGTTTCGGCGTGATGCGTGCGCGTGAATTCATGATGAAGGATGCCTACTCCTTCCACGCCAATTTCGAGAGCCTGCAAGAGACCTACAAGGTGATGGCGCAGGCGTATTCCAATGTCTTTACCCGTCTCGGCCTCAAGTTCCGAGCCGTGGCGGCAGACAGCGGCGCGATTGGCGGCTCTGGCAGCCATGAGTTCCACGTGCTGGCCGATGCCGGCGAAGATTTGCTCGCCTATTGCCCGGATAGCGATTACGCCGCCAACGTCGAACTCGCTGAAGCGCTCGCGCCGGCCACTCCGCGTGCCGCAGCCAGCGAGCAGATGCGCGACGTGGAAACCCCTAAACAAACCACCTGCGAAGCCGTAGCCGCTTTGTTGGAAATCGGCATCGAACACACGGTCAAGGTCATCGCCTTGGTCGGCGAGGGCGATCAATTCGTGATGGCGCTGCTGCGCGGCGACCACAGCCTGAATGAAGTCAAAGTCACCAAGCTGGCCGGGTTGGGCGAATTCCGCTTTGCTACCGATGAAGAAATCCGTGCCCACCTCAACTGCCCGCCGGGTTTCCTCGGCCCGGTTGGTGTTGGCGCGAATATCAAGGTCATCGCTGACCGAACCGTGGCGCAGATGAGCGATTTCGTCTGCGGCGCGAACAAGCCCAAGTACCACTTGGCCGGGGTCAATTTCGGCCGTGATCTGCCGGAGCCGAGCATCGTTGCCGACATCCGCAATGTGGTTTCCGGTGATCCGTCGCCGGACGGCAAGGGCAAGCTCGAACTGTGCCGTGGCATTGAAGTCGGCCATATCTTCCAGCTGCGCAGCAAGTATTCCGAAGCGCTGAATGCCGTGTTCACTGATGTGGATGGTGCGCAGAAAGTCTTCGAGATGGGCTGCTACGGCATCGGCGTGAGCCGCATCGTTGGCGCGGCCATCGAGCAGAATTTCGACGAGCGTGGCATCAAGTTCCCGGCCGCCATGGCCCCGTTCGAAGTGGCTGTCGTTGCCGTCGGCTATCACCGCTCTGAGGCGGTCAAAACGGCCGCTGATCAGCTGTACGCTCAACTTGTCGCTGCTGGCGTCGATGTCTTGCTGGATGATCGCAACGAGCGCCCCGGTTCGATGTTTGCCGATATGGAACTGATCGGCGTGGCGCATCGCTTCACCATCGGTGACAAGGGTCTGGCCGATGGCGTGGTCGAGTACGTGGCCCGAGCAGGTGGCGAGATGCAAAAAGTGGCGCTGGCTGAAGTTGCCGCGTTTGCCAAAGCGTTGGTCTGAGCGCTATCGGCCTACCGAAATGCCAGGCGTATGATGAAATTGAACACTGGGTAATCTTGAGATGCTGCATCGCTTTTTGCTGGATTACCTGCTGCCGGTTTGTGTATTGGGTTCGTTGTTTGGCTCGCTGATTTATTGCTATTTAACGCATACCTTGTACGAGATTTACAAAACGCACTATCCGGCATTGGTCGCGATGGAGCCGCATCACTATCGGGTTAATCTTGATCAGCCATTCCAGGCGTTGTTCAAGGTTCCCCCGGTATTGAAAAGCGGTGAATGGAAGCAGATTCCGTCCTTGTGGCATCGCCGATTGAGCATGGGTACGCTGTGGTTCTCCCGCTTTGTACTCGTTTGTTTATTTGGAATATTTGTGCCGTTCTTTATCTAGACTGATAGTCCGATTGAATTGTTGTCGATAACCATGAAGCTTCTTCTCTCTCTATTGATCTGGCTGACCGCTGCGTTTGCCTGGGCTGGCGCGCAGGAAGAAGAAGCGTTGTCCGCCTCGGTGCAATCGGCCATGTCCCGCGCCATTGGCGATGGCATGCAGCCGCATCTGGTGTTTGCCAATGCGGCCGAAGGCGAAGTGTGGCTGAACGAGATGTCGGCCCGACTTGCCAAGCGCATTCCGGACGAGTTCATGCGCAAGCGCCTGCTGACCGTGGCGCAATACGAGGCCACCCGCGCCGGGCTCGATCCGCAATTGGTGCTGGGGTTGATTCATGTCGAGAGTGGTTTCAACCGCTACGCCATCAGCCCGGTTGGCGCGCGTGGATTGATGCAGGTGATGCCGTTCTGGCAGCGGCAGATCGGGAATCCGCAGCAAAGCCTGTTCGACCTTGCCACCAATCTGCGTTACGGCTGCACCATCCTGCGGCATTACCTTGATATCGAGAATGGCGACCTGTTCCGTGCACTCGGCCGCTATAACGGCAGCCTCGGTAAGGCGGAGTACCCGAATCTGGTCTACGGCGCATGGAAGAACAACTACGCCTGGGTGCCGCCAACGCAGCAAGTCGCGCAGCGCTGATTTGCGCAGTGTGGATCTGTTTCAAGCCCTGATGTTTCAAGCAGCGGTCTCGCGGTAAAGCCGATTGGCTGTGCCGCTTCGCCATGCTAGTTTTGCCTTCCCGTTTCCATGGAGCATTTCATGTCCATTTGGCACCGTGCCTACACCCTCGCCGAATTAGAGCGCATGTGCGCCGATACGGCGGTTTCGCATCTGGATATCCACTTCACCGAAATTGGCGACGATTACCTGACCGCCACGATGCCGGTCGACTCGCGCACCGTGCAGCCAATGCGCATTCTGCATGGCGGTATTTCGTGTGCCTTGGCCGAAACGCTGGCAAGTTTGGCGAGCAATCTGGTAGTGAATCCGGATGGGTTTTACGCGGTGGGTTGCGAGATCAATGCCAGCCATTTGCGGCCAGCCACGCGAGGTTTGGTCACCGGGACGGCCAGACCGATCCGGCTTGGCAGCAGTCAGCACGTGTGGGAAATCAAGATCGAAAACGAGGCAGGCGGGCTGGTCTGTATATCGCGGATGACGAATGTGATTCGCCGGCGGCGCGATGCGGTGGAGCGGGATTGAGGTTTAAACCCAAATCTTGAACCACAGTACCGTAGGGCGGGTTAGCAGCTTGCTGCATAACCCGCCGCATGTGGCCCTACCAAGGCGGTTCGGCGGGCTACGATGCGATGCATCTAACCCGCCCTACGATGCACCCGGCGTATCAAATACGTCACCACTCAAACCGGCAAATCATCCGGCTTCAGCAAGCGGATATAGCCGCCAGCCAGTTCGATCAAGCCTTCATCCACCCACGCATTCAGCTGCTTGTTCACCGATTCGCGGCTGGCGCCGACCAGATTGGCGATTTCCTGCTGCGTGAGTTTCAAGTCGATCAGCACGCCGTCATCGCTCGAAGAACCATGCTGCGCACCGAGCTGGCGAAGTACTTTGGCGAGTCGTTGCGTCATCGGCAGGAACAACGCGTCCTGCAGCAATTCATCCGCACTACGTAGCCGCTGGCACAGCGCCGCAATCAGTTGGCGCATCACTTTCGGGTGCGATTCGAGGTGGCCCAGCACCATGTCGCGCTTGAGCACCAGCAGCTCACACGGTTCCAGCGCTTCGACGCTGGCCGTGCGCGGGCCGCCGTCGAGCATGGCGATTTCGCCGAAGACTTCCCCGCCTTCCAGAATCGCCAGCGTCGCCTCGCGGCCTTCCTCGTTGGTCCGCACGACCTTCAGCCGGCCATGCAGCACCGCATACATCTCGTGACCGTTGGTGCCTTGGGCAACGATGACCTGCTTGGCTTTGACGCTGCGCAATTCAGCATGCTGCGCCAGTGCTTCCAGCTCGTCGGCCGGCAGTTCGCAGAAGAGGGTGCTGCCGGAGAGCAGTTTGCTTTTGTCCATGAGGCTTTCCTTGGTATGGCGCGGTCAGGAGGAAAAGGCCGCCCACACCGGGGTGTGATCGGAAGGGCGTTCGACCTTGCGAGGCTCGCGGTCGATATCACTTGCAGTGAGGCGGGCAACCAGCGGTGCGGTGATCAAGAGATGATCGATGCGCAGCCCGGCGTTTTTCTTGAACGAGAAGCCCCGGTAATCCCACCAGCTGAACGATTTTTCCGGGTGCTCGAATTGGCGGAAGGCATCGGTCAGGCCGAGGCCGATCAAGCCCTGGAAGGCTTCGCGCTCAGGCGGCGACACCAGCACGCCGCCTTCCCATTTGGTGATGTCGTGCACATCGCGATCTTCCGGGGCGATGTTGTAATCGCCGGCCAGGATCAATTGCGGATGGCGCGTCAGCTCATCGGCGATGTAGGCGTGCAGCGCTTCCAGCCAGGCGAGCTTGTAGGGGTATTTTTCTGAATCGAGCGCCTGACCATTCGGGATATAGGCCGAGATGAACCGCACGCCGCTGATGGTTGCTGCGATCAGACGCTTTTGCGGATCATCGAAATTGGGCAGGTTGATCTGGACATCGGCCAGCGGCTCGCGGCTGATGATGGCGACGCCGTTGTAGGTCTTCTGGCCGGCGAAGGCGACGTGAAAGCCGGCCGCTTCGATCTCGGCCTGTGGGAAGTTTACGTCTTCCTGCTTGGTTTCCTGCAACCCGAGCGCGGTCAGATCCGGGTTGGCGGCCAGCCATTCCAGCACCTGCGGCAGGCGGACTTTAAGACTGTTGACGTTCCAGGTAGCAAAACGCATCGGCATGGGCTCCCGATCAAAGCCGACAGTGTAGCCGAACGGGTGGCGCAGACTGCGGCCGATTACATGCTGTTTCAGTTGGTGTTGCGATGCCGCGCTCAACGCTTCGCGACGTAACCTGCTTTGGATAGCGCTGCGCTCCAGATCGCCCGATCCCAGTTCTTGATGATCTCTTTGCCAATGATCAGCACGGGCGGGCGGGCATTGAACGTGCCGACGATGCTGTAGAACTTGATCGTTTCCGCTTCGGACGCGCCCACATTCTTCACTTCGTACACCACGCTACGCGAATCGAGCAAGCCCAGCGCTTCCTCACAGGGCAGGCCACAGCCTTGGCTGATGTAGAGCGTCACCGTGTAAGTATTCGTGCCGTCCTGCGATGCCGGCGCGCTGGCGAGACCCGTGTTGATGACATTCTGGCGGATCGTCCGCTCGCGCGCGTTCTGGCCGGCCGGCGGCTGGTCGGAATAGAACACGTGGCCGTCCGCATCTCGCCACTGATAGATCTTGGCGTTTGCCAACGTCGCAACCAGGAGGGCAATCAATGCAAGGCTAGGTAGAAACCCTGATTTCATGACCGGATTATCGCGTAAGCGAGGCCAGCCGTTGGTCTGAGTGACGAATGGTCGTTACGGCTCGCAAATCACGCTAAACGCGCATCAGTTCAAGCCGACGATAGCTGCCCCCCAGCGCGGGAGACAGCGCCGCATCGCCCCAGCACCAGCCCGCTGCCGTTGCATAAACCTGCCGGAAATCGATGGCGTATTTCAGGTTGCCGTTCTCCAGATTGGCCAGATCCGGTGCGCCGCCATACAGCCCGCCCTTGACTGCGCCGCCGGTCACGAAATGCACATTGGCCGTGCCGTGATCGGTGCCGCCACTCTTGTTCTCCGCCGCGCGCCGGCCGAACTCTGCATAGCTGGTGATGACCGTATCGTTCCAGCGGTTCAGCTCCGTCAGCCCTGTCTGCAAGGCCGCCAGCCCTTCGGCCAATTCCTTGAGCAAGCGTTGCTGTGTGGCCTGCTGGTTCACGTGGGTATCGAAGCCGGCCAGCGTCAGTCGCAACACGCCGATATGACCATTCTTCGCCAAGGCTTCGACCGCCGTTTTCACCGTTTTGCCAAAACCATGCTCCGGGAAGGTTGTGTTCAGCTGTGGCGCCGGGCCGGCGAGGCCGGTGGCGGCGACGTTCAAATCCTGCTGCACCTTGAGGATATGCGCCAGCGCCGGTGTTCTGGCCGCTTGCTGTGCCATTTGCATGCCACCGCCATTGAGATTGTTGCCGGACAGCACCACCGCTCGCGCGCCGCCGGCCAGCGGCCCTAGTTCCGGGCTGCCGACGATCAAGCCATCCGCCAGCGTATTGCTTGGCAAAGGTTGTTGCCGGAACACGCGCGTCAGCCAACCTTCGTGCAGATATTCATCGCTGGCGGAGGCGGTATCCCAAATCTCGATCGAGCGGAAATGCGACAGGTTCGGTTCCGGATAACCCACGCCTTGCACGATCGCGAGCTGATTCGCCTGCCACAGTGGCAGCAGCGCGGTCATGGCCGGGTGCAAACCGGCGTGATCGGAGAGCTGCAGCACCTGATCACGCGCCACGGCGATCTTTGGCCGTAGTGCGTAATAGCTGGCATTGGCGTAGGGCACGACCGTGTTCAAACCATCGTTGCCGCCCTTCAACTCGATCAGGATCAGCAGCCGGCCCGGTTTGGCATCGCTGCCACTCAGTGCAGCGGCAAACACGGTGGGGGAGAGCGCAACCAAGCCGGCCATGGCGCCCAGTTTCAGTACATCGCGGCGGTTCATCATGGCGGTTTCCTATTTGAGTTGATAACGCGCATCCAGCGCCAAAGCCCGCAACACCGCCGTGCCATCACCTTCCGGCACAGGGTCTGGCGGCAGTGGCAACAAGGCCTTGATCGCGCAGGCTTTCGGGCAGCGATCGTTGAAGCTCGCCAGATCGGGTTCATAAAAACCGCGCTTCATGCGTGGCGGCAGCATGGCGCCGCCTTCCTCGGTATCCGCCCGGAACAAGCGGGCCAGGAATTGCTGCCGTAGCGACAAGGTCTGGCTGTTGATCCAGCTCTCGCCGCCCGGCCAGCCCTTCACATTCGGTGGTGCGAACACATCCTGACCAAGCTGGCGATTGAGGAACAACAAGGGCCGCAGATCAGGCGGCTGCACATCGAACTCACGCAGCGTACCGACGGTGAGGTCGACCGGCGACTTGGTCAGTTGCCCGGCCGACGCATAAAACGCCGGGCTGGTGAACAGCGCTGCCATGAGCGGCTTGATCTCATATTGCTGATCGCGGAATAGCTTCGCCAGTCGCTTCACCTCGGCGGAATCTGGCTCGGGCGAAACGAATTCGCGCCACAGTTTGGTCACCACGAATTCCGCGGTTTCCGGCCGGGCCAGCAGCAGATCGATCACGTCGTCACCGTCGAAATGGCCGCTCTTGCCGAACACCGTCTTGCTGCCGTCATCGTGCTGGCGTGGTCGGTAGAGGAATTCGCCGTTTTCCGGATTGATGCTCCAGCCTGTGAAGGCGCGTGCCGCCTCGCGAATATCCGCCTCGGTGTAATGACCCTCGCCCAGCGTGAACAACTCCATCACCTCGCGGGCGAAGTTTTCGTTCGGCTGGCCTTTCTGATTCCGTGCCCCATCCAGATACACCAGCATCGCCGGATCACGCGCAATGCCATGCAGCAGCCGGCCGAAGTTGCCCAGCGCCTCGCGCCGTAACAGCACGTTCTGCCGATACATCAACTGCGGCGCTTTGACTTTCTCCAGGCTGGAAACGAAGTGGTTATGCCAGAACAAGGTCATGTGCTCGGTGAGTGGCGAGGGCGTGGACAGCATCTCGGTCAGCCACCATTCCCGCAGCTCGATACCACGCTGGCGAAATTGCTTCTGCAGCTCACGCTTCTCGTCCGGGTTCATGTCTTTTAACCGGGCAGGGCGCAGCTGCGTGTCGTTCACCCACTCCGGCGGGGTGGTCTGCGCCACGGTCGGTGATGCTTTGAGCAGGCGGCTGACAGCGACATCCGGCTCCAGCTTGGCGTAATCGGCGATCTGCACCGGCAGGGCATCGAAGCCGCTGCGGTTGAGCAATAGTCGGGCATTCGCGTCGCCCAGCGGCGCGGCACAGGTGGGGCCTGCAAGCAGCAAGGCAAGCGGAAAGACGCAGGCGGGGTAGCGCATGACAAAGCCCGGAAGGGACGCGATGTCAGCTTAACGAGTGAGGCGGTGGGGCGATGACAATGGTATTGAACACGCTTCCACTGATTGTCCATCGGCTGCGGCCGTTCGAGGGTTGGTGCTGAGCGAAGCGATGCCCAACATCACCGCGCAACACACAATGCCTTTCCTTATTAGCTACCAATGTTGGGCCTTATTTCATTCTGCCCAGCCCAACGAAAATAATTCAGCAACCACGCTCGCCGTAGTTGTATGAGGTGTGCCACTCCTTTCTAGAAAATTTGAGCGGTTGAAGTTGGGGATCCACAACATGTCCGTCAATACCAATAAGAGGGAAGGCAATGGAGAATTTCGTTTCGGGGTCAGGGGTATCAACTGGGAAGACCGCATTCATGCATTGCCATTGTCCTTGAGGCAATACTTCATTTAGATCGTGGCTTTGATTGTGAGATCGCTCGGCACCTTGGGGTAGGTTTGAGCACGCGATCTCTGGATTGAGCGTGGTGTCGAAGCTATTGCTTGGGGCGGCCAATACCGTTGCGGGTGTTGATTTTCCATCGATAACAAGGACTAAAGATTCAGGTGCCAAGAAGATTTCATGACCGTGAGCCTGAAAAGCCATGTGTACTATGAATTCATTTTTGGTCGTAGCGTAATTTCGCCTCCTTTTATCGTTTGAACTTATGTCTACCGGGATTATTAGTCCAGCGATGCATGAGGACGATAAAATTACGTCGTTTCTTGGCGAAACGGCAATGTCTAAAGCTGGGGTATGCACAATATCCACAAACGGCCCTATTGGGGCGCTGGTTGTTTCCAATCGGCTGGACAGTCTTTTGTCTTTTTCGATGCTATAGCACCCGGTGAGGCCGAAGGCTGCGATGCTACATATTGCAATGGCTGCTGTTTGTAACTTGAACATGCGTTCTCCAATCAACTGTTCAACGATAGAGGAAGTCAGCATATTTCCAAGTTTGGTCAGCTCGCCCTTCTCTTGTGCCTCGGCTATTTCGCCGGAACGAGGTGTAGGTCGGCACGGGCTTAGCGCGACTGCGTCCGCACATTGATCACCTGCCCATCTACGGTCAGCTGCAACAGCCAGTCACGCCGCGCCTGCGTGCACAACGGCAGCAAGGTCTGGGCCTGCCAGCTGCCATTGGGTTGGCGTTGCAGTGCATAGCGATTCGGCCCCATCTCCATACCAATCATCTGCCAGCTGGCGTGAACATCGCGGGCGGGGCCGGTGACGGTGAGGACGACGGGTTTGCTGCCGATGACGGTGGCTTCGCTACGTAACGTGTAGGTCTGCTGATCGAGTGAGAACATGCACGCGCTGGCGAGATCGGGGCAGGTGACTTCCAGTGCGGGTTTGGCAGGGCCAGCGGCGGAGAAGGGCCGCCAGCCCAGATTGACGGCGAGCAGCACGGACATGCAAACGGCGACCAAGGCGCTCGCGATCAGGCGACCGTTGAGTTTCATTGCCATGCCGCAGAAAGCAGTGCCACACCGTGGCCGCCATGTGTTTGCGCGGTAGCTGCCAGCCCGGCATTCATGCCACCGAGGGCGTAGATCGGGAACGGCCAGCCTTGGCCGACCAGCCCGGCAAAGTCGTTCCACCCGAGCGGTGTTTCGCCAGGGTGGCTGGCAGTATCGAGGACATGGCCGAGCAGGGCGTAGTCGGCACCGATCTTTTGCGCGTGCGCCAGTTCGGCGGCGTTGTGGGTGGAAACACCCAACCGGTCGATGCCACGGGGGCGGCGCTCCAGCGTGGCGGCGATCCGGGCCGGCAGGTGAACGCCATCTGCACCCAGCTCGCGAGCCAGCTCGATATCGCCATGCAGGATCACACGGCAGCCACTGCTGCGGCAGCGGGCGAGGGTTTCGGCGGCGAGGGCGCGGTAGTCGTCTGTCGCCAGTTGCGGCTCACGCAAGATCAGCCATTGCAGTCCCTTGGCCAACCGATCCTGCAGCCGTTGCAACCATTCGTCAGTGCCAATGCCATTGGCATTCGATAGCGCCATGACTTCTGGCAGGATGAGCCCACGCAGGATCGGCCCGTTGGCGGGCAGGATGGGCGACACGGTCAGTTGCCCCGGTCGTTGCCAGGCGAATGCCTGGCCTTCATGCGGCTGCGGTTCGCCTTGCCAGCCGGTTACGCGGAAGAAATGCAGCCGCACGGTGGCGTGTGGGTAAGTAAAGGTTTGCACGATCCAAGGTGTGGCTGCGGTGACGGTAACGCCCATTTCTTCGATCAGTTCGCGCCGCAATGCGTCGAGCGCGGTTTCGCCGGCTTCGAGTTTGCCGCCGGGGAACTCCCAGTAGCCGGCATAAGGTTTGCCGGCCGGGCGGCTGCCAAGCAGGAATGCGCCGTCAGCGCGGATCAGGATGCCGGCGGCGACATTGACGGTTTTACCTTGGCTCATTGGTGCTTTCCTGTATTTAAGTGTTTGATAACACTTGCGAAACTTGAAACATGCCGAATGACATGGATAATGTTTCGAAAACGTCGTGTAAGTTTGGAGCTGGCATGGAGCGTGTGATTGAACTGCAGCATGGGCCGGATCACCGGCTGGTTCGCCAGTTATGCACGCTCGCGGCCGAGCAAACCACCTTATGCAGCATCATCGGATTCTCGCCGCAAACGCTGGTGGCCCGCGCAGGTTGGGGCGGGGCGCTCAACGTGCTGATTGTACAGGAGCATTCCAGCTACCTATTGCGCGGCGGGCGACTCTCGATCTTGCGCGAGTTGACCGAAATGCTGATCGAAAACGGCCGCCCGGCCTTTTTCCTGCCCAGGAAAACCCTGCCGCTGACCGATTGGCCGGCCGAGGACGTTGCACGGTTCCTGATTGCGATTCCGCCGGTTTTGCTGGCCGATAGCACGGTGAACCGGCTGCTGCCTGCGGCGCAGCCGATGCATGGCGAAACCATTGAATTGCTGAGCCCGGTGCAGCAGCCGGCTTGAGTCGGCCCGGCCACCGAAGGTGTCCGGGCTACCTGCCCTGACCTCTACTTAAGCCTTCTGCCCGGCCCAATCACGCGCGAATTGCCACGCCACCCGGCCATTGCGTGCGCCACGGCCTTGCGCCCATTGCAATGCGGCGCGTTCGCTATCCGCATCCCACGTCGCCACGCCGAAGTTGCTGCACCACTGCCGGCAAGCGGTGAGGTATTCATCTTGGCTGAAGCCGTAGAACGAGAGCCACAGGCCGAACCGCTCGGACAGGGCGATCTTTTCTTCGGTCGCTTCGCCGGGGTGGATTTCGCCATCCACGTAGCGCGTCTCGCGGTTTTCCGTGTGGTATTCCGGCAGCAGGTGCCGGCGATTCGAGGTGGCATAGATCAGCACGTTGGCGCTGGGGGCGGCAATCGAGCCATCCAGCGCGGTTTTCAGTGCCTGATAGCCCCAGTCGCCTTCTTCAAAACTCAGGTCATCGCAGAAGATCAGGAATTTCTCGGGCCGCTCAGCCACTTGGGCAACGATATCCGGCAGGTCGACCAGATGGGTCTTTTCCACCTCGATCAAGCGCAAGCCATCGATGCGAAACCCGTTCCAGACCGCCTTCACCAGTGAGGACTTGCCACAGCCGCGTGCGCCGGTCAGCAGCACATTGTTGGCCAGCCGACCGCTCACGAACTGGCGCGTGTTGGCGAGCAGCTTGTCCTTTTGCAGTTCGACGTTCTTCAGGTCATCCAGCCGGACTTTGTGCGGGTGGCGCACCGCCTGCAGATGGCCGCGACCGTGCAGGTTGCGCCAGCGGAATGCTTCGGCGTTCCAGTCGATATCGGGCGGGGCGGCGGGCAGCCAGTCTTCAAGGCGGCCGAGCAAGGTATCGGTGCGTTCGATCAGTTGCAGGAAGTAGGGCGCGAGCGGATGGGGTTGATCCATGATGAGGTGGCAGCGGGAACAAGAAGGAGTGAAAGCGTAAACCCAAGCGTCGCTGTTTGTCGTCGCGAAACAGACACAAGACGGATTGAAAGTGACATAAGTTGCTGTTTTTATTGATTTGTTCTGTTTTTGGCGAGTTTGACGCTGGCATGAAGCCGGTGCTAGAGTGGTTAGGCCGTCGTTGCAATCCTGCCGCGGCGGACGTTCGGTTGTGCAAACAGGCCGGCATGTCCCAAAGGTGTGTCGCGCGGCCGGAGACGACACTCCGGCAACGAGTTATCCCGTCTGGTAGGTAATAGCGGGATGACACCTGTCAGCAAAATCTGCGACGTAGATAGTGAAACCTTCGAAACAAGGAGATCGCAATGCGATTCGACTTCCTGGAAGGCTTAGCGAGTACGGTCAACGATGCGTTGATGAACTTGTTCCGGGCCTTTAAACCCTCTACCCAACTCGACCACGACGATTCGAGGAACCTCGCCCTCGAAAACGCGGAACCATTTCGGTAGCTACCCTGGCCAGGTAAAACGTGATTCCTGAAAGGACAAAGGGGCGGAAACGCCCCTTTGTCCTTTTTCATTTCAGGCTGGGCGGTTCGTGGCTGATTAGCGGTGAGCGGCGGCGAACAGCAGGCGACTATGCTTGAGTGATCCAGAGCCGAACGGGTCTGCACATGACATCCAAGCTGTTTTGTATCGGGATAGGTGTTTGGGTGGCGCTGCTGGCGACGACCAGCCGGGCCGCCGATGTGCTGACGCTGGTGACCGAAGACTATCCCCCGTTCAATATCAGCCTCGATAACGGCAAAGGCGTTGGCGGTGTATCGACCGATATCGTCAGAGCGCTGCTGGCCCGCGCCAATGTTCAGGGGGATATCCACGTCTACCCCTGGGTGCGGGCCTTGCAGATGGCGCGAGACGAAGTGAACACCTGCGTGTATTCCACCAACCGCACGCCCGAGCGGGAGGCGCTCTACAAATGGGTCGGCCCGATGATCGATGACGAGCAGGTGCTGTATGCCCGTGCTGACGAGCCTGTCCGGGTAAAGCAACTGGAAGATGCCCGCTCTGCACGGATCGGCAGTTATAACGGCGCGGCCATGTCCACTTATCTGCGGGGTTTGGGCTTCAAGGTGGAAGATGCGCCGCAGGAACGCCTCAACCCGCACAAGCTGGCAGCCGGCCGGATCGACTATTGGGTGACCGGCGTGCTGACCGGCCAATATCTGGCCAGCAAGGAGGGCGTGACCCATATCAAGCCGGTGCTGACGGTGCGGAAGAACGAGATGTTCATCGCCTGCAATCTGGGGGTGGCTGACACGTTGATAGGCCGCCTGAATTCGGTGCTCGCCGCGATGAGAAAAGATGGCACGCTGGGCAGGATTCAGCAGACGTTTTTTGCCACGAACGGGCATTAGTTTGCGAGGCGTGAGCAGGGCAGGGATGTAAACAACAACGGGGCCTGAGCCCCGTTGCCAGTACCGTTGAACGCTCAGCTTGCGAGTGGAATGCGGATCAACGTGCGCAGCTCGGTGGGCGGCGTGTTGCGCGGGTTATTCAGGTATTCCTCGGTGGCTGGGGCATTACCCGGTAAGAAGCCGTTTTTCGGCAGCCATTCGCTATAGAGCCAGTTGTAGGCAGCCGCTAGCCCGGCGTACGGCCCGATGAATTCGAGCGTGGCGTAACGCTCGCGCGCAATTTGCAGCGGCTCCACGCCGTTGTCCGCTTTAACGCCGGCCGGCAATGTCATGGCCGCAGCTGACTTCAGTTCGTTGACCGGCACGCTTTGCGGGTCGCTGTAATAGATGCCGAACATGCGGTGCCCCTCCAGCGAGACGCCTTGCTTTTGCGTCCAGAGCATCAGCCGCTCAAACGCGTGGCTGATCTCCATGTATGACCCGGTGTGCGGCACGCTGGCGAGCGTGAAGGGGCCGATTTCTTCAATCGTGACGTTGTACATGTTGGGTTCCTCTTCGGTTGGGTGGCCAGAGGCATGCGCGGTACGAAACGAATTGGGCGGTAGCCCATAAGCCTGCCGGAACGCCCGGCTGAACGCGGCCGGTGATTCGTAGCCCGCGCGGTTGGCAACGAGCGCCAACGGTTTGGGCGACGCGATCAACTCGCCAGCGGCCCGATGCAAGCGCAACCGCCTCACCGTCTCCGTCACTGTCTCGCCCATCCAGGCACGCCAGACGCGATGGAAGTGATACGGCGACAAGCAGGCGATGTCGGCCAGCCGGTACAAGTCCGGGTCAGCGTCCAGATGCTGGTGAAGATGGATGATGACCTTCTCCAGACGACTGGCGTAGAGCTGTTGCGTGCTTCGTTTCATGCTGCCTCCTGAACGCCACTTTAGGGCGAGGCGATTTGCAGATTTTGCGGTTTTGCGTGAGATGAAAACATTGTAGGAGCGAGCTTGCTCGCGATTGCATCGACAATCCACCATTGCCATCGCGAGCAAGCTCGCTCCTACAGGATGGCGCTGAATTGGGCGTCAGTTCCCGTAGCCCGGACGGCTTTGCCGGCCGGGGCCGCTGCAGTATCAAGTTCCGGCGGCAAGCGCACTTGGTGGCATCGTCACCCCGGCCGGCAAAGCCGTCCGGGCTACGGAGGCCGGGTCAGGTGACGCCATCGTGAACTGGCCTGCCCTACAAGTTGGAGATGACGTGATTGGTGCTTCTTAAGCCAGCGTAATGGACGGGCCAGCAGCCCCTAATGGCTCGAGCAACGCATCCGCCACGCCATGCTCGGTGATGATGCCGCTGATCTCGGCCAGCGATGCGATCACATAAGCCGAAGCCGCGTTGATTTTCTCGGCCGAGGCCAGCACCACCGTTTCCGCCGCCCGCGCCATCAATGCGCGCTTCATATAGGCCTCTTCGTGATCGCCGGTACTCAAGCCGGCCTCGGCATGCACGCCGGTCACACCCATGAAAAACAAGTCCGCCCGGATATGGCCCAGTGACTCCAGCGCGGCCACCCCGACTGCCACGACAGAATGCTTGAACAAGCGCCCGCCGATCAGGATCACCTCCACGCTCGGGTGTTGTGCCAGCTCGACCGCCACGCTGGGGCTATGGGTGACGATGGTCGCCTTCAGGTCGGCCCGCAGATGCCGCGCCAGCTGCACGGCCGTGGTGCCGCCATCGAGGATCACCACTTGGCCGTCGTTGATCATTTCTGCAGCAACGCGGCCGATGGCGGCTTTGCCATCCGATGCGATCGTGCTGCGGCCAGCGAAGTCGACCACCGCCGGCGAGGCTGGCAGCGCACCGCCATGCACGCGTTGCAGCAAGCCCTCGGCGGCCAGCTCGCGCAGATCGCGGCGGATGGTGTCTTCGGAGAGGTCCAGCTCTTGGCTCAATGTCTTGGCGACGATCTGCCCGTCACGCTGCAGCACGGCGAGGATGTGTTGTTTTCTTTGAGTGGTCAGCATTAATGTATGCACGAAAATTCTTGACGTTGCACGAAATTGCACGATAACTTGGCCGAAGTATAGCACTGCTTGATCCCGCTTTCTTCGCCCAAGAGGTCCGTCCAAATGGAAACACGCCAAATACCCGATACATCGACCCAACGCATCAAGATCGTCGATGTGGAAGTGCTCTCGCACGACTGGTATCTGCTCAAGAAAACCACGTTCGACTACCGGCGCAACAATGGCAGCTGGCAACGGCAAAGCCGCGAAACCTACGACCGAGGCAATGGCGCGACCATCCTGCTCTATAACACCGCGCAGCGCACCGTGATCCTCACTCGGCAGTTCCGCTTTCCGGCTTATGTGAATGGTCATAGCGGCATGCTGATCGAAACCGCCGCCGGCTTGCTGGACGATGCCACGCCGGAGCAGCGCATCAAGGCGGAAGTGGAAGAGGAAACCGGCTACTGCGTGCAAAGCGTACGCAAGGTGTTCGAGGCCTTCATGAGCCCCGGTTCGGTGACCGAGAAGCTGTTCTTCTTCGTGGCCGAATATGACCCGGCTTCGAAAGTCAGTGCGGGCGGCGGGGTGGAGGCCGAGGGCGAGGACATCGAAGTGCTGGAAATCCCGTTCGCGGAAAGTCTGGCGATGATCGGGCGCGGCGAGATCATGGATGGCAAGACCATCATGTTGCTGCAGTATGCGCAGCTGTATTTGTTTGTTGGCTAAAGGGCCAAGTTGAAAAGCAAGTGCGGGTGCTGGTTGTTTTGCCTACCGGACCCAACGTTGCAACGATCCCGGCGTTACGGTTGTGGCGCACATCTCTATCGACTCCCTGAATGATCGCCGTGCTGAGCGGCAATGAAGATGGCCCGGAAATCGTTGACATTAGTCCGCGTCGGCCCGGTGATGACCGAGTCGCCCAGTGCCTGGAAAAAGCGGTGTGCGTCGTTATTCTGGAGATGCTCGGCCGGACGGAGCCCGTGCTCGCGAGCCCGTTGCAACGTATCTGGTCGCAGCAATGCGCCAGCGATTTCTTCTTGCCCATCGACACCGTCGGTGTCGCCCGCGATGGCGAATACCCCAGGCTCACCGTTCAGCGCGATACCGAGCGACAGCAGGAATTCGACGTTGCGGCCGCCGCGGCCATTGCCGCGAACCGTGACTGTCGTTTCGCCGCCGGAGAGCAGCATGCAGGGCGCCTGGAACGGCTGACCGCGACGACTCACCTGCTTGGCGATGCTTGCCATCACCACGCCCACGTCGCGTGCTTCGCCTTCGATGGCGTCGCTGAGAATATGGGCGGCGATGCCAGCCGCGCGCGACTGCGCTGCCGCAGCTTCGAGCGCGAGCTGCGGTGTTGCGATCAGATGCGTTTCGATGCGGGGCAACCGCGGATCGTCCGGTTTCAACGTTTCCGTGCTGCCGCTCGTCAGCAATGCAATGACTGCGGGCGACGCGCAGATTTCGTAGCGACGCAGCACCGCGAGCGCATCGGCGCAGGTCGTTGTGTCGGGGACGGTCGGGCCCGATGCGATGTCGCTCGGGGCATCGGCCGGTACGTCAGAGATGATCAGGTTGACCACCTGTGCCGGATAGCAGGCCGCCGCGAGCCGGCCGCCCTTGATCGCCGATAGGTGCCGACGCACGCAATTCATTTCGGAAATCGTCGCGCCGCTGGCGAGCAGCGCCTGATTGATTTGCTGTTTGTCTTGCAGTGTCAGGCCTGCTGCAGGAAGCGGGAGCAGGGCCGAGCCGCCGCCGGAAATCAGGCAGATGACGAGATCGTCGGCCGTCAGTCCCGCTACGAGTTGCAGCATGCGTTGCGCCGCCTTCAGTCCGTTCTCGTCGGGCACGGGATGCGCCGCTTCGACGATCTCGATCCGCTCGCACGCAACCTGGTAGCCGTAGCGGGTGACGACGAGCCCTTCGAGCTGGCCTGCCCAGTGGTCTTCGACCGCTCGCGCCATCGCCGCTGACGCCTTGCCGGCACCGATGACGATCGTGCGACCGCGCGGCCTTTGCGGCAGGAAGTCGGGCACGCGCAAGGCGGGCTGTGCCGATGCGATCGCAGCGTCGAACATGTTTCGCAACAGGTGGTCGACATCGAGTTCTGTGCTGTTGCTGGTTGGCTGCTGGTCGGTGGGTTTCATCAATACGCTCGCAACGAAGTGAACCGCTCACGGTTGAAGGAAGTGGACATCACGTCTCCAGGACCAAGCGCAGCTACAGACTTATGAGCGCGGCGCAAACATGATGATCGCCATGCCCGCCAAAGCCACCGCGCCGCCGAGCAAATCCCAACCTGTCGGGCGGATGCCATCAACCAGCCACAACCAGAGCAAAGCCATGCCGATGTAGACGCCGCCATACGCAGCATAGGTGCGGCCAGCAGCGGTGGGGTGCAGGGTCAGCAGCCAGGCGAACAGGGTCAACGAGGCTGCGGCCGGCAGCAGCAGCCATATCGAGCCGCCGCGCTTGAGCCACAACCACGGCAGGTAGCAGCCGGCGATTTCGGCTAGCGCGGTGAGCGCGAATAGGAGGGTGGTCTTGAGGAGAGCGCTCATCCGCTGGGCTTAATGCATCGTTGATTTGGAAAACAGATTCATCACCAGCACGCCGGTGATGATCAAGGCAATACCGATCACGGCCGGGGCATCCAGGGTTTGTTTGTAGACCAGCCAGCCCAGCAATGAGATCAGCACGATGCCAACGCCTGACCACATCGCATAGGCAATACCGATTGGGATGGTGCGCAGGGTGAGCGCCAGAAAATAGAAGGCGATGCCATAGCCCGCAACGACGATGGCTGATGGGACCAGCTTGCTGAAGCCGGCGGAGGCCTTGAGGGCCGTGGTCGCGATGACCTCGGCGATGATGGCGATGGCGAGAAAGAGCCAGTTGTACATTGCAGCCTCCAAAAATCCGTGTGGATGGATCGGGCCAGATGGGAATCCGGGCCCGATCCGGCCGCTGCATTCTACGGATCGGGCTGCATGACAGCGCGGTACTAGCTGCGGTAATCCGCGTTGATCTTCACATAGTCATAAGAAAAGTCGCAGGTCCAGACGGTGGCGTTTTCTGTGCCGCGATTCAGTTTCACCGTGATCTCGATCTCGGCTTCCTTCATCACGCGCTGGCCTTGCTCTTCGGTGTAGCTGGCGGCACGGCCGCCTTTCTCGGCCACCAGCACGTCGCCTAGCCAAACCTCCAGCGTGTCCACGTCCAGATCAGGTACGGCGGAATAACCGATTGCGCACAGGATGCGGCCGAGGTTGGGGTCGCTGGCGAAGAAGGCCGTCTTGATCAGCGGCGAGCGGCCGATGGCATAACCAACGGCTTTGCATTCGTCGCGATCCTTACCGCCTTCGACGTTGATGGTCATGAACTTGGTGGCGCCTTCGCCGTCGCGAATGATGGCCTTGGCGAGTGTTTGTGCGACGTCCAGGAGCGCATCGCGGAAGGCGGTGAAATCGGCGCTGGTTTCATCGGCGATTTCGGCGTTCCCAGCCTGGCCGGTGGCGATCAGGATGTAGCTGTCGTTGGTGCTGGTGTCACCGTCAACGGTGATGCTGTTGAACGAACGATCTGCCGTCCACTTCACCAGCTTTTGCAATGCAGCTGGCGCAATGGCGGCATCGGTGGCGACGTAACCGAGCATGGTCGCCATGTTCGGGTGGATCATGCCGGCGCCCTTGCTGATGCCGGTGATGGTGACGGTCTTGCCACCGATCTGGACTTGCTTCGAGGCCGCTTTCGGGGCGACGTCGGTGGTCATGATGGCCTTGGCGGCTTCAGCCCAGTTGGTCGGCTGCAGATCGACGATGGCGGCCGGCAGCGCGGCGATGATTTTCTCGTGCGGCAGCGGTTCCAGAATCACACCGGTCGAGAACGGCAGCACTTGCGCCGGTTCGATCTTCATCAGATCAGCCAAGGCGAGACAGATCGCGTTACCGCGCTCATAGCCGGCAAGACCCGTGCCGGCGTTGGCGTTGCCGGTATTCACCACCAGCGCGCGGATGTCGCTGCGTTCTTCCAGGTGCGTGCGGCAGATGCGTACCGGGGCAGCACAGAACTTGTTGAGTGTGAACACCCCCGCTGCACGCGAGCCTTCTGCCAACTTGATCACCAACACGTCTCGTCGGCCCGCCGTCTTCACACCGGCAGAAGCAATGCCGAGTTCCACGCCAGCGACGGGGAAGAGCTTGGAGGGATCGAGTTCGGGCAGGTTGACGGGCATGGTAGTCCTCGGCTGAGTTGGGTTGAAACGGCGGGGTTGGAACGAGGGCAGATTGTACCCGGCCGACCGGGCATTTGTGCGTTGCGGCAGTGCGTTAAGAATTCGTAAAAGTTTCCAGTCGTGACAATTCACATGGCGTTAATCAGTCACAGCGGGCGGGGGCAGCATTTTCTTAGGATGCATTCCACCGGGATCGCGCCCAGCGGTAATCGAACCGAATCGGCGCTCGACCCGAATGCTTCTCAAAAGGAGAGCCTGCATATGAAATACTTCAAACACCTGCTCGCTGCTGTCGCTTTTGGCGCAGCAACCACCGCGGCCTTCGCTGGCGATACCTACCTCTACGGCGACTTGGGCCAATCCACCTATCAGGATAACGATGCGGTCAATCGGCTGAACCCCGGCGCATCGGCTGACAAATCCGATTTCGGTTTCAATCTCGGTGCCGGTTATCGCTTCAACCAGAATTTCGCGGTTGAAGGTGGCTATTTGAATCTGGGCAAGATGAACGTCAATAGCGCCTCCGGCCACGGCGATTTCAAGGCGCAAGGTTTGGCCTTCCAAGCGGTTGGCAGCGTGCCGCTCGGTGATCGTTTCAGCGTGTATGGCACGCTGGGCCTGAACCCGCTACAAGTGAAGACCAGCTTCCCGACCAGTTCCAGCAGCGGCTGGCGTGTCGCACCCAGCGCAGGCCTGGGCGTCGGGTTCAAGGTGAATGATCAGGTTGGTCTGCGTGCCGGTTATGCCCGCTACTTCAACGTAGTGGACGACAACGGCATGAAGTCGGATGCAGACTTGCTGTCGGCTGGTCTGACTTACTCGTTCAAGTAATTCCACGCAGTGATCGCACCAAAGCAAAACGGGCCTTTTGGCCCGTTTTGCTTTTTCTGGTCGAGCCAAATTGGTCGATCTAAATCTAGCGATTCAGCAACTTGCGCAACGGCGTAGGAATCCCCGCTGCCAGCGCTTCCGGATACGAGAACCAACGCAGCTCGTCGTCGCGCAATGCATTGCACGGCCCGGTGATGACGGCCGGTTGCGGCGTGATGGTCAGCCGGAAATGGGTGAACACATGAGTGAAGTCTGCCAGTGCCGGTTCGAGCTCAACACGCAAGCCAAAGCGTTCCCGGCAGGCGTTTTCGGCATCGAGCGTGCTGCCTGTTTCCGGCAAGCTCCACAGCCCTCCCCAGATGCCGGTAGGTGGACGGCGTTCCAGTAAGACCCTCCCGGCGTCGTCATGGATCAACAGCATCACCGTACTGCGTTCCGGTACGGCTTTCTTGGGTTTGGCTGTCGGTAGTTCGAGCTGACGGCCGGTGGCTTTGGCGATGCAATCGTCGCTCAACGGACAGGCGAGGCAAGCGGGTTTCTTGGGCGTGCACACCGTTGCGCCGAGATCCATTTGCGCCTGCGTATAGGCCGGCATGTCAGTCACGTTGGTTGGCAACAGCGATTCAGCCAGCAACCAGAGTTTGTTCTCGATGGCTTTCTCGCCGGGGAAGCCGGCGATGCCGGCCCAGCGCGTCAACACCCGTTTGACGTTGCCGTCGAGGATGGCGCTTTGCGTGTTGAACGAGAACGCGGCAATCGCAGCGGCGGTAGAGCGGCCGATGCCGGGCAGCTCGGCGATCTCGGCCGGCAAGTGCGGGAATTGGCCGCCAAAGCGTGCCATGACCATTTGCGCGGCGGCGTGCAGGTTGCGGGCGCGGCTGTAGTAGCCAAGACCGCTCCAATGGGCGAGCACGTCGTCTTGCGTAGCGGCGGCCAGATCAGCGATGGTGGGGAAGCGGTCGAGAAAACGCTGGTAGTACGGAATGACCGTGGCGACCTGCGTTTGCTGCAGCATGATTTCGCTGAGCCAAACGCGATACGGATCGGAGACCTGCCACGGCAAATCATGACGGCCGTGACTGGATTGCCAGCCAATCAGGCGGGCGGAAAACGTTGCGGCGCTCATTTCTTCTTGGCGGCCTTCTTTGGCGTGGCTTTTTTATCGGCTGGCTTCGCCTTGGCCGGGGTTTTTTTCGGCGCTTGCTCTGCTTTCTGCCGCGCCAGGATCTGATCCTTGAGGTTGGCGTAGTCGATCTTGTATTGCGGCGCATCCAGCGTGCCGGCCAGCGTGATCGGCAGTGTCAGCCCGACCAGACCTTTCAGCTCCGGCACCTTGGGGTTGGCGCTGGCGGACAGTTTGTAATCGACGGCGTTGTCCGACAGGTTGAGTGTGCCGCCGCCCTTGAGCTGCAGTACGCCGGCCGAGACATTCAGATCGCTGTTGCTGGCGAGGCCGTGCTTGAGTTGCATGGTGGCGTTCAGTTCAGAAAAGCGCGTGCGGGCGTCGAGATTGAGCAGTTGCGTTTGCGAACCTTGCAGCGCCTTCAATTGCTGGCTGGCGGTGCGCAGCAGCGCTTCGATGTCGATACCGCGAATCGCGCCCTTGTTGAGCAACACCCGCACATTGCCACCTGCCGTGCGTTTGAGGTCGGAAGGGCGGTCGCCCACGGCCGAAATATCGAGATCGAGATGACCACGGCCTTCGAAGCGGCTGGTGTCGAGCACGTCGGCCAGTAGCGTGTTGACGTTCATATTGGTCAGCTTTTGCGTCACGCGCCAAGCAGGGGTCTTGTTGCTGGCATCGACTTCGAGCCGGCCGGCCAGCTGGCCTTCATATAGCGTGGCGGAGAGCGGGTCGAGCGTGAGCTTGCGGTCGTGCGCATCGAGCTTCATCGACAGATCGTCGACGTGCAGTTTTTGCATCACCAGCTCGCCAATCTGCACTTCGCCCTGCGCGTTGAGCGTGTTGAGGAAGCCCAGATCAAGCGCGGTATCGTCCTTGACCGACTTCGCGCCCTCGGCAACCGCTGGCAGATAGGGGCTGAGGTCGAGCTTGGCGAGGTCGAACTGGACGCGATAGCGCGGCTTCACGAAGTCGTCGAGATTGAAGCTTGCTGCCAAATGCGAGTGGTCGAGCTCACCGGCGCTGGTGACTTGCAGCGATTCGTTGCGCAAGTCGAGCAGCGCATCGCCAGTGAGCGAGAGCGGGATTGCGCCGCGTGGAAGGGCCTTGTGGGCATACAGCCCGTCGAGCTTATACGCCGGCATCCGTGCCAACGTGCCGCTGTGCATGTCCAGCGGGCTCTTGAAGTTGAGTTGCAGCAACTGGTGGGGCGTCTGCAGCCGGACGTTGAGCGCTGCGTCATCCGCATGCATGGTGCCTTGCGGCGTGGCCGAGAGTGCAGGCAGAGCCACGTTGGCGTTGAACTGGGCGGTATGGCTCTTCATATCGACCTTGACGCCCATGCGATACAAGCCAAGCAGATTTTGCGTGTAGCGAATTTCCGGGATGTTGATCTCGCCCTGCCATTGCTGATCGGCGCGCTGGCCACTGCCGGAGAGCTTGAGATCACCACCAGTCAGTCGCAGTGGCTGCCAGCCATAGACGAGGTTGCCGACGGCGGAGACCTCGACATTCTTCAGGTCGACACCCGGGCGGCTGGCGCCGTCTTGCGTCAGGGCGAGATTCAGCCCCGCCACCAGAATGCGTCGCTCGTCCTGGTGATAACGCATCGCGGCAGTGGCCTTGACCCGCCCTTGCCAGATCGGTGCCTGGGCAGTGCCAAGTAGCAGGCGGCCATCGATATCGAGCCGGCCTTTGCTGGGGTCGGCGAGGTTGTCCATGGTGAAGTCGAGCGGGCCGAGTTCGGCGCTTTCGCCCAGGAACTGATCGCGATAATCGAAGCGCGCGCCGGTGAAGTTGAGGCGGTTCAGGGCGAACTGCAGCTTGTTGTTGGGATCGTGCGGGCGCAATAGATCGTCGAAGTTGTAGCTGCCGTCGGCGTGGCGTTCGATCTTCAGCTGCGGGTTTTCAAAATCGATGGCTTCGATTTCCAGCTTGCCATGCAACAGCGGCCACGGGGCGAGGGTGATCTTGACCTGGTCGGTGCGGGCGAAGACGGTGCGGTTGCCGGGTTCCGTCAGCCGGGTGTTCGACAGCAGCAATGCCGGGCGTGGCAACAGGACGACGCGGGTACGACCATCGATCAGCAGGGCGCGCTGCGTATCACGCTCGATCTGCGTCGTGAGGAGCGTGCGCATCCAGTCGGCCTCGAAAAAATACGGGCCGATACCTGCAAGTGCCACCAGCATGGTGACGAGCAGTAGACAAAGCCGGAAGGGGCGGGAGTGGCGCAGGTCCATATGATTGATTGGTTTGACCAGCTGAGGATGCGGGCGATTATCAACTAACACCCGGTCGAAATCATAGTGCTAATATTTGCCGCAATAGCCGCTTCTTTCGTCCTCAATCGTCTCCATTTGCGCGAGTTCCCGCCAAAATCATGCTCCACACTACTGAAATCAAGGTCCGCGGCTATCACCTCGACCTCTATGGCCACGTCAACAACGCCCGCTATCTGGAGTTTCTGGAAGAGGCGCGCTGGAATCTGCTGGAAGAGCGTGGCGATATCAGCTGGTTCATGCAGCAGCAGCTGGCGCTGGTCGTTTCGCGCATCGATATCCGTTATAAACGACCGGCGACGATGGGGGACGTCATTGTCATCGAAACCCGGCTCGATCGCATCGAGGAGCGCACCGGCGTGATCGTGCAGCGCATCGTGCGAGCGGACAACGGCAAAGTCGTGGCCGAGGCCGACGTCACCATCGCGGTGGTGCATCCCGACACACAAGGTGCACTCATGATCGAAGGCGAGCTGGCTACGCGGCTTGGGGCGTTGATTGTGGAGACCGCAGAATGATGATTCGCCGCTGGCTGGTTCTGGCAACCTTGTTGCTCGCCGCGTGCATGAACGTGCCGGATCATTTCGAGAAGCCACGCGTCAGCCTGGCCGGCATCGAGCTCAAGGAAGTCGGCCTGCTGGAGCAGCGCTTCGTACTCACCTTGCGGCTGCAAAACCCCAACAACATTTCGATTCCCATCGATGGCCTGGATGCCGAGCTATCCATTGCCGACAAACCGCTGGCGCAAGGCGTGTTGCGGCAACATGTAACTTTGCCGGCGCTGGGCGAAGCCACCGTGCCGATCGAAGTCACCGCCAACTTGCCGGCGCTGATCAAGGCATGGCGAGCCTTGCAGCAGCGGGGCAGCTACCGGCTGACTGGCAAGCTTTTCGTGCCGTTGCGCCCGGATGGCGTGCCGTTCGACCACACCGGCGAGTTGCCGATGCTGAACGATGTACTGAACAAGCTCGTCCCTGGTTCCACCAGCTTCTAAGTGCAGCGGACAAAGCCGCCCTGGCATTGTTGTGCAGTCATGCCGTACAAATAAGTGTTGGTTGGGGCTGAGCGGCTGACCAGACGGTGAAGCGCCCGGCTAGCGGCCTTGAATTCATTGATACGGATAGTCCAAACACCATGTCCGACACCCCTGAAAAATCCGCGACTGATGATGCCGAGGCCGCCGCGCCGTCTGGCGGTAAACGTTGGTTGCTGCCGGCACTGATCGGCGGTGGCGTCGTTCTGCTGTTGTTGGCGCTGTTTGTCGGCGTCGGGCTTGGCATGGCCAAGCGGCAGTTCGAGCGCAAAAGCTATGTCGATCAGATCGCCAAACTGAAAATCGCGCTGCAGGACACCGACGGACTACGCAAAGAGGCCGAAGGCCGGATCGAAAAGATGCGCGAGGATCTGAAGGAAAAGCGTGACGAGATCCACAATCTGGAGCTCAAGCTGGATGAAGCCAAACAAGCCGTCGATCATCACGCCCAGCAAGAGTCGCCGTCGCAAGCCAGCGCCGTAGCCGCTGCCGTGACCCCCCCGCCGGCGAACAGCGCTATCGCGGCGCAGTTGTCCCGCAAGGGGGATTGCGTGCTGACGACTGGCCAGAAGGGGACGGACTGGAAGAATTGTCTGGCGACCCAGGCATCGGGGCCAACGGATAAGCCGGGCGCGGCTAAAAAAGCTGAGCATTAGACGCTGTGTTGCGGTTGCTTTTGTAGGAGCGAGCTTGCTCGCGATGGCAATGGGGAGTCGTTCCTCGTCGTCATCGCGAGCAAGCTCGCTCCTACAATGTTTGGCCACCTTGATTCATCAAGAACCCAACGCCTAAAAACAAACACCCCAGCCTAGGCTGGGGTGTTGTTTTGCAGTGTTACCAACGGAGCGTGTTACAGCACCTTGGCAATCGACTCAGCCACATAGTCGATGTTCTTGCTGTTGAGGGCAGCCAGGCAGATACGGCCAGTCGAAACGGCGTAGATACCGAAGTCGTTCTTCAGCGTTTCCACCTGCGCGGCGGTCAGGCCGGTGTAGGAGAACATGCCGCGCTGGGCGCTGACGAAGCTGAAGTCCTGCGTGACGCCCTTGGCCTTCAATGCCTCGACCAGACCGACGCGCATGGCGCGGATGCGGTCACGCATGCCGGCGAGTTCGTCTTCCCACTGCTGGCGCAGTTCCGGGCTGGACAGCACCGCAGCAACCACCGCGCCACCGTGGATCGGCGGGTTGGAGTAGTTGGTGCGGATCACGCGCTTCAGTTGCGACAGTACGCGGCCGGCTTCTTCCTTCGAAGACGACACGATCGACAGCGCGCCAACCCGTTCGCCATACAGCGAGAAGCTCTTCGAGAACGAGCTGGACACGAAGAATTGCAGGCCGGAGGCGGAGAACAGGCGCACCGCGATCGCGTCTGGCTCGATGCCATCGGCAAAGCCTTGATAAGCCATGTCGAGGAACGGGACGAGGCCACGTTCACGGCAGGCTTCGACCACTTCGGCCCATTGCGCTTCGTTCAGATCAGCGCCAGTCGGGTTGTGACAGCAAGCATGCAGCACGATCACCGAGCCCGGTGCATAAGACAGCAGTGCGGCCTTCATGGCGGCGAAGTTCACGCCACGGGTGGTTGCGTCGTAATACGGATAGTTTTCGACCGTGAAGCCAGCCGACTCGAACAGCGCACGATGGTTTTCCCAGCTCGGATCGCTGATATAGACCTTGGCATCGGCGTTCAGGCGCTTGAGAAAGTCCGCGCCGATTTTCAGCGCGCCGGTGCCGCCCAGCGCTTCGGCGGTGATCACGCGGCCGGAGGTGGTCAGTTCGGAGCCGGCGCCGAACAGCAGGTTCTGCACCGCGTTGTTGTAGGCAGCAAGGCCTTCGATCGGCTGATAGCCCCGTGCCGGTTGGGTTTCCAGGCGAGCCTTTTCAGCAGCCTTCACGGCGGCGAGCAGCGGAATCTTGCCGTTGTCGTCGCTGTAGACACCCACACCCAGATTTACTTTGGTGGTGCGGGTATCGGCGTTGAAGGCTTCGTTCAGACCCAGGATCGGGTCGCGCGGCGCCATTTCGACGGCGGCAAATATCGATGTGCTCATGCTGCTCTCCGTAGGAGGGGACAAGTGGGTAACAAGGACGGCGGACGGGGAAACACGTCGGCCAAAACAGAAAAATATGAGGTTGGGATTTTAGCATGGGAGCAAGCCAGCCGGCGCTGCCAAGCCCTTGCCGATTCCACCAATCCGTACCTGATGTTGTCGCAGGCAACAAATGCTAACCAGCGGGTTTGTCATGTCTTGTCGTGTGTGTAATCGACGGGTAGGCTTTCCAGAAAGAAGGGGACATTGATGCCTAAGCAACGGGACGGAAGCGGCAAGCACCGGCGCTATCCGTTGTATGCCTATATCTCGATTTTGTTCGTCGCGCTGCTCGTGGTCTTTGCGCTCGTCAACATTGTCTATCAGTACCGCCAGACCAGCCGGATGTTGCTGACAGCCTCCGGTGCGCTGTTCAGCCGCATTGGCGATCAAACCGTGCGCGAGCTGGAACGCCGCTATACGCCAACCTCCACGGTGGTGAACCTGCTGTCGCACCAGGGGGTGATGGAAGCTGGCTCGCTGTACGAGCGTCTGCACAGCTTCCCGTATTTCGCCGAAATATTGCGTGGCTCGCTCGGTTTGGCATCGGTGTATATCGGCTATGACAACGGCGACTTTTTCCTGGTGCGGCGCCTCGACCAATCCCCGGCTCTGCGGGAACATTTCAATGCCCCGGATGGTGCGATGTACATGGTGCAAAGCGTCGAACGCCACGGTGCCGATGTCGACGGACGCTATTTGTTCTACAACAGCAGCCTGCGAATGATCGAGCAGCGCTCCGAGCCTACTTACCAGTTCGATCCACGTCAGCGACCGTGGTATGTGGCCGCGAGCACGCAGCGTGATGTGTCCTTCACCCGGCCTTACCTGTTTTTCACGGTCAAGGAAGTCGGGACCACGATCTCGCGGCGTAGCGAAAACAGCGAAGCCGTGGTTGCGGCCGACATCACGCTCGATAGCCTGAGCAACCTGCTCGCCGCACAACGCATCACGCCCAATTCCGAACTGGCCTTGTTCGATGATCAACGGCAGGTGCTGGCCTATCGCGACCCCGCCCGCGTGATGCTCCAGACCCAAAGTGGTGCGCAGCTCCGGCAGCTGGACGATTTGCACGTGCCGGCGTTATCGCAGCTGGTCGAAGCGGCCAAGGCCGGCAATTCGATGCCGACCTTCGATTCAGGCGGCATCGCCTGGCAAGGTTATCTGGCGACCATTCCAGTGCCCGGCGGAACGCCAATGCATCTGGCAATTGCCGCGCCACAGAGTGAGCTGCTCAGCGATGCCATCAACGTGCGCAACCGCGCGATGGAAATCTCCGCGGGTATGTTGATCATCGCTATCGCCATCGCGCTCTGGGTGTCGCGGCTGGCGTCGCAACCCATCAAGGCCCTGCTCGAAGAAGCCAAGCAGATTCAGGCGCTCCAGTTCGACTCCACCCTCACCGTGCGCTCGCGCATTGAAGAAATCGACGAACTCGCGCAAGCGATGGGGACAGCCAAAGCCACGATCCGCAACTTCCTCGATATCGGCATGGCACTGGCCAGCGAGCGGCGCTTCGATTCGCTGATCGCACGCATTCTCGAAGAAACCGCAGATATCTCGCACGGCCGCGGCGGGGTGGTGTACCTCCAGGAGGAAAGTGGCCTCAAGCCAGTGCAAGCCCGTTGGGGCGAGCAAGCGTTCGACGGTAACAAGTTGGCGACATTGATCGGCGGCCGTGACGACACGCATCCCGCCATGCAGGCTTATCTCTATGGCAATACCGTCAGTGAATCCTTCAGCCCGGCCGAGCTCACCGAGCGCTTTGATCACGTGAGCGAATTCGACCACCCGCTGACCGTATTGGCGGTGCCGCTCAAGAACCAGCTCAACGAATGTCTGGGCGTGTTGCTGTTGCTGCAGGATGAAGAGGAATACCTGGTCAATGCGTCGCTGATTGCCTTGGTCGAAGCGCTCTCCGGCTCGGCCGCCATCGCCATCGAAGCCCAACAGCTGGTGCTGGAGCAAAAGCACCTGCTGGAAGCCTTTATCCAGCTCATCGCCGGCGCCATCGACGCCAAGAGCCCCTACACCGGCGGCCACTGCCAGCGCGTGCCGGAACTCACCAAGATGCTGGCCCGTGCTGCCGAACGCGAAATCGAAGGCCCATACGCCGATTTCAACCCGACGCTGGATGAATGGGAGGCGCTACACATCGCCGCGTGGTTGCATGACTGCGGCAAGGTGACGACACCGGAATACGTGGTCGACAAAGCCACCAAGCTCGAAACCCTCTACGACCGCATCCACGAAGTCCGCATGCGCTTTGAGGTGCTCAAGCGCGATGCCGAGCTTTCTTACTGGCAAGCGGTCGCTGTCGGCGGCGATCCGGCCGTACTCAAAACAATCCTCGACCAGCAACTGCGCCGGCTCGACGACGATTTCGCCTTTATCGGCGAATGCAATCTCGGAGGCGAATTCATGGCCCCGGAGCGCGTGGAGCGCCTGAAAACCATCGCCGCGAAGACTTGGCGGCGCACGATATCCGACCGGATCGGTATTTCGTACGAAGAAGCCGAGCGCAAGGCCAGAGCGCCCGAATCGCTGTTGCCGGTGGATGAACCCCTGCTTGTCGACCGACCAGAACACTTGTTCATGCGCGGCCCGCATGATGTTCTGCCGGCCGGTTACGGCTTCGACATGAAAGAGCCGGAGTACCTCTACAACCGCGGCGAGCTTTATAACCTTGCTGTCGCGCGTGGCACGCTCTCCGCCGAAGAGCGCTACAAGATCAACCAGCACATCGTGCAAACCATCGTCATGCTGGAAAAACTGCCGTTCCCCAAGCATCTGCAACAGGTGCCGGAAATTGCCGGTGGTCATCACGAAAAAATGGACGGCAACGGCTATCCGAAGCGGCTCAGGGGCGGCGATATGAGCCTGCCGGCGCGAATGATGGCCATTGCCGATATCTTCGAAGCCCTCACCGCGATCGATCGACCGTACAAGAAGGGCAAGATGCTCTCTGAATCGCTCAAGATCATGGCCAGCATGGCCCGCGAAGGCCATGTCGACCCTGGCCTGTTCCGGCTCTTTATCCGGCAAAAAGTGTATCTGGAATACGCCGAGCGCTTTATGCGGCAGCAGCAGGTTGATGTGGTGGATGAACAGGCGTTATTGGCTGGATTGGCCTAGCCTGCGGTGATTGAGTGCGATCTCATGTCGGGATTTCTTCATTCTCTTTATTTAAAGACCAATCAATCCGGCTGATTCAATTGAACCATTGAATCAAACCAATAAGAGTCAAACCAATAAGAGTCAAACCAATCAATCAGGCCCGGCGTTTTGGAAAAGGATGAAATGATGAACGATGGACAAGCAATTCGTGCCTGGTTCGAGACTTGGCGCCAAGCCACGCTGGCCGGGGATGTGCAGCAGCTGATCGACCTCTGCGCCGACGATGCCGTATTCCTGCAGCCCGGCCGCCCGCCGATGCGTGGCGCAGATACATTCGCTGCCGCGTTCCGCAGTGCCATCAGCCAGTTCTGCATCGACTACACCTCGACCATTGAAGAAATCCGCATCCACGGCGATCACGCCCATTGCTGGACCACGCTCGCCGTCACCATCACCCCGCGCACCGGCGGCGAACCCGTGCACCGGGCCGGTAACACGCTGACGGTATTCGAGAAGCGCAACGGCGGTTGGCTACTGAGCCGCGATGCCAATATGTTGGTGACGGTGCCACAGGTTTGAGCGGCCGTCCCGTAGGCCGGCCGGCTTTACCGGCCGGGGCTTTACCCAACGCCTTACCCGTATCTTCCCGGCCGGTAAAACCATCCGGGCTGCATATTGAAATGAAAATTCAATATCCGGACGCAATTGCAATTTGATGGAAATCCATCGGGCGTGAATTCAAATTCGCGCAAAACGCAATAGCGGATGTTGCGATAGCCCAATTCCCCCAAAAATCCACGATCCAATTGAATCAAAATGTAATTGGCCGCAATTAATTACCAAGGGCTGAATTATCAGAATCGTCGCAGATACACCCAACCCACGCCGCGCTACATTCCCGACTCCCTAACGCCGCCATTCCATCCCGGCCCCGCCGGCGAACCGGAATCAACCAAGGAGTCACCATGTCGCTCACCCCAACCGAAACCAACTACGCCAAGCCATTGGCCATCATCCTGATCGTTGTCGGCATCATCAGCATCGTTGCCCCGCTCGCCAGCAGCATCGCGATTGCCATGCTGTTTGCCGGCCTGGTCGCCGCCGCCGGCGTCTTGCAGCTGATGCTCGCCTTCCAGCCACAACACGCCATGGGCCGCATCTGGCACGTGCTCGCCGCACTGGTCCTGATCGTTGGCGGCGGCTACCTGCTCTGCAGCCCGATCGAAGCCGTCGCCTCGCTCACCCTCGCCATCGCCTGGCTGTTCATTGCCACCGGCATCTTCCGCATCGTCGCCTGGGTCGGCATCCGTGCACTGCCCGGCTCAATCTGGATGCTGTTCGACGGCATCATCACCACGCTGCTGGGCTTCATGCTCTCTGCGCAATGGCCCGCCAGCGGCCTGTGGGCGATTGGCACCCTGGTCGGCATCAGCTTCGTCTTCAACGGCATTTCCGCTTTGCAATATGCGTCACTGATCAAGCGTGGGCGGTATTGAGCATCAACCATTTAAATTTGTAGCCAGCGCTGTAAAAACGCCCCGCAAGAAGCGGGGCGTTGATTTTGTGAAACACCCGCATCATGCCTTGGGGTCCCGTCGCTGCAGGCGGATCGCTGTGACGGCTTCGTCAATAACCTTCTCCAATGCCTCGGCGCCGCGCATGGCAGCAGAACGACGCAAGGTGATTGAAGAAACGCGGATTTCCAATGAATACCGGCGAATGATCGAAAATCGGAGTGATCGATGGTCGTTGATGCAACAAAGAAGCCGCCTTGAGAGAGGCGGCTTTGCGTTGAAGAGTGCGGTACGAGCCAACTTGCGTAAAAAAACAAAGCCTGCCGTAAAGGCGGGTTTGTTGATGGCATTGAGGGGGGCATCTAGCGCATGTCGGCATTGCGTTCGAGCCGTTGGCGCAATATTTCGGCCTTGGCCCATTCACGCTGTCGCTGCGTGATATTCATCTGCCACACGCGTCGCTCCAAGGCATTGCCGACCCAGGCGTGGGTGGGGGCGATGCCACATAACAACACGCTAACGGCGGACAGGATGAATTTGGCGTAGGGCTTGGTATTGCGCATGACAAGGCCCGAGGCCGGGGAAAAAGGAAGGCTGAGAGGATATCGGCCCGGTGCCAATGGCAGTATCGGCCTTGGCTTAAAGGCGTGATGGATAGCCAGCCCATTTCCATCCAATCCGGCCGAGAATGTTCGCATTGCAACCCCGGCCGGCCAAGCCGTCCGGGCTACGAAAGCGTTACTGCGGCAGTTCAACGGATTGCAGGTCGAACGGCACGCCGAGCGGCACTTGTTCGGGCTTGCGGCTGAACAGCAGCGAGTATTTCGATTCGATGAAATACACGCGGTTGCCCACGATCACGCCGGATGACGGATCGTTGAGCCCGGTCACGATGGTCTGCAGCACGGCTTGCGTGCCGGTGACTTTGGCGACGCTGATCTGCCCGCCATAAGGGCCGTCCTTCCCAAAGGCGTTGCTCTCGAAGATCACCAGCCGATCCGGCCCGGCCATGCGGATGGCGTCGGCATTTTTCAGGGGGCGTGGCGTGTCGACGCGGGTGATGGCGCTGGCTGAACCATCCGGTTGCACATCCATGCGGAACAGGAAGGGCACGGCGGAGACTGCGCTCACGTACACGCGCTGATCGCGATCGATGGCGATGCCGTTCAGAAAGTAACCGTCCTTGCCGACGGCAAATGCAGCATCTTCCTTCCACACCGAGAGCGTCGTCTCGCCCGGACGCAGACGTAATACACGCGGATTGAAGGAGTCGGTCACATACAGCGTGCCGTGGCTGTCTTTTGCCAGATCGTTGCAATAGCCCTTGTCCGGCATCGGGTAGCTAGCCTTTGGCGCACCGGTAGCGAGGTCGTAGCTCTTCAGTGCGCTGGGTGTGGACGGGACGGTGGTAAAGCCGAGGTTGCCAGAGCAGACCCATAGCACTTTGCGCTCGGCATCGACCAGTACACCCTGACCATTGCCCAGACCGTTGGAGCCCGGTGTCACGAGGGTTTCCGGTGTGCTGCCGTCTAGCTTGATGCGGGCTACCGCGCCTTGCCGCCAGCTACCGACATAGAACGAGCCATCCGGCCCGGTGGCGAGGCTTTCGGGATACCAGTCGGCAGGCAATGCCAGCGTGGCCGGCGGGGTGGTAGCGGCGAAGGCATGGCCGCCTGCCAGCGCCAGCAGCAGGGCGGTACGGGGGAGAAAGCAGCGGTGCAAGAAGGATGCGCGTGTCATTGTGGTTTCCTCGCCGGTTGGGTGGGGGTTGATGATGAAACGATTCTGTTCGCGGTGCCCCGATTGATAAACTGCGCAAGACTTTGGATATTCCACACTTTTGCTTTGGAATGGCGCGCTTGAACAGGGATGAACGGATATGGATCGACTGACCAGCATGGCGGTGTTTGTGCGCGTGGTTGAAAAGGGCAGCTTCGCGGCGGTGGCCGATGAGTTCGGCCTGTCGACCACCATGGTTGCCAACCACGTGCGTGCGCTGGAAACCCAGCTGGGCACACGACTGCTGGATCGCACTACGCGCCGTCACAGCCTGACCGAGATCGGCAGCGTTTATCTGGAGCGCTGTCGCGATGTGCTGAGCACCGTGCATGTGGCGGATCAGGTGGTCGAGGAGTTGCGCGCCGTGCCACAAGGCACGCTGCGGCTGACGGCGGCGGTGTCGTACGGGGCGCACAAGCTGGTGCCGCTGATTGGCGAATACATGGCGCGTTACCCGAATGTGCGGGTGGAGCTGACCTTGAATGACCGGGTGGTCGATCTGGTGGAAGAGGGATTCGAGGTCGGTATTCGCTCCGGTCGGCTGGATAACCCCAACCTCATCGCCCGGCCGTTGCAGCCGTCGCGCATGTTGGCGGTGGCCAGCCCGGCGTATCTGGCCAAGCGCGGCATGCCGCAGCATCCGGCGGATTTGGCGCAGCACGATTGCCTTGGCTTCATGCCGTGGGGGCGGCGGCATGAATGGCGCTTTACGCGTGGCGATGAAACGGCGCGCGTGCCGGTGAAGGGGGGATTCGTCAGCAACAACGGTCAGGCATTGAAGACTGCCGCGCTAGCCGGCATGGGGGTGGTGGTGCAGGCTGATGTGTTGCTGGCGGATGCGGTGGAATCGGGGCAGTTGGTGCAGCTGTTGCCCGATTGGGAGTTGCCGCAGCGGCCGATTCATATCGTGCGAACCAAGGATTCGCGGCCGACGCCCAAGTTGCGCACGTTTGTGGATTTTATTGTGGAGCGGTTGGGGTGACGAGGGCGCGAAGGTTTTGTAGCCCGGACGGCTTTGCCGGCCGGGGGCGATGTGATCTCGGGCCGGGATGGTTCTTGACGCGGTGTCACCCCGGCCGGCAAAGCCGTCCGGCTACGTTGCCGGGGTGAAGGGGGTGTTTTTCGTCCCCTCGCCCACTTGTGGGAGAGGGCTAGGGAGAGGGTGCTAGCAAGGTCATTGAAGGTTGCACGACCTTCTCCCCCGGCCCCTCTCCCGCAAGCGTGAGAGGGGAGAAAGCGTTTGACGGGAAGCTGAATCAGCTGCTAATCCGCCCCAACTCGTCAAAATAAGTCGGGAACGTCTTGGCCGTGCAGCCCGGGTCGAGAATCCGTACCGGCACGCCGCCAAGCGCAGCCAGCGAGAAGCACATGGCGATGCGGTGGTCGTCGTAGGTGGCGATGGCGGCATTCGGTGTGAGCTCGGCCGGTGGGGTGACGCGCAGGTAGTCCTGGCCTTCTTCCACTGTTGCGCCGAGCTTGCGCAGCTCGGTCGCCATTGCGGCGAGGCGGTCGGTTTCCTTCACGCGCCAGCTTTCGATATTGCGCAGCGTGGTGGTGCCTTCGGCGAATAGCGCGGCGATGGCGATGGTCATGGCGGCATCGGGGATGTGGTTGAAGTCCATGTCGATGGCCTTGAGCTTGCCGGAGGCCGGGCGGCTGGCGCTGATCCAGTCGTCGCCACGCTCGATGACGGCGCCCATTGCTTCCAGTGCCTCTGCAAAGCGCACGTCGCCTTGAATACTCTGTCTGCCAACGCCGGTCACTGTGACCGGGGCATCGGCATTCGCGCCGATGGCACCGGCAGCGAGGAAGTAGGACGCGCTGGAGGCGTCGCCTTCGACAAAGATTTCGCCCGGGCTGGTGTAGGTCTGCAGGCCGGGAATGAAGAACGCGTTCCAACCGTTGCGTTCCACCTTGATGCCAAAGCGTTGCAGCAGATTCAGGGTGATTTCGATGTACGGCTTGGAGATCAGCTCGCCGATCACTTCCACAGTGAAATCGCGGCCGGTCAGCGGCAGGGCCATCAACAGGCCGGTGAGGAACTGGCTGGATACATTGCCCTTCACGGCAACGCGATCGCCGCCGATCGTGCCGGGGCGAATCTGCAATGGCGGGTAGCCGTCGTTGCCGAGGTATTCGATCTGCGCGCCGGCTTGGCGCAATGCATCGACCAAGTCACCAATTGGCCGCTCGTGCATGCGGGCCACGCCGGACAATTTGTAGGTGCCACCAGCCAACGCTAGCGCAGCAGTCAACGGGCGGAAGGCGGTGCCGGCGTTGCCAAGGAACAGGTCGACATCCTTCACCGGGAAATCACCGCCGCAACCCCAAACGCGGAAATCGCGGCTGTCGCCCAGCTGTTCCCACTTCACACCGAGCGCAGCCAATGCTTCCAGCATGCGTTGCGTGTCGTCCGAGGCCAGCAGGCCCTTCACCAGCGTCTCGCCCCGGCTGAGCGCGGCCAGCAGCAAGGTGCGGTTGGAGATGCTCTTAGAACCGGGCAGGTCGACGCTGCCGGCAACGCGGGAAATCGGGGAGAGGTCGAGGAATTCCATGGGCGGGTCTCAGAGGTCTCGGAACGGGTTAGATGGGGGTCAGATGGATCGATGCGGTAGGCGGCGCGGGCCACAGATCGGGGGCCAGCCGGGATACCGCCGCAGTGACGCGGTCGGCTTCGAGCTGGTTCAGGCAATTCATATGGCCAAGCGGGCAGATGCGCTCGAAACAGGGGCTGCATTCGAGATCAAGCGTGACGATCTCGGCATGGTTGGACAAGGGAGGGGTGAACTCTGGGCTGCTCGATCCATAGATGGCAGCCAGTGGCACTTGCAGCGCAGCGGCCACGTGCATCAGGCCGGAATCATTGCAGACGGCGACGCGGGCGAAGCTCATCAGGTCGATGGCTTCGGCCAAGGTGGTGCGGCTGGATAGATTGTGGACGCCGGGGGCGAGCGCTTCGATTTCGTCGGCAATCTCGCGGTCCTTGGCGGAACCCAGCAGCCACACCTGCAAACCGCGCGCGAGGCATTGGCGGGCGAACTCGGCGAAGTGCCGCGCTGGCCAGCGCTTGGCCGGGCCATATTCCGCACCGGGGCAACAGACGATGACGGGCTGATCGAGATGGAGACCAAGCTTGGTGAGCGTGGCTTGGCGCTCGGCATCGTTCACATGCAGCTGCGGGTAAGGCAGCGGGCGGGGCAACGGCACGCCGCTGTCTTCGGCCAAGGCAGCGAAGCGTTCCGCCATTTGTGGCAGGGCCAAGGTATCGAGCGTGCGGATGTCGTTGACGAGCCAATAACGCGCTTCGCCGGTCCAGCCGGTACGCAGCGGGATGCCGGCAAAGAACGGGATCAGGGCCGACTTGAGCGAGTTCGGCAGCAGGATGGCTTGGTCGTAGCGGCGTTTTTTCAGTTGCCGGGCCAGCTTCCAGCGTGCGCCGAGCTTGAGTTCGCCGTGACCGAACGGGTTGTCGAACGACTCGCTGATTTCCGGCATGCGGGCATGCAACGGGCGCGTCCACGCCGGCGCGAGCACGTCGATCTCGCAACCGGGATGCTTGGCCTTGAGCCGCGCATACAGCGGCTGGGCCATGATGGCGTCGCCAACCCAGGCGGGGGCGACTATCAGGATTCGTTTCATGTCTTCCAACGACAAAGCGGCGTCACGACGCCGCTTTGCTTTTATCAGTCACCGGTTAGAGCCGCTAACAAAACCCAGCGTAGCGGTGCTGGCTAGGCGTGCGAAGCGCAGACAGTACAACTGGTACGGCAAGCGAGCACAGCAACGCCAGCAGGGTTTTGTTGGTGGCTCTTAGTGGTGACCCTTGATCACTTCACCGGCACGCAATTTGTACAGCGTGCCGCAGTACGGGCACAGCGCCTCGCCGGATTTTTCGATCGGCAGGAACACGCGGGGGTGCGAGTTCCAGGCGACCTGGTCCGGCGTTGGGCAGTGCAGCGGCAAGTCGGCAGCGCCGACTTCGATCACGCGTTGGGTGTTTTCTTTTTGAACGCTCATCTCGTTGTTCCTTGCGATCAAACCAGGGTGAGCCAATCGGCGTGCTTCTCGTCGCGGCCTTGCACGATGTCGAAGTAACGCTTCTGGATTTCCGCCGTGATCGGGCCACGTGAGCCGATGCCGATCGGACGGTTGTCCAGTTCGCGGATCGGGGTGACTTCGGCGGCGGTGCCGGTGAAGAACGCTTCGTCGGCGATGTAGATTTCATCGCGGGTGATGCGCTTCTCGATCACTTGTACGCCCATTTCGCTGGCGATCTGGAACACCGTGTTGCGGGTGATGCCGTCCAGACAGCTGGTCAGGTCCGGCGTGTAGAGCTTGCCGCCGCGGATGACGAAGACGTTCTCGCCCGAACCTTCGGCCACGTAGCCATCCACATCCAGCAACAGCGCTTCGTCGTAACCGTCTTGGGCTGCTTCCTGATGGGCCAGGATCGAGTTCATGTAATTGCCGTTGGCCTTGGCCTTGCACATCGTCACATTGACGTGGTGACGGCTGAAGCTGGAGGTCTTGACGCGGATGCCGCGCTCCAGACCTTCGGTGCCGAGGTAAGCACCCCACGGCCAGGCGGCGACGATCACTTGCACATTGTTGGCCGGCGGGGCGATGCCGAGCTTTTCCGGGCCGTAGAACGCCATCGGGCGCAGGTAGCCGGATTTGAGCTTGTTCTCGCGGATCACTGCGAGTTGGGCGGCGTTGATTTCTTCTTTGGAGAACGGCAGGTTGATGCCGAGAATCTTGGCCGAATTGAACAGGCGGTTGGTGTGGTCTTGCAGGCGGAAGATTGCAGCGCCCTTGCTGGTTTCATAGGCGCGCACGCCTTCGAATACGCCCATGCCGTAGTGCAGCGTGTGGGTGAGTACGTGCGTGGTCGCTTCGCGCCACGGCACCAGTTTGCCGTCGTACCAGATAAAGCCGTCGCGGTCAGCCATCGACATGGTCATTTCTCCTGCGGAATTCTGTGGGGCGAAAAGGGGCAATTGTAGCCGAAATACGTGTCTTTTATCCCGCCAATCACCGGAAAAACGCGCTCGGAGCGACACCAAAGTGGCGGCGGAACATGGCGGTAAACGCGCTGGGGCTGTCGTAACCGCAGTCGAGTGCCACATCGACCACCTTTGCGCCGGTCGCCAGCCGTTCCAGCGCCGCCAACAGCCGCGCCTGTTGTCGCCATTGGCCGAAGGTCATGCCGGTTTCACGGGCGAACAGGCGTTGAATGGTGCGGGCGTCGATGCCCAGGCGTTCGGCCCATTGTGTTGCGGTGGCGAGCGAATCCGGTTCGGCGGCGAGTGCATTGCAGATGGTTTGCAGGCGCGGGTCGGTCGGGCGGGGCAAATGCAGTGGCAGGGTGGGCAGCAGCAGGATTTCGTCGAGCAGCAGCCGCGTCAGCCGGCCAGCGCGGGAATCATCGGCATACGGTTGCGGCAAGTCGATGGCCGCAAGAATCAGCTCGCGCATCAGCGGTGATACGGCCAGCACCGCACATTGCTGCGGCAGGCCCGGCGCAGCATCCGGACGAATGAAGGCGGTGCGCATCTGCACGTGGCCGACCATGCGGACGTGATGTTCGACGTTGGCCGGCATCCACAACGCGCGGCTTGGCGGCACGACCCAGCGACCGCCAGCGGTGGAGACGATCATCACACCTTGCACCGCATGGATCAGCTGCGCATGCGGGTGTTGGTGCCATGCGGTGACGTGGTCGGGTGTGTAGTCCGCCGCCATGGCGACGACCGGTAGCTGGCTGCTGTGATATTGCAGGTAGCGCGGCGGTTGATCGTTGATGGGAATGGTCATGTCCGTTTCTCGACGAATATTGTCTTATTCTCGCAGGACGGGCCTTGGTCTGGCGACTAGCATGGCGATGTTTCTGTCATTTTCCGGAGCAAGCCATGAGCGAATCCAATAGCGCCGTTGCCACGGCCGGCGGCAATCCGGCGCGAGAGCGGACCGGTTTCAACGTGTTGGGGGCGATCAGTTTTTCGCACTTCATCAACGACATGATCCAGTCGCTGATCCTCGCCATCTACCCGTTGCTGAAAAGCAATTTCCATCTCAGTTTCACGCAGATCGGCCTGATCACGCTGACCTATCAGATCACCGCCTCGCTGCTGCAGCCGATGGTCGGCATGTACACCGACAAGCATCCGCAGCCCTATTCGCTGCCGTTCGGCATGACCTGCAGTCTGGCCGGTTTGCTGACGCTGGCGTTCGCACCGAACTTCGGCATGTTGCTGGTTGCGGCGGCATTGATGGGGACCGGCTCATCGATTTTCCATCCTGAATCATCACGTGTGGCGCGGCTGGCGTCGGGTGGTAAACATGGTCTGGCGCAATCGGTGTTTCAGGTTGGCGGCAATGCCGGTAGCGCCATGGGGCCGTTGCTGGCGGCGCTGATCATCATCCCGAACGGTCAGCACAGCGTGGCCTTGTTTTCACTGGCGGCGCTGATCGGAATTGGCGTGCTGTGGCAGATCGGCGGCTGGTACAAGCACCAGCATCGCTCGGGTGCGAAGCGCGCCGTGGTCGATAACGGTTTGTCCAAACGGCAAGTGGCGTGGGCGATGGCGGTGCTGATGGCGCTGGTGTTCTCGAAGTATTTCTATCTCGCCAGCATCAATAGCTACTTCACCTTCTATCTGATGAAGCGCTTCCAGCTGCCGGTACAGTCCGCCCAGCTGCACCTGTTCGTGTTCCTGTTCGCCGTCGCCGCCGGCACGATTCTGGGCGGCCCGATCGGCGACCGGATCGGCCGCAAGCGCGTGATCTGGTTCTCGATCCTTGGTGCCGCGCCCTTCACGTTGGCCTTGCCCTATGTCGGTCTTGCCTGGACTGGCGTGCTGACTTTCATCATCGGTTTCATCCTGGCTTCGGCGTTCTCCGCCATTCTGGTTTACGCACAGGAGTTGCTGCCGGGGCGGGTAGGGATGGTGTCGGGGTTGTTCTTTGGTTTTGCGTTTGGCATGGGCGGCATTGGCGCTGGCGTGCTGGGCAAGCTGGCCGATGCGCAAGGCATCGAATTTGTTTACCGGCTGTGTGCGTTTTTGCCGCTGCTGGGCTTGCTGACGGTGTTTTTGCCGGATTTGCGTAAGCGGGTGAGTTAGGACGCCAAGACTGGAAGTCTTGAACAATGGAGAAAGGCAAAGGCGAAAACCTGTAGACACAGAGTCCGTTGAGAACACAAAGAACACAGAGAAAAGCACACCTTATGTAGGAGCGAGCTTGCTCGCGATGGCGGCGTTGAATAATCCACCGTTGCCATCGCGAGCAAGCTCGCTCCTACAAAGGTTTTCTCTCTGTTCTCCGTGCACTTCGTGTGCTCAGTGTCTACACGTGTCTGCCTTTTCCCTAAACCACAAACTGCGCCACCACTTCCTGCAGCTTCCCGGCCAGCCGGGTGATTTCCCGATTCGCAAAGAACGAGCGCTCGGCGAAGTTGGCGGCGTCTTGCGATAGCCGGTTGACGTAGCCCAGCTTGCTGACCACCTCGCGGGAGACTTCGGCCTGCTTGGCGATGGCGCTGTGGATTTCGTCGTTCATCGCGTGGATGGTCTTGATCGAGTCATTGATGTCGCTGAGTGCCCCGCCGGTTCGTTGGGCTTGCTCGACGCTATGAGCAGCCTTGCCCTGGCTGCGCTCCATCGCGGCGAGGGCGTCGTGGCTGCCGCCTTGCAGCAATTCGATCATCTTCTGGATCGTGGTCGTGGCTTCGGTGGTGCGTTGGGCCAGCGTGCGCACTTCATCTGCGACCACGGCGAAGCCGCGGCCTTGTTCGCCGGCACGGGCGGCTTCGATGGCGGCATTGAGCGCCAGCAGGTTGGTCTGATCGGCAATGCCGCGAATCACGTCGACCACCCGGCCGATTTCTTCGCTGTGGCTGGCCAGCTGGCGCATGGCGCCGGTGGTGCCTTCCACTTCGCCAGCCAGATGATTGATGGTGGTGATGTTGGTATCGACCACGCTGCCGCAATCGACCGCGTTGCGTTCAGCTTGCTCGGCGGCGCTGACCGCTGCGTTGGCGGCGGTGCTGGAGCGGGTGGATACATCGTTGAGCGCTTCGCTCAGTGCGTTGATGGCCGCCACCATTTGCTCGGCTTCCCCTTTTTGCTTGTGCATGTCTTCGACCGATGAGCTGGTGCTCTCGGCCAGTTTTTCGGCTTCATCGTGCAGCGTGCGGGCGGCGTTTTGCGCTTCCAGCACCACGTTGTGGATCACCTGCATGAACTGGTTGAAGTTGCTGGCGAACTCGCTGGCTGCGCCGGCCTGCCGGAAAGTGAGGTTCACCTTTTCGTTCACCACCGCCAAGTTGGAGGCGATGTTGTGCAGCTCGGCATTCTGGACGGCCTCTTTGCGGCCTTGGTAGGCCATCGCGATCAGGATGGCGGCCTCGAAGATCACGTAGACGTAATGCAGCAGCACGCGTAGGTAGCTGGTTTCGGTGAAGACGTAGATGCCGTAGCCGGCGGCTTGCAGATAATTGGCGGCCAGATGATGGGTGGCGATCACGACCACGGCCGTCACAATCACCCACCAGTCGCGGTAGTACAGCAAGAAGGCGAGGAAGACGAAGACGCTGAAGTGCATCTCGATCATGCCGTGGCCCTGGTGGATTTGCAGGGCGGAGAACACCATGAAGGCGGCGGCGATGGTGTGGCGGGTCAGTGCCTGGCCGGGGGCTTGATAGACCAGCACCGTGCCGACCAGGGCGGTCGGCAGGCCGATCAGCAGGGCTTCAAGCCAGGTGCCGTACCACGTTGCCAGCAACAGGGCGGCCGCAGCCATGATCCAGAGCAGCTTGACCATGAGTTGGTCGACTTTGACGAAATGCTTGGTCAGATGGGCGTTTTGCGTGGCATCCATGGACGAGCCTTTTTCGGTGGTCGGGAGCGCCGGAGTTGCGGGAGCGTAACCTTAAAATAGGTGTTCGCTTGAGTGGCTACAAGACATTGTTCGGCAAGTTTTCATTGGTTTTGCGTAAGAAATTGATGGGCGTGGGCTATTAGGCTGACTGGTCGCCGGGTTGGTCGGACCACGGGCAAAAGCAGCCGACTGCAGCGACGCTGTCCAGCTTCACGGGTGAGCCAGCCAGAATGCCTTGCAGTACGCGCTCGGCCGGGCCGTTGTCAGTGGTGCTGCAGAACGAGTCGAGGCTATAGGGGCCGAGATAGGCGAGGTGCCCGCTGCCATCGAACACCGCCGTAGCTGGGCTGACTGGCACCGTCAGTGCAGTTGGCCATTGTGCTGGTTCGATCAGGATGGCGGAGCGCCCGAAGGTGGCGCGGACTTTGTCCGCAAGTTGTGCTGAAGCGGTCACGCCGGGTTTGGGCACGACCAGCAAGGTGACGCCTTGTGGGCCGAATGCTGCCAGCAATGCTTTGACGTGCAGATCGCTGAAGCGGGCGCAAGGGCAATCCGGGTTCCAGAAGTGCACCAGCAGTGCTTTGGCGGGTGCGTGGTTTGCGCCGATCTGCTGGGTGAATGAGGGCGGTAGTGTGATGTCCGGGCGCGTGAACGGGACGACATGCGCCGTCTGGCCGGACATGAGGGAAAAGGGCCGTAGATTGCGCCCTTGAAACCACCAGAGCGCCCATGCTGTTCCCAGCAGCCAGACCACAACCATGAGCCAATGCCACGGCCGCACTTTTGCGAGCGTAGCCGCTACGTTATTCGTGGTCGTCGTGCTGAGCGTATTCATGAGGCAGCGATCGGGTCGGAACTGGCTACATCGGCTCGCCAGGCCCGGCATCGTCTCCCCGCCGGTGCCTTGCCAAATACAGCGGCGTTTCGCTGGGCGTGACTTTGTGGACGAACTGGGCACGCGCCACGTGGTAGCTGTGATCCTCGCCGTAAAAGTTGTCCCACATTTTTTCCAGTTCTTCGGCGCGATAGCGTTCCAGCGGTTTGTCGTGCTCGTCGTGCTCGCGGGCTTCGCGCTTGGTGGCCAAAGCGGCGCTGTAGTCAGGGTCGTGAGCGATCTTTTCGGCGATCCGGCTGATCTGGCGATGAAACGTGGAGGTACCTTCGTCGTCGTCTTGCACTACGTCGTCGATCAGACCCAGTTCCTTGGCTTTCCAGCAGCCGAGCGGCAGGCAACGATTGGTCAGCCGTTCCGCCCAGGCTTTGCCGACCCGCCGTGGCAGCAGGTAGGTCCAATATTCCGAGCCATACAGGCCGCCCATCGAGCGATAGTGCGGGTTGAGCACCACGCCATCGCGCACGAACACCTTGTCTGCTGCCAGAGCGAACATCACGCCGCCCGCGCCGGCGCTGCCGTGCATGGCGGAGATCACGATCTTGTCCGTGGCGTCGATGATGGCGCGCACCAGATCGTCCATGGCGTTGATGTTGCGCCACGATTCGTCGGCGGCGCCGTTGGGGCCGTCAGCCTGCGCGGCTTCGATCAGGTTCAGGTGGATGCCGTTGGACCAGAAGTCCCGGCCCCCCATCAGCACGAGCACCTTGGTCGGGCGCGCGGCGGCTTGCAGAAACGCGTGGGTTAGCCGCTGGCACTGCGCGGTCCCCATCGCGCCGTTGTAGAACTCGAAGTACAGGTAGCCGACGTCCCGTTGTTCCTCGTACCAGATTTCCTTGAAGGTCTGGACTTGCCCGTCGACGAGCAGGGGCAGGGGTAGTTCTGGGATGTCGTCGAGGTGATCACCAAGCGCCACGGCCGCCGGCAGTTTGAAAGGGCGCTTGCCGGCTGGGCTGCTCTTGTCCGCGGCTTTCTTCAGGTGGCTGATCCAGACGGCGCCATCGGTCGCGGCACGGCAAATTGCGCCGTCGCGCTGGGCCAGCACCTTGCCGGGCGGGCCGACCAGCTTGCCTTCGCGACATGCGCCATAGAGGTAGTACTGCTCGTCGAACAGTGTATCCAGCACACCGGGATTGCTATCGGCGGAGCGGATCTTGGTGACGATGGTCGCCACGCTATCCGTTGCCCAGTCAGTCGCCCGCGCGGTTTGCGGCATGGTCGGGCAATAGCGGCCGCGTATTTCCGGCCGGGTGTAATCGAGCGGCTCCGGTACGAACAAGCCGTTGTCGAAGCGTTGCACGGCTTTGATGATCACCTGGACGGCTGCCACGGTCAGCTCGTCGCGATAGAGGCTGCTCTTGCTGCCCGGCCGCATGGCGAACCGGCGGCTGGCCCAGATCGGGCCGGAATCGACTTCATGCGCCGCTTGCACCGCCGTCACGCCCCATTCGGCATCCTGGCGCAAGATGGCCCAGTCGAGCGAACTGGAGCCCCGGTCGCCGGTGATGCCGGGGTGCACGATGATGCAAGGCGTGCTGTGCCAGACATCCTCCGGCAGGATTTGCTTGAGCATCGGGCACAGCACCAGATCGGGCTTGAACAGGGCCACGCCATCGCGCACGTGTCGCTCGCTCAGGAACAACTCAACACTGACTTCATGCCCGAGCCGGGTGAGGGCGACATGGGCGTGCTGGGAAAGGCTGTTGTACGACGAGGACACAAGCAGAATGCGCATCTTTCGCTCCCTGTTGCTTACGATATTCATGCATGTCTAATCGATATGACTGAAAGTTAATCATTAGCATGGGGACAGCGACAATCAACCTTGGCTGCGGGGCGCACCGGCTGGATCGGCTGGTCGCGTCAGTGAGGCTGACGGATGGCGGGATCGAGAAGGGAAAAAACAAAAAAGCCCTGACGCAGGTCAGGGCTTTCGTATTGGAGGCGGGGGTCGGAATCGAACCGGCATAGACGGATTTGCAATCCGCTGCATAACCATTTTGCTACCCCGCCGCGGGGTTAAAAAAAGGGAAATGCAGAACTGCGTTTCCCTTTTTTTACTGCAACTGGAGCGGGAGAAGAGTCTCGAACTCTCGACCTCAACCTTGGCAAGGTTGCGCTCTACCAACTGAGCTACTCCCGCATGGAGTTTGCTGCAAGTGCACGAAGAAATATGGAGCGGGAGAAGAGTCTCGAACTCTCGACCTCAACCTTGGCAAGGTTGCGCTCTACCAACTGAGCTACTCCCGCATCTGTCTTCGTGCTGCAACAGAGAGGCGCATTATGGTGAGCCGCTCGTCGCCTGTCAACACCGTCCTTGGAAAATTTTCTGTCGATGCTCCTAATTGCTTGAGCAAGCGTATAAAATCGTTGCCGTGGCGCTATCCGGTGGGATGCATCGGATGCTTTTCGGTGCCACGTGTTGATGTCGTTGATCTCCTTTGGGAGGTCAGTTCCGGTTGCGGGATGAGCCCGCACCTTTATTGCATGGAGGAACCCCATGTCCAAGAAAGTCGTTACGCTGGCGCATTACTATACCCAGCCCGAAATCCAGCAGATGGCCGACAAAGTCGGCGATAGCCTGGAACTCTCCCTCTATGCCAAGGAATGCGGCGCGGACACTATCGTGTTCGCCGGTGTGCGTTTCATGGCAGAGACGGCCAAGATTCTCAATCCGAACGCCGAAGTGATCCTGCCGGATTCGCGTTCGACCTGTTCCCTCGTTACCCAGACCGATGTGAACGCGCTCAAGCAATGGCGCGAAGATCACGCCGATTACGTGCACGTGAGTTACATCAACAGCTCGGCCGAGCACAAAGCGTTGTCCGACTGGATCGTGACCAGCCGCAATGTGGACGACATCATTGCCCACCTGTATGCGGACGGCAAAAAGGTCATCTTCTCGCCCGATCGCAATATGGGCGCCTACCTCAACTTTCAGTACGACTACGGCATGCCCTTGTGGAGTGCCGTGTGCGAAGTGCACGACAAATTCAATCAGGCCGCGCTGGATGAAGCCTTTGCCGGCGTGGCGGGTGCGAAGTACCTGATCGCTCACCCGGAATCGCCGCTGCCAGTGCTGCAGCAGGCCGATTACGTCGGCTCGACCAGCGGCATGTTGAACTGGATCAAGTCGTTCGATAAAGAGCCGGATGCGGTGATCTTCGTCGCCACCGAAGACGGCATCCTCTACAACATGGGCCTGGCCCGGCCAGACCTGAACATCCAGCAAGCGCCGATCTATGCCGGTTGCCAGTGCAACCAGTGCCCGTACATGAAGATGAACAGCATCGAAGCGGTGAAGCGGGCGCAAGCCGGCGAGGGCACGCGCATCGACTATCTGACCGATGCGCAGATGGCAGCAGCCCGCTTGCCCATCGAGCGGATGCTGGAATTCTCGAAGCGCTACTACCAGTGATCAGTGAGGCGTGAGGTGTAAAAAATGAAGAATATCCTGCCTTTGCACCTCACCCCTTACTCCTCGCTCCTCACGTGCGTATGAAGTACGACTACCTCGTTTTCATCGGTCGCTTCCAGCCTGTGCACCTCGGTCATCTCAAGGTGATCGAGGCCGCATTGGCGCAGGCGGACAAGCTGATCATCATTTGCGGCTCATCCCGCCAGGCCGTCAGCCCGCGGACCCCGTTCACATTTGCCGAGCGCGAAGAAATGCTGCGCGCTGCGCTGCCGGCCGAATGGCAGGAGCGGGTGTTCGTGGTGGGTTGCTCGGACCGGATGTACAACGATCAGCAATGGGTGACGGAGGTGCAAAACCTCGTCGACAAGGTGATTGCGGTCGATACCGCCAGCCTGGGCCATCGCGCCGCCGAATTCTGCGTTGGCCTCGTCGGCAGCAGTCACAACCGCAACAACTACTATCTCGAACTGTTCCCGCAATGGCAGCGGCTGGAAGTGCCAGACGAACCGGGCATCGATGCGGCCCGGCTGCGTGATTGTTTTCTGGCCGAGGGCGGTGAGCATTTTGCTGAATGTGCCGACAAGCTGCCGCCTGCTGTATACGCGTGGTTGCAGCGCTTCCGGCAAGGGGATGTCTACCCGCTGATTGCTGCCGAGCATCGCTATCTGCGCGACTTCCGCCAGCGCTGGGCCGCTGCGCCCTATCCGCCGACCTTCGTCACCGTTGATGCGGTGGTGATCCATTCCGGCCACATCTTGCTGGTGCGCCGGCATGGTATGCCGGGCAAGGGGCTATGGGCGCTGCCGGGGGGATTCGTCGATCAAGGCGAGCTGGTGCGTGATGCAGTCATTCGGGAGCTGAAGGAAGAAACGCGACTGAAGGTGCCTGCGCCGGTGCTGGCGGGTTCTATTCGTGCCAATCGCGTGTTCGACCACCCGCAACGCAGTCTGCGTGGCCGCACGATTACGCATGCGTTTCTGATTGAGCTGGCCCCGACCGGTGAAGGGTTGCCCAAGGTACGCGGTGGGGATGACGCGGATCGCGCGTCCTGGGTGCCGCTCTTCGAATTCAGCCGGATGGAAACACAGTTGTTCGAAGACCACTTCTACATCGTGAACTGGTTTCTCGGGCAGATTTGAGCGGCATGCGGCGGCTTACGCAGCAGGCTGCTAACCCGCCCTACGGTTCATTGTGGGCGAGCGATACTTAGCGCCGCCCGCCGCCACCCGTCGGGTAATAGGCAAAGCGCCAGTCCTGAAAGGTGGTCTTGTCGTTGAAGCCGCTGTATTGGGTCGGGAAGTTACTCGTCTTGATCGGCTTGAGCGTCGACTTGCTGTAAACGCCGAGGAAGCCGCCATTCGGTCCACTCATGAGAACCCAGTCATCGCCAGTCATCGGGTCTTTGTAGGCGTGGCGCAAGTAATGTTTGGGGGTCGAGCTGCGGGGGTCTTGCACCAGATCGTTCAGCGTTTTGGGGTATTGATTGCCGGCTTGCTCGGCATATGCCTTGATCGCGAGCCGGATCTGATCGCCCACGCGGAGCAGTTCTTCTTCATGCGCACGCTGGATCTTGGTTTTCCACACGTCGCCGACTTCACTCAGATAGATGGCCATCACCAGCACCATCATCAGCGCCCAGAGATAGGCGAAACCCTGCTGGTTCGGACGCATGCCCTGTTGGCGGGAGATCGCGCTAGAGCGAGTTGAAAGCCTGGCCATCGCTGCCGTTTCCGTCTGCGCCGCTTTTCACGTCATATACGCCAGTGCCGCCTTCCGGCGCGATGATCTTCCATGAATCGCGCCGCCCGGTGATCGGGTCGAGCGGCACTTCGCGCAGATAGTGCTTGCTGACCAGCTCGTCCAGATCGGTCGGGTAGTGGCCGGTGTCGGCATAGAACTTGTCCACCGCATCGCGCATGGCGACGAGGTTGTGCTTGAGCACGGTTTCCGCGGCGCGATCGGTCTGCTGGAAGTAGCGCGGCACGACCAGCGTCAGCAGACTGGCCATGATGGCGAGCACGACCAGGAGTTCGATCAGGGTGAAGCCGCGAGGGCGGTGGCGGGGCATGATGTCTTACCAGTTGCGATAGGGGATGCCGTTCAGGCCTACCCCGGTGGAATACGAATAGACATCGTACACGTCGCGCCCTTCGGCTGGCGTATCCGCCGGGCTGGCGTAGCTGCGCTGGCCCCAGGTTTCCTCGTCAAGCTTGCTGGCGCAATCACAGAAGGGATCGCGTGGAATCCGCCGCAGGAAGTAGATCTTCTTGCCGGTCGGGTCCTTGGCATCCTTGATGCCATCGACCAGCACTTTCAGCGTGGGCGGATAACCGGTTTCATCGAGCGATTTGGTGACGCGACCATCGTCGACAGCCTGTTTGTAGGCGTCGATGCCGGAGCGAATCTGCCACAGCGCCTGGCGCAATTGCTCCTCGCGATTGCGCGTGGCGGCGATCTGCGACAAGGGCAGGGCGACGGACGCCAGCACGGCGAGGATGGTCAGGGTGACCATCAGCTCGATCAGCGTAAAGCCGCGCTGACATAGGCCGTGCCGGGGCATCTTCGCGCTCACCGGATCAATGCCGGCCCATGCTGGCGCGCGGGATTGGCGTGGTTTCGCCCTGCGGTTGCGGCGCCGGCTGCGGAGCAGGTTGTGGTACGGGTTGCTGGTCGACCGGCATGGGCGCCGGTGCCGGCGCGCCGTTGGCGTTGCTGGTGACGTTGACGGTCGAGGTGTCACGCAGTCGCAGCGGTTCGGTGGTCAGCTGGCCGTCGGTGCCGCTGTTGAAGTTGGTGATGTAACCGCTCGGCGTGGGCAGGTTGCGGACGACGCGTGGGGTGATCATCAACACCAGTTCGGTGCGGTCGCTTTCGTTTGATTTGGAGCCGAAAATGCGATCCAGAATCGGGAGTTCACCCAGGCCTGGGATCGCGGAGCCGCTACCTTGCTCATTACGCTGCAACAGGCCGGCGAGTACCTGCGTTTCACCATCATGCGCGCTCATATTGGTTTCGGCGCGACGGGTGCCGATGGTGTAGGTCACGGTGCCTGAATTGGTCTTGCTCTTGTCGGTGATGCTGGACACTTCCAGCGTCAGCTTGACCGAGATATCCGCGTCCTGCGTGAGCGTGGGTTCGACATTCAGCGTCAGGCCGACATCCTGATAGGTGACCGATTCACTGGTGACCCCATTGGATACCGTGGTGGTGACGACTGGCACGCGATTACCGATCAGGATCTTGGCCTTGTCACGGTTCTTGACGCGAATCTTCGGGTTGGCCAAGACATTGGTGTTGCCCTTCTGATGCAGCATATTGGCTGTGATCGTTGGTGTGCCGAGATTGACGAGGGCGTTGGTGCTGTTCAGGTGGCGCAATTCGCTCAGCGTCATCACGCCTGGATTGAACGTGCCGGCTACGCCTGAGGCATTGCCGCTGGCCGTGAAGCCGCCGATATTCGCTGTCACGCTGCCCGGGTACTGGATACCGAGGTTCAGCAAATCGGTGCTGTTGACCTCCAGCACTTCCACATCGAGTACCACTTCCGATTGCGGCAGGTCTTGCGCGGCGATCAGGCGTTCGGCCACGGCGATGGCTTCCGGCGTGTCACGCATCACCAGCATGTTCAGGCGCTCGTCGATATAGACGTCACGGGTCTTCACCATTTGCTTGATCATCGCCAGCACTTGCTTGGGGTCGGCGTTGGACAAGTAGAAGGTGCGCATCACCAGATCCTTGTAGTCGCGATCCTTATCGGGCCGCTTCGGATAGATCAGGATGGTGTTGTCGTTGAGGATCTTCTTGTCGAGCTGGTTGGTGGTCAGCAACAGGTTGATCACGTCTTCGACCGTCGTATCGCGGGCGTAGATCGTGGTGCGCAAGGTGGAGGGCACATCGCGGTCGAAGATGAAGTTGACCTTGCCGATGCGGGAAATGATGTCGAACACGCTGAAAATCGCCTGATCGCGGAATTGCAGCGAGATGGGGCTTTTCAGGGTTTGCGCCAGCGCCGGTTTCAGGCTCGCCTCACGCGATTTGCGCTGCTCCAGATCGTCTTTCAGCTGCACGGCGCCAATATGGCGCGGGTTTTCGCCGATGATCTGCCGGGCGATGTCGAGCGCTTCGTCCGGCTTGGTGTCCTTGATCGAGCGGGCGTACTTGAGCATCGAATCCTGTTTGACCTGCGATTCGATCGTGCGCAGGCCTTCCTTGGCGCGCAGGTTGCTCGGGTCATAGACGAGGATCTGCTGATAGTTGACGAGCGCCTTGGCCAAGCCGTCGCTGGTGCCGCTGGCGCGGCCATCGTCGGCCTCCTTCTGTAGCCGTGTCACGTAGATATCGATCTGGCGCTGATAGCTGGCGCGCAGGGCGATGTCTTCCGGGTCATTTTTCAGCGCATTCTGCAGCGTGCTGATGCCGGAGGCGGTTTCGCCTTGCTGGATCTGCCGCGCGGACTGCTTGCGTGCCAATTCGGATGCACAGCCTGCCAGCAGGCCGATGAAAATGACGGTCATGGTCAACGCGCGTTTCACGGCGTTCCTCCTATCGGCAGCACTTGCTGCTGATTCAACGGCATAAAGGTAAACACGATCTGTTGTCGTGTGACTTGTTCTACGCGATAGACGCCAAGCAGCGTCTCGCCTTGCTGGACGCGCCCCAGTGCTTCGCAGCGGGTGCAAACAACGTACTGCTGGCCGCCGGCTTCAAGCACGATCTCGTCAACGCCCTTGGTGTGCCAGGTGGCGACGATGTTGAACGGCAGCGGTGGCGCAACCGGCACCGGGGTAGGGGTCGGTTTGGCTGGCGGCGGGGGTGGAGGCGGTGTCGGCGCCCAGGTTTGCTTCGGAAACAGGCTGACTTCGCTTGCATCCGATGCGGATTTTGTCTTGGAGACCACGCTGCGGGCCGTGCGGCTCGCCGAGCTTGCGACGCCTGAAGCTGTGCCGGTGGCTGCCTCAGCGGCTTCGCTGGCTATTTCTTCGGCCGCTGGAACGGAGGCCGGGGCCAAGCGGCCGCTGCGGGCACGGGTCTGCAGTTGTGGCTGCTCCTCATCGTGACTTTTCCACCAACTGTAGCCCACCAGAACCAAGGTAATGGCCAGGACGATTTGCAATGGACGGGACAACATTACGGCGTCTCCGTCAGGTAGCTGAGTTGGATCTGTGCCGCCAAGGTTTCCTCGGCAATCTGTGTGCGACCGACCGAGAACGTCTCGACGCGTACGCCTGGGATTTTCTCGATGTCGGCCACGAAGGCGCGCAGGTCGGCGTAGCTGCCGGTGGCGGGGAACTGCACGCCATAGCGCAACAAGTGGCCGGCACCTTCCGGGCTCGATTTGTAGTCGGTTTGCGGCACGATCAGCTTGTGATCTTGCGATAGCTTGGCCAGCTCACGCAGGAAATCGGTAAAGCTGCCAGCGTGGCGCAGCGGGGCAAGCGCAGCCAGGCTGGATGCCCCACTGGCGGCGGGATGGGCGAGCTTGGCGGCTTCTGCATCGACGGTTTCTTCGCGCCGGTCGAGATCATGCTCGATCGGTTTCACTTTCTGCAGCCAGATGAGCCCGGCAGCCACCAGCAGTGCCGCGCCGACAAAACCGAGGATGCCGGTATAGCGGGGCCATTTGCGCAGCAGCCAAAGCAGTTGTTGCTGCTTCATCGCGGCGCTCCTTTCAGGAAGACTTCCAGCCCGGCCTGCGTGGGCTTGAACGGATCATTCTGCTTGACCGATTGGCGGGCCAGGACCACGCGCTGGATATTCGGGTTACGCGTGAGTGCATCGATCAGCTCGAGCAGATCGTCTGCCCGTCGGGCTTCCAGCTCCAGCTTGACGTCATGGTCGGTCGGGCTCAGTTCGAGGCGGGTCAAGCCGATATCGCGCGTCCAGGCGCTTTCGATGACCTCCAACGCGGGCAGGGCGCTTACTTGCTGGGCACGGCGGATGGCGGCGAGCTTCTCGTCGGCCGGTTTTTCCTTTTGCGCTTCCTGTTGCTTGTATTGCTGCTGCTTCTTTTTCCAGGCGAGGTCGGTTTCGGTGGTTTCGATCTGTTGGCGACGTTGGGTGACGACGTCTTGCTGCACTGCTACCCACATCAAGGCGACCACGCCCGCCGTGACCAGGGCAAGCCCGATCCAGGGGGTAGGTTTGGCGACGCGGTGAAAATCAAGCTGCATGAGTTGCATCGTCTGCCCTCCGCATCAGGTCAGCATGGATGGGGCCGAGCCACTGCAGGTCGAATTCATCCAGCTCCATCCGCGCAAAGCGCGAGCTGTTGGCGACCAGATAAATCTGCTCCGGCAGGAAGTCACTGGCGAGTACTGCTGCATCGCGCACCAGTGCACCGAGTGCGGCGCTGTCTTTCTTCAGTTGGTCGGGTTGTGTTGCCAGCGTAATCACACCGCGCCAAGCCCGGTCGCGCCAGAACGCACACACGGCTTGGTCTTCATCAAGATGCACCAGCACGAACTCGCGTTGGCGCAGCTGGCCCTTGTAACGGTTGATGGCGGTGGTAAGCAGCGGTTCGACGCGTTGCAGTGAGAATTTCTGGCTGCGCGCCAGCTCGCACAAGGTTTGATACATGCCCTGGTCGACGGCTGCAGCCAGTCGCGGTTTGCCCCAGCCGGCCTCGGCCACGCGCACGCGCCAGTTGTCGGTGCCGATGCCATAAACCTGCGCCATCGCGACGCGGGCGTAGTTTTCCCAGTCGCTATCGCGCTTGAGCTTGTCTTGCCACGGGATCACCGCATAACGCACCCACGGCGCACCAAGGTAGAGATCGAGCGTATCGAACTTGAGGCTGCCGCGTGGCGCTTCGGACAGCATCTGCTGCAGTTTCAGTACGGCGGTTTCGGATGTGTTGTCCACCGGCGCTTGCGCACGGGTGGCCGGTGCGCGTGCGAATGCTGCGCTGCTGGAAAGCAACGCCTGCCCACGGGTGAGCCAGCCCTGATGCTTAATCCACAAACGTGACACGGTTGATTTCCTGTAGCGTCGTCTCGCCGCGAGAGACCGAGGCCATGGCCATCTGGCGCATGTTCTGGAAGCCGTATTGCGCGGCGAGTTGCTTGATTTCTACCGCGGGTGCGCGGCCGGCAATGGCTTGTTTGAGTTCGTCGTTGAGTCGCAGGACTTCGGCAATGGCCTTGCGGCCGAGATAGCCGGTGTCGCGGCAATGGCTGCAACCGGTGCCCTTGCGGAAGCGCCAGGTGGCGACCTGGTTGCGAGTGAGGCCGGATTGGGCCAGCAGGTCGACATCGGGATGGTCGTCAGTAATGCAATGCGGGCAGATCTTGCGGATCAGGCGCTGGGCGACCACGCCGATCAAGGCATCGACAAAGCTGTTGGGCTCCACGCCCATGTGCATGAAGCGGTCCAGCACCGAGAACACGTTGTTGGCGTGGACGGAAGTTAGCACCAAGTGACCGGTCAGCGCCGCTTGCACGGCGATGTTGGCGGTTTCACCGTCGCGGATTTCGCCGACGAGGATCTTGTCCGGGTCATGCCGCAGCACCGAGCGCAGGCCGCGTGCGAAGGTCAGGCCTTTCTTGTCGTTGACCGGAATCTGCAGGATGCCGGGCAACTGGTATTCGACCGGGTCTTCAATGGTGATGATTTTTTCATCGCCGGTATTGATCTCGGACAGCGTGGCATAGAGCGTGGTCGATTTGCCCGAGCCGGTCGGGCCGGTGACCAGCAGCAGCCCGTACGGTTCGCTGGCCAGCGAGCGGATGGCGGCCATCGTGGCTTCTTCGTGTCCCAGCACCTCCAGCCGCAATTGCTTGAAGGCGTCGCCGCCGCCTTGTTTATCCAGAATCCGCAGCACGGCGTCTTCGCCGTAGATCGACGGCATGATCGAGACGCGGAAGTCGACATCGCGATTGTTGACGATGACCTTGAAGCGGCCGTCTTGCGGGATGCGGCGTTCAGAAATGTCCAGCTCGGCCAGTACCTTGATCCGCGAGATGATCTGTTCGGCGGTCTCGGTGCCATTCGCGCCACCAGCATGCAGCAGCACGCCGTCGATCCGGTACTTGATCGTCAGGCCGCTGGGCGTGCTTTCCATGTGGATGTCGGAGGCTTTGGATTTCAGGCCGTCGTACAGCGTGGAGTTGACCAGCTTGACGACCGGGTTGGTGTCCTTGGCCAGGGTGGACAGTGAAATCTCGGGCACCGCATCGGCACCGCCTTCGTTGTCGCTGCCGATGGCAAGTTGATCCATGGCGCGGTGCGAGGTTTCGAACTGTGCCAGGTAGTCGGCCAAATCTTCGAAGTGGGCAAACGCGCTCTGGTAATGCGTGGCCAGCCGCTGCTGCACCCAGTTGCGGGTGATGGCATCGAACGGGTCGGCCAGGATCAGGAAGCGGTGGCCGTCGGCATCATCGGCCAACAGGCACTGGCGTGAGACCGCATCGCCATAGGGCAGTAGATCGTGGCGTGGAAACAACACCGTTAGCTCTTCGCGGGTGAAGCTTGGCAGGCCGAGGAACGAGCCGACTTCGTCGCAATAGCCTTCGTTGGATAAGCCGAGCGCTTGCTGCACGAGCAGCGGCAACGGCGTCTCACCGGCGTGCGCGCGCAGGTGCTGGATCAGGTCGAGGGTGAGCTCGCTCATTGCATATTCCCGGCGAGTTCAAAAATGGGCATATACAGCAGGAACACGATCCCGCCGATCAATACGCCGATGAACAACATCAGTACCGGCTCGAACAGCCGGGTGAACATTTCGATGGCGCGGTCGAGTTCTTCATCACAGAACTGCGCCGAGCGCTCGCACATGGTCGCCAGCTCGCCGCTTTGCTCGCCCACGCGGAGAAGCCGTTCAGAAACCGGTGTGGTCAAGCCATAGCGTGGCAGCGTGTTGGAGAGCGACTGACCCGATTTGATATCGATGATGGCTTGCGCCAACGCCAGTCGCATGGCGCCGGGCAACAGCTGCGCGGCCAGTTCCATGGCGGCGACGACGGAAAGACCGCCGGCCAGCAGCAGGCCGACGGTGCGATAGAAGCGCGTCAGCGAGAACAACGAGCGGTAGCTCTCCAGCTTGGGTAGTTTCCACAACAGTTCTTGCAGCGAATTCTGGATCGACTCGGTGCGCAACATCATCACGACCAGCGCGATGGTGCCGATGATGCCGCCGAAGATGAATTGACCGTTGCTGTGCACCAGCTGGCCCCAATACAGCATCAGTTCGGCCGCGAACGGCAGGTGTTTCATGCTGGCGTAGATCTGGCTGAACTTGGGAATCACGTAGAACAGCAGGAACAACATGATGCCGCCGCCGATGGTGATGATCACCATCGGGTAGATCAGCGCCGAAATGATCTTCTTCTTTACGCCAGCCAGCCGGGTTTCATAGTGGTGGTAGCGCTTGAGTGCATCGGCCAGATGGCCGGTCTTTTCGGCCGAGCCAACGGTAGCGATATAGAGGGGTGGAAAGTACTCCGGCATCTGGCCGAGCACGCGTGACAGCGGCAGCCCTTGGTAAAGCCCTTCGATGATGCGCCCGAGCACCATGCCCCCGCCGTCGTGGCTTTTGTCGCGCAGGGTTTCGACGGCTTCGACCAGTGTCAGGCCGGCTTCCAGCAGCGCAATCAGCTCCTGCGTGAACAGCGACAGGGCGAAGTCGCTTTTCTTGAGCGAAAGGCGCGTCTGCTTCTCGGCGGAAACGAGCGTCGCGCCTTGGGCGGACAGCCGATCGCGCAGCTCGTCTTCGTTGGCGGCGTCGAGGTCGAGTTCCTGCAGGCGGCCAGCCTGCAGGACTGTGACTTTGTAGCGCATGATGGCGCTGTCTTATGCGGGGTTTAGTACGTGATGTCGGTGTCTTCGCCCGTGCCGCCCGGTTTGCCATCGGCACCGTAGGTCAGCAGGTCGAAGTCTTTGCCGTTCTCGCCAGGGCGGCGATAGATGTAGGGCCGATCCCAAGGGTCGGCGGGGACATCTTTCATCAGGTAAGGACCAGCCCATTTGCCGCTGACATCGGTCGGCTTGGTCATCAACGCTGCCAGGCCTTGTTCCGTGCTGGGATACTGGCCGATGTCGAGTCGGTAGTGATCGAGCGCATCCGCGATGGACTTCATCTGGCTCAAGGCGGTCTTGCTCTTGGCTTTACCAACTTCGCCAAATAGCTTGGGGCCGACATAGCCGGCAAGCAGGGCAATAATCAGCAGCACCACCAGCAATTCGAGCAAGGTGAAGCCGCGGGCAAGTGAGCGTTGCAATGGGCGCGGGGCGATCATGGGTGGTCTTCTTTGGTTTTGTCGGTGTAAGTATTTATTGTTTTAATCCATCCTGTGCTCGCCATCCTAACTGCGGCGTTGGTGCCCCGCAAGCCCTATGCCATTGAGGTGTTGTGTGATGGAATCAAAGCGGGGCGTGCTTTTGCGGTGCAATATCGCCAGTTGGAAGTGTTCGGGTCGTCCGGTGGTTCGGTGATGATGCGTGTCAGCTGACTCGTTTTAAGCGAGCAGGGGGCCGGGCATGAAAAAAGGACGGCAAGCCGTCCTTTTTTTGAAGCGCTGGTTTGAATCGCTGGCGATTAGCCGAGGCGTTGCGCCACTGCGTCCCAGTTGACCAGCTTCCAGAAGCCTTCGAGGTAGTTCGGGCGGCTGTTGCGATAGTCGATGTAGTACGCGTGTTCCCACACGTCACAGGTCAGCAGCGCCACATCAGCGGTAGTCAGCGGGGTGCCGGCGGCGCCCGTGTTGACGATGTCGAGGCTGCCGTCTGCCTTCTTCACCAGCCAGGTCCAGCCAGAGCCGAAGTTGCCGGCGGCCGACGTGTTGAACGCCTTCTTGAATTCGTCGAAGGAGCCCCACTTGGTGTTGATGGCATCAGCCAGCTTGCCGGCCGGAGCGCGATCGGCACCTTGCGGGTTCGGAGCGAAGCCGAGCCAGTAGAAGGTGTGGTTCCAGGTTTGTGCCGCGTTGTTGTACAGGCCACCCGCCGGAGCAGTCTTGACGATCTCTTCGAGCGACTTGCTCTCGTTGTCGGTGCCCTTGATCAGGTTGTTCAGGTTGGTGATGTAGGTCTGGTGATGCTTGCCGTAGTGGTAGGACAGCGTTTCAGCAGACAGGTACGGCGCCAGAGCGTCTTGGGCGTACGGCAGTTCGGGCAGTTTGTGTTCCATTGCAGACTCCTGATTCGTGGTGTTGGAGAGATGGCGAATCGCATATCAGGGTGATTCGTTAGTATTTCAAGTGTCTTGTCGCGGCGGTCCAGAAAGGCGCCGGATTGGGGCCTTGGGTTGGGCCTCGCTAGGTGGCTATGTTATCTTGCGACACGAATCCAGCCGTCGCATTCAGCAAAATAAAACTCATGACCATTCTATCCCTGATCCTTGCGCTTCTGCTCGAACAGCTTCGCCCGATCAGCAGCCGCAATCCTGTCTATCTGGCCTTCATCCGTGCTGCCAACAAGCTTGAGCGTGCGCTTAACGCCGGCGAGTTTCGCAACGGGGTTTACGGCTGGCTGATCGCGACATTGCCGCTGCTGATTGTCAGTGTGGGTGGCTACTGGTTGCTGTATCGGATCAGCCCGTTTCTGGCGTGGGGCTGGAACGTGGTGGTGCTCTATCTGACGATGGGTTTTCGCCAATTCAGCCATGCGTTCTCCGGTATTTCCAAAGCGCTGCAGACCGGTGATATCGATGCCGCACGCGCTTTGTTGTCCGACTGGACTGGCCAACACACCTCGCAAATGAACGATGACGAAGTCTCGCGCTTTGCCATTGAGCAAGGTCTGCTCGATTCCTACCGTTATGTGTTCGGGACGGTGTTCTGGTTTGTGGCGCTGGCGTGGATTGCCGGCCCGGCTGGCGCTGTTCTATACCGCGCTGCGTGTTTGCTGGAACAGAAGTGGGGCTCGCACGAAGAGGCCAATTCATTTGGTCGCTGCGCACAAGGCGTTCTGGCGGTACTCGATTACTTGCCTGTTCGTTTCACCGCAGCCGGGTTTGCGATCATGGGTGATTTTGAAGATGCCGTTTATTGCTGGCGCTCGCAGGCGCAAGCATGGGGCAACTATGCGCAAGGCATCATTCTGGCCGCTGGTGCAGGTGCCATCGGCATTCGGTTGGGCGAAGCACTGCACATGGATCACACGGTCAAGTTCCGGCCGGAGATCGGTATTGGCGATGCGGCGAATGCTGACTATCTCGCCAGCGCTGTCGGTCTGATCTGGCGCTCGATCCTGTTGTGGCTGGCGCTGGTTCTGCTGTTTAGTTTGGGGCAGTGGCTGGCTTGATGTTTTTGCTGATTGTTTCGGGGAGTGGCTACTGAGTAAGGTGGCGACTCCCCGTCTGCTTTTTGGAGTTCCTCATGCCTGCCATCCGTATCGCCAATGCTGAGTTGCCTGTCGCCAATATCTACTGCGTGGCACGCAATTACGTTGCCCATGCCGCCGAGATGGGTGCAACCATTGGCGCGGAGCCGGTGGTCTTCCTCAAGCCGACATCCGCATTGCTGTTTCCGGGGTCGTCCATCGCGCTGCCAGAATGGTCGAACGAGATCCACCATGAGGCAGAGCTGGTCGTCGCGATTGGCCGGGATTGCAATAACGTTGACCGGGCTGCTGCGCGCTCCTATATCGCCGGTTACGCGCTTGGGCTCGATCTGACTGCACGGGATGTGCAGGCTGAAGCCAAGAAAAAGGGCATGCCGTGGACGCTATCCAAAGGCTTTGCCGGTGCCGCGGTGCTGACTGATTTCGTGCCGGCGCCAGCCATTGAACCGACTGATGTCACCTTTGATTTTTCGATCAACGGTGAGCTGCGCCAGCATGCGGATACACGGCAAATGGCGTTTGACGTTCCGACGCTGATTGCGTGGCTTTCCAGTCGTTTCGGCCTCAAGGCGGGCGATCTGATCTACACCGGAACCCCCGAAGGCGTCGGGCCGATTCGTTCTGGTGATGTTCTTCATTTGTTGCTCGGCAAGTTGATCGATCAGACCTTCAACGTCGCCTGATTCACCGGTTATGTCGGCGGCTTGGTTACGCCGACACCGCTGGCAAACTTGCCAAATCCCAGCGCGGCTTCGCACCGTAACCGTATTCATGCTTGGCGTACTGCAGCCGCATGGCGCCAGCGTAGGCGATCATTGCGCCATTGTCGGTGCAGAGCGCCAGCGGCGGGTAGTAGACCTGCAGCTGGCGTCTTTTCGCCGCGTCGTCCAATCCTTCCCGCAGCTGCCGGTTTGCGCCGACACCGCCAGCGATCACCAGTCGCCGCATGCCGGTTTGCTTGAGCGCGGCGAGACATTTCTTCACCAGCACTTCGACGATCGCCTCTTGGAACGCGGCACAAATATCGGCGCGCGTCACATCGTCGATGGGTGCTTGTTCAGTCACCAGCTTGAGCACGGCAGTCTTTAGGCCGGAGAAACTGAAATCGAGGTCGCCGGAATGCAGCATCGGCCGGGGGAGCTTGAAGCGCGTGGCATCGCCGGTATCGGCTAGTTTCGAAAGCGCCGGGCCGCCGGGGTAGCCGAGGTCGAGCAGCTTGGCTGATTTATCGAATGCTTCGCCCGCTGCGTCATCGACCGTTTCGCCCAGTAACTCATAGTTGCCGATGCCGCGCACAGCCATCAGTTGCGTATGTCCACCGGAAACCAGTAGTGCGACAAAAGGAAATTCGGGCTTCGGATCAGATAGGAGCGGTGAGAGCAGATGCCCTTCGAGGTGATGCACTTCGATGACCGGCTTCTGCAGGGCAAAGCCCAGTGCGTTGGCTACGCTTGCTCCGACCAGCAGTGCGCCAGCCAAGCCGGGCCCAGCGGTATAAGCAATGGCATCCAGCTGTTTGAGCGTGCAGCCGGCTTCGGCCAGGCAATCTTCAGTCAGCGGCAGTACACGGCGGATGTGGTCGCGCGAAGCAAGCTCGGGCACCACGCCGCCGTACTCGGTGTGCATGGCGATTTGTGAGTGGATACGGTGCGCGAGCAGGCCCCGTTCAGTATCGAACAGGGCAACGCCGGTTTCATCGCAAGAGGATTCAAGGCCGAGAACGAGCATACATATACAGAAGAGGCGGGGATGGATGGGCATGCTACCCGCTTGGGGTGGCTAACAAAAGGGTCAACAAAAGCGGGAATGCTTTGACAGGGCGCATCGAGTTTGCGAAAATGCCAGACTTTCCACGGTGTTCTGTGGTTCAACCCCCAAGGATTTTAGCTCGATGCCTTCCGTACGCGTAAAAGAGAACGAGCCGTTCGAAGTAGCCATGCGCCGCTTCAAGCGTGCTGTTGAAAAGACTGGCTTGCTGACCGAACTGCGTTCCCGCGAGTTCTACGAAAAGCCGACTGCCGAGCGTAAGCGCAAGCTTGCCGCTGCCGTGAAGCGCCATTACAAGCGCATCCGCAGCCAGCAGCTGCCGCCGAAGCTGTACTAAGCAGCACAGCGTTCGCGAAGAAAGGCCGCCATCGAGCGGCCTTTTCCTGCTTCTGCGATCTGGTGCCGGTTTAATGTCGGCACGTATTCCTGAAACACCCCCGCAAACCCCATTCGAGGCGTACCCATGAGTCTGAAAGAACAAGTCCAGCAGGACATGAAAACGGCGATGAAGGAAAAGCAGACTGAGCGTCTCGGCACGATTCGTTTGTTGTGGGCAGCGATCAGGCAGCGCGAGGTGGATGAGCGTATCGATCTCGATGATGCAGCCATCACCAGCGTGATCGAAAAGATGCTCAAGCAACGCAAAGACAGCATCGAGCAGTACCGCGCCGCCAATCGTGAAGACCTCGCGATCAAGGAAGAGGCTGAAGCTGCCGTGCTGAAGGATTACATGCCGCAGCAACTCTCAGTCGATGAAATCGCCGTTTTCGTGGATGCGGCAATTGCTGCGCATGGCACCGCGCCGGCGGCGATGGGCAAGATCATGGCCGAACTCAAGCCAAAGCTCGCCGGTCGGGCCGATATGGCCGAAGTGAACAAGTTGGTCAAGGCGCGAATGGCGTAAGGATGTGGCGTGAGGCACTAGGCTAAGGGCTGTCCCCCCACGCCTTACGCCTCACGCCTCGCGCTCAATGGCTCGTATCCCCGATTCCTTCATTCAGGATCTACTGAACCGCGTTGACATTGTCGACGTGGTAGAGCGCTACTTGCCGCTCAAGAAGGGCGGGCAGAACTACATGGCGTGCTGCCCGTTCCACAAGGAAAAATCGCCGTCGTTCACGGTCAGTCCGACCAAACAGTTCTATCACTGCTTTGGTTGTGGCGCGCACGGTTCGGCGGTGAGCTTCGTGATGGAGTATGAGGGGCTGAGTTTTCCTGAGGCCGTGCGCAAACTGGCCGAATCGGTCGGTTTGCCGGTGCCGCAGGAAGTGGGCAACGAGCCAGAGTCGGCCAAGGCTGAGCCGGGCCTGTTTGATGTATTAAAGACCGCCTGCGATTTTTATCGTCAGGCGCTGAAGACGGCGCCGCAGGCCATCAATTATTTGAAGGGGCGCGGTCTGGATGGCAAGACGGCCGCGCGTTTTGGTTTGGGTTATTCGCCTGGCGGCGAAGACTGGCAAGCGCTGAAGAAGATTTTTCCGGATTACGACTGGAACAAGTTGCTGGCTGAAGCTGGCCTCGTGATCGACAAGGAAGAGACCAAGCGCCGCTATGATCGTTTCCGTGATCGGGTCATGTTTCCGATCTTGAATCAGCGTGGCTCGGTGATCGGTTTTGGTGGCCGGGTGATGGGGCAGGGTGAGCCGAAATACCTGAACTCGCCCGAGACGCCGGTCTTCGAGAAGGGTCGTGAGTTGTACGGCCTGACGCAAGCCCGTGCCTCGATCCGCGATGTGGGTCGGGTGCTGGTGGTTGAAGGCTACATGGATGTCGTGATGCTGGCGCAGCACGGCGTCGAATACGCGGTGGCAACACTGGGTACTGCGTGTACGCCGGAGCACGTGAAAAAGTTGTTGAAGCTCGCCGACGACGTGGTGTTTTGCTTCGACGGCGACAAGGCTGGGCGTAAAGCGGCATGGCGGGCATTGGAAAACAGTCTTGAAATTCTGGCAGATGGTAAGAAATTAACCTTCTTGTTCCTGCCGGAAGAGCACGACCCCGATTCTTATGTGCGCGAATTTGGTCGTGATGCGTTCGAAATACAGGTAAAACAGCAGGCCGTGCCGCTGGCGCAATTCCTGTTGCGTGAGTTGGCGGCGCAGGTCGAGCTGGATAGCGATGAAGGTCGAGCCAGGTTGATCCATTTGGCTAAACCGCTGATCGCCCGTGTTCATGCACCGGCTTATGCGTTGATGCTGAAAAAACGCTTGGCCGAGTTATGCGGGCTGGAGACCTTTGAGCTGGATGGCTTGCTGGGTGGGCAGGCGCAAGAGCTACGTAGCGAGCCACAACGCAATGAATCACACGGTGGCGAGTTCCGTCCGCGTGAGTCGCGTCGGCAAGAGGGTTTTCGCGGCGAGGGTCGTCGGAACGAGGGCGGATGGAATGGCGGCAAGCCAGGTCGTGGGCGTTTTGATGACCGCCCGCTCCGACCGTTGCCGCGCCCGCGCCCGACCGGTGATGCGCCAACGCGGTTGCTGCAGATGGCGCTGACTGATCCGGCACTGACGCAAACGGGCGAGCCGGTCTGGTTGACCTGGCCTGAGCGGAGTAGCGCATTGTGCGAAGTGCTGCAGTACCTGCGTAGTCAGCCTGCTAATGCAGGGGGGGCGCAACTGATTGAGCACTGGCGTGATACGCCGCTGTTCGAGCGGTTGGAGGCGGCTCAGTCTGAAGGTGAGCGGCTATTTGGTCGTATGACTGACGAAGAGCGTACAACCGAGTTTGCCGCTTTGCTCGTGAGCGCCGGGCAGGTGTTGGAGAGGCCGGCTACACTGGATCGGCGTACCGAATTGGAACAACGGGCTGCCAATGGCGGCCTGACGGAAGTTGAAAAACAAGAATATCTGGCGTTGCTGGCGCGGCGCTGATTGAGTACATCGTTGTTATGTACGGGTTTTTTGTGCAGTGCGGGAATTTTGGTGGCGGAAAAATGTCCGTCAGTTCTGATATAATCCTCGGTTTTTCCGAATCTTTTTGAGTCTCACGTTCATGGCGGCAGCAAACGAGTTCGACAAGGAAGACCAAGAGCGGGTTGATTTCCGCGAAGGCAAACGCGACGACGCCGAAAAGCTCGATCCGGAAGTCCGCAAGGCCAAGTTCAAGCAATTGATCGTGCTCGGCAAAGAGCGCGGCTATCTCACGTACGCCGAAATCAACGATCACCTGCCCGAAGACATGCTCGATGCCGAGCAGATCGAAGGCGTGATCGGCATGATTTCGAACATGGGCATTCAGGTCTATGACGAGGCGCCCGACGCCGAAGACCTGCTGATGTCCGATGCGCCGCCGGCCGTTGCCGACGACGACGCGGCAGAAGAAGCCGAAGCGGCATTGTCCTCGGTGGATGCCGAGTTCGGCCGCACGACTGACCCGGTGCGTATGTACATGCGCGAAATGGGTACGGTTGAGCTCCTGACCCGCGAAGGCGAAATTGAAATCGCCAAGCGGATCGAGGACGGCCTCAAGCACATGATCACCGCGATCTCGGCTTGCCCGACGACGATCCAGACCATTCTGGAGCTGGTCGACAAGGGCCTGTCCGACGAAATCCGCATCGACGACGTGATCGACGGCTTCATCGACCCGAACGCGGTCGAAGAAGAAGCGGCTGCACCCGAGGCTTTGCCGGAAGAACTCGCCGAAGAGGGCGAAGAAGGCGAAGAGGGTGAGGACGACGGCGGTGCAGCAGCGGCACACGCCAACCTGGAGCTGCTGAAAGGGCAAGCGCGCGAACACTTCGACGTGATCCGCGCCCTGTTCGACAAGATGCTCAAGGCGCTGGCCAAGGAAGGCGTGCACGGCAAGACCTATCTGAATCTGCAAGGCCAGATTGCCGAGGAGTTCCAGAAGATCCGCTTCTCGGCCCGTCAGGTCGAGGCGCAGTGTGATCAGTTGCGCACGATGGTGGATAACATCCGCAGCCACGAGCGCGAGATCATGGACCTCTGTGTACAGAAAGTCCGCATGCCGCGCGAGCACTTCATCAAGACATTCCCGGGCCGCGAAACCGATACCAAGTGGGTGGTCGAAGAGATCAACTACGGGCACAAGTATTCCGAGATCCTGGCGCGCTATCAGCACGCCATCATGGAAAAGCAGCAGAAGCTGGGCGAGCTGCAAGAACGTGCCATGGTGCCGATCAAGGAGCTGAAGGAAATCAACCGGCAGATGTCCACCGGTGAAGCCAAGGCCCGCCGCGCCAAGCGCGAGATGATCGAAGCCAACTTGCGTCTCGTGATCTCGATCGCCAAGAAATACACCAACCGTGGCCTGCAATTCCTCGATCTGATCCAGGAAGGCAACATCGGTCTGATGAAGGCGGTGGACAAGTTCGAATACCGTCGTGGTTACAAATTCTCGACCTATGCGACGTGGTGGATTCGTCAGGCCATCACCCGCTCGATCGCGGATCAGGCGCGCACCATCCGGATTCCGGTTCACATGATCGAAACGATCAACAAGATGAACCGCATCCAGCGTCAGATCCTGCAGGAAACCGGTCTGGAGCCGACGCCGGAAGAACTGTCGTTCAAGATGGAAATGCCGGAAGACAAGATCCGCAAGATCCTCAAGATCGCCAAAGAGCCGATCTCGATGGAAACGCCGATCGGTGACGACGACGATTCACATCTGGGCGACTTCATCGAAGACCAGAACAACATGGCCCCGGCTGAAGCCGCTGTGTACGCCGGCCTGCGCGAAGCGACCAAGGAAATCCTTGATACGCTGACCCCGCGTGAGGCCAAGGTGCTGCGCATGCGTTTCGGTATCGACATGAACACCGATCACACGCTGGAAGAAGTCGGCAAGCAATTCGACGTCACCCGTGAGCGGATTCGTCAGATCGAAGCCAAGGCCCTGCGTAAACTGCGTCACCCGACGCGTTCCGAGCGGCTCAAGAGCTTCCTGGAAAGCCTGGGTAACGAAGGCAGCTAAGGCCAGTAAAGCAATACGGGCCTTTAGCTCAGTCGGTTAGAGCAGAGGACTCATAATCCTTTGGTCGTGGGTTCGAGCCCCACAGGGCCCACCAAAAACGAGAAAGCCACACAGATGATGAGTCTGTGTGGCTTTTTTGTGGCCTACGTTTATCGCGTTGGCCGCGAAGCGATCACCCCAGCAAGCTCGCCCCCACATTGATCGACAACCCCAGAATGCTGATGTTGAAAATGAACGACAGTATGGATTGTGCGAGCACCACTCGGCGGGTGCGGCTGTTGCCGACGGCAACGTCTGCAGTTTGGGAGGCAACGCCGATGGTGAACGAAAAATAGAGAAAGTCCCAATAACTGGGTTCGGCCGGCGGGTTCGGAAAGAGCAGGGCTTTTTCGGCGGATCGGTCGCCGTAAAATAGATGGGCATAGTGGATGGCGAACGCGGTGGGCACCAGCAGCCACGCACCAGCCAATGTCAGTCCGGTCAGGCCCAGATGCACCACCCGCAACGTGCCGGTGAGCTGCTTGGCCGTGGCTAGTTCGAAGAGAATGGCCAAGAGGCTTGCCACTGAGGCGATGCTGACAATGGTCAGCACGGTCGCTGCCGTTTCGTCCTGCAAGAGCGCAATGCGACGAATCCGGGCGGGATCAGCGCGCATCATCAGCCACCACTGCGCCAGCACGTAAAGCCACATGGTCACGTTCCAGCTGAACAGTCCCCGTGTCAGCACCGAGATATGGGGGGCGAACTGGGTGAGTACGAAGTAACAGAGGATGCCGGTCAGTGTGGATGCGGTGAGCCGGGGGCGGGCTCTGATGAAATGTTTGAGGCGGATCATGACCTTGCTCGATAGAGGAGGAATGCGGGATCAAAAGAAATCAAACCAGGGTCGGCAAGTAGTGCGGGCTAGCCGGGATATTGGTTTGGCATTAACGATGGACAGCCCGATTTTGCCATTGCTGGCAAAAATAGCACGCTTAATGAACTGATTCGGTGCTGGGGTTGGTATGGGTGTGGCGTGGATCGGCGATCTTCAGGGGCGCTTGCAATGCAGCCTGGGCTTGGCGGCCTAGCGCGGCCGTGGGTGGGATGGCGGTTGGAGTTGCATGCATCTCTGCGTCGTCATGGGTATAGGTGAACCAGGCGCTGGTCATGCTGAGCGTAAACGTGACCGTATAGGCGGCGAGGGTAAGGCAAATCTTTCTCCTGCCGGGGTGACGTGTTGCAGGTAGGTGGTTCCCGGGTTCTGGCATGACCATGAGCGTTATCGACTATCGATGCAGGTGTTGCAAAAACGGTCTATCGCGCCTTTGCGTTTACTGCGCCCGCGTGACGGCAAGTATCGACCCGTTACTCCGTTGTCATTATTTTGGGCCGTGTGCCCGACATCGGCTGTGAACTACGTCTCGTCACACGCTACCAGCATGGCCCGGAGTACAATCCCGGCAACTTTTTCCACCCGAGCCATTTCGAGCTAATTCCATGACACTGTTCCAGACCATCCTGCTTGCAATCATCCAGGGCATCAGCGAGCTGTTTCCGATTTCCAGCGTGGCCCATGCCGTTCTTACGCCTTGGGCATTTGGCTGGAATCTCACCCCGGAATTCCTGAAGCTGCACTTCCTGCCGGTCGTGGTGTTGCTGCACTTGGGCACGGCAGTTGCTCTGTTGCTGTTCTTTCGCAAGGATTGGATTGCCTATGCCCGCAGCCTGTTCAACGCGGATCAAGTCGCCCGGCGTGAACTGATGCTGGTGCTGGTTGGCACGATTCCGGCCGCTATCCTTGGCTTGATCTTCGAGAAGGCGCTCAAGGGCATGTTCGCCAATGTGACCTTCGCTGCGATGTTCCTGATGGTGAACGGCGTGATCCTGTTTGCGGGCGAGCGTGCCAGAAGCCGTGGCCGCAAGGCATTGACCGAGTTGAGCTATGGCCAAGCGTTGCTGGTTGGTCTTGCACAGTCGCTGGCACTGGTCCCGGGGTTCTCCCGCTCGGGCGCCAGCATGGTGGCCGGGTTCTGGGCCGGGCTGAGCCACGGCGCATCGGCGCGTTTCTCGATGCTGCTGGCTACCCCGATCATCGTCGGTGCCAGCGTGCTGGAACTCCCCAAGCTCGCCCGTCAGGCTGATGCGGCGACGTTCAATACCGCCATCATCGGCGGCGTGGTCGCGGGCGTGGTGGCGTACTTCAGCGTGTGGGCGTTGATGAGCTGGTTCAGGAAGCATGAAGTCAACGCGATGCGGCCGTTTGCGATCTATTGCTGGGTGGTGGGCGCGCTGGTGCTGGGTACAACGCTGATCAAATAAGCAATTGTCATCATCTGGACGGTTACACAGAGTGTTACACCCGGAAAAATTTGGGTTGTAAGCCACCGTGTCGACGGGGGCGTTGATGGGTACAGGGCGAACGCAATCGCCCACCCATCAAAGCACTGAGGAGCCTTACCATGTTGACGTTCAAGCACACTGCCCAAGCCCTGGTCGTTTCCCTCATCGCTGCGCTTGCCGCTGGCAGCGCCATGGCTGATACCCAATGGCAAAAGAAACATCCGCGCCGCGAGCAAGTGAATAACCGCCTGAATAATCAGGACAAGCGCATCCACCAGGAAGTGAAAGAGGGCGATCTGAGCAAGAAGCAGGCGCGTCAGCTGCACAAGCAAGATCGCAACATTCGCCAGGAAGAACGCGATATGGCCAAGCAGAACGGCGGCCACATCACCAAGCAAGAGCAGAAAGTGCTGAATCAGCAGGAAAACCAGACCAGCAAGGAAATCGGCAAGTAATTCGGTTGCTGCCCTGGCCCAAAAACAAACACCCGCCTTGGCGGGTGTTTGTTTTTGTCAGGGAAGAACCTTGTAGGAGCGAGCTTGTGCCCCGCAAGCGTGCGATGCCTCGGCATCGCTCAGCGTGGAAATACCCTTGGGGTGCTCGCGATGACGACATTGGAAATGCCACCATTGCCGATCGCGAGCAAGCTCGCTCCTACAGAATGCGTACCGGATCAGATTGGGATGGCTTTACGCCGGCACAAACCACGCCATGCCATCTCGCTGCAGCGCAGTGACCGGGTAGCGATAGAGCGCCGACAGATGTTCAGCGGTCAGCACATCCGCTACCGGCCCAGCCAGCCAACGGCCATCACCAAACAGCAGCAGCACGTGGCTGGCAAAATCATGCGCGTGGTTGGGATCATGGCTCACCACAGCCAGTGCCCGCCCGGCCTGTCGTTCTTCGCGCAGCACGGCCAAGGTTTGTTGCTGATGGCGCAAGTCGAGCTGTGACAACGGCTCATCCAGCAGCAGCAGCGGCGCTTGCTGGGTCAAGACAGCCGCTAGCCCGACGCGACGACGTTCCCCACCAGACAGCGTGGCAAGGTCGCGTGCTTCCAGCCCGGCCAGATCGAGCCGTGCCAGTTGTTGTTTGGCCAGCGCGATATCGTCGGCGCTTTCCCAATCCCAGCGGCCCAGATGCGGATGACGGCCGGTGAGGGTTTTTTCCAGCACGGTGAGCGGGAAAGGGCTGTCGTCATGCTGCGCCAGCCACGCCAGCGCCAACGTGCGTTGCCGGGGCGGCCAGTTGCCAAGTGCTTGGTTGTCGAGCCGGACGGAGCCGGTCGCCGGCTTCAGCCAACCAGCCAGCGTGGCAAGCAGGGTGCTTTTGCCGCACCCATTCTCGCCCAGTACCAACCAGCATTCGCCGGGCTGGATGCTGAGATCGAGCGCCTCGACCAGCGTGCGCTCGCCCATCCGCAACGTCAGCCCACGGGCCTGGAGTTGATGCGGCACAAAGGGGTTCATCGTTGCACACCCCGGTGCTGCAACAGCCACAGAAACAGCGGCACGCCGGCCAGCGCGGTGATCACCCCCACTGGCAATTGCTGCGGCGCGAGGATCACGCGTGAAACGATGTCGGCGATCAGCAGTACCGCACCGCCGGTCAGTGCGGAGGCCGGCAGCAACAGCCGCGTATCGTGGCCGAGCGCGATGCGCAGGGCATTGGGCACGATCAGTCCGATGAAGCCGATCACGCCAGCTGTCGTCACGGCGACGGCGGTCGCGGCGGAGGCGACCAGATACAGCAGCCAGCGTAGCCGGCGCGGGTCGACACCCAACGCATGCGCGGATTGCATGCCGTGGCTGAGCAAGTTGAGATCACGGGCAAACGGCCAGACGAGTGCCAGCAGCAGAGCCAGACTGATCGCAGCCAGCCGCCAATGTGCGCCAGCCAGATCGCCCAGCAGCCAGAACAACATGCCACGCAGCAGGCCATCCGGCGCCAGACTCAGTAACAGGGAGCTGAGCGCGCCGCAGAACGAGGCCAGCGCAATGCCGGTTAGCAGTAAACGGGTCTGGCGCGTGGAGTGATCACGGCCTGCCAGTGCAAACACGATCAAGGTCGTCAGCAGCGCGCCGATGCCCGCTGGCAACGCCAACGCACCAGCCCCCATCCCGAGCAGCAAGGCCAGCAGCGCAGCGACGCTGGCGCCACCCGCCGTACCGAGTACATAAGGATCGGCCAGCGGATTGCGCAACAGGATTTGCTGCAACGTGCCGGCGAATGCCAGTAGTCCACCCACGGCCAGCGCAGCCAATGTGCGTGGCAGCCGCAGCGAGAACACCACATCCCGCACCAGCGCCGCATCCGGGTTGCCATCCCACAACTGCCACGGCCGGTAGCTGGTGCTGCCGATGCACAGGCTGGCGACGACGGCGCACAGCGTGAGCGCAGCAATGGCGATCAAGGTGAGTGCGAGCCGGGCGCGGGTCAGCGGCGCTGTCATTGCCGTGCTTTATCCACCGCTTGGCACAGCGCTTCGGTGCCTTCCGCGAGCCGTGGCCCCATGCGCACCAGCACATCGCGAGGCAGGATGACGAGTTGCTTGTTTTTCACGGCGGCGAGATTCGGCCAGCTTTGCCAATGCGCGAGCGCTTGTGTGCCGGCGTCGCCACTGGTCGCGATCATCTCGGGATTGGCGGCGAGCACTGCCTCGTCATCGACGGTGGGTGTCAGCGCCGGCAGGTCGCCGAACACGTTGACCGCGCCACACAAAAACAGCGCATCAGAAATGATCTGTTGGCGGTTGATCGTCATCAGCGGCCGATCCCACACCTGATAGAACACGCGCACCGGTCGGCGCTTGGAATATTTCGCCAACGCCATGATGCGCTGGCGGAAGGTATCTGCGGCGGCGCGGGCCGCTACGGTATTGCCAGTCAGCATGCCCAGCCGCTCCAGCACCGTCGGCACATCCCCGAGTGTTCTGGCATCGTCGTAAAAGACGGGGATGCCCAGCGTATCGAGCTGAGCCAGCTGGCGCGGCGGGTTGCCTGATTTCCAGGCGACGATCAGATCCGGTTTCAGCGCCCGGATGCGCTCCAGATCAAAGCCGTTGTAACCGCCAACACGGGGGATGGCATTCGCCGCTGCCGGGTAATCGCTGTAATTGACCGCCCCGACGATCTTGCCGCCCGCGCCGATGGCGAACAGGTCTTCGGTGAGATGCGGGGCGAGGCTGATGATGCGTTGGGCCGGGGTGGGCAGGGTGATGGTGTGGCCGAGGTCGTCTTGGGTGGTGACGGCGGCTTGGGTGGGGAGGCTGGCGAGAGCAAGGAAGAGCTGCAGTAGCAAGGCTCGCTGACGAGTCAACCATCGCATCCCCCCCTTCGCGGTGGCGTGCGAATCTTTGATTCGTTCAGCCATGAGGGGGCTAGGGGGGATTTTGGCGGATGTCCAGCCATTCACACTTTTAAGGCGCTGAAGCTGGATTTGCCGAGTTGTTTCCTGAGAGCTGAATGGTTGAGGTTGAACCGAAATCCCCCCTAGCCCCCTCATGGCTGAACGAATCAAAGATTCGCACGCCACCGCGAAGGGGGGGACAGCAAGCACCAGCCCTTGAGGCAAAGAGTTGGCTTTCCATGGTCGGCCAGCCCATCCCCTCACCACTCAACCCCCTTCTGCGCCCGCACGCCCTCATCAAACGCATGCTTCACCGCCCGCATATCGGTAATGGTGTCGGCGATGCTGGTCAACGAGGTCGGCGCGGCGCGGCCGGTGATGACGACGTGCTGCATGTCCGGGCGCGACATCAAATCGTGCTGCACCGTGTCGGCGTCCAGATAGCCATAGCTGATCGCGTAGGTCAGCTCATCGAACACCACCAGATCGAAACCCGGATCGGCCAGCATGCGTTGCGCGATGACCCAGGCCGCTTGCGCCTTGGCGGTGTCCTTCTCGCGGTCTTGCGTATCCCAGGTAAAGCCATCGCCCATCACATGCCATTCGACATTCGGCTGGCGGGAGAAAAACGCTTCCTCGCCGGTGTCGGTGCGGCTCTTGATGAACTGCACCACGCCCACCTTCAGGCCGTGGCCAAGGGCGCGGGCCACCATGCCGAAGGCGGACGACGACTTGCCCTTGCCATTGCCCGTCAGCACCAGCAGCACACCGGTATCGGTATCGGCCGCTTCGATATGCGCATCGATCAGCGCCTTCTTGCGCGCCATGCGGGTGGTGTGGCGGGCATTGCGTTCGGCGTTATCCTTGGGATCGGTCATGCGGGTCTCCGTGGTTGCGCTTCATCGATAGCACGCCGATTTTGCGCAGCAACCCAAATCCAGCGAAGCGGTGCTGGCAAGGCGTGCGAAACGCAGACAGTACTCAACGTACGGCAAGTGAGCACAACACCGCCAGCAGGGTTTGGGTTGCTGCGCTTACTGCTGCCAGCTCAAGGTGAACAACACATTGCGGCCGAGCACGCCATAGTCCTTGGCCTCCTGGTATTGCGCGCCGTTGAGGTTGTTGAAGCGCGCGCTGGCGGTCAGGTTCTTGCCCAGCGCCATGCTGACCATGATGTTGGCGACCTTGTAGGCATCGAGCTTGACCGTATTAGCGGTATCGTCAAAGCGGGAACCCACCATCTTGATTTCGCCGCGCACTTCCAGCTTGCCCTGCTTCAAACCAGCGTAGACCAGCCCCGAATTGCGGGCGCGGTGCGGCAGCCATTTGCCGTTGCTGGCATCGGTGGCCTTGAGCCAGTCGTAACTGCCGCCAAAGCGCCAGATCATGAACTGCAGATCGCTCTTGAGGGTGATGCCTTCGAGCAAGGCGCTGCCGACGTTCATCGGGGTATAGATGCCGGTGTTGTCCGGGCTCCAGGTGATCAGGTTCTTCACCTTGTTGCGATACGCCGTCGCGCCAGCGTTCAGGATGTCGCCATGAAAACGCAGGAAGCCCTCGCCGCCGGTCGAGGTTTCCGGTTTCAGGTTCGGGTTGCCCCGCTCCAGACCATCGAACGGGAAATACAGATCGTTGATGCTCGGCGCATGGTAACCGGTGGCGAAATTGCCGCCGGCCTGCCAGTAGTCGCCCAGCTCGCGTGCCACGCCGAAGAGGCCGGTGGTGCGCCCGCCGAATTGCGAGTTGTGGTCGTAGCGCAGATTGGTTTGCAGCGTCCAGTCTTCCAGCTTCATCAGGTAGCCGCCCATGGCGCTGTTGATGCGGCGCGAATCGACGGTAAACGCGGTGGTGCTGCTCACGTTCTGCTGCAGCGTTTCCGCGCCCAGCGTGGCAATGCCGGGGCCGACGCGGATGGCGTTTTGCCACGAGAGCTGGGTCTGCTGCGTTTTGAAGCGGTCGATGTGATCGGTGTAGTTGGTCAGTGAGGTTGGCGAGTAGCTCTTGTCCTCGTCCACACTCACGCCTGCCTGCACGGTGGAGGTCCAGTGTTCGGTGATGCGGTTACGGCTCCACAGATTGGCCGAGCCATTGGTGCCCGTATTGCGGTAGTCGTAGCTTTGCGCGCCCTCGGTAAAGGTCGTCATATCGAAGAACGAGCTATCGAAGTGGTTCTTGAACTGCGTCACCAACACGCTGCCGCCGAACTCATTGCGCTCGTCGATCTTGTGGCTGGCAGAGAAGCTCAGGCTGGTGTTTTCGTAGCCATCCAGATCGCCGTAATAGCGGCTGTTGTTCGGGTTGATCAGCGCGCTCACGCCATCGGTCTGGTTGTGGGCAATGCCGATCGAATAGCGTGTGCTACCTACGCTGCCGGATAAATTGGCGCTGGCCTCACGCGTGCCCTGTGTGCCCCAGCCGATTTCCGCGCCGTAATGGGGGACTTTGCCGCCTTGCTTGGTGAACACCTGCACCACGCCGCCAATGGCATCCGCGCCATACAGGCTGGCCGCCGCACCACGCAGGATTTCGATCCGGTCGATCTGCGCCACCGGCAAATGCTGGATCGCGGTCTGGCCCGTCGTGGCCGAGCCATAGCGAATGCCATCGATCAACACCACGGTCTGTTCGGTATTGGCGCCGCGAATGAAGAAGCTGGTGGTCTTGCCCGGCCCGCCGTTGCTGGTGACCTGCACACCCGGCTGATCGGCCAGCACATCGGCCAGCGATTGCGCACGGTAGGGGGAGAGGTCTTCCTGCGTGAGCACGGTGACATCGCCGATCACATCGCGCATCGGCTGTGGCAAGCGGCTGGCGGTAACGACCACATCGGGCAGCGTATAAAAATCCGCGGCGAGGGCCGATACGCTGGCGGCAAGGCTGGTCAGCACGAAGGGAATAAACAGGGCGCGGTGGAACGGCATTGCAGTGCTATCTCCAACAGCCACGCGCTGGGCATGGCGGGAATCGGGTTTGGGCGAGGTGCAGCGAATCCGCATACTGGATTCCGACGGCATGACGGGCACCTTGGACGGCCGGATTGTACCGGATGGCTGTTCGTTTAACCCAGCTTGGTAGGTTGGGCTAAATGAAATGCAGCCCAACGTTTGCAATGGCCGAATGACCAGGCATGTTGGGCTTCGCTGCGCTCAACTCAACCTACTGACTTTGCACAGCCCAACCTACCCGCCGAAGATGCCGTGGGATCAGTTCAAATAGCGGCGCTTTTCACGCGAAAACCGCAGCACGGGTTAGCTGAAGGCGTAACCCGCAAACTCGGCAGTGATCCATACTTCGCCCAACACAGGTCAAATGACCCGGCCAACATCACCTCCAATCTCCGGCATCCACCCCATGCACCTGCGACTTGCAACACACCTCGATGCGGCTGCTGTCGCGCAGATTTACCTCGCTTCACGAAAGACATTTCTGTCCTTTGCGCCATTGGCGCATTCCGATGAGGAAGTCCGCGCGTGGGTGGAACACCTGTTGTTGCCTTCCGGCAGCGTCACCGTTGCCGAATTCGCCGGGGAGATCGTCGGGTTTGTGGCTACCTCCAATGCCGATGGCTGCCTGTGGATTGATCAGCTATACGTTCAGCCTGGGGCTGTTGGGCAGGGAGCAGGCACGGCGTTGCTGACGCACGCACTGGACGGCGTGGCGTACCCGGTGCGGCTTCGTGTGTTTCAGGTCAACAGCGGCGCGAGACGGCTCTATGAGCGATTTGGTTTCGTGCCCATCGTGTTTACGGATGGCGCAGACAACGAAGAGCGCTGCCCGGATGTACTGTATGAACGCCGCGTGGATTGGTAGGAGGGGCTGAACAGTGGTTTTGTCCCCTCTCCCACTTTCCCTGAACAAGGCTAAAGCCTTGCACGGGATGTGAGAGGGGAGCCAAGCAGGCGCGCGACTAATAATCGTAAACGTGTTCGACCTCGATCCCCCCCTTAGCCAACGATCGCAACGTATCCCCCAACCCCGCCACCGTCGTCACCAGCGCCACCCGTTTGCGCGCCGGATCGGTCAGCACCGGCTGCACGAACAGCACGCTGTTACCAGCCGGCAATGTCTCCCAACTTCGGGGCGACAGCACGGTGATCAGTAGCTTGGCATTCGGTCCATTGCCGGCGATCTCCGCGAAGTTCACACCTTGCTTGGCGAGCGCGGCGGAGTAGACCTTGAACGCTTCATAGCGCGGCAGGCTGGCCAATTGTTCGTTGTTCGGCAATGCCTTGAGCGGCTTGTAGTCCGGCAGATCGGCAGGAGGCCTGACGGGGGCGTGGTCGAGTACGACGATGGTGTTGAGTGCGGCAACATCATAGGCCGCGCCAGTCGCCAGCTTGATCAGGTAGCCATAGACCGCCTTGATGCCGTACTCGGTGGTCAGCGCGTATTTGCGCTCCCATTTGCGGATCAGGTTCGGGCCGCCGTAGCCGGTGTCTTGCCACACGCCCTTGAGCGCGGCGACGAAGTCGTATTGATACCAGGGCAGGCGGCGGATGAAGTCCACATAGTCCTGCGCGATATGCGCGGCGTAGCGGTCTTCCGCCGTCGGTTCGTCGCTGCGGGTCAGCTCGGACAAGCGGCCGATCAGCGTTTCGTAGGCCGAGCGCAGGCCGTATTCCACCGTGGTGCTGCTGGCGATCACCATGATCATCACGTGGTAACCGAAGTTGAATGCATACGGTTTGGTCGCTTCGGTGACCTTGGCGTAGCTGCCCCATAACTGGCCGATATGGCCCCAGAACGGGAAGTCGCTGATTGGTCGATCCTTGCCGACATAGGCGGCGTATTCGGCCGGGCTGTGGACGAGGAACCATTCGGGGAAGGTGAGGAAGGTCTGGTCTTCGGTGCGGCGGTCTGCTGTTGGTGTGAAGGGCGCAGCCGGCGTCGCCGGCTCGGCCAATGCATTGAAACTGATCAGCAAGGCCAACAGGGCAAAGAGGCGTCGCATGCTCAGGCTACCTTGGTGAAGGCCATCAACACGTTCAACGACGGATCGTGCGCCTGCAGGATGCGCTGGCCGTTGTCCTTGAAGCCGGCCGCTTCGAGCCGGTTGACCCATTCATCCACCGAAACGAAATGGCGCAGCTCGGCGGCGTTGTTTTCCCACGGCGCGCCTAGGCCGGCGTTGAAGACGGCATGCGCGAGCGAGACGAAGGCAAACATCTCCGGGTGGGTCACATCATGATCGCGCAGGATCAGCAGGCTGCCCGGCTTGAGGATGCGATGCAGCGAGGCGATGTAGGCGGCGAGTTTGTCCGGCGCGATGTGGTGCAGGCCGATGTAGACCGTGACCAGCTCGACGCTGGCATCGGCAATCGCGCTGGCGGGGATGGGCTCGTAATCGTTCAGCGGTACGTAGCGGCCGAGCTTGGTCAGCCCGCCGCGCTCGACGATGTCGACCGGCGAATTGCTCGGCTCGGTTTCATTGATGAGCACGATGTCGCCGGTGATCTTGAGCGCCTTGCGCAGATGGCTCAGATAACGGCCGGGGCTGCCGATTTCCACGTAGCCGTCGATGCTGCGTTTGTCGCCGAGCAATTGCAGCGTCTGGCGGGTGATTTCCTTTTTCTGCTTGGCGAGCGCAGGCAGGGCGTAGGTCAGCTCGGACAGGAACGGCTTGATGGTCGGCAGGCGATCCTGAATGCAGCGGTAGATCGCTTCGTCATCCTGATGCTTGGCAGTCGCTTCGATGATCAGCGTGTGGAAACGATCTTCCGGGTACAGGTGGTAGATGTTCTGCAGGAACAGGTAGAACTTGTCCTGCCAGGAGACATCGTCATAGACAACGTGGAAATCGCTGTTCGGCATGGTTTTTCCGGGGGAAGGATGCAGGGTCGGCGCGTAATACTTGTCCCACAGCACGTTGCGCAGGCGGTAGTCGGGATCGAGCTCGCGCTTGAGGGCGAACAGCTCGTGGGCTCGCGGATAGGCGCGGTGGAATTGTTCCGGCGTGGCGTGCGGCTGGTAGGGCAGGTAATAGCTGCCGCCGACTTCCAATGCCGCATCGATCAGCTCGCGCGTCCACACCGCCACGCGGTTGCGGGCGTTCACACGGGTGCGCTGCTTGTAATAGAGCACGAAGGCGAAGGTTTCGCTGCGCGCCCACGCCAGCAGCGAGCCGGGATCAGGCCGGGCGTGGCGGATGGAGATGTTGAGCACGTTCACCCGATGCCGCTGCAGGATCTCCGCCATCTTCGGGATGAACTCGGCCTGTTTCTCCACCGGGATGAAGTATTCCTGCAGCACATAGGTGCGGTGCTTGCGCGATGGCGGCTCCAGCTCGGCCACGTCGTAACCGGCTTCGTAATTGCGCCAGTGCACCGGCTTGGAGAGATACAGCAGCGGGTCGATCAGATACTCGCGCCGCCACTTGCCGAACGGCGTTTCCGAAACCGCCCACAGAAAGTAGTTCTGCAGCGGATAAGCGCGGCGATGCGGTTGCAGCGAATGCGGTACCGTCACCGGGTGCTTGGTTTCAAACCAGCTGACTGCGCGGACCTTGCTGTAATGCGGGGCGTAGATGTCGGCGTTGTGGAACACCGCGCCTTGCGCATCACGCACGTTTTTCTTGAACCAGCCGTGGTAGGCGGCCATCGGCATCTTCACTGCCTGCCGGGCGACGCGGGCGTTGTCGGCCAACTCCAGCTCGGCCTCGACGATCACGCCGATGGCGCAATAGCCGCCGATGGCAGCGTAAAACAGATGCGCGTTGTGGGTGGGCGTGGCGTCGACGATATCGGTATTCGCCAGTACCAGCTTGATCGCCCGTACCGACAGGATCAGCGGCCCGAGGCCCATGTAGCGGCCATGCACGTTCACCGACAGCGAGCCGCCGACGGTGAAGTTGGCGTAGGTCTGCATGATCTTGACCGACAGCCCATGCGGATCGACGAATTTCTGGATATCGCACCAACGGATGCCGGCTTGCACGCGCAGCAGCTTTTCCTGCGGTTGGAACGACAGCACGCGGTTGAATTTGCGCATGTCCAGATGCAGGCTGCCGGGGCTGGCGGTTTGGCCGCCCATGCTGAAATGCCCGCCGCCAACCGAGATCGGCCCGGTGGTGCGGCGCAGCGCTTCCTGTACTTCATCGATGCTGGTCGGCGTGGCAATCGCCCATACCGGCACCGGGTTGAGCTGCGTGACGTCGTTGACGATCAGTTCCGGGTTCATGGGTTGATCTTCACTTTCAGGTAATCGGCATCGACGGTCAGCGGGTCATCGCCATACTGGTTCTCGCCCGGCGTGCCGCGCTTGAAGGCCAGCAGGATGAACAGCCACAACGGCCCGAGGATGGGAATGATCAGAATCAGCAACCACCAGCCGGTCTTGCCGGCGTCGTGCAGACGCTTGACCGAGATCGCTGCCGCAATCCAGAAAAAGAATGGATAGAGCGCCAAGGTCTCGGCGCGGCCGATCACTTCTTCGATAAACACGAACAGCACCGTGAACGTGATACCCAGCGCAATGGCGGTCAGCCACCAACTGCCACGCGCCAATCGGGCCTTGAACGAGAACAGCAGGGAAAGTGCAGCCATGACGGGTCAATATCCGGGTTGATTCGCCGGAATACTGTGTCGGTCAGGCTGAATTTGCAACTGTGTAGTAATTTCGTAAGACTTTTGCTCACTTCATCGTTACGCTTACGATTTTCGCCGCGATTGATCCGCCATGTTGGTTACGCTCTTACGCCGCCTGCTCAAAACCTGCCTCACCCTTTTGGTCATCGTGCTTTTGCTGGTGGTGGGCACGTTGGCTGGATTCCGCTTTGCGGCGCAACTGCGTGAAACCGGCGAGCGCCACGTGGTCGCGCCATCGAGCGGGAGCTGGGTGCAAGCGGCGGATGTGGAAATGTTCGTGCAGGAGGCTGGGCCGGCGAATGGTCAGCCGGTGCTGTTCATTCACGGCACGGGAGCCTGGAGCGAAACATGGCGGCCCACCATGACCGCCTTGGCCGCCGCCGGCTATCACGCCATCGCCATCGATCTGCCGCCGTTCGGTTATTCGCAACGGCCGGCCAATGGCGATTACTCCACCGAGGCGCAAGCCAAACGAATCGTTGGTGTACTGGATAGCTTGGGCGTGAAGCAAACCGTACTGGTCGGCCATTCGTTCGGCGGACGAGCAACGGTGCAGGCAGTGATGGATGCACCGCAACGCTTCAAGGCATTGGCGCTGGTTGATGCGGCGCTGGGTTTGCAGCCCGCGCCGGAAACCGGTGCATCCAAGGCCATCAACATCGCCCTGCAAATCGGCCCGCTACGCAATGCGGTGATTGCCACCACTGCCACCAATCCGCTGCTCACCAGTTGGGTGCTGGAGCAATTCACCAGCCGTCACGAGGTGCTAACGCCAGCACGCGTCGCCATCTATCAAAAGCCATTCAGTTATGCCGATACGACCGAAGCGTTCGGCGATTGGGCGCTGGCCTTTGCCACCGGCCAGCCATCCGGCGCCAGTAACCCGGCTGCCTATCACGCGCTGGCGTTGCCGACGTTGCTGCTGTGGGGCAAAACCGATGCGGTGACGCCGCTCAGCCAGGGCGAGTTCATCGCCACGCTATTACCACACGCGCAGCTGACCGTGCTCGATGACGTCGGGCATATCCCGCAGATTGAAGATAACGATGCATTCAATGCGGCGTTGTTGGGGTTTTTGCGCAAGCGGGCGCCGGCCTTGTAGCGCCATTGCTTTTTATTCCCTCGCCCACTTAGTGGGAGAGGGTTAGGGAGAGGGTGGGGAAAAGGGCGCGGTCCTTGGCAAGTACCCTCACCCCCAGCCCCTCTCCCACTAAGTGGGCGAGGGGAGAAAACCACAGCGCGACTCGTAGGATGTGTTGAACGAAGTGATACCCATGCTGCTTCGGCGGCCGGAAACGATGGGGTATCCGCACAATTCCCTCAAAACTGATACCCAGCCCCCAGCAACACAATGTCCGCATCCTTGCTATACGTCGTCACGATGCGGTGCCAATCCAGCCGGGCGCGCCAGTGATCGGCGACGCGGTAGCTGGCGGTCAGGGTGACGATGCCGGATACATCGCTGTAATTGCGGGTGTCGCCGGCTACATCCCGGTGGTCGATGCTGATATACGCGCCGGCACCCACGCCAAGGCTGACGCGGCCTTTGAAAAACTCCGGCTCCAGCCAGCCTTCCAGAATCGCACCATTGCGGCGCCTGATCTGATTGTTCCCCTCATTCACCAGCGCAGCCGATGCTTTTATCCACGGGCTGATGGTTTGCCGGTACTCCACGCTGCTGGCAAAACCGGTGTTCTTGTCGAGGTCATTGGCGATCGACTGGCCGACGAACACGGCGATTTCGCGTTGATTCGCCTCGCCAATATCGCTGGAGGAGCCGGTGTTATCCGGCGTGAGTTGATACCCCACGCCGAACACCAGCGAAGTGGTATCGATGCTGCCGATGGTCCTGATGTGGTTCAGGCGCAGTTGGTAAAGCCAGTCGTTCTGCGCCTGCCAAGTAGCGGCCAGGCTGTAGACGGTGCCCCAGCCATGGTTGTTGGCGTAGGTGTTGCCGAAGCGGGCTTGCTGGGTGTCAAAGTAGCGGTAGGGGCCGACGCCGGCCGAGAGGATCAGATGGTCGGATAGCATCGGTGTGCTGCGCAGCCACACTTGCGCACTGTAGCCATCGCGATGGTGGTGCCGCACATGCCCCTCGTTCAACCAGGAAAAACTGCCAGCGATGTGTTCGCCGAACGGGTGCAGGTAACTCGCCGACCAAGCGTAGGAACTGTCTGCCCGGTCTTCGCGCCGCATCATGCCAGCATCGACCGTGAACTCGTCAGCCAGCGCGGCCAGACTGGCGATGCCGAAGACGGCAGCGAGCAGGCCGGGCCGCAGTGTCCGCATGAGGAGGAACCGTTTCGCGCATGTTGGCATGGCATCGCTCCAGATCGCGCAACCCGGAAAACCCGAGATGATCTTGTCATCATAGGAGCGCGATCAACCAAATGCGGCACGGCCTTGCGGCATATCGCTCAAGTGCGCAGCTTGGCGACCACCGTCATCAATTCATCAATCGCCACGCTGCCATCCCCGTCACGGATCGCCTTGGAAACACAACCATGCGCATGCGTTTCCAGCAGCCGCATCGCCAGGCTATCGAGCGCGGCGCGGGTGGCGGCGATTTGGGTGAGTACATCCACGCAGTAGCGATCGTCCTCCACCATCTGCGTGATGCCGCGAATCTGCCCGCCAATGCGGTTGAGCCGCGACACCAACGCTTTCTTGTCCGGCCGGGTGACGTGGTGACCGCTCGCATCGGCCGGTGGCGCGCAACAATCGTCGTCCGTCCCGGCCGTGGGTTGAGTTGCGTCAGACGAGGTCATAGCCGGCGTTCTCGATGGCGGCCTGGAACTGCTCGACCTTGACCTTGGACGGGTCGAACTGAATGGTGGCGCTGCCGCGATCCAGGCTCACATCCGCCAGCTGAACGCCGGGCAAACGGCCCAGTACGCTGGTCAGGGTGAGGACGCAACCGCTGCAGCTCATGCCGCCGATCTTGATGGTGGTGGTTTCCATGGGGTTCTCCTTGGGTGAGGGGGTAAATACAAAATCTAAAATCCTGGACCACAGAGGACACTGAGAACACAGAGAAAGGCAAGCTCGCTCCTACAGGTTTTCCTCTCAATCGGTTTTGATTTTCTCTGTGAACCTCTGTGTTCTCTGTGCCCTCTGTGGTTCAAGGTGTGGGTCTTGTTCGCCAACGCCGCAGCAGCAACGAATTACTCACCACCGATACCGAGCTCATCGCCATCGCCGCGCCGGCAATCACCGGGTTGAGCAATCCCAACGCCGCTAGCGGAATGCCGAGCGTATTGTAGATAAAGGCAAAAAATAGGTTCTGGCGGATTTTCTTCAAGGTGGCGCGCGATAAGGAAATCGCATCGACCACCGCAGCCAGACGATTCTGCATCAGCGTCACATCCGCCGCTTCGATTGCCACATCGCTCCCCGAGTGCATCGCAAAGCTCACATCAGCAACGGCCAAGGCGGGGGCATCGTTTACGCCATCGCCGGCCATCGCGACGATTTTTCCTTCTTTCTTTAACTGTGTGATGAAGGCCGCTTTGTCCTGCGGCAGGGCCTGCGCCTGCCAGCGGGTGATGCCGGCTTGCCGGGCAATCGCGGCGGCGGTTTGTGGGTTGTCGCCCGTGAGCATGACTACTTCGATGCTTAGCTTGTGTAGCGTGGTAACAGTGGTTGGCGCATCGGCGCGCAGCATATCCGCCAACGCGATCAAGCCGAGCCATTGCCCCTCTTTGGCTACGCCGATCACCGTTTCGCCATTGGCTGCCAATTGTTCTAACTGATTAGTAATAGGGGCCGCCAGACCAGCCACCCAATGCGGCACGCCGACACGGATTTCTGCACCATCGACCCGGCCTGTTACGCCATGACCGGCAGTCGCGGCAAAGTCGACGACATTCGCCAATGTCACCTTGGCATCGTTCGCCGCCTGCAAGATCGCTCGCGCCAACGGGTGCTCAGAGCCTGCTTCCAGACTGGCCGCCAGTTGCAAAATGGTTGCTTCATCCGCCGTACCCAACGGCACGATTCGCGTCACACGCGGCCTGCCTTCGGTCAGCGTGCCAGTCTTGTCCACCACCAACACACCAATCTTCTCGGCGCGCTCCAGCGCAGCAGCGTTGCGGTAGAGGATGCCGTGCTTGGCCCCCAGCCCGATGCCGACCATCACGGCGGTTGGCGTAGCAAGGCCGAGTGCGCACGGGCAGGCGATCACCATTACCGCAACGGCGTTGACTAGCGCAATCGTGGCTGAACCGGTGATGCCCCACGCGGCGAAGAACGTCAGCGCGGCAATGGCCATCACCACCGGCACGAACACGCCCGACACCCGATCCGCCAACGCCTGAATCGGTGCTTTCGAACCCTGCGCGGCCCGCACCAGCCGCACGATATCGGCCAGCTGCGTATGACTACCAACGCCCTCGGCGCGGATTTTCAGCATGCCATCCGTGTTGCGCGTACCTGCAAACACCTTGCTCGCCACGATCTTTTCTATTGGCAGACTTTCTCCGGTCAGCAAGCTCTCATCCACTGCGGCACGGCCATCGAGCACCTCGCCATCCACCGGCACCGCTTCGCCGTGCCGGACGATGACCGTGTCGCCCGCATTCAGCGCAGTGATCGGTACCTCGATCAGTTGCCCATCACGTTCGATGCGCGCCGTCTTCGGCTGCAGCGCCAGCAACTCCGCAATCGCCCCGGCCGTCTTGCCCTTGGCGCGGGCCTCTAGCCACTTGCCAAGCAGGATCAGTGTGATGATCGCGGCGCTGGCCTCGAAATACACATGCTGATGATGCAGCCCCAACGCCGTCACCACCGCAGAAAAGCCATATGCCATGCTGGTGCCGAGCGCGACCAGCACATCCATATTCGCCCCACCACCCCGCAGCGACAGATACGCGCCGCGATAGAAACGCCAACCCAGCCAGAACTGGACCGGCGTCGCCAACGCCCACTGCGCCCAACGCGGAATCACCTCATGCATGCCGGTGAACATGGCGAGCATTTCCAGCAGCAACGGCAAGGTGAAGATCGCCGCGAACAACACGTGATTGCGTGCAAGGCGTAATGCTGCCTCTTGATCCGCCTGCGGCGATTCCGCCTCGTTGAGGACATGCGCGTCGTAACCGGTACGGCGCACCGTGGTGAGCAGGGTATCGATCTCGATGCTGCCAGCAGGGAAGGTGACCTCCGCCGTCTCGGTCGCAAAGTTCACCGCAGCACTCACGCCCGGCAGCTTGTTCAACACCTTCTCAATCCGTGCCGCACACGCTGCACAAGTCATACCACTCAGCGCAAGCGAAACGCTGGCCTGCGGTACGTCGTAACCGGTGTTGCGGATGGTGTCGATCAGCTGCGGGATGCCGGTCTGGCCGAGATCAGCGCGAATCTCAGCCGACTCCGTCGCAAAGTTCACCGTCGCCGCCACGCCGGGCTGCTTGTTCAGCTGTTTTTCGATGCGAGCGGCACATGCGGCGCAGCTCATGCCGGTAATGGGGAGGCTGATGGTGGTGGTCATGGTGCGGACTCTGGTAGATACCTGTTGGGGGTGTATTATACCCTTAGGGGGTAAATGCAAGGGACTTGCTAGGCTGGTGAGCTGTTGCATTGACGTAACTACTGGTCAGTGGTGTTGACGCCGAGCCCATGTCATGGGCATGATTCGCCGGTTTGCTGTCTGGAATATTTCAAAAATCTGTGGTCAACGTTTTTGTTGTGTATGGTTTCGTCGAAAGGTGGTGTCCAGTGGCAATGCTCGTCCGATAGTTGCGCCCGTAACGGTTAACAACTGAAACGAGCGGAATGAATTGAAATGTTCAGGCGGTATGTCGGCCAATGAAAAGCGTTGTGCCGGGTTTTTGCTAAATTGCTCAGATAATTCATATAAATATTTGCCGGTGAGATGAGCGTGAAAAATATTCTGATTGGTTTGATGTTTGCTTTTTGTTTCTTGGTAGCCCAAGCAGGAACGACTTCTGGAACGATCCAATACATTGATATTCGGCAGTCAGATGGATTGATTTATTTCATGATCAATGGTGTCAATGCTGGTCGGCCGGCATGTGCTGTCATGCCTTATTGGATGCTTGGGAATATCAATAACAACACGCCAACCGTCAAACAGCAACTGGCCTTGCTCATGCAAGCCGCAGCTACCGGGAAGATGGTAAACATCACCGGGAAAGGTATTTGCGGGCTTTGGTCAGACGGTGAGGATGTAAATGATGTTCAATTGGTCATGTAATGCACCGCTTGCAAGTTGTTAAATCAATTTAAATAACCATAGCTAAGTTGTAGGAAGACATGGGTTCAATTAAATCTGTTTCTATGTGTCTCCGTAAAGTAACAGTGCTGCTTGGAGTGGTGGCAGGGATTTTTTCCGCGAATGCATTGGCTTGGGATACCTCTGCCAGCGGCAAAATCCTGCAGTTGCATATTACGGACGGTAATAATTTTGGTTTGCGTGTCATTCTTGATTCCGCAGGCCTCTGCACTGCAAGCCAAGGAAGTGGCTGGGCGTATCTGAATGTTGCAGATGACAATTTCAAGATGTATGCGGCGGCACTCATGCAAGCCAAGGCCACTGGGAGCACGGTTACGCTGTACACCAATATTCAGAATGGCTATTGCCATATTGGCTATATGATTTTGCAGTAGTGTATTGAGTTGGTTGAGATGTAACCCAGTGTTGCGCTATTGATGATTGGTCATTAAATTCGGAGTGTTTCATGATGAAGTCGTTACTAATTTCTTGCCTGCTTTTGCTGTCGGCTGGCACCGCGGTGGCAGATACGATGTGTGCGGGCAAGGTGAATGGTGTTTACGTGAATCAAAGTGGTGATTTGGCAATCAATCCAGATTGGGGGCAAGGCTGGATTGTCTTGTGCAATGTCAATCAAAGCCGCTTCGGAACGACCGTTTCTGCATGCAAGAGCTGGCAGGCTCAGGCGATGATGGCCCTGGCGACCAAGCTCACGGCAGAAGTGTTTTACGCGGGACCAACCTATACCTGCAACCAAGTGCCGACGAGTTCGAATTCACCCGATCCGGCTTTCTTCTTGGTGACAAATTAAGTCTGTGTAGTGCATGGGGGTGAAGTAATTGAAGCTTGATTGAGCCACGTTCTACCCCGCTGCCGCGCCGGCGATTGCATCGCCCATTACCAATAACAATAGTTCCCGCCCATGAAAAACCTTCTTCGCGCTTTTGTGCTGAGTATCAGCATGTTGGCTATGCCATTTGCCATAGCCGACACAACCACATCTTCTGGTTCTACGGATACCTCAGGTGCCTCTGGCACCAGCACTGACTGGGTTTCGCAGGCATTCCCGGAACGATTTAGCATCGATGCGCCAGGTTCGAAGCGCGACGCCATGGGCGGCCAATTTGAAGACATCGATCCGTTCCAGGGAAACCTGCGGCTTGCGGTAAAGATGTTTGATATCCCAAGTAACGGCGGCATTCCACTTTCGGTGTACTGGTCGTTCAATGCGCAGGATCAATCCCGTGCCGCCGTGCATTACTGGCGTGTTCGTTTTCCCGACTTCATGCTTGCGACGACACCACAATCGCAGCAATACGCCCCGCCCGCCGTATTGGAACATCCTGACGGTAGCACCGAATGGTTATTTCTTACTTCGGCTCTGACTGGACGCACCCCTTCGCAGCAAACCACGACTTGGCAATCAAGCTCCAATTTCAAATTGGTTTGTCAAAGCGCTCAAATATGCGTTGGTTATTCGCCAGATGGTACTCAATTTTCTTTCAATCATTACTATCTCTATAATGAGATCGTCTTTCCAAGGCTGACCCCTTATCCGTCAACGAATCCGGATGATACCGGCTACGACTATGGGGATGCTCGTACCTATCGGCAAGGCGTCTACAATGGCGCAGTCAATGTGACCGATCGCAACAATCAAACTCAGGTTGCGGTCTACGATTCGGCTGACCCTAGCCATTTGGTTGATCTTTCGAATCAGGTGGACGGTAACCATATTACGCTGCAATGGAGTGGCGACTTTGTTTCGTCGGTTTCCTATGGATCCAGAACTTGGTCGTTTGCGTATGATGGCAATTCGGTTTACGACCCGGTTGGCAATTTCCCTCCTTATTATTACTCGGCTTTGAGCACCACGATTACGCAGCCAGATGGCGCTAAATGGGTGTTTAAATTTAATAATGTTTTCGAGATCACTGACCCGAATGGTGGAATTGTCGATCGCTATTTCCCTACAGTTACCAGTGCGCAAACGCCATACGGTGGGACGACAACTTACCAATTCAGGAATTATTTGCCACAGCTACTCGGCCCATTTACGTGTCCTCAGAGCAATGCCACAGGCTGTTTTAATTCGACCGATTGGGCGGCTACGATTCTTCAAAAAGGTGCCCGAGAGTACGATCATCCAGTTTTATGGCAAAAAACGACCAGTGATGGTGGTACGTGGACCTTGCCAGAGTTCCAGCCTGGCGCGGCGATGCCTACTCCAGGCTCGGGTACGGCGGGTATTCGCCACATCAATACTCCTAGTGGCGTCATCACTTACCAGTACGCAACCATTTATGACAGTCTGAGTGGTTGTACACCGTGGCAAATCGGCTTGCTATTGAGCAAAGACACTGCTGGGCTGCAGCAAGAGACTTATAGCTGGCAACCGATACAGGTTGGCTCAACGCCACAATGGTTTTTTGGGGATATGGGGGGGACAATTACCGGTAACACGACAGCAATGTCTTGTACTGCGCCAGCCTATTACGCGCCATTCCTTGCGCAAAAGAAGATCACCCGTAACGGCACAACGTATACAACAGCCTACAATTCGCCCGACTCCTATCGACGCCCGAATTCGATCACTGAATCCAGTGGCGATACGGGTAAGTTTAGTCGTACCACCGCCTATACCTATGATCCGGATCTCAGCGCACAGACAGCCTGGATTCTTGGTGCGGTTACCAGCGAAACCGTTACGGCGAGTACCAATAGTGGTAGCAACCAAACGGCTTCTACTGCACGGGTATTTGCTAAGACCCCCAATGGCAGCTCTACAGGCGATCTGTTGAGCGAAACCAATAACGGTGTCACCACTACCTATACCTACTGGCCATTCGGCAAAGTCAATACCAAGACCGATGCCCGAAGCAACACGACCACCTATAGGACCTACGCCTTCGGTACACCGCAAGAGGATGACCTGCCGGAAGGCGTGGTGCTGAAGCGAGTAGTGGATAGCTACGGCAATATCACGGCGCAAACCGATGGCAAGGGCAATACCACTCGCTACAGTTATGACCCGATGGATCGGCTAGCAGGTATCACGCCGCCGTTGAACAATCCGACCAGCATTACCTACAGCAAAACAACGCCGTTCATTCGTAGCGCTAGCCGTGGCAACGACAGCTTGGTAGAGCAGTATGACGGTTACGGTCGCAGCCTCTTAACCATCCACAACGGCGTGGCCATCAACCGCACTTATGACGTGCTGGGTCGCAAGACCTTCGAGTCCTACCCATCCTCCTCGCTCGGCGAAACCATTAACAACTACGACGCACTCAACCGCGTTACCAAGCAAACCCACGGCGACAATACTGCGGTGGTGTACCAATACGACGCGGACGGCGCCAACACGGTCAGCGAAACCAACGAGCGCGGTTTCAAGACCATCCGTACCTTTGCCAGCTATGGCGACCCGGATCAGAAGCAACTAATCAACGTCCTGACCCAAACCCAGGAAAGTGCAGGGGTGTCGATCCAGCGCAACCTCATGGGACAGATCTCCAAGGTCACGCAAAATGGCAAGAGCCGCAGCTACACCTATGATGGCCGCTACTTCCTGGTCAACCGCACCGATCCGGAAACCGGCACCTCCACCTTCGGCCGTGATGCCGTCGGTAACATGACCAGCCACCAGGTCGCCGGCAGCAACACCAGCCTCAGCACGTATGACAACCTCAATCGCCTCAAGACGGTGAGCAACCCGGCGCAGAACACCAGTGCCGTCTATAGCTACGACCTCAACAGCAACGTCACCGACATTGCCTACGGCAGCACGCTGCACCACTGGGGCTTCGACGCCAACAACAACGTCATCGCCGAGACCAGCAGCGACGGCGCCAAGACCTTCGCGCTCAGCTACTACTACAACGGCAACGACGCGCACGACCATACCGTGTATCCATCTGGCCGCACGGTGAACTACAGCCCGGATGCCTTTGGCCGTCCGACCCAAGTCGGCGATGCCGTCCCCGGTGTGTGGTACTACCCGAATGGCGTGGTGCAAAGCCTGTTGTACGCCAATGGCACCGTCACTACCCAAAGCCTGACCAACCGCCAGTGGGTCGGCCAAATCACTACCGGCAAGGGCGTCAGTGGCGCCGGCTGCACCATCGGTTCCACCAGCACGCCAACCACCCCGGCGGTGACGCCGGCACTGCAATACGATGCGCAAGGCCCGTACTACTGGGTGGCGAATGCTGAAGGCACGCTGGTGCGTACCCCGGCGACGTTCACCATGCTCGCAGTTGACGACGACCTGAGCATTCCGCTGCCGATTCCGCCGCAAACCAGCACCGGCTCGTCCAGCAGTGGCGGCACCACCTCCACCCCGCTGGTCGTCGCAACGCGGGATGGCAGCGGCTACCTGAGCAGCACCCCGTGCGCCACCACCGGCACCAGCACTGCCTACCTGAATCGCAGCTACGGCTACGACGGGGCCGGTAATGTCAAAACCATCACCGATTCCGCTTACCCGTCGGCCAATCGCACGCTGGATTACGACGCGCTGGATCGCCTGACGCTCGCCAACGGCTCTTGGGGCAACGGCGGGATCAGCTATGACGGCAATGGCAACCTCACCACACAAGTCATGGGTGGCGGCGGTGTCGTGCTGGACGGTGGTGGCAATGTGGTCACGATGCCCAACGGCAATTACGTCCTGAACTACAACTACGACGCCACCAGCCAGAAACTGCTTAGCGTCGGCGGCAGCCAGACCTTCAACTACCAGTACGATGTCTACGGCAATATCAAGAACCGGGGCACGGGCCAGAACTATGGCTATGACGATCTGGGCTACCTCGTCACCGTCACTGGTGCCAAGAACTACATCTACATCTACGACGGCAAGGGCAGCCGTATCCGTACCCAAGGCCCGCTGCAGGACAAACACCAGTTCTACGGTGGCAACAACCTGATCGCGGAATACGACGCCTACACCGGAGAAACCCGTGAACACCTGTACCTCGGCATCCAGAAAGTCGCCGATCTGATCCAGCAGAGCGTCAACGGCACCACGGTCAACAGCGCCGAGTACTATCACGCTGATCCGGTCGGTAGCCCGATCGCAGCCACCGACAAGCTGGGCAACTTGCTGTGGAACGCCAACTACTATCCATATGGCTCCAAGCTGGCCGGTGGCGTTGCCAACGAGAACAACAAGCAATGGTTCGGTGGCAAGGTGCTGGATGATGAAACCGGTCTCGAATACTTCGGCGCGCGGTTCTATGATCCGGTGGTGGGGCGGTTTGCAAGCATGGATCCGGTGGATTTCCGGGAAAGCAATGTACAGAGCTTTAATAGCTATGCCTATGCAAATAACAATCCGTTCCGCTATGTCGATCCTGATGGGAGATGGGAAGGCGCAACTGCCGATCAAGTCGCAGGTCCTTATGCGGGTATGCTTGGCATCAAGGGGCAGAGCTGCGGTAACTGTGTTGGAGGTGGTTTTGCGGCCACAACTGCCTCGTGGGAGCGCAACGGTTTAATTGAAGTTCACCCCGAATTCTATATTGTGCCCTCTTGGAGTTTTTTGCGATTTACGTCAATGTTCACAACGGTAGCCATTAAGCCAGGAATGCCGGCTTTGGTAAGTGAATTGTCGGTTCAAGAAATTGGTAAAAATATCGTGAATTGGGGAAGGGGCGCAGCAGATGCCACCAAGGCTGCGGCCGACATGACCTCAGAAAAGGCCAGCGAGATATTGGAGCAGGTTGCCGCTAAAGATATTAAAGCCATTCAAACTTGGTATGAGAATGTAGCTTCATACTTGAAAAGCACCAATCCAACTGCCTTGAAAAATACGCCCACTCCGATTGAGCGCGCGAAACTCATGGCTCGCATACTTGAGCTTGGAGGAAAATAATGTCATATCAGAAAAGTGACAAAGCTGAAGTGAATGTGCTAATTAAAATTTCTTCAAAAAAAATCTCGCAACTTGTACTTGAGCCTTGGGGTGAAGAAATTCAAATTAAGTTGAATGATGAGGTAAGAATGTGTGGTGTGGGGCCAGCTGCAAATTCATTCATTGAACTTGATTGTGGTGAGGAATCGATTTGCGTTACTTCTTGGAAAGATTCAACACTTAGTGTCTCCATTAATGGGAATACTCTGGATACCGCATCAGCAGTTATTCCATCATTGTGAATACCGAAAGGGAGTTTCAAAAATCTCATTTTCAGCGCGTAGGGCGCACTCCCCGTAGGGCAGTGCGCCGTATTGCAGCCGAACGTAGTGAGGTGTCGCTGGCATGATGACGGTGACTTGAGTCGAATGGCAATTTGAGATGTGGCGGAACGCCCTTTGGGTGTTCCGCCCTACAAATGCACATCACAAAAACACCGACTGGAGTCCCAGTCGGTGTTTTTGCTACATCTGATTCTCAAACCCGCTATATCGCGGGCCCCCGCCTCGCTAACGTCGATCCGTGGGGCGCGGCGGCTTGAGCCGTTGCACGGTCTCGTAGCGGGCCGTATCCAGCGCGAAATGCCATTCTTCCGACAGATACGTGCCGATCTTTGCCAGGTGATGCGGATGGGATTCCGGCTCGGTGGTTTCGACCAAGGCGCGGAATACGCAGCCCAATTGGGCGATGCGGTCCAGGCCGACGTTGGCGATGTTGTTGTAATCGTCGATGGTGAGCGCGGGTGCGGGACTGTGGCGATTAGACATGGCGGCCTCCGATACGGGGGCAACGAGGTGTCCGTCGGCGATCTGTGAGTGCGCCGGCTTGCAAGATTTGCATTGCTGTCCGGTGCCGTGCCGCCAACCGGCTGCCGTCACGTGCCAGCTGGTAGCCGATACCACGTGGGTCGATCAGGTTGGTGAGGATGGTGAAAATCCGGTCCAGCTCGGCGAAGCCATCGAGGGCTTGGGCGATGAGGTGGTTGGGGGCGGGTGGGGCGGGGGTACTGTGTGGAGAGTTCGGCATGATTGCCTCCGACAATTACGGGATGGATTCCCGCTGCTTCGCTGCTAAACGAAGGGGGCGGGCACGAGGCGGCGTTAGCAGACCGGCATTGTCGGCAACCGGCAGCCCGAAGGCTCACCACCTCAGCCCGCCACGGAGGACGTACTAAGGCATTAGGGACAAAAAAACCGCTTACGCGGCTGTCCGCCAACAATACTCAGGCTGCTAAACCCGGTCGCGCTATTGAACGCGACAGTGCAAGGTATCTCGATCCATCTGGCGTGGTCAATGCCATTAACGCTTCGCGTTAGTAACGTGTTGCGTTACTATTGGCTGCATGATTACTTCATTCCGATGCCGTGATACCAAAGCGTTGTTTGAGGGGCGGCATGTCGCACGGTTTGCCAATATCGCCAGCGTGGCGCTGCGCAAGCTGCAGCAGCTCAATGCTGCGACGTCGTTGGACTTCCTGCGCATTCCGCCCAACAACCGGCTTGAGCTTTTGAAGGGTGATCGCGCCGGCCAATACAGCATTCGCGTGAATGATCAGTGGCGGGTGTGCTTCCGCTTTGAGGCTGGCATTGCCACTGACGTTGAAATCGTCGACTACCACTAAGGAGCAAGGACATGACCAGGGAAATTCCGCTCGCCCACCCCGGCGAGATCTTGCAACTCGATTGGCTGGAGCCGCTGGGCATCAGCCAATACGCGCTGGCCAAGGCCATTGGAGTGTCGGCGCGGCGCATCAATGAAATCTGCCACGGCAAACGAGCCATTACGCCGGATACGGCGCTACGGCTGGCGGCATTTTTCGGCACGGATGCGCAATCGTGGCTCAATCTGCAGTCGCATTACGACATGGAAATGGCGCGTGAAGCCATGACCGAGGTGCTGGCGCGTATTCCGCGTTATGAAACTACCCGTCATGCGGCCTGAGCGTGTAGGTCAGGTCATCTGACCCGTGCAGAACGACGCCTGAATCACGCGCCAAGATCGCGGGTTACGCCTTGCGGCTAACCCGTGCTACGCGGGTCTCTCCCTATTTTTCAGCAGCAAAAAAAGGGGGAGTGCCAATGGCCTCCCCCTGAATGCGTGTCTGCTGCTCACTGCGCTAGCACGAGGCTAGGGCAGGTACTACGTACTGCGTTAAGTCCTGCGGCTTACCACCAAGCTTCAGCTTGGATACCGAACGAGCTGCCCGACGACGAGTTGGCATAAACGTCGCTGCCGCTAAACATGGCGGCACGTGCGGCGCTGTTCCACTTGGCGTAGGTGTAGTACAGACGCAGTTCCGGACGGGCATATGCGCCGCTGCCCGCAGCTGCGGTCAGAGCAACCGTAGCCTTGGCCAGCTTTTGCTTCTCGCCGACGCCCGGTTGGAAAGTGGTGTAGCCCACTTCCGTTGCCAGGCCGAAGATATCGGTGAAGTGGTATTGCGGGCGTGCGCCGACAGTGAAGGTCGTGTTGTCGGTACCGGTCAGTGCGGCCTTGTCCTTGCGATACAGCAGGTTACCCAGCACGGTCCACTTGGTGCCCTTCGGCTCCAGCGTGAAGTTGTCGAAGACCTGGGTGGTCGAATCGCCGGAATTCGCCCACATGTTTACCTGGCCAAAGTTGCCGTTAGCGTTACCGCCCTTACCATATTGCACGCCGACGCGGTTCCAGCCCAGATCGCTGACCGGGTGGTCATACAGTGCGGACAGATACCAGCCATTCGGCGTATCAGGGTTGGTTACGTCGCTCGACGCGTGACCCTTGGTCAGGCCGAGGTTGAAGGTGAACGAGCCCGGGCCAGCCTTGACGTCGGACAGCTTGAACAGGTTTTCGATGGCGGTGCGATGGCCGGTAGCGTCTGGTGTCGGACGCATGATGGCGTAGCTGAATTTGCCGACGTTGGCGATGTCGATGTTTTCGATACCGGCGCCAGTGCCGTCAGCCACCAAGTATTTGTAATCGAGGATGTGGATGTCCGGACGATCGTAGTAACGCTTACCAGCCCACAGGGTGGCGGTGGAGAGCGCCGAATCGGTAGTGAACTTCTCGAGCGACACATAGTTCTGCGCGAACTTGACGTTGCTGGAGGTGGAACCCCAGTCGGCGTTCGGCGCATCGGCTGCGATCATGGTGTGGACTTTCCACAGCGCACCGTTGGCTTGCTGGACGACCGGAGCGGACAAGCCGATTTCAGCGTAGGAATCGCACTCGTTGCCCAGACGGTACTTACCCGCCCAACCGATACCAAAACATTCTTGCGTGCCGCCCTTGCCGGCTTCGCCCCAACCGGCGCGGAAATAGCCGTCGGTGGAAATCTTGCCGAGCACGGTGTCGACGTCTGCTGCAAAAGCCGTTGCGCCGGAAGCCAACATCACGGCCGCCGCAATGAGGGTAATGCGGAACTTGTGTGCCATATTTGATACTCTCTCATCTACTCAAGTGGGATACCCGTGCGCGCACGGGTGCTTCAGGTAGCTCGGGTCGCTGCAACGACCCTTGCCACGTTTGGGTACAACAAGCGGCGTACTGCATAAATGCCGCTGTAATGCTTGTGTGCATCACCAGCCTGCCCAGAAAAGTGGACTGGTGTAACAAGGTGTTTTGCTTAAGGCCTCAAGGCACTGCCTTGGGGCTTTTTCTTTTTCCGGGGTTTTGACCCGGGGTTAGGGTTGCTACTGATTTGGCTGCGCAAGCCATTGAGTGGATTGGGTTTTTTGTTCCTGCTTGCATGGATCGACCCCTCATGAAAGCGCCCCAAGAGCGAGCGAGGTGTAGTCAGTTTTCTCCCCTAAATGGTGCATTGCGGAATTTTTGTAGCTGTTGTTTGTAAGCAACATTTTTCAGAAATCCGCTCAAAATGCCGACATTGCGCTGGTGAATTCACCCGAGGCGTTGACGGCGCCCATGGTGTAGCCCTGCCAGCCCGGATAAGCCTCCGGCTCCCAATAAAACACCCCCAAGCCGTTGCTGCCGAGCGCCTTCACCTTGGTGATCACGTCGCTCAGCATGCTTTTGGCAACGCTGGCTTGCGTCCAGTCCATGCCGACTTCGCTGATGATCACTTGCTTGCCATAGCGCGACACCATGTCGGACATCGTGGTGGCGAGCTGGCTGTTATAAGTGGCCCAGCTGGCTGCCGGCGGGTAGTGCGACATGCCGACCACATCCCAGTTGGCGCCGGCTGCTTTCACGCCATCGAAAAACCAGCGGAAGGTGGCATCGTCATAACCGTTGGCCAGATGCAGGATCACCTTGGCGCTTGGGTAGACCGTCTTGGTCGCGCTGTAGCCCTGGTTGATCAGCTGCGCCAGTTGCGAGAAGTTGGACGTGCTGCCGGACGGCCACAACATGCCGCTGTTGATCTCGTTGCCGACCTGGACCCACTCCACCGTGATGCCGTTGGTTTTCAGGTAATTGAGGATGCTGTAGGTGTGGTTGTAAACGTCGCTGGTCAGGGCGGAGAAGGTGTGGCTGCTCCACGCCGCTGGTTTGGTTTGCTGACCCGGATCGGCCCAGCTATCGCTGTAGTGGAAGTCGATCATGATCCGCTGGCCCAGCGCCGCGGCGCGCTTGGCTTTGTAGAGCACGTCGGCACCGTCATTCCAGCCCCCGGTCGGGTTGACCCAGACGCGCAAGCGGATGGCATTGATGCCGAGGTTGCTCAACAACACGAACGGGTCGGTGGCCACGCCGCTTGAATTGCGGAATACGTAACCGCTCGATTCTTCCTGATCCACCCAGCTCACATCCGCGCCGTTGGCGAAGGTGGCTGCCTGGGTAGTCAGCGGCAATGCAAAGAACAGCGAGCAGAGGCCGATTTTCAGCCTGCGTACGAACGATGAATGCTGCATTTCTGTTGTCTCCTGATACTGGTACGACTTTTACAAGTTGATCCCGCCGGGCTTGAGCCTGCATGCGGGACGATGTCGTGATACGAACCAAATACGTGTGACTTGAGACTGCTTGGTAAGGGACTTTCGATAGGCGACCTCCTGGTTGTGGCAAAACACATCAGTCGTGGTACTAGCCAAAGCAAAGTGTTCCTGTAGAGCTGCTTGCGATTTTTGTTCCCTCTCACATCCCGTGCGAGGCTTTTAACCTTGTTCAGGGAAAGTGGGAGAGGGTTAGGGAGAGGGTGTTGAAAAGGGCGCTGAACTTGGCACGACCCTCACCCCCGACCCCTCTCCCACAAGTGGGCGAGGGGAGTTGTGTGCTTTCATTGGCCGCTCAAAAACTCGCCGGCCCGCTCGAAGACCGCACAACCAGTCGCGGCACGGATGTCACCAGCATCGGTGGCTGCCCGGTGCGCGGCGTGCCCTTGATCAGACTCAACAACAGATTGACGGCCATCTCGGCGGCTTCCTGCGTCGGCACGGCCACCGTGCTCAGGGCCGGGCGGATTTGCCGCGCCAGCTGGATATCGGTAATCCCGATCACCGATAGATCGGTCGGCACTTTCAAACCCAGATCCACCGCCGTCTGCAGCACGCCCAGCGCCGGCAAATCGTTGGTGACGAAGATGGCGGATAGCTTCTTGGGCCCGGTCAGCAAGCGCTCGGCGGCGTCGTGGCCGGCTTCGATGGTGTCGTGACCAAAACAGGTGTGCTCGGCCACATCGGTCACGCCGGCTCGCGCCATGGCGTCGCAGAAACCGCGATAGCGCCAGATGTGGTTGCCATTGCGTTCACTACCGACAATCGCGCCGACATGGCGGTGGCCCAGTTCCAGCAAGTGCTCGGCCGCGATTTCGCCGGCGCGGTAGAAGTCCACCGCGATGGAGGGCAGCTCTGGCGGTTGCTCTGGGCGCTCCCACATGCACAACACGATCGACGTGCCGCGTTTTTCTGCCGCCAGCAGTACATCCTGCTCGACGAAATCCGCATTCATCACCAGCACGCCATGCGCCAGCGATCCGCCTACTTCGTCCAGATAGGCACGTTCCAGCGCCGGGTCGTCATTGGTGTTGCAGACAATCAGGAAGTAACCCTGCTTGCGCGCCGCTTGTTCTGCTGCCAGCGCGAATTGCGGATAGAACGGGTTGGCGATGCTCGACACCACCAGTGCCAAGGTGAGCGGACGCCCTTCGGCCAGCGCGCGCGCCGTGAGGTTGGGGCGATAGCCCAGCTCCTCGACGATTGCCAGCACGCGGCGACGCGTTTCCTCGCCCACCTTGCCGCGACCGCGCAGCACGTTGGAGACGGTTGCCGTTGTTACGCCCGCCTGGCGGGCTACTTCTGCGAGTGTCGTCATTGTTGATGTGTGAATGCCCAATTCTTGTTGCGTTGCACCAAAGAGGTGCGGATTAAACGCTTAATCCATCAAAGCAAACTGCCGAAAGAATGTCAATAGTTACGTTATTGCGTAGAATCGACTACAGGTGACGGAAATGTGACACCTGTTTCCACCGTGTTTACCCGCCATGCCACCGTTCATCCGCCCAGTGTGGCGCTCGATCTGGCCTGTAACTGGCATAAATTGGCGCACAAACACGCATCCCGGCACAGTTCTGGTGCTGTGTAGGTATTTACCCTTATTGCGATATCCCTTGGGCATTGAGAAATTGAATGTAGGTAAACCGCTTAACCTACAAATTTAAGCGGTTAAATTTTCTTGTAAGCCGGTGTGGACGACAGCAAGACAACGCGATTTGCCATTTGGGCCTATCGCCAAACTGGAAGGCCGCACCGGCAGACTACAAAACCGGAACCCACAGGCTAGTGAGCACCCCCGTGACTACCCCGCAGACCTCTACATCCACGATCCGGCTGACTCTGCCAGTGAGCGTCGCCGAACCGGAAACCGGCTTCCTGGCGCAACACTGGAACACCGGCCCGCGCGGCACGCTCACCGTCAACAGCCGCTATCTCGAGCGGGATGGCCAGCCGTGGCTGCCGATCATGGGTGAGTTCCACTATTCGCGTTACCCGGCGGACGAGTGGGAAGCCGAGCTGCGCAAGATGAAGGCGGGCGGCGTGCAGATCGTCGCCAGTTATGTGTTCTGGAATCATCACGAAGAAAACACCGGCCAGTTCGATTGGCAAGGCAACAAGGATTTGCGCCGGTTCGTGCAGCTGGTCGATCAGGTTGGCTTGTTGTTCTCGTTGCGCGTTGGCCCGTGGGTGCATGCTGAAGCGCGCAATGGCGGCTTTCCGGATTGGCTGCTGCAATTGCCACAACTGCGTTGCAATGCCGCTGACTACCTCGCGCACGTCACGCGCTTCTATGGCGAGATCGGCCAGCAGGTCGATGGCCTGATGTGGCAAGCGGGCGGCCCGGTGGTGACGGTGCAGCTGGAAAACGAATACGACCGCACCGGCCCGAACTGTGGCGCGGAGCATATTGCGGCGCTCAAGCAGATCGCCATCGAAGCCGGCCTCAAGGTGCCGTTCTATACCGTAACCGGCTGGCCGACACTGGATATTCCGCCGCGTGAGGTGATCCCGGTCTCGGGCGCGTATGCAGATGGTTTCTGGAGTGGCGAAACCGGCCCGCTGCCCGCGTCCGGCGTGTTCCTCTTTAATACCGACCGTGCGATTGGCGAGATGGGCAATGTTGGCGGCACGCCCGCCAGCGGCCAGATTGATAAGCGCCATTACCCGTTCTTCCTGGCTGAAGCGGGTGGTGGCATGCATATGTCTTATCACCGTCGCCCGGTGGTCACTGCTGACGACGTGACCGCCACGGCGCTGACCCAGCTCGGCTCGGGCGCGAATCTGTACGGCTATTACATGTATCACGGCGGCACCAATCCGGTGGGCGAGCATGGCTGGCTCAACGAAACGCAAGACACCGGCTACCCCAACGATGTACCGCAGCTCGGTTACGACTTCCACGCGCCGCTGGGCCAATACGGCCAGGTACGGACGTCGTTCGGCCGGCTGGCGACGCTGCATCATTTCGTTGCCGCCTATGGCGCATCGCTGGCGACGATGGATGCCAAGCTGCGCGACGATGCGCCAATCGATCCGGCCGACAAGACGCGCCTGCGGGTATGCGGTCGCGGCGATGGCACGAGCGGCTTCGTGTTCGTCAACAATCATGTTCGCCATCATCCGATGCCCCTGTTTGCCGGCGTGCAGCTGCAAGTCGAATTGGCCGACCAGACCATCGCCATCCCGGCGCAACCGGTCGATGTGCCGGCCGGCGCGTTCTTCATCTGGCCGGTCATGCAGCGCCTGGGCGGTGTGGTGTTGCGTTATGCCACCGCGCAACCGCTGACGCGTTTTGCCGATGCCGCTGGTACGTGCGCCGTCTACTTCGCCACTTCCAATATCCCGGTCGAATTCTGTTTCGATGCCGATTCGGTTGCCGCCGTGGAAGCAGCATCGTCGTCGGTGCTGGTCGAGGAGAGCGTCATCACCATCCGGCATTCGACAGGTGACGAGGCTGGCTGTTTCTCCCTCACCGATCACGCCGGTCAGCGGCATACGGTGATCGTGTTATCGCAGCAGATCGCCGAGCGCTGTACACCGATCAAATTGCACGGCCGCTGGCGTTTGGCCTGGGGCCAGTCGGGCAGTCTGTATCAGGAGGGCGAGGCGCTGGTGGTTGGTGCCGGCAGTGACGGCATGGCGCGGGTCGCGATTTATCCGGCTGATGATTTACACGGCGGCGAGGCGAACGGGCAGGGCGCATTCACGCTGTTCTCCCAAACCGTGTCGGCGGCAGCGCCGGTGAAAGTGGCGACCACCTTGTTGCGGCTGGCCACCCCGCAGCCGCTGCGTTTCGGCCCGCCGATTTCCTGGCGCAAAGCCCCGGTGCCGACCGCGCCGGATGACGCGATCTACCAGCACGCTGGCGTCTGGCGCATCAGTTTGCCGAACGACATCGACCCGGCTGCCGGCCGGCTGCTGCTGCAGATCGACTATGCCGGCGATGCCGCGCGTCTGTACGCCGATGGCGTGTTGATCGACGACCAGTTTTACGACGGCGACGTCTTCGAGGTGGCCTTGGATCGCTTGTATCCGACCGGTGCTCAGGGCAAGCCGGTACTGGAACTGCACATCCTGCCCACCCATCAGGACGCGCCCATTTTTATCGAATCCAGCGCGCAGGCAAAACTGGCCAAGGCCAGCGCCGGCGCGCATCTCAACAACGTGCAACTGGTGAGCCAGCGCACGGCACGGCTGGGCTTTGAACGCCAGCCCGCCGTGCCGGCCACCCAAGCCGAGCAATCCAGTCTGGAGACATCAACGTGGCGGGCGTAACGCTTAAGAATGTATGCAAATCCTATGACAGCGTTCAGGTCATCAACGACGTCTCGCTAGAGATCGCCGATGGTGAATTCTGTGTATTCGTCGGCCCCAGCGGCTGCGGCAAATCCACGCTGCTGCGCATGATCGCCGGGCTGGAAGACATCACCACCGGTGACATGAAGATCGGCGGCCGGCGTGTGAACGAGCTGGCCCCGTCCGAGCGCAACGTGTCGATGGTGTTCCAGAGCTATGCGCTGTATCCGCACATGGATGTGGCGCAGAACATGGCGTTCGGCCTCAAGCTGGCCGGTGTTTCCAAAGAAGACATCCAGTCTCGCGTGGCCGGCATCGCCAGCATGTTGCAGATCGACCGCTTCCTGAAACGCAAGCCGCGCGCCTTGTCCGGCGGGCAGCGCCAGCGGGTCGCCATCGGCCGTGCCTTGGTGCGCGATCCGGAAGTGTTCCTGTTCGACGAACCGCTCTCCAATCTGGATGCCGCCCTGCGTACGCAGACCCGGGTCGAAATCGCCCGGCTGCACAAGGAATACGCCAAGGCCAGCACCATCTACGTGACCCACGATCAGGTCGAAGCGATGACGCTGGCGGACAAGATCGTGCTGCTCAATACCGGGGCCGACGTCGCCAAATACGGCAGCGTGGCGCAGATCGGCTCGCCGCTCGAACTCTACGAGCGCCCTGGCAGCGTGTTCGTCGCCGGCTTCCTCGGTTCGCCCAAGATGAATTTCCTCGACGGCACGGTGGATGCCGTGACCGCCGCCGGTGTGCAGATCAAGACGCGTGATGGCTTCCTGCTGCGCGCCAATGTGCAGGCAAAAGACGTGGCCATCGGTGACAAGGTGCAGCTCGGCGTGCGCCCGGAGCATGTCGAACATGCCACGACCGCCACCGGCAACAACGTCATGCAACGCACCATCCAGTGGGTCGAGCATCTGGGCGATTGCACCTACGCCTATCTGGAAGGCGACCGCTCGGTGCCCATGATCGTGCGCTTGCATGCCTCCAGCCGCGTGGCGGCGGGCGAGGTGATGAGCATTCATGTGCCGATGGGCAATGCGCATGTGTTCCGTGAGGACGGGCGCGCTTTGCCGCGGTTGTGGGGTTGAGGAACGGCTCACGATTTTGCACGTAGCCGTAAGGGCTGTTGTTCCCCCTTTTCGAAGGGGGGCTAGGGGGGATTTCTGCGTCATCTCAATAGTCGCTGACATCGAAATTTGATGCGGCGTCGAAATCCCCCCTAACCCCCCTTCGTGGAAGGGGGGAATGGCCGCAGTGGAAGTTTTTAGAAACTGAATTCGGGAGTTTGCAGACTCCCGACCATTACCCGGCGCGCGTGCAGCCACCGGGATATTCATGTAGCAACAGGAGAGGGGTCGTTTAAATGGCAAACACTGTGAATGGTTTTCGGCTGACTGGCTTAGGCGCGTTAGTCGTCGCTGGCATGTTGAGCGTGCAGGCTCACGCGGCCGAGCCGGGCAAACTGGTGATCTGGATCAATGGCGATAAGGGCTATGACGGCATCCAGAAGATCGCCGAGAAATTCACCAAGGACACCGGCATCCCGGTCAAGGTCGAGCACCCGGAAGATGCCATCGCCAAGTTCGAGCAATCGTCCGCCGCCGGCAAAGGCCCGGACATCTGGATCTGGCCGCATGACCCGGCTGGCAACTGGATTTCCGGTGGCCTGATCACCCCGGTGACGCCCTCGAAGAAGACTATCGACAGCATCGACCCGCTAGCCTGGAAAGCCTGGACCATCGGCGGCAAGACTTGGGGTTACCCGCTGTCGATCGAAGCCGTGGCGCTGCTGTACAACAAGGACATGGTGCCGACTCCGCCCAAGAGCTTTGACGACGTGCTGGCGCTGGACAAGAAGCTGGCTGCGCAAGGCAAGCACGCCATCATGTGGAACTTCACCGAAATCTATTACTCGTGGGCGCTGCTCGGTGCCAACGGCGGTTACGTGTTCAAGCGCAATCCGGATGGCTCGTATAACTCCAGCGACACGGGCGTGAACAACAAGGGTGCTGTGCAAGGCGCAGAAGCGATCCAGAAGCTGATCGCGGCCGGTGCAATGCCGAAAACCGCTACCTATGGCGAAGCGGAAGCCGCCATGAACGAGCGCCGCACCGCCATGACCATCAACGGCCCGTGGGCGTGGAACAACCTGAAGAAGAGCAAGATCAACTTCGGCGTTGCCCCCATCCCCGGCTTCGGCGGCAAGCAAGGCGCGCCGTTCGTGGGCGTGCTTGGCGCAATGGTCGCCAGCGCCAGCCCGAACAAGCCGCTGGCTACCGAGTTCCTCGAAAACTACCTGCTGAGCATGGAAGGCCTGAAAGACATGAACGCCGCCGTGCCGCTGGGCGTGCCGGCCAACAAGGCCTTCTACAACGAGCTGAAGAATGACCCGCTGATCGAAGGCACCATGGCCGCCGCCCGCGCCGGCACGCCAATGCCAAGCGCCCCGGAAATGCCGCGCTTCTGGACGGCGATGAAGGCCGCGTTGGAGAACATCACCCAAGGTCGTGAAAGCGTACAGGCTGGCCTGGATCGCGCTGCGAAGCGGATCAAGGGTGAGCAGAAGAGCGAGTAAGGGCAGTTCTCGTCCCCTCGCCCATCCCGTGCAAGGCTTTTAGCCTTGTTCAGGGAAAGTGGGAGAGGGCTAGGGAGAGGGTAGGGAGTAGGATGATGTTCTTGCCGGCACCCTCACCCCCGGCCCCTCTCCCACAAGTGTGAGAGGGGAGATGAGTGCGCCGCTTTTCGTCCCCTCGCCCATCCCGTGCAAGGCTACAAAGTTGGGAGAGGGCTAGGGAGAGGGTAGGGAGTAGGACGATGTCCTTGCCAGCACCCTCACCCCCGGCCCCTCTCCCACAAGTGTGAGAGGGGAGATGAGTGCGCCGCTTTTCGTCCCCTCGCCCATCCCGTGCAAGGCTTTTAGCCTTGTTCAGGGAAAGTGGGAGAGGGCTAGGGAGAGGGTAGGGAGAAGGAAGATGTACTTGCCAGCACCCTCACCCCCGGCCCCTCTCCCGTAAACGGGCGAGGGGAGATTGAGCCCTTCATGGGGGCTGCACCAAACGCTATAAGGGCAGCTTCTAAACAAGCTGCCCACCACCCGATTCCCTTTCCCGCGCATGGGCAAGGGTCAGGGAAATGGGAGATGAAATGACCGCAAGAGATTCAGAAAAGCTGCTGAAAAAGGCGGCTGGTAAACCGACCCGCTACGGGTTCGAGTCGACCGCTACAGATAAGGCGTTGGCACCATCCATGAAACGTTCGTACATGCACTATGCACTGGCCATCCTGGGCTGTATCACGCTGATGGCCGGCCTGGAGCTGGTGACGCTGCTCTACACCGCGCACCAGCCGATTTACGCCGCCGTGACGATGGTATTGCTGGCGATCACCACATATATCTATGTATCGCCCCGGCTTTACGCCTACCGCTACGTGGTGCCCGGCGTGATGGGCGTGCTCATCTTCATCGTGTTCCCGATGCTGTATACGCTCGGGATCAGCTTTACCAATTACAGCTCCCGGCACTTGCTGGCCCAGCCGCGCGCGGCCGAGGTGTTGCTGCAGAAAAGCACGGCCGGCGATGCCAGTCTCGACCTCAAGCTGTATGCCGTCGGGTCGCAATATCGCCTGCAATTCTCTGATGACAACGGCTCCAGCTTTGTCTCGAAGCCGGTCGATCTGCCGCTAGGCAACGATGTCGATCATGACTTGAACCGCTCCATCCACGCCGGCCCGGTCAGCGTGATCCTGCAACCCACGCCAAAGAGCGCGCCATTGACGGGCGAGCCGCTGCCGCTCAAGGAGCTGATCAAGCGTCAGGCTGGCTTGAAGCAGGTGGTGGCGGTGCTGCCGGATGGCACCGAGTTGCGCCAGAGCAGCTTCACGCGTTTTGCCCAGACCAAGCCGGCGTATCGCGCCAACCGCGACGGCACGCTGACCGACAACGCCGATGGCTCGCTGATCAAGCCGAACCCGAACAGCGGCTATTACGAACATGCCGATGGCAAACCGCTGGAGCCGGGCTTCCGCAGCTTTGTCGGCTTCCAGAACTACTTCCGCATCTTTACCGATCCGGCGTTCCACGAGCCCTTCCTGCGTATCTTTTCGTGGACGGTGACCTTTGCCGGCCTCAATACGCTGCTCACCTTCGCCATCGGCATCGTGCTGGCGGTGCTGCTGAACTGGGAGGCGCTGCGCTTCCGGGGCGTGTACCGGATGATGCTGTTCCTGCCGTACGCCATCCCGGCCTTCATCTCGATTCCGGTGTTCAAGGGCTTGTTCAACGAGAACCTGGGCGAGATCAACATGGTGATCGAGATGTTCTTCGGCACCCGCCCGAGCTGGTTCTCCGATCCGGTGCTCGCCAAGAGCATGGTGCTGATCGTGAACACCTGGCTGGCCTACCCGTACATGATGATCTTGTGCATGGGGCTGATCAAAGCGATCCCGGACGAACTCTACGAAGCCTCCGCGCTGGTCGGCGCCGGCCCGTTGACCAATTTCTTCAGCATCACCCTGCCGCTGATCCTGCGGCCGATGGCCCCGCTGCTGATCGCGTCATTCGCCTTCAACTTCAACAACCTCACGCTGATCACGCTGCTGACCGGCGGCTCGCCCGACTTCCTCGATACGCAAGTGCCAGCGGGGGCGACCGATCTGCTGGTGTCGTACACCTACCGCATCGCCTTCCAGGATTCGGGGCAGAACTACGCGCTGGCCTGCGCCATCTCGTCGATCGTGTTCCTGATCGTCGCCGCGCTGGCCGTCATCAACCTGCGCCTGTTCAAGGTCAACAGCCAGCACGCGTAATCGAAAGACGCGTAACCGAAGAGACATGGGGAGCATCCAGACATGCCTGTAGTCATCAAGAAATCCAACCGCTGGCGCGTGCTGTGCGGACACATCGGCCTGATCGCCTTCATCGCGCTCACCGTTTTGCCACTGCTGATGATCATCTCGATCTCCTTGCGACCGGGCAACTTTGCCGGCGGCTCGCTGATCCCGCATCACATCAGCTTTGAACACTGGAAGCTGGCGCTCGGCATGTCCTATCAGGATGCCGACGGCAATCTGGTGAAACCGCCGTTCCCGGTGCTGCTGTGGATCTGGAACTCGATGAAGGTCGCGCTGCTGTCGGCGGTGATCTCGCTCACCTTGTCGATCACCAGCGCCTACGCCTTCGCCCGCATGCGCTTCAAGGGCAAGACCCTGATGCTGAACGGCTTGCTGCTGCTGCAGATGTTCCCGTCGGTGCTGGCCTTGATCGCCATTTATGCGCTGTTCGACCGCATCGGCGAATACGTGCCGTGGCTGGGCGTGGATAGCCACTGGAGTCTGGCGCTGGCCTACACCGGCGGCGTGGCGCAACACATCTGGTTGATCAAGGGCTATTTCGATTCTGTCCCGTACGAGCTGGAAGAAGCCGCCCGCGTCGACGGCGCGACGCCATTCCAGGCATTCGTCTATGTGCTGCTACCGATGGCAGTGCCGATCCTGGTCGTCGTATTCGTGCTGGCCTTCCTCGGCGGCATGATCGAATACCCGGTTGCCTCGGTGCTGTTGCACGACGAACAGAAACTCACGCTGGCGATCGGCTCGCGGTTGTTCCTGTTCAACCAGCGCTATCTGTGGGGCGACTTCGCTGCCACGGCGATCCTGGCGGGGATTCCGCTCACGGCGATCTTCCTGTTTACCCAGCGCTGGTTGGTGTCCGGGTTGACGGCGGGGTCGGTGAAGGGGTGATGGCGTGACGACCTCAGCTCGATCTCAAGTAGCGATCTAAGCGCTGCGCTTCCAAACGGGAAATTGCAGCTACTTCAGCGCCACAGGTTTTTACCTCCCCCTTTTATGCCTGTGCGAATCAATAGATTCGTACGGCAAAGGGGGATTGTGAGCGTGCGAATCTGTTGATTCGCCCAGCCAGAGGATTTCGACGCCGGTGGAGTTTGAGATGCCGCAGAAATCCCCCCTAGCCCCCCTTCAAAAAGGGGGGACGGTAGCGCCGAAGATTTTGAAAACAGCTTTTCAAAGGAACAACTCATGCCCCATTTCCAACACCGGCTGCTGACCCTCTGCGCCTCCCTGCTGCTTGCCTTCGGCAGCAGCGCCGCACTCGCCGCCCAAGAAATCCCAAGCACCGTCACCGTGCAACCGGTGCCGAACCTGCGTTCTGATTTCATCATGGGCGCGGATGTGTCGATGCTTGACCAGATCGAGCGCGTCGGCGGCAAGTTCTCTGATCAGAGCGGCCAGCAGAAAGACGCGCTCGCCATCCTCAAGGCCAACGGCGTCAATTGGCTGCGTCTGCGCCTGTGGCACACGCCTGTGAACAGTGAAGACGTGGTCGAGGGTGGCAAGGTGATCTCCCATAAAGGTGATCCCAAAGGTGGCGGCAACAACGATCTGGCGACCACGATCCGTCTGGCGACGCGTGCCAAGGCCTTGGGCCTGAAGGTGCTGCTGGATATCCACTACAGCGATTTCTGGGTCGACCCGGAGAAACAAGACAAACCCGCCGCGTGGAAAGACCTGCACGGCGCGGCGCTGGAGCAGGCGGTGTACCAATACACGGTGCAATCGCTGACGGCGATGCGCACGGCTGGCGTGTATCCGGACATGGTGCAGGTCGGCAACGAACTCAACGGCGGCATGCTCTGGCCGGATGGCAAAACGTGGAAATCCAAGCCGGGTGAAACCATCGGTGGCGATGACGGCTTTGCCGCGCTGATGAAACAAGGCATCAAGGGCGTGCGCGATACCGACCCGGCGGCGGCAAGCAAGAACCACATCAAGGTGGCGATCCACCTCGCCAACGGCACCAGCAACGAGCTGTACCGGCGCGTGTTCGACATGCTGCAGAAGAAGGGCGTCGATTACGACGTGATCGGCCTGTCGTACTACCCGTATCTGCACGGCACCGTCGAAGAACTGCAGAACAATATGGATGACATCGCCTTCCGCTACGAAAAGCAGGTGGCGGTGATGGAAGTGTCCTACGCCTACACGCTGGCCGATGGCGACGGCTTTCCCAATATCTTCAGTGCCGATAATCAAAAGACCGCCGGCTACAAGGCCAGTGTGCAAGGGCAGGCCAGCCTGATCCGCGACACTATCAATGCGCTGAGCAAGGTGCCGGCCGGGCGCGGGCTGGGCTTGTTCTACTGGGAGCCGGACTGGATTCCGGTCGCTGGCGCAGGCTGGCGCACGGGTGAGGGCAACGCGTGGGATAACCAGGCCATGTTCGATTTCTCCGGCCGCGCCTTGCCGTCGATGGCCGTGTTCAAGCGGGTGCGCGATGCCGGCACGCCGGCTGATACCCCGCATCTGCTCGCCGCTGCGCCGCTCCAGCTCACCGCCTATGTCGGCGAAAACTGGGCGCCGCCAGAGACCTTGCGCCTGCCGTTCAGCGACGAGGCCGAACGCCCGGTCTTCATCGCCTGGGACGACGTGCCGGCCGCCAAGCTCAATACACCGGGCCACTTCACCTTGCGTGGCGAAGTCAGCGGCCAGCCGGATATGAAAGCGGATGTCGAGGTCGTGCCACGCCGCAATCTGATCCCTGATCCGGGCTTCGAGAACGGCACGCTGGATGGCTGGACCATCGAAGGCGCCAGCGGCGCGGTCAGCAATGAACGCAACCCCGGCAACGCGCACAGCGGCCAGCATTCCATCCATTACTGGCTGGGCGAGCCGTTCCACTTCAAGGTGCTGCGCACCTTCACCAAGATTCCCAACGGCAACTACACGCTACGGGCGTGGTCGGCCGGCGGCAGTGGCGAGAAGGTGTTCGAGCTGTTCGCCAAGGATTGCGGCGGCGAAGCGCCGAAACCGACGCCGATGGTCAATAGCGGCTGGCAGAAGTGGCACCAGTACGTGGTGAAAGACATCAAGGTTACCAGCGGTAGCTGCACGATCGGCGTCAACGTCGATGCGCAGACGGGCACCTGGGGCAACATCGACGACATCGAATTCGTGCGGGAAGGCGCGTAAACGATGCAGCGGCCTGCGCTTCCGTTTCGCGTTCTCGCCCCGGATTCAAATGGGGCGTGGAGCGGGGCCGGTCGAATCCCGGGCGACCAGTTGCGGGGCCGGGGCGAGCACCATGCGTGGGCCGTTGCCGGGGTCTTTGATGATCTCCAGCAGCAGCTTCACGCACTCGCCGGCGATGGCGTGGGTGTCGATGGCGACGGTGCTCAAGGACGGCCGCATCTGATGCGCCAGCGCGATATCGGTAATGCCGATCACGGAGACGTCTTCCGGCACGCGCTTGCCCAGCACCAGCGCGGCTTGCATCGCGCCGATGGCCATCAGGTCGTTGGTGGCGAAGAGGGCGGTGATGTTGGGGTCGTTTTCAAGCAAAGTCGTGGCGGCTTTGAAGCCTTCGTCGAGCGTGTCCTGCACCTCGACAATGCGCGACTCGGGCTGGGTCACACCGGCTGTGGTCAGCGCGTTCAAGAAACCTTGGTAACGGGCGGATTGCAACCCACCGCAACCATTGCCGACGATGATGCCGATGTCACGATGCTCGAGCGTCAGCAGATGCTCGGCCGCCAGTCGCCCCGCCAGCGGGAAGTCCACCGCCACGCACGGCAGATCGGTCGGCGGTTCGGCCGGGTTCTCCCACATGCACAGCACCAGCGGCGTGCCGCCGGCAGCGGATTGGCACAGCTCGGCCATGTCCAGCTCGGTGTTCATCACCAGCACGCCCTCGGCCAGGGTGCCGGCAATCTGGTTGAGGTAGGCACGGCTGGTCTCGGCGTCGTCATCGGTATTGCAGACCAGCAGGAACTGTCCCGCCCGCCGCGCCGCCCGTTCGGCTTCGAGCACGAACTCCGGGTAGAACGGGTTGGCGATGTTGGACACCATCAATGCCAGCGTGGCGCTGCGCCCCTCTGCCAACGCCCGTGCCGTCAGGTTCGGCCGGTAGCCCAATTCCTTGATCGCCGCGAGCACGCGCTCAACCGTCTTCGGCCGCACTTTGTCGCGATTGCGCAGCACGTTGGAAACCGTGGCGGGCGTGACATCTGCGTGTTTTGCTACTTCAGCCAGTGTGACCATGTTTGCTTTGCATCTGAGGTGAAGGATGGGCCATGCGCGCCTGCCGACGTGTGGGCGGCGTCGATGCTATCACTTTGGACTGTTTTTCTGGGGTTCTTATTTGAGCGCTTAAATTCAAGGCGCGGTCTCAGGTCTTCTCCCCTCTCACACTTGTGGGAGAGGGGGCGGGGGAGAGGGTCGTGCCACGTGCATAGTCCTTCTCTACACCCTAACCCTCTCCCACTTTCCCTGAACAAGGCTAAAGCCTTACACGGGATGGGCGAGGGGATAGGGGCTGCGCAGTCTCGAAGCCGCAGCATTCAAAACGTTCACTGCGCTCGTTCCCCCCTTTTCGAAGGGGGGCTAGGGGGGATTTCTGCGGCATCTCAAACTCCACCGGCGTCGAAATCCTCTGGCTGGGCGAATCAACAGATTCGCACGCTCACAATCCCCCTTTGCCGTACGAATCTATTGATTCGCACAGGCATAAAAGGGGGAGGTGAAAACCTGCAGCGCTTCCGTCGCAGCAACTTCGGTCGTTTGAACGCAGCCCCCGAACAGCGGGGCTTCAAATCTTTCCGCAGCAATTCCCGACCCATTTCCCCATCCCAATTTCCCCGGTCGAACTTCCTCCGTGCCGCATGCGATCTCCTGCGGCCGCCGGGCTTTTTATTCAACCACCAAGCAATCGAGAGCAATTCATGCAAGTAGGCGTTTGTTACTACCCCGAACACTGGCCCGAAGCGCAATGGGAATCCGACGCCCGCCGCATGGCTGAAATGGGCATCACGCATGTCCGCATCGCCGAATTCGCCTGGAGCCGCATGGAGCCGGATCAAGGCCGTTATGACTGGAGCTGGCTGGATCGCGCCATCGGCATACTGGCCGATGCGGGTCTGAAACTGGTGCTGGGCACGCCCACGGCTGCGCCGCCGCAATGGCTGATCAAGGCGTATCCCGATGTGTTGCCGTTCCGTGCCGATGGCGGGCAATGGAAGTTCGGTTCGCGCCGGCATTACGACGTTTCCAACCCGCAATACCTGCGCGAATGCACGCGCATCGTCACTGCCATGGCCCAGCGCTACGGCCGGCACCCGGCAGTGGTGGCGTGGCAGACGGATAACGAGCTGGCTTGCCATGACACCGTGCCGAGTTATTCCCCGGCGGCATTGGCCCGCTTCCACGCCTGGTTGACTGAGCGCTACGGCGAGATCGACACGCTGAACCGCGCCTGGGGCAATGTGTTCTGGAGCATGGAATACCGCTCGTTCGAGCAGATCGGTTTTCCGGTACAAACGCCAACCGATGCCAACCCGATTCATTTGCTGGATTTCCGCCGCTTCTTGTCGGCCGAGGTGGTGAGCTTCCATCAGCTGCAGGCGCAGATCATTCGCGAGTACGCACCGGGCCGCGATCTGCTGCACAACTTCATGGGCTTCTTCGGCGCATTCGACCACTACGAATTCGCCAAGGCCGGGCTGGATGTGGCGGCGTGGGATAGCTACCCACTGGCACGTACCGAAGTGCTGCCGTTCTCCGAAGCCGAAAAGGCTCGCTGGGCGCGCACCGGCCACCCCGATGTATCGGCCTTCAGCCATGACCTGTATCGCGGCGTGGGCAAGGGCCGCTTCTGGGTGATGGAGCAACAAGCCGGCCCGGTGAACTGGGGGCCGTGGAACCCGACCCCGGCGCCGGGCATGGTGCGGCTGTGGGCGTGGGAAGGCCTGGCGCATGGCGCGGAGCTGGTGTCGTGGTTCCGCTGGCGGCAAGCGCCGTTTGCACAGGAGCATCTGCACTCCGGCCTCAACCTGCCATGCGATGGTCTCTCGCCGGGTGGCGAAGAAGCGGCGCGAGTGGGGCGTGAACTGGAGCGTTTCCCGATTGCGCCGGTCACGGCCAAGGCGCAGGTCGCGCTGGTGTTCGATTACGAATCGCTGTGGCTGTTCGATATCCAGCGCCACGGCAAGACCTTCGATTACCAGATGCTGGTGTTCGACTACTACCGCACGCTGCGGCAACTCGGGCTGGACATCGACATCCTGCCGCGTGACGCCGATTTCTCCGGCTACAAGCTGGTGGTCGTGCCGAGCCTCGCGGTGATGGATGACGCGATGGTCGAGCGCGTGCGGCAGAGCGATGCGCAATGGGTGTTCGGCCCGCGCACCGGCTCGCGCACCCGCGATTTCGCCATCCCCGCCACGCTGCCGCCCGGCCCGCTGCAAGCGCTGCTGCCGATCCAGGTCATGGAAGTCGAATCGCTGCGCCCGACGCTCACGCCCTCGATCTGGCTGGCCGGCGAGGCAGGCACCGCCGTGCAGTGGCGCGAGCATGTGCGCGCTACCGGCAACGTCCCCAGCGAAGTGCAGATTCTGGCCGCCTTCGACGACAATTGGCCGGCGATCCTGGGCCACCGCAACGTGCAATACGCCGCCGCCTGCTTCGAGCCGCGCCTGCATCTGGCGTGGCTGGAGCAAACCGCCCGCACCGCCGGCCTGACCACCCAACGCCTGCCCGACGGCCTGCGGCTGCGCCGCCGTGGCGATGTGACGTTCGCGTTCAACTACGGCGAACAACGCTGCGAAGTGCCCGCACCGGCTGATGCGAAGTTCGTGCTGGGCGGGGCGGTGATTGATCAGGGGCAGGTGAGTGCCTGGCGGGCGTGATCTCGTTGTTCGCAGGACGCTCGTAGGGCGGGTTAGCCGTGAACGGCGTAACCCGCCGATGCCACCGCCGATAGCGCCACCGATGCAGCGGCGGGTTACGGCCAAAGGCCTAAACCGCCCTACGAGGCTGAGTTGCTTGCGTAAAGCGCTTCAGGTTTTCACCTCCCCCTTTTTGAAGGGGGATCGAGGGGGATTTCGGCGTCGGTACAAATTTGATGCGGCGTCGAAATCCCCCCTAGCCCCCCTTCAAAAAGGGGGGAATAGCAGCGCTAAGCGTTGCACCTGAAGGCTTTGAGTACGTGTCCGGCAATCCCCCGATTTTCTTGATCTTCGTTTCACGGCCCCACCGGCCACCGTTTTTCATTCAGGAGCACCAAGATGTTCAACCCCGCAGACCACCCGCACCGTCGCTACAACCCGCTGACCGGCCGCTGGGTGCTGGTCTCCCCGCATCGCGCCAAGCGGCCGTGGCAAGGCCAGCAGGATGCGCCCAGCGTCGTCGCCCAGCCCAGCCACGATCCGACCTGCTATCTGTGCGCCGGCAACAAGCGCGTTACGGGCGAGCACAACCCGCAGTACGAACACACATGGGTGTTCGAGAACGATTTCCCGGCGCTGCTGGCTGATTCGCCGGCCCCGCCGCCCAGTGACGATCCGCTGTTCCAGTCGGCCGGCGCGCAAGGCATCGGCCGCGTGATCTGCTTCTCGCCCGATCACGGCAAGACCTTGCCGGAGTTGTCGCTGGCGGCACTCGGCCGGGTGGTCGATGTGTGGTGCGACCAGCTCAACGAACTGTCGGGCCGATACGCCTGGGTGCAGTTGTTCGAGAACAAGGGGGCGGCGATGGGCTGCTCCAACCCGCACCCGCATGGCCAGCTGTGGGCCAGCAATTTCGTGCCGTCCGAAGTGCAGACCGCTGATGAATTACAGGCCGCCTATTTCGCGCAGCACGGCTCACCCATGTTGCTCGACTACGCCCGCCGCGAGCTGGCCGATGGCACCCGCACGGTGGTGGAAACCGAGCACTGGCTGGCGGTGGTGCCGTACTGGGCATCGTGGCCGTTCGAGACCCTGCTGCTGCCCAAAGCGGCGCACATCACCCATCTGGATCAGCTCGATCCGGCGCAAAAGGGCGATCTGGCGCTGGCGGTGAAGCTGCTCACCACGCGCTATGACAACTTGTTCCAGTGCTCCTTCCCGTACTCGATGGGCTGGCATGGCCGCCCCTTCGTTGCCGGCAATACCGGCCAGCACTGGCAGCTGCACGCGCATTTCTATCCGCCACTGCTGCGCTCGGCCTCGGTGCGCAAGTTCATGGTCGGCTACGAAATGCTGGCCGAAGCCCAGCGCGACATCACGCCCGAGCAAGCCGCCGAACGACTGCAAGCCACCAGCGACATCCATTACCTGCAAGGGGCACTCTGATGCTGAATTCCATGCTGACTCCCGAAAGCCGCGTGCGTGCGCTGCATGCCCTCCATTTCGGCGGCAAGCCGGCCTTCGTCATCCAGGCCCCCGGCCGGGTGAACCTGATCGGCGAGCACACCGATTACAACGATGGTTTCGTGCTGCCGTGCGCCATCAATTTCTACACCGCCATCGCCTGCACGCCGCGCAATGACCGCACCGTGCAGGTGATCGCAGCGGATTACAGCGGCGAGCGCGATACCTTCTCGCTGGATGAAGCCATCACTCCGCACTCCGAGCACCTCTGGGCCACCTATGTGCGCGGCGCGGTGCTGTATCTGCAGCAAGCCGGCCACGATTTCGGCGGGCTGGACATGGTGATCAGCGGTGACATTCCACGCGGCACCGGGCTGAGTTCGTCGGCATCGCTGCTGGTGGCGGTGGGGCAGGCGGTGAAGGCTGCGTATGACTTGTTGCTGTCACCGCAAGAGAACGCTCTCAATGCGCAAAAGGCCGAGAACGAATTCGTCGGCTGCCACTGCGGCATCATGGATCAGCTGATCTCCGCCTCCGGCCAGGCCGGCCACGCGCTGCTGATCGATTGCCGCTCGCTGCAGACAGTCCCGGTGGCGATGCCGGCCGACGCGTCGGTGCTGATCATCAACTCCAATATCCAGCGCGGTTTGGTGGGCAGCGAATACAACCTGCGCCGCGAACAGTGCGAAGCCGCCGCCACCTTCTTCGGCGCATCCGCGTTGCGCGATGTGACCTTGCAGCAATTACTGGCGGCCGAATCGCATCTCGATCCGGTCGTCTTCCGCCGCGCCCGCCACGTGATCACCGAAAACGCCCGCACACTCCGCGCCAGCGAGGCATTGGCTGCTGGCGACATGACCACGATGGCGACGCTGATGGCCGAATCGCATGCCTCGATGCGCGATGATTTCGAGATCACCGTGCCGCTGATCGATCAGCTGGTCGAGATCGTGAAAGCCGTCATTGGCGAACGCGGTGGCGTGCGCATGACGGGCGGTGGTTTCGGCGGTTGCATCGTCGCCCTCGTCCCGCATGATCTGGTCGAGCCGGTGACGGCCGCCGTGGCAGCGCAATACCGCAATGCCGACGACCAGGCTGCCACCGCCTATGTGTGCCAAGCCTCTGCGGGTGCCGGGGCATTGCCATGAGCGGCACGCCAGCCATGCAATTTCGCCGTTGCGGGCGCAGCGGCATCGATCTGCCGGCCATCTCGCTCGGCCTGTGGCACAACTTTGGCGACAACCGGCCGCTGGCGGATATCCGCGCCATGCTGACCGGCGCGTTCGACATGGGCATCGTCCATTTCGATCTGGCCAACAACTACGGCCCGCCACCGGGCAGCGCCGAGCGCAATTTCGGCCAGGTGTTCGCCAGCTCGCTCGCGGCGCATCGCGACGAAATCCTGATCAGCACCAAGGCCGGCTACAAGATGTGGGCCGGCCCGTATGGCGACTGGGGCAGCCGCAAGAACCTGCTCGCCAGTCTGGATCAGAGCCTGAGGCGCATGGGGCTGGAGTACGTCGACATCTTCTATTCGCATCGGCCCGATCCGAACACGCCGATCGAAGAAACCATGTCCGCGCTGGATACCGCCGTGCGCCAAGGCAAGGCGCTGTACGTCGGCTTATCCAACTACTCGGCCACACAAACGCGAGAGGCCGTCGCCGTACTGCGCAAGCTCGGCACGCCCTGCCTGATCCACCAGGCGCGTTATTCGATGTTCGAACGCGGTATCGAGGCGGAGCTGGTTGGCGTGCTGGCGGAAGAGGGCGTCGGCTCGATCGCCTTCAGCCCGCTGGCGCAAGGCGTGCTGACCGACCGTTATCTGAACGGCCTGCCGGCCGGCTCACGCGCCATGGATGCCGATAGCCCCTTCCTCACGCCGGACAAGGTTGAGCCGCGGCTGGAGCAAGTCCGCCTGCTGCACGCCATTGCCCAGGAGCGCGGGCAAGACCTCGCGCAGATGGCGCTGGCGTGGGTGCTGCGCACGACCACCTCTTTGATTATCGGCGCGAGTAGCACCCGGCAGATTGCCGATAACGTGGCGGCATTGGGGGGGCTGGGATTTACGGCCGAAGAGCTGGGGCGGATTGAGGCGGTTTTGGGGCAGGGGTGATTTCTCCCCTCGCCCATCCCGTGCAAGGCTTTGCCTTGTTCAGGGAAAGTGGGAGAGGGGCCGGGGGAGAGGGTCGTGCCAATTGCAGTGTCCTTTTTAGCACCCTCTCCCTAACCCTCTCCCACAAGTGTGAGAGGGGACAAAGATCGATGCACGTTCCATACATCACGGAATTTGAGAAACCATGACAATCGCCAAACGACTGCTGCTCCTGATCACCGCCGCCATGCTCGGCCTGCTGCTGGTCGCGGGCCTGGGCATCTACCAGATCACCAGTGTCTACACCGCAGCCAGCGCGAACACCGTGAAGGGCATGCCCAGCCTCAAGGATCTGGACATCGCCCGGGGTGCCTTGGCGGATGTCCGTGCCAATGTGCTGTTGCTCATCGCCGAAGGGCCGACCAAGCGCACCGAGCTGGAACCGCTGATCGCCGCCAGCCGCGCCAAGCTCGAAGACGCACTGAAAACCTACGAGCAGAACGATATCGCCGACGCCAAGGATCGCGCGCTCATGGCTGCCAACCGGGCTGCCCTGCATGAGTACGATCAGGCGCGGGAGAAGGTCATCGCCTTGGTACGCGGCTACCGGCTGGACGATGCACGCGAGACCGCAATCGCCAATGGCGTGATCGCCGCCAAGGTCGCGCAGGCATTGGCGGCGCATATCCAATACAACATCGACCTCGGTAACCTGGCCGACAAAGACGCCCAGTCGACTCGCACCCGCGCCATCACGATGGCAATCGGCATTGCGCTGGCCACGCTGCTGATCGTCGGCATGCTGGGCGTGGCGATCTATCGCAAGATCGACGGCGGCCTGCGCAATGCGCGGGAAACCATCGCCGGCGTTGAATCCTCGCTCGACTTCAACCGGCGGGCGATGGTCTCAGGCAATGACGAAATTGCCCACACCTTGCGGGCGTTCAACCAGTTGATCGCCAGTTTGCAAACCAATCTGCGCACGCTGCGGGATGGCGCAATGGAAGTGGCGCAGACATCCTCCGACTTGCTCGGCGCATCCCAACAGGTGGCGCGCAGCTCCACTACCCAGAGCGAGTCGTCATCGCACATGGCGGCATCGGTCGAGCAGATCACCGTCAGCATCCAACAGATGGCGCAACGAGCCGGTGACGCCAGCGAGCTGTCCGGTGCGGTCGGGCAAAAAGCGGCAAACGGCCAGCAGGTGATCGGCCAGACCAGTAATGACATCCACGCCATCGCCGCCGCCGTGGAAACCGTCGCCGGCGAGATCAGCCAACTCGACATCAAGAGCAAGGAAATCGCCTCTGTCGTCAACGTGATCAAGGACGTGGCGGATCAAACCAACCTCCTGGCGCTCAATGCCGCCATCGAAGCCGCCCGTGCCGGCGAAACCGGTCGTGGTTTCGCGGTGGTCGCGGATGAAGTGCGCAAGCTGGCCGAGCGCACGGCAGCAGCCACGGTAGAGATCGGCGCGATCATTGGCGCGATTCAGGCGGTATCCAGCAACGCCGTGCGCCGCATGGCCGAGGCCATCGCCCAGGTGGAGCAGGGCGTCAGCGGTGCCGGCATCGCGCAGCAGTCGATGACGGACATTCACGCGTCATCCGGCCAGAGCGTGCAAATCGTCAACGAAATCTCCATCGCCATCCGCGAGCAGGGCACGGCGACCACCACCATCGCCCAGCAAGTGGAAAAAGTGGCGCAGATGGCGGAGGCGAATAGCAAGGCTTCGACGCAAGCCGCAGCATTGGCGGCGCGGCTGGAATCGGTATCGGATCAGATGAAACGGGTTGTTGGCGCTTATGCGTTATGAGATATGGGGAAAATATCCATATATACGAATGAATAATCCATATTCCGCATTGTATTTGTCTGAACTGTATCTGGATCGGTGATTTTGTTTGGCGTAGGGCTGAATGAATTTACGAGAGTGTAAATAATGGACCTTAGCTAATAGACCTAATGCGGCGAACACTACACATGCTGATATAACGGAGGCAAATTAGACGTATTGGAACGAAAACGGGATAAGGGCAAGCATCGCCATGAAACATTACTACAACGCCAAGGTTAATGTTAGGCAATCCACTGCCCAGGCTGGTTTTACCTTGATCGAGCTGATGATCGTCATTGCGATCATGGGCATTATTCTGGCCATCGCCATTCCGCGGTATCAGGACTATGTGTTGCGCTCCAAATTGGTGAATGCCATTAATGGCCTCGCTGCCGTGCAGTCCCAGATGGAACAGTATTTCCAGGATAATCGCACCTATTTGAGTATCGGCACGTTCACCACGCCTTGTGCATCGGGTATCAAATATGGTGATTTCGCCATTACCTGCTCCGTATCGGATGCGGTCAGCTATACCCTGCAAGCTAAATCCACTACCGGTCAGGATAGTGGTTTTATCTATACAGTCAGCAATACTGATACCAAATCAACCCAATACGGGCCAGCTTGGGGAAGTACGGCGGTTACCGGCAGTTGTTGGGCCACCACCAAAGGAACCACGGTGTGTTGACCTCCAATTTGCGCTCAACCGGCTTTACCTTGATCGAGATGGTCATTGTTATCGCCATCATGGGTATCTTGATGGCGATTGCATTTCCGGCTTTCTCTGCCTGGATTCAAAACGGGCAGGTCCGCACTGCGGCAGATACGCTGCAAAACGAAATTCGCTATGCAAAGGTAGAAGCCGCGCGATTGAATCGCCAGGTCGTATTTTCACTCGCTGCTTCTGTGCCGACTGATGCGGCAATTCCGGTGCCGGCAGCAAATAGCAATAATTGGTTTATCCAGGTCATTCCAAACGGATTTGTCGGTGATCTGGCGACTTATATACAAGGCGGCACGCTGGCAAACAATAAAATCACTGTCACCGGCGCTGCATCGGTTTGTTTCAATTCAATGGGCCATTTGACCAATACCGGATCACCGCCTGCGGGTGGAAATTGTGCCACGCCAGGGATCGTGAACTACGACGTAACCAGCCAGAAAGGCGATCATCCACTGCGAGTCAGTGTGTCCATTGGCGGGCAAGTCCGTGTATGCGCCCTCGATACATCCAAGACGGCCTGCTGAGGAATACCGCCATGCGATCCCAATTCCAGTCCGGATATCACGCCCAGCAGGGCGTATTGCTTCTGGAAGTGCTGGTTTCCCTGCTGATTTTTTCATTGGCCATTCTCGGCATGGTCGCAGCGCTCACGACTTCAATGCGCACTTCGACCGCTGTCGAAAACAAAAACCGCGCCGCGCTATTGGCAAATGAATTGGCTGCCATCATGCAGGTCAACCATACGGTTTCTCTGCCTTCTGCAACGCTCACTGCCTGGCAGAATCAGTTAAACAGCGCTTCATCCGCCGGGCAAACCAATAGCGGACTGAATGGCTTGCCCAATGCATCAAGCACTGTGGCGGTCAGTGGCACCACCAACGCGACCATCACCATCACCTGGATCGAGCCTAAATCCAAGGGGACGACCAATCCGGTCACCGATTCATATACGACTCAAGTCGTGGTGTTGCCATGACCTCAAGACCTTTCAGGCCGCCATTCCCCCACGCTGCCCAAAACCCCAAGCGGGCCAGCGGATTCAGCGTCGTCGAGCTGATGGTGGTCGTTGCCATCAGTCTCATCATGTCCGTAGCCATCTTTGGCGTGTTGAAGGCATTTGAAGGCCGCAAACGCAGTACGACTTCAGTCAACGATGTCAATCAGGCTGGCAGTTACGCGCTTTATCAACTGGACAAGTTGATTCGCAGCGCCGGATCGGGATACAGCGCCAATGCCGCCAGTACCTATGGCTGCCGTCTCAATGCATCGGTTGGCGGAACGCAAATCCTGCCGGCGGCCACATTGGCCTCTCCTTTTGACAAAGTGCCGGCCATCGTCAATGTCCCTACTGCTGGATCATTCCGCCTGGCGCCGGTGATTATCGTCCCGAGTGCCGGCTATTCAGGAGTGGGTAACAGTGGATCGGACGTCCTCATTGTCATGTCCGGCAGTGCCGGTTATGGCGAGGTCAATTCCTATTTCAAAAAAGCAGCTGCCGCGCCTAACGTGAATTTACTCAACACGCTCGGCTTTTCCAGCAACGATCTCATTCTGTTGGCTGATCAACCGGCCAGCACGGCCAGCACGACCAATATCGAACCGTGTTATATCGAACAAATTGGCGGCACGCCGACTGCGGATCAATTGCCGTTAAGCGGCAGTTATTACCATGCGAGCGGAACCGATAAGTACACCTCCGGAAATGCTGCAAGTATCAACGCCATCAGTTCAAGCGGCATGGCGTTCAATATTGGCAACCTCACCGCCGGTACGCTTAATCTGCCGAACTTCCAGTTGGTCGGGCTTGATGCCACAAACACGCTCTATAGCTACGACCTGCTCAATGCCGTGAGCGCCACGCCCCAGGCGATTGCAGACGGCATATACGATATGCGGGCCGTTTACGGCATATCGGCGTCTTCAACATTAGGCAGCGCCATCACCTGGGTTGCGCCTACCGGCGCTTATGCACCGGCAGCGCTGTTGGCCGGCACGGTTGCTGCCAATGCGGCATTGCAAAAGATCCGTGCCATCCGGATTGGCCTGGTATTGCGGACTTCAGCGCCAGAAAACACCCAGGTCACCACATCGCCATTGACGATGTTCAGCGATCTCACGGCTGGCAATCCGGCACCAAGTTATAGCAAGACGCTCAGCGCCAGTTATCCAAGTACCTATCCCAGCGAACGGAATTATCGCTACCGAATCATCGAATCGAGCATCCCGATTCGCAACACGCTGCTGAACTAGATCATGGCTACCTGCACATCATTGTTCATTCCCGGACGCGTCGTCAGCCCCGCCAGGCGCCAGCAGGGTGTTGTGTTGGTGATCACGCTGGTGGCTATCGTGTTGATCTTTACGGCATCCATTGCCATGTTGCGTTCAGTGCAGGCATCTCAATATTCGGCGGGCAACCTCGCTTTCAAGCGCGACCTGACCAATCAGGCTGATCTGGGGATCAATGCAGCAATTACGGCGATCGGTGGCGGGCTTGGCAATACAACAGCGTTAGCGACAAGCAATTATTCGGCCGTGCAATTGGTCCAATCGGCAAATGCCTACGGCACTAAATCTGCCATTCCAGATGTATTACTCGCAACGCCAGCCGGTACGGCACCGACCGGTCTCAATTCCAGTCTGGCAATCACAGGTACGGGTGGGGCCACGATCTATTACGTGATTGACCGCATGTGCAATAGCACGATGAATTCATCCATCGCGACCGATACCGATTGCAGCTTTCGCCCTGCCGGCAATACACCCCCTGTCATTGGCGGGGAGGTATCCAAGAAAATCGTCACCGCTGGTGATCAGATCGTATACCGCATCAGTGTAAGGGTTGACGGGCCAAGGGGCACGCAGGCATTTACCCAAGCAACCGTTGCTTTTTAAATAGAGGCAATACGTCATGAATGTCCGTCAAGCATCTCCTTGCCACCTTGGTCGATCCATGCCGTGGATGCACTATCTTGTTGTATTGATTGCCAGTATGGGGTTGATGATTGGGGGGGCTAACGCGAGCACGCTTCTGGCTGACCAGCCTATATTCGGTTCTACGGCTGTGCCCGGCAATATGATGCTGGATTTGTCGGTTGAATATCCAACCGCCAATAGCATCGCCTATCCGGCAAGTTTGTCGCCCTATGTGAGCACGACCGGTTTTGTGGGTTATTTCGACCCGAATAAATGTTATGCCTACTATTACGACAACAGCGTCGCACTGAGCAGCGCATCAAATCAAAGTTTCTTTTATCCGGTCGGCGCGACGGATAGTAGCCATCAATGCTCGGATGCCAATCGCTGGAGCGGCAGCTTCATGAATTGGGCCACCATGCAAACCATCGATCCGTTCCGCTGGGCATTGACCGGTGGCTATCGGGCCGTGGATGCAGCTGTTGCCGGTACGGGTGCAACAACCGGTACGGGCACCATTATTGAAAAGGCGTGGGCCTCTGGCGATGGCGGCTCTGGTGAAACACCAAATCGCTCCATCCCGTCCGGCGTCACCGTGAGCACCGTGACCCCGTTTAGTTGGGGCAGTTTTCAATTCCGGATCTGGGGCTTGGGCAATCGCATGCAGTTCATGAGCCCCAGTAGCAGCACAAGCAAAGTCAAGCTTGACGATGGCGTCAATCAGAGCACTACAGGTACGGAATATGACCCAGCCGCAGGCAGTTACAGCACGGACACGATTTATTCCGTCATTGTCCGCGTGCGCGTATGCGATGCAACGGTCAGCCTTGAAACAAATTGCACTCAATACACGGGTACGGATGGCAAGCCGTTGTATAAACCTGAAGGGTTGATGCAGAAATACGCTAATAAAATCCGCTATGGTGCATTTGGTTATCTGAATGATAGCGATATCAAGCGCGATGGCGGGGTATTGCGGGCCAATATGAAATACATTGGTCCTACTTACCCAACACCGGGTAGCCCTGTTGTGACCACCAATGGCAATACCGAGTGGAATGCGGCAACGGGTGTGTTCATCACCAATCCGAACCCCGCCGATGCCACTGCTACGGCAACAGCCATTGGCAGCAGCGCCACCATCGCCAACAGTGGCGTGATCAATTACTTGAACAAATTTGGTGAGACTTCTCACACCTACAAGACTTTTGACCCGGTTTCAGAGCTTTACTATGCATCGATCCGGTATTTTAAAAATCAGGGTGGCGTTGCATCCTATAGCAACAATATTACGTCGACATCGGCCGATGGCTTCCCGGTCATCACGTCGTGGAATGATCCCATTTTGTATTCCTGCCAGAAGAATTTCATTCTGGGCATTGGTGATATAAATACCCACGCCGACGCCAACTTGCCGGGCTCTACGCTCCGCTCCTCCAATGAGCCAACAATTCCTTCTGAAGTCAGCAGCGACGCGACCGTCGATGTGACCAAAGCAACCAATGCAATTGGCAGTATGGAAGGGGTGAAAAATTTAGGTGCCACCTATACGCCGTGTTGTAACGACAACAAGACCCCGGGTGCTACTTACTATATTGCCGGGCTTGCCTACGATTCCCACGTCAATGACATGCGACCGAATGATTTTAAAAATTCGGATGGTACAAAAACATTCATCCAGACGGTCTCGACTTATTGGCTGGATGTGCAGGAATATCAGACCTACACATACCGGAATCAGTATTGGTATGCAGCAAAGTATGGTGGCTTCACTGTACCCAGTGGCTATGTGCCCTATCCAAGCACTGCTGTTGCCTTGACCAACTCCTGGTGGAATACCGGCAGCGCAAAAGATCCTTATGGCAATCTGAAGCCTGATAATTATTTTAGCGGCGGGCAGGCCGATCTGATGGTGGCTGGCCTGACATCGGCATTTGCGAGTATCGCCAGCAAGATCAGTGAGTATTCCACGTCTTTCAGCACGGCTGAACCACGGGTTTCGCAAGACACCAGCAATCCGAGCGTTGCCTATAGCAGCTATTACGATACCGGCACGTGGTCGGGTAACGTGATCGCCAGCACGGTCACCTATACCTCTTCTACCGGCGCACTATCCCTGGCAGCGATCTCCGGCTGGTCTGCCCGGGATATTCTGAATACGCAAGCCAGCGGAACAGGATGGGATTCCGCCCGTTTCATTGCTACGTATAGCGGCGGCAAAGGGGTGCCGTTTCGCCGGTCGAAACTGGCAAGTGCCGATGCAGCCGCACTCGATCCTGCGGCCTTGTTAAGCTCACCCAATAATGTTGCCAGCAGCACAACGCAAACGAATTACGTCAATTACTTGCGTGGCGATCAAAGCAATGAAGTGAATTCAACCGTATCCACCAGCACGTACGCTTATCGGGCCCGCTCGTATTTATTGGGCGACATTGTGGACTCCAAGGTGGTTCCGGTTGATGCCCCGAGTGCTTATTATTCAGATACGACGAATCCCGGATACGGTACGTTCAAAAGCAACAATGCAACACGCAAGACCGTCATTTACGTCGGTGCCAATGACGGGATGCTGCATGCCGTCGATGGTAGTGCTACGACCAGCGCTGGCGGTGGCAAAGAACTGTTTGCCTATGTCCCGGGGGCGATTTATCAAAGTTTGACCGGCGCAGCTCAGGGGGCTAGCACGGCGGAACTTGCCCGATTCGGTATTCCTGGTGGCTCATTTGTTCACTACAACTATGTCAACGCGACACCTGTCGTCACCGATATCGATATGGGCAATGCAGGTGGTCATACCGGCACGGCTAATTGGACATCGTTGTTGGTGGGGGGGCTTGGCAAAGGCGGTAAAAGTTTTTATTCGCTCGACGTAACGAGCCCGTCGACTTTGAGCAATGAAACCACGCTGGCCAGTGCAGTGAAATGGGAGTTTACCGATAGCACCATGGGGTACTCATTTGGTAGCCCCATCATGGCTAAAACGGCGCAGTATGGCTGGGTGGTATTGCTCACCTCTGGCTACAATGCCAGCGGCGGTGCGGGATATTTATATATCGTCGATCCAACGACGGGCACCCTGTTGCAGAAAATTGCTGCAGTCGATAGCAAAAACGCGAGCGTGGTTTCAAATGGGCTGACCTATGCCAGCGGCTATACAACCGATATCACCGATGCAACCGTTGAATCGGTTTATGCTGGCGACTTGAACGGCAATGTATGGCGTTTTGATCTGACGGCAACTTCCGGCACTTATCCAAGCCCCACGCGTATTGCATACCTCACTGATGCGTCCGGCAAGGCTCAACCGATTACGACCAAGCCGGCGATACAAATCATATCGGGCACCCGTCAGCGTTATGTTGTAGTTGGTACGGGGAAACTGCTGGATTCCAGCGATATATTGAATAGCCAGAAGAATACGGTTTACGCAATCCTGGATGGCACTCAGAGCGCGCCCTATACCGCTACGACACTCCCGTCCGGGTATACCTTTCCGATTACCCGTTCTCAGCTGAATGCCAATACGGATTTGACGGCCGGCATCGGTACATCGCCAACATCGGGGATGGGTTGGTATTATGATCTTGCGGTTTCAAGTGCCAATATTGCTGAGCAAATCAACGTCTCGCCTGTCGCTTATCTGAATTACCTGGTATTTGCAGCAAACCAAACCAATGGCGATGCCTGCAACCCCACCGGTAACAATAGAGAGTTTGCGGTCAACTTGACGACGGGTAAAAGCATATTGATCGATAGTAGCGGCGCTACGGTGACGGCTAATTCCGGCTCGGGCTTGGTGACTGATATTGTTATTCTTAATGTTTCCGGGGGCTCTGGCTCGACGTCCAGCTCAAGTACGACGCAAATCTATACTTGTAACGATAGCGGTAAATGTACTCAGCAGAAGAAATCGCCAGATGCAAGCGGTAGTGTGACAAAAGTAAATTGGCGAGAAATCCCGACCACCAACTAAGCAGATAGAGTGGTAAATGTATTTGAGTAGGCGTGACAGGAAGGGTGGTTTGATGGCCGCCCTTTTTGTTTCTGTTGTCTTCCATGCTTGTATCGGGATGGTTTTTGCCGTGCTGGTGCGGATGAGCACGCTCGCAAACCATGCTGTCGCCGTTGCTGATGTGCCGGAAACTGTATATTTAGGCAAAAAACCGGATAAAAAATCTGAGTCCGCACTTAATCAGGTTGATAAAACACCCAGGCAAAAAACGGATTTGAAAGAATCAATCCATGATCAAGAGCAAGCAACCCAGCCTTCAATGCTGGATGCCGATTTCATGTTTTATCCCCCGCAAGAAGTCGATCAGTTACCGATGCCGCGCAGTGCGCCGGATTTCGATAGTTTGCAAGGCATGCCCTCATCTGGATTTCCGATTGACCTCCGTATATTCATTGATGGCAATGGCAAGGTTTATCGTGTGGTCGTTTTAAAGGCATTTGACGATGACATTCCCTTTGCGAATCGCATTGCAGACGTGATGCTGAAGACGGCGTTTGTACCCGCAAGGCACGGCAAGATCGACGTGAGTACCTATATAGACCGGGAGTTCTATTTTGAACCGCAGCCTTGATATGGGGCGGATTCGCTGATGAGCTTGGGGTGCTGCTCGATCACAGCTACATCCCCACGCCACACGACGTTGTAAAACAGCCGGCTGAGCAGTTCAAAAAGCTTTTTAAACATTCTGAGAAAGCTTTTAGACAGCATCTTGCAGTGCCAATGGTATAGTCGGTTGTCCTTGATTCACACCAGCCCATCACGACCATGAAACGCTATTTGTTGTTGGTTTTTGCGCTTGCCCTTGTTCTGAGTGGTTGCGGTTACAACACCCTGCAGGCAGAAGACGAAGCCGTATCGGCCGCCTGGTCGGAAGTATTGAATCAATACCAGCGGCGGGCTGATCTGGTGCCGAATCTCGTCAACACGGTCAAAGGCTATGCCGCACATGAGAAAGACGTGCTGCTGGAAGTGACCGCGGCGCGTACCCAAGTCGGCTCGGTGCCGGCAAGCCCCGACTTGATCAAGGACGACGCCCGCTTTGGCCAATATCAGCAGGCGCAAGCAGGGATGACGCAGGCGCTATCGCATTTGATGGTCGTGGCCGAACGTTATCCCGACCTAAAAGCCAGCAACAATTTCCGCGATCTCGCCGCCCAGCTGGAAGGCACGGAAAACCGGATTACCGTGGCGCGCAATCGCTATATCAAGGCGGTGCAAGCGTTCAATACCACCGTGCGATCCTTCCCCAGCAATCTCACCGCCAATGCCACCGGCCTCAAGGCCAAACCCAATTTCGCCGTGCAGAACGAACAAAAGCTTGGCGAAGCCCCCAAGGTTGAATTTGGCGCCAAGCAATGAAGCGCATCTGGCTTGCACTCTTGCTGTGGGGGCTGGCAGCCCTTGCGGGCGCGCAGACCGCCATCCCGCCTTTTCAGCAACGCGTTACCGATTTAACACATACCTTGTCCGCGCGGGAGCAATGGCAACTCTCTGACCAATTGCAACTATTGGAAGAACGCAAAGGCAGTCAGGTGGTGGTGTTGATCGTGGCGCAGACGCTGCCGGAAACGATCGAGCAATACAGCCTGCGGGTGGCCGAATCCTGGAAGCTGGGCCGTAAAGGCGTTGACGACGGCGTGCTCATCCTCGTGGTGAAGAACGACCACAAAGCCCGCATCGAGGTGGGCTATGGCCTGGAAGGCACGCTGACCGATGTGGCATGCAGCCAGATCATCCGCGAGCGCATGGCGCCGGCTTTGCAAGACGGGCGCTGGGCAGAAGGCATCCAGCAGGGCGTAACGCAAGTGACGACGCTGATCAACGGCGGGCCGCTGCCAACGCATCCGCCTTCCCCCACCCATGCGGCCTCCGCGCTGGTTACCGCCTCCGCCGTTGCTGCCGTCCAGCCTGATGCGGCGACGAGTACATCCTCGCTCGGCTTGCATCCGTTTTTCATGTTTGTACTGATCGCTTGCTGCATACTCGCCAGCTTCAAATTCCGGCGCTGGGTTTGTCGCACCGTGATGTCCGTGGCAAGCCTTGGCGCATCGCTGCTGATCGGTCAGGCCCTCACGGCTTCGATCCTGCAAGTGGCCCTGGTGCTGGTGATCTGCGTGATTCTGCAAAGCGCTCGCTTTTGGGCTGTCATCGTTTGGATTCTGGAACGCACCGAGTTCACCAGTGGCAATGACAGCGTCCGTGGTTCTGCAGATGACGGGCGAGGGAAGGGCGGCGGCTTTGGTGGTGGTGGGGCGTCTGGCTAAGGTCGAACGGTCATTTCTGAATCACGTTCACGCGTTTACGTCGGGCCAATTGCCGTGCTTTCTTCATGTTGGTGCGTCGCTTGGGCCAATCAATGCCGCAGTACCCCAATAAATTGGAAATCCCAACAGCCCCGAGCAGCAAAGCCCCAAAGCTCATAAATAGCAAAATCCCCAACTTCGCACCGACGACTCTTTTGAATTCTTGCAAAGTACGCTCTGGATGCTTGGGGTTGAAATAAACAGTCATGGTGGCGTTTTGCTTATAGCTGACCCAACGGCTGCGTACGTGCTCAAGGCCCGATTGGCGCGTTTCTTTTTCTTCAAACTCGCCGTCGTACGGCTTGCCATTGACCCAGTAGCGATATTTGATGGTTATCGTACCGCCGCGCTGAAAGTAATAGATGTTGCTGGATGTAATCGTCGCGGTGGTTGAGGGCCATTCTTTGCTATTCATGGCCTCTATCAGATCACCCGTTGCAAAGGGGATGGTGAGTAGGAGCATCAGTGACATGGCAATAACAAAGATGGAAAACAGGCCGCCGAGGATGTTTTTTATAAGAAAAATAGTATTCTCCAATTGGCGGATTTTCTGTGGGAGCCTATTTGCTGGTAACCGTTAGCTAAACAAATTTCGCTATCTGCTCAGAGAGAATGTCGCGGTTTGAGGCGCTCAAGGTGAAAATGTTAAATCTATAATCCTTTCATTTTTCCTAAACGTCTTGGTTGCATTTATTTTTAGGTGGTATTGACGTGATGGAGAAACGAAATACTGAGAAATTATCTCGTAGGTATAGCGTTGTTGGTATGTGCTCGGCATTTTTCCCTGGCTATCTAGTGTTTCTCGCTCTTTGAGTTCTCCTAGAATTTCTTTCCATTCTTTTTCGCCTGCTGCACCGGTGGTATTTTCTAAGAATTCACTCTTTGTGAGGATAATTCTGCAGCCTTGCTCAATTTTTGGAGTGCCTTCCAGTGAAAAAATATCGCAATCATACCAAGAGTAATCATCTAGAACGGCGGGAAGGTAAACGGGACTGGAGAATTGAAAGATATAAAATTTCTTTCCATCCATTTGTTTGATATCGGACTTAAAAAAATGAACATCCTCTATTGGCAACGAAGGTGTAGGTGGTTTGTAGAAATATTTGGTGGCCCAGAATGTTGCGAGCAATAGGGTCAAAGATACTGCGCAAAATAACAATGTGTTAAGCGTTCTGTTTTTCATAGTGAATTAATTGCCGCTCAGATATGAATCTGTCACTTTCAGTAATTTTTGGAAGGCGCTAAACCCTTTTGATGTTTTCAGGTTAATGAGTGCTCTGGCATCGCCATGAGTTATCTTTGGTGCCGCTAGGTTTTCGTCAGCTTTTTTTACTGTCCATCTAGCGCCCGCTGTTGCTACTGCATTGTCGGTGAGTTTTTCTTCGCTTGTTCCAAACCAACCTTCTGTATGAACGTTTATCCAATATTTTGGAACAGGATTTGGTTCGGATAAGTTAGGTATGGCTGTTAAGGCAGGAATCCATCGATGTGGGGAAAAATAGCGTTCTCCAACTGGATCTAACGTAATAAGTAAATCTGTTTGCCCTTGCTTGATCTCAAGTGCCATGATTTTTTCTACCAATTCCGCACCTTTCCACCCTCCCAGGCTATGTCCAACCACAATTAGGCCAGGGTTCTGTCCATTTGTCGCATATGTGATCTTTATATCTTCCAGAGTGCTTTTCAATGCTTGATCATAGCCGCAGTAGATGGTCTTTACCCTGTTTTTTACTGGTAGGCTAACATCGCTATTTTTTGATCCCGAGACGACACCATCCTTTTCTTTGTCGTAAAAATGACCTTCAAAGAGGGTGTTGGGATATTTTTTTTGAACTTCCCTTACATAGTTACGCTGTTGAGCTCCCATAATATATGTCGGCCCTTGCCCCGCAAACGAATCATAATCCGCTGCCCCACCCACAAAAATAACAATCAGCTTTAGTTTTGGTGGCGTGTATTGAATCGTCGTTGTAGGTCGATCAACTGCGGTATTAACGGTAACGGGTTTTGCCATCTCGAAGTAGCCTGGGGTGTTACATCTGATTGAAAATGAATGCTTCTAACGAACTTGGCTCAACTAAGATTTATGTTCGTCAATTTTTTGAATTGCTTCATACCCATAGAAGATTTGCAGTTTCTTGGGCGAAGCACTGTGAATACGCTGCGTCATGCCACTTTTATCTGTTTCACCAAAGTAAACCTTTCCCTCTTCCGTGCGAACGAAATAGGGTACTTGGGCTTGTGGCAAACCAGTCTCGGGTGATTTGACTTCAAATTGGTGGCTATGCAAGTCCGAGTGAGGCATCTCTGGCGGCTGCCAGCCTTTCCAGGTCGGCCCGCCCAAACTATGGCTCGCTCCCTTGATATCAATCGGCCCGGGCGCGTGAATTTCGATATTGCCGCCTGAAATGCGGATATAGCCGCCGCCAGAAGCCAGCAGAATTTCCTTGCCCGCATTGATCACGATCTTTTCGTTGGCGGTCTCGGCGATGTCTTTGGCGGCGGTGACTTCGATATTGTCGGCTTGGGCCTGCATTTGGATTTTGCCCTTGGCCACAATCAGCTTCAGCGCCACCTTGTCCTTTACCCCCGCCACGAACAGCGAGATGTGCTCCCCGACGTTATGCAACCAGCGTCGTCCCGAGGTCTGATTGGTATCGCGCTGTGCGACCCAATCCAGATTGCTGCCGGCGGTAATGGTTTGGGATAGCGGCGTAGTCGAGGCAATCCCCGCCGGGGCGGAGAGGACGAGGAGCGGTTGTTGCCCGGCCTGGTCCTGGCTGCCGGATTTGGCTTCCTTGTCGGTGTTGCTGCCCTTGTCCCAGCTTTTGAGCGCGTCTTTCAAGTGCTGCTGGTGGCCCAGTGGTCTGCTTCGGCCCGGCGCTGTTGTCGCTCTGGACGGTGAGGTTGTCCTTGCCCGTTTCCGTGGTATCCGCCTGTTGATGCGTGGCGGTGTCGCTCAGGGTTTGCGCCAGGGCGAAGGCGGCATCGAGTTGGGATTGCGCTTCGCTGCGATCCAGCTGTTTGCCGGAAGCGCCGTTGCGGGCGTCGGCACTGATCAATAAGCCGTGGCCGGCGCGGACGGCACCGTGGCGGTCGGTCCTGAGCTCAAACCCTTCCCCCCGCGCTTCGGCCTTGCCGTCGCTTCTGGGGTGGGTGAGGTAACCCTGATTGAGCTGGGTTTTGCCGTGTTCCGAGGAGAGCTTGGTGCGGACTTCGCCGGTGGAATCATCGAACAACAGTTCGTTGTACTGGCTGCCTTTGTATTCCTGGCTCTTGAGGCCGGACAGGGTCTTGTTGGCGGGGAGAGAGCCTGCACCGCTGAAGGTCGGGGTGCGGTGCGCGCCGTTGAACAACACACCAGTCACCAGCGGCCGGTCGATATCGCCTTCGACGAACTGCACCACCACTTCCTGCCCGACGCGCGGGATGTGTTGCGTGCCCCAGCCATCACCAGCACTCGGATACGCCACCCGGACCCAGCAGCTGCTGTTGTCGTCGCGGTTGGCGCCGCTTTGGGGATGTTCGTCCGGCCGTTGCCAGTGCAGCTGGATCTTGATGCGGCCCATCGCATCGGTGTGAATCTCTTCACCCGCTGGGCCGACCACAGTAGCGGTTTGCAGCCCCGGTGCGGTGGGTTTGCTGTGGTCGGTATCGGCGAAGGCGGGGTTGAGCGGAATGCCGCGCCGGACGGCCTCCAGCTGTACCTTGAACGGCTGTGCTGGCGCATCGTTCTGCGCCAACAAACCACGCACACCCTGCTGCAGATCACCGGGCAGGTTGTTATAAGCAGTGAGGGTATGGCCGGTGACGGTGAACTGGCGGTTCTCCGGCGCATCGTCGTCATGGGCCGGATGGCTGTCGAGCTGGAACCATTCGCCGATGTTCAAGGACCGGACGGTGCCTTCGCCAGAGAAGGTCTTGGCCGCCCGATCGAACGCTTGCTGGCGCAACTGCGCATAGCGCGCCAGATCGTCGCTGTCCTGACCGAAGTAACCACCCGGTGCGTCGTAATGGGTGAGGGTGCTTTGCGCTTGTCGGCCGCCGTCGCCATGATCGACGGCAGTGCCGTCTTCCGCCTTGAGCGCATCGACCGGCTTGTAGTCGAAACTCGCCAGTTGCACCTGACCGGGGGTGATCTGCCGCACCGCGCCCCACTGGGTCAGGGTGTCGTCGGCTTCGGTGGTGGCGGCGCGATGGAAGCGGATGCGGGCTTGCTCGGCGGCATCGAGTTGATACGGATCATCGAAGGCCACAAACGTCGTGACCGGTGCATCCCCGGCGGTAAAACGGAAGCGATAGGCAATGCCTTCCTCAGCCAGCAGCCGCTGGATGAAATCCAGATCGGATTCACGGTACTGGGCACAGTAGGAGCGTTGCGGGTAGGTCTTGGATAAATCGAACTCGGCGGCAAAGCTGGCGGCGATGGCCGGATTGCCAGCGATATGCTCATCGAGGATCTGTTTGACGATCTCGGGGACAGAAACGTCCTGAAACACCCGGCTGGTCGTTCGTTGCCGCAACAGCGCCAGTGGCGGTTCGATGGTCAGGTCGTAACGACTGAAACCGCCATCGGAACCGGCGAACTCGGCGGCGGTCACCAAGCCCGTGATGACCTGCCGGCCACCATCGGCCGAGAGAATGCCGACTTCCACCCCCAGACCCAACAAGGTCTTGAGTTCCAGGCTCACATCCGACGACAAACACTGCAGCGTGTAGCGGTAGCAACTAGACAACTGCCCTGAGCCAGATAACACATGCGGCAACAGGGTATCGGCGGCCGGGCCGCTGCCGTCGCTGAAGTGGAGTTCAAGCAGCCGGTTGGCTTGGCTGAAGGCGGTGGCGAAGGACGCGAGGAGGGTGTCGAGCATGGACGACCGGCAGACGGAATCTGGGAAGTTCGACAGCTTAATGGTTATTTACACGAAAGGAAATAGACAGTTACCCGATATTAAGCGCGCTTCGCAAGCGGGGGAGATTCGACATGGGGCTTACGATTTTGGGCGCATGGCATCATTCCGCACTGCGCTGCATGGCGATGAAGCAACGTCCCCATTTTCGCGAAACTGTTCTTTTTTGGTGAACAGTAATTTATCGATATGCCGATTTATCCAGCCAATGTGCTCGGCCAGAATGGCTGCCATCTGAACCAGCGCTGCAACACCTCCGGCAAGACCAGATGCCCGCCGCGTTCTTCACTGGTCAGCAATTCTCCAGCTCAAACAGGATAAGTCATCATGTTCCAGAAAAACTTTGCTCGTACCCTCATCGCCGCCTCGCTGACCTTGGGCGTGATCGCCTCCGCCGGCGCAGCGGGCCAGCCGCTCAAGCTGGCTGTGTACAACCCGGGTGACAAAGGCATCTTCGCCGTCTCGTCCGAACTGATTACCGGCCAGAAAGAGGCCGTGCTGGTCGATGCGCAATTCGCCAAGGCGGATGCCGAGCAGCTGGTGAAAATGATCAAGGACAGCGGCAAGACGCTGACCACTGTTTATATCAGTCACAGCGATCCGGATTTCTACTTCGGTCTGGACGTGATCAAGGCCGCGTTCCCCAAGGCCAGGATCGTTGCTACGCCGCAAACGGTCGCCGCGATCAAGGCGAGCATGGAAGGCAAGCTGCAATACTGGGGCCCGATCCTGAAAGACAACGCGCCCAAGTCGCTGGTGCTGCCGGACGTATTGAAGGGCAATACGATCAAGCTGGAAGGCAAGACGCTGGAAATCGTCGGCCTGAACGGCCCGAGCCCGGATCGCACCTTTGTGTGGGCGCCGTCACTGAAGGCGGCGTTCGGTGGCGTGGTGGTGTTTGGTCAGGAACATGTGTGGGTGGCGGATACGCAAACGCCGCAATCGCGCCAGAACTGGTTCAAGGTGCTGGACAAGATCGAAGCGCTGAAGCCGACGACGGTGGTGCCGGGCCACTTTGCCGCGGGCGCGCCGCAGACGGTTGAATCGGTGCAGTTCACGCGTGATTACTTGCAGGCGTTCGAGCAGGAAGCGGCCAAGGCGAAGGATTCTGCCGAGCTGATTGCGGCGATCAAGGCGCGTTACCCGACCCTCTCTGGCGCGGCCAGCCTGGAGATCAGTGCCAAGGTGATCAAGGGTGAGATGAAGTGGCCGCAGTGATGGGGGGGAGGGAGCGTCAATGTAGCCCGGACGGCTTTGCCGGCCGGGGGCACGGTATAAACGGGCAGCGGCGATTCTAGATGTGATGTCACCCGGCCGGCGAAGCCGTCCGGGCTACGGTGTTATCTCCCCTCTCCCATCCCGTGCAAGGCTTTTTCCCTTGTTCAGGGAAAGTGGGAGAGGGTTAGGGAGAGGGTGCCAGCAAGGTCGCTGAAGCTTGCACGACCCTCACCCCCGGCCCCTCTCCCATAAATGGGCGAGGGGAGAAAGGTCCTTGCAGAAGCCCCGCGCATCAAATCAATGCACCGCCATTGGCACCGGCAATGGTGCAGGCCGGCCATGTGCATAGCCTTGCTGATACTGGCAACCCAGCTGTTGCGCCAGCTGCTCATCCGCGCTGGTTTCAATCCCTTCGCAGACGATCCGTAGCCCCTTGGCTGCGAGGCTGTGCACTAATTCGCGTAGTACCTGGAACACCCGTTTGGAGCGCGTCGCGGCCAGCAGGCAGCGTCGATCCAGCTTGATCACATCGAAGCGCGTGGTCAGTGTGCCGAGGAAGCTGCTTTCCCGCACGCCGACATCATCCAGCGCCACGGTCACGCCGGCTTCGCGCAGGGTGGCGATCAAGCCCATTTCGTCGGTCGAGAGCGGGTCGGTTTCCAGAATTTCCACCCATAGCATCATCCCGATGCGGCGCATGGATTGCGCCAGCCGGATCAGCGCGGATCGATAGTCGCTGTCGGTGAGGGCGGGGCTGACGTTGATCGAGACGAAGTGCGCGCCCTGGCTGTGCAGAAAGGGCACGTCCAGCTCCAGATGCCGCAGCATGCATTTGTTGATGAGCAGATGTTCCGTGTCGCTCAGCGCTTCAAAGTCGATGGATAGGAAGGTGCCATCCTTGGCCGCCTGGCGCGTCAGCAGTTCATAACCGGCCAAGCGCGCCTTGCGGTCGATGATGGGCTGGTAGTAGGGCCGCAACGTGCGTTGTTCGCGGATTTCCGCCACGGGGAGGGGGAGTGTCATGGACGTTCCTTTAGGGATCGATTTGGGATCGAATCGGATACCCATGACCTTCCGCCTTTCGTGTTTGGGGGACAAAGAAGCTCAAGAAAGGTTAAAAACGTTGGTTTTGTTCTGCGGGAGTTTTGAGGCGCAGCAGAATGATCGACGCTAGTGCTGCGTACACTGCCAACAGACTCATGTTGGTGAGTGCGCAATAAAAAACCGGCCTGAATGGCCGGTTTTTTATTGCAGCTAAATGGGTGCCGATTCAGTCATAGCCATATTGAGCAGACTTACCCCGGCAGAACACATACAACTGCCCGGGTCGTTTGCCGGCAAATGCGTAGCTATTGGCATCGCCGACTTTTTGCAGCGCTACCAGGGTTGAATCGCCCTTGAGGCGGGTGTGTTTGATCGCGGATTTGACCGCAGCGGCATCGCCATCCACAAACACGGCCAGGAAGCCGCCATCCGCCTCGGACAGGTTCACCGACTGAATCGGGATATCGCCAAATGTATAACCGCCCGGCACGACAACGTCGTGCTCCCAGATTTCGCTTTGCGGCAGCTTGGTGGCTTTGCCTAGCAAACTCGCAATGCCTTTATCGCTAAAGTCCAGTTTTTGGCAATTCAGCTGCGTCGCCAGCTGTTTGTTTTTGGGGGCAGAAGGGGCGGGCGCGGCGGTTTGCGTGCTGGTGGTTTTCTTGTCTTGCAACAGGTAGCGGCCATCGACTGGCACATCACCAATTGAACCGGCACAAGACTCGACGTGGACTTGCAGCGCCGGCGGCGTTGCCGTCACGGTCATCTTGCAGGCGCCGTCTGCATAGCGCCACTGGCCGTTATTGAAAACCAGCTGCCCACTACCCGTGCCGGAACGCAGATTGCCGGCTTTGCCTTTTTGCATGATCTCGAGATCGAACTTGCCATCCGGGCGGATGGTCAGCGAGCGTTCAAATTCTTGTGTGGTGGCATCGTAGGTGCCGGGTGTGAGAGTGGTAGAGGTACTGCCGGCGGCTGCAGTTTCAGACGCGTCCGGATTCTTTTGCAGCGCTTTCTTGACGCTCTCTTTGAGCATTGCGCCCAGATTGATGGTTTCCGCCTGGGATGCCAATGAGGAAAGCGCCAGGATGAGCGGGAGTGCTTTCAAGACGATCTTTCGGCGTGATGTTTTCATGAGATTCCGACCTGAATGAGGTAATTCCAAATGAACAACGAAGGAACAACGAAGGCCTGAATCGCTTCAGGCCTTCGCTTTACTGATGGATGCTAATCAGGGTAGCGCCTGTCTCAGTGCAGCACCATCTGGTCATTCATCGGTACAGCAATGCCCGATAGTTGACCGACTGGATTGGAGAACCCGGTGGCGGTAAACGGAATCGTCAACAAGGTGCCGTTGTTATAAGCCGGCAGCGGGGTGGTGACGACTACGTATTTGCCGTCCAGCGTAATGCCCAGGGTCGGCACCATGCCCAGTTTGTAGGCCGTGCCGTTGCTGGTGAAGCTGGGCGCGAACAGGCTGCCTACCTGGACGAGTTTGCCGGTATCGACGCCGGTGACCAGCGCCAGCCCTGCATCGGTGCCAACGATGGCATTCTTGCCGTCTGCGGAGATCGCGACCGACCAAACCGAGCCCGCCCCGGTCAGGCTCAGGGATGGCTGTACTTTCGGCGTTGCGGTGTTCAGGCCCGTCACCAGTGAAATATTGGGCAAGGCGGTTTTGTCGCCAATGATGACGGCACGGCTGGAATCCACGGGACTGATCGCGATCCCGTTGCGCCCGTCTTCGTGCCAGGAGCCAAGCGCTGCGAAGTCAGCGACTTGCGTAAAGCTGTGCGACACGCTGCCGCCCAGGGCGCCGGTGGCGACAGGGATGGAGGCAATGTTGAATACGGTCAAGCCGGTAAGGCCGCGGGCCAGCATGACTTGCCCGTCGTTGGAAATGACCAGCCCGTCCCGTGCGCTCGGAATCGCGATGGTGGCTGCGGCTTGCGGCTTGCCCGAGACAATGCCCGAAACCAGCAACAGCACGTTCGGCGCATTGCCGGAGACGACCGCTTCATTGCCATTCGGCATGATCGCCACCGAATCGCCATCGCCGCCGTAGGCCGTGATATCCAGCGTCGTCGTCGAGGCCACCGGCAAACCGGTCTGCACGTTGCTGAAGAAGCGGACGGTATTCCCGCCATCCACCACGATCCCTTGCGAGCCATCCGGTGTCAGTGCTTGCCCGTCAATGTCGTAGGCACCCTTGTACGGCAGTTGTTTGATGGTCGGTGTCGCCAGCGGTGCGCCGCTTGCGTCAAACAGATTGACCACCTGCAAGCCGTTGCCAGCCGTGCCGCCATTTCCGTCATCGGCAATCAAGGCCACGCCAAGGTTGGAGACCGCTGTGCTCGTGCCGGCAGCCGGTTGGTACAGTACATAAGTGCCCGGTGTCAGCATGCCGGGCAGCAAGGCCGAGGCCAGATTCTGGCTGAACGACCCATTGGCCCCGACGGTGCCCGTTGCGACGATGGTCCAGCTGCCGCCTTGCAGCAGGGCGAGGTTCAGCGTGGTGCCGGCCGCCACGGTGGATGGCACCGAGCCGCTGAGGGTCAGCGGTACGTTGAAGGTGGTAATGCCGCTGGCCGTGATGGTGAAGCCGAGGACGAAGACATTCCCTGCATTGGGGGTGAAAGTGCTGCCGCTTTGCCCGCCCTGGCTGCTGCCGGCATTGATGGACTGCGGCAAGGTGCTGGCCGTGAGCTGGGTGACCGAGACGGTCGCCGCCTGGCTGACCGTGCCATTCGGGAAATTGAGCGTGGTCGATGTATTTGGAATCGTTGCTGCCGCCGCCGCATTTGGATTCACGGCGACACTCGTTGTCGTCCCGCTGGTCGGCGTTGTGGTGGGGTTAGTGGCGGTGGTCGAGCTGCCGCCACCTCCACCGCATGCGGCTAACGCCAACGATGCGGCCAAGATCAGCCCAAGCTGACAAATACCTGCTTTTCTCATGATTCCTGCCCGGTGATTGAAGAGATGAAAAGGGGGTGAGTTGCTGCCAAACCTTTGGGGGCAGCGCCCTTGGAAGGAGCGGGGTTCCGCTGATGCTCAGCACTCATGTCCTTGCCGTAACCCCGTCGCTATCGACGAAGCCACGCGGGTGCCCACCTGAGCGAGACCACGGTTGATGCGGCTCTCGTGCTATCGCTTTGCTGTTCCCGGCCTGGTGAGGCCAAGAACCTGCTGTGTTTGCGGCGAAGGCAGTTTCAGGTGTAGCGGTGCTGATGCTGTCTGATGATGCTGGACTGCATTGTGATTTCTTCGATTTATATTGTCAATGTACAGTCAGTAAATGAAATAAATTGGAATGTTTTAATAATTGTTTTTGTCAGAAATTGAAAGTGAGGTGGCTCACATTGGCCGAAAATGGCAAACCCCAACCCTGTTGGGTGTCTGTGCCCAGCCGTCGGCACCGCATGCAAACTGCATAAGCGCAGGCGTTTGACCATCGGGTCTTATAAGTCTTGCCATCTCAATCCGCAGACATTGCGCACAATCGTTCGCCAAGGTCTTCCGTTGGCGTCGGGCGAATTTGAGCACGGGGCGCTTGATGACATCGGCGGCTCTGGTGCGATTTCATTGCAGAGATTCCCATGAAACGTGATTGCCTGAAGTCCCTGTGGTTGCTGGTGTATGCGCTTGTGCTGTTTGGTGCCGTTGAGTCTGTTGCTGCCGACGCATTGAACGTCAATTCGGCTATCAATAAGGCCGGCAGCCAGCGCATGCTGTCGCAGCGTATGGCCAAAGCCTATTGCCAGGTGGGATTGGGGGTGGAGACGGAGTCGTCGAAGCACATCCTCGACCAGTCGGTGACGCTCTTCGATAAGCAGCTCGGGGAGTTGAAGGCGTTTGCACCCACGCCGGAGATCAAGGACACCTATGCCAAGCTCGCGCAGGTGTGGCTCTCCTATAAGGAGTTGCTCGCAGGCAGCAAGCCAAATATCGAGAACGCCAGGAAGATCGCGCTAGTGAATGAAGACGTGCTGAAACTGGCGCAACAGGGCACGGCGCAATTCGAGAAATATTCCGGCAGCCCGGGCGGCAAGCTCATCAACATTGCCGGCCGCCAACGAATGCTTTCGCAGCGCATGGCCAAGTTCAACGTGTTCCGCGCCTGGGGCATCACGTCCCCGCAGATGCTGCAGGACCTGGATGCGGCGGCGAAGGAGTTCGCCACCGCTCAGGATGTGCTGCTCGCGGCACCGCAAAACACGCCGCAAATCACCCGTGAATTGCAACTCGCCAAAACGCAGTGGTTTTTCTTTGATGACGCCATCAAGCAGACGGCGGGCAGCCGCGACGATCAGTTGAAGAACGTGGCGACCACCAGCGAGCGGATTTTGCAGGTGATGGATGGCGTGACCTGGATGTATGAAGGGATCGCCAAATAGATTGCCGAATCGGCCAAGGCTGTTCAATTTAAGTTCAATTAAATTTTAAACACTCCCCTCGCCCACTTGCGGGAGAAGGGGGAATGTTCACTCAGCCAGCCCTCACCCCCGACCCCTCTCCCATCAATGGGCGAGGGGAGTGTTGTAAGTGAACGGTATTGGCCTGCCTGGCACCCACCTCACCCACGCATGCGCTCGCGCACCGTTTCTTCGCGCATCACCGCTTGTTGCGGGCGCAACAGATCGCTGAGCGCCACGATGCCGATCAACTGGCGGCTTTGGGCATCGGCAATGACGGGCAGGCTGGAGACGCGATGCTCGGTCATCCGCCCAGCCACGGCGCGGGCTGTTTCGCCGGGCAAGGCCCAGAGCGGCGTTTGGGTGGTAAACAGTTCGGCGCAGGTGGCATCGCTATGTTCGTGCCCGCGCAGGCTATCCCGATCCAGCATGCCGATCAGGCGTTGCGCGACCACCACCGGATAACGGCGGTGCATCTGCGCCGCAGCGAAATAAAGCTGGCAGGCTTCGGCGGTGGAGGTTGCGCCATCGATCTGGATCACATCGCGGCTCATCAGGTCGGCCACGTGTTGGCGCTCCAGCGGATCGACGCCGTATTCGCGGTAGATGTGCAGGCCACGGCGGGCGATTTTCTCGGTCATGATCGAGCGCTTCATGGTGAGCGCGGTAAAGCCGTACGCCACCACGGCCGTCAGCAGGAGCGGCAGCAGGGCCTCGGTATCGTGGGTCAGGCCGAAGGCAAAGACGATCGCGGTGAGCGGCGCGCCGAGCACGCTGCCCAGCACTGCGGCCATGCAGACCAGCGCCCATAGCTGCGGCGAGCCGCCGGGCAGCCACGGGGCGAGCGCCACGCCCAAGCCGGCACCGATCATCAGCAGTGGTGCCAACACGCCGCCCGACGTCCCCGACCCAAGCGCAATCACCCACATGATGGCCTTCACGGTCAGCAGCGCCACGACCACGCCCAAGGCAAGGCGATGGTTGAGCAGATCGCCGATCACGTCATAGCCGACACCCAGCGCTCGCGGTTCGATATAGCCGCCGAGGCCGACCACCAACCCGCCAATCGCCGGCCACCACATCCAGTGGACGTTCAGCTTGGCAAAGGCGTCTTCGGTCTTGTAGAGCGCCAGCGTCATCGCTGCGGCCAGCACGCCACTCAGCAAACCAGCCACGATGCACGATGCCCAGGCGATGCTGGTCACCGGTGCGGTCTGCAAGGGGAAGAGCGGGCCGGCCTCAAGCAGCAAGGGGCGGGCGAACCCGGCCACGGCACAGGCAATGGCAACGGGCAGCAAGCTGCGCGGACGCAGTTCGAACAGCAGTAATTCAACCGCCAGCAACACCGCCGCAACCGGCGTGCCGAAGATCGCCGTCATCCCCGCGCAGGCACCGGCCACCAGCAAGGTTTTGCGCTCGGATGCGGTGAGGTGCAGGTATTGCGCCAGCAGCGAACCCAGCGCCCCGCCGGTCATGATGATCGGGCCTTCCGCTCCGAACGGCCCGCCGCTGCCGATCACGATGCCGGACGACAAGGGCTTGAGCAGCGCCACCTTGCCGGACATGCGGCTCTTGCCAAACAGGATCACCTCAATGGCTTCCGGGATGCCGTGGCCGCGAATCTTGTCACTGCCGTAGCGCGCCATCAGGCCGACGATCAGCCCGCCAAGTACTGGAATGCCGATCACCCATGTGCCGAGGGTATTCAAGGCGGGGGAGCGGTCGGCCAGCGAGAGTGTCTGGTAGAAGAACAGGTTGGTGAAGAAGTGGATCAGCTTGAGCAAGACATCCGCCGCCAGCGTGCCGAGCGCACCAACCACCAGTGCCAATGCCGCCATCAGCAGCAAGCGGCGATCCACTGCGTAGTCCCGTTTGTGTTCGTCGTAAGTGGTGCTGTGCAAGCTGCTCATGATTGTTCGTCTGCCTCGTTGATTCGGCTGTCGTCATCGTTGAATGCGGTGATTTGCGCCACCCGGAATACGCCTTGCAGCGATTTCAGCTCCGCTTCATGCAGGGTCGCCAGGCGTTCGAGAAACGCCTCGCCTTCGGGTAAGAGATGCACCTCAACCTGACGCCGATCCGTCTCGCTTTTCTGCCGCCGCACCAACCCGTTTTCTTCGCAGCGCGTGAGCAGCGCCACCATGCCGTGATGCTGCAATTGCAGACGCTCCGCCAGCTCACCCACCGTCGCCCAATCCCGCCTAGGAAAGCCACGCACATGCAGCAACAACAGGTATTGCAGCGGCGTCAGCCCCTCTTTCTTTGCGGCGGTTTCGCTGAAATGCAGGAAGCGCCGCAGCTGGTAGCGGAATTCAGACAGGGCTTCGAAGTGTTTTTTGGTGAGCATGGGAGGTGGTGGGACGTGCGATGGCTCGAAAGTGAGGAATATATATCATATTGTGATGTATGTTTATCTGGATGGGATCGGAGAAACGTCGCCGCAGGAGGCAGACGGTGCAAATGGGCAGGTCGGTGCAGCGGAACGTCGTGGGTGGGACAGGGGACTTGGCAACAAGCCATGCGCAATAAAAAACCGGCCAGAATTGGCCGGTTTTTTAGGAGCAGGAAACGCTGAGATCAATCAGGACTGCTTGCGCGCCGCATCCGCAAAGCGCCGTGCCGCGTCGGCCGGGCTCATGTTGTCGTTGCCCCAGAACTGGCCAACGATATCGAAGAACGCCAGGCGGGTTTCTTCCTGCACGGCCATGTTGTGCGCCCAGGATGGCACCAGCACGTTCTTGTTGGCGGCCTGGCTGAAGTCCTGCGCCGATTGTTTGGCGTAGGCGTCGTAGCGGCCCATCGGGACGTCGGTGCGGGCCGGGATGTTGCCTTTGTAGAGGTTGAAGGCTTCCTGGCCGTCCTGGCTCATCAGCAGCGTGACGAAATCGCGCTGCGCGGCGAGGGCGGCCGGGTCGGTGAGTTTGAACATGGTCAGCGTATCGGCGGCAAAGCTGAAATCGCCCGATTGCGTCGGGGCTGGCCAGCAGAGGTAGTCGGTGCCTTGTGCCTTGCCGGCCTGCACGAACTCGGCCTTGGCCCAGTCGCCCATGATTTGCAGCACGGCGCGGCCGTTGATGACGTCGGCGGTGGCGAGGTTCCATTCGCGGCCGGCCGGGTCGGGCGTCACGTACGGTTTGAAGCGGCGCAGGATTTCCAGCGCGCGGATCATGGTCGGGCCGGTGAGGGCGCTTTGATCGAGCTTGCTGAAGGCCGAGCGGTAGAAATCTGCGCCCATGCCGACGGTAATGGCTTCGAACGTGGTGGCGACCTGCCAGCTCTGTTCGCTGTGCGCCACCAGCGGGATGCCGCCTTGCTTGAATTTGTCCGCCATGGCGAAGAATTCGTCCCAGCTGGCGGGGGCGCGGTTGAAGCCGAAGCGTTTCGCCAGGGAGGCGTTCACCCACAACATATTGGTTCGCGCCACACCGAGCGGCACGGCAACGTATTTGCCATCGGCCTGGATCATTTGATCGAACACGGCCGGCAGGATGCTGGACCAGCGTTGCTCGCGGGCCAGATCGGTCAGGTCGGCACAGACGCCTTGCTTGGCCCAGTTCTGGATTTTCACGCCACCAATGGCGGCGGCAGTCGGCGGGTTGCCGGCTTGCACACGGTTCTTGAGCGAGGCCATCGGGTCGCCGCTGCCGGCACCGGCGTCCATCCAGTGGTGGCCTTGGTCGTTCAGGCGCTTTTTCAGTTCGAACACGGCTTTGGCTTCACTGGACGACAACCACCAGTGCAGCACTTCGATATCGGCGAGTTTGTATTTGCCGACGATCTCCAGCAGCCGCTCGGCTTGGCCATCCAGGTGATCCAGCGTCTGGGTGGACTGGCGCAAGGCGGAGTCGGTAGCCTGGGTCATGGTGCTGACCTGCTCGGCCGACTGCGCCATGGTGGTGGTGGCGGCGGATTGCTCCATGGTGGCGTCGGCGATCTGGCGCACGATGCCAACCACGTGATCCATGCGGCCGCCGATTTCCAGCATATGGCTGCGGGCTTCTTCGGCACGTTCCACGCTTTGCTTCACGCGTTCGGTGGTATGGCTCATGTTTTCGACGGCGGCCTGGGTTTCCTTGCCGACCGATTCAATGCGCTTGGCGATGTCGATGGTGGCCTGGCCGGTGCGCTCGGCGAGTTTGCGAACTTCGTCGGCGACCACGGCGAAACCACGGCCTTGTTCGCCGGCACGGGCGGCTTCGATGGCGGCGTTCAGCGCCAGCAGGTTGGTCTGGCCGGCGATGTCCTTGATGACGCCGACGATGCTGCCGATTTCTTCCGAGCGTTGCGAGAGGCCATCCATGGTGATGGCAAGGGCGTGCATCGATTCCGATACATAGCCGACTTCTTCAGAGACGCGGCCGACGGCTTCGGCGCTTTCGCCGGAAAGATGTTGTGCATCTGCCACAGCGCCATCCACGTCGCGGGCATTGTCCGCAATGTGGGAGATGCTAACGGTGATTTCTTCGACCGTGGCGGCGCTGGATGCGGCGTAGTCGGATTGCGTGCGCGTGTCTTTGGACATCTGCGCGGTGACGCGGGTCATCTCGTGCAGGTTGAGCGCCAAACCTTCCATCTCGCGCTGGACTTCGCGGAAGGCGGATTGCTGAGCGCCGATGAAAGCATTGAAGGCATTGGCCATCTCGCCGATTTCGTCGTCGCCGCCGGAGGGAACACGCAAGGAGAGGTCGCCGCCACCGCTGGCCAGCCGGCGCAGGGTTTCATGCATCTGGCCGACAGGTTTGAGCGCCAGATTGATGGTGACCACCATGACCGCGATGATGGCCGCAAGACAGACGAGGCCAATCAATAAGCCATAACTTCCGGCGTCATTCGGGTTGAACACGATGTAGCCGAGTGTGATGCCAAAGCCAATCACCGTGCTGGCACAAGCTGCGCCAAGAATCCGGGTCCGGATGGATGCCATGTTTTACTCCCTTTCGATACGGGTAAGGCGTCGGTTGACAGACGGTATCCCGTTTCGATAGTAGCATTTTTACGTTAAAAACTTACAAGACTAGGATTCTCCCTAGATCATCTTCGTGCTAAGGGCTTGTCATGGACGGGTCTGAAAAAGCCGTCTGTTGTCCTTGTTTTTGTTGCTGCCTGTGCGGGTTAGCCCGGGATTTGTTCTGTTAGCCTAGGTCATTCTGACGCCGGAAATGCCATAGTCATGTCAAAAAAAATTCATTACAGCTGGGTGGTGGCAGCGGTCACCTTTCTCACGCTGTTGATCGGTGCCGGTGCGCGGGCCACGCCGGGCATCCTGATGATTCCGCTGGGGCAGGAGTTCGGCTGGTCGCGTGCCACCATTTCGCTGGCGGTGGCGATCAATATCGCGCTGTACGGATTGATGGGGCCGTTCTCGGCTGGCTTGATCGAGCGCTTCGGCCTGCGCCGCTGCATGGTCGCCGCGCTACTGATTCTGGCAAGCGGCATTGGCCTGACCACGCAGATGCATCAGGTCTGGCAGTTGATCGTGCTGTGGGGGATCGTCGTTGGCGTGGGCTCGGGCATGACGGCGCTGGTGCTGGCGGCGGTGGTCTCAACGCGCTGGTTTACCGCCAAGCGCGGCACGGTGATGGGGGCGTTTTCTGCCAGCACAGCTACCGGGCAGCTGATCTTTTTGCCGGTGTTGGCGCATCTGGCTGTCGGTTACGGCTGGCGGGCAGCGACCCTGACCGTGGCCGCGGCGGCATTGGTGATGGCGGTGGTGGTGGCGATCTTCATCCGCAACCGGCCGGTGGATGTCGGGCTGCGGCCCTACGGGGAATCTGAAGACACGCCGCTTGAGCCGATCCGCCCGGCGGCCGGTTCGCCATTCAAACTGGCAATCGATGCCTTGTTCCGTGGTTTGAAAACGCCGGTGTTCTGGTTGCTGGCCGGTACCTTCTTCGTGTGCGGCGCGTCGACCAACGGTTTGATCCAGACCCATCTGATTCCGGCGTGCGCGGATCAGGGCATTCCGGAAATTACGGCGGCGGGATTGCTGGCGATGATGGGCTTGTTCGATTTTGCCGGTACGACCTTGTCGGGCTGGCTGAGTGATCGGTGGGACAACCGCAAGCTGCTGGCCTGGTATTACGGCTTGCGCGGCTTGTCGCTGCTGTATCTGCCGTATGCGTTCGGGCTGGTGTACAGCGGGCTGGCGGATTACGGGGTGTCGCCGTTTTATGGGCTGGGTGTGTTTGCGATTTTCTACGGGCTGGACTGGATCGCGACTGTGCCGCCAACGGTGCGGCTGGCTACCCAAGCGTTTGGAAAGGAGCAGGTCGGACTGTACTTCGGCTGGATTTCCGCATCGCATCAGCTGGGCGCGGCAGGTATTGCCTTTGCCGCTGGCGTGTTACGGGTGGAGATGGGCAGCTACCGGACTGCCTTCCTGGTGGCCGGCGTGCTGTGCATGGCGGCGGCCGGCATGGCGCTGATGATCGGGCGCGGCCGGTTTATCGCTGTGCCGCAGCCAGCCTCTGCGGGGTAAGTTCGAGCGGGGCGCCGGCGAACAGCGTCGGCATTTCGGCAGCGGCCAGTTGCAGGCGCAGCACGCCGCCGCCGATCGAAACCAGTACGTGGTCATGTTCAATCGTCAGCACGATGCCCACCGGGTGGCCGCCAAGTAGCACGGCGGTTGGTGTGCCACGCGTAACGACGCGGCCGGCATCGAGTTGCCACACTTCATCGGCGATGCGGACGATCTCCGCCACATCGTGGCTGGCCACGATCAGCGTGAAGCCGCGTTCGCGCTGCAAATCGCGCAGACGATCCTGTACCCGTACGCGTAACGCGGCGTCCTGCGCGGAGAGCGGTTCATCCAGTAATAACAGTGGCGCGCGGCGGGCCAATGCCCGTGCCAGTGCCAGCCGCTGCTGCTGACCTCCGGACAACGCAGCCGGCTTGCGTCGGGCGAAGCCTTCCAGCTCGACCCGTTCCAGCAGTTCCATCGCCTCGGCGGGCGTTGCGCCGGCAAATTCGAGTTGCGTCAGCGCAGGCATGTTGGGGAATAGCGCGGCTTGCTGGAATTGCATGCCGATCAGCCGGTGTTCGGTGGGGCGGTCGACGTGGCGGTCAGCATCGAACCAGAGCGCGTTGCCGATGGTGATTCGACCGGCATCCGGGGGCGTCAGGCCGGCGAGCATGCGCAGTACGGTGGTCTTGCCGGAGCCGGATGGGCCGAACAGCGCGAGGGTCTGGCCGGCCTCGATACGGCCGGCGATAGCCAGCGGCAAGCCACCGTTCGCGCCATGCAGGGTTTTGGTCAGTTCAAATTCGAGTACGTGGGTCATGGCGGATGGGTTCATTGCCCGCGCTGCCGCTTGAAGACATACAAGCCAATCACCACGGCGAAGCTCAGCGCACACAAGATGCCGGCGTAGCTGTGCGCGGCGGCGTAGTTGAGGCTTTCCACATCGTTGTAAATGGCGATCGATGCCACGCGGGTCACACCGGGGATGTTGCCGCCGATCATCAGCACTACGCCGAACTCACCCACCGTGTGCGCAAACGCCAGTACACCGCCAGACAGCAGCGCGCCCTTGGCATTGGGTAGCAACACATGGGCGAGGATGTCGCGGCGATGTTTGCCGAGGGTGCGCGCCGCTTCCACCCACTGCGCCGGCAAGGCTTCAAACCCGGCTTGCAGCGGTTGCACCATGAAGGGCAGGCTGAAAATCACTGAGGCAATCACAAGGCCGGTAAAGCTGAATACCAGCCGGATGCCGAACACGTGTTCGATCCATTGCCCGAAGGCGTTGGCGGGGCTAAAGGCCAGCAGCAGATAGAAGCCGAGCACGGATGGTGGCAGTACCAGCGGCATGGCCAGCAGCGCTTCGGCCAGCGGCTTGAAGCGGCTCTTGGTCAGTGCGAGCCAGCCGGCCAAGGGCACGCCGAGCACGAACAGGATCGCCGTGGTGACGAGCGCTAGGCGCAGGGTAAGCAGGAGCGGTTGCCAATCCATCGGTTGCTTCGGTTCGGGTCTGAGGGTTCTGATCGGGTTAGAGGGCTGTAACCGCGGTGCAGCTGCCAGCAGTTACAAGCCGCCCATTGTCGCTGGATAAAGGCGCGGGCGCACCTCGGGTGTCTTATATAATGCCGGTGTCTTGGGTTGGAGGGGACTGGTGTGGTTGGATTGTTTGAGCAGGAAGGGGGCAGCTTTGAAGCGCCGATCGAGATGTTGATCACCTGCCACGACAAGATCAGGCGCTTTGCCGCGTTGACCGCCAAGCTCGCCGAACATCTGGAACGCCGTGGTTGTGACGATGTAGCGCAGGATGCGGCGCGTGGCATCTTGCGGTATTTCGATATCGCCGCGCCGCTGCACCATCAAGATGAAGAAGACGATCTGTTCCCCGCCTTGCTGGCTTGTGCCGAGCCGGCATTGCGAGCAGAAATCCTGGCCCTCTCGGCCGAACACCTTGAGCTGGATGCCTTGTGGCTGCGCGTGCGGGCGGCGCTGCAGCTGATTGTTGGCGGGGAATCGGGGGCGAGCGAGGGGGCTACGCTGCCGCGAGATTTGGCCGAAGAATTCGCCCGGCGCTACCCGCAACATGCCGCGCGCGAGGAAAACGATGTCTATCCCCATGTGGGCCGTTTGCTGGATGCGGCAACGCTGGCCGGTATTGGTGCCAGAATGGAAAAACGACGCCAGCCACCGGTCTCGATCAGTGGTCGCTAATTTACTTTCCGAGAAAGCTTTCTTGACGACTCGCCCTGTATGTAATCTGATTCTGAAACCGCCGCGACAGGCGCTATAAATAAGCAAATCGCGCTATTTTTCGGGGGATGTGTCGCCATTTTGACGTCGACAAAGCCTTACAATTTGTGCCAGCCGTATTCGCCGTTTATGCTCGAAGTCGACCGCCATTACACTTGATTCGATTCAAATAAAATACCGTGCTTCACTCATTGGACCGCCGTTTCAGTCAGTTTTACCAAGCCAACCGTCTGGCATGGCGTCTGGTTGCAGCCGTAGTCATCACCAGCTTCGTCGTTACGCTGTCGTTGACGTTCTTCCTGGTCAAACAGGAATACCAGCGCAGCCTCGCGCAAATCAGCACGGATCTGAATACGCTCGCCCGCAGCGTGACGCCGCAATTGGCGTCCAATCTCTGGCTGGTCAACACCGAAGCAGTCCACACCCAACTCAATTCCCTGCTGCAGACCAAGGCGGTCAACTGGGTCGAACTGGTTGAACCGGATGGCACGCGCTATCAGGTCGGCGCGCTCAATGGCGACCCGCATAACGTCATCAGCAAGACCTACCCCGTTAATTACAATCACCCGCTGACCGGCAAATCGGTGCGGCTGGGTGAGTTGCGCCTCGTCAACACGCTGGATGGCCTCGAATCGCAGCTGACTTCGCAAGTGAAGCGGATGCTGCTGTTGCTTGGCTCCGGCATGGGCGCTTCGGCGCTGTGCTTCCTGTGGCTGTACCACCGCCTGATTGCGCGCCATTTGAGCCATATCGCCGATTACACCCGCAAGTTCAATTACGAACGCTTGTCTGCGCCGCTCGATCTGGCACGGCCGGGCAATAGCCAGGATGAGTTGCAGGCGCTGACTGATGCGTTCAACACTATGCGGCAGAACCTGCAGCAGGGGATCGAAGACCGCGATGCGGCACAGCGCGAGCTGTTCCAGGAAAAAGAGCTGGCCGAGGTCACGCTGATTTCGGTGGCCGATGCCATCGTCACGACGACCGCCGATGGCTACGTCAAGCTGCTGAACCCGGCGGCGGAGAAATTGATTGGCTGGAGCTTCGCCGAAGCCAAGGGGCTGCCGATTGGCGATGTGCTGGTCACGGCCGCTGACGCGCAAGGCCCGCGTTTGTCGCGACTGATGCAGGCGGCGCAGGCCTCCAGCAAGCGGCAGCAGCGCGACAAGGCCACGTTGATCAACCGCAATGGCGACCGGTTCATTGTGGAGGTCGCCATCGCCTCGATCAGCGATTGGGACGGCCGCCGCATTGGTTACGTGGTGGCCTTGCATGATGTGAGTGCCGCCGAAGCGTTGACCGCGCGGCTGGCCTATCAGGCCACACATGATGAATTGACTGGCCTGACCAACCGGCGTGGTTTCATGAGTGCGCTGGTGCAGGCGAATGAGGCCGTCAAGCTGACCGGCGCACGCCGCATGCTGATGCAGATCGATCTGGATCAATTCAAGCTCGTCAACGACACCTGCGGCCATCAGGCTGGCGATGAATTGCTGCGCCAGCTGGCGCGCATGCTGCTGGAGCTGCTGCCGGAAAACGCCTTGATCGGCCGGCTGGGCGGCGACGAATTCGGCGTGCTGCTGAGCGATCTGGATGAAGCCGAGGCGCAAGTGATTGCGATGCAGGTGCTGGTGGCGCTGGAGCAATACCGCTTCGTCTGGCTGGATCGCCCCTTCACCGTGACCGGCAGTCTGGGCATGGTGCGCATGGATCAGGAATGCTCCACGCCGCAGGAAGCCATGAGCCGCGCCGACGTGGCTTGCTTTGCCGCGAAGGAAGCGGGCCGCAACCGGTTCTCGTGGTATCGCGGCGGCGAGGAAGACCTGCAGAGTCGCCACAACGAGCTGCAACTGTTGTCCACCTTGCGGCAAGCGGCCGAGACCAACCGCTTCAAGCTGCATTACCAGCCGATCGTGCCGACCCTCGGCCAACACGCGATCCCGCATTACGAAGTGCTGCTGCGGCTGGAAGACGAGAAGGGCCGCCTCATTTCCCCCGGGGCGTTCATTCCGGCCGCAGAGCGTTATGACTTGATGGCGACCATCGATCGCTGGGTGGTGGCGCACGTACTGGATGAGCTATCGATCCGTCAGGCCCGTGGCGAGGTCTTGCCGGAGTTGTCGGTGAACCTGTCCGGCAAGTCGCTCAACCGGCAGACGCTGGCGTTCGTGCTGGAACGATTGGATGAAAACCCGGTGCCGGCCGACCGCATCTGCTTTGAAATCACCGAAACCAGCGCGATTGCGAATATCAAGGAATCGTCGCTGTTTATCGAAGCCTTGCGCGCCCGTGGCTGCCGCTTTGCGCTGGATGATTTCGGCAGCGGCTTCTCGTCCTTCACCTATCTGAAGACGCTGAACGTGGATTACCTGAAGATCGACGGTAGCCTGGTGCGTGACGTGGCCGAGGATGACGTGAGCCGGCAGATGGTGCTGGCGGTGAATCGCATCGCGCATGCAATGGGTCGCAAGACGATTGCCGAGTATGTCGAGAACGAAGCCATCGTGCGGGTGCTGCAGGAGATAGGCGTCGACTATCTGCAGGGCTTCCATATTGGTCGGCCGGAGCCCGCCATTGCCGGTCGCCCGCTGGCTTCACCGTATGGTGAGGTCAAGGTGAGTGGGGTGTGAGTACAGCCCTGCTCCAAACAATAACGGCCGCGATTGCGGCCGTTATTGTTTTAAATCCCCTCGCCCTTGCGTGCAAGGCTTCAGATTTGCTCAGCTATGAGTGGGAGAGGGTTAGGAAGAGGGTGCTAGCAAAGAACGCTGCCCTTGGTATGACCCCCCCCCCCAGCCCCTCTCCCACAAGTGTGAGAGGGGAGCAAATATGTAGCCCGGACACCTTTGGTGGCCGGGGTTTGCTTGACACCATCTCACCCCGGCCGGCTATACGTACGGCTAGTTCAACCGATTCCAATTCGCCGTCCGCATATTAAAGAACCCCGATTCCTTGTACGCCCGCTCGATCACGCCCTTTTCGCGCAACATCGTCAGACCTTTTTCCAGCGCCTGGGCGGTTTCGTTGCCGTTGGGGGCGAGTTTGCTCACGAAGAGATGGCGGCTGCCCTGCAGGCCGACCTTGACGTTGGGAATCGGCACGAACTTGTGGCCGGCGGCTTCCAGCGACATATCCGCGGTGGGCTGGAACGGCGCCAGTAGCACGTCGGCACGATGCTTGACCACCATGCCGACCATCGAATCCCAGCTTTGCGTTTTCAGTACCTGGCTGAACTTGAGGCTATCGAGCGTCATGACATCCGGCTTCCAGCTCTCGGCCACGACGGCGGTGAGCTTTTGCACTTGTGGCAAGGTCTTGGCGGCCAATGCATTCGCGTTGTCCGGCGTGGTGTAGAGCCCGGCTTCGAATTCACCTTGGCGAATGAGCGGCGGGCTGACGAACACCTTGTCTTCCAGCGATTTGAGGTCGACCATCCAGGCGGTATTGCCGCCCATGGTGGCGTTGCCGGAGAGGATTTCCTTCAGGTAGCGGCTGTAGGAGTCGCTGCTGTTATCAACCTTCACCAGCCGCACCGGTCGTTTCAGGCCGCCGAGCGCCAATGCCTGTTGCACCAGTACCAGCTCGACCACATCGCGGCGTGAGCCGTCACCGTCGAAACGGGTCAGGGTCAGCGGGTCGCGGGTGCCGATGAAATGCTGGTAGTCGTTGTAAACGTCTTGCTGGGTGAGGATGGTGATGGGGTCGTTATCGGCTGACCATGCCATCGGTGCGAACAGCGTGCAGGTCAACAATGCGAGCAGGGTGCGACGGGAAAGGGCGGGCGACATGGTAGGCTCCTCGTTGTAGTTGTAAGTGTCTGCACTTGCCATCATCGCAAGGCTTACAGGTGTACGCAATCCGCTCCGGCGCTTCTGCCGGCCCGTTCGTCGCCCATGCCGCATGAATACAATGCCCGGTCATGGCAGAACTGAAATAGAAGTACGCTATCAATCGCATCAAGTTTCCCGATTGGACGTCTGTTCGACCGACGTCTATCTTCCCTTGAACCTGAATTACCCCCGAACTTCGTAAACCCAAGGAGACCATCATGGCCGTTCTCGTAGGCAAGCAAGCCCCTGATTTCACTGCAGCAGCCGTACTCGGTTCCGGCGAAATCGTTGAAAACTACACCCTGAGCCAAGCCGCCAAGGGCAAGTACGCCGTGGTGTTCTTCTACCCGCTTGACTTCACCTTCGTGTGCCCGTCCGAACTGATCGCCTTCGATCACCGTCTGGAAGAGTTCAAGAAGCGCAATGTCGAAGTGATCGGCGTCTCCATCGACAGCCAGTTCACCCACAGCGCATGGCGCAACACCCCGGTTGAAAAGGGCGGCATCGGCCCGGTCGGCTACACCCTCGTGGCTGACCTGAAGCATGAAATCGCCAAGGCCTACGACGTGGAGTCCGCTGATGGCGTGGCCTTCCGTGGCACGTTCCTGATCGACAAGAGCGGCGTGGTGCAACACCAGTACGTCAACAACCTGCCGCTGGGCCGCAACATCGACGAAACCCTGCGTCTGGTCGATGCGCTGCAGTTCACCGAAGAGCACGGCGAAGTTTGCCCGGCTGGCTGGAACAAGGGTAAGAAGGGCATGAAGGCCGACGCGGCCGGCGTGGCTGAATACCTGGCTGCGGAGGCTGCCCAGCTCTGATTCGCTGGCTGTACCCGTCTACGAAAACCGCCGGATTATTCCGGCGGTTTTTGTTTGTCCGCCAGATCGGTAGGTCGGGGTGGCTTGCACTATGCTGTCTTGAGTGTTTCTGCGGTTATATACGAGCCTTGGAGCCAGCCATGACCATTTCCCGCAAGCTGATCGTTTCCTACGCCTTGATGGTGCTCTTTGCCGCGATCATGGGCATGGTCGGCATCTCGTCCTTGTCCCGATTGTCCAGCGCGGTCGATGACGTCACCGGTGTTGCGATGCCGAGCGTGCAATATTCGCTGTCGATGCGAGCCGACTTGATCGATTTCCGTAATCGCGAAACCCAGCTACTGATCGCGAAAGACGACGCAGAAATCAAGGACACGATTCAGCGCCAGCAACAGAATCTCGACGATCTGGCCAAGCATGAAGCCGCCTATGCGGCCCTGATCAATGCGCCGGAAGAAAAGGCGATGAACGAGGCTTACCTCGGGGCCAAGCGCACATACTTCCAGTCCGACCAGCAATTTCGCGCCTTGGTGGCGGGTGGTCAGCACGATGCCGCGCTGGCGTATTTCCGTGGCGATAGCCGCAAAGCCTTCCGCAACTTCCTGCCCACCATCGACAAGATCGTCGAATACAACGCGAAAGTAGCAACGACCAGCAGCGAGGCCGCCCACGCCGCGTTTTCATCCGGCCGCAGCCAGATGATCATGTGGATCAGCCTGATCCTGATCGCCAGCGTGCTGCTTGGCTTGTGGTTGATTCCGGCCATCGTGCGGCCATTGCGGCGTATGCAGGCCACCATTGTCGAAATTGGCGAGCGGCTTGATTTCACCCGTCAGGTCGAAGCGGGCCGGCATGACGAGATCGGACTGACTGCTGTCGCATTCAACCAGTTGGTCGAATCGGTTCGGCAAGCCTTGCGCAGCATCATCGGTGCATCCGACGAGTTGTCCACGTTGTCGGTCCGGCTGGCTGATTCATCAGGGCGGGTGTCGGATGACTCAGCCAAGCAAAGCGACGCTTCCAGCACGATGGCTGCAGCGGTCGAGCAACTGACCACCAGCATCGCCCAGGTATCGGAGAGCGCGGATGTGGCGCTCAAGGCGTCCGGCGAGGCCGATGGGCACGCCCGGCGTGGTGGCGGTGTAATCAACGATGCCGTGGCGGAAATGGAAGGCATCGCGATCACGATTCGCGAAGTCGCTGGCAGCATCGAGCGCTTGGGGCAGCAGTCGACCGAGATCACCAGCATCGTGCAGGTCATTCGCGATGTGGCCGACCAGACCAACTTGCTGGCGCTCAATGCCGCGATCGAGGCTGCGCGTGCCGGTGAACAAGGGCGCGGCTTTGCCGTAGTGGCCGATGAGGTGCGCAAATTGGCCGAACGCACTCGCCTCGCCACCCAAGACATCACCATCAAGATCGGCAGCATTCAGCATGCCTCGCAAGAAGCAGTGCAAGGCATGAGCGGTGCGGTGATCCGCGTTAATCGGGGCGTCGAGCTGGCTGGCGAGGCGGGCAAGTCCGTCGTCGACATCACGGACGGCGCGCGCCGGGTCGAATCGGAAATCCAGGTCATCGCCGAAGCGCTCAAGGAGCAAAGCGAAGCCAGCCATATCCTGGCCGGCAACGTCGAAAAGATTTCGCAGATGTCGGAAGAAAACAGCGTGATTGCCGGCGAGACGACGCAGCTGGCCCGGTCGCTGCGCGCATTGGCCGAAACGATGCGTGGCACGGCGGGGCGATTCGCGACTTGAGTGAGTCATGTAGCCCGGACGGCTTGCCGGCCCGGGGCTCTCTCTTTTGCTGCAGTGGCCCCGGCCGGCAAGCCGTCCGGGCTACAAATCCCGTTTTACCTCTCGTCTACAGGCTTTGCCTTTCGTCTTTTATTTTCCAGCGGGATAAAATTGCGCTTTCCCTGTCTGCCCACGGTTCCCGATGTCTCAGCACGTGATCGCGCCACCCGCCAGCGGCGTGAGCCCCCAAACCTGGTATCAACACATCGCCGGCCAGCCCGGTTTCATCGCCGATGCCGCGCAAGCCGAGGCCATTGCCCGACTGGAGTTGCTCTGGCAGCAGTTGGTTGAATTCAAAAAGAAACGTAGCCGCCTGTTCGGCAAGAGCCTGTTGCCCCAGCCGGATCTACCACGTGGTTTGTGGCTATGGGGCGGGGTGGGGCGCGGCAAGAGCTTCCTGATGGATGCCTTTTTTGCCGGCCTGCCCTACATCCGCAAAAAACGGCTGCACTTCCACCAGTTCATGCAGGAAATCCACGCCGAGCTACGCAAACAGGCCGGGAGCGACGACCCGTTGGCGAAAGTGGCGGAAAAGTGGGCCAAGGCGGTGCGGGTGTTGTGCTTCGATGAATTCCACGTCTCCGACATTGCCGACGCCATGATTCTTGGCCGGCTGATGGAGCACCTGTTCGCACGGGGCGTGGTGCTGGTGACGACCAGTAACTACGCGCCGGATGGGCTGTATCCGAATGGCTTGATGCGCACCAACTTCCTGCCGACGATCGATCTCCTGAAGCGCACGCTCGATGTGCTCAGTGTCGATGGCGGTCAGGACTACCGCATGCGCACGCTGACTGCCGCACGTACCTATCTCACCCCGTTGTCCGACGCACACAAGGCTGAACTCGGCACCTTGTTCGATGCCATTTCGACCGGCAAGGATCAATCCAAGACCCTGACCGTGGAAGGCCGCAAGGTCAACGCCGTGCGCCACGCACCGGGCATCGTCTGGTTCGATTTCGACGTGGTCTGCGGCGATGGTCGGGGGCAGACGGACTATCTGGCGCTAGCGCACCTGTATCACACGGTCATCGTCGCGGGCATTCCAAAGCTTTCCTCGCGCAATTCAAACCAGGCACGTCGCTTTACCTGGATGGTCGACGTGTTCTACGACCACCGCGTGAAGCTGATCATCAGCGCCGAGGTGCCGGCCGATCAGCTCTATACCGAAGGCGCGCAGGCGAGCGAGTTCTTTCGCACCGCCAGCCGGTTGACCGAGATGCAGAGCAAGGAATATCTGTCGCTGCCGCACCAGTCGGTGGACGAGAGCATGGCTGGCGTGACGGAGACGTAGTTTCCGCACCAATGGCAGTACCTACGTCTTGAACCACAGAGGTTCACAGATGAAAGGCAAAGGCGAGAACCTGTAGGTACAGTGCAATGTAGGGCGGGTTAGCAGCTTGCTGCGTAGCCCGCCGCAGGCTGGGTATGCCACGCGAATATCCGGCGGGTAACCCGCCCTACGAAACGCTGTGTCCTCTGTGGTTCAAGATTTAAAGTTTTCAACCGGAATGCCACCTATGCACGCAATCGAAATCACCACCCATGGCCTGCAAAGGGGCCAAGCGCCAGTGCCCGTAGCCGGCCCCAATCAACTGTTGGTGCAGGTACGCGCAGCTGGCGTCAATCGCGCCGATTTGATGCAGGCCGCTGGCAAATATCCGCCACCGCCGGGCGAATCAAACATCCTTGGTCTGGAAATCGCCGGTGAGGTGGTGGCCGTTGGTGCGGGTGCCAGCGGCTTTGCCATTGGCGATGCCGTATTCGGTCTGGTCGGCGGTGGGGCCTATGCCGAATTCTGCGTGCTCGATGCCGCGCTAGCGCTTCACAAGCCCGAGTCCTTGACCTTTGAGCAGGCCGCGGCCCTGCCGGAAGCGTGGATGACGGCGTGGTTCAACCTGATCGAACTCGGCGGTTTGCAATCCGGCGAGAGCGCGTTGATTCATGCTGGCGCGAGCGGCGTTGGCGCGGTGGCGATCCAGCTGGCGAAATCACGCGGAGCATGGGTGGCGACGACGGTGGGCAGCGCGGAGAAGGCTGCGTTTTGCCGCGCGCTCGGGGCCGATCTGGTGGTGAATTATCGCGAGCAGGATTTCGCCGCCGAGGTGAAAGCCGCTGGTGGGGTGGACTTCATTCTGGATGGCGTCGGCGGCGATTACCTGCCGCGTAACCAGAGTTGCCTTAACGCCGATGGCCGGTTGATCCTGATTGGTTTGCTGAATGGCACGAGTGCCGAGATCAACCTCGGCGTGATGCTGGTCAAACGCCAGCGGATTCGCGGCTCAACCCTGCGACCACAGCCACTGGCGGTGAAGGCGAAACTGGCGGCGGCATTGCGGGATGAAGTGTTGCCAGGTGTGCTGGATGGGCGGATCGGTATCCATATCAGCCGGGTATTCCCGCTGGCCGAGGCGCAGGCTGCGCATGATTGGGTGCGGGGTGGTCACAATCTAGGCAAAGTCGTTTTGCGTGCGGCGTAGCTGATTTTGTAGGAGCGAGCTTGCTCGCGATGGCATCGTGTCATTCACCACTGCTATCGCGAGCAAGCTCGCTCCTACAAGGTTTCTCGGACACACAATCTGCACGCCTCACGCCTCACGCCTCACGCCTCACGCCTCACGCCTCACGCCTCACGCCTCACCCCTCCGGCTTCTTCGCTGGGGCGAGATAGAAATCCTCCGGCTTCACCATCTTGGCCGCTTGCGGGTCTTCCACATAATGCGGGCTCATGATCTGGACGCGGTTTTCGTTGAACACGTCCTGCACATTGCCGTTGAGCACTGACAGCACGAAGATGCGCTGCGCCGGATCATCGATGGCGAAGCGCAGATGGTATTCAACGTAGAAGTCGGAGAGGGCAGTCTGGAAGACACGTGGCGCGGGCACGTTGCGGATGCCATCGGTACGTGTTGCGCCTTCCAGCAACATCGCCTCCACCTGCCGCCACGGCGTGTCGTAGCCGATGGTGACTGAAATCTTGCAGATCACGCCGCCGCCGCGTGCCAGTCGCGAGAAATTCTTCACGCTCTGGCTCACCAGTACCGAATTGGGAATGCTCAGTTCTTCACGCAGATTGGTGTGGATCTTGGTGGCGAACAGGCCGATCTCGGCCACGGTGCCTTCTTCCGCGCCGACCGCCACGTATTCCCCCACCTTGATAGCCCGCGAGTAGATCAGGATCAGCCCCGAAGCCAGTTGGCCGACGACGCTGGATGCGCCCAGCGACACCATCAACCCGACCATGACGGAGAGACCCTTGAACGCCTCCGTGTTCGCGCCGGGCAGATACGGGTAGATCATCGCAATCGAGAACAGCCAGGCCGCGACGGTGAGCAGTTTGCGCGTGGTCTCGGCGGTATCGCGGTCGAAGAAAGTGAGCTGTACCCGGCCGCTTTCCAGTTGCCGGAACAGGTAGTTGATGCCTTTGGTCGCCCAGCGCGTGATCAGCAGGATCAACAGCACCACGGTCACGCTGGGTAGCGCGCTGATGATCGCCAGCGCGAAACGGGTCAGCAGACCGATGACCTGCGCGTCGAGTTCCTCGCCCCACACGCGGGTATAGGGAAACAGGCGCAGCACAGTGGAGAGCCAGACGTAGACCACCGCGAGCACGGTGGGCCACAGCAACAAATGGCTCACCACTTTGAGCACGGTCCTGATCAGCCGCAGCGGCAGCACCTTGCGCCAATGCTTCGGGCCGGCCAGCCGATGCAGCAGATAACGCGTCAGCCGCAACCACAAACGCCACAGTCGGGAGAGCGCCCAGAACGCGGCGGCGAGCAGCACGGTGGCGAGCATCGCCTTGGCAATCGCCGTGACGTACTGGCTGGCGTTATCGAAGCCCCTGCTGTCTTCCAGCAATTGCGCGACTTGTTGTTTGGCTGCTTCCGCCTTGCCGGTCAGTGTTTCGCCGGCAGGGATGTCGACATCGTCCCGGCCGACGATGAACAGCATGTCGCCGTCGTATTGGACGATGGCGCCGGTCGCATCGGCTGTGACCGCCAGCTTGGTCGGCGAGCCGTGGCCCAGCAGGCGACGGATGCGCTTGGCCGCCGCTTCGGCCCGTTGTTCCGGCGTGAAGCCCAGCAAGGTGGCGTGCATGGTGACGACGATGCGGTTGTTGACGGTCACATTGGCGTCGGCAGGGGCCGCTGGCGTCGCGACATCGGCCAACGCCGGGCCGTAGAGCAGGGTGAACAACAGGACAAACAGAGCGCGCATGGCAGGAAAACCGGAAAGTTGGGTCGTGGTCGGCGAGACAGGACGGTGGCATGTCTTGCCAGAGGATGTCGCGATTTTCGCTGCAAACGGAGGAAAAGGGTAAGAGATGTGAGGGGAAAGGTGTGAGGAATGAGGGGTAAACCCGTTATTTTTCAAATAAGGCGCTTGTCTTGGCACGTAGCGTTAATACACTCGCCACCTCACACCTCACCAATTTGATAACGATTCTCATTTGTGTTGTAATCGCCTCCATCGCGGTGCAGCCCACCGCAATTTCCCTTCATTTCAGGAGAACGGATGTGAACGCATACCTCGTTGGCGCGGACGTGCTCGGCAATATTCCGGATCTGCTCACCCAATACGGCATCACCATCCACAAACACGTCTCGGGCCGGCACGCCGCGCATCAGCGCAAGCCAGCCAGCCTCAAGGGCGTTGATCTCATCATCTTGTTTACCGATTTTCTGGGGCATAACGTGATGCGCCATTACCGCGATCTGGCGAACGAGGAAAAAATCCGTTTCGTCGCTTGTCGGCGCTCGGTGTGTTCGCTCTCGCAGTCGCTCGACAAGATTGGCGCTTGCCAGAAGACGTGCGATACCTGCCCGAATCGCAAGCTGCACTGAGCGCCACCAACAAAACCCTGCTGGCGTTGTTGTGTTTGCTTGCCGTACCAGTTGTACTGTCTGCGCTTCGCACGCCTAGCCAGCACCGCTACGCTGGGTTTTGTTGGCGGCTCTAAACGTTGCGCCCGGCAAAGCTTGCCGCTGGCATCACAGCAACACTCCGCACTTGATCGGCCCGGACATGCTTCCGGGCCTTTTTGCTGCTGTTTTTCTGCATTTGATGGCCGCCGACTGCCAACTTCCCAATGGCATGATTCCTGCTTAGCTATGCCTAACCCAACCGGAGATGGCCATGCTTGGACAGATCAACGATTACTTCCGCACTTCAGAAACGGCGCTCAAATTGCGCTCGCAACGTCAGGAAGTGATCGCCGCCAATATCGCCAACGCCGATACGCCGAACTACAAGGCGCGTGATTTTGACTTCCGCTCCGCTTTCGATGCCGCCACGGCCAAGCAACACGCAGGGCAAATGGCCACGACCGATGCGCACCACCTGCAGCCGAAGTCGGGCGTGGCCAATCCGCTGTCGCCGCAACTGCAGTACCGCAATCCTTTCCAGCCGTCGATCGATGGCAACACGGTCGAAATGAATACGGAAATGCGCGAGTTTTCCGATAACGCGATCCGTTACCAAGCTGCGATCACCTTCATGCAAGGGCAGATCAGCACCATGAAAACCGCGCTGTCCACCCAATAACCGTCGCTGACCAAGGAAACTGAATCATGTCTTTGTTCAAGGTCTTCGACATCGCATCCAGCGCCATGACGGCGCAGTCGATCCGCCTCAACGTGGTGGCGAGCAATATGGCCAATGCCGAATCTGCCACCAGTTCGAACGGTCAGCCGTACCGCGCCAAGCAAGTGGTGTTTCAGGCTGCGCCGATTGGCGGTGATCGCAAGGCGGTTGGCGTGAAAGTTGCTGGGGTATTGGAAGACCAGACACCGCCCAAGCTGGTGTACGACCCGAAAAACCCGCTGGCTGACAGCAATGGCTACATCGCCATGCCGAATGTCGATGTGGTGGAAGAAATGACCAACATGATCTCCGCCTCGCGTTCGTACCAGACGAATGCAGACGTGATGAACACCGCCAAGACGCTGATGCTGCGCACCCTGCAGCTCGGCCAGTGATGATTGAAGGAGCACCGCGATGACTACCTCCGCGCCCAGCAGCACCAGTTTCGACTACACCAGCCTGAACAAGACCAATTCGACTTCCTCGTCGTCCACGTCTGCCGCGGATAGTGCGGTGTCGAGTCAGCAAGACACCTTCATGAAGCTTCTGGTCAAGCAGCTGCAAAGCCAAGACCCGATGAACCCGATGGATAACGCCCAGTTCACCAGCCAGATGGCGCAGATCAACACGGTGACCCAGCTGCAAAAGCTCAACGCATCGACGAACAACCTGCTCACGGCGTTTTCCTCATCGCAAGGCCTGCAAGCCTCCGGCTTGATCGGCAAGAGCGTGCTGAGCAGTGGCAACAAGCTGGAATTCGGTGGCCAGAACACGACGGTAGGCGGGCAAGTGACCGTGCCGGCGGGCACGACGGCGGTTCAGGTCAATATCGTTTCAAGCACGGGCGAAGTGGTCGACAAGGCCGTGCTGACACCCAATGGTGCGACGTCGATCCCGGTGAGCTGGGACGGCAAGAAAGCGGATGGCACCTATTACCCGGCCGGTGAATACACCATCGCCGCCGCTGGCCTGGATCAGAACGGCAAGCAGATCACGCTGGATACACAGACGTGGCAAAAAGCGACCAGCGTGCTGCTCGGTAGCAGCGGCGTACAAGTCCAGCTGGCATCGGGCGACAAAGTCGATTTCAGCAAGATCACACAGATTCAATAAGCCAGTTCGGCAGCCGGCAAGAATGGCCGGCAACAATTGCCAATCGGGAGGCAAAAATGGGTTTCCAGCAAGGGTTGAGCGGTCTGAATGCCGCTTCCAAAAACCTCGACGTCATCGGCAACAATATCGCCAACTCCACCACGGTGGGCTTCAAGAGCTCGCGCACCGAGTTTGCCGATATCTACGCATCGAGCTTTGCATCGTCGAATAACGTCGCTGGTATCGGTACGCGGGTGCAAGACATCGCGCAGCAGTTTTCGCAGGGCAATACCGAGACCACCAACAACGGCATGGACGTGGCAATCACCGGTAACGGTTTTTTCCGGCTGCAATCGGTCGGCGGCGCGGTTTCCTATTCGCGCAACGGTCAGTTCCAGCTGGACAAGAACGGTTTCATCAACAACAACGGCCAGTTCCTGACCGGCTGGATGGCCGATCCGACCACCGGCTTGCTGGTCAAGGGTGGCAACCCGGTGCCGTTGCAGGTCTCCGTCGGCAATATCGGCGCGCGTGCGACTGGCGGCTCCGGTGTTGCGAATGCCGGTCTGCAAATGATCATGAATCTGGATGCCTCCAAGCCGGTGATCAGTCGTGCCGCAGCGCCGGCCGGTGTGGGGCCGCTGGCGATCACCGATCCGACCACCTATACCAGCTCGACCTCCGCCACTGTTTACGATGCGCAGGGCGTGTCGCATACGTTGAGCTACTACTTCACCAAGGTGGCCTCCAACCAATGGGAAGTGCAGACCAGCTTTGATGGCGCGGCACCGGTCAAGACCGGCTCGCCGGCCGGTACCAACGGCTATCTGGTATTCGATGGCAACGGCAAGCTGGATGCCGCCACCGTGCCGACTGATCCGCTCACCGCCACTGCGGCAACCAACGTGGCCGCATTCAATTTCACCACCAATCTGGTGGCGCCAAACGGGGCGACCAGCCCGTTTGCATTCACCGTCAACTTTGCCAAATCGACCCAGTTCGGTAGTGCCTTCGGCGTCAGCTCGCTGACGCAGGATGGTTACGCTGATGGTCGCCTGACCGGTTTGACGATTTCCAAGGACGGCACGGTACAGGGCAACTATTCGAATGGTCAGACCAAGCCGATCGGCCAGATCGTGCTGACCAACTTTGCCAACGTTCAGGGTCTGGCGCCGCAGGGCGACAACCGCTGGGTGGAAACCTTTGCCTCCGGCGCGGCGCGTACCGGCGACCCGGGCACCTCCGATCTGGGGTCGCTGCAATCGTCCGCGCTGGAAGATTCCAACGTCGACCTGACCGGTGAACTCGTCAATCTGATTACCGCGCAACGTACCTATCAGGCGAATGCGCAGACGATCAAGGCGCAGGACACCATCATGCAAACTCTCGTGAACGGTCTCTAAGGCGAATTGAGTTATGGATCGCTTGATCTACACCGCCATGACCGGCGCCCGCCACATGATGAACAAGCAGGCGACGGTGGCGCACAACCTCGCCAACGCCTCCACGCCCGGCTTTCGCGCCGAGCTGGCGTCGTTCCGCGCCGTGCCGGCGTTTGGCGGTGGCACACTGCCGACGCGTTCCTTCGTGGTGCAGCAAACGACGGGCGCAGACCTGAGCCCCGGCATCCTGCAGGCCACCGGTCGCGATCTGGATGTAGCGGTGAATGGCGATGGCTGGATGACGGTGCAGACACCGACCGGCGAGGCCTACACCCGCAATGGCAGCTTCGAAATCGATGCGACGGGCCTGCTGAAGACGCGCAACGGCGAAACGGTGATGGGCGAAAACGGTCCGATTACGATCCCGGAAAACTCCAAGGTCATCATCGCGCCGGACGGCACTGTCAGCGCGACCGATCTCGCCAACCCGACGCAGACCAACCAGTTGGGGCGCCTCAAGCTGGTGAACCCGGCGGCGAGCGAGCTGGAGAAGGGCAGCGATGGTTTGTTCCGCCAGCGCAACGGCGACCCGGCGCAACCGGATGCCACGGTAAAGCTGGCTGGCGGCATGCTGGAGACCAGCAACGTGAACTCGGTCGATCAGCTTGTCGACATGGTTTCCAGCCAGCGCCAATACGATATGCAGATCCAGATGCTGCAGAACGCGGATACCAATGCCCGTTCTGCCGCGCAGTTGATCCAGTTCGCTTAAGCGCGGCTGTTGATGGATTTTGTTCCCTCGCCCACTTGTGGGAGAGGGTTAGGGAGAGGGCAAAGGCGATGTTTCCATGCCATGCACCCTCTCCCCCAGCCCCTCTCCCACAAGTGGGCGCGGGGAGTGATTAGCAAGCCAAGCTGATTGAAACAGCGGCTCGGTCAATAAGAAATACAAGGATTTATTGCCATGATGCGCTCACTGTGGATTGCCAAGACCGGCATGGACGCGATGCAGACCAACATCGACGTCATCTCCCACAACCTGGCCAACGTCAACACCAACGGCTACAAGCGCGAGCGCCCGGTCTTTGAAGACCTGCTGTATCAAAACCTGCGCCAGCCGGGCGGTTCGACCAGCCAGACCACGCAGTTGCCGACCGGCCTGCAACTGGGCACCGGTGTGCGCACCGTTGCTACCTCGCGCATCCACCTTCAGGGTAGCTTGCAGCAGACCAGCAACAATCTGGACATGGCGATCAACGGCGATGGCTTTTTCCAGATTTCCCAGCCGGATGGCACCACCGCCTATACCCGCGATGGCTCTTTCCAGCTCGATAACCAAGGCAATGTCGTCACCGCCAACGGTTTGTCGATCAGTCCGGCGCTGCAAGTGCCGGCGGGCACCACCAGCCTGACCATCGGCAAGGACGGTACCGTATCGGCGGTCGTCAACAACAACTCGGCCGCGCCGGTCACCCTGGGCACGATCCAGCTGGCTACCTTCATCAACCCGCCGGGCCTGCAATCGATTGGCGACAACCTGCTGCTGGAGACCTCCGCATCTGGCGCGCCAACGGTCGGCACGCCGGGTACCAATGGTTTGGGTGCGATCAATCAGGGCTTTGTCGAAACCTCCAACGTGAACGTGACCGAAGAATTGATCAACATGATCACTGCGCAACGGGCGTATGAAATCAATTCCAAGGCCATTCAGGCATCCGACCAGATGCTGCAGAAACTGTCCCAACTGTGAGGTGACGCGATGAAACGGATCAAGACCCTCTACCGGTTTTCTGCCGCCAGTCTCGTGCTGTTACTGGCTGCATGTGCCAACCCGCCCAGCGTTGTCACCGGCCCGACCACGGCCAAGCCGCAGCCCATGCTGGCCAGCAAGCAGAATGCCGGCGCGATCTTCCAGCCGACCTCCGGGCGCATGCTGTTTGAAGAGCGCATCGCGAAGTACATCGGCGACACCGTGACGATCACGTTGGAAGAAACCCTGGCCGCCAGCAATAGCAGCGATAACGCCGCCAACCGCACTTCCAGCCTGAGCTACAAGACGACCGGCAATCTGCCGCTGCTGCCTTGGTCGATCGAGCAATATCTGGATCGCTCCACTGCCGTTGGTTTCGCCGGCAACAACGACCTGAAAGCAAAGGGTGCGACCAACAACGCCAATACCTTCAAGGGCACGATCACGGTGACCGTGGTCGATCAGCTAGCCAATGGCAACTTGATCGTCGGCGGCGAAAAGCAGATTTCAATCAACGGCCAGATCAATACGCTGCGCTTTACCGGCGTGGTGAATCCGAACGATATCAAGGCTGGCAACAGTATTTCGTCCACCAAGGTGGCCGACGCACGCATTGAGCAGGTGGGTGTGGGGGCGATTGCCGATGCGAACACGATGGGCTGGTTGCAGCGTTTCTTTTTGAACGTGCTGCCGTTCTAATACGTTTTGAATACGTTTGAATACATATGGGGCGGGCTGTGCCCGCCCTGGCACCTCGCCACGGAGCTGTAATGCGCATTCTCGTTGTTCTCTCACTTCTGCTTGCCTGCTCCGGCATCGCCCAAGCCGAAAAACTGCGCGAACTTGCCTCGGTCGGCGGCGTGCGGCAGAACCAGCTGGTCGGTTACGGTTTGGTCGTCGGCCTCGATGGCAGCGGTGACCAGACCACGCAGACGCCGTTTACCGTGCAGTCGGTGATCAACATGCTCAACAATCTGGGCATTCAGGTGCCAACCGGCGGCAATCTGCAGCTCAAGAACGTGGCTGCGGTCACGGTGACGGCCAAGCTGCCGGCGTTTGCACGCCAGGGGCAGCCGCTGGATATCACCGTTTCCTCCATTGGTAATGCCAAGAGCTTGCGCGGCGGTACGCTGGTGATGACGCCGCTCAAGGGCGCGGACGGCCAGATCTACGCCATGGCGCAAGGTAACCTCGTGGTGGCCGGCGCCGGCGCATCGGCCGGCGGTTCAAGCACCCAGATCAATCAACTCGCCACCGGGCGGATTCCGGGCGGTGCCACCGTGGAACGCGTGGTGCCGAACGGAATGAATGACAGTGAATTCGTGCAACTCGAATTGCTGGAAACCGATTTCACCACGGCAAGCAGAGTCGTCAATGCCATCAACGGTGCGCTGGGGCCGGTCGCCTCCGCATTGGATGGGCGCGTTGTGCAGGTACGGGCGCCGCAAGACCCGAACCTGCGGGTGACCTTTCTATCCCGGTTGGAAAACATCGACGTCACGCCGGCCACGGTCGGGCCCAAGGTGATCGTCAACGCCCGCACGGGCTCAGTGGTCATGAACCAGGCTGTGACGCTCGATAGCTGCGCGATTTCGCACGGTAATCTCACCATCACCATCAGCGCCATCAACTCCGTATCGCAGCCGGCCCCGCTCTCCGGCGGCAAGACCAAGGCGGTACAGAACGCCGATGTCCAGATCGACGCCGACAAAGGCCCGATCGTGCGTTTGCCCAAGGCCAGTTCGCTCAAGGACGTGGTTCGTGCGCTGAATGCAGTCGGCGCAACGCCGCAGGATTTGCTGGCGATTTTGCAGGCGATGAAGGCGGCAGGGAGTTTGAAGGCGGAGTTGGAAATTATCTAGTGGCGCTAGGCCCTAGGGAAAGAGGGGCCTGCGCCAGATTCCTCCCGCAAAATGCGCGCCTCACGGCTCATTGGGCTAAATGGACTCAAATGGCCCCCAATTTTCCATGCCCAACCCGCTAAGGCGATCAAGTAGGAACCGTGGATTGATTTTGGCGTATTGGGGGGGGAGTTGAGACACAAGCCATTCGGCAAACTCCGGCATGGCGATGAGGAAGACCCATTTGTCACGTGGAGGAGTCAACCCCGACATCAGTTTAAGCAGCCCGTCATAACCGGGTTTGCCCTTGACCGCATCGGGGCCGTAGTCGCCCGCAATCAGAAAATCGACACGCAGCCTCTCATACAAGTCTTCAAAGGGGCTCCCCAACTCCTTCTTTTTGGCTTCATAGTATGCGGTGTCGGCATCGATCGTTTTCTGGAAGAAATGCAATCCGTCGTTGTTGCCAATCTGGTTCCCCGAGTTTTCGGTCACTTTGTAAAGCGGCTCGAATCCCCTGAAACGATAGGCGCCGAAGTCGGTCTCGGCCGATGCACGGGCGGGGGCGAGGGTTTCTGCATAGATACCGTGGCGATTGAGCCGCCCCCAGACCGTTTCATAGGGGAAGTCTTGAGGGACCCCGGAGCCGGCCCAGTCCTTGTTGAGCACAACGTTGTAATGGCAGTTGGTTGAAGTTAGCCACGCGCCGTCACCAGCTTCGACGAAACAGAGTCGCTTGAACAGGCCCGGCGCCCCTTCCCACTCCACCTGATAGCGCCGGCCCGGCATGGCGAAGTAATTTGCCCATTGCCCTATTTCGGCAGGGCTGGCCGTGATCCTTATGCCTTCCAGGTATGTGACGGAGCCTTCGGCCAGCTTGGTGATCATCCGCGAGTAGCCTGTCTCTCTGGTGACCTTGTAGAGGGGGTCGACCAGATAGAAGCTATCGCATTTGTCCCAGAACAATCCGAGCGAACAGCCCAGATCCTCCCCGGCGCCGAGGTAAAGCAGCCGGCGCTCCACGCCGGTATCGATCTTCAGGAGCTTTTCCTTGGCGGCGGATAGGGTAACGGTATCTATCAAGGGAACCTCCGGAGGTGGGAAGCGCCGGCTGTGTTCCGTCGCGGGTTTTTTCGTGAGCACCATGCTCTTGGCATTGCGGTGCCAATAGTGCCTGAATGACCGCTGTAAGCCGAGTACTGCCGCATTCAAGACCCTGGCATGGCAATTGCTCCACCTAAGGCAATCGCCACCGGATTGCCGCCATGCTTACCCTGGGTTCATCCAATCTCAACACCAATAGCCTCGCCGCCGATGTGCGTTCGACCGATAGCTTGCGCCTGCTGGCCAAGCAATCGCCGGACAAGGCGGCACGGGCAGCGGCGCAGCAGTTCGAGAGCTTGTTGATGCAGCAGATGCTTTCCAGCATGCGCGCGGCTTCGCCGGCCTCCGACCTGCTGGATTCCTCGGCCAGCAAGATGTTTCGTGGTTTGCAGGATCAGCAGCTTTCCACCTCTTGGTCCCAGAACGGTGGTGTCGGCCTAGCTGATTCCATCGTGCGGCAAATCCAGGTGCAGCAAGACCCAAGTCTGTTGAAAAAGCCGCTGCATCAGCTCACCAATCTGGCCAACGGCATTGCCTTGGCAAGTGGCGGCAAGGTTGCGCTGACCGGCAAGAACGACGTTGCGGCGGCAAAAGATGCCGCTGTCACAGCACAAAAGCCGGCGTCGAGCGACTTCCTGTCGCAAGTGCTCAGCGCCGCAGGCGATGTAGCCGACTCGCTGGGCGTTTCGCCGCAAGTGCTGGCAGCGCATGCGGCACTTGAAACCGGCTGGGGTAAGAAGCCGATCAAGACCGATGACGGCAGCGATAGCCACAACCTGTTCGGCATCAAGGCCGGCAGTAGCTGGCAGGGCAAGACGGTCGATGTGACCACAACCGAATACGTGAACGGTCAGGCGCAAAAGCGGGTGGAGAAATTCCGCGCTTATGACTCGTATTCGGCGGCGTTTACCGACTACGCGCAATTGATCAAGAAGCGTTTTGGCGATGCAGTCGGGCAGGGCAGCGATGCATTGGGTTTCGGTAAGGCGCTGCAGCAAAGCGGGTATGCCACCGATCCGAACTACGCCAGCAAGCTGGCCCACGTGGCGGATCGGGTTGCCAGGGTCACCCGCCAAATGAATGACGCAAGTAGCGCTTCGCTCGCCTGAGTGATGGGCCGAAACAAGTTAAGGATGGAGTGACATCATGGGTTCCAGCGTATTCAATATCGGTGTTTCCGGTCTCAACGCGGCCAATCTTGGCCTGACGGTGACCGGCCACAATATTTCCAACGCCAATACCGATGGCTATTCGCGCCAGACCATCCAGCAAAGCGCACCGTATCCGTTGCAGTCGGGCAGCGGCTTCATCGGCATGGGCGTGCAGGTGGACAGCATCCGCCGCGTCTTCGACCAGTTCCTGACCCGCCAGCTGCAAACTGCGCAAACCCAGAACAGCTACCTCGATACTTATTCCACGCACTTGTCCGGCATCGACAACACGCTGGCTGACCCGACTGCGGGCCTTGCCCCGGCGCTGCAAAGCTTTTTCAGTACCGTGCAGGATGTGGCGACGCACCCGGCCGATATCCCATCACGCCAATCGCTGATCAGCGGCGGCCAGACCTTGCTGACCCGCTTGCAATCGTTCAATACCCAGCTGACCGAGCAGTCCTCGACCTTGAACGGCGAAATTTCCAGTACGGTGGGTACGATCAATACGCTGTCCAGCCAGATCGCCAATCTGAATCAGCAGATTGCCGCAGTGAACGGCACCGGCCAGCCGCCGAATGATTTGCTGGATCAGCGCGACAATCTCGTCAAGGAGCTGAACAAGTACGTCAAAGCCACGACGATTTCGCAGGGTGATGGCTCGATCAATGTGTTCATCGGCAATGGCCAGAATCTGGTGGTCGGCGCATCGCAATTCACCTTGGCGGCCGTGCCGTCGCCGTCCGATCCGCAGCAAACCACCGTGGCTTATCAGCAGAACGGCAACACGATCTTTTTGCCGGAGTCGAGCTTGTCCGGCGGCCAGCTGCAAGGGCTGTTCGACTTCCGCAACAATGCGCTGATCCCGGCCACCAACACGCTGAATCAGGTTGCGCTGACGGTTGCTCAGACGGTGAATGACCAGCAGCGCGCCGGTCAGGATCTGAACAACAACATCGGTTTGAATTTCTTCGACTTCAACCGCTCCGGTACGCAGAACGTGACCTTGTCCGGCGCGACGGTCAATTTCACGGCGGCGGGCACCACGATTCCGTCCAGTGATTTTTCGATCGCGTATGACTCGGTCAGCACCAATTACACGCTGACCCGCCTGTCGGACAATCAAGCCCAGACGATTACCACCGCCCAGATGACGGCCGGTTTCACGGCGCTCGGGGTGACAGTGAAGAACGCGGGGGCCGCGCCTGCCGCATCGGCCACCACTGGCATGTCGTTCCCGCCCGCAGTTGGCAACATCAACTTCAATACCAAGAACACCGGCACCGCCCAGCTCTCTGGCTACATCAGCGACGTGAATCAGCTGACGGCCAGCAATTACGATCTCGGCTTCGATGGCGCGAATTACACCGTGACGCGGCTCTCTGACGGGCAGAAGACGACCTATGCGTCGCTGCCGCTCACGCAGGACGGCTTTACCATCAGCCAGACGAGTGGCGTGATGAACGCCGGCGATCACTTCACCATCCAGCCGACCGCCGGGTTTATCCGCAGCCTGTCGGTACGGATGACTGATCCGCGTGAAGTCGCCGCCGCTGCTCCCGTGTCGTCCAAAACGCCGACGACCAATACCGGCACCTTGACCGCCACGCAGCCGCAAACCGCTGCCTTGACGACCCTGACCACCGATTCGGCGATCAACCCGGCGATCAAGACCCCGGTGCAAATCAAGTTCACCTCGGCCAACACCTTTGATGTGCTGGATGTGACCAACCCGCTTGCGCCGGTCACGCTGAGCGCCGGCAATGCTTATGTAGCGGGCATGACGGTGTCGCAGAATGGCTGGAGCACCAAGCTCGATGGCCAGCCGAAGACCGGCGACGTGGTCAACATCAGCCAGAATACCGGCGGTGCATCCGATAACCGCAACGCCTTGGCCATGGCGGCGCTGCAGACGACGAAACTGATGGGTGGCAGCACCGCAACCTATCAGAACACCTACGATAGTCTGGTCTCCAAGATCGGCACCCTGACCAATCAGGCCACGGTGAGCTTCAAGGCGCAGGCGGTCGTGTTGCAACAAGCACAAACACAGCGCGATTCCTCGTCCGGGGTCAATCTGGATGAAGAGGCCGCCAACCTGCTGCGGTATCAGCAGGCATATCAAGCATCGAGCAAAGTGATCCAGATCGCGAACCAGGCCTTCCAGGCTATTGCCAACATCGTCTGAGCGGAAGGCTAAGGAGCAATATCATGCGCGTCGCAACCTCCACGATTTTCAATACCGGCGTTTTCGGTATGCAAAACCTGCAGCAGAACCAGTTCAAGCTGCAGAGCCAACTCTCGACCGGCCGCAAGATCCTGTCGCCATCGGATGATCCGATCGCCTCGGCCCGGGCGCTGCAACTGACCGAATCCAGCTCGATCGTGACTCAGTTCACGACCAACTCCGACAGCGCCAATTCTGCCTTGAGCTCATCGGAAGCCACGATGACGCAGCTGACGACGCTGGTGCAAAACGTGCAGCAGCTCGCAGTCGATGCAGGCAACCCGACCCAGACCGCCTCGGACAAGGCCGCGCTCGATAGCCAGCTGCAAGGGCTGTATCAACAGTTGCTGGGGCTTTCCAACCAGACGGATGGTGATGGTCAGTACCTGTTCTCGGGCTTCAAGGGCAACGTCAAGCCATTCACCGAAACCAGCTTTGGCAACGTCACCTACAACGGTGATGACGGTCAGCGGCTGGTGCAGATTTCCGCCTCGCGCAGCATCCCGATTTCGGAAGCGGGCAGCGATGTGTTCCAGAAGATCAAGACGGGCAACGGCACGTTCGAATCCGGCTACACCGCGACCAATACTGGTAGCGGCATCATCAGTGCCGGCGAAGTGACTGATCCGTCCAAGTGGAATAACGCGGCCAATCTGCAGGGCTACAAGATTTCGTTCCAGACGATCCCGAACCCGACCGATCCGACCAAGACGATCACCAGCTACGACATCATCGACAATCAGCCCTTCTTGCCGGGCACGGCCACCGCCAACCCGAATTTCAACAAGTCGATGATCGACAGCTTCAATTACACCGCTGGCCCGCGGCCGGTGGGTGTATCCCTGCCGCGTACCTATACGTCGGGTGGCGACATCGTGTTTGCGCAGCAGGCTGGCGAGGCGACGCCGTTGATCGCCAACTGGGATTTCGGCGCGAAGGTGAGCATTTCCGGTACGCCGAAGGCAGGGGATAGCTTCACTACCCAGGCCAGCCAGAACGTCGACATGTTCAAGATTCTGGCTAATTTCTCCGCTGCGCTGAAAAGCTACGCGCCGGATGGTACGGGCAAGGGGCAGGCGGCGTATCAGAACCAGCTCAATAGTGTGATTTCTGATCTGGCGAATGGGTTGAACAGCGTACTCACTACCCGTGCGTCACAAGGCGCGCGGATGAATGAAGTGAGCGAGGTCAAGACCACCAACACGGACGTGACCCTGCAATACAAGACCACGTTGTCTGGCTTGCAAGACCTCGACTACACCAAGGCCATCAGCGATTTCACGCAGAATCAGCAACTGCTGACGGCGGCGCAGCAGAGCTTTGCGGCAGTGCAGGGTTTGAGTTTGTTCAAATACATCTGAACACGCAGCTTAGTGCCGCGTGATCGCCCCGGCCCGCTCTTCGGAGCGGGCTTTTTGTTGCTGCGGTTTTGTTCTGAATACTGACTCTCATTGCGGAGGACGATTTGCTTGGTCTCTTGTGGTTTGTATTGATGCTGTTGATCTGGTTCTGCGGGCTGGTGTTCAGCGGTGTTGCGTTCAATCAGGGCTTGCCGTGGGCCGCCGGATTGCTGTTGCTGTGCTGGTTGGTGTATCTGGCTGCTGCGTACTGGCGGGTCGAGCGACTCAAGCATGTCGGCCTGGCACTGCTGATCGGCTACGGCGTTGGGCTGCTGCGGCTGATCGACAAGATCGTTCCCGATCCCATGCCGGACTGGCTGGACTGGCTTCCGTCGCGTTGGCTGGGGTGGATCGGCATTGTCTGCCTGATTCCGTTTTTTGCATTGCTGCCACTGGCAGCAGAATGGCTGGCGCAGCGACTTGCCGGGCGGGTCCGTCCGTAGCGGCTGGATCGAGTCCGGCAGGCATCGGGTAGAATCCGCCTATCCAAATCGGTTCATCTCGCGGAATCCACCATGGCCAAGGCCAAGAACGTTTATAGCTGCGCCTCCTGTGGCGGTTTGTCCCCCAAGTGGCAGGGCCAGTGCCCGAACTGCGGCGAGTGGAACACGCTCATCGAAGCGATTGACGAGCCAAAGGCGCCGACGCGATTCGAAGCCTTGGCAGCCGATGGCGCGATCCGCAAGCTGGCCGATGTCGAAATGGCCGAGCTGCCGCGCACACCCTCCGGCATCGGTGAGCTGGATCGCGTATTGGGTGGCGGTCTGGTGCCGGGCGGCGTAGTGCTGATTGGCGGCGATCCCGGCATCGGCAAATCAACGCTCTTGCTGCAAGCATTGACGCAACTATCGGGGCATACCAAGACGCTTTATGTCTCTGGCGAGGAATCCCCGCAGCAGATCGCATTGCGAGCCCGGCGGCTGCAGCTGGATGCGGGTGCGATCAACCTGCTGGCCGAGATCGGGCTGGAGCGCATCTTGATGACGCTGGATCAAGTCCAGCCGCAAGTCGCGGTCATCGATTCGATCCAGACGCTCTATTCGCAGGCATTGACCAGCGCTCCAGGCAGCGTGGCGCAGGTGCGTGAATGTGCCGCGCAGCTCACGCGTTTTGCCAAACGCACCGGTACGACCATCCTTCTGGTTGGTCACGTGACCAAGGACGGCGCGCTGGCGGGCCCGCGCGTGCTGGAACATATCGTCGATGCCGTGCTGTATTTCGAGGGCGATACCCATTCGAGTTTCCGGCTGATTCGTGCCATCAAGAACCGCTTTGGCGCGGTGAATGAGCTGGGCGTGTTCGCCATGACCGACAAGGGCTTGCGCGAGGTCTCCAACCCGTCGGCGCTATTCTTGAGCCAGCACGCCGAGCCGGTGGCCGGCAGTTGCGTGCTGGTGACACAAGAGGGGTCGCGCCCGCTGCTGGTGGAAGTACAGGCGCTGGTCGACGATGCGCATGCACCGCAGGCCCGGCGCTTGGCGGTGGGCGTGGAGCAGAACCGCTTGGCGCTGCTGCTGGCGGTCTTGCACCGCCACGCGGGTGTCGCCACCTTCGATCAGGACGTATTCATCAACGCGGTCGGTGGCGTGCGCATCAACGAGCCGGCCGCCGATCTGGCCGTGTTGCTGTCGATCGTCTCCAGCCTGCGCAACCGCCCCTTGCAGGACAAGCTGGTCGTATTCGGTGAAGTGGGTCTGGCTGGCGAAGTGCGACCGGTGCAGCGTGGCCAGGAGCGCTTGCGTGAGGCAGCCAAGCTCGGCTTCACGCATGCGATTGTCCCCAAGGCGAACCGGCCGCGCCAGCCGATCGAAGGCATGACGGTCACGGCAGTCGAGCGGCTGGAAGAGGCTGTCACGGCTGCGCTGTAGGGTTCGTTCGACGATGCTGCGCGTGCCGACAGAGCCAAGCTATCAAGTGCATTGATTAGTTTTTACCCGGCTTTGCCTTGAAAGCCGATAAAATGACGCAATTGTTTTTTTCAAGACGCGCACCTTCGGCGTCATTGAATTTCAACCTTCACTGCGGAGATTTTCCATGAGCAACGAACATATCGTGCACGTTACCGATGCCAGCTTCGAGGCCGACGTGCTGCAAGCGCAAAACCCGGTTCTGGTCGACTACTGGGCTGAATGGTGCGGCCCTTGCAAAATGATCGCCCCGATCCTGGATGAAGTCGCAACCGAATACGCCGGCAAGCTGAAGATCGCCAAGCTGAATATCGACGAAAATCAGGCTACGCCGCCGAAGTACGGCATTCGCGGCATCCCGACGCTGATGCTGTTTGCAGATGGCGAAGTGAAGGCCACCAAGGTGGGTGCGCTTTCCAAGTCGCAACTGACTGCGTTCCTCGATAGCAACCTCTGATCGTTGTGTGATGGCCAGGGCGCCTGCCCTGGCTAAACCGTGGCGCGGGCGGTACACTCCGCCTCGCTGCGTGCACGGCGTCTTGACACTTCGCGCCGGCCGCCTATAACCTTACAAGCATCCCGCCGCGTTATTCACGCGCAGCTCCATTCCGATTCCCTCCGTTTTCATTCCCGCCTCATCGCTGACGAGTCCAGCCCATGCATTTGTCCGACCTCAAACACCTGCACGTTTCCGAATTGCTCGAAATGGCGACCCAAAGCCAGATCGAAGGCGCAAATCGGATGCGCAAGCAGGATCTGTTGTTTGCCCTCCTGAAGAATCAGGCCAAGAAAGGCGAGGCTATTTTCGGCGATGGCACGCTGGAAGTGCTGCCGGATGGCTTCGGTTTCCTGCGCAGCCCGGATATTTCCTACCTGGCCGGCCCGGATGATATTTACGTCAGCCCGAGCCAGATTCGCCGCTTCAACCTGCATACCGGCGACTCCATCGAAGGTGAAATTCGTACGCCGAAGGATGGAGAGCGTTATTTTGCCTTGGTGAAGGTGGACAAGATCAACGGCGAATTGCCGGAGGCTTCCAAGCACAAGATCCTGTTCGAGAACCTCACGCCGCTGTTCCCGAACCGCCGCTTAAGTCTCGAGCGCGATATCAAGGCAGAAGAAAATATCACCGGCCGCGTGATCGATCTGATCGCGCCGATCGGCAAGGGCCAACGTGCCTTGCTGGTGGCACCGCCCAAGACCGGTAAGACGGTGATGTTGCAGAACATCGCCCATGCGATTACGGCCAATCACCCGGATGTGGTGCTGATCGTATTGCTGATCGACGAGCGCCCGGAAGAAGTGACTGAAATGACGCGCTCGGTGAAGGGTGAAGTCATCAGTTCGACCTTCGATGAGCCGGCAACCCGGCACGTGCAGGTTGCCGAGATGGTGATCGAGAAGGCCAAGCGCCTCGTCGAACACAAGAAAGACGTCGTTATCCTGCTCGACTCGATTACCCGTCTCGCCCGCGCCTACAACACCGTCGTGCCGGCCTCCGGCAAGGTATTGACCGGTGGTGTCGATGCCAATGCGCTGCAGCGCCCAAAGCGTTTCTTCGGTGCCGCGCGCAATATCGAAGAAGGCGGTAGCCTGACCATCATCGCCACGGCGTTGATCGATACCGGGTCGCGCATGGACGACGTGATCTACGAAGAATTCAAGGGCACCGGTAACAACGAATTGCATCTTGATCGTCGTATGGCGGAAAAGCGCCAGTTCCCGGCGATCAACATCAATCGTTCCGGCACACGCCGCGAAGAGTTGCTGATCCCGCAGGATCAACTGCAGAAGATCTGGGTGCTGCGTAAATTGCTCTACCCGATGGATGATCTCGAGGCGATGGAATTCCTGCTCGACAAGATCAAGGCGACGAAGACCAACAACGACTTCTTCGATTCGATGCGTAGATAAGTCATCGCTTGCTGCGCCAAGCCTGTTCTGGAATAATGCTGTGTTTTGCGTCGGCACAATCCCGGCGCGCACTCAAAGGAAAATGAAATGAAAGCCGATATCCATCCCGAATACAACGAAGTCATCTTCTACGACGCTAGCGTTGACTTCAAATTCCTGACCCGCTCCACCCTCAAACCCAAGAGCGGCGAAACCCTGAAGTGGACCGACGGTAAGGATTATCCGGTTGTGCGTCTGGACGTGTCGTCTGAATCGCACCCGTTCTACACCGGCAAGCAAAAGATCGTCGATACCGCCGGCCGTATCGAGAAGTTCCGCAGCAAGTACGGCATGTACAGCAGCAACAAGTAATCCGTACCTTTGCTTCGCAGAAAAGGCAGCTTTTACGCTGCCTTTTTTGTTGTCTCCGGTTTATGCTCCTCCCGTTCCCGGCTTCCACAAAAATAAATGCTGACCTATTCCCCGGATACCGATCGCACCGCGCCTGCTACAACGGCTGAGCGGCCTTGGTTGCTGTTATTGCTTTGCCTCGTCTGGTTGTTGCCGGGGTTGGTGGGGCATGATCCGTGGAAGCCGCGTGAGCTGGAAACCGCCGCCGTCATCGGCCGTTTTCTGGCTGGGCAGCATTGGTCGATTCCCTGGTTTGCCGATGCCCCCTATCTGATCGACTCTCCGCTGTATTACTGGTTTGCCGCGCTGGTGGCTTGGCCGGCTTCCAAGTTGGGGATGTCGATCCACGATGCGGCACGGATGACGACCGGTGTGTGGGCGGCACTCGCCTTGTGGGGGACGGGGCTCGCCGGCCGTGAGCTCTTTGGCCGCCGGCACGGGCGCATGTCGGTCATTCTGCTGATCGGCTGCATCGGGTTGATCATTTGGGGGCATCAGCTCTCCGCCAAGATATTGCTGCTGACGGGGTTTGCGTGGCAGGCGTATGCGTTGGCACTTGCCCGACGCCAACCGTTGAGTGCCGGTTTGGCACTGGCGTTTTCCTGGTTGGTTCTGTTGTTGGGGTCGTCGCTGGCTGAGTTTCTGTTGGCCGTGGTTGCCGCTGGCGTGGTGGGGCTGTATGCGCCGTGGCGGCGAGCGGGCTATCTGGTCACCTTGGTGACCGGGCTGGTGTTGGCACTACCGATCGGTGCAATCTGGCTGGCGGATTTCTACCAAGCCAATCCAGCGCTGTTCCGGGTGTGGATGGATCAATATGCGTTCGGCCCGTTTGGTGGGGTAGCGCGGTTCGGGTTTTTTCATGCCTTTGGCTATTTCCTGGCGGTTGCGCCCTGGTTTACCTGGCCGGTATTGCCATTGGCGGTTTGGGGCGCGTGGGCATTGCGCCGGGATTTGCGCGCTCCGGCATTCTTGCTGCCGGCTACGCTGTTGGCGCTGCATACCTTGTGGTTGATCTCGGCGGCTGAAGGAGATGAGTCGTATCTGCTCATCGTATTGCCACCGCTAGCGTTGCTGGCAACGCCGGGCATCGAGAGCTTGCGGCGCGGCGCGGCGGCAGCCCTTAACTGGTTTGGCGTGCTGACGCTGGGTCTGATGGCGGGGTTGTTGTGGCTAGGTTGGCTGGTCCTGCATTTGAATGTTCCGCTGAGCTGGGCGAGCGAATTGCAAAAACAAAGTCCTGCATACCGTGTGGATTGGCATGCTGCAGGCATGTTGTTTGCGCTATTGCTGACTGCGGTGTGGATCTGGGTGCTGTCGCGCAAACGGCCGCTCGGACGGCGTGCAGTGACCAATTGGGCGTGTGGTGTGACGTTGCTGTGGGGTGTGCTGATCGGCCTCTGGCAGCCTTGGCTCGATGCACAGAAAAGCTATCGCAGCGTGAGTGAATCACTCGCGCGGGATATGAAGCAGCGTACGGGGTGCATCGGTGGGCTGGGCGTATCCGATTCGATTGCCGCATCACTCGATTACTTTGTCGGGATTGCGGTCAATCGCGTTGACCCGGAGTCATGTCCGTGGCTATTAACGCAAGACCAGTTGCCGGCGGGCGGTGTCGCGGTGTGGCACGACAACCGGCCCGGTGAGCGGCGAGAGCAGTTTTATCTCAGCCCCAATCCGGAACTGGATGGGGCGGATGAGGCGGGGCAGTCAGAGAATCAGTGATGTTGTGCTGACTTGCCATCGTCTTGCGGTGGCGTAGCGTTCATTACATTCTTGTGGACGAACCAGCCGATGTAGCCGGCCATCACCAGCACGAACGAAATGGTGAACAGGCTGAGTAGGCCGATATCCGACATGAACAGTGTTTCCAGCGGTGTATTTTCCATGATGGAGCTCCGGTGATGAGAAGACTGGCTTTAGCTTGCCAGTCTTGTTGGATCCCCGTATTGATCGGCATCAAGGACGTACGGCTGGGGTCAGGTCTCTTCGTCGGTAATCGCTTCTGCCACTGATACCTGATTGCGGCCGTGGTGCTTGGAGTAGTAGAGCGCCTTGTCGGCCCGCTTGAGCAGATCGTCTACGAGCGGGTCATCCTCGCGCAATTCGGTCACACCGATGCTCGATGTAAAGCGTACCTCTTGCCCCTCATCCGTCGTGATCGAGTGGGCCTCGATGGCGATGCGCAAACGTTCGGCAACCGATACCGCGTCGATGAGATTTGTCTCCGGTAGCAGCGCCGCAAATTCCTCCCCGCCCATGCGCGCCACCAGATCGACATCGCGTAGCGTGGCTTTGCAGATGCGTGCCAAGGCCTGAATGGCTTTGTCGCCAACATCGTGGCCATAGGTGTCGTTGATGCGCTTGAAGAAGTCGATGTCGACCATCAACAAGCTCAAGGGACGACGATAGCGTTGGGCGCGACCCAGTTCCTGATTGGCCGTTTCCATGAAGTGCGCACGGTTGAACAGACCCGACAGGCTATCCGTCGTGGCGCGACGCTTGAGTTCTTCTTCCAGCCGCTTGCGCTCGGTGATGTCGACCAGACCCAGAACGATGGTCGAGCCCTCTGTCGTGGTGACGATCGAGAGCGAGGCCGTCGCCCAGAAAGCGTCGCCGTTGAAGCGCTGCAGTCGTATTTCGCTGCCGCGTACCGTCTGGCCAGCACGCAATTGCTCCAGTTGCCCGAGGAAATCGATCCGGTCCAGATACAGCTCGAAGGCGCGCATCGATAGTGCGGTCGCCTGCGGCATATCGAACAATTCAGCGGCGCGCTGGTTGATATAGGTGATGAAGTAGTCCGGCAGGCGGGCCAGCACGATGGCGACCGGTGTGGTCTCGATCATCTGCCGGAAACGTGCCTCGCTCGCATTGAGTTTGATTTCTTTCTGGACGAGATTGCGTGCCAATCGGTGCGATCGCCAGAAAAAGTAGGTCATCAGTAGCGCCATCGCCAGCAGTAGTCCACCGCCGATCAAGTAGTAGACCGTGGCATTGCGCCAATGGCCGAGGTAGTCCTCGGAGGATGCACTGACCACGACCAAGAACGGTGTGCCGGTCACGAGCTGATAGCTGGTCAGCCGCGTTGCGTCCGCGTCCCGGGTTTGCAGCACCTGAGTGCCGGTGACTACCCCACTGGCCAGCCGTTTGACCATGTCCGCATCAGGGGTGAACTGCAATTTGCCGGCATTTTTCGGATAGCTGGTGATCAGGCCAAGGCTGTCATCAATGAGCAGTACCGCGCCGTGTGGCCCAAGGTCGAGTGTGCCGAGCAAGTGATCGAAATAGTTGGTGGTCAGGCTGGCGGCGATCAGGCCGGCGAATTCGCCATTTGCCTTGTCAAAGCGCCGACCGATGACAATGCCTTGTTTCTGCGCCTTGTTGGTGACGATCAGGCGCGAGAACACCCGTTCCTGAAACGGGTTGTTGCGGATCATCGAAAAGTAGTCGCGATCGATCAGGCTGCTGCCGGTTGGCGTTTCCAGCGCCCGATGCATCATTGATCCATCCGGGCCAACCAGCGCGATATTGTCGGCTTGCCGGATCAGCCCCAGCTTGTCGACCAACATGGCTTGCAGCGCCTTGGTACGCTCGTCGCCAGCATCGGTGCGGGTAAAGTCGGTGTCGTGCAGCTGCTGGGCCAAGTCGTGAAGCACCAGATCGGTTTCACGTAATGCCGAGGAGAGCTGTCCCTCCAGAACCTGCGCGAGGTTCTCGACTTCGGTGCGTTTCCGGCCTACCTCGGCGTGATAGGAGCTGCTGACCTGATAGCTCAGCAGCAGAATCATCCCGAGACCGAACACCATGCCGATCAGCGAGAGCCAGGTGGATTGGCGGGACGTCCAGAAGTGGAAAGATTTGCGCATCCGACTAGTTTAGCTCGACGTCATACCCTGCTGCATTAGCCACAGCTAAAATTTGATTCAGTCGCGAAAATTCTGATACTGCAGCGGAAAATCGTCGATTGACTTGCGAACAAGCGCGATTGTTTCTTGTAGCACATCGCGCTTGGCCCCGGTCACTCGCACGGCGTCGCCCTGGATTGCCGCTTGGACTTTGAGCTTGGAATCCTTGATCATCCGCACGATTTTCTTGGCCAACTCCGATTCGATGCCCGTCTTCACGGTGATCGCTTGTTTGACCTTGTTGCCGGAGATTTTTTCGACCTTGGCTTCATCCAGGCAGCGGACATCCACGCCGCGCTTGGCCAGCTTGGTCACCAGAATGTCCTTCACTTGGTCCAGCTGGAAATCGCTGTCGGCAAATAGAGTCAGCACTTTGTCGGCCTGCTCGATCCGGGCATCCGAACCTTTGAAGTCATAGCGCGTGCCGACTTCCTTGCTGCTTTGCTCGACTGCGTTGCGGACTTCAACTTCGTTGATTTCGGAAACAATATCGAAAGAGGGCATGGTTATTCCTTGCGGGTGCTGTGCGGGTAGCTTGCCAAAATCAGCCATAGGGCCAGGCAGGGTAGGGCGACCCAGACCAGCTCACTGGACAATGTATGCAGGCCGCTAGCCGAAAAGAAGCGGTGGCCAATGGGCGACACGGCGATCGGATGAATGGAAAAGAAAAAGCGTTCGGTGCTGAATGGCCAGAACAACGCGACGCCGAGCCCGCCATTGGTACAGGCATCCAGCAGGGGGTGCGTTGCCACCGCCGCCGCCAGAATTGCGCTGGCACCTAGCCAGCGGTGCCAGCCGTCACGGCCATAAAAACCGGTGGCGAGGACGAGGCCCGCGATCAGTGCAAATACCAGCGAATGCGAGGCGCCCCGATGGCCGAACGGGCTGGCATAGGGAATGCCGAGACGGAACGTGATCGTATCCAGATCCGGCAGCATCGCGCCGATGGCGGCCAGCGCATACAAGCGTTTTTCACGCCACGTTGGCGGCAAGCAACGCACCAGCGTCGCGCCGACCAGCGCATGCGTGAAAATGGTCGTCATCGAGCGTGGGCCGATGGCTTAGTCGAAATGGCAGACGTAGTGCAGCTCTTCTGACACTTCGATATCGAAGCTGGAATTGCCCGGCACGTTAAAGCCCTGGCCGGCGATGATTTCACTCGGATGCTTGTCGCCAGCGACCTTGATCACGCAACGGCCTTCGATGATTTCCATCAATTCCGGGGCGTTGGTGTTGAAGGTGTAGGTGCCAGGCAGGATCACACCGATGGTTTTCTTTGAGCCATCGTCGAGGATCACGGTATGGGAAATGCACTTGCCGTCGAAATAGACGTTGGCGCGTTTGACGACGGCGACATTCTTGAATTGGGGCATGGTGAATCTCCGGTCAGTTGAATCGTTGTAGTCGTTATTTTTGGAGTACTTCGGTCAGGATAGTCTTGACGATAAAACCGAACATGCCAAAACCGAGTACGAAAGCCAGCACGATCGTGCCGTACTTGCCGGCCTTCGAATCCTTGGCCAGCCGATAAATGATGAAGCACATATAGCCGATCAGGCCGGTGCAGAGTATGGCGGTAGAGAGCTTGGTGAAGGTCTCTTCGTCCATATGCAGAAAAGCATCAAGCATGGATGTTCGCGTCGGCTGATTGGGATGGAGGAGGGCGCTATGTGACGGGTTTCATCGCAGAGCGCCCTGTGCCGTTTCAGGGATTAACGCCCTTTGCGCCCGGCGATCCGCATGCGCAGCGCATTCAGTTTGATGAAGCCGCCTGCATCTGCCTGGTTGTACGCGCCGCCGTCATCATCGAAGGTGGCGATGGTCTGGTCGAACAACGTGTCTTTCGAATCGCGTGCGACGACAGAAACGCCGCCCTTATACAACTTCAGGCGCACCCAGCCGTTCACGCGTTCTTGCGTGTGGTCGATCAGCACTTGCAGCGCCTTGCGCTCCGGGCTCCACCAGTAGCCGTTGTAAATCAGGCTGGCGTAGCGCGGCATCAGGTCGTCTTTCAGGTGGGCCACTTCGCGATCGAGCGTGATCGATTCGATACCGCGATGGGCCTTGAGCAGGATCGTGCCGCCCGGGGTTTCGTAGCAGCCGCGGCTCTTCATGCCGACGTAGCGGTTTTCAACCAGATCCAGCCGGCCGATGCCGTGCTTGCCGCCGAGTTCGTTCAGCTTGGTGAGCACTTGTGCAGGCGAGAGACGCACGCCGTTCAGTGCAACCACGTCACCCTTTTCGAACTCGACGTCGAGGTATTCCGGCGCATCCGGGGCTTGTTCCGGCGATACGGTCCAGCGCCACATGCTTTCTTCGGCTTCGGCCTTCGGGTCTTCCAGATGGCGGCCTTCAAAGCTGATGTGCAGCAGATTGGCATCCATCGAATACGGCGCGCCGCCGTTCTTGTGCTTCATGTCGACCGGGATGCCATTCTTTTCGGCATAGGCCAGCAGCTTTTCACGGGAGAGCAGATCCCATTCGCGCCACGGGGCGATGACCTTCACGCCCGGCTTGAGGCCGTAATAACCCAGTTCGAAACGGACTTGGTCGTTGCCCTTACCGGTTGCGCCGTGCGATACGGCATCTGCGCCGGTCGCGTTGGCGATTTCAATCTGGCGCTTGGCGATCAGCGGACGGGCAATCGAGGTGCCGAGCAGGTATTCGCCTTCGTAAATACTGTTGGCACGGAACATCGGGAACACGAAATCACGCACGAATTCTTCGCGCAGATCGTCGATAAAGATGTTCTCTTGCTTGATGCCGAACTGCAGCGCTTTCTGGCGAGCCGGTTCAAGTTCTTCACCTTGGCCGAGGTCGGCGGTGAAGGTAACGACTTCACATTGATATTCGTCTTGCAGCCACTTCAGGATCACGGAGGTATCAAGGCCGCCGGAGTAGGCGAGGACGACTTTCTTAACGTCAGACATGGAATTCCCCAATCAAAGCCAGTTGTTTCAGAACCGTCGTTTCTGGCGCAACGACGGCGGCAAATCTGCGAAAGGTGAATCGATCAAGCCAAGGCACTGCAAACCAAAGCGATCGAGCGTTATTTGCTGGTGGCGAGCCTGAGGCCAAAGCTGACAAACAGCATGCCGGTGAGCTTGGCTGCCAGGGTCGCCAACCATCGTCGTTGCGCCAGGCGCTTCACGAGCTGGCTGCCCGCGAGAATGAGCAGCGTGAGGTAACTCAGGCTGGTGATCTGCACGATCAGCCCCAGAAGGCCGAAAGTCAGCGCTACCTGCGGGTAGGTCGGATCGACGAACTGTGGAAAGAAAGCCATGAAGAACAGAATGGCTTTCACGTTGATGAGCGAAATGCCGAAGGCTTGCTTGAATGCCTGTTGCGGGCTGCCCGCTTCCGCTGTGACTTGCGTTTGACCGCCTCGGGTAAACAGCAGCTTGAGACCGAGCCATGCCAGATAAGCCGCGCCCGCATAGCGTACGACGTCGAAGGCAATCGGGTAGGCGTGCATGAGCGAGGCAACGCCAAGCGCCGCCGCGAGCATCAAGGTGAGATCGCCGAAAAAGACACCGCCAGCGGCAGCAAAACCGACCCGCGCACCGTGCTTGCCGGCCGTGCTGAGCACGAACAGCGAGTTCGGCCCTGGCGTCAGGATGATGACGACGGTGCCGAGAATGTAGGTGGCGAGGTCGGTAATGCCGAGAATGCTCACAGGGGTGTCAATCCTCGATTTTGCCTAGCAACAGGTATTCGATGACCGCTTTCTGGGTGTGCATGCGGTTTTCGGCTTCATCCCAGACCACGGATTGCGGGCCGTCGATCACTTCCGGATCGACTTCCTCACCGCGATGCGCGGGCAGGCAATGCATGAAGAGCGCTTCGGCCTTGGCCTGCAGCATGATCTTCTCGCTGACCTTGTAATTGATGAAGTCTTTTTTGCGTTGCAGCGTTTCGCGCTCGTAGCCCATCGATACGCTGACGTCGGTCGTGACGATATCGGCGTTGCGTGCGGCCTGGTACGGATCGTTGAACGTTTCGAAATGTTCCGGGCCGTAGGTTTGGCCGTCGAGCACAGTCATCTCATAGCCGCGCGGGCAGGCCAGGTTGAGCTTGAAGTTGAAAATCTTGGCGGCTTGCAGCCAGGTGCGCGACACATTATTGCTATCGCCGATCCACGCGACGGTCTTGCCTTCGATCGAGCCGAAGCGTTCGGTGTAGGTAAAGATGTCCGCCATGATCTGGCAGGGGTGATATTCGTTGGTCAGGCCGTTGATGACCGGCACTTTCGAGTTTTCGGCAAAGCGATCGATGATGCTTTGCTCGAAGGTGCGCACCATCACGATATCGACCATGCGGCTGATAACCTGTGCCACATCTTCGATGGGCTCGCCGCGACCCAGTTGCGTGTCCTTGGATTGCATGAACATCGCGTGGCCGCCGAATTGGGCCATGCCGGCTTCGAACGAGACGCGGGTGCGGGTGGACGATTTCTCGAAAATCATGCCCAGCACACGGCCAATGAACGGCTGGTAGAGCTGGCCGGCCTTCAGGCGCTGCTTGAGGATGCCGGCGCGCTTGAACAGGTATTCATATTCTTCGCGCGTGAAATCGGAAAATTGCAGGTAATGGCGCATCGGCGTCGGATCGCTCGGCCTTGAGGCGGCGATTTTCTGGAAAAACCCACATTATTCAGCGATTTGGGTAGGTCCGGCAAGCCCGTGCCGACCTTAGCGCCGTTCACCCCGGCGGGCGGCGCTTTTTATGTCGCACCGCATCAGGGCTGCAGTGTATAATCCGCGTTTGAAGCAATTTGAGATGCCCTTGCCGGTTTAATGCTCCCATGATCTGTAACCCGTACGAAATCATCATTCAAGGGATTACCAGCAACGGTCGTGAATTCCGTCCCAGCGACTGGGCAGAGCGTCTTTCCGGAATTCTTTCCACCTTCGGTTTCGACCAGAAACTGTCTTACGCACCCTATGTTCGGCCCATGGTTCATGAGAACGTACGTTGTGTAGCGGTGGATAAGCAGCTGGAGAAGATCGACCCACGCGTGTTCGACTTCATCATGACTTTTGCGCGCGATAACGATCTACGCATCGTCGATTGCCGCACGCTGCTTGATCAATATCAAGCCGACGCAAATACCTGATCCCCTTGAAGTACGTGTAATTACCGGGCTTTCCACGCTTGCCGGGACATGCTCGCGGATGTCGTTAGTTGTTTACACGCGTCAAATTACCGTTTTCATCGGATCGCCGTTGTTGCGTTGCACAATAGACGCTATGCTTACTAACACTTAGTGCTGGTGCACATTGCAAAAAGAGGTAAGCCGATGAAACTCAAAGATAAAGTAGCCATCATCACCGGCTCGGCCAGCGGTATCGGCCATGCGACAGCTGTCAAGTTCGCAGCCGAAGGCGCCAAGGTTGTCGTCTGTGATGTGAATCAAGCCGGGATCGATCAAGTCGTCTCGGAGCTCACCGCAAGTGGTGCGACTGCCGCCGGTTTCGTCGTTGACGTAACCAACAAGGCGCAGATTGCTGCCATGGTTGCGGGCGTAAAGGAAAAATTCGGCCGTATCGATATCTTGGTGAACAACGCTGGCATCGTTGCCGATGCGCAGTTCTACAAGATGACTGATGAGCAGTTCGATCGCGTGATCGATATCAACCTCAAGGGCGTTTACAACTGCGCCAAGGGCGTGGTCGATACGATGATCGAGCAGGGCGGTGGCGTGATTCTGAATGCGTCGTCGGTGGTTGGTCTTTACGGCAATTTCGGCCAGACCAATTACGCCGCAGCCAAGTTCGGTGTGATTGGCTTCGTGAAGACGTGGGCCAAGGAGCTCGGCAAGAAAGGCATTCGCGCTAACGCGGTTTGTCCGGGTTTTGTGGCTACGCCGATTTTGAAGTCGATGCCGGATAAGGTGATTCAAGCGATGGAAGACCGGGTGCCGATGCGCCGCTTGGCTCAGCCGGAAGAAATCGCCAATGTGTATGCCTTCCTGGCTTCGGACGAAGCAAGCTATATCAATGGTGCAGCCATTGAAGTGACCGGTGGTCTGACGCTGTAATTCGCATCACGCACCACAAATAAAAAACCCGGATTGCGATCCGGGTTTTTTATTTGTGGTGCGTGTTTGCGTATGAAAAGGATGCCGGCATCAGCCCGAATTCGCCGTACCTTCCCATACGATTTTCCAGCCACGACCATCGTGTTCCCAGTACATCCGTTTACGCATGTGGTTGTTCAGGTTGTTGCTGCGGTAGTCCTGGTCGAACGTGGTGACCCACATGCGTTTGTCGTCAGTGCCGGTAACAAACAGGCTCAAATCGTCCAGCTTGACCTTGGCCCATTGTTTTCCTGCGTTGACGCCGGTTTTTTGGCTCGCCCACTTGTCGAAATTGCTGCCATCTTCACTCACGAAGCGTGGGCTGTATTCATCAAGGTAGCGGCGGGTATTGAGCTTTTCCCAAGCCGTGCGCCAGTCTTCCACTGCCTGCATGGCTTCCTGGTGGCGTGCACGCCAACTATCGGTCGCCAGCCATTCGATTCTTGGCACGATGACCACGGGCGTGACGCCGATCTGCAGGTAATTCGCGACTTCGAGCATTTCCGGATTGGTGAGGGCGACACAGCCGTTGGATGCCCAAGGTGCACGAGCGTAGGTGTCATACGGCACGCCATGCAACCAGATGCCGTGGCCGGTGCGGCCTTCGCGCTTGTCCCATTCGTTGGGGTAGGAAATCGGCCAGGCACCGATGCCGAACAGCGCCGCTTTTTCGCCCATTGTTTTGTCCATCTGCGCACGCGGCATATGGCTGGTAACGAAGTACACGCCGAGCGGGGTACGTTGATCCCCTTCGGTTTGCTTGCCCATGCCGAACTTGCCGATGGTGGCGTAATAGTCGGTCACATAACGTGGCATGCCTTGTTCGTTCTCATACACGTAGATGCGGGATGAGCCGGCATCGACCAGGACGACGTACTTTTGTTTTGGCGACAGGATCAGCAGGGGAGCCGGCAGTTTATCGACGGGCGGAGGTGCTGTTTCGCGCTGATTACGCACCAATGCTTCGCGTCGCAGGTCTTCCAGGCGGTCTGCCGGTGCACTCACGCCGCCACCGATACGCTCAAGCGGCATGGCGCGCATTGCATACAGGTCGGCGGAGAGCAGGTGGGCCAATCGATAGTTCGGCTCTTTTTTGAGCAGCGCATCGACCGTGGCGCGGGCGTTGTTCATCTGGCCGGAGCGGATCGCGTCGATGGCCGATACGATCATTTGCTCCGGCGTGCCTTGCCGGGCGAGGCCGGGGGCTTTTTCGGGCACGATGGAACTCGGCTCGAAGTTGGCGAACTTCGGGCTGGCTGCTGGTGCGACCAGTATGAGCAATACAAAGCAGGGGAGCCGTTTGGCCCATGCAAATAACGACATCGAATCAGGCAATCCGCATTATTCCGATTTGCAGTAACAACGAGAGGCGAAATCTGAAAAACGACAGTCCGAATTCATTCGACAAGCGAAAATGACAAACTATCGTTTTTTACGCGAATTGTGAATCAAGAACCGGCGCGTTCTTCAATAATGAGCCAATGGCCGCCGGATTTCTTCATGATGAGCGTTTTTCCGGTGCTGCTCGACAGCCGTTCGGATTTGTAGCTCTGGCGGAAGCGAACCTTGGCGGTCTCGTCGTCAGTGAAGTCGACGCGGACGTCGCTGATATCCACCTTGATCGACTTCGGCCCGGTAATGCGGTCACGCCGCTCCTTCGCCCATGCATCGAATTTCTGGCCGCCCGGGGCTTTGAACTGATGGCTGTAGGCTGCCAGATAGCCGTTCACGTTTTTCTTTTCCCACGCATTGGCCCAACCATCTACCGCCGCGATCAACTTCTGGCGCTCGGCGTTGTGGTCTTCGGATTTTGCCGGGGCCGGTGTCTCGACGACCGGGGCAGGGGTCGGTGCAGGCGTAGCGATTGGCGCTGGTGTCGCTACTACGGGTTTGGGTGTTGCTTTGGCTGCAACGACGATCGGGGCAGGAGTAACTGCCGCGACCTGCGGTGTTGGTGCTGGCGTTGGTTTGGCCGCAGCCTTGACCACAGCCGTAGCCGGCAGCTTGGGTACGGTTGCGCCGCCTTGGCTGAATAGTTCGCCAACCAGTTTCAGCTTGGTTTGCACACCGTTGTTGTTTTCCAGCTGGAGTGCCTTGCTATACGCCTGGGAGGCCAGTCGGGCGTACAGATCGCCAAGGTTTTCATGGGCGATGGCGTAGCTCGGATTGGTCTGGATCGCCATCTGCAACGCGGCGCGAGCCTTGTCGAGCTGGTTTTGCTGGGCGTAGAGCACGGCGAGGTTGTTGTATGGTTCCGGCAGCTGCGGATAGTCCTCAGACAGGCTGACGAATGCCTTGATCGCTTCATCGGGCCGGTTAAGCTCAGTCAGGGCAATGGCGCGCATGAAGCGGATTTGCGCATCCTTGGGGTTCTTGGCGAGGGCCTTGTCGGCTTTCTCGACCACCGGGCCGAATTGCTTGTTGCGCAGCAACACCTGGATGTCATCGGCGTCGCCAGCGTGTGCGAAGGCGCACAACAGCAGGCCGATCAGGGCGGAGTAACGAAGGCGATGGGGGCGGTGCGCAGGCATTGGGACGGGTTCCGGCAGATCATGCTTGGAATTAAACTTGCGGAGTTTACCAAAACCTAGGTATTGCCGTCTTATGAACCTGTCGGCCGGATTGACGGCTGTCTCGGTCGTCGATCAAGGGAAGGCGGATTGCTTTATGTTCCGGGCTTAGGGCGTATCGCCAATGGCGGCAGTCGGGTCGCCAGCTAGAATTCGATCACTTGTTTTTCTTGAGGAGCTGCCGTGCAGATCAACGTCGTCAACCATCCCTTGGTGCAACACAAGCTTGCGCTGTTGCGCGAAGCGGATGTCAGCACTAACAAATTCCGCCTGTTGACCGCCGAACTCGCGCGGTTGCTGGCTTATGAGGCGACACGCGATCTGGTGCTGGAAGAGCGCACGATTGAAGGCTGGTGCGGCCCCGTAGCCGTCAAGCAGATCAAGGGCAAGAAGCTCACCGTGGTGCCGATCCTGCGTGCCGGGCTGGGCATGCTCGACGGCGTGCTCGACCTTGTGCCGTCGGCCAAGATCAGTGTGGTGGGCCTGGCCCGCAACGAGGAAACACTGCAGCCTGAGCCCTATTTCGAGAAGTTCGTCGGCAATCTGGAAAACCGGTTGGCGATCATCATCGACCCGATGCTGGCAACCGGTGGCTCGCTGGTGGCGACCATCGACATGCTCAAGCGCAATGGCTGTACTGACATCAAGGCGGTAGTGATGGTGGCAGCACCGGAGGGCGTCAAGCTCGTCAACGAAAGGCACCCGGATGTGCAGATCGTCGCGGCCTCGCTCGATAGCCACCTGAACGAGCAGGGCTACATCATTCCGGGCCTGGGGGATGCCGGCGACAAGATATTCGGCACCACCCATAACAAGTAGAACCATCACGACAGCCGGGCAAACGCCCGGCTTTGTCTTGTCCGCGATTTGTAGAAATTGGAGGAAGAGAAACAATGCTGCAAACCATAAAAACGGCCGTCTCCGGCGCACAGATCCTGTTCGTCGCGTTCGGCGCGCTGGTGCTGGTGCCCCTGCTCACCGGCCTGAACCCAGCGATGGCGCTGTTGGGCGCGGGCGTTGGGACACTGTTGTTCCAGCTGGTGACCAAACGTCAGGTGCCGATTTTTCTTGGCTCCTCGTTCGCCTTCATCGCACCGATCATTTTTGCCATGCAAACCTGGGGCCAGGCGGCAACGCAATTCGGCTTGTTCGCAGCCGGCTTCATGTATTTCGTCGTGGCGGCCATCGTTAAATGGCGCGGCATGGCGCTGATTCACCGCATCTTGCCGCCGGTCGTGATCGGGCCAGTGATCATCGTGATCGGCATGTCCGTCGCGGTGGCCGCCTCCGGCATGGCGATGGGGCAGGCCGGCGGTCATCAGGTGATCCCGTACACCACCTCGATCCTGCTGGCAGCGATTTCGCTGGCGACGACGATCGTGGTGGCGGTCTTTGCCGGTGGCATGTTGCGGTTGGTGCCGATTCTCTCCGGCGTGGTGGTCGGCTATATCGCCGCGGCGCTGTTGGGCGTGGTCGATCTCCAGCATGTGGCGAATGCCCCGTGGTTCGCGGTGCCGCATTTCGTCTCACCGGAGGTGAATTGGGCGGCGGCGCTGTTCATGTTGCCGGTGGCGATTGCCCCGGCGATCGAGCATATCGGCGGTGTGATGGCGGTCGGCAAGGTCGCCGGCAAGGACTTCACCGAGACCCCTGGCCTGCATCGCACGCTCACTGGTGACGGTCTTGGCGTCTGCTTTGCCGGCCTGATCGGTGGCCCGCCGATCACCACCTATGCCGAAGTGACCGGCGCGCTGATGATTACCCGCAACTTCAACCCGGTGATCATGACGTGGGCGGCGGTGCTGGCGCTTATTCTGGCGTTCTTCGGCAAATTCAACGCCGTGCTGCAATCGATTCCGATGCCGGTCATGGGCGGCATCATGGTGTTGTTGTTCGGCACCATCGCCAGCATTGGCTTGAAGACGCTGATCGATGCCAAGGTCGATCTGATGGAGCCGCGCAATCTCGTCATTGTCGCAGTGGTGCTGACCTGCGGCATTGGCGGGCTCACGCTCAAGATCGGCGCGTTCAATATGGTTGGCGTCGGTCTGGTGAGCTTGCTCGCGATCCTGCTGCATCTGGTGCTGCCGTATCAATCGGCGAGTCATGAGGGGATTGCCGAAGGGCAGGACATCTAGGGCGCTGGTTGACTCCGGCGTCACTCAACAAAAAGCGGCCGAAAGGCCGCTTTTTGTTTCTACGAGCAGAGCGCTCAATTCACTAAAGGCTTATCCGGCGACGAACAACAGCGCAATTAGCGAGGACAGGATCGCCCATGCGCCGACCCCGATCCACATCACCAGATAGGTCATGTCGCGCACATCGTCATCGCGATCCTTGCCCAGCATCACCGGGATGCCGTGGTAGACCAATGCGCAAGCCAGTACGAGGCCAGTGACGGCGCAAGCAATGTTGAACGGCAGGAAGGGCACGAACAGCGTCAGCGACGATAACCACATCGGTACGGCAGCCACGGCGGCGAGCAGGTAGCTGCCGTCGTAATCGCTATGCGCCATGTGTGCCTTGGCGAGCTGGCGGATGATCCAGGCCATGCCCGGCACCGTGATCATTTCCGCGACGAAGAACACAGCGGCGAGGGTTTCCCAGCGCCCCATGGCGGTACTGCTGTAATACGCACCGTGGAAGTTGCCGGCATACAGCACCATCAACACCGGCAGCAGGGACAGCGGCAAGACCAGTTTGAAGAAGATGTTTTGCTCCCGTGGCTTCGCGGTATGCAATTCATCCCAGCCGTCATGAAAGGAGGTGAGCATGTGAGGGTAGGCGGAAGCTTTCATTGGGAACCTCCTCTATGAGAGCGTTTGCCGTAGTCGCCGAATTGGCGGCCTATGGCATTAGCTTAGACCCAGGCGAAGTACTTGATTTCCTTCGTTTTCTTCCATTCATCGGATCATTCCCGCCGTGCGCGGCCGCCGTCGGCAGGCCCTTTCCGCTACAATCCGTCCTTTGAATCCGCGTTCCCGCCCCAAGTCATGAGCAACGAGCTACCGGTCAGCAACTTCATTCGCCACATCATCGACAGCGATCTCGCTTCTGGTAAGCGCACCAGCGTTGTCACGCGCTTCCCGCCTGAGCCGAACGGCTATCTGCATATCGGCCACGTCAAGGCGATCAATATCAACTTCGGCATCGCCCAGGATTACCAGGGTCTGTGCAATCTGCGGATGGACGATACCAATCCGGAGAAGGAAGAAGACGAATATGCTGCCGCGATCGAAGCAGACGTGCATTGGCTCGGTTTCAAATGGAGCGGCGACGTACGCCACGCCTCCGATTACTTCGACCAGCTCTACGCCTATGGCGAAGAACTGATCCAGTCCGGCAAGGCTTTTGTGTGCGACCTCACGCCGGAAGAAGTGCGCGAACATCGCGGCGACTTCGTCAAACCGGGCAAGGAAAGCCCCTACCGCAACCGTACCCCGGCAGAAAACCTCGATCTGTTCCGCCGCATGAAGGCCGGCGAGTTCGCGGACGGCAGCAAGACCTTGCGCCTGAAGATCGACATGGGTTCGCCCAACCTCAACATGCGTGACCCGGTGATCTACCGCATCAAGCGCGAACATCACATCAAGACCGGCGACAAGTGGTGCATCTACCCGATGTACGACTACACCCATTGCATTTCGGATGCGCTGGAAGGCATCACTCACAGCCTGTGCTCGCTCGAATTCGAAGACCACCGCCCGCTGTACGACTGGGTGCTGGACAACATCACCATTCCTTGCCACCCGCAACAAATCGAATTTTCGCGGCTGGAAACGCTGTACGTCGTCACCTCCAAGCGTAAGCTCAAGCAACTGGTGGACGAGAATCTCGTCACCGGTTGGGACGACCCGCGCATGCCCACCGTCACCGGCATGCGCCGCCGTGGCTACAGCCCGGAAGGCCTGCGCCTGTTCGTGCAGCGCGCCGGTGTCTCCAAGACGCCGAACGTGGTCGATTTCTCCGCCCTGGAAGGTGCTGTACGTGAAGAGCTGGAAGAATCCAGCCCACGCGTGATCGCCGTGCTCGACCCGATCAAAGTCACTCTCACCAATTTCGAAGCCGGTGTTACCACCAGCCGGACCGCACCGTTCCACCCGCACCATGCCGAATGGGGCGAGCGCGAAGTGCCGATTGCCCCGGTGATCTACGTCGAACGCGAAGATTTCGCCGAAGTGCCGCCTGCTGGCTGGCAACGTCTCACGCCGGGGGGTGAAGTGCGTCTGCGTTACTCCTATGTGATCAAGTGCGACGAAGTCATCAAGGATGCCGCCGGCAACGTGATCGAACTCAAATGCAGCCTCGACCCGGCCACGCTCGGCCAGAACCCGGTGGGCCGCAAGGTCAAAGGCGTGATCCACTGGATCTCCGCCGAACACGCCATTCAAGCCGATGTGCGCCTGTACGACCGCCTGTTCACCGAAGCCCGCCCGGATGCGGTGCGTGGCGAGGATGGCCAGTACGTCGACTTCAAGCAATTCATCAATCCTGAATCGCTCAAGACCGTTACTGCCTATGTCGAAGCCAGTGTGAAAGATGCCCCGCCGGAAACACGTTACCAGTTCGAGCGTCTTGGCTACTTCGTGACTGATCGCAAGGAGCATGTGCCGGGCCAGAAGCCGGTGTTCAACCGCACTGTCACGTTGAAGGACACCTGGGCGGCCAAGGAGGCCAAGTGATGACATGGCTGACGAAGGGCGTGGCAGCGGTCTTTTGTCTGTGTGCCGTGACCGTCTTTGCGGAAGATGCGAAGCCGGTCAGCAAGCCCGCCATCTACAAGGGCGAGCGCGGTCTTGCACCGGTGCCGGTCGTCTATGACTACCTGAAAGACCGCATCGCCGACGAGCGCGGCTTTGGCGACTATAAGTCGCTGACGATCAATCAGGTCGCGACTTCAGACGATGGTGAGCATGTGCGTGTCGAAGTGGTCATGAATGGTTTGCAGGACGACTCGGTCGCCTCGCAACGCTACCAACTCGGCATGAGCGTGGGCGATAACGGTTGGGAAATCGACAGCGCCCGGCAGGATTGGAAGTGCAAGCGTGGCGGCAAGGGCTGGACGCAATGGCCGTGCAAGTAAGCGGTGGCAGGAATTAGGTTGAACCCCGTAAAAACGGGCGGCATTGCCGCCCGTTTTGATGTTGGATATTTGGCGAATTGAAGAGGCAGGCATGAGCGAGCAAGAAGCGCAAAGACTCAGCAAGCGGCAACTATTTCAAGCCTTCTGGCGGCTGACGAAACCGTATTGGACGTCCGACGAGAAGTGGAAGGCGCTCGGCCTGCTCGCGCTGGTGGTCGCCCTGAACCTCGGCAGCGTGTTCATGAGTGTCCAGTTCAACAGCTGGTACAACGTGTTCTACAACACGCTGCAGAACTACGACACGGCCGGGTTCTGGGCCTCGATCACGAAGTTCACCTGGCTGGCGGCGATTGCCATTTGTATTGGCGTCTATGCACTGTATCTGCAGCAGATGCTGCAAATTCGCTGGCGGCGTTGGTTGACCGAGTCCTTCATTTCGCGTTGGACAAACAGCCAAACCTATTACCGGTTGGCGCTGACTGATCACGGTACCGATAACCCCGATCAACGGATTGCCGAAGACGTTAGTCAGTTCGTGGAGATGACGCTGGGCATCACGCTGGGCCTGATGAACGCGGTGGTGACTTTTGTTTCCTTCGTGGCGATCCTGTGGGCACTATCCGGCCCGTTGAAATTCCATTTGAGTGGCGTGGAGATCAACATCCCCGGCTATATGGTGTGGGTGGCAATCATTTATGCGTTGATCGGTTCCACGCTGACGGTACTCATCGGCAAACCGCTGGTTGGCCTGAATTTCCAGCAGCAGCGTCGTGAAGCGGATTTCCGCTTCTCCTTGATCCGGGTGCGGGAAAACGCCGAATCGATTGCGCTCTACAAAGGTGAGCCGCAAGAGCGAGCCGGCTTGAAAGACCGTTTTATGTTCGCCTACCACAACTTCTGGCAAATCATGCGCATGACCAAGCGCCTGACTTGGTTCACCTCGTTCTGGGGGCAGCTGGCGATCATTTTCCCGATGCTGGTTGCCGCGCCGCGTTACCTTGCCAAGGAAATCCCGCTGGGTGGGCTGATGCAGATCAACTCGGCGTTTGGCCAAGTTTATGGTGCACTGGATTTCGTTATTGGCAGTTTCGGCACGCTGGCCAGGTGGAAAGCCGTCATTGATCGTCTTTCCACCTTTGATGACGGCATGAAGGCCGCGACCGCATTGCCCGTTCTGATGCCGAAAGACGTGCCGGCTGGCGTGCAGGTGCAGCAGCTTGTGGTGAATAAGCCGGACGGCAGCAAATTGTTTGAAGACCTGGGCCTATCGCTGGTCGCTGGCGAAAGATTGCTGGTGCAAGGGGTATCGGGCAGTGGCAAGAGCACCTTGTTGCGCACGCTGGCCGGTATTTGGCCCTATGCCGAAGGCAGTCTGGAATATGCCAAGCATGATGGTGTGCTCTTCCTGTCACAAAAGCCCTATATGCCACAAGGTAGCCTGCGTGATGCCTTGTCCTACCCCGGTGAGACGATCACGGATGATGCCGCGTTGCGTGCAGTACTGACCAAAATGAAGCTGGAGCCCTTCATTGACGTACTGGATGAAGTCCGGCCTTGGTCGCACACCTTGAGCCTCGGCGAACAACAACGCATCGCCATCGCCCGCGCCCTCTTGCGCAAGCCGGCGCTGCTGGTGCTGGACGAAGCCACGTCCGCCATCGACGAAGCGACCGAATCAACGCTTTACCAAGCACTGATTGAGCAATTGCCGGACAGCATCCTGATCAGCGTCGGCCATCGCTCGTCACTCAAGCAATTCCACAACCGTTTCCTCGATTGCCAGGGCGAAGGCCGCTGGGCGTTGGCCTGATATTGACTGCCGGCCGCCTGGGCGGCCGGTCTGGATGACTGCTATGACCGCTTTTAATACCACGTTGAAAAACGATACTTTCCTGCGCGCGCTGCTGCGTGAGCCGACCGAATACACCCCCGTCTGGCTGATGCGTCAGGCCGGGCGTTACCTGCCGGAATACCGTGCCACCCGCGAACGCGCCGGGTCGTTCCTTGATCTGTGCAAATCGACTGAACTGGCTACTGAAGTCACGCTGCAGCCGCTGGAACGCTTCCCGCTCGATGCCGCCATCCTGTTCTCGGACATCCTGACCATCCCGGATGCGATGGGTTTGGGGCTGTATTTCGCGGAAGGCGAAGGCCCGAAGTTCGAGCGGCCGCTGCGCGATGAAGCGGCGATCAAGGCGCTGGCGGTGCCGGATGTGGGCACTGAGCTGAAGTACGTGACGGATGCCGTGTCGTCGATCCGCAAGGCGCTCGATGGCCGCGTGCCGTTGATTGGTTTTTCCGGCAGCCCGTTCACGCTGGCGTGCTACATGATCGAAGGCGGCGGTTCGGATACCTTCAGCCGCGTTAAAACGCTGATGTACGACCGGCCGGAGCTGCTGCACCACATCCTCGCCATCAACGCGCAAACGGTGACGGACTACCTGAATGCGCAGATCGAAGCCGGCGCGCAGGCGGTGCAGATTTTCGATACCTGGGGCGGGGCTCTGGCGTTCGGCAAGTATCAGGAATTCTCGCTGGCTTATATGCAACGCATTATCGCCGGGCTGACCCGCGAAAAAGACGGCCGCCGTGTGCCGGTGATCGTGTTTACCAAGGGCGGCGGTCTGTGGCTGGAAGAAATCGCTGCATCCGGTTGCGATGCGGTCGGTCTGGATTGGACGGTGGATTTGGGCGATGCCCGCCGCCGCATCGGCGACAAAGTGGCGCTGCAAGGTAATTTCGACCCGAATGCCTTGTTCGCGTCGCCAGCCGCAATCGAAGCGGAGGTAGCTCGGCTACTGCGAGCTTACGGCGCCGGCAGCGGCCACGTCTTCAATCTCGGACACGGCATCAGTCAGTTCACCAATCCTGAGCATGTGACGGTTCTTGTCGATTCGCTGCATCAATTGTCTAGACCATACCACCAGTGAGAATTCACATTGCACAACAAGGACTTGGCGGACTTTTCTCAAGCGACGCGTTGGATATGGCCGCTAAGTTATGCACAGTTCTGGAGCGTAAGAAACAAGGGCTGTCAATACGTTGGCAGCAGTTTGTTGAAATATCAGCAATATTTCCAAGTTGTTGATTTAAAACGATAAATTTAGTCGGTTTAAAAAATAAGCAATCTAGCCGCAATCTAGCCCCCACGTGGCTTCGGGGCACATAGTCCCAAGCTGCCCACAAAATTATCCACAGGTTCTGTGGATGGTTCCCAGTGTGAAAATATTCTTACGGCATGACCGATTTTTTTGCCTCCGTCGCGCTTGACGTCCCACTTGGCCGCAGCTTCGATTACCGGGTTCCGGGCGAGCTGCCGCAGGTTGGCGCACGGGTGATCGTTCCGTTCGGGCGGCAGCGTTTGTCCGGCATCGTCACTGCGATTTCGGATGTCGCCCCCGACTTTGCCAAGGTTCGCAATATCGAAGCCGCGCCTGGCGATATGCCGCCGCTGCCACAAGATGTGCTCGCGCTATGCCGCTTCTGCGCTGATTACTACCTCGCGCCCTTGGGGCAAGTGCTGGCCGGTGCGATTCCGGTCGCGTTCCGCCAGCCTAAACCGTGGTCGGGGGCGGAAGCGGAGCTGGCTTTTGTGGCGAACGATGCAGATGCCTTGCTCGCCAGCGTTTCGCCCCGCGCCCGCAAGCAGCGGGAACTGGCCGAACTGTTACGTGAACCGCACCGGCTGGACGTGATCCGCGCTGTTGCTGGCGATGCGGGCCGCTGGCTCAGGGAATGGATTGAGGCGGGTTTGGTCGCTGCCGTTCCTTATGAGCCAGCCGCCGTCGAGTTACAGCAGCTTGGCGCAAAGCCGGAGTTGACCACGCAACAGGCAACCGCCGTTTCGGCTCTGGCCGCTGCCAAGGGTTTCCAGCCGTTTTTGCTGTTCGGCGTGACCGGCAGCGGCAAGACCGAGGTGTACCTGCGGGCCATTGAGGCCTGCCTGGCCCAAGGCCGGCAAGCGCTGGTGCTGGTGCCGGAGATCAACCTCACGCCGCAACTTGAACAACGTTTTCGCGCCCGCTTCCAGGCGGAAACCATCGTCAGCCTGCACAGCGCCCTGGCGGATGGCGAGCGCACGCGCAATTGGCTGCAGGCCGCCCGTGGCGAGGCGCGCATCGTGCTGGGCACGCGGCTGTCGGTGTTTACGCCGTTGCCGACGTTGGGGCTGATTGTGGTCGACGAAGAACACGACACCTCATACCGCCAAGCGGAAGGCGTGCGCTATTCGGCGCGTGATCTGGCGGTGTACCGCGCCCGCTTGCGGGACGTGCCTGTGCTGCTCGGTTCGGCCACGCCCAGCCTCGAAAGCTGGAAAAACGCGCAGGAAGGCCGTTATCGCCGGCTGGATCTGAAACAACGCGCGGTTGCCGGTGCGGTCGCGCCAAAGATTGAGTTACTGCCAACCGGGCGCATCCATTTGCAAGACGGGCTGCATCCGCTGGCGCTGGATACCATTGCCAGCACACTGAACGCCGGTGGACAGGCGCTGGTCTTCATCAACCGCCGTGGCTATGCGCCTGTGCTGTCGTGCCGGGATTGCGGTTGGGTGTCCAATTGCCGTCGTTGCGACGCCAAGCTGGTACTGCATTTGTCGGAGCGGCGGCTTCGCTGCCATCATTGCGGCTACGAATCGGCAATTCCACCGGCATGTCCGGATTGCGGCAACCAGGATTTGCAGCCGTTGGGGCAGGGTACGCAACGGATCGAAGATGCGCTTGCGGCGCGCTTTCCAACTGCAACGCCGCTGCGGATCGACGCCGACAACACGCGGCGCAAAGGCAGTTTGCAAGCCATGCTGGACAAGGTGCATTCCGGTGAGGTGAACCTGCTGGTCGGCACGCAAATGTTGGCGAAAGGGCACGATTTCGCCAATCTGCAGCTGGTGCTGGTGCTGAATGCCGATGCGGGGCTGTTTAGCGTCGATTTCCGTGCCGAAGAGCGCATGTACGCCCAGCTGTTGCAAGTCGCCGGCCGCGCTGGCCGTGCCGGGCAACCGGGGCGGGTGCTGATTCAAACGCAATACCCGGAGCATCCGTTCTACGGTTCGCTGATCCGGGGCGACTATGCCGCATTTGCTGATGAGCAATTGGCTGTGCGGCAATCCTTGCAGCTACCGCCGTTTAGCCACTGGGCGATGTTGCGGGCCGAAGCCAAGCAATTGCCGCGCGCGATGGCGCTGTTGAAAACCGCGCAGCATGAATTGGCGGCGACGGGCCTGACCGTAAATGACCCGATACCGGCCTCGCTGGTGCGCAAGGCCAATGTCGAACGTGGGCAGCTGGTATTGGCTGCCGCACAGCGCGGTATTTTGCAAAATGCGCTCAGCCAATGGCTCAATAGCGCACCTATTCCATCGGGCGTTCGCGTAACGGCCGATATTGATCCGCAAGAGTTTTGAATTCCCTGAAATACCGGAGCACTTCCATTGAATGATTCAACCCTGCTGCAACTCTTGAACGCGCGCTTTGCCGCTGCCTTTACCGCCGCCGGCGCGCCCGGCGCCAACCCGGTGATCCAGCCGGCAGCCCGCCCGGAATTCGGCGATTACCAAGCCAACGGCGCGATGGGCGCGGCCAAGCAGCTCAAGAAAAACCCGCGTGAACTGGCGCAAGCGGTGATCGATCACGTGGACGTGAGCGGCATTGCCGACACGCTGGAAATCGCCGGCCCCGGTTTCATCAATATCAAGTTGTCCGACGCCTTTCTCGCCAGCCGCGCCAATGCTGCGCTGGCCGATGCCAAGCTTGGCGTGCCGTTGCCGGCCAAGCAGACCGTCGTCGTTGATTACTCCTCGCCGAATCTGGCCAAGGAAATGCACGTCGGTCATCTGCGCTCGACCATCATTGGCGATGCGCTGGCGCGCCTGCTGGCCTTCCTTGGCCACGATGTCGTTCGCCAGAACCACGTGGGCGACTGGGGCACGCAGTTCGGCATGCTGACCGCCTATCTGGTCGAGCAGGATCGCGCTGGCAACACTGCCATCGCCCTCGACGATCTGGAAAACTTCTATCGCGCCGCCAAGGTGCGTTTCGATGCCGATCCGGCCTTTGCCGATACCGCCCGCGAATACGTGGTGAAACTGCAAGGTGGCGACGCGCAAGTGCGGGCGCTGTGGCAGCAATTCCTCGATGTATCGCTGTCGCATTGCGAAGCGATCTACCGCAAGCTCGGCGTGCAGCTCACGCGTGCTGACGTGCGCGGCGAATCGGCCTACAACGACGACCTGCCGCGCGTAGTGGCGGACCTGCGCCAGCAAGGCTTGCTGGTCGAAGATCAGGGCGCGCAAGTCGTGTTTCTGGATGAATTCAAGAACAAGGAAGGCGAGCCGGCGGCCTATATCGTGCAGAAGCAGGATGGTGGCTATCTCTACAGCACCAGCGATCTGGCGACCTTGCGTTACCGCAGCGGTACGCTGCACTGCAATCGTTCGCTGTACGTGGTGGATGCACGCCAAGGCCTGCACTTCCAGCAGCTGTTCACGCTGGGCCGCAAGGCGGGCTATGTGCCGGCCGACATGCAACTGGAGCACGTCGCCTTCGGCACCATGATGGGCGAGGACGGCCGGCCGTTCAAAACCCGCAGCGGCGATACGGTGAAACTGGTGGAGCTGCTGGACGAAGCCGTCAGCCGCGCTCATGCGCTGGTATCGGAAAAGAACCCGGATCTGGATGAAGCAACACGCCAGCAGGTGGCGCAGGCCGTCGGCATCGGCGCCGTGAAGTACGCCGATCTCTCCAAGCATCGCACCAGCGATTACGTGTTTAGCTGGGATTCCATGCTGTCGTTCGAAGGCAATACCGCGCCGTACCTGCAATACGCCTGCACACGGATCGCTGGTGTATTCCGCAAGGCCGGCGAACTGGCGGTGGATGCGCCAATCGCGATCACGGAGCCGGCCGAGCACGCATTGGCATTGGAGCTGGCCCGCTTTGCCGACGTGGTGAACGCCACGGCCGCCGAAGCGTTGCCACACTTCCTCTGCGGCTATCTCTATCAGCTCGCCACGCAGTTCATGCGCTTCTATGAAGCCTGCCCGATCCTCAAGAGCGAAGGCACGGTGCTGGCAAGCCGCCTGCAGCTGGCCAAGCTGACCGGCAAGACGCTGGAGACCGGTTTGGGGTTGCTGGGGATTGAGGCGCTGGAGGCGATGTAAACGCTTGAGCGGAATCCCTGTAGGAGCGAGCTTGCTCGCGATGGCTGCGGTGGATCATTCGATGCTGCTATCGCGAGCAAGCTCGCTCCTACAAGAATCTCACGCATGTGCCTTTCTCTTGCCTCGATGTGGTTCAAACTCTGACTTGCAAAACCCGACTTCGGTCGGGTTTTTTGTTGTCCTGCGCTTGTATATCCCGCCACACCCGCCGGTCTGGCAGGCACTTCAATTCCCGTCCAGGCGATCGATTGCCCGCTGCTAGATTGCAGTCATACACATGCGGGAGACGGACATGGACACGATGGGGGGATACCTGTTGCAGGCGCTGCACCGGGAAGGGGTGCGCCACGTATTCGGCGTGCCGGGCGATTACATCCTGCGTTGGTACCAGTTGCTCAGCCAGTCGAACCTGAAGCATGTCGGCACTAGCCGGGAGGACTGCGCGGCGTTTGCGGCGGATGGGTATGCGCGCTGCCATGGACTGGGCGCACTGGCCGTGACATATGGCGTGGGGGCGCTGAATGTGGTCAACGCCGTGGCGGGGGCGAATGCGGAATCGTCGCCGGTAGTGGTGATCAGCGGTGCGCCGGGCGTGGCCGAGCAGCGGCAGAATCCGCTGCTGCATCACCGCTTCGGGCCGTTCTGCTTCCAGCGGGAGATTTTCGAGCGGATGACCTGCTACGCCGCCGCGCTGGATGACCCCTTGCTGGCACGACGGCAGATCGACCGTGCGTTGGAGCTGGCGCAACTGCATCACAAACCGGTGTATCTCGAATTGCCACGTGATCTGGTCGATGCCGAGCTGCCACCGGCGCTGTCGCCCCCCACTTCCTCTGCGCCGATTAGCGATTGGGATGCCCTGGAAGAAGCTGTGGCCGAAACGCTGTCTTTGCTGGCCAAGGCAAAATCGGCGGCCGTGCTGGCCGGGTCTGAGCTGCATCGTTATCAATTGCAGGATGAACTGACGCAACTGGTTGAACGTGGCGCACTGCCGGTGGCCGCTACGCTGACCGGCAAATCGGTGATTGCCGAGCGCCACCCGGCTTATATGGGCATCTACGAAGGCGCGATGGGCGGTGCACGCACGCGTGAGTTGATTGAACGCGCCGACGTGCTGCTGCTGCTCGGGGCGACGCTCAATGATGTCGATCTGGGCATCTTCACCGCCAAGCTCGACGTGCAGCACATGGTGCAAGCGACCGCGGATGGGGTACAGATTCATCATCATCGCTATACCGGCGTGCCCCTCGGCGATTATGTGCGGGCACTGACGGCGGGTATTGAGCGCAGCGGGCGGAGCTTGCCGGTGGTCGAGCCCCCGCTGGCCGCCATCGGTTTCCCGATCACCAGCCAGCCGATGACCGTGGCGCGGCTGATTGGCCGCCTGAACGACACCCTGCCGCAAGACATGATCGTGGTTTGTGATACCGGCGATTGCCTGTTTGCCTCGCTGGAATTGCGCGTGCACGCCCGTACCGCCTTCCTGGCTTCGGCCTTCTACACCACGATGGGGTTTGCCGTACCGGCATCGCTGGGGGCGCAGCTGGGCAGCGGTCGTCGTCCGCTGGTGTTGGTGGGCGATGGTGCCTTCCAGATGACCGGCACCGAGCTGGCCACTGCGGCGTGGAAGGGACTCAACCCGATCGTGATCGTGTTCAACAACGCCGGTTACAGCACCGAACGCTTCATTCTGGATGGACCGTTCAACGATATTCCGAGCTGGCAGTTCCATCGGCTGGGTGAGTTGTTCGGGCCGCTGGCGGGGTTCGATGTGCATGACGAAGAGAGCTTCGATAGTGCGTGGCGCTCGGCGTTGGCGCAGACGGATCGGCCGTCGCTGCTCAATGTGCATCTCGCACCGGATGACCCATCCCCGGCCATGCGACGTTTGGGTGAGCATTTGGGGAAACGGGTGCGGGCGGGGTGAGGTTCCATCCCCTCTCCCACTTTCCCTGAACAAGGCTAAAGCCTTGCACGGGATGGGAGAGGGGAGAAGCTTTGCTTCACAGCCAGCCCCCGTGCCACAAACCCATATACCCCACCCATATATAAGCGCGTTATTATGCTTACGGCGTAAGTAGCGTGGTCTCGCGTTCGCGTTGGTCATGGCATTGCCGTACGCCCGCTCATAACCGGCTTATCAAGAATAAATAGGGGATAGCAAATGAGTCTGTTCGCCGCGCTGGACAAAAGTCACAGCATCGCGTCACCACAGTTCAATCGATGGTTGATTCCGCCGGCCGCATTGGCGACTCACCTCTGTATCGGGCAGGCGTATGCCTTCTCGGTGTTCAATGCGCCGCTCAATAAAGCGCTGGGCTGGAGCATTCCAGACCTGGGCTGGATTTTCTCGCTGGCAATCGTCTTCCTGGGCCTGTCGGCCGCGTTTGGTGGCAAATGGCTGGAGCGGGTCGGCCCGCGCGCCACCATGTTTACCGCCGCATTGTGCTTTGGCGGTGGCTTGCTGATTTCGGCGCTGGGCGTGCACTTGCATCAGCTCTGGTTGCTGTATCTCGGTTATGGCGTGGTGGGGGGCGTTGGTCTGGGGCTGGGCTATGTGTCGCCGGTTTCCACACTGATCAAGTGGTTCCCGGATCGCCGCGGCATGGCGACGGGTATGGCCATCATGGGCTTCGGTGGTGGGGCGATGATTGGCGCACCGCTGGCGGTGATGCTGATGGATAAATTCAAGAGCGCTGATTCGTCCGGCATTGCCGAAACGTTCGTGGTGATGGGGCTGGTGTACACCGTGTCGATGCTGATTGGCGCGTTCACGGTACGGCTGCCGGCACCAGGCTGGAAACCGGCCGGGTTCGTGGAGAAGGAAAGCAGCAACAAGCTTTCCAGCGAGCAATTCGTGCATGTCGATGATGCGCACAAAACGCCGCAGTTCTGGTTGCTGTGGGCGGTGCTGTGCCTGAACGTGACCGCTGGCATCGGGGTGTTGGGCCAGGCGTCGCTGATGATTCAGGAAGTGTTCAAGGGGTCGGTAACGCCTGCCGCTGCAGCGGGCTTCGTCGGCTTGCTGTCGCTGTTCAATATGGGCGGGCGCTTTGTGTGGTCCAGCGTGTCCGATTTGATCGGTCGTCGTAATACCTACCTGATCTTCTTCCTGCTGGGTGCGGTGTTGTATGCGCTGGTGCCGTCAGCCGGGGCGGCTGGCAGCGTGGCGCTGTTCGTGCTGCTCTACGCGGTGATCCTGTCGATGTATGGCGGCGGTTTTGCCACCATCCCGGCGTATCTGTCCGATGTATTCGGCACGCGCTTTGTCGGCGCGATCCACGGCCGCTTGCTCACTGCCTGGTCGCTGGCTGGCGTGCTGGGTCCGGTAATCGTCAATTACATGCGCGACTATCAGATCGCCCATGGCGTTGCCAAGGCATCGGCCTACAGCAGCACCATGTACGTGATGGCGGGTTTGTTGATCGTGGGCTTTATTTGCAACGCGTTGGTGAAGAGCACCGATGCGCGCTTTGTGACCAAGGAGGCTTTCGCATGAGTTCGCAGATCAAGGGCATTGTCTTGTGGCTGTACGTGTTGCTGCCACTGGCTTGGGGGGTATTCCAGACCATCAAGAAGACGCTGGCGCTGTTTAGCTGATTGCGTTGTCTGATCGTCCCCAATAAAAACGCCCGGCTCATTGGCCGGGCGTTTTTATTGGGGCGTACCCCTTGGTTCATACGACTCAGTTCAAGATGCCGCCATCGCGGCTGATCACGGTCAGGTCGACAAATTGCGAGCCGTTGTGGCTGGCGTTGGAGAATCGGACCCGGTAGCCGCCCAGATCGTAATCACCAAGGCCTTCGAGCGCGCTGACGAGTTTTTCCCGCGTCAGGCCGTGGCCGGCCCGCTTCAGCCCTTCGACCATTACCCGCGCCCCGATATAGCCTTCCAGGCTGGGGTAGTCGACGGTGTTGACGCCGGCTGCTTTCATCACCTTCACATAGTCCATCGTGATCGGTTTGGTCGGGCTGTAGGGCGAGGGCATCACTTGCGACACGATCAGGCCACTGCCATTGCGCTGTAGCTCGGTAATCAGAGCCTCGGTGCCGACGAAGCTCACGTTGTAAAACGGCCCGATAAAGTTCTGCGCCCGCGCAGCGGCCACAAAGGCGGCGCTGGATTTATACGCCGTCACCATGAACACCGCGTTGGCCGGCTTCTTGACGACCAGTTCATCCACCGCCTTGGCCACATCGACGCTATTACGTTGCACGGTCGCCAGCGCCTGGATGGTCAGGCCGTGCTTGCTGGCGGCGGCTTGCATGGCGGTCAGGCCGGCTTTGCCATAGGCATCGTTCTGGTAGAAAACGTTCACGGTCTTCATGCCCATCTTGACCATGGATTCGGCGATTTCCTCGGCTTCATCGCGATAGCTGGCGCGCACGTTGAATACGGCACGATTGAGCGGTGTGCGCAGGCTATCGGCACCGGTAAACGGGGCGATGAACGGGACGCTGGCTTTGGAAACCAGCGGCAGTGCGGCATTCGATGTGGGCGTGCCCACGTAGCCGAACAGTGCAAACACCTGCTGGTTGTCGATCAAGGTCTTGGTGTTGGCTTCGGCGCGATCCGGCTCGTAGCCATCGTCGAGCGCCACCAGTTTGATCTTGCGGCCATTCACGCCGCCGTGCTGGTTGATCCAGTCAAAGTAGGCCTTGGCGCCGCGATTCACGCCTTTGCCAAGCTCGGCGGCCGGGCCGCTCATGGCAGCCGATTGACCAAGCAGAATCTCACTGTCCGTGATGCCGGTCTCGGCATGGGCGGATATCGCCAGCACAGCCAGGCAAGCCAGCCACAAGGCTCTTAGTCGTTTTCTCTGCATACTTTTTTCCTCATTACTCATTGCGCAATATTGCTGAATGCATTTAGCAAGTCGATTCCAGATCGACCGGGCAACTTGGCTGCTTCGTTGCCATGTCATGAAATGCTGATATACCGGGCGGGCGCGCTGCTGGCAATCGGGAGGAGACAGACGTGTTTGTATAAAAGGAAAAAGCCCGATGGAAATCGGGCTTTTGGGACTGCTTGAGCGAGAGGGGGATGGCCGAGCGGGTGGCTCAGAAATGCCAGCGGCCCGATACGCTCACCGTGCGCGGTGCGCCCGGCATGTTGTAGTCGTCCGCGCCGCTGTGGCCGGCAACGTAGTACTTCACATTGGCAACATTCTTCAGCATCAGGTTCGCATCGAATTTTTTGCCTTGGTAAATCAGGCCGATGTCGCCCACCGTATAGCCCGGCAGCCGCACGGCATTGCCGGCGCTGGCATAGCGCTCACCCACGTAACGCACGCCAGCAGTGGCATAGCAGTTGCCGCCGAGCGCTTGCTTGAGCCAGGCGTTGGCGGTGTGGCGCGGTGTGAGCGATGGGCGCTTGCCGGCCAGACCATCGCTGGCTTCCTTGATGATCGCATCCAGATAGGCGTAACCAATGCTGGCCTCCAGCCCTTGGCGCAGCTGGCCGGCGAGCGACATCTCAACGCCGCGGCTTTGCTGGCGGCCGACCGGGATGTAGCGCGTTGCGTCGGTCGGGTCGCCAGTCAGCATGTCTTTCTTGTCGATCTGGAACACGGCCAGCGTGGCGCTGGCGCGGCCATCGAACAGATCGGCCTTGGTGCCGAATTCATAGGCGGTGGTTTGTTCCGGTTTTAGCTCGTCGCTATTGCTGCGGAAGGTGTAGCTATCGGCCAGCGGCTGGAACGATCGGCTGATCGAGCCATACAGCGAGACCGCCGGCGTCACTTCATAAGTCACACCGAGGCGCGGACTCCACACGTTGTCGGTGCGTTCCAGATCAAGGTTGGCGGCGGTCAGGTCATCGCGTTTCTGGCGGATATGGTCGAAGCGCACGCCGGCGAGGATTTTCCAGTGGCCGACGCTGATCAGGTCTTGCAGATAGGCGGCGCTGACATCGATATCGGTCACGTTGTCGTTGGACGGCTTGCCAGTGGTCGACATCGGGCCAAGCACTTTGAGCTGCGGATTGAACAAGTTGTACGTCGCCACGTTGCTCTTGCTCCACAAGCGCTCGGTCTTGGTTTGCTGGCTGAGTTCGATGCCGGTCAGCAGATCATGGCGCAGGCCGCCGGTGTCGAAGGCGTGGCTGAGTTCGGACTGGCTGAACCAGCCGTTGTCGGCGCGCAGTCGTTTGGACTGCGAGATCGTGACGGTTGGCGTGGCGCCATCGGTGATCTTCTGGATATTGGTGTAATTGCGCGAGAGATCGTATTGGTAGTGGCGCACCAGCTGCTTGAAGTGCGTCTCCGCCGCGATATCGTGCTCCAGCGTTGCGGTTTGCGAGGTCACCTTGGAGTCGATAAAGGTATCGTCGCGCCCGTCGGCCGAGCCGTAGTAAGTCTCGATCGGCACATCGACCGGCCAGCCGTGGTAGCCCGGTACGCCTTGGTCGGCCAGGCGACGGTCGTGCAGGTAGTCGGCTTGAACGAGCAGGCGGGTGCGGTCGGTCAGCTGTAGCGCCAGCGACGGGGCGATGGCTTCGCGATCGAGAAAGCTTTGATTGCGGAAGCCTTCGCTACGCTCGTATGCGCCGGTCAGGCGGAGCTGGGCGGCTTTGCCGGCGGCACCGACATCGACTTCGGCACGTTTTTGACCGAACTCGTCGAGTTGCACGCCGACTGTCTGTTCCGGCGTGGCCGTCGGTTTCTTGGTGATGCGGTTGATCAGGCCGCCCGCCGAGCCGCGCCCGTACAGCACTGAGCCCGGCCCTTTCAGGACTTCGACGCGTTCGATGTTGGACAAGTCGCGGAAATAGAGCGCGTCGTCGCGCACGCCGTCGATGAATTGGTCGTTGATGGCGGTGAAGCCACGGATGGTGATCTGGTCACGCTGGCCGTCGCCGACGCTCTGGCCAATGCCGACCACGTTGCTGAGTGCATCCTGCATCGATGTGGCGTTCTGATCGTGCAGTAGCGCCTGATTGATCACGTTCACGGTTTGCGGCACGTCTTTCAGTTCCAGCGGAATGCGCGTGGCGGTGCTGCTGACCGGCTCGGCATAGCTGCCGTTGGCCTGGGCGGTGACGTGGACTTCCGGCAGGGCCGTGTCTTCGGCATGGACCACGCAGGGAAACAGGGTGAAGCCCAGCGCAATGGCTTGGGCGAGGGGATGCAGGCGGGTTTTCATGTTGCGATGAACCTTGGGATCGGGCTTTCTGGAATGGATGTGCAGCGGGCTGGCGCCGGTGTTTGCAGCCGATACAGCCCTGGAAGGGCGAACCTGTGCGGGTTACTGCGGCTTTTCTTCGGGCCGGCAAAGGCGCAGAATGTAATGGGAATAATTCCTATTTGCAAATATTACAATCAATCATGTTCGCGAAATCATCCAGATCCTTATCCCGCTTCTTGCCCGTTACCGCCGCCCGATCCCGCCCACCCCGTTTCCCCGTCTGTCATGCAAGCCAGGAGCTGCGTCATGAAGGCGCTTAAGCCCGCTGCGCTGTGGCTGCATCGGCAGCTGGGCTTGTATCTGTCACTGTTCATGATCGTGCTGGGGCTGACTGGCGCGTTGATGGTGTTCAAGCCGGAAATCCAGCGCTTGGGGACTCCCGTTACGGCTTCCGTCGTTGGAGCGCCTGCCTACCAAGCACTGCTCGATGCCGTGCGGACCCGTTACCCACATGCCACGATCAACCTGCGTTTCGCCGCTGATCCGGGGGCTCCCGTGCGCGCGTTTGTGCGCGTCGGCGAAGAAAAACGGGTGATGACGCTGGTGGCGAGCTCCGGGGCGGTGCTCAACGATGCCGGTTCTGGCGACGGTTTCTTTCCGTGGCTGCTCGCCTTGCATGAGGCCCTGCTGTTGGGCGAGGAGGGCAAGACGGCCGTCGGCATCATCGGCATCGGCCTGCTGCTTTGCGTGCTGGCCGGCTTGATCTTCTGGTGGCCGCGCCGCTGGCGTGGCGCGCTACGCCTGCATCCCGACACCGGTTCGTTGTCCTGGCACAAGAGCCTGCACCGGTCGGCTGGTGCGCTGGCGGCGGTTTTCTTGTTGATGTCGGCGCTGACCGGCGCGCTGCTGGTGTTCTCGAAGCCGGTACAAGGCTGGATCGATCAAGCTGCTGGTGAGCGAGCGGCCCCCAGGCTCAAGGCCTCGCCGGGCAAGGCGCTGCCACTGTCGGAACTCGTCGCCAGTGCGGATCGAGCGTTGCCGGGCGGGCGGCTGGTCGATATCCGCATACCAGCCAAACCCGGTGAGCCGTGGCAATTCCGCAAGAAATTGCCGGGCGAGATGCACCCGAACGGGCTCAGCGTGGTACAGATCGATCCGGCCAACGGCCACGTGCTGCGTAGCGAGCCGATCGACCGCGCGCCAGCTGGCCGGCGGTTGACGCAGTGGGTGTATCCGCTGCACACCGGCGAACTGGGTGGGCTGCTGCTGCGTTGCCTGATGTTTGCCGGCGCCCTGGCTGGCATTTACTTCGGCGCGACTGGCTTGTGGATGTGGTGGGCGCGTCGCCGTCGCAAAACTGCATCGCTGGCAGGCCAGCAGCACGTTGCGGCGTGATCGGGCGTATTTGAGGGTCTGAAATGGCAGAAGCCCGGCATTGGGCCGGGCTTCTGGTGAGGCATGCCGCTGATTACAGCGCGGCTTCGTCGGTCTCACCGGTGCGGATGCGGACGACGCGTTCAACTGGCGTTACGAAAATCTTGCCGTCACCGATCTTGCCGGTGTGGGCCGCTTTCACGATGGCCTCGATGGCTTGATCGACCAGATTGTCGGCAACCACGACTTCCACTTTGGTCTTGGGCAGGAAATCGACCACGTACTCCGCACCACGGTACAGCTCGGTGTGGCCTTTCTGGCGGCCAAAGCCCTTGACCTCGGTCACGGTCAGGCCGGAAATGCCCAACTCGGAAATCGCTTCGCGCACTTCGTCGAGTTTGAACGGCTTGATCACTGCTTCGATTTTTTTCATTGTTATCTCCTTGCGCGTTGGCGACAGGTCAATTGGCGGTGAAAGCAGTATAGCGCGCCCAGAAAAAACGGCGTCGAGCGACGCCGTTTTACGCTGACCAACTGCAGCCGGATTAAGCTGCAGCGAAGTGGCGTTTACTTCTTCTTGACCGGGGTGACCGATGCCGCCGGTTTGGCCGGTGCTGCCGGTGCCGCGCCGGCCTTGCCGCCAACGCTGACTTCAGCGGCGATCTTCTTGTAGGTGGCTTCCTTGATGCCCGGCACCTTCTGCAGGTCTTCCGTGGTCTTGAACGGGCCGTTCTTGGTGCGGTAATCGATGATCGCCTTGGCCTTGGCCGGGCCGATGCCCTTGATGGCCTCCAGTTGCGGTGCGGTAGCGGTGTTAATATCCACCGCGGCGAAAGCGCCGGCGGCCAACATGAATGCGCCGATCAGCGCGATAAACCATTTCTTCATTTTTACGACTCCAATGTCATTGCGGGTTGCACGCGGCAATTGCGCGTGGAGCGAATATTAGTACGTGTCAGCTTCGATTCAGTTCATATGGTGAATATTTCCGCAGGACAGTCGGTTTCTCATTACGAGAATTTTCCGGTTGGCTCCGTTTTACTGCCAAAATGCTTTCGCAAGCCGGTAGCCAGCATCTATCACTTCGCTCGTCATGCCGATGACCTCGCCGATGAGGGCGATGCAACATCGGCCGAGCGCCTGGCCGGGCTGGCGCAATGCCGGGCCGAGCTGGCGCTGATCGATGCGGGCGCAATGCCGCAGACGGCCCGTTATCAGGCACTGGCGCAGACCATCAAGGAATACGGCGTGCCGCTGGCGCTGTGCGGCGACTTGCTCACCGCCTTCGAGCAGGATGTGGTGAAAACACGCTATGCCGATTTTGGCGAGGTGGTGCAGTACTGTCGCCATTCCGCCAATCCGGTCGGGCGCATCCTGCTGCATATTTTCGGCGCGACCGATGAGCGCAATCTGGCGATGTCAGACGGCATTTGCACGGCCCTGCAGCTGATCAATTTCTGGCAAGACGTCGCGGTGGACTGGCAGAAAGACCGGGTTTACCTGCCGCAAGCCGATCTGGCGCGTTTTGGCGTGAGCGAAGCGCAGATCGCCAGCGGCCAGGTCGATGGGCACTGGAAGCAGTTGATGGCGTTCCAGGTCGACCGTACGCGGCGGATGCTGAAAGCGGGCGCGCCGCTGGCGAACATTCTGCCGGGGCGGATTGGCCTGGAGTTGCGGCTGACGGTGCTTGGCGGCGCGGCGATTCTCGACAAGCTGGAGGCATCCGGCTACGACATGTTCAACCATCGCCCCAAACTCGTCGCCGGCGACTGGCCGCGCATGTTCTGGCGCGCACTCACCCGCAAATGATGGAGTGCAAGTAATGGCACGCAACGGGCAAATTGGCACGCGGGAAATTCGCGCGGTGCAAACACTGCTGACCGGGCGTAGCTGGCCGGCGCGTATCGGTGCCATCGTGGTGCTGGTGGTCTTCGCGTGGGGCTGGTGGAACCACGGCAGCGGTTCAGCCACGTCAGGCGCAATGGCGGCGGGGCAGGTGCTGAGCGGGGAAGTTGTCTCGGTCACCGATGGCGATACCGTCACCTTGCTGGATGGGGAGCAGCGGCAATACAAGCTGCGCCTGGCCTTTATCGATGCGCCGGAGAAAAGCCAGCCTTTCGGCCAAGCCGCCAAGCAACATCTATCCGATCTGGTGTATCGCAAGCGAGTCAGCGCGACGGTGATCGATGTGGATCGCTATCAGCGCGGTGTGGCCGTGATCGACGTGGCCGGTGCATCGGCGAACTATGCGCAGGTCGCGGCGGGGCTGGCTTGGCACTATCAGCGCTATGCGCGGGGCAAGCAGTCGTCAGGCGAGTTCGATCGTTTTGAAGTCGCCGAATCCACCGCGCGACAACAGCAATCCGGTCTGTGGCAGGATGCCAATCCGACTCCCCCGTGGGACTACCGCCGCGCACAGCGCAGCGCGGATTGATTACCAAGGGATTGCCGAGGGATTTTTGCGGGATTACTTGCTCGCCGGGGCGGATGCCGGTGCGCTTGCGGTCTTGGCCGGGGCCGGGCTCTTCGGCAAATAAAGGTCGCCCTTGAAGCCGCAACCGGCGATGAATGCAGTGGCGATCAAGAGTGTGATCAGCGGAGAGACGGTGGGGATGACAACACGCATGGTCGTGGAATGATGGCAAAATCGGCATGATACGCCGCTCCTCCCTCCCTCATGTGACTTCCCAATGACTGAATCCGAATTCCTCGATCTGACCGACGCCGTCTTTACCCGCATCGATACCGCGCTTGAAACCGCAGGCGTGGACGCCGAGACCCTCTTGGCGGGCAATGTGCTCGAAATCGAGTTCGATGACGGCAGCAAGATCATCGTCAACCGTCACGTGCCGAACAAGGAACTATGGATTGCCGCCAAGAGCGGTGGCTTCCATTACCGCAACGTGGATGGAACCTGGCGCAATACGCGCGACGAGGGCGAATTTTTTGCTGATCTCGCCGCTGCGGTCAGCCTGCACGCCGGTGAGGCGTTTCAGTTCTGAGCCTGCTCGCAGATTGGGGCTGGCTGGGCGGCTTGTTCGCTTCGGCTTTTCTCTCCGCGACCTTGCTGCCGGGGAACTCGGAGGCGGCGCTGGCCGCCTATCTGCTCAAGTGGCCGCAGCAACTCTGGCCAGCCCTGCTGATCGCAACTGTTGGCAATAGCCTGGGCGGCGCAGTGACGGTCTGGATGGGGCGACGGATTCCGACCGGCCAAATGCCTCGTCGCGTCGAGCTGCTGCAACGCTGGGGCTCGGTGCTGTTGCTGGGCACTTGGTTGCCGGTGATCGGTGATGCGCTTTGCCTGGCCGCCGGCTGGTTGCGTTGGCCGTGGCGGCGGATCTGGCCTTGGCTGATTCTGGGCAAATTTGCCCGCTACGGCCTGATTGCTTTAGCCAGCCATGCATGGCTGGTTCATTGATTTGAAACGAGGAGTTCGCTTGAAATCCACTCGCTGCCTGAGCGCGATCGCGCTGAGTTTAGCGCTGGCCTTGCCGGCCGGTGCGGATGATCTCAACACCACCTTGCCTAGCCTGCCTGATCTGGGCGCTAGCTCGCAGGAAGGGCTGACTGGCGCGCAGGAGCGACAGATCGGTGAATCGGCGATGCGGGAAATCCGCCGCAGTGGCGAATTGCTCGATGATGCGCAAGTGCAAGCCTACGTGAACGCACTCGGCAGCAAGCTGGTGGATGCCTCGGGCTCCGATATCCAGTTCACTTTCTTCCCGGTCGACAACAAACAGGTCAACGCTTTCTCGATTCCTGGCGGGTATGTCGGCGTGAATACGGGGCTGATCGTCATGGCGCAGCACGAGTCCGAACTGGCGGCCGTGTTGAGCCACGAAATCGCGCATAACACCCAGCATCATCTGGCACGGATGGTGGAAGGGCTGCGTTTTACCCCGTGGATGATGCTGGCCTCGCTGGGCCTGGCCATCCTCGCGGCCCGGGCCGGCAATGGCGATGCTGGTATGGCTGCGGTTGCGACAGGGCAGGGCTTGGCGATTCAGAAGCAGCTCGATTTCACCTATGCATTCGAGCAGGAAGCCGACCGCATCGGCATGCAAACGCTGACCAAATCGGGCTTTGATCCGGCCGCGATGCCGACCTTCTTCGAGCGCCTGCAAAAGAGCAACCGGCTGTTCGAATCCAATGCGCCAGAATTCCTGCGCACCCACCCGGTGACCTACAAGCGGATCGCGGATGCCGAGGCGCGGCTCAAGGATCGTGCTTACAAGCAATACCCCGATTCGGCCGATTTCCTGTTCATGCGTGAGCGGGCCCGCGTGTTGCAAGGACAGGCCAAGGAGCTGGTCGAGTACTACCAGAAGTCCTTGATCGAAAAGCGCTACACCAACCTGCCAGCCCATTTGTATGGTTTGGCGCTGGCGCAGCTGCAGGCGCATCAATTGGCAGAAGCCGAAAAATCGCTCGCGTCGGCGAAGCAGGCATTTGGCGCGAAGCACTCGCACCCGGCGCTTGAATCACTGACCGGCGACATCCAGTTGGCCGAAGGGAAGTCGCAAGATGCCGTGGCCACTTACGCCAAGGCGGTTCGCCAGTTCCCGGACAAGACGTCGCTGCGCTACGGTCAGCTCGATGCGATGCTATCCGCCGGCCAAGCGCCCGAGGCACTCAAGCTGGTGCAGGAATACGAGGTGAGCTATCCATCCGACGCACTGTTTTACCAGCGTGAATCGCGTATTCAGGAAAAGCTCGGCAAGCAGGCGGAAAAGCACAAGGCGCAGGCCGAGTACTATGCGCGGCTCAATGAAAATGGCGCTGCGATCGAACAGCTGCAATTGGCCAAGAGTCAGCCGGGCGGGGATTTCTACTTGATGTCCGGCATCGAGGCGCGGCTGCGCGAGCTGGAAGCGCAAAACAAGCTGGATAACGAGAACAAGCCGAAGTTATAAGTCGGCTTGTTGCGGTGCGCAGGATAGGTTCATTTGATCGCCCAAAGTCCTAATTTGCCAAGACTGCCCGCCAGTTTTAATCGCGCTGTTTGCCAGTTTGACAATGCCTGAACACGCTGCTGCTTGGCGCCAGCAAGATCGCTTTGCGCTTTGAGCAGTTCCAGGATATTGCCTACCCCGGCCTTGTAGCGCCCTTGCGCAACCTGATAGGACTGCGAAGAACTCGCTAATAAATAGCTCGTCGATTTGAGGTTCTCGGTTTCCGTGGTTAAAGACTGATAGCTTGTCCAGACTTCCAGTGCAACTTGCTGCTCGGTATCTTCGAGAATTGCCTCTTGCTGTGCAAGCTTGGCACGAGCGGTCTGAATCAGGTAGGCACGATTAAATCCGTCAAACAGCGGGATGCTGATTTGAATGCCGATTTTCTTGTTGAGAATAAAGGTATTCGTCGGCAGCTGCCCGACTTGATCGGTATGAGTGATGTTGCCGACCAAAGAGACGGTTGGATAAGCTGCCGCCTGGTTGACTCTTAATTCGGCGTTTGCCGCGAGTAGCTGTGCGCGCGCCGCAACCATCTTCGGATGATTTTTATTGGCATAGGCAATCAAGTTATCTAGTGATTGGACGAATTCCGTATCGGGGAGCGCCGGGTTCATCGGCTGCAATGTGAACTCGGTGTTGACTGCCAATCCCATTGCAATTGCAAGCTTTCCTTGAGCGGTTCTTAGCCCCCCCTCTGCCTTGACCCGATCCAGTGATGCTTGCGCAAATGTAGTTTGGGCGAGCAGTTTGTCGGCTAATGCCCCAGCCCCGGCAGTATATTTTGCTTCGGCGGCCATGTAGTTTTCGCGAGCAGATTTTTCTGATTGTCGACTGGCGTCCAACGCGCCTTGCGCCGATATCAAATCGAAATAATCCTGGGCGGTGTCCATAAATACTGTCTGGAGCGAGGCATTCTGCAGGGCATTCGCCGCTGCCAATAGTTGCTGATGCTTCACCAGATCATTATGCCGGGAGCCAAAATCAAAAATCAGCCAGCTTAGATCCATACTGGCATTACGTGTTGTCATGGGGGCGATCGTGCCAAATTGCGGAAATCCTTCGTATTGCGTGTTGATGTTTTCCCTGGTTACCGCATAGGTGGCATTAATCGTGGGCAGGTAAGCGGCTTCCTTAATCCCGAGTTGTGCAGCTTCATACTTCACATTTGCCCAGGCCTGTTTGGTGGCGTGATTGTGACAAAGTGCGCCTTCGATGGCGTCCAGCAGATTCAATTGCAATGCGACTGATTTGCTGGCGCACGGGTCCTGAATGGAATCCAGTAATGCGATTACTTTTTCCCGTGGGGGAAGGGTCAGATCTTCAGTGGACAACGGATCGTCAATTCTGGCTGCGTTCGCCGACGACAGTACGGAGGTCATTGAAAACACGAATAGACATTGCAGGAGTAGATTCATTCCAGCACAACTTCCGGCTTGTCATCCGCTGCGGTCAAGGCGTTCGGCAGCATCACGTCGGATATGATTCTCCCGCCAAACAGCGTAATAACCCGATTTGCCGAGGCGATGGTTTCCGGACGATGGGCGATAATCACTCTGGTCATATTGAGGGATTTCACCGCAGAATTCACCTGATGTTCACAAGAAATATCCAGATGACTGGTGGCCTCGTCCAGAAAGAGTATTTTAGGGCGTTTATATAATGCTCTGGCCAGAAGAACCCGTTGTTTCTGCCCGCCCGACAATACGGTGCCCATATCGCCCACCAATGAGTTGTATCCCATGGGCATGCTGGAAATATCGGCTGCAATAGAGGCCATTTGCGCGCATTCTTCAATCCATTGCTGGTCCGCCTTCGGGTCAAAGAAACTGATATTGTCCGAGATCGAACCGGCAAATAGCACGTCATCTTGCATGACGGTGCCGACCATGCTCCGAAAGCTCGCCAGCCCCAGTTTCTTGATGCTCACCCCTCCGATCAATATATCGCCCTTGGTGGGGGGGAGGATTCCAAGCATGACATTGATCAACGTGGTTTTGCCGCAACCGGACGGCCCTACGATGGCCACCGATTCACCTGCAGCAATCTTGAAATTGACCCGATTAAGTATATAGGGCTCATTTTCAGCATATTGAAAACGCAGACCGATTGCTTCAATGGATGGATCGAGCTTCGCGTCATCTGATACCAGCCGATAGCCCAGCGATTCTTCTGGATCAGTCAGTACAATATCGGCCAGCCGCTCACCATGCAGCTGGAGCATCCTGACCTCGAAAAATTTATCAATCAGCGAGCTGACGCGATTTTCGAACTGGCCTTTGTACGAATTGAACGCCATCAATATGCCAACGGTGAAATTGCCGTCCATCACCATTTTTGCGCCTAGCCAAACGATAACGATGTTCTCCAGGCCAAAAATCACGCCATTCATGATTGAGTAAAGTATCGTCAGCTTTTGCATGCGCAAGTCTGCATTGATCTGGTCGATAACCAGCGTGAGCCAGGTTGAGCGCCGTTCATCCTGGCGTTGAAATAACTTGATTGCCTTTATGCCGCGTACCGTTTCCATGAAATGGCTTTGCTGTTTTGCGGCATGGATGATTTGCTCTCCTGTCGCATTACGCAACGGGCGATACCATGCCCAACGTCCGAAAGCATATAAAACCATTGCGCCAGATACGATCCATGCCAGTAATGGGCTATAAATGAACATCATGACGAGCGTAACTAGCGTCATAAGGCCGTCGATGATGGCCGCGAGAAAAGAGGTGGTCAGGGTCCGTTGAATTTCATCGATCGAGCCAAAGCGGGACACGATATCCCCCAGATGCCGCTTCTCGAAGTGTTGCACGGGCAGCCGCATCAAGTGCGTGAACACATTGGCACGCCATTGAATGTTCAGCGTGGTTCCCATGTACATCAAAACCCATGAGCGAATTGCGCTGATTGCCTGTTGCAACAACATCAGAATGCCAAACCCGAGTGCCAAGGTGGTAAGCAAGTCGATATCTGCCGATACGATGACATTATCAATGACCCATTGCATGAAGAAGGGGCTGACCAGCGAAAATACTTCCAGAGAGATGGCAAGCAACATGATCTGGGAAAATGATTTCCAGATGCCGCTTATCTTTCCGGTCATATCCCGCAGCTTGACGGGCGATTTTTTTTCCTGTGACTGGAATCCGGAATTAGGCCATAGCTCCAATGCCACTCCGGTAAATGCGGTAGATACTTCATGCAATTGAAGTTTTCGCAATCCAAACGCCGGGTCATGGACCGTGATGGATTCCGCGCTGACTTTTTTCAATACGACAAAGTGGTTGAAGTTCCAATGTAAAATACAAGGGAGTCTTAACTGGTCCAGCTCTTCCAGTTCCAGCTTGACTGGTCGTGCGCCAAGTCCCATCTGATCGGCGATGGTAATCAGGTGGGCTAATGTCGCGCCTTTGAGGGAGATCGTGAATTTCCGTCGAAGGGAGGCCAGATCGCTATGATGGCCATGAAATCCGGAAATCATTCCCAAGCATGAAAGACCACACTCGGCGGATTCGGTCTGAAGAATGATGGGGAGCTTTCTGTTAAGGCCAAAAGAAATCCGTTCGAGATATGACATTTAGCATATTCTTTATTTGATCAAACTTTTCCAGACAGACTGTACAGCGGTTCCAAAACCCACTCGTAAAGGCGTCTTGTATCAAGCAAAACATCTGCATCCAGTAGCATGCCGGCCTGAAGCGGCTGCGGTTTTCCGTACGCATTGATGAATTGGTGCGCCAGATTAACCGTGATGGAATACAGCGGTTCGTTGCTTCCGGTTGTTCCGTTCATGGTTAGCGTCGCGGCATCGTTTAATTCCTTCGCAGGGACGGCCGTCCTGGAAACAGATACAACGGTGCCAAGCGCATGCCCAAATTTCTGGTACGGATAGGCTTGAAAGCGCAACAGGACGCGGTCCCCCGCTTTGATGAAACCAATCGTTCTGCTCGGTGCATATAGATTTGCCAGTAGTTTGGCGCCCTTCGGGACGACGCTGACTAGCGGTTTTGTCGTGTCGACCGCCTGACCAGGTTCTGCGACCACTGCCGTAGCGATTCCGGGGCCGGGAGCGGTAATCAACAAGCCTCGCTTGGCCTCGCTCTCTGTCAACTCCTGACCGGCACTCGCCAGATTCCGCTTGATTTGTGCCAGCTGGTTTTGCTGCTTGAGGGGGAGGCTAAGTAAATCATTTTGTGCGGCCGCCAGATCACGGCCCACATTGATGTGATCTCGCTCAAGGCCTTGAAGCCGATTGCGTTGATCCAGAAAGTCTTCCTGCTTTTGTTGTAATTGATCTTTCGAAATATAGTCGTGAGTAAGCAGATCTTTGTAGCGGGCGACCGCATCTTCAGCAAGTTTCATTCTGCTGTTTTGAACTTCGATCTGGCTTTCGAGCTTAAGTAATTCCGATTCAAGCGCTGTTATTTTCTTTACCAGGGCGTTGTGGTCTTCTTGTTGAATGGATGCGGTTTTTTCCAGTTCTTCACGCAAAGATTGCTGCCGCTTCTCGACTTGACCGCTAATGGCAGCTTGGGTGTTGCCTTGTGTGCTGCTTTGACGCTCGCTCGATAGCACATAAAGTAATTCCCCTTGCTTGACCGGCTGTCCTTCCTGGATATGTTTCTCCAGCACAATGCCGGGTTGTGGGGCATAGACCTTGATTACCCCTGCATCTGGAATCAGTTGGCCATTCACCGTTGCTCGTGATGTGTAAGTGCCCCAAAAAAGAAAAGCAATTACCACCAGTCCTACAGCAGTTCCAAATGCGGTAAGAAACGTAAATGAAACCGGCCGAACCAGAACGATCTTGCCAAGCCACGGCGTTTGACGCGCTTCAAGGGCGGTACGACGGTACAGGTTATGCTTCACTCGGTTGTCTCTGATTATCTGGACTTCTAGCCTGGATGCCAGGAAGTGCCAAAACAGGCTGCATCAAAATTGATTGGGCTGTTTTAAATCGAAATGTGCCGCAATTTGCCGCAAGAAACCGCTGGTTGCGCGAACTTGTCATGTGAAATTAATTTGTAAGGACGGCACTCTATCGATGAATCATGACAGCTTGATTGCACAAGCAATTCCTTGTTGCTGGATTGTATTGTCAATACATGGCGTTGTACCTCACTCATTGCATGAGTCTCCTGAATATCAGGATATGGTGATGTTGACGCTAACCGGCATTTGAAAGAAATATGTCTAGATGTTCTCTCCGTAGATGTAATGCCAAATAACGCATTGCACACGCGCCTTCTGTCCGTCAATGGGGATATCGGCAATCATATATCAGCAATCATTAATGCTGCCGTGATATCCAACAATTTCCAGGTGCTTGATTTGTCTCTGTCTTGTTTTTGCCAAGAATGGGTCATGACGATGTAATAATCCCCACTCATGCTGCGTTGCAATTATTTGACTGGTATTGAACGACTGGGGTATTGAATGAATATCTGCATTTCTAATCTGCATGTGCCGATTGACGATATTGCTCTTGTTCCGTCGGCGCGACTGGCTATGTGCCAAACACCGGAAAGCGTTACCGGGGATGTCCATTGGATGGCGATTGAAAACGGGAATGTCTATCTGAATCACGCGGGCGGTATTGCAAAATTCCTGGTCAGTGGCGGGCGCCAAATTGATTTTGAGATTGCGCCGGATATCAGCGAGCAAGATCTGCAGTGCATGTTGATGAGCGCTCCTATGGGGGCATTGATTCATCAGCGTGGAGAGTTGCCGATTCATGGTGCAGGTTTGGTATCCCCAAAGAACGATGGTGTGACTGTCATCGTCGGCAATTGTGGTGCTGGAAAATCAACAACAAGTGCTGCGCTGGCCAATCAGGGGTGGCACCTGATTGCAGATGATATATGCCGAATCTCGCCATCGCCCCAACAGGACGAGACAGGTGAATTGGTCGTGCATCGTGGTTATACGAGAATAAAACTGACTGACGATGCATGTGGCAGATTGGGGTTTGATAGCAGCATTCTGCCGCGCGTCAGCAGCTTTGTAGATAAATACTTTTGGGAAGCCCCACATATTGGTGGCCCGGAATACGCGCCGAAACGGCTGATCCTGCTTCATCGGCCATCGGGAACCGCCGCGCTGGAGTGGGGGAGGTGTGTGGGTGAAGTGGCAATTAGAGCGCTGATGCCACATATCTATGCGCCAAATATCGGCTCTACCATCAATGCGCAGAATAGTATGTTTTTGCTTTCCCGGTTGGTTCAAATTGCTTCGGTTTATGTTTTGTTTATCCCTGCAGGGGTAGGGCCGAAAGAAGTTGCCGATGAAATAACACGTTTTATCCATGAAGACGAGTGAGCCAGGCTTCGGCTGGAAGGTGTGTGCAAACTCGAACTGGTTAAAGCGCTGGGCTTGGGGAATCCGTCCATCAGGATTGGCGTTGCAGTGCAAATGCAGCTCGACAATTCACGCAGGATTGTTTCGTACGAACATTGGGTGAGCCGATGTACGCTTTTTATGGTGCGTCAAACCATATTCACTAACTGGAGGTGTGCTTTGAAAGATTTGACAATGGAAGAAGTGAATGATGTCTCTGGCGGTATTCCTTGGACGACCCCGGCTCTTGTCGCCCTGGCAGACACTGGCTCTTTAGGTCCGCTGGTTTGGGCCTTTGGCATTGGTTACGGCATTGGTACACTCGCTTACAATTACTTCAGCTCTTAAGTTAATGGTTGGGTAATTGGTAGCCGTGCAGTAAAATGCACGGCTATTTGATGATCGACGTAATATGGGCTTGTTGATGGCGGATCGATTTGATACTGCCATTGTTGAATTGTCTGGATTTTTGGGGTCATTGAAATGAGAAAGGGTTTGTATATCCTGGCTCTGGTGCTGCTCTTTGCGTCTGTGGCGTATATGATTGATCGCAATATTGTGTTTCTTCTGTTGCTGTCGTCTGCCTTGGGTTTGCTCGCCATGCTGGAGATGCCAATAGATTGGGACAGAAAAATACCGCTGCGCAAAGGTTTTGCCTTCTTGTCCAAGGAGAGGCTGCAAATTTCAATGGTTGGCAAATTTTCCGGTGGTATTTCGACAATTACGTTACTTGCGTACTTTGTTCTCAAATTTGCGGATGTCAAATGGTGATGGCCCATAGGGCTGCCTGATCGAATCTGGCGAATCAGGGTTGGGGTTGTCGTGCGCAGGCTAGTGCTGCTTTGCATATACAAGCCCCATCAGCCCAATGGCGTGCACCGCGCTTGACTGGCAAAGCGGTATTTACCCGCCCAGTTTCTTCAACCGCTCCCGCAGCACATCCAGATACGTCGCCGGGCTGGGCGCATGGCCGTGGCGTTGCGCCTGCCAGATCATCTCCCCCAGTCCTTCCATCATTTCATGCAGCGCCTTGTGTTCGTCGCCGGTTGCGGCGCACAGCTGGCCGAATAGCGCTTTTACGCCTGCCGGCTGATCGATAGAGAGTTGTTCCTCGATAGCCAGATGCATGCTGATGTGCAGGAAGGGGTTGGTCTCGCCATGCTCCGGCGGCCAGTCGCGATCGAGGTAGTCCTCGGATAAATACCCGTGGTATTCCGGGTGGCGGGCGAGCACGCCGACGGTCATTTTCTCGATGTCTTCCAGCGGCGCACCCGCTTGGTATTTGCGCCAACTGCCGATGAAAAAGTGTCGTGCTTGATCGCGGGAGGGGTTGAACAGCATGTTTAGGCTCTGTTGACGTAGGTTTTGTGGATCGCGTTTGCCCGGCTTTGGGCCTATTGCCAGGCGAAAGACACGCAGCGTAATGAATTACGCAAGTGGCTTTCAACACCGCAAGAGGCCCAAAGCCGGGCAAACCCTTTGGGCGAAGCCGACTTTTGCGGTCACTCTGTGTTGTAAGTCGCTGACATAGCCGGTTATGCGGCGCGCCTTACGCCTTGATTGACCGCAAAATTCGGCATCGCGCGACCGCAAAACCTACGTCAACAGAGCCCAAGGTCTACTCTGAAAGCTACTACTTGTGGCATGAACCGGGTATTTTCCGCCTATCCCGCGTTTCACACCATCTATCTGGAGCACAACCCATGGCTAACCTCTACGACTTCACTGTCACCGATATCCACGGCGCGCAAAAACCGCTCAAGGATTTTGAAGGGCAGGTTTTGCTGGTCGTCAATGTTGCGAGCCAGTGCGGTTTCACGCCGCAATATGAAGGGTTGCAATCCCTGTATGCGCGTTTGCGCGGGCGGGGTTTTGCGGTGTTGGGTTTTCCGTGCAACCAGTTCGGCTCGCAAGAGCCGGGCAGCGAGGCGGAGATCGAAACCTTTTGCCAGAGCAAGTTCAACGTGGATTTCCCCTTGTTCGCCAAGATCGATGTCAATGGCGGCAATGCCGCGCCGCTGTATCGTTTCCTGAAAAAAGAAGAGCCGGGGATTCTGGGCACCGAGGCGATCAAGTGGAACTTCACCAAGTTCCTGATCGATCGCAATGGCCAGGTCGTGAAGCGTTTTGCGCCGACCGCGACGCCGGCGGATATCGGCGCCGATATCGAACGTCTTCTTTGAGCGCAACCCCACACATACCGCCCGACGAACCATGCCCACCCACGCGCTCGTCAACCCGTTCACATCTGCGTTCCAGGCGCTGGTTTTCCGCCGCGTACCGCGCGGGGGCGTACCCCCACGCTGGCCGCTGCTCGTCGTTGTCCTGATCGCGTTGCTGACCGATATCGCCGTCGGCTTTGCCTTTGGCGAGGGTGAGATCTTCATGCCGCAGAATATCCCTGGCTGGGGATTTGTCGGCATGCTGCTGTTCGTGATCGGGCAGTGGGGGGATCGTCGCCCGGATAGCGACTGCGGCTGGCTGCTGTGCGGGTTGTACTTTGCTGCTGGCGCGCTGCTGTCATTGTTGTACTACGGGGCGTGGCTGGCTGTGCAAGAGTGGGCGTCCGCCAAGTGGGCGCATCGATTTGGTGTTGCGGTGTGGTTTGCCGTTCCGGTCTGGTTTGGTCTTGCTCTAGGCGCCGCAGCCGGGCGGGGGATTGGGTGGCCGCGCTGGCGGATCGTGGCCTTGGCGCTGCTGGTCGTCTGCTTGCTGTTTGCCGAGCGGGCGCTCTTCCCCTATGCGAATCACCTGTGGCGACCTGATTTTTCCACTTTGCAAGATCCACCGCCGCCGCCGCCCAAGCTGGCCTACGAGGAATCCATCTATGGCGAGCCCGGTGTGCTGAACGATGCGCTCGATGCGATCCTGCCGGGCAAGCGTGGCAAGCCGGAGGTGTTTTCGATCACGCTGGCGGGCGATGCCGAGCAGGAAGTGTTTCTGCGCGAGGCGCGCTCGTTCGATGCCTTGTTCCACCAGCGCTTTGGCACCAGTGGTCATTCCATCGTGCTGGCCAATCACGATAGCGTGACCGGTGAAATCCCGATTGCCTCGCGCACCAGTCTCAACGCAGCGCTGCTGCGCATGGGGCAGCAGATGAATCGGGAAGAAGACGTGCTGGTGTTGTATCTCACCTCGCATGGCGGCAAGAACCATGACTTCCTGCTGGACGACGCGCCGCTCGAACTCGATCCGATCACACCGCAATGGTTGAAGCAGGCTTTGCAGGATGCCGGGATTCGCTGGCAGATCATCATCGTTTCGGCCTGCTATTCCGGCGGCTATGTTGCGCCGCTGGCCGGGCCGAATGTGCTGATTGCCACGGCCGCGGATGCCAAGCACACCTCGTTCGGATGTGCTGACGAGAACGATTTTACCTATTACGGTGAAGCGCTTTACCACGCCTTGCAGCGTGAGAAAAACTGGGTGGCTGCCATTGAAATGGCACAGCGCAATGTGTCGGCGCGGGAAAAACGCGAACACATCGAACCGTCACACCCACAATTGTCGGTAGGGGCCGCAATCGAGCGTAAGTTACTGGATTGGCAGGCGAAATAGGCTGTTTCATTGACAGTCAATGCGTGCGGTCTACGTGTTCAGCCTTGAAAGAAAAGGGCTTTTCCGGTAGTATTCCGCAAATTTTGCACACGAAACGGGATGGGGCCACCTGTCCCGTTTTTCTACGTGTGCGGCCCCAAAAATCCTCATTCCAGGAGCCGCCCAGTGTCTACCCCTGCCTTGCTCGCACTCGCCGACGGCACGTTGTTCCATGGTATTTCCATCGGTGCTGATGGTGAAACCATCGGCGAAGTCGTTTTCAATACTTCGATCACCGGTTACCAGGAAATCCTCACCGATCCCTCGTACAACAAACAGATCGTTACCCTCACCTATCCGCACATCGGCAATTACGGGGTCAACCCGGAAGACGCAGAATCCCGCGCAGTCTTCGCCTCTGGCCTGATCATCCGCGATCTGCCACTCCTGCATTCCAACTTCCGCGCCAACATGAGCCTGGGTGATTACCTCAAGAGCCATGGCGTGGTGGCGATTGCCGATATCGATACCCGCAAGCTCACCCGCATCCTGCGCGAGAAGGGCGCCCAGCCCGGCTGCATCGTCAGCGGCGACAATATCGATGCGGCGGCGGCCGTGGAGAAAGCCAAGTCCTTCGGTTCGATGGCCGGCCAAGACCTCGCCAAGGTCGTGACCGCCAAGGAGAAGTACGAGTGGACGACTGCTGAGTGGAAGCTCGGCGTCGGCTACACCGTGCAGTCCGATCCGCACTATCACGTGGTTGCCTACGACTTTGGTGTGAAGCAGAACATCCTGCGCATGCTGGCTGAGCGTGGCTGCCAATTGACGGTCGTGCCGGCACAAACCTCCGCCGCAGAAGTGCTGGCCATGAAGCCGGATGGCATCTTCCTCTCCAACGGCCCTGGCGATCCGGAACCGTGCGATTACGCCATCGACGCGATCCGCGACTTCCTCAAGACCGACATCCCGCTGTTCGGCATCTGTCTGGGTCACCAGCTGCTTGGCCTCGCGGTCGGTGGCAAGACCAGCAAGATGAAGTTCGGCCACCACGGCGCCAACCATCCGGTGCAAGACCTCGACAGCAAGCACGTGATGATCACCAGCCAGAACCACGGCTTCCAGGTCGATGAATCCAGCCTGCCGGCCAATGTGCGTATCACGCACCGCAGCCTGTTCGATGGCACCGTGCAAGGCATCGCGCTGACTGACAAGCCGGCCTACAGCTTCCAAGGGCACCCCGAAGCCAGCCCCGGCCCGCACGACGTGGCGTATCTCTTCGACAAGTTCATCGCCATGATGGCCGAGCGCTCTGCGCGGTGAAGTGTGAGGAGGTAGGGGTGAGGTGTAAAACCGCGATAGCGGTGCCTTGCCGGGTTTTCAGATTGAATCAACGAAGGGCGATGTGGATGTGGTGACGGGGTTACGCCTCACCCCTCTCACCTCACCCCTCACAGGTACACAAATGCCAAAACGTACAGACATCAAGAGCATCCTCATCATCGGCGCCGGCCCGATCGTCATCGGCCAGGCGTGCGAATTCGATTACTCCGGCGCTCAGGCCTGCAAGGCGCTGCGTGAAGAGGGTTACAAGGTCATCCTGGTCAACAGCAATCCGGCCACGATCATGACCGACCCGAACATGGCCGATGTGACCTACATCGAGCCGATTACCTGGCAAGTGGTCGAGAAGATCATCGACAAGGAACGCCCTGATGCGATCCTGCCAACCATGGGCGGCCAGACCGCGCTCAATTGCGCGCTCGATCTGTGGCGCAACGGCGTGCTCGACAAATACAAGGTCGAGCTGATCGGCGCTACGCCGGAGGCGATCGACAAAGCGGAAGATCGCCAGAAGTTCAAAGCTGCGATGGACAAGATCGGCCTCGGCTCCGCCCGTTCGGTCATCGCCCATTCGCTGGAAGAAGCGATTGCGGCGCAAACCAATGTCGGCTTCCCGGCCATCATCCGCCCGTCCTTCACCATGGGTGGTTCGGGCGGCGGTATCGCCTACAACATCCAGGAATTCATCGAGATCTGTACCCGTGGTCTCGATCTCTCGCCAACCAAAGAGCTGCTGATCGAAGAATCGCTGCTCGGCTGGAAAGAGTATGAAATGGAAGTCGTGCGCGACCGCGCCGACAACTGCATCATCGTCTGCTCGATCGAAAACCTTGATCCGATGGGCGTGCATACTGGCGATTCGATCACCGTTGCGCCGGCGCAGACGCTTACCGACAAGGAATACCAGATCATGCGTAACGCCAGTCTGGCGGTGCTGCGTGAGATCGGTGTCGATACCGGTGGCTCCAACGTCCAGTTCTCGGTCAATCCGGATGACGGCCGCATGATCGTCATCGAGATGAACCCGCGTGTATCGCGTTCGTCCGCGCTGGCCTCCAAGGCAACCGGTTTCCCGATCGCCAAGATCGCCGCCAAGCTGGCCGTCGGCTTCACGCTGGACGAACTCAAGAACGAAATCACCGGCGGCAAGACCCCGGCGTCGTTCGAGCCGTCCATCGATTACGTCGTCACCAAGGTGCCGCGTTTCGCCTTCGAGAAATTCCCTCAAGCCAACAACAAGCTCACCACACAGATGAAGTCGGTCGGTGAGGTGATGGCGATTGGTCGCACGCTGCAAGAATCGCTGCAAAAAGCGCTGCGTGGTCTGGAAACCGGCATGTCCGGTTTCGACGAAATGACCACCGACCGCCAAGCCATCGAATCCGAGCTGGCCGCGCCGGGTCCGGATCGCCTCTGGTTCGTGGCGGATGCCTTCCGTATCGGGCTGTCGCTGGACGAAGTGTTCAATCTCTCCAAGATCGACCCGTGGTTCCTGGCGCAGATCGAAGAGATCGTGCAACTGGAAAATGGCCTGCGCGGCCGCGGCGTTGAAAGCCTCGACAAGGCCGAGTTCCGTCGCCTCAAGCGCAAGGGCTTCTCCGACCGTCGCCTGGGTACGCTGTTGGGGACCGATCAAAATGCGGTACGCAAGGCCCGTCACGCTTTCGGTGTCCGCCCGGTCTACAAGCGCGTCGATACCTGCGCGGCCGAGTTCTCGACCGACACCGCTTACATGTACTCGACCTATGAGGAAGAGTGCGAAGCGCAGCCGACCGACAAGAAGAAGATCATGGTGTTGGGTGGTGGCCCGAACCGGATCGGCCAAGGCATCGAGTTCGACTACTGCTGCGTACACGCAGCGCTGGCACTGAGCGAAGACGGGTACGAGACCATCATGGTCAACTGCAACCCGGAAACCGTCTCGACCGATTACGACACATCCGACCGCCTCTACTTCGAACCGCTGACGCTGGAAGACGTGCTGGAAATCGTCGCCGTCGAGAAACCGCATGGCGTGATCGTGCAGTACGGCGGCCAGACGCCGCTGAAGCTGGCGCGTGCGCTCGAGGCCAATGGCGTGCCGATCATCGGTACCTCGCCGGACATGATCGATGCGGCCGAAGATCGCGAGCGCTTCCAGAAGCTGCTGCAAGACCTCGGCCTGCGTCAGCCGCCGAACGCGACCGCGCGCACCGAGAAGGATGCCATCGCATTGGCGGCCAATCTGGGTTATCCGCTGGTCGTCCGCCCGTCCTACGTGTTGGGCGGACGTGCGATGCAGATCGTGCATTCCGAAGATGACCTGACCCGCTACATGCGTGAAGCGGTGAAAGTGTCGAATGACAGCCCGGTGCTGCTCGATCGCTTCCTGAACGACGCGATCGAAGTCGACGTCGATGCGATTTCCGACGGCGAAGACGTGCTGATCGGCGGCATCATGGAGCACATCGAACAAGCCGGCGTGCACTCGGGCGATTCGGCCTGCTCGCTGCCACCATATAGCCTGAGCAAGGAATTGCAGGACGAGCTGCGCCGCCAGACCGTCGCGATGGCCAAGGCGCTGAACGTGATCGGTTTGATGAACGTGCAGTTCGCGATTCAAGGTCAAGGCGAAAAGGCCACGGTGTTCGTGCTGGAAGTGAACCCGCGTGCATCGCGCACGGTGCCGTATGTCTCCAAGGCGACCGGTCACTCGCTTGCCAAGATTGCTGCCCGTTGCATGGCGGGCCAATCGTTGCAAAGCCAGGGCGCGACCAAGGAAATCATCCCGCCGTACTACTCGGTGAAAGAAGCGGTATTCCCGTTCGCCAAGTTCCCGGGCGTTGACACCATCCTTGGGCCGGAAATGAAGTCCACCGGTGAAGTCATGGGTGTGGGCGATACCTTCGCCGAAGCGTTCGTGAAGTCGCAGCTGGCCGCCAGCATCGTGCTGCCGCAGCACGGCAACGTGTTCATCTCGGTGCGTGAGGGCGATAAGCCGGCTGCGATCGAATGCGCACGCATCCTGGCGGGTCTGGGCTTCAAGCTGATCGCCACCAAGGGCACGGCCGCAGCGATTGCTGCAGCTGGCGTCGCAGTCACACCGGTGAATAAGGTGACGGAAGGTCGTCCGCATATCGTCGACATGGTCAAGAACGGCGAAATCGCCATGATCTTCAACACCGTCGACGAGCGTCGCCAGGCGATTCAGGATAGCTACTCGATCCGCCATGAAGCGCTCAAGGCCCGTTTGCCGATCTACACGACGATTGCAGGTGCTCGCGCGGCTTGCATCGGTATCCGTGAGTTGGGCGAAATGCGCGTTTACGATGTGCAGGGCTTGCACCAGCTGTTGAAAGCCTGATAAGTTAGCAACCAGTCAGCCGCCGTCCTTTGGGACGGCGGCTGTGCTTTTGTGCAACGAGAAACTGATGAGTTGGGTCAAGCGTGTCTTGGCCCTTTGCAGGGTCGCAGCGAGCGGCCTGATGGAGAAGAGCATGATGAAGATCCCGCTGACCGCTGTCGGTGCGGAAAAACTGAAGGCCGAGCTGCAACGCTTGAAAAGCGTTGACCGCCCGGCCGTGATTGCCGCGATCGCCGAAGCGCGCTCGCATGGCGATCTGTCGGAAAACGCCGAGTATGACGCCGCCAAGGAAAAGCAAGGCTTTGTCGAAGGCCGCATCGCCGATCTCGAAGGCAAGCTTTCCAACGCCCAGATCATTGATCCGAAGGATCTCGAGTCCACTGCCGAAGGCCGCATCGTGTTTGGCGCGACCATCGATCTGGAAGACCTCGAAGCGGGTAGCCAGGTGACCTATCAGATCGTCGGCGACGATGAAGCCAACCTCAAGGATGGCAAGATTTCGGTATCGAGCCCGATTGCCCGTGCCTTGATCGGCAAGTACGCCGGTGAAGTGGCCGAGGTACAAGCCCCTGGTGGCGTGCGCGAGTACGAAGTGCTCGACGTGAAATACCTCTGATCAACGCAGACCAGATTACGGAAACCGATAGATGGGCGTGGGATTCAAAAACATCCTGACTGCGCTGTGGATCGGCGGCATGTGGATCATCGGCTTGCTGGTCGCGCCAGTGCTGTTCAAGTCGCTGGATAACGGCGCGGCGGGCATGGTGGTGGGCAAGCTGTTTCACGCCATCGGTTGGGTCGGCATCGTCGCCGGGGTTTATCTGTTTGTGTACTGGCTCTATGTCGATGGCCTGCGCGCTTTTCAGGGTGCGAAGCTCTGGCTGCTGATCGGGATGCTGACGTGTACGCTGATCAATCAGTTTGCCGTGTTCCCGATCATTTCCGGCATCAAGCCCGGTATCTCGAATGCAGCGACTGGATTATTTGGCGGTGGACTGGAGCAATGGCGCACGATTTCGGCACTGATTTATCTGGTGCAGAGCGTAATGGCCGTGATCTATATCTGGCGTGGTGAAGGCAAGTAGCTGTGTAAGCAGGCCGTTCAAAATGAGCGGCCAAACAAAAGGGGCGATGAATCGCCCCTTTGTGCTTCGCTCGGTTTGATGGACTGAGCGGTGTTTATGCAGCCTTGGGCTTCTTGGCCTTCGGCAATACGATCTTTGGTTTGTCGCCATTGGTGGCGCGGTAGATCAGCAGCAGTTTGCCGATGTGTTGTACCGGCAGGGCGCCCAGTTCCGAGCAGATTTTTTGCAGGTATTCCTCGCGCAGGGCTCGGTCGTCGCCCAATACGCGAATCTTGATCAGTTCGTGCGCGTCCAGATTAACCGCGATTTCACGGATCACCGCGTCAGTCAGGCCGTTGTTGCCGATCATCACCACCGGATTCAGGTGATGTGCCAAGCTTTTCAGGTGGCGGCGCTGGTCTGGCGTGAGTTCCATTTTTCAAAATCCCTTGAATAAACAGGCATTTTACATGGCCCGTACGAAGAGCAGCAACGCATGGCTGCAGGAACATGTGAACGATCACTATGTTCACCAGGCGCAAAAAGATGGTTTTCGCGCTCGCGCTGCGTACAAATTGCTCGAAATCAACGAAAAAGACCGGCTGATCAAGCCCGGCATGTGGGTCGCCGATCTGGGCGCTGCGCCGGGCAGTTGGTCGCAGGTCGCGGCGCAGATCGTTGGTGGCAGCGGACGTGTGTTTGCGCTCGATATCCTCGAAATGCCGTTTATTCCCGGAGTCGACTTCATTCAAGGCGATTTTCGCGAAGACGAAGTGCTCGCCCAATACACGAGTTTGCTGAATGGTCGAAAAGTAGACCTTGTGATTTGCGATATGGCCCCCAACATCAGCGGTAATGCCGTGACTGATCAGGCCCGCAGTTTCTATTTGTGTGAGTTGGCGCTTGAATTTGCCCGCGAACATTTGAAACCGGGCGGGGATTTTCTGGTCAAGGTGTTTCAGGGTTCCGGTTATAACGAATATATGGCCGCGATGCGCGAGAACTTCACCCAGGTTCTTTCCCGCAAGCCCAAGGCATCGCGAGACCGCAGTACCGAAATGTACTTATTGGGTAAGCATAAGAAGTCTTGAGCGGAGTAAAATCTTCCGCACGTTTGTGTCCGTGCGCAGCAATGCGCCGCAAGGAGTAGGCCGTGAACAATCTCGGCAAGAATATCGCGATTTGGCTCATCATCGGTCTGGTGCTGATGACGGTTTTCCGCCAGTTCAGTCAACCCACCGAAACCACTAACCGCGTCGCCTATTCGCAATTCATGGCCGATGTGGAAGCGGACAAGATCGCGTCCATCGAGATGGAAGGCAATCTGTTCTCCGGCCAGATGATTCGCGGCAAGCGGACCGACAAGAGCGAATTCACCACGCTCGCGCCGTTCGACTTCCGCATGGTCGATACGCTGATCAAGCACAACGTCAATTTCACGGTCAAACCGCCGGAATCGCCGTCGTACCTCAAGGAAATCCTGATCAGCTGGTTCCCGATGCTGCTCCTGATCGGCGTATGGATTTTCTTCATGCGGCAGATGCAAGGCGGTGGCAAGGGCGGGGCATTCTCGTTCGGCAAATCGCGCGCCAAGATGCTGGATGACAGCAACAACGTGGTCACCTTCGCCGACGTCGCAGGTTGTGACGAAGCCAAGGATGAAGTCACCGAGATCGTCGATTACCTGCGTGACCCCTCCAAATACCAGAGCCTGGGTGGCCGCATGCCACGCGGCATCTTGATGGTCGGCTCGCCGGGTACTGGTAAGACGCTGCTGGCTAAGGCCATTGCCGGCGAAGCCAAAGTACCGTTCTTCTCGATCTCCGGTTCCGATTTTGTGGAAATGTTCGTCGGCGTTGGCGCTGCGCGTGTTCGCGATATGTTCGAGAACGCCAAGAAGAACGCGCCATGCATCATCTTCATCGATGAAATCGACGCAGTCGGCCGTCAACGTGGCGCCGGTCTTGGTGGTGGTAACGACGAGCGCGAACAGACTCTCAACCAGATGCTGGTCGAGATGGATGGCTTCGAAGGCAATTCGGGCATCATCGTCATTGCCGCGACCAACCGTCCGGACGTACTCGACCCAGCGTTGCTGCGCCCGGGCCGTTTCGACCGCCAAGTGGTCGTACCGCTGCCGGATATCCGTGGCCGTGAGCAGATTCTTGGTGTGCACATGAAGAAAGTGCCGATTGCCAATGATGTGGAGCCGGCAATTCTTGCGCGCGGCACGCCTGGCATGTCTGGCGCCGATCTCGCCAACCTCGTGAACGAAGCTGCGTTGTTCGCTGCCCGCCGCAACAAGCGTCTGGTCGACATGGATGACTTCGAGTCGGCGAAAGACAAGATTTACATGGGCCCGGAACGCCGGAGCATGGTCATGACCGAAGATGAGCGCAGAGCCACGGCTTATCACGAGTCGGGTCACGCAGTCGTCGCCGAGTTGCTCAAGGGTACTGACCCGGTTCACAAGGTCACCATCATGCCGCGCGGTCGTGCGCTGGGCCTGACTTGGCAATTGCCGGAACGCGACAAGATTTCGCTCTACAAGGATCAGATGCTGAACAACATCGCCATCATGTTTGGCGGTCGTGTAGCGGAAGACTTGTTCGTCAATCGCATTTCCACTGGCGCATCGAACGACTTCGAACGTGCAACCAGCATGGCGCGCGATATGGTCACGCGTTATGGCATGAGCGAGAAGCTTGGCCCGATGGTTTACGGCGAGAACGAAGGCGAGGTCTTCCTTGGTCGCTCGGTCACCACACACAAGAATTTGTCCGAAGCGACCATGCAGCAGGTTGATGCCGAAATCCGCCGCATTCTCGACGAGCAGTACGCAGTTGCCGTGAAGTTGCTCGAAGAGAACCGCAGCAAGGTTGAGGTGATGACGGCTGCGCTGATGGAGTGGGAAACCGTCGATCGTGAGCAAGTGCTGGATATCATGGAAGGCCGTGAACCACGTCCGCCCAAGTATCCGCCGGCACCGAAGGCGCCGACTGCTTCCGGCGACAAGTCGAGCGGCGATGCCATCACCCCGACGACGAAGCCGGCTACCGAAGGCTGATCGTTTCATCTGTCCCCAAAGGCGGCTTCGGCCGCCTTTTTCTCGCCCGGAGTTCTCATGCCGATCTTGCAATGTGGCCGCTTTCAGCTCGCGCTTGAGCGTCCGCTCGTGATGGGTATTGTCAATGTCACGCCCGATTCATTCTCCGATGGCGGGCGTTATGACTCGACCGAGCGTGCGATTGAACACGCCAGACAGCTGGTTGCCGACGGGGCTGATCTGCTCGATATTGGTGGCGAGTCCACCCGCCCTGGCGCGGCCTATGTGCCGGAAGACGAAGAAATCCGCCGCGTGATTCCCGTGTTGCATGCGTTGCATACCTTGCAGGTGCCGCTGTCGATCGATACCCGCAAACCTGCCGTGATGCGCGCTGCACTGGATGCGGGCGTTGATCTCGTCAACGATATTGCCGCGCTGGAAGGCGAGGGCGCACTCAAATTGCTGGCCGGATACGATGCCGCCGTCTGCCTGATGCATATGCAAGGGCAGCCGCAAACGATGCAGGCCGATCCGCATTACGACGATGTGGTGACTGAGGTCGGAGCCTATCTTGCTGCCCGGCGCGACGCAGCCCTTGCGGCAGGCATTTCGCGTGATCGCATCGTGCTCGATCCGGGCTTTGGCTTCGGCAAGAATCTCGCGCACAATGCCGCGCTGTTCAAGGCTTTGCCGCAAATGATCCGTGATCTGGAATGCCCGCAGCTGATCGGGGTTTCCAGAAAGCGCATGCTGGGCGACATCACGGGCCGGCCGGTCGACGAACGCCTCTCCGCCAGCATTGCCGCGGCCATGCTGGCGGCGCAGGCGGGGGCCGCGATTGTCCGTGTACATGATGTAAAGGAAACCGTGGATGCCTTTAAGGTGTTAAGCGCCTTACAATAGCCGCAATCGGCTGGTGCCCCATTCATTGGCACGTTCTGCCCCTCATTTTTCCAAACTTTTCCAAGGCAATCATGACTCGCAAGTACTTCGGCACGGATGGCGTGCGTGGCCTCGTTGGCGAATACCCGATTACTCCCGATTTCGCGATGAAACTCGGTTATGCCGCCGGTCGCGTGCTGGCTGCTGCCAAACGCCAGAATGGTGAACATGCCGCCGTGTTGATCGGCAAAGACACTCGCGTTTCTGGCTATCTGCTCGAAGCTGCGCTGCAGGCGGGTTTCAATGCCGCCGGTGTCGATGTCCATCTCACCGGCCCGCTGCCTACGCCGGGCGTGGCGTATCTGACCCGTGCGCTGCGCCTGTCTGCCGGGGTGGTGATCTCCGCATCGCACAACCCGTACTACGACAACGGCATCAAATTCTTCGGTGCCGGTGGCAAGAAGCTGCCGGACGACGTCGAGCTGGCGATCGAAGCCGCCATCGACGAAGCCCAGCCTTGTGTCGGTTCCAAGCAGCTCGGCAAAGCTTGGCGTATCAACGATGCCCCCGGCCGTTACATCGAATTCTGCAAATCCACTTTCCCGAATGATTTCGACCTGCGAGGCCTCAAGCTGGTGATCGATTGCGCGCATGGTGCAACCTATCAAGTGGCCCCACACGTGTTTCATGAGCTGGGGGCCGAGGTCATCACCATTGGCGACAAGCCGAACGGCTTCAACATCAACGAAGAGGTCGGCGCGACTCATGTCGAGACGATCCGCAAGGCCGTGCTGGCCGAAGGCGCGGACTACGGCATCGCGCTGGATGGCGATGGCGACCGTCTGATCATGGTCGATAGCGACGGCAGCGTGATCGATGGCGACATGCTGCTTTACGTGGTTGCCTGCTTCCGTGCCGAGCGCGGCACCTTGGGCGGTGGTGTCGTCGGTACGCTGATGACCAATCTTGGGGTCGAGAACGGCCTGAAAGCACGTGGTATCGACTTCCTGCGCGCCAAAGTCGGCGACCGCTATGTATTGGAAAAGCTGATCGACAACGGCTGGCTGCTGGGCGGTGAGGGCTCTGGCCACTTGCTGTGCCTGGATCGGCATTCGACTGGCGATGGCATCATTTCCGCACTGCAAGTGCTGGAAGCGGTGATCGAGCAGGGCAAGTCGCTCACTGGTTTGTGTGAGGATCTGGCGCTGTCTACGCAAGTGCTCAAGAACGTGCGCATCAGCAAGGGGTTCGACTGCAACGGTTCGCCGACCATTAAAGCCAAGGTGACTGAGGCGGAGAAAGCCATGGGCAGCAACGGCCGCGTGTTGTTGCGCCCGTCCGGCACCGAGCCGGTCGTGCGAGTGATGGTCGAGCATGTCGATGCCAACATTGCCAGCGAATGGGCGGCGGCGATTGCTCAGGTGGTTACTGCTGAGGCGGCCACTGAATAAGCTAAGTCGCACGCATATGAAAAAGCCCGCGTTTTCAGACGCGGGCTTTTTTACGGCCAAGAACCACTGTCTCTCAGACAGTTTCCGGCTTGGGGAACAACAGCTTCGCTGTCCACCATGCCGCCAGTGCACCCGCCAATTGCGCCAGCACAAAAGGAGCGACGTTCTGTGGTGCGATGCCGGCGAAGGTGTTCGACAGACTGCGCGCCAGCGTCACCGCCGGGTTGGCGAACGAGGTCGAAGCGGTAAACCAGTAAGCCGCGACAATATAAGCCGCGACCAGCTGAGCGACTTTCTCTGGCACAAAACGCACGCCGCCAAAGATCGTCAGCACCAGCCCGAAGGTGGCGACAAACTCAGACAAGTCCTGAGCCGGCCCGGCACGCAGCTTGGTCGATAGTTGCCAGATCGGCTCGCCGAACATGGCGTGGGCCAGCCACACCCCCGCAATCGCACCGATTACCTGCGCGACGATATAAGCGAAGAACGAGGCATTGCCGAGCTTGCCCGCCAGCCGCATCACCAGCGATACCGCCGGATTGAAGTGCGCGCCGGAAACCGGCCCGAAGATCTGGATCAGCACGATCAAGCCGCCACCGGTAGCCAGTGCGTTGGCGAGCAATGCCACCGCCACGTTCCCGTTGGCCAGCCGCTCCGCCATGATGCCGGAGCCGACCACGATGGCGAGCAGCAGCAGTGTGCCAAGCGCCTCGGCAAGCAGCTGCCGAACAATAAGACGCGGCGGCATCAGTCGACCTTGCTCTCGCCAATGGCTCGGATGCTGGTCAGATGTTCGATCTTGTCGTCCGGCAGGCTTACCAACAGTTCCACGCGCCGCTTGATCTGCAAGAAAATTTTGCCGAACGAGGCACGCTTTTCTTCATCAGTGTTGCCATGCGGGTCTTCGTAGCCCCAATGCGCGGTGATTGGATGGCCTGGCCAGATCGGGCAGGTTTCGCCCTTGGCGTTGTCACATACGGTAATCACCAGATCCATCTTGGGCGCATCTGGCGTTTCGAACTCGTCCCAGGATTTTGAATACAGCTTGCTGGTGTCATAGCCGATCTTGTCGAGCAACTCGATGGCGAATGGATTGACGCGACCACTAGGGTGGCTGCCGGCGCTATAGGCATGAAAGCGCTCGTTGCCGAGCACATTCAGCAGGCCTTCGGACATCACGCTCCGGGCGGAATTGGCGGTGCAGAGGAAAAGAACGTTGTAGGTTTTGCTCATCGTGGATTCCTGAAGGGATTAGGTTCAGCAGCAAGTATCACTGCCGATTTTTACGGGCATGCATGGCTCACCACCGCAGCAGTTCTCGGTCAGGAAATCGATCAGCGCATTCATCGTGTCGTAGCGGGCGGCGTAGTAGATGTAGCGGCTTTCCTTGCGATCCACGATCAGCCCGGCGCGGGTCAGTTCCTTCAGGTGGAAGGAGAGCGTGGCCGGTGCAAGTTCGAGCGCCTCGCCGATCTTGCCGGTTTGCATGCCTTCCGGCCCGGCGGTGACCAGCAGGCGGTAAACGGCAAGCCTTGTTTCCTGGGCGAGTGCGGCAAGCAAAGTGGTGGCGGTTTTGTTTTCCATATTTCCATAATTATGGAAATATTGTTTTGCGGCAAGACAATGGGATAAAAAAATGGCAACTCAATGCGTTGCCGCTGGGTAGCGCAGGGGATGACCGAAGAATTACAGCGCGGGGCTCTGGTATTGCCGATACAGCGTCTCAATGCCCGCTTCCAGCTCGGGTGTAATGTTCACTTCACTGCTGCCGATGTTCTCCGTCAGTTGCGCTAGCGTGGTCGCGCCGATGATCGTACTGGCGACGAACCAGCGGCTACGCACAAAGGCCAGCGCCAGCTGGGTCGGAGTCAGACCATGTTCACGGGCGAGCTTGGCGTAGGCGGCGATGGCCTCATCCACGAATGGTTTGCGATAACGCACACCGAACTGCGGGAAGCGCGTCATGCGGCCATCGGCAGCCGGGTTGTCGGCATATTTGGCCGAGAGCAGGCCGAAGGCGAGGGGGCTGTAAACCAGCAGCGAGACTTGCTCGCGGTGGCAGGCTTCCACCAAGCCGGATTCGAAACTGCGGTTGATCAGGTTGTAGACGTTCTGAATCGTCTTCACGCGTGGCAGGCCATTCGCATCGGCCGCATGGCCCCATTCGGCCACGCCCCAGGCAGTTTCATTGCTGATGCCGAGGTAGCGCACCTTGCCGGCCGTCACGAGGCGAGTCAGCGCTTCGAGTTGCTCGTGGATGCTCGGGGTGTCGGGTTTTTCGTCGGCCGGGTTGTATAGGCTCTGGCCGAACATTGGCACTGCGCGGGCTGGCCAATGCACTTGGTACAAGTCGATGTAGTCGGTTTTCAGGCGGGCCAGGCTGGCATCGCAGGCGGCGACGATCTGCTCCGCGGTGAATTGCGGGCCGCCGCGTATCCACGCCATGCCGCGATTCGGCCCGGCCACCTTGGTGGCGAGCACCACTTTATCGCGCGCCTGCTTCGCCAGCCACGACCCGACGAACTCCTCCGTGCGGCCCTGCGTTTCGCCCTTGCCCGGCACGGGATACATCTCGGCGCTATCAATGAAATTGATGCCGGCTGCGGTGGCGGCATCCAGTTGCTGGTGGGCGTCGCTTTCGCTGTTCTGTTCGCCGAAGGTCATCGTGCCAAGGCAGATCGACGAGACGGTGAGATCGGTGCCGGGTAAAAGGCGGTGCTGCATGAATATTCTCCTGAACCATGCAAACGAGCCGGCAACGCCGGCTCGTTTTACGAATTGGATGGGGCGGGTCATCAATGACCTGCCAACATCCACTTATTTCTTGTGATCGTAAATCGGGGTGAGCGTGTATCCCTGCGCTTTCAGCAAGGCCACCAGCCCGTTCTTGCCGGGCAAGTGCGCTGCGCCGACGGCGATAAAGCTATTGCCTTGGGAGAGCAGCGTTTGCATGCGTTCCGCCATGCGCACATTGCGATTGCCAATCAGCGTGGTCTTGCTCCAGTTGTCAAAGTAAGCGCGGTCGGCCTTGGGGAAATCGACTTCTTCCTGTTGATCGGCGAATTGCATCATGCCGTCCAGATCGCGCTTGATATAGAGGGCGATCAGCTTCTTGTAATAGCCCTCCAGCTTGTCCTGCCCGTCGATCAGGCTGTTCAGCAGTACGATCTGCTTGTCCTGCGGGATGTCTGCAAAGACGGCGATTTGCTCCTCGATCGTTTCCAGCCCGACATAGTCTTTTTCATTTTCGATGGACATCTTGGCCAGCAGCATGTCGAGCGGCAGCTCGCCGCCCTGGTGCTTGGGCACCATCAATTGCATAGAGGCTGCCCAAGGCTTAAGACGTTTGGCGGCGGTTTCCGGATAGCCCCGCGCATCCAGTTCCGGCAGCAGTTTCTGGTAATGCTCGGCACCGATCAGATCGGCCAGATTCTGCCCTTCCGGCATCAGCATGTTCTTCGCCATCGTCATCATCATGTTGAAGTCGATGCGAATCTCGGTGGCGATATGGTCCGCGTTGTCGAAGACGGTCTGTACCGGCTCGCTCAGTGCCGTGACGGCGGGATCGGTGACATGGGCGGTGCCAAACAGGTAGGACGGCTTCACGCCTGGCTTTTCGACTTTCCACAGCACTGCTGGCGGAAACGCATCTGCCGTAACTGTCTTGGCTTTGGCGGCGAACACCGTTGCCGGCGCGAGCAACGTGACAGCACAGAGGGAGATGAATAGCGGTCGAAAGCGGGCAAGCATCAGGCGGTCTCCTTATTGTAAGACCGCCAAGTATAGCGGTAACCCGTATTGCCGCGTTGCTTCAAAGATGGATCAAAGTCTTGACCGCCGTCATGTATTCATCGGCGTACGGCGCGGCCTTGCGCGACTCACGTAGCGCCATGTTCCAGCGGCCGACCACGGCCTTCAGGCGGACTGAATCGGCTGCGGCATCGATATCCGCCACCAGGCTGCTGGCCATCAAGCCAAGGAATTCCCGTGCGCTGTCGCTCATCAGGCGTTTCACCTGTTCAAGCCGTACCGGATCGATTGCCTGCGGAGCAAGGGCGGGCTCGACGATGATGGGGTCGCGTGTTGCTTGCGGCACCGGGGGCTGCATCGGCTTGGCGCTGATGGCAAAGGCCGCCGCCAGGTCGGGGCCATTGGCCGTGATGAAACCGCCAAGTGATAACTCGCGCAGCATGGGCGCGAGTTCCAGCCCGGCCAGCATGGTGGTCAGCATATAAATCGTGCGAGCGCCATCGATCAGGATCAAAACGCGGCGCAGCCGCGGCGACAAGCCGTGGTTGCGCAAATCCACTTCTTCCTGGCCCTTGGCTGTTTTGGCGAAAACGGTATTGCTCAGCTCCAGCGGCAAGCTCATCGCACGATTCTCCTGAAAGCTTGGGGCGAAGCGTAGCAATCGCGCATTGCCGGAATAAGACAGGGCTTACGGTGGAGGATGAGTGGTTGGGCGCCGTTGGATTGGCGCGTAGGCGATGCGGTTACGATGCAGAGGGGGGCAGCGGCTAAACCCTACCAAAAGGCTGGAAGAGCAAGCAACGCCCGATCGGGAATAGGCAGTCTCGGCGCTAATCGCAACAAAGCCCAACGACTGCCACGAATGGTTCGTGGTAAGCATTGGGCTTCGTTTCATCTGACCCCCGCGTACAGGGGGAATCAGCTTCCGCTATTCACACGCAGAATGCGGTTGAAGAAGCTGGCCGGCGGTGCATCTTCCTGAATCGTCGGACGGCTGAAATTGACGATTGGATCATAGGGCTGACTGACCTGTGTTGGGGTTTGGCTAGCACCAGTATTGTTGCTGTAGTAATAGCGGCTGGTGTTCAGGATCAGGTTTGCCCAGTCGTTGTAGTCGTGCAGCACGCCTAACGGGATCGACGGGGACTGATTCGCGCCATTGATAACGTCGTAAGCGTATCCATAGTTCGCGCTGCTGTTCAGATTCCAGTCCCCAAATACCCCGGCTGCTGTGCCGCGACCGATGATCTGGTTCTCGTCGAGGTTGTTTTCGTCCAGCGTGCTGCCACTGCCATTCGAGTAATCGAGTTTGAATGTATTCGAGCATGGGCCGTTGGTTACGGCGCAGCTTGGGAACGTGCCAGCCGTCGGGTAGCCTGGTACCGCCTTGCCAAGGTAATCGTTTTGCCACAGGTAGTAGCGTTCGTTGACCTCGCCGCTGACCGGATTGGGCAGCCCATCCAGCTGATACAGGTAGTTCATGATGCTGTAGTAGTTCGGCTTGTAGTTGGCGTCTTCATCGCCGCCATGCCGCAGGCCGAGCGTGTGTCCTAGCTCGTGCATGATGGTGGCTGCCTGATAATTGATCAGCTGGTTGGTGGCGTTGCTGTTGTTGGTGCTCAAGCCCCATTTCCCCAGCGAGACCTCAAAGTCGTTGCCGGCGATTTCCGCAATGCCGGAAGACCCGGCCAAGCCGTTTGCCTGCTGGCTGCTCGCCATCAGCATGTAGCGGAAGAACGGTTTGCGACGCACATCAAACGTCGGGGTCTTCACCGCGTAAACACTGATGCAGCCGGGCCCGAAATACGGGGAGGAGCTGTTAAGCAGTTGGGAGCAGGCGGTGAATGGTCGCTGATTGCTCACGCTACCGCTCAGGTTGTACAGCGCCGGGTTAAAGCTGCCCGAGAACAGATTGCCAGTATCGAAGTGCACGGCGATGTTGTGCGACTTGAAGGCCTGCACCACGTTGGCGAGCGCTTCGCTACGGGGGGTGATGCCCGGATCGGTGCTGTTCATGTAATCGACCTGAATGAACAGGTCTTTCTGCCCCTGGCGGGCACCCATCGAATACAGGTCCAGACCAGCGAACGTGCCACCTGCTGCCTTGGCCGAATCGGGAATGCCGTCGCCATCGCTATCGACCGCGCCCGGCGCCACATCGTTCGGGCCGCCCGGCGTGGTGAAGCTGGATGGCGACCAATCGGCGGCCGTGTGCGTTTGCTGGAAGCTGGACGCCAGCCGCACGATGGAGGTGTTGTAGTTGTAGAAGGTGATGCTGCTGGTCGGATCGGGTTTGGTCGTGACAACAGGGAAGCCGGCGACGTTCGCGCCCGTCCATGCGCCGGCAGTGATCGGCGCGACGGTGTCGGAGCCAAAACGTACGAAATCAACGGTTTGTCCGCTACTCAGCAATTCGACAAAGCCTTGTGTGTTGGTCCAGAACGGAATGTTACTGCTGCCATCGATCAGGTAGAGGGTGGAGGCGGAATTCAGCAGGTCGCTGTTGGCTTTGCCGCCGATCACCATATAGCCGCCACTCGGGACGGTAGTGTGCGGCAGGCTAAAGGTCGTAACGCCAGTCAACTTGGAAACCGTGTTGAAGTAGTGACTGCGTACCGAGTAGTTGGCCAGGTCAATCGCCGCGCCGGAGTTGTTCCAGATCTCAAACCAGGATGCCGATTGGACGTAATAGTTATTGGCAACTTCACTGATGAAAACGCCCGATGGAGCCGGAATTGGTGTCGGTGTCGGTGTCGGTGTCGGAGTTGGTGCGGGTGTCGACGTTGGGGCTGGCGTTGGCGCAGGAGTCGGTGTTGGCGTAGGTGTAGGAGTCGGTGTAGGAGTCGGTGTAGGAGTCGGTGTAGGAGTCGGTGTAGGAGTCGGTGTAGGAGTCAGTGTAGGAGTCGGCGTTGGAGCCGGTGTCGACGTAGGCGCTGGAGCCGGCGTAGGGGCCGGAGTCGGTTGATCATCAAGCACGATGCTGAGAATCGACATCAAGGCCGCACCTGACAGGGGGGCTGGCGCTGGCGTGGGGGTCGGTGTGGGCGTTCCGGCGGCCATCGCCTCCGGTGCTACATTGCCCAAGACCAGATAAGCCCCGCTGCTTAGAAGGACGCTTGCGCCAAGCGCTGCAAGCGTGGTTCGGCCGAGTTGTCGCGTTTTCATTGTCAGTGCGTATTCCATTTCAGTTGATCGCAGCGAGCCTGCCGTTACGGCTGCGCCTGGCGCCACAGGTGTATCAGGTCTTGGCTCCAGCTCGGATGGCGACATCTGGCAGGCTGGTACCTGATTTTGAAATTTTATTGAAAGCAAACCGACGGATAATGCCCGTGGCATTGTGGTGCGTCAATGTTCCTCACAGGGGTTGTGTTCTATCGCCAACGTCGCTTTGGCTGGGTGCCGGCCGGGGTGGCAAGGATCAACGCAAGCCCCGGCCGGCAAGCCGTCCGGGCTACGGGTTAGTCTCGCTCTCCCCATGCGATCGCGCATAAAAAAGCCAGCCCAAAGGCTGGCTTTTCTTACCGCATGAACCACGCGCTTACTTCTGCTGCGCGCGCTCGTAGCTGGCAACGATCTCGGCTTCGGCAGCGGCTTTGTCGCCCCAGCCGGTGACCTTCACCCACTTGCCCTTTTCCAGATCCTTGTAGTGCTCGAAGTAGTGCTTCACTTGCGCGAGCAGCAGTTCCGGCAGGTCTTCCAGCTTCTGGATGTGGGCGTACATCGCACACACTTTCTCGACCGGTACGGCGATCACTTTGGCATCCTGGCCAGCTTCGTCTTCCATGCCCAGCACGCCGATGGCGCGGCACTTGATGACCATGCCGGGGCCGAGCGGGAAGGGGGTGTGCACCAGCACATCCACCGGATCGCCATCCAGCGACAGGGTGTGCGGCACGAAGCCGTAGTTCATCGGGTAGGACATCGAGGTGCCAACGAAGCGGTCGACGATGATGCAGCCGGCTTCCTTGTCGAATTCGTATTTCACCGGCGGGGCATTGGCCGGGATTTCGATGATCACGTTGAAATCTTGCGGCAGGTTCTTGCCGGCGGGGATCTTGCTGACGTCCATGACGCGTCTTCCTTGGCTGTAAATTATGAATTCGGAACAGGTGGGTCGAAACGGGCGGAATTATAAATCAAACGCTGCCGTCATTCAGAAAACCGCAGCTCGGTGGTCGTTGCTTGCACGATGGCTTCTTCCGGAAAGCCGATCGATTCGCCGATGCCGAAGGCGAGATACAGCGAGGGCAGGGTGCTTTGCGCGACCGGGGTCATGGTATGCGGCGTGGGGCCGAGGTCGGTGAAGGTAGCGATCTGGCGGGTGGCGATCAGCTTGCCATCCTTGCGCCGCGAGCTATCGAAGCGCGTACCGTCCTTGTTGGCCCACCAGACCTGGTTGCCGCGATCGTCGGGCTGCAGAAACAGATCGTGCGTCGAGTGATCATTGGGCTCAGCCTCGAAGGTGCCGCCCGAACCCAGAGAGCTATGTATCGGGTCTGTGCTCAGTGCGCGGATGAATGCATCGTCGAGCGTGGCATGGACGAGCACCGAGTCCGTGTTGGTCAGCGTGAATTCAAAGCTGAACGGCTTGCGCTTGAGAACGATCGGGCTGCCATCAACATGGATGCGTTTGTCGTCCTGCACCACGAAGACATCGAGCTGTTTCTTGGTCTTCTTGCGGGCCGCTTCGAACGTTGCGGCGTGCAGCAATTCTTCGGTCGCCGTGCTGTAGACCGGGCTGTTGGGCGTGCCGAGCTGCGCATAGGAAAAAGCGGTGCGTGGGATTTTCGGATCGTCATTCGTCGCGAGCGGATCGGCGCCCAGCTGGAGCAGGAGCTTGGCGGTTGCGGGGGCGTTGGCACTGGCCGCGGACATCAGCGGGGTCTTGTGATTGGGGTCGCGCTGTTCGAAGTTGACGCCGGCGCGCACCAAGGCCCGCACGGCGACCACATTGTCGTGTAGTGCTGCGATATGGATCGGGTAGAGGCCGAAGCCATCCGGCTCGTCGAATTTGCCGGCCTTGATCAGTGCCGCCACGATCTTGTCGGTATCCGGCCGGGTGCGCAGGCATTCGTACCAGGCGTTCAGGCCCTTTTCTTTTCTGAGCGTCGGATTGGCACCGGCTTTCAAGAGCATATCGATCAATTCGAAGTCGCCGCTCATGCAGGCGATGACCAAGGGGGAGACGCCGTCGCTATTCATGGCATTGGGGTTGGCGCCGGCATCGAGCAGCCGTTTGGCCTGCGCTGGACCGATCACCAGGGCGGCCAAGGTATTGCCGAGTGCGTCCGGCTGGCTGTGCTTGGCATCGATGGTGGCCAGCGTGTCGTTGAAGATTCGCAACAAGCCTGGGCGGGCTTTTTCATACGGCGGCGGTACGCCATCGGCCACGTCGTCGACCCGGATCACATGCCAGCCATCTGGTGCTTTCACGGCCCGTTCGCTGACTTGGCCCTTGGGAATCAGCGGCAGCGCCGTGGATAGTTCCCACGTCATCTGACGCGGATAGAGCCAGCCCACATCACCGCCTTGGGATTTGGTCTTTTCATCGCGTGACATTTCTTGTGCCACGCTGGCGAACGAGCGGCCACTGCGCAGTTTTTCCAGCGCTTTGAAGCTGTCCCGGCCGTTGGCCAGCAGGATATGGCTGATCTTGTACTGGCGTTGCTGCGCCGGGTAAGTGATGGCGAAATGCCGGTATTCGGTTTGCAGCTCGGCTTCGCTGGGGGGCTCCTGCGCCCAGGCAGCGGACAAGCACAAGGGGTAGAACAGGATGGCGCTGCAGACGGTTGCGAGTTTCATCGACGCATTTCCCAAGCGGTTGATCATGCATTTGGCATGGTCAGTGTACGGAGGCAAGATGAAAGCGCAAGGATGATTGCTTAGAAAGCCGTTCACGATCTTTCAGTTATGCGCCTGCGGCGCGAGTAAAGGCATTACAGCGGGAATCCGTCCCGCGGCCGGGGAAAGGACTTTGTCTCGCCAAAGCCCTCTCCACTCCAAAGGCGACCCCCGCTGGGCGGCCCTCCAGGCTACCCTCGGTCGGTCGCGAGCCTAAGGTCTCGCGACACTCCCTCGGCGCTTAGCGAAAGGGGACGAAAACCCGCGGCGCAACCATCGCGAGATAAAACCGCAGCAGTTGTGCGCTACCGCCCATGATTTCGTAGGGTGCAATCCCTATAGCTGGGCGAATCAAAGATTCGCACGCGAAAGGGTATTGCGCCGCATTGGCTGAACCGACTTTTCAAAAGATCGTGAGCAGGTTCTTAGAGTTCTACGGTTGCGCGCCGCCAGCGCCGGTTCAGCCATACCGCAGTGGCGATGATCGCACCACCGATCAATAAGCGCGGGATGTCGGCATGCCGGTTCCAGATCAGGAGGTTGAGCGCAATGCCGACCGGGATATGCATATTGTTCATCGCCCCCAGCGTGCCGGCATCCACCAACGTCGCGCCCTTGTTCCACCAGAAGAAACCCAGCGCCGACGAGATCAGGCCGAGAAAGGCCAGCACGGCCCATTGCACATCGGTGGCGGGCAGTTTGGCCGGGTTGCCGAAGATCAAATACGAGGGCAGGGCGACCAGCAAGGCGCCGGCAAAGAACCAGCCAAAGCTCGCTCGTGCGGGCAAGTCGGTTGGATAGCGGCGGAGCAAATACTTGTAGCCGATCTGGCCGGCGGCAAAGGTGAGGTTGGCAAGCTGCAACATCAAAAAGCCGGTGAGGTAATGCGCGCTCAGGTTGTCGTAACGGATCACCAGCGAACCGACGACAGCCAGCAAGGCGGCGGCAAACGCGCTGGGGGTGAAGCGGCGATTGAAGGCATCGTCGATCAGGGTGATATAGATCGGCGTGAAAATGGTGAACAGCAGCACTTCCGGCACGGTCAGGAAGGCGAACGAGCGGTAGAGCAGCAAGTAGGTGATGCCGAACTGCAGGGCGCCGGCCGTCATGGTGCCGACGATGCGTTGCGGCGCGATGCCACGCAAACGGGTCAGCGGCAGAAATACCAGCCCAGCCAATGCCACGCGGGCCAGCACGGCGAAATCGCTATCGACGTGACCGGCCAGATAGTTGCCGATCAGGCTGAACGACAACGCCCAGACTACGGTAATGAATGCCAGATAGGGCACGGATCGCATCCTGCGGATTGTGAATCGTCGGGATTGTGCCATTGCGGCCACGGCATCGCCCGTCAATACTCATCCCAGTGACATTGTGCAGTGCATTATCGTTAAATGATTGCGATACTTGCCCGTTATCATAAACAGCAAATTCTGATATTCGCCGGCGATGAAAAAACACTATCTCACCCCCTTGTTCGACCCGAAGACCGTGGCCGTGATCGGCGCGTCCGAAACGCCGGGCACAGTGGGCACGACGGTGTTTGCCAATCTGGTTGAGGCCGGCTTTGGCGGCGGCACCAGCAAGCTCTATCCGGTGAACCTCAAGCGCAGCGCGGTACTAGGCGTGCCGGCGTTCAAGACGGTCGCCAAGATCAAGGCGCCGGTTGATCTGGCCATCATCACCACGCCGGCTCGCACCTTGCCGGGTTTGATCGATGAGTGCGGCAAGGCGGGCATCCGTGCTGCGGTCATCATGTCGTGCGATTTCGTTGGCACGGATGCCGCATCCAAACGCTTGCTCGACAAGATTCACGCCCGCGCCCGCCAGTATGGCGTGCGTATTCTCGGCCCGAGCGTTTTTGGCATGGCGCGTGCGGCGAGCAAGTTCTCCGCCGGCAATTACCAGGGCAAGATCAAGCCGGGCAGCCTGGCGCTGCTCTCTCAGTCCTCCGCCGTGACCTCGGCGATTCTGGATTGGGCCGAATCGCACGATGTCGGTTTTTCCTCCGTCATCTCGCTGGGCAGTGCGACCGATGTCGACGTCGGCGAAACGCTCGATTACCTCGTCGAAGACCCGAAAACCCGCAGCATCCTGCTCTACATCGAAGACGTGCACGACGCCCGCACACTGATGTCTGCGCTGCGGGCGGCTGCGCGCTCCAAGCCGGTGATGGTGCTCAAGGTTGGCCGTTACGATGAAGATGTGAAGCTGGGCCGCACCCACTCGGAACGTCTGATCGGCCGTGACGACGTATTCGATTCCGCATTGCGCCGCGCTGGCGTGCTGCGGCTCGACTCGATCAATCAGCTCTTTACCGCTGCACGCGTGCTCAATGGCAGTTATCGCACCAAGGGCCGCCGGCTTGCGGTGATCACCAACGGCATCGGCGCGGGTTTGATGGCGGTGGACCGAGCGCGTGACTTGCATATCGAGTTGCCCAAGCTCGCCCCGGAAACCGTCGCGAAACTCGACGCTGTTCTGCCGCCCCAATCCAGCCACTGCAATCCGATCGATATTCTCGGCAATGCGCCGCCGGAGCGCTTCCGCGCCGCGACCGAAGCTGCTCTCGCCGATCCGAACATCGATGGCGTCCTGGTCGTTTTCACTCCGCAAGCCGGCACCGACCACATGGCAACGGCCGAGGCAATGATCGCGCTGCGCAAGACCAGCGATAAGCCAGTGTTGCTGGCGTGGATTGGCGGCAAGAAGGTCGATGCGTCGCGCCGTCTGCTCTCCAAGGACGCCTGCGCGGTTTTCTCAGCGCCAGAGCATGGCGTCGAAGTGTTTTATGCGCTTGCCGCATGGCAATACAACCAACAGTTGCTACTGCAGACGCCGGGGCCGCTGGGCGAATGGGAAGCGCCGGACCTGGACACGGCGCGGATGGTCATCGATACCGCCCTTTCAAGCGGGCGCATGGTGCTGGATGAAATCGAATCCAAGGCGCTGCTGCGTGCCTTCCATATCCCCGTCACGTTGACCATGCGTGCTGCCAGCGCCGACGACGCAGTCAATATCGCCATGGGCATGGGCTTGCCGGTGGTGCTCAAGCTCGATGTCGAAGGGCTCACCCACAAGACCGACGTCGATGGCGTGGCGCTCAATCTCACCAGCATCGTGCAGGTTGCCTCTGAAGCCAGCAAGATGCTGGCGCGTGCGCATGACCGCTTCGGCGACAAGATGCGCGGGCTGACGGTGCAACCGATGCACAACCGCAAATTCGGCCGCGAATTGATGGTGGGCGTGGCGACCGACCGCGCCTTTGGCCCGGCGATCACTTTCGGCGCGGGCGGCATCGCGGTCGAAGTGTTCAACGACATCGCCGTTGCCCTGCCGCCGCTGAACGAGGTGCTGGCCGAACACTTGATCCGCCGCACGCGGGTCAAGAAGATGCTGGGTAATTTCCGCAACCAGCCGGCCGTTGATGTGGAGGCGATCAAGGCCGTGTTGCTGCGCGTATCCGAAATGGTGTGCGAGCTGCCGCAAATCCAGCAGCTCGACATCAACCCGTTGATTGCCAGCGATACCGGCGTGGTTGCCGTCGATGCGCGCGTGCTGCTGGCGCAACCGCCAGAAGGGCAACGCCGTTATCAGCACATGGCGATCCACCCGTATCCCTCGCATCTGGTGCAGGTCACGCAGCTCAAGAACGGCATGCCGATGACCGTGCGGCCGATCCGCCCGGAAGACGCCGAACTGATCGTCAAGTTCGTGAATGGCTTGTCGGAAGAGACGCGCTACAACCGCTACATGAACACGCTCAAGACGCTGCCACAGGTGATGCTGGCACGCTTCACCCAGATCGATTACGCCCGCGAAATCGCGTTGGTGGCGACGGTGGAGTCGGGCGGCGGCGAGATCATCGTGGCTGTGGCGCGCTTCGTGGTGAATCCGGATTACTCCAGCTGCGAATTCGCCATCGTGATCAGTGATCAGTGGCAGGGCAAAGGCTTGGGGGCGCGGCTGATGGAGGCGTTGTTCAATGCCGCTCGCGACAAGCACCTCACCACGGTTGAAGGCGAGGTGCTGGCCAGCAACAAGACCATGTTGGCGTTCATGAAATACCTTGGTTTTACCATCCAGACCCATCCCGAGGACGAAGGCTTGAAGTGGGTGGTCAAGACGCTTTGATTGCGCTGTTGCAGTGCATCATTTGCTGGGGATGCACGCTGCCGGATCAAGATCGCGACAAGTCATCAGCGCCTGTATGGCGCTGATTTTCACTCAATGCATTGTTTTTATTGATTTATTTGCCTTTCTGGTTGATGGCATGCCTCTTGCTGCAGTGACAACAGGACCCCGGCATCACGAGTGTCGATGGCCTGTACTTTCACGACTACAAGCGAGGTGAATCATGATCGGCATCCTTTCCCGGCTCGGCCCGATGTTGGCCACCCTGTCCGCCCTGGCATCCATGCGTAAATCCACCGTCTGGCGCGAAGCGCCGATTGCGCAATGGTCCGCCCATCCTTTGCCGATGGTGCAGTGGCCGGTCTATCCGTTGAGCGATCAGCAAGCGGCCAAATCCGATCTGGCGCGTTGGTCCGATTGGGTGTCGCAGGATTGGCAGGAGGAACTGGGCCCGCATCGTTGAGGTCATCATGACACCATGCAGGCGAAAAAAAGCGCTGACCGAGGTCAGCGCTTTTTAACGTGTTACGTGTGATATCAATGCGAATTAAAGCTGCGAATTGGTTGTTGCGTTGAATTGCATGCCCAGATTCGTTTCCAGATTGCCGATTGCCGTCTCCAGAATACCGAAGATTTGCGCACGATTTGCCGCATTGCTCAAATCCAGCGTGGCAGTGGCCGATACGCCATGCGTCGCCAAGGCTGCACTAAATGCCGCCTGGGATTGCGCTGCGGAAATATACGTCGCGGAAGTCGTGCTGCTATTGACGTAGGACAGCGTGCCGAACACGTTCTGGAACACATTCGCCAAGGTCACCATGCTGAATGCCACGTGATTCGGCGGCGTGACAAAGGTGGTCGCGCTCGTGGTCGGGATCGGATTGCCGTAGATCTGATCCAGGTAGTAGTGCACCTGGTACGGATATTGGGCATAGGTATCGGTCTTGCCCCACACCGAGCTATAGGCGTTGACCGTTGCCACTGTCGAGGCTGTTGCCGTCGAGGCGAGCGTGCTGTAGCTCGACATCAACGTGCCGTAGTACCCCTGGTTGTATGCCACGTTCAGCAGCACATCCAGGAAGTTGTTCGGCAGACCCTTGAAGTTGACCAAGGCGTTGTCATAAGCCGGTTGCCACGGTGTGGTCCAGCCGCCGGTGCCTTTACCGGTCACGATCAGCGCTACAAAGTCGTTGTAATGGAAATACCCGGTCAACATCGGCCCGTAGTATTTATTGTTGAACGATGGCGGCGTGACCTTCGTATATTGCGATCCGGCATCGGCCATGGTGTAGCCGATATTCTTTTGCAGCGCGATATAGTTGATCAGCGAATGCCCGCCCGGCGTATAGCTGCCGGACACCATATCCGCGGCGTAATTGTTGATTTGATACGGGCCGCCTTGCCCGGCGCCCATGACCGCTTGCTGATCCGTGGAAGGGTCGATCAGATTGGTGCTGGACTTATAGTCGCCAGTGGCAATGTTTTCCTGCAGCAATTGGCCCAGGATCGATCCATACAGATAATCCTTGTTGAATTGCATGCCCGGATAGTATTCCTGGATCAGATGGCCATACATCACGCCGGCCACCATGTTGGACATGATCAGATCGGTGTAATTGTCGCCATCCAGCGTCAGGCTATCTTGCGCAGCGCCAGCGCCCAGCAGCAGGTGGAAGTTGATGGTGCCGGTGGTGGTGACCGACGACGGTGACGGGGTCGGTGTAGCGGTCGGGACTGGTGTGGCCGTCGGCACCGGGGTTGCGGTCGGTACGGTAGTCGGGGCCGGTGTGGGTGTTGCGGTCGGCTTCGGTGTCGGGGTTGCTGTTGGCACTGGCGTTGCCGTGGTGCCGCCACATGTGCCGATCACGGTCCAGTCCTTGCCGGAGCCGGACGGGCCGCTGTTGGTGGCCGGGTTGGCGCTGGTCCACCAGTTGGCGACGTAGTTGACGCCATTCAGGGTGACCTTGTCGCCCTGGTTGTAGTTAGCCTTGGTCGAATCCCAAGCGGCATAGCAGGTGCCGGATGGCGTCGGCGTTGCGGTGACCGGCACCGGGGTAGGCGTTGCAGCAACAGGTGTCGGGGTGACTGGCTTGGGCGTCGGGGTCGCCGTGACGGGAACCGGCGTCGGCGTAGCGGTCGGCTTGGGAGTCGGTGCGGCGGTCGGTGCCGGGGTGGCGCTGGTATCGGCACCCAGATCGGCCCACAAGCTGGCCGTCGTCGGGTTCCAGCCGGAGCTGGCGTAGTCAGTCTGATTGACCAGCGCTTTGTAGTCGTGGCCGTTGTAATAAACGATGGTGCCAGTGGTGTAGTAGGTGTCGGCTTGCCAGGTCGGGTAGCTTGATGCGAGGGCGAATTGGGCGGCGAGTGCGGCAGGAATGACGGCGAGCGCCAGCTTCCCGTGTCCGCGACGGAACATCGGCATCTTCATTGGGTACTCCTCCAGATATATATGTTTTTATCCGGTGTCAGCGAGCTGTCACCGAGGAGTGATTTACCCGGAAAATCACCTGTTACGTCAAGTGCTTGAATGTAAAAAAATAATTCGGCTGATAAGCGGCTTTTTTACGTGCAGGAGCACAGCGGGGACAGGATGCCAGGCACCAGCCCGGCATCCTGTGCGCTGCGTTTATGCCAAATCAAACACCAGCACTTCGGCGTTACGGCCCTGTGCCAGTTGCAGCGCGCTTTCTTTGTCCAGCATCAGCGCATCGCCGGTGGTCAGTGCGAGGCCATTGGCCTGGATGGTGCCACGTGCCACATGCAGATAGACCTTGCGGCCGGCCGGGATCGGCCAGGTGAGTGCTTCTTCGCCATCGAACAGGCCAGCATGCAGCCGCGCATCCTGATGGATTTTCACCGATCCAGCCGCGCCATCGGGCGAGACCACCAGCCGCAAGGCGCCGCGTTTTTCGGCGTCGGAAAACTCTTTTTCCTCATACGAGGGCGGCACGCCTTCTACATTCGGCATCAGCCAGATTTGCAGGAAGTGCGCCTCTTCCGTGTTCGACGGGTTGAATTCGGAGTGCTGCACGCCCGTGCCGGCGCTCATCCGTTGCACACTGCCCGGCCGGATCACCGAGCCATTGCCCATGTTGTCCCGATGCTGTACCGCGCCTTCAAGGATGTAGCTGATGATTTCCATGTCGCGGTGCGGATGCGTGCCAAAGCCCATGCCGGGGGCGACGCGATCTTCGTTGATCACGCGCAGCGCACCGAAATGGACGTGTGCCGGGTCGTAATAGCCGGCAAACGAGAAGCTGTGCCAGGAGTCCAGCCAGCCGTGGTTGGCATGGCCGCGTTCTTGGGCTTTGCGAAGGGTTAGCATAACGTGGCTCCTTTCGAATTCGTTGATGGATGAGAGCGATACTAGGCTTGACTTCAAGGCATGGATAGCGGAGAAATTCGCGCTAATCGTTCATATTTCCTGATCGTTTCTTTGATTGTTTCTAGCTTGTTCCTGGCTTGTTCCATAGGGGGAGTTGCCATGCTGCGTTTGAGCCTGGAAGCCTTGCAGATCATCGATGCCATTGCCCGCAAAGGCAGCTTCGCCGCCGCGGCGGAGGAGACGCATCGCGTACCGTCGGCTGTTACCTACACCGTCAAGAAACTGGAGGACGACCTCGATGTGCAGCTATTTGATCGCAGCGGCCATCGCGCCAAATTGACCGAAGCCGGCGAAGCTTTGCTGGAGGAGGGCAGGGTATTGCTGCGTGCGGCGAACGACATTGAATGCCGCGTGAAGCGCGTCGCCACCGGTTGGGAAACCGAGTTGCGCATCGTGCTGGACGTGCTGCTGCCGTTCGATTTGCTGTGGCCGATGGTGGCCGAGTTCGATGCGCTCGATTCCGGTACACGCTTGCGCTTCTCACGCGAGGCGCTGGCAGGCGTGTGGGATGCCCTGACCGAGAACCGGGCGGATCTGGTGATCGGCGCGGCGATGGATGGGCCGGCGGGGGGCGGCTACGCCACCTTGTTGCTGGGGGAAGCGGCTTTCGTTTTTGCGATGGCGCCGCATCATCCGCTCGCCACGCAGCCGGAACCTTTGTCTCCGACGCTGATTCGGGAGCATCGCTCGATTGCCATCGCCGATTCGGCCCGTGCGCTGTTGCCGCGGACTGTGGGCATTCTGGCGGGCCAATCGACGCTGACCGTGCCCAGTCTGGAGGCCAAGCTGTCCGCGCAACTGGCCGGACTTGGCTGCGGCTATTTGCCCCGTGCAGCTGCTGCGCCGTATCTGGCGGATGGTCGACTGGTACAGAAGGTGGTACAGGAAACCCGCCCCGCTCCGCACATGTATGCCGCCTGGCGCACCAGCGGCAGCGGCCGGGCGCTCAAATGGTGGCTGGACAAGCTCGCTGCTGATCGCAGCATCGGGGATTGGATGGCGGCTTCCGCCCGCTGATACTTGGTGTTGCATGTCTTGAGTACTTTCAGGGGTAGTCATGTCACGACAGATTGCATTTCTCCGCGCCATCAACGTGGGCGGGCGCACGGTCAAGATGGAACGCTTGCGGCAGATTTTCGAAGCGATGGGCTTCGCGAATGTGGAGACGTTCATCGCCAGCGGCAACGTGATCTTCGATGCCGAACCGAACGACGGGCTGGCGCTGCAAATCGAAGCCGGGTTGAAGCAGGCATTGGGTTTCGAGGTGGCGACATTCGTGCGCTCGGCGGCGGCGCTGGCCGCGATCGTTGCCCGCCAGTCCGCCTTCGGTGAATTGCCGGAGCAGGCGGGGCTGTATATCGGCTTCGCTGCTGCGCCGGTGAGCGCACAGGCACAGCAGAAGCTGGCGGCGTTCGGTTCGCCGGTGGACGAGTTTCAGTTCGAGGGGACCGAAATTTATTGGCTGTGCCGAGATCGTTTTAGCGATTCGATGTTTTCCGGGCCGTTGCTGGAGAAAACCATCGGCATGCCGCTGACGGTGCGCAACTCAACCACGGTGCGGAAAATCGCTGCCAAGTATCCGGCGTGAACCTCGCCAATCAGAACCCGGCCAAACGAATGGCAACAAAAAGCCCGCATCGAGATGCGGGCTTTTTGTTGCAGCAGCGCTGCGGTGAAACAGGCTTATTGCTTGCCGGCTTCGATTTCGAGCGTCAGCTTCAGATCGTCGCCAACGGCCGGTACGAAAGCCGCAACGCCGAAGTCGCTACGCTTGATGGTGGCGGTAGCATCAGCGCCGCACCACGGCTTCTTCATCATCGGGTGCGAATCAACGCACTTGAAGTTGGTCACGGTCAGCGTCACCGGCTTGGTGATGCCATGCAGGGTTAGGTTGCCATCGACCGACACCAGCTTGTCGCCGTCGAACTTGAACTTGTCCGACTTGAAAGTCATGGCCGGGAATTTCTCGACATCGAGGAAGTCGGCGGACTTCAAGTGTTTGTCGCGTGCCGGCCAGCCGCTGTCGAGGCTGGCGGTTTCGATGGCGATGTCGGCTGCGCCGGTCTTCTTTTCCAGATCCAGCGTCACGGTGCCGCTGGTCTTGTCGAAACGGCCAGTCACGGTCGAGAAACCGAAGTGATTGACGGCGAATGTCGAGTAAGTGTGGGACGGATCAACCGCGTAGGTCACCGGGGCGGCGTAGGCGGCGGAAGCGAAAGCCGCGACAAGCGCAGCAGCAAGCAGTTTCTTCATGTCAGTTTTCTCCAGATGCAGATGGTGTTGCAGTCGACGAGGGGTAGTCGGCAATTACTTGCCGTTGAGAACGAACTTGTATTTCACGGTAACCAGATCAGCGATCGCGTCGGTGTCATCCCACGCGCCTTCACCGATCTTGAATTGCAGGCGCTGCAGCGGGAAGGTGCCTTCCAGCGTGGTTTCCGCGCCAGCGGTCTTGGCGGTGAATGTCGAGACGATGTCGCGGGTGACCCCCTTCATCGTCAAGGGGCCGCGGGCTTCAAACTTGCCGCCGCCCAGCGCCTTCACCGATTTGGCGGTGAACGTGGCTTTCGGGCCGCTGGCGGTATTGAAGAAGTCCTTGCCCTTGACCGCGTTGTTGCCATCGCTGCTGCCGACATCGATACTGGCCAGATCGACCGTGAATTCAGCCTTGGTGGCATCGGGCTTGGCGGCGTCGAAATCGACGTTGGCGGTAAATGCCTTGAAGCGGCCTTCGGTCGGGACGCCCATCTGCTTGAACGAGAAACCCAGCTGGCTCTTGCCGGCGTTCAGGGTCGCTGCGTTGGCCGAGAGGCTGGCGGCGGCGATCAGGCTCGCCAGTGCCAATGAGTTGAAGCTGAAGCGTTTCATGCTTGTGGTTCTCCTTTTTACAGCCCGTTTTTGCGGCTGGAACTCGATGGCAGCATCCGTTTGAGCGTGTCATCGCGGTCGATGAAATGGTGTTTGATCGCAGCCGCAGCATGCAGGGCCACCAAGGCGAGCAACGTGTAGGCGGCAAACTCGTGCACGTCTTGCAGCGTCTTGCCCAGGGCCTCGTCTTTGCCAACCAGATCCGGCAGTTGCACCAGTTTGAACAGCACCACCGGGTAGCCTTTGGCGGAGGTCAGCAGCCAGCCGATGACGGGCAGGGCAACCATCAGCGCGTACAGCAGGTAGTGCGTGGCTTCGGCGGCTTTCACCTGCCATGCCGGTTGGTTCGGCAGCGCCGCCGGTGCACCGCGGACCACTCGCAGGACGAGGCGAATGAGGACCAGCGCCAGTACGGTAATGCCGACCCACTTGTGCCACACGATCAGCGAGCCTTTCAGTTTGAAGGTGGCCGGCGAGGTGATTTCGACGCTGCCGAAGTACCAGGCAAGACCGAAGGCGGAGAAGATCAACAGGGCAATCAGCCAATGCAGGGCGATCTGGGCAGAACTGTAGCGTTGCATGAGAACTCCGGTTTTCAGGTGTGCCTGTTCAGGCTAACTGAATGATTGATGCGATATTAAAAGGCTCTTGTGTGTGCAGAAAGCGAAATAATCCGTTCAAAAGGTTCAAAAAAAATGAATCAGAGGTTGGGGACGGTTTCAAACGCTTTGCGCAGGTGTTGCAACTGGGTCTGCATGGCGAGCAGTGCGGCGTCGTCCAGCGGTGCGAAATGCGCTCGCATATAGGCCAGATGCGCCGGGAACACCTCATCGAACAAGGCTTCACCAGCCGGCGTGAGGCGGACGATCATGCTGCGACGATCAGCGTTGTTGACTTCGCGCACCAGCAGTTTGCGTGCCTCCAGCCGATCGAGCACCCCGGTCAACGTTCCTTTGGTGATCAGCGTTTTCTCTCCCAGTTCGCCGCAGCTCATGCCGGGGGTATTGCCCAGCGTGGCGATGATGTCAAATTGCGGTGGCGTCAGGCCCAGTGCGCGGATATGCCGGCCAGATGCGGTTTCAAACGACTGATAGCAACGTGCCAGCTCGCGTAGCAGTGGTAAAAAACGTTCCTTGCTCATGTGGTTGCTTCCCCTGGATTTTTTGTTGTTGCTTTCGGTTGTTGATGGTTTTGGCTTGAAAATAGTTCAATCAGTACGATTCGGCAGATCTTTGGTCAATCTGGCTGCTCGATTTTCCCAGCAGCGGACGAGGCGGTAAACCGGGTACAATGACGGGCTCATAAGCCCGGCCGGGATAGGTTGCATGGCGGTTTGCACTAAGGAAGAGGAATACAGAGTGCACGATGTCGAGAAATTCATTGGCGGCTTTCGCCGCTTTCAGCATAAATACTTTGGCGCACACAACGCGCTGTTCAACTCGCTCAAAGCGGGTCAGAACCCCACCACGCTGGTGATCGGCTGTTCGGATTCGCGTGTCGATCCGGCCTTGCTGACTGATTGCGATCCGGGTGATCTGTTCGTGGTGCGTAACGTGGCGAACCTCGTGCCGCCGTTCGAGCGTGATGGCTCCCATCACGGCGTATCGGCGGCGATCGAATACGCGGTGTGCGATCTGGAGGTGCAGCAGATCATCGTGCTGGGCCATTCCGGATGCGGCGGTATCCGCGGGTTGATGCGTGGCTACGAGCCCAAGACGGAAGCCAATTTCGTTGGCAATTGGGTGCGTATCGCCCAGCCGGCTCGCGAGCATGTGTTGCGCGAATTGGCGCACAAATCGCTGGATCATCAGGTCCGTGCCTGTGAAATGGCATCAATCATAGTTTCCCTCGACAATCTGATGACCTTTCCCTTTATTGCCGAGCGGGTCGATGCCGGCAGTCTCGCATTGATTGGCTGGTATTTCGATATTCAACAAGGCGCATTGTACGACTTCGACCAGACGCGCAATGGTTTTGTATCCCTGGTGGGCGCCCCCGAGTCTGCCAATCCTTGAGATTGGCAAATGGATTTCCGGTGACGAGAAGTAAACAAAACGGCGGGATTCCTCGCCGTTTTGTTTTGTGGGCTGATTCGTATCGTCCCATCCAATATCTGATGCTTATTGCGCCAATGTGTTGTATTCAGATGCATAGTCCATATGCAGTGGCACTTTCCCAACCATAGTGTTGGAAATTTGTCTGGCACGCCCGGTTGAAATGGGATGGTCTCACCTGCTCTGTTACAGTGGCATGAATTGGTTTTGATTCAAACAATAACGAGGAATGCAGGTCGTGAAGATAGCAACGCGTTTGTATTTGTTGTGTGGGCTGGGTGTAGGCGCCGTCGTGCTGATCGCCTTGGTATCCGGGTTGTTGCTGGCGAAAATCCGGGTGAATTCGAGCGATATGCTCGACGGTGCGGTGCCCTCGGTGCAAACGGTTGATAAGGTGCAAGTCCGGTTCATGCAATCGCGTGTGCTGGTGTATCAGCACATGTTGCAAAGCGATATGGCCGAGAAGGACAAAACCGAAGCGCATTTGAATCAATTGCACTCTGAAATCAACCAGTTATTCGACCTTTATCAAAGCAAGTATGTTGCCGATGCGACCGATCAGGCTGATTTGAAGCTGGCGCGCGAAGAAGTCGGCAAATACATCGCATTGCTGCCGGAGATCATCAAGTTTTCCAAGGATGGCAATTACGGCGATGCGCAAGCGGCGATTGCTGCCAAGGTTGCTCCGCAAGCGGATGCGGCCATTGCGGCGCTCATCAAGATGGATGAATACAACCTCAAATTGGGTGAGACGGCGCGTAACACGGTATTTTCTGCGATCAACACCGGCCAGACCGTAGGCATTGTGATCTCGCTGGTCGCCGCGATTGGTTTGTTCCTGATCGGCACCCTGATCGTCAGGAGCGCCATTGGCCCGCTTGGCCAATTGCGCGATTTCGTCGTGAATCTCTCCAACGATTACGATTTCACCCGCCGGCTGCCGGCCCGTGGCGAGGATGAAGTCAACCAGACGTTGACGGCGTTCAACCGCTTGCTCGATACGATGCAGCAGAGCTTCCGTCAATTGCATCAGGTTGGCGATGGCCTTGGCCGCTCGGCGCATGACTTGGCGGATGCGTCATCGCATATGTCTTCCGCATCGCGCAAGGTAAGCGAATCGACCGCCAGCATGGCCGCCGCCGTAGAAGAAATGACGGTGAGCGTGACCCACGTGGCGGATCGTTCCAGCGAAGCCGATGAATCGGCCCGCCATGCCGGCAAGCAAGCGGTCAGCGGTGGCACGGTGATCGAGGGCACCATCGGCAAGATCACCGGCATCGCGCAGACGGTGCAGCAAGCCGCCACGCAGATCGAAAGCCTGAAAGAGCGCACGGTCAGCATCAACACCGTGATGGGTGTGATCAAGGAGATTGCCGATCAGACCAATCTGCTGGCATTGAATGCCGCCATTGAAGCGGCCCGCGCCGGCGAATCCGGCCGTGGTTTTGCGGTGGTGGCGGATGAAGTGCGCAAGCTGGCAGAGCGGACGTCGCTTTCGACGCAGGAAATCGCCGGCACGATCGGCGCGATCCAGTCCGGCGCGAACGAGACGGTCGCCGCAATGCAACAGGCGGTCGATCTGGTGAACGACGGGGTGACGCAGGCGCAACAGGCCAGCAGCGCAATCGCACAGATTCGCAGCGGCACGGATAGCGTGGTGCAACAGGTCAGCGAGATTTCCGGGGCCATGCGTGAGCAAAGCGGGGCCAGCAACAGCATTGCCCAGCAGATCGAGCGCGTGGCGCAAATGAGTGAAGAGAGCAATGCCAACGCATCGCGCACGGCGAATTCAGCCGAGCAACTGCGCCAGATTGCACAGCAGTTGCAGGATGCGATCCGGCGTTATCGCGTTTGACGCTGCGTTTGGTCTGGTTGTTCGGTCGTCGGTCGACATAAAAAAAACGGCGGGTTATCCCGCCGTTTTTTTATGTGCACATCCAATCACCGCAAGGTCCGATCAAGGATGTTTGGTCTTGTACAGCAGGATGGCTTCGGACAACTCGTTGAATTGCTCGCAACTGCCGCATAGGCGCTGCAGCTCGGCCAATTGTTTGTTCGCCTCGTCGGGCTGGTTGTTCTGCAGATAGGCTTCGCCCAGATATTCGTGTGCGCCCAAGCTTCTGGGGTTGAGCCTTAGGGCTTCGCGATAGGCGTCGAACGCTTCGGGCAGATGGCCGCGTTGGCGTTCGGCGTAGCCAGTCCAGTTCCACCAGTCGGCATTGTTCGGTTCTTTGGCGCGCGCCTTGGCCAGGATCTCGAGCGCGTCATCCCATTGCTTGGCATCGATCTTGCGTTGAACGCTTTGCGAGGTGTTGTCGCTTCCTTGCACCTTGATGCCGCCAGCGCCACCACCGGATGCCGATGCGCCCGCCATGGCGGCAATCAGCACCGAGCCAAGCAGCAAGCTGTTCCAGGTCATGCTCATGGTTGTTTCTCCCACAAAAATGCAGCTTCGATTCTGGTTCTCGTTAGACGCGTTGCCAGCGGGAATTTCCGCGTGATGCGATAAACGGCCGCTGGCAGTGGGTCGCAGTGGGTCGTTATAGCAGCAGCTGGCGCAGGTGGTGGGCGACGGCCGCTTCGTCATTGGTGCCGATTTGCGGCACCCCCGGCAATTGCGCCACCAGTTTCGGGTTGGCGTTACCCATCAGGAAGGGCTGGCCGGCGGTTTGCAGCAGCTCCTTGTCGTTGAGGCCGTCGCCGAATGCGACGCAGTCTTCGTGTGGCACGCGCAGCTCACCCAGCACGACCGTCAGCGCGTGGCCTTTGGAGACGGTCGGCGCCATGATTTCCAGGCAATCCGGCATCGAGAAAGTCACATACAGCTCGTCGCCGAAGCGCTCGCGGATTTTGTCTTCCAGGAGGAGGAGGTGTTCGTGGTCGCCAACGTACAGCACCTTGGCAACCCCTTCGCCGGAGTGCCGGGTCAGGTCGGCCACGTGATACATGAAGCCGGAATCCTGATGCAGGCTGGCCAGGCGTTCGTCTTCGGCATCGATCAGCCAGTCGTCGTCGAGATACAGATTCAGGCGTGTGCCGGACGAGAATTCAGGCTGGCACAGGGCGCGCACGAATTCGGGCTCGACGTTTTCAGCATGGATCGGATTGTTGTCGGGGTCATGCACGCGGGCCCCGTTCGAGGTGATGAGGTAGGCGCGAATGCCAAGTACATCCCGGATGCCGCGCACATCTTGATAGTGGCGACCGGTAGCGATGACGAAGCGCTGCCCGTTGGCCTCGAGTTGCTGCAGCGTTTGGGCGGTAAAGGCATCGACGGTGTGGTTGGCGTCGAGCAGCGTGCCGTCAAGGTCGGAAGCAATCACTTGGATCATGGCTAAGCCTGCGCGTGTGGGGATGTGGAATTGTATTCCTGGCGCGGATGACCCTGAATCGGGGATATGGAGTACGGGTGTAGTAATGAAACCGACTTGAAAATCGTGACTTAAAAGCCAGCGCCGGGTTCTGCCAGATAAGCGCGCTCTTCGTCCGTGCTGGCTCGCCCGAGTGCGGCGTTGCGATGCGGGAAGCGGCCAAACCGGCTGATCACGGCACGGTGCATGACGGCATAGTGATAAAAGCCCGCCAAGTCGGCGTTATCCTGCCAGTGGGCCATCAGCGCCACGGCGCGTTCTTGGTCCGCCAGCTGCTCCGAATGCTCGAACGGCAAGTAAAGGAACAGTTGTTCCAGCGGAGTGAGTTTGGTGGGGTGGTTGGCGGCGATGGCTGTGTTGGCGACTTCGCGTGCTTGTGCATCAAAGGCGAATGCATTTGCCTCGCCGCGATACAGATTGCGCGGGAACTGGTCGAGCACGATGACCAACGCCAGTGCGCCATGCGCGGATTGTGCCCAGTGCGCACATTCGCCACGCCCGGCGGCCTCTAGCGTGGTGAGAAAGCGGCGGCGGATCGTGGCATCGAAGGCGTCGTCACGCTGAAACCAGACTGGCCGTGTGGCGAGCGGCGGCGGGCCGAACCAGAATGTCAATACGTCTTCCGGATTTACCACGGCGGTACGACCTGATTTCACCCGGCCTTCCGGGCTGGCGCGGCGGATCAGGCGGGTCATCGCATCTCCAGCGGGTGGACTTCAACCTGTGGGCCGGAGGCTGGCGTGCCAACGACCAATCCGAGCCGGCGCACGTGCGCCAGCAAAGCGCCGATTTGCTTGTTGTCCGGCATGGCTAGCGCCAGTGCATTGAGCGTGTCTTGCAGGCCCAGGCCATCCTTGGCGCTGACTTGTGCATCGAGCAGATACAGCAGCGGCAGGATGCTGTCGTTGCCGTACTGTTTGCGGAACTGGCTGGCTTGCTGGCTTGCTTTGGCCAGTTGCGGCGAGATCGTTCGGCTGGGCAGGGTGTCGTCGAAGCTGGTGATGGTCGCGAACGTTTTCGGCAGGTGTTGCAAGGCGGTGCGCAGCGGATCGGGGAGTGGCAGCAGGCGGGTGCTGCAAGTTAGTGCGGCGAGTGTGGTCTCGCATGGCCCGGTCCAGCGATAGAACTTGCCGCGCCGCAGATCGGCAATGGCCAGACAGCTGCCAGCCGTCAATTGCATGCTTTGGCCTTCGCTGACCGTTTGCAGAGCCGTGAATGACGGGGAAGTGTCGCCGTTGCTGGCGAGCACGATGCCGTCGGCATAGGCGAGCGTGGCGACAAAGCCGAAGCAGAGCAGAATCAAGCGCATGATCAATGATGTGCGGATGAAACCTGCAGTGTACGGCAGGTGTATGCCAGTACAATGTTGCGCTTTGTAGGAGGCAGCGGTGGACTGGAAAACGTGCGATGTAATCGTGCTGGGCGCGGGCGCTGCCGGAATGATGGCGGCGGCAACGGCCGGATTGCGCGGCAGGCGCGTGGTACTGATCGATCATGCTGACAAGCTGGCCGAGAAAATCCGCATCTCGGGCGGTGGGCGTTGCAACTTCACCAATTTGAACGTGCGGCCGGAGTGTTATCTCTCGCAGAATCCGCACTTTTGCAAATCGGCGCTGCGGCAATATACCCAGCATGACTTCATCCAGCTGGTCGAATCCTACGGGCTGACCTGGCATGAAAAAACGCTCGGCCAGTTGTTCTGTGATCAGCATTCAGGCGCAATCATCGAGATGCTCAAGGCCGAGTGCGACCGCGGCGGCGTGACGTGGCGGATGAGCACAAAGATCACCGAAGTGCGGCGCGGTGAGCAATTCGAAGTCATCACGCCGGAAGAAAACTGGCGGGCCGAGGCGCTGATCGTGGCGACCGGTGGGCTGTCGATTCCGCAAATTGGCGCAACGGGTATCGGTTATGACATTGCTCGCCAATTCGGCCTCGATATCGTGGAAACCGTGCCGGCATTGGTGCCGTTGCAATTGCCGCCGGAGAGCCTGTTGGCGGAAATTTCCGGTGTCGCTCTGGAAGACACCGTGGCCCGCATGGGTAAGACGGCATTCCGTGAGGCGAGTCTGGTGACCCATCGTGGTTTGTCCGGCCCGGCGATTTTGCAGATTTCCAGCTTCTGGCAGCCGGGTGGTGAGATCGTGCTAGATCTGGCGCCGGATGTTGATCTGGATGAGTTCTTTGCCAGTGCCAACCGCGATGCGCACGTCGGCAATGTATTGGTTGAGTTGTTGCCACGGCGATTCATCGATGCCTGGCTCGCGCCGGATATCACCGCCAAGCCGCTCAAGCAACTTTCGCCCAAGCAGGTGCAGCAATTGGCGGAAAGAATGCACCGCTGGCCGCTCCGCCCGTCGGGTTCAGCAGGCTATAAAAAAGCCGAGGTGACCAAGGGCGGTGTCGATACGCAAGCGCTGGATTCGAAGACGATGATGGCCAAAGCCGCGCCAGGACTGTATTTCATCGGGGAGGTGGTCGACGTGACCGGCTGGCTGGGGGGATATAACTTCCAGTGGGCCTGGTCGTCAGGTTTTGTGTCAGGCAGTAACGCCTAGCGCGGCGCTGCTGCTGGTGCTAGCGTTGAAGTGTCGACGAGTTGCGGACCGGCCGACATTGTTGAATGAAGGTGATCGTTCTTTTCTCCTAGGCAGTATCGCTGTGCATTCCGGACGGGATTATCAATACCCGCATCATGGGTCCGTTAAGGGCTCCGGCAAGTGGTTCGCAAATGTTTGAACCTGCTCGAAGACAAAAGGGGCGCCCATATCGGGCGCCCCTTTCTATTTGTAGTGACGGATTGCAGTGACGATTCGTGTGCGGTATCAGCGCATGCGGCGCAGCGTGTCGTCCTTCATGATGAAGTGGTGGAACAGTGCCGCCAAAACATGCAGACCAACCACGAAATACACCGCGTTGCCCAGGAACTCATGGATGGCTTTGAGCGTGGGTTTGAGCGCCGGGTCCGGCGACAGCAACTGCGGCAGCGCCGCGCCAAAGAAGCTCACGCTACCGCCACCAGCCTGAATGAAACCGATGGCGGTCAGCGGCAAGGCAAACATCAGCACATACAGCAGAAAATGCACGAGATGGGCGGCGCCGATTTGCCAGCCACTGCCAAACATCTTGGGCGCTGCAAGGCGCCAGCGTGCCGCGACCCGCACCAGCGCAAAAATGAGCACCAGTTGGCCAGCCAGCATATGCAGTTGCATGAGCTGGCTGCGTTGTGGCGTGCCCTTGGGGAAGTTGCCCTTCAGCTCGATCGCGATCAACGCAACGGCGAACAAGATGAAGATCAGCCAGTGCAGGCCAATGGATAGCGGGTGATAACGGTCTCGACGTGACATGAGGCTGCCCTTGGAAAGCGGAAATGCGGATTTTTACAAGGGAATGACGGCGGCCACAAGACAAAAAGCACCATCACGGTGCTTTTGTCTTGGGGGGACAGTGGCCGGGGTTAACGGAGCCCGAGCACATCCTGCATATCGAAGAAGCCATTTTTGCGGCCGGCCAGGAAAGCGGCGGCACGCAGCGAACCGGATGCGTAGATGTTGCGGTTGCTGGCCTTGTGGCTGATCTCGATCCGTTCACCCATGCCGGCGAACATGACGGTGTGATCGCCAATCACGTCACCACCACGCAATGCGGCAAAACCAATCGACGATGGGTCTCGCTCACCGGTGATGCCTTCACGGGCATAGACGGCGCAGTCTTTCAGATCACGCCCGATCGCATCGGCCACCACCTTGCCCAGCATCAGCGCGGTGCCGGATGGTGCGTCGACCTTCATCCGGTGATGCATTTCCAGGATTTCGATGTCGTAACCAGTGGCAAGTGTTTTCGCGGCGACTTCGAGCAATTTCACCAGCAGATTCACGCCCACGCTCATGTTGTAGGCGTGGACGATGGCGATGTCGCGGCTGGCGGCTTCAATCGCGGCGCTGCCGGCTTCGTCGAAACCGGTGGTGCCGATGATCATGTTCACACCTAGTTCGCGGCACTTGGCGACGTGTGCCAGCGTGCCCTCGGGGCGGGTGAAGTCGATCAGTACGTCGGCGCCGGCCAAGGCATCGAGGCGATCGGTGACATCCACGCCGCTGGATCTGCCCAAGAAGGCGCCCGCATCGTGGCCGAGCACTTCGCTGCTTGAGCGATCGAGCGCAGCATGCAGCTGGCAATCCGGCGAGTTCAACGTCGCTTCGATCAGCATGCGGCCCATGCGGCCGTTACTGCCGGCGATGGCAATCTTGATAGTCATGGCTACGGCTTCGGTCGGGTTATTCGGTCAGCGGGCGGGTTTCTACCGCAGCTGGGCTTGATGCGGCTGGCTGGGCTGCGGTCGGGACGGCTGTCGGTGCGGCGGCCGGCGCGCTGGCGTTCAGATCGAATTCTGCTGCATCGATCTTCTTGCGGGCCGGCAGTGTTTCGCCTTGCCAGCGAACCGCCTTATCGCCCTCAAAGAAGACCGTGAAGGTTTTCTTCTCTTTCAGCTTGCCGCTGCGGGCATCGGAATAGATGTAATCCCAGCGGTTGGCGTGAAACGGGTCTTCCAGCAGCGGCGTGCCCAGCACGAAGCGCACTTGCGAGCGGCTCATGCCGGCTTTGAGTTGTTCGACCTGATCGGCCGTTACCTCGTTGCCCTGTGGAATATCGAGTTTGTAGGGGGTCAGCCAGCTGCATGCGGAAAGCGCAATCGCGGCGAGGAGGGGGGCGATCAGTCGGATATACATGCGGTTGTTCGTTTGGTGTCGGCGACGGGAGCCGCTATCATACCGGCACCACACGAGAGACGCGACATGAGCAAAGCATCCGACCTCAAGGACATTGGCCTGAAAGCCACCGGTCCCCGCCTGAGAATCCTGAATCTGTTCGAAACCAGCACCCAAAGGCACATGACCGCCGAGGATGTTTACCGGCTGTTGCTGGCTGAACATACCGATGTCGGCCTGGCTACCGTCTACCGCGTGCTGACGCAGTTCGAGCAAGCCGGGTTGCTGTCGCGCCACCATTTTGAATCCGGCAAGGCCGTGTTCGAACTGAACCAGGGCAGCCATCACGATCACCTCGTGTGCGTGAAATGCGGCAAGGTTGAAGAGTTTTACGATCCGGAAATCGAACAGCGCCAAGACGCGATTGCCGCGGAACACGGTTTCGAGATCCAGGATCACGAAATGTATCTGTATGGTCTGTGTGCCGACTGCAAACTCACCAAAAAGTAAATCGCGCCAAGCATGATTGCGTGGCTTGAAGGCACAGCGGCGTTTCCGCCGTTGTCGCACGCGCTGGCGGAGCCGAACGGCCTGCTGGCCGCCGGCGGTGATTTGTCGCCTGAGCGGCTGCTCGCCGCTTATCGCCGCGGCATCTTCCCCTGGTTCATGCCGGGCGAGCCCATCCTGTGGTGGAGCCCGAATCCACGCATGACACTGACCCCCGCCGATCTACGCATACCCCGTTCACTAGCGAAAGTGATCCGCAACCGTCCTTACGAAGTGAAGTTCGATACCGCCTTCGAAGCGGTGATGCACGGCTGCGCTGCGCCGCGTGGCGATGTGGCGGCGACGTGGATTTCGGATGAGATGATTGCCGGTTACGCGGCCTTGCACCGCGCTGGTTACGCCCACTCGATCGAATGCTGGATCGATGGTCAACTCGCAGGCGGTTTGTATGGCGTAGCCATTGGCAAAATGTTCTACGGTGAATCCATGTTCGCCCGTGTGGCCGATGCCTCCAAGATTGCTTTCGTGCACTTGGTGCGCTGGCTGCAGGCACAGGGTTTCGGGCTGATCGACTGCCAGATGCATACCGACCATCTGGCCCGATTCGGCGCGGTGGAAATTCCGCGAGATAGCTTCATGGCGCGACTGGACCAGCTGGCGGCTGAACCGCATCTGCCCGGCCCGTGGCGATATGATTATCGAAACAGGTGACACAGACGATGAATCCGCGTGGCCATGCAATCCCTTTGCAGTTCTACGCTACGGCGCCTTACCCGTGCAGCTATCTGCCCGACGAACTGGCCCGCTCGCAAGTTGCCGTACCGTCCGAACTGATCGATACGCGCACCTACAGCCAACTGGTGCAGCTTGGCTTTCGGCGCAGCGGCCAGTTTGTGTACCGGCCGCATTGCGATGCCTGCCAGGCCTGCGTGCCGGTGCGCATCCCTGTGGATGCCTTTGAGCCCAACCGCACGCAGCGTCGGGTGCAAAAGCGCCATGGGGTGCTGAAAACGCGTTTGCTGGCGCTCAATTACGACGACGCGCATTTCCAGCTCTATCAACGCTACCAAGCGGTGCGTCACTCCGGCGGCGGCATGGATCAGGACGGGCGCGAGCAATACGAGAGCTTCATCCTCAAGAGCAACGTCGCCAGTTTCATGGCCGAGTTCCGCGAGAACGGCATCGTGCGCATGGTCAGCCTGATCGACCAGCTCGACGATGGCTTGTCGTCGGTCTACACCTTTTACGAGCCGGAAGTCGAAGGTGCGAGCTTTGGGGTATTCAATATCCTGTGGCAAATCGGTTTGGCCAAGCAGCTTGGCTTGCCGTATCTGTATCTCGGTTATTGGATCGGCGAGTGCCGCAAGATGGCCTACAAGACGCAATACAAGCCGATCGAGGGCTTGATCGATGGGCAATGGCGAGCGCTGTGAAATCGCCGCAGTCATCGGCCCGCACATAAAAAAACACCCGCCTTGCAGCGGGTGTTTTCACGTGGGGCGTTGCTCAATCAGCTGAATCAGCAGCGCGGCACTTTGCGCAGATACCAGTCCGCACGCGGTTCGCGTTCGCTGGCACTGCTCTGGTCAGCAGGGATGTCGACATGCAGCAAGTTGAATTGCCAGCATGCGCCCGACGAATCCCGTAACGATCGCTTTTCACCTGCAGCGACTGGCGTTGCACGCTCGTCTTGATCAACCACGCTAAAGCCGGCATCGCCCGAGCGACGCAGTTGCCAACCCGGCACAAGTTGGCTGCCGAACGGGCCGCTGGCGACCAGGTACAGCCAAGGCTGCGTCTCTTTCGCGCCTTGCAGCGAAAGCCGCGTGACCGGGCCGGCCGGATTGAAACTGGCCGACACGGTCACTTGCTGCTTGCTCAGCCGATCCGGCAAGCCGGCCGGCCAAGGTGCGACCTGAACGGCTTGCTCGCCCAGCTGAAAGCGCAATACATGATCGCGATCCACCTTGAGCTGCTTGACCCGTCCATTGAGCGGCGTCTGCCCGACACCCTCGATTCGTAGCGGGGTGTCCGCCGATGCGGCAGCGGCCGTCATCGAAGCCACCAGAAACGGTGCCAGCAAACCAGTCAAAGCGCGAACCATGTGTTGCTCCTTTCCGTGATCCCTTGTTGAGATCGACATTAACGCTCGTTGTTCACCCGGCGAATATGCTGGAAGAAGCTGGCTGGCGGGGCATCTTCCTGAATCGTCTGACGACGGAAGTTGACGATCAGGTCGTGGGGCTGATTGGCAACCTTGGCAGTCTGGGTCTCGCCGGTATTGTTGCTCCAGAAGTAACGGCTGGTGTTCACGGCCAGATTGGCCCAGTCGTTGTAGTCGTGGAGTACCGATTTGACCCCGTCGTTGTTGATGTCCCACGCAAAGCTCGTGGTGGCAACACCGTTCAGATTCCAGTCGCCAAATACCCCGGTCGCCGTACCGCGGCCGATGATCAGGTTCTCGTTGACGTTGTTTTCGTCCAGCGTGCTGCCGCTCCCGTTCGAATAGTCCAGCTTGAACGTACTGGTGCATGGGCCGTTGGTCACGGCGCAGTTCGGATAGGTGTTGGCCGCCGGATAGCCGGGAACCGCTTTGCCGAGGTAATCGTTCTGCCACAGGTAGTAGCGTTCGTTGACCTCGGTACTGGTCGGGTTGGGCAAGCCGCGCAGCTGATACAGGTAATTCATGATGCTGTAGTAGTTCGGCTTGTAGTTGGTGTTTTCATCCCCGCCGTGCAACAGGCCGAGGGTGTGCCCCAGCTCATGCATGATGGTGGCCGCCTGATAGTTGATCAGCTGGTTGGTGGCGTTGCTGTTGGCGGTATTCAAACCCCAGTTGCCCAGCGTGACCTGGAAGTCGTTACCGGCGATTTCCGCAATGCCGGACGAGCCTGCCGAGCCATTAGCTTGCTGGCTGTACGCCATCAGCATGTAACGGAAGATCGGTTTGCGGCGTACATCGAATGTCGGCGTCTTTACGGCATAAACGCTGCTGCAACCGGTCGTCAACGCGCTGCTGCTATCCAATTGGGTGCACTGCTGGAACGTGCGTTGATTACTCACGTTACCGCTCAGGTTGTACAGAGCGGGGTTGAGGCTGGACGAGAACAGATTGCCGGCATCGAAGTGCACCGCAATGTTATGCGCCTTGAATGCCTGCACCACGTTGGCGAGCGCCTCGCTGCGCGGATTGACGCCCGGATCGGCGCTGTTCAGGTAATCCACCTGAATGAACAGGTCTTTCTGGCCTTTACGTGCACCCATCGAATACAGATCCAGGCCGCCGAACGTACCGCCCGATACCTTTGCCGAATCCGGAATGCCATCACCGTCACTGTCGACCGCACCCGGTGCTACATCGTTCGGGCCGCCCGGTGTGGCGAAGTTGGATTGCGACCAATCGGCAGCAGTGTGCGTTTGCTGGAAGCTGGATGCCAGCCGCACGATGGAGGTGTTGTAGTTGTAGAAAGTATTGCCTGTTGGATCGGCATTGGTCGCCGGGGAGGGGAAGCCTGCCACGTTCGCACCGGTCCAGCCGCCCGCAGTCGTAGGCGCTGTGGTATCGCTACCGAAGCGCACAAAGTCGACAGTTTGCCCGCTGCTGTTCAGCAACTCGACGAAGCCCTGCGCGTTGGTCCAGTACGGAATGTTATTGCTGCCATCGACCAGATAGATGATGGAAGCAGAGTTCTGCAAGTCGCTGTTGGCCTTGCCGCCGATCACCATATAGCCGCCACTGTGGACGGTAACGTGCGGCAGGCTGAACGTGGTCGTGCCGGTCGAAGTGGTGCCCACGGTAACGTAATGGCTGCGCACCGAATAGTTGGCCAAGTCGATGTCTGCACCCGTGTTGTTCCAGACCTCAAACCAGGACACCGAGTTGGTGTAGTAGTTATTGGCAACTTCGGTGATGTAGAGCTTGGTCGTGGGGAGCGCCGTAACCTGCGTAGCCGTCGTTGTATCGCCACCACCACCGCCGCCACCGCATGCAGATAACAACACGGTGACTGCCATGCTTCCAGCCAGAACCAGATTGCGTAGTTGTTGAAGCCTTTCGTTCATTTGCTCACCTTGCTATGGGTCATCGTCGGTTGAGGTCATCAGCCGATTTGTATTTGTCTGGCATGGATCATGCGCTGGCGGCAGTCTGCCAGCTGTCATTGTTGTAAGCAAATTAAAATAAGAAATGCCTTAAATATCGCATGAAGTCAGGATAAACACGTTTGCCATGCGATTCCCATGTAAATGGCTTTCTCGTGGTGAGCTGCCGCAAATGCTTGCGCAGTGAGTCGTCTGGCATACATGCGTAGTGCTGTTCGCGATCGTTTCAGACATTGGGCCGGGGCATATCCGCTTGATTGACTGATGTAAGATACGGCGATGAATATTTCTTCTGCCGCTCGCCCCAGCCCCTCCGTCGGCTGGGTCTTCATCCTCGGCGCCCTTACCGCCATCGCCCCGCTTTCCATCGACATGTACTTGCCTAGCTTCCCTGCCATCGCACGGGAATTGGCAGCGGGGCACGGTGCGGTGCAATTGACGCTCGCTGCGTTTTTCCTCGGCATCACCATCGGCCAGTTGTTTTATGGGCCGCTCTCGGATCGCTTTGGCCGCAAGCCGCCGATGTATTTCGGTTTGGCGTTATTTGTCGCCGCTGCCATTGGTTGCGCGACGGCCGGGACCGTCGAGGCGTTGACGATCTGGCGCTTCATCCAGGGCCTGGGTGGCTGCGCCGGGATGGTGATTGCGCGCGCAGTGGTGCGGGATCGCTATGAGCCGCAGCAAGCGGCGCGGATGTTTTCGATGCTGATGCTGGTGATGGGCCTGGCGCCGATTCTGGCGCCGCAGTTGGGGGGCTGGCTGCTGCAGGTAGCGAGCTGGCGGATGATTTTCGCTGTGCACGCGGTGTTCGGCGTCGCTTGCCTGCTTGGCATTTGGCGTGGGCTGGATGAAACGCGTGATGCGGCGCTCAGTCCGCCGCTGCGGATCGGTTCGGTGTTACGGGACTATGTTGCGCTGCTATATGACCGGCAGTTTATCGCCAACACGCTGACGGCCGGGCTGGTCCAAGGCGGCATGTTTACCTATATCGCTGGCTCGCCGTTCGTGTTGATCGAGCTCTATGGCGTTGCGCCGCAGCATTATGGCTGGGTGTTTGCCACGAATGCCTTCGGGCTGATCGCTGCTGCGCAAATCAATGCACGCTTGCTGCGCGGGAACAGCTCGCTGGCCGGCTTGCTGCATCGCGCGGTCTGGGTGCCGATGCTGGCGGGACTGTGGCTGGTTGCCGTGACCATGCTCGGCCAGCCGCCGCTGGCTTTCCTGCTGCTGGGGTTCTTTGCCTATCTGGCCAGTCTGGGCTTCATCAGCCCGAATGCGTCGGCGGGTGCTTTGGTGCATCAGTCCGCCAAGGCGGGGACGGCATCGGCAATGATGGGGTGCCTGCAATTCACCTTGGCATCGGTTGCCGGCGTGATCATGGGCGCATGGCAGGATGGCAGCGCCAGGCCGCTTGCGCTGGTGATGGCGGCGTTCGGTATTGCGGCGCTGCTGGTGCATCGGTTGTGGGTGGCGCGGTACGTCAAAGGGTAGGTATCGTTTGGTGAAGCGGTATTCCTTTTGTAGGAGCGAGCTTGCTCGCGATAGCACCGGCGACTAATTCACCTTTGTCATCGCGAGCAAGCTCGCTCCTACAAGAAAAACGGGCGCTTGATGCGCCCGTTTTGCGTTGCCGTTTGCCTTGAGTGCCGTTTAGCCAGCCAGGCCGTTATGCCGCAGCAAGGCATCGATCTCCGGTGCACGACCACGGAAGGCCTTGAACGATTCCAGCGCTGGCCGGCTGCCGCCACGGGCGAGGATTTCGGCGCGGAAGCGCGCACCGACGGCCGGGTCGACCACGTTGCCGGTTTCCTCGGCTTCTTCCTCGAAGGCAGCATAAGCATCCGCGCTGAGCACTTCGGCCCACTTGTAGCTGTAATACCCGGCAGCATAACCACCTGCGAAGATGTGGCTAAAGCTTTGCGGGAAGCGGTTATAGGCCGGCGGCAGCGGAATGCCGAGCTCGCGCTGGATCGCTTCGGCTTGCGCCTTGGGATCAGTGGCAGCAGTCTTGCCGTGCAGCTCCATATCGAAGATCGAGAAGTAAAGCTGGCGTTGCATGATGGAGCCGGATTGGAAGTTCTTGGCGGCGAGCATCTTGTCGAATAGTTCACGCGGCAACGGCTTGCCGCTGTCGACATGGTGCGTGAGCTTGGGGAGCACTTGCCATTCCCAGCAGAAGTTCTCCATGAACTGGCTTGGCAGCTCGACCGCATCCCACTCCACACCGGAAATACCCGAGACGGACAGCTCGTCCACTTCGGTCAGCAGGTGATGCAGCGCATGGCCCATTTCGTGGAAGGTCGTGATCACGTCATCGTGCGACAGCAGCGCCGGCTTGCCATCGACACCTTGGGCGAAGTTGCAGACGATCAATGCGACGGGCGTCTGGACACGGCCATCGGCCAGCTTGCGGCGGCCGCGCACGTCGTTCATCCACGCGCCGCCTTGCTTGCCTTCCCGTGCGTGCAGGTCGAGATAGAGGCCGCCGACTTCGCTGCCATTCTTGTTCTGCAGGCGGTAGAAGCGCACGTCCTTGTGCCAGACCGGGGCTTCGGCCGGTACGAATTGCAGGCCGTACAACGTTTCGACCACGTGGAACAGGCCAGACAGCACGGTCGGCTCGGTGAAGTATTGCTTCACTTCTTGCTCGCTGAACGAGTACTTTTCTTCGCGGATGCGCTCGGAGACGAAGGCCAAGTCCCATGCTTCCAACGTCTCGTAACCCAGATTGGCCTTGGCCCAGATTTCCATTTCGGCACGGTCGGCTTGCATATACGGTTTGGCGCGTTGGGCCAGATCGCGCAGGAAGCCCAGCACCTGGGTGGTGCTTTCCGCCATCTTGGTGGCGAGCGATTCTTCGCTGAAGTTGCCGAAGCCCAGTAGCTGCGCGCCTTCCTGGCGTAGCGCGTGGATTTCAGCGATCAGCGGGGTGTTGTCACGCTCGGTCGGGCCGAATTCGGAGGCGCGGGTCACGTAGTTGCGGTACAGCTCTTCGCGCAGCGAGCGGCTGAGGGCGAACTGCATCACCGGCAGATAGCTCGGCATCTTGAGCGTGACTTTCCAGCCAGTTTGCTGGTCCGCTTGGGCTGCAGAGCGTGCGGCGGATTTCCAGTCGGCTGGCAGGCCTCGCAGCTCGTTTTCGTCTGCCACGTAGAGCGCGAAGGCGTCGGTGGCGTCGAGCACGTTCTGGGCAAATTTGGTGGTCAGTTCGGACGAACGCTCTTCGATCTGCATGAAGCGTTCTTTCTGGTCATCCGGCAATTCAGCGCCGGAGAGTTTGAAGTCGCGGATCGCGTGTTCGACGATGGTCTTGCGTGTCTGGTTGTAGCTGGCGAAATCGGGGCTGGCAGCGAGCAGCTTCCAGCGGGCGTAGAGGTTTTCGTTCTGGCCCAGCTCGGAATAGAAATTGGAAATGCGCGCGATATTGGCGTTGTACACCTCGCGCAATTCCGGCGTGTTGACGACCGATTCCAGATGCGCGACTGCACCCCAGGCGCGGCCCAGGCGCTCCATGACATCTTCGGATGGGGCGACGAAAGTGTCCCAGGTCGGGTTTTCAATCACTTCTGCCGCTGCGACAGCCTTGCGGGCCTCTTCCAGCAACACATCCAGCGCCGGGTTCACGTGCTCGGGGCGGATGGCGTCGTAGCGGGGCAGGGTAGCTAGATCGAGCAGTGGGTTCGGGGTTTGGTTGGTCTGGGTCATGATGGGTCTCGGGTAGAATCGGGGCGATAAACCTGCTTACGCGCTTGCTGCGCAGCCCTTGGCGGGGCTCATGCGCTGCTCGAAATCCTCATGTATCGCATATACATTCCGGTTTCTGCGCTGCTCTTCACCCCGCCAAGGGCCGCTCGCGACAGAGCGTAAGCAGGTTCCAATCTGGAAAGATGCGCGCAAGCTCGGCAATTTCAAGCAATCAAGGAACGAACAACATGGCAATCGGTAAGTTTGACGGCATTGTGCCGCAACTCGGAGAAGGCGCGTGGGTGCACGAATCCGCGCAGGTGATTGGTGAAGTGGTTTTGGGTGAGAACGTGTCGTTCTGGCCAGGCGCGGTGGCGCGTGGTGACGTCAACCATATCCATATCGGCCGCGATTCCAATATTCAGGATTTGAGTGTGCTGCATGTGAGCCATAAGCGGCCGGAAGACCCGCATGGCGCGCCATTGATTATTGGCGAGCGTGTCACCATCGGCCACGGCGTGATGTTGCATGGCTGCACCATTGGCAATGAAGTGCTGGTGGGCATGGGCACCATCGTGCTGGATCGGGCGGTGATCGAAGACCGTGTGATGATCGGGGCCGGTTCGCTGGTGCCGCCGGGCAAGGTGCTTAAATCCGGCCACCTCTATCTAGGCCGCCCGGTGAAGGAGGTCCGCGCACTGACCGAAGAAGAACTGGCGCATTTCAATTACTCGGCGGCGCATTACGTGCGCTTGATGAACAAGTACAAGGCGTCGTGAGTAAAGCGGCTGTGGGCGCTGTGAAGCAAGGCCGCGATTGGGATCTCTTCTGCCGGGTGGTCGACAACTACGGCGACATCGGCGTGTGCTGGCGGCTGGCGCGACAGTTGGTCGCCGAATACGGGCAGCACATGCGCTTGTGGGTGGACGATCTGGCGAGCTTTGCCCATATCTGTCCAGCGCTTGATCCCGCGCTGGATCGCCAAACCGTGGCCGGGGTGGAAATACGACATTGGTCGGCCGAGCCGGCGATCGATGCCATTGGCGACGTGGTGATCGAAGCATTTGCCTGTGAGCTGCCACCGGCTGCGCTGACCGCCATGCGGGCGCGAGCAATCGCCCCGGCGTGGATCAATCTGGAATATCTATCCGCCGAATCTTGGGTGGAAGGTTGCCACAGCCTCGCCAGCCCGCAAGCCGGTGGCTTGACCAAGTATTTCTATTTCCCCGGGTTCAGCGCCAAAACCGGGGGCGTGCTGGCGGAGCGGTCGATGCGTGAGGCACGCGCTGCATGGTCGGCGGATGACGCCCGGCGATGGCTGGCGCGTTTAAGCCCATCGCTTAAGGCTCTCCCTGACAACGCGATTCGCATCTCGTTGTTTGCCTACGAAAACGCTGCGGTTGCCAGCCTGTTCGATGCCTGGGCCGCCAGTCGTGCCCCCGTCATCTGCTATCTGCCGGAAGGCCGTGTCTTGCCACAGGTTTCTGCGTGGTTTGGCGTAACGCTCACAGCGGGCCAAACCGCCACGCGTGGCGCATTGACGCTGCAGGTGCTGCCGTTCATTTCGCAAGAGGAGTACGACCGCCTGCTGTGGAGTTGCGATGTCAATTTCGTGCGCGGCGAAGACAGCTTCGTGCGGGCGCAGTGGGCAGGCAAACCGTTGGTCTGGCACATCTACCGGCAAGAGGAAGACGCGCACCTCGCCAAGCTCGATGCCTTCCTCGATCGCTATCTGCTCGGGGCTGCTGATGGGCATGCTTGCCGGGATTTGATGCACGCCTGGAATCGCGAACAGCCCGTTGGCGATGCCTGGCAAGCCTTCGCTGCCGACCTGCCACGCTGGCGACATCACGCCGAAACCTGGGCCGACTATCTTGACTCGCTCGGCAATCTGGCCGGCAATCTGGTCAGTTTCGTAAATAGCCTGTTAAAATAGCGAGTTATTTTTTCCAAGCCCTGCTGCATCAGGAATTTTTTCGAATGAAAACCGCACAAGAAGTCCGCTCCGGCAACGTGATTCTGGTCGACGGCCAACCGCTCGTCGTTCAGAAAGCTGAATACAACAAGTCCGGCCGTAACTCGGCCGTGGTCAAGATGAAGATGAAGAGCCTGCTGTCCGGCTCCGCTTCCGAATCCGTCTTCAAGGCCGATGAAAAGTTCGACGTGGTCGTTCTCGACAAGAAGGAGTGCACCTACTCCTACTTCGCCGATCCGATGTTCGTGTTCATGGATGTCGAATTCAACCAGTACGAAGTTGAAGCCGAGAACGTCGGCGACGCAGTCAACTTCATCGTCGACGGCATGGAAGATATCTGTGAAGTCACCTTCTACGAAGGCAAGGCGATCTCGGTTGAACTGCCGAACACCATCGTTCGCGAAATCGAATATACCGAGCCGGCCGTCCGTGGCGATACCTCGGGCAAGGTCATGAAGCCGGGCAAGCTGAAGGGTTCCACCTTCGAGCTGCCGGTTGCTGCCTTCATCGAAATCGGCGACAAGATCGAAATCGACACCCGCACCATGGAATTCAAGAAGCGCGCCTGATCTGCTTCTGGGTTCAATTGGTTCAAACAAAACAGCCGCTCATTGAGCGGCTGTTTTGTTTTGCGATCCACCCGGCTCAATTCAGCGCAACGCTCACACTGCCACCCCAAAAGGTCGCAAAATCGAACTGTGGCAGGGCATTCATGCCGCTGTCGCTTCGCATGATTTCCAGCGTTACTTCTTCCCGCATAAGGTCAGCGCCATCGTGTTAAGCCGCTTCATCTTCAATCGCGTTCGCAGCATCACCCGCAATGGCACGCCGCCGGTCGATTTCTCCACGCCTGCCGGCGATCCCGGCTTGTTTGGGCCGGATTCAATGTGCTGGCGGGTGCATCAGGATTTCACTGCAATGATGATCGGCGGCGTCTCCGCGCTCATGCTGCAGACTTTGCATCAACGCGCGTTGGCTGGCGTGTGGGATCACTCGAATTTCCGGCAGGATTTGAAAGGCCGGCTGGGTAGAACGTCGTTCTTCATTGCCTGTACCACCTATGGCAGCACGCAGCTGGCTGAAGAGGCGATCGCGCATGTCCGGCGTGTGCATGAGCGGGTCAAGGGCATTGCGCCGGATGGCCAGGCTTATTCCGCCGATGATCCGGATTTGCTGACCTGGGTGCATGTAACGGAGGCCAGCAGTTTTTTGAACGCTTATATGAAGTACGTCGACCCGCAACTCTCGATCCGCGAACAAGATCAATATTTCGATGAAATCGCCCTGATCGCGCTCAAGCTGGGTGCGACGGATGTACCGAGAAGTCGGCAAGCGATTGATGAGTACCTGAATACGCAGCGCGCGCATTTGTCGTCGTCGGATCGCACGCAAGAGGTCATCCGGATATTGGCCGACATGCCGCCCGTTCCGCTCAACCAGTTATTCATTCAGTCCGGTTTCGGTCTGTTGCCTGACTGGGCCCAAACCATGCTGGGCCGACCGGCGCCCAGATTTCTGGAGCAGATGCTCATTGCCAAGAGCGTCAAGGCCATCACCCCGCCGATTCGCTGGGCCTTGGCCAAGCATGGCGTCGTCAATCAGGCCAGACGGCGAGCGCTGGCAACATGAAACGCCTCGCCATCTGCATCAACCGTCGCTTTGAATCCGGCAAACCTTCCTGTGCCGTGCGTGGCAGCGAAGCCTTGGCGGATGCGTTCGAAGCTGCGATTGCCGAGCGCGGGCTGGATATTCAGCTGATGCGCTTGCCCTGCATGGGTTTGTGCGAAGTGGGGCCGAATGTGAAGGAGGTCGGGGGCGATCTGTGGAGCGAGGTCAGCATTGCGGACGTCGACCTTATCCTCGACGCAGTCATGGGCCACGATAGCGACGAATGAAGCAAGGCATGAAAAAGCCCCGGTTGATGGCCGGGGCTTTTTCGTGTGCGGCAACTTAGTCGCCGCACACCACTTCCATCAACGCCTGACGGATTACTGGTTCACCTTGGCCAAGGCCTTGGTCAACGTGGCGTTCACGTCGTCACCATCGAGCGACCAGCTGAACAAGCCGTTCAGGCCTTGTGCCTTGGTGTAGTCGATCTTGGTCTGGATCACGGTCGGATCGTCGTAGCTATAGAACACGCCGCCGCCGAACTTCCACAGTTGCTTGGTGACCGGGTGGTAGTACGTGTTGCCAGCTCGAGTCACCAGATTGCGGTAGTCCTCGTAACCCGCTTCGCAACCGGTGCCGGTGCAAGGACCAGCCTGCGGTGCGGCCTGATACAGGCCATCACCGTTCGGGCCGGCGGCAACGCCACTCCAACCGCGACCGTAGAACGGAATACCCACGGTGATCTTGCTGGCGGGCATGCCCAGCGAGGTCAGATGGCTTACGGCATCGCTGATGTTGTAGCTGGCGCTCACACCGCCGCCAGAGACGTTCGGGCTGGCCGGGTCTTTGTACAGGTTGGACTGGAAGTCCGTCACCGTGCCTGCGCCGATGGTCGTGCCGGTTTCCCACGCGCCGTGGAAGTCGTACGACATCAGGTTGACCCAGTCCATGTACTGCGCGTACTTGCCCGGTTCGGTCATGTCGATCTTGTCGACACCGGAGCCGATGGCAGCGGTCAGCAGGTAATGCTTGCCGTTGGTGGCCCCATAGGCGTCAAGCTGGCTGCGCAGTTCCTGCATGAACAGCGTGTAGTTCTGCTTATCGGCAGCCGACACGGTGTTGTAGCCGTTACCCTGGATGCCCGGGTATTCCCAGTCGATATCGATACCGTCGAACACGCCGGCCAGTACACCCGGACCACCCGAGTTGGAACCTGCATCGAACGGCACGTTGCCCTTGATGTAGACGTCAACGCAGGAAGCAACCAGCGCCTTGCGCAGTGCATCGGTGGCGGTGCCGGCCGAGAAGTACTTCGACCAGGTCCAGCCGCCCAGCGAGATGACGACCTTCAGGTTCGGGTGCTTGGCTTTCAGCTTCTTGAGCTGGTTGAAGCTGCCCTTCAGATACGTTTTCTGACCATCGGTGCCCCAGTCATCGGCTACGCCGTCGACCGATTGATCGGCGGTGAAGCCCATTTGATAGTCAGCCCAGGCATCACCGCCGGTGCCGGCAGCCGGATCGTTCGGGTTGGTCGAACCCGGTTCCAGCTTGGTGATGCCTTCCTGGCACTTGTAGGTGCCATCGGCTTGCTTGTAGACGTTACCGAACGCGTAGTTCAAGTAGGTCAGGTTGGCAGCTGCACCACTGGTCTCGATGTTCTTCACGAAGTAGGCGCGGTCATAGATGCCCCACTGTGCGAAGTACGAGCCGACTTGCTTGCTACCGGTGGAGGGCGTCGGTGTCGGGGTGGCTGGCGTCGGAGTCGGCGTAGCCGGAACCGGAGTGGCAGTCACCGGAATGGGTGTCGGGGTCGGTGTGGCCGGCGTCGGCGTCGGGGTGACTGGCTTCGGCGTCGGTGTGGCGGTAACAGGTACTGGCGTCGCCGTCACTGGAACCGGGGTGGCAGTCACCGGGACTGGTGTCGGTGTCGGGGTGACGGGCTTCGGTGTCGGGGCCGGCGTTGCAGTGACAGGTACCGGAGTCGGGGTCGCGCCACAGTTACCCAGCACGGTCCAGTCTTTGCCGGAGCCGCTCGGGCCGCTGTTGGTGGCCGGGTTGGCGTTGGTCCACCAGTTGGCGACGTAGTTGACGCCGTTCAGGGTGACTTTGTCGCCGCCGTTGTAGTTAGCCTTGGTCGAATCCCAAGCTGCATAGCAGGTGCCGGACGGGGTCGGGGTGGCAGTAACCGGGGTCGGCGTTGCAGTGACCGGAACCGGGGTCGGTGTCGGGGTGACTGGCTTCGGCGTCGGGGCCGGGGTAGCGGTCACCGGGACTGGTGTCGGGGTCGGTGTCGGGGTGGCGCCACCAGCGCTCACACCCAGATCGGCCCACAGGCTAGCCGTGGTCGGGTTCCAGCCGGAGCTGGCGTAGTCGGTCTGATTGACCAGGGCTTTGTAGTCGTGGCCTTGATAGGACACGATCGTGCCGGCGGTGTAATACGTATCGGCCTGCCAGGCCGGATAGGCCGCGTATGCGAACACGGCGGACAGCGCCATGGGCAACGCCGCCATGCTGTAGCGATGGAGCATAGACATTTCATCTTCCTTCTAAGGTTGGATTGAGTGCCGCTGTAATGGGTATTGGATATGCGGCGCGCCAGACCTTGGCCGGGCGCAATCAGGGGTCCGTCTTGTGGATGCGGGTGACTGACTGAGCGCGATTTACGGGGTCCGGGGATGAAATGTCAATGCCAAGGCCGAGGCGATTTTTGTTGGAAAGCAGCTTATTTTTGTCCGAATCGAACCTGTGGTTTGCACGTGTTCGGACTGAAGGAACACGGTTGGTTCTTCATCACCGTTTCCTGCTTTGTCTGATTCGGATTTGCCGGTCGTCGGGCGATGGGCGAATGAATTGTTACAGCGAACGTGATCATGCCGCTCGTCTGCAGATGCTGTCTATATGTTGACTTCAAAATATACAAAGAACAAAGTTGTTTGGCTTTTTCACTTCATCTGGAGTTATCGAAATGAGCGAATCAAAGCCTTTACCCGTGGCCGTTGCAGCCCCCATTGTTGAAACTGGACCGGTGGGGACTGCTCCAGGCGTGACGGTGATTACCGACGAATTCGGCACCCGGGTTGTCGTAGACCCATCCAAGGTCGCTGCACCTTCCATCCCGGAAGGCGTCGTTGCCTATGCAGCGCCCGTTGTTGCCCCAGCCCAACTGCAGGGAAATGTCATTGGTGTACCTGGCGGTGCTTTTGCCGCTCCACTAGCTGCACCAGTGGGGGCGTCGTCGACTGGTGGCCCAGCGGCCACCAAGGTCGTCCGGGACGGAATTACCTATTACATCGTGGATAAAAAATAACCTGGCGATGCGCGGCTGGGTTAGGTTGTGCCGCTGAGCGATGCCTAACCCATCCCGCATCCATGAAGCGCCGCAATTACTGATGCCCGAACGCCCGCTCCCGTAACGTCTTGAGTTCATCACGCAGGTTGGCAGCGTGCTCGAATTCCAGGTTCTTGGCGGCGTCCATCATTTCCTTCTCGATCCGCTTCAGTTCCTTCGCCAGCGTCTTCTCGTCCATGTCTTCCACGATGCGCTGGCGCTTGGCTTCGATGCGGGCGGCAGCGGCATCTTCGGCGCTGTAGACGCCATCGATGATGTCCTTGATCCGTTTCACCACCGACTTGGGTTCGATGCCGTGTTCGGCGTTGAAGGTGGTCTGCTTCTTGCGCCGGCGTTCGGTTTCAGAGATGGCGATTTCCATCGAGTTGGTGATCCGGTCTGCGTACAGGATCGCTGTGCCGTTCAGGTTCCGCGCCGCGCGGCCGATGGTCTGGATCAGGGAGCGGGATGAGCGCAGGAAGCCTTCTTTGTCCGCATCCAGAATGGCCACCAGCGAGACCTCCGGGATATCCAGCCCCTCACGCAGCAAGTTGATGCCGATCAGCACGTCGAACACACCTAGCCGCAGATCGCGCAGGATTTCCACGCGCTCGACCGTATCGATATCCGAGTGCAGATAACGCACTTTCACGCCGTGCTCGGCCAGATATTCGGTCAGCTGTTCGGACATGCGTTTGGTCAATGTGGTGACCAGCACCCGCTCGCCGACCGCGACGCGTTTGTTGATTTCGGACAGCAGGTCGTCCACCTGCGTGCCGACCGGGCGAATGATCACCACCGGATCAACGAGGCCGGTCGGGCGGACTACTTGCTCGACGACTTGCCCTTGATGCGTGGATTCGTATTCGGCCGGGGTGGCAGAAACGAACACCGTCTGCGGCATCATCCGCTCGAATTCCTCGAACTTGAGCGGGCGGTTATCCAGCGCCGACGGCAGGCGGAAGCCGTAATCGACCAGGTTTTCTTTGCGCGAGCGGTCGCCCTTATACATCGCGCCGACCTGACCGATCATCACGTGTGATTCGTCCAGGAACATCAGGCTGCCTTGCGGCAAGTAGTCGATCAATGTCGGTGGTGCTTCGCCGGCTTTTTTGCCGGAGAAGTGGCGCGAGTAGTTTTCGATGCCTTTGCAGAAACCCAGCTCGTTGAGCATTTCCAGATCGAAGCGTGTGCGCTGTTCCAGCCGCTGTGCTTCTACCAGTTTCTGTTCCTTGTAGTAGAACGCCAGCCGGTCGCGCAGCTCTTCCTTGATGGTCTCGACCGCCCGCAGCACGGTTTCGCGTGGCGTTACATAGTGGCTGGACGGGAACACGGTAAAGCGGCCGACGCGGTTCTTGACGTGGCCGGTGAGCGGATCGAACAGGCTGAGTTTTTCGACTTCGTCATCGAACATGTCGATGCGCAACGCCAGCTCGGCGCTTTCTGCCGGGAACACGTCGATGACGTCGCCGCGCACGCGGAAGGTGCCGCGGGCGAAATCCAGCTCGTTGCGGTCGTATTGCATCGTGGTCAGGCGCTTGATGATCTCGCGCTGGCCATGTTTTTCGCCTTCCCGCAGATGCAGGATCATCTTGTGGTACTCGGACGGATCACCGATACCGTAGATCGCCGAGACGGTCGCCACGATGATGCAATCGGGCCGCTCCAGCATCGCCTTGGTGGCCGACAAGCGCATCTGCTCGATGTGCTCGTTGATGTTCGAATCCTTCTCGATGAAGAGATCGCGGCTCGGCACATACGCTTCGGGTTGGTAGTAGTCGTAGTAGGAGACGAAATACTCGACCGCGTTTTGCGGGAAGAACTCGCGGAATTCGGAATACAACTGCGCCGCCAGCGTCTTGTTCGGCGCCAGCACGATGGCGGGCCGGCCGGTGCGGGCGATCACGTTGGCCATGGTGAAGGTCTTGCCCGAGCCGGTTACGCCCAGCAGCGTCTGATATCGCAGACCGTCTTCCAGACCGTCCACCAGCGAATTGATGGCGGTTGGCTGATCGCCGGCGGGCGGGAAGGGCTGGAACAGCTTGTACGGGGAATCGGGAAACTCGACGAACATAAAGGCCTCTGACCGGTGATCGGCGAAAGGGCAATTTTACCTCGTCATGAGACTGAGCTCGGCGTTAAGTTGTTTACCCAAATGATGAAAGCGTGGGAGTTGCACCATGGCCTTACCATCATTCCATTCAAGCGGCGTATTAACGATGGGGGTCGAGCTGGAGTTGATGCTGCTCGATCCGCAATCTCACCTGCTGACCCCGGCGGCGCTCAATCTGCTCGACGCGATGCGGGTGCGACAGGATCAGCGCTACGTGTTCTGCCCCGAAATCACCCAAGGCATGATCGAGTTCAACAGCGCCGTGCACCCGCGCTGGCACAGCCTGTACGACGAAGTGACCGCCATGCGCACCTATCTGTGCAATCTGGCCGATGAGTGCGGCGTACGCATTGCCGGTGGCGGCACGCATGCCTTCCAGCGCTGGCAGGATCAGGATTTCTTTCCCAAGGATCGCTATCTGGCTTTGGGCGAGAAATACGGCTATCTGAGCAAGAAATTCACCATCTTCGGCATGCACGTCCATATCGGCATTGGGGACGGTGATACCGCCATTCAGCTGATCCGCGCCGTGTCCCCTTGGGTGCCGCTGCTGATCGCACTAGCGGCCGCATCGCCGTATCAGGATGGCGAGGACACCGGCTTTGCCTGCTCGCGGCTGCACGTGCTGACCCCCTTTCCTTATGCCGGGCGCATGCCGGCCTTTGGCGACTGGGCGGAAGCGGAGGGCTATATCAATCGCCTGATCGATGCCGGGGTGGTCGGCAGCATCAAGGATTTCTATTGGGATGTCCGGCCCAAGCCGGAATTCGGCACCATCGAATTCCGCATCTTCGATACGCCGTTGACTGTCGAGATTGCGGCTGATCTGGGCGGCCTCGTGCAGCTGCTATGTGCACGGATGCTGTACCGGCGCAACGAGCAGCCACAGGTCTACGATGCGTATGCCTACAACCGTTTTCAGGCGTGCCGCTATGGCCTTGTCGGTGAAATGGTCGATCCGTGGACCGGCAGCCGCCGTACCTTCATCGAGGCCGCAGGGAGCCTGCTGGATGAGCTGGAACCGTTCGCGAAAGAGCTGGATGCGCGAGAAGTGGTCGACCGTTGCCGGCAAAAGCTGGCGCCGGGGATGTCGCAAAGCGAGGCGATGCGGCAACGGGTTGGCGCGTCAGCCGGGGATTGGGGTGGTTTGCTGGCTTGGCAGGCGGATTGTTTTAGTAGTGGCAAGGTGGAGTGAATCGCTAGCGACCCACTGCAGCGTGCTACGAAGCTATGCCAGCGATCCGGTCATTCTGGAAAAATTGAACGGTATCGATCCAGCACATCTTGCAAAACATAGTCTGGTGCCTGTTCGCGTTTCTTCGCTCGCCGTGCACGCCAGTCCAAGGTCTTGGCTTGATGGCTCAGGATGATGCCTTGGGTTTCGGTGCCGCAGCCCATGAGCGATACCGCGAAACCGCCTGATCTGGCGTTATCTTGCGCACCTTGCGTGATCGGACAAACGATCGCCAGGCCGCTGTTATTGAACGCCCGGATGGATAGAACCAGCCCGAAATGCGGGCCTTTCATTTCCTTGCCTGCCGCAGGATCGAAGTCGAGGTGAATGATGTCGCCGGGGTCGAACACTTACCACACCTCCTGACCGGCCGGCGGCGCCTGATCCCATTCCGGTCCGCCCATGAATTCCTCCGGCGTTTCAGCCAGTAACGCAGCCACGTCATAACGCCGGCGGCGCAGTGGCTGAACGGTGAGGGTGTCGCCGACCACTTGAACACTCACGCTGGCCCCGGCGGTCAAGTGGTTCTGTTCGGCGAAGAGAGGAGGGATCACCATGATCAGCGATCCACCCGAGCGACGCAGTGTTGCCGTAGGCATGTCGGACGACTCCAAGTAAAAGTTATACAAAAATATAACTTTGTCCGGCCGGCGTCAAAGGCGAGGCGAGTAAACCAACAACGTTGCTGTTTATTACTGCACAAAAAGATGCCCCACCGCGAACGGTGGGGCATAAGTGCTGCCGTGAAACAGTTGCGTGCGTCGGCGGTGGATTGCCGACTGAACGTGGTTCTTTACAGGGCGCTGTGGCGCAGTTGTTCCAGGATCGCCGGATTTTCCAGCGTTGAGACGTCCTGGGTGATCTCCTGACCCTTGGCGATGTCGCGCAGCAGGCGGCGCATGATCTTGCCGGAGCGGGTCTTGGGCAGGTTGTCGCCGAAGCGGATTTCATCCGGCTGGGCGATCTTGCCGATTTCGTGGGCAACCCATTCGCGCAGTTCCTTGGCGATCTTCTTCGCTTCTTCGCCTTCCGGACGGTTGCCCTTCAGGACGACAAACGCGACAACCGATTCACCCTTGATTTCGTGCGGCTTGCCGACGACGGCAGATTCGGCCACCAGCGGGTTGGCGACGAGGGCGGATTCGATTTCCATCGTGCCCAGGCGGTGACCGGAGACGTTCAGCACGTCGTCGATGCGGCCCATGATCCAGATGTAGCCGTTCTCGTCGAAGTGGGCCGAGTCGCCAGCCAGATACAGCTTGCCGTTGAACTCTTCCGGGAAGTAGGTCTTCTTGAAGCGCTCCGGGTCATTCCAGATGGTGCGAACCATGGCAGGCCACGGCTTCTTGATGACGAGGAAGCCACCCTTGCCCGGTTCGACCGGTGCGCCGGCTTCGTCCACGATGTCGGCGATGATGCCCGGAATCGGCAGCGTGCAAGAGCCCGGCTTGGTCGCCACGGCACCCGGCAGCGGGGCGATCATGTTGGCGCCGGTTTCGGTCTGCCACCAGGTATCGACGATCGGGCAACGGCCGCCGCCAACCACTTCGTGATACCAGATCCAGGCTTCAGGATTGATCGGCTCACCCACCGTGCCCAACAGGCGCAGGCTGGAGAGGTCGTACTTCTTCGGCAGATCGCCGCCGAGCTTGATCAAGGAGCGGATCGCGGTCGGTGCGGTGTAGAAGGTGGTGACGCCATGCTTTTCGATCATCGACCAGAAACGGCCGGCATCCGGGTAGGTCGGCACGCCTTCGAACACGACTTGCGTCGCGCCAATGCCCAGCGGGCCGTAGGTCACGTAGCTGTGGCCGGTGATCCAGCCCACATCGGCCGTGCACCAGAACACGTCGTTTTCCTTGTAATCGAATACCCACTTCATGGTCACTTGCGTGCCGAGCAGGTAGCCGCCGGTGGAGTGCTGGATGCCCTTCGGCTTGCCGGTGGAACCCGAGGTGTAAAGGATGAACAGCGGGTGTTCCGCATCGACCCATTCCGGTTCGCAATCGGTCGGCTGGCCCTTGATCAGGGCGCTCCACCAGATGTTGCGTTCTTCATTCCAGTGTTCGCACTTGTTCAGCGTGCGCGGGTAAACGATGACTTTTTCGATGGATTCGCAGCCGCCCAGACCCAGTGCTTCGTCAGTGACGGACTTGAGCGGAACGGCCTTGCCGCCACGTACGGATTCGTTGGCGGTGATGACGATCTTGGCTTGTGCATCCGAGATACGGTCGCGCAGTGCGCCAGCGGAGAAACCGCCGAACACCACCGAGTGGATCGCGCCGATACGGGCAGTGGCTTGCATGGCCACGATGGCTTCGATGCCGTGCGGCATGTAGATGACCACACGGTCGCCCTTGGTGACGCCGAGGCCCTTCAGGCCGTTGGCGAACTGGCAGACACGCTGGTACAGATCGCGATAGGTGACTTTGGTGACGGCGCCATCGTCGGCTTCGAAAATGATCGCAACCTTGTTGCCGCGCGCTTCGAGGTGACGATCCAGACAGTTGTAGGAGACGTTCAGCTCGCCATCTTCGAACCACTTGTAGGACGGCGCGTTGCTGTCGTTCAGCGTCTTGGTGAACGGTTTTTTCCAGCTGACCAGCTCGCGGGCGAGTTCGGCCCAGAAGCCTTCGTAATCGCTGTTCGCCTTGTCGCACAGCGCGTTGTAGCCTTCCAGACCGGAGACATTGGCCTTGGTACGGAAGTCGTCGGACGGCGGAAACAGGCGGTTTTCCTTCAGGACGGAATCGATTGAGCTCATGGGAGTTCCTTCTTGCGATGGCAGGGCCGAGAGGGCCCGATGGGTATCGACTGCCGCATCGGTGAAGCGGCGGCAGCGCAAAGTCGTGCGCCAATCTAACGCCGGCAGAAAGCAAAATCTAATCGCGATTTTTGATGCCGGGGATCAGTTACGCTGATGTTTCAAAATGTTGCTGGGTGGGGCGCGTGGCGGCGCTGCAATTTCAGGTAAATCAGCCCTGCCATCAGCGCATCGCACAGCGGGTCATGACGGGGTAATTCCGGCAGGCCGAGCGTGGCGCAGATGGCTGAGAGCGAGAGATCGACATCCGGTCGGTAGGCGGAAACATAGCGGTCGTAATACAACGCCGAGACCTCGATGCGCCGATTGGGCAGCCCGATGCCCAGCATGGGTCGCAGGTATCGGTTGAGTACCGCGAGATCGAACTCCAGGTAATAGCCGACCAGCGGCCGGTTGCCGATGAAGTGCAGTAGCTGTTCCAGTGCCACGTCGATTGGCAAGCCATTCGCCACATCCTGCGCCCGCAAGCCATGAATCGGCACTGTGGCCGGGTCGATGTCGCCTTGCGGGCGCACGGTGATCTGCAGGCGTTCGCTGGTGCACAACCGGTGGCCTTTGAGCGGGATGGCGGCGATGGACAGGATCTCGGCCCGCGTCGGGTCAAGGCTGGTGGTTTCGCAATCGATGCAGACAGCCTCATCGCCATCGTACGGCTCAAGCAGGAAAGCGTAGGCCGGATCGGCGAGTTGCCGTTGCCTGCGCTGGCGTCGCCGCGTCGCAAACCCCAAGGTGCGAAAAAATGCGCCGAGCATGGTCACAGCACCTGTAAGTGGTAACGCTGGCGGATCAGTGCCCGGAATTGCTTGACCACCTTGAGCGTGTCCTTGAGCAAATCCCGCTCCAGCGTGGTGAGTTGCTCCGGGGCGATCAGGTAGACGACCGCCTCGCCGCGTTGCCGTGCCTGCAGGCCGAACCGGAGATACAAACCCTGCAGAAAGGCCAGCGATTCGGCCAGGTCTTGTGCCACGGTGGCTGACAAGTGTGTGCGTTGCGCGAGGACTTCGATTCGGCGATAGGTGTTGGTTTCGCTGACGTGGTGCTCCAAGGCCAGGCTGCGCACCCCATGCACGATGGGGAAGATGCCCGCTTTCTTCAGGTCGATGTTGCTATCGCCGCTGCCAAGCAGTTGCGAGAACAGGCTGGGCTGGATCTCGAACTGTTCAATCGGGAAGGCGAAGCGGCTGCAGTAGGCAGCATTGCCAGACAGATAGCGGTTCAGATGGCTGCGCAGGTTTTCCAGCAGGGCAGTTTGGCCGGCAACCGGGCGGGCATCGAGCCAGATGGCGAGGTGCATCACGTTCGCGCCGTTGGCTGTATCGATCCAATCGTTGATCGCTTGTTTGAAGCCGGTTTCGCTGCGACGCCAGAACAGGTTTTGCACCATGATGCCGCCGGGGCAGCGTGGGTAGCCGAGTTCCACCAAGGCATCATTGAAGCGCTGGCAGACATCAGCGAGATCGGGGTGGGAATAACCATCGGCGATGATCAGCGCGTTGTCTTGATCGGTGGGCTGGATTTGCTCGCCGCGGCCTTCCGAACCCAGCGCCAGCAGGCAGACGTGGTTGAGCATGTCAGCGGGTGCCAATAGCGCAAACAGCCGGGCCAGCAATTGGCGGTGTAGTTCGCTGACCAGCCCGGCGATCAGCGTGACCTTCACACCACTGCCGCTGAGCAAATCCACCAGCCGCCGCATGCTATCCGATGCGCCTTTGAGTTCGTCGATACTGCAGGCGCGTTCGATTTGCGCGGCGACGATCTGCGAGTTGTTGGAGAGGTAGGACAGCAGGTTGACCTGCTCCAGCAGGCCGATGATTTCATCGCCACGTTTCACCAGCACGCGCTGGATGGTGTGGCGGGCCATCACCAGCATGGCCTCGAAGACGTAATCGTCCTCGTCAACGGTAATCAACGCGTGCTGTGCGTAATCGGCCAGTGGCGTGTCGGCTGGATTGCGGCCGTCGATGACGACATCGCGCAGATTGCTCTGGGTAAAGATGCCCGGGCCGTGCGGGCCGCGGAGCAACACGGTATTGGCATGGTGTTCGCGCATCAGGCGGGCGGCATCGAGCACGGTGCTTTGGTCGGTGAGCCAGAGCGGCGGGGTGAGATAGGTTTGGCTGACCTTGGACATGAGCGCCGGCCGCAGCTCGCGCTGCATTGGCCGATGCGCCAGTACCGACAATTTTTGTGCCACGTTTTGATAAAAGAAGGCGGCGAACAGCAGATTGCTTTGGGTGAGTTCGAGCACCAGCTCGCGGGGAATCTGCCACGCCAGCGTGTCTTCAATGGCGCGGTTTTCCACCTGGATGAGGCCGGTGACGAGGGCGCGGGCATCAAAGCTGTCGTTGGCGGCGTAAACGGCCGAGCAATCTTGCCCTTCGTATTCACCGACCTTGCCCTTCATCACCACATAGAGCGAATCCACCGGATGGCTTTGGGCCAGGATGACGCTGCCAGCCGGGAAGTAGACCAGATCGATGGCCGCTTCGACGCGGGCGCATTCGGTCTCGGTGAGGTTATCGAAGGGCGGGTGTTTGAAGTCGAACAAGTGGGACATAGCGAACTCGTGGCGGCAACGGTTTTAGTCTGGCGTAAAACACAACGCCCCGCTGTGGAGCGGGGCGTTGATGGACAAGCTACTGGTCACTTAGTGCAGAGATGAATTAGTGCTTGCTTGCGCCTTCTGCACCAATCCCCGTCATCGAACGAATGAACTGTGGCAGGAACAACGCCTTTTCTTGCTCAGCGCGCGGGCTCTTGTCCAGCACCGAAAACAGCCAAGTGAAGACAAACGCCAGCGTCATCGAGAAGATGGCCGGGTTGCTGTAGGCAAACGGCGCGCTGCCCTTCGGGTGGCCCAGCGTGGCTTCCCATACCGGCGGGCCGATGATGATCAGGCCGACAGCAGAGATCAGGCCGATCGTGCCGCCGATGACTGCGCCGCGTGTGGTCAGGCCTTTCCAGAACATCGACAGGAACAGCACCGGGAAGTTGGCCGACGCAGCAATCGAGAACGCCAGACCGACCATGAAGGCGATGTTCTGCTTCTCGAACAGGATGCCCAAGAGGATGGCAACGATGCCAAGGCCCACCGTGGCGTACTTCGATACGCGGATTTCATGCGCTTCATCAGCACGGCCGCGGGCAAACACGTTGGCATACAGATCGTGCGAGACCGCCGATGCGCCAGACAGGGTCAGACCGGATACCACAGCCAGAATGGTGGCGAAGGCAACGGCCGAGATGAAGCCGAAGAAATACTCGCCGCCAACCGCATTGGCGAGGTGAACCGCCGCCATGTTCGAGCCGCCAATCAGCTTGCCGGTTGCATCCTTGAACTCTGGATTGGTCGATACCAGCATGATCGCGCCGAAGCCGATGATGAAAGTCAGGATGTAGAAGTAGCCGATGAAGCCGGTGGCAAAGAACACCGATTTACGCGCTTCCTTGGCGTCCTTCACGGTGAAGAAGCGCATCAGGATGTGCGGCAGGCCAGCGGTGCCGAACATCAGCGCCAAGCCGAGCGAGATCGCATCAATCGGGTTCGACACCAAGCCACCCGGCGCCATGATATTGGCTTTGCCGGCCTTGACTGCATCCTCGCCCAGCGTCTTGGCTTTGGCGACGATCTCGGAGGCATCGGCCGCATTCGCAGCGACGGCCTTGGCGGCGGCTTCGGATGCAACAGCGGCCTTGGCGGCCAGGGCATGCGCACCGGCTTGTTTCACTTCAACCGCGCTGGCGAACATGCTTTCAACGTTGAAGCCGACGTGAGCCAGCACCATGATCGCCATGAAGGTCGCGCCACACAGCAGCAAGACGGCTTTGATGATCTGCACCCACGTGGTCGCCAGCATGCCGCCGAAGGTCACGTAGATCACCATCAATACGCCGACCAGCACGACTGCGGTGGTGTAGTTCAGTCCGAACAGCAACTGGATCAGTTTGCCGGCACCGACCATCTGCGCAATCAGGTAGAGCGCCACGGTGAACAGCGTGCCGGTGGCGGCAAAAGTGCGCAGCGGGGTTTGGGCCAAACGATACGAGGCCACGTCGGCAAAGGTGAACTTGCCTAGGTTGCGCAGGCGTTCTGCCACCAGGAAGGTGATGATCGGCCAGCCGACCAGAAAGCCGATCGAGTAGATCAGGCCGTCGTAGCCCTTATCGAATACCAGCGCGGAAATGCCGAGGAACGATGCGGCGGACATATAGTCGCCGGCGATGGCCAGCCCGTTCTGAAAGCCGGTAATGCCGCCGCCGGCCGCGTAGAAGTCCTTGGCCGAGCGGGTACGCTGCGCCGCCCAGTAAGTGATGCCAAGCGTGAAGGCGACGAAGATGATGAACATGACGATGGCGTGCCAGTTGACGGCTTGCTTCTGGACTGCGCCTTCGATTGCGCCGGATGCCCAGGTTGGCATGCTGGCGAGGAGGCCGGCGGCGGTCAGGCCGAGGCGGGTGTGGAGGGTACGGATCATTGGCGGGACTCCTCGACGAGTTCCTTCGTCAGCTGGTCGAACTCGGTGTTGGCGCGGCGCACGTAAATGCCGGTCAGCACGAAGGCGGACAAGATCACGAGAATGCCAATGGGGATGCCGATGGTAGTGACGCTGCCGGCCGACAGCGGAATGCCCAGTGTCTTGGGCGAGAAGGCGATCATCAGAATGAACCCGTAGTAAATCACGAGCATGACGATCGACAGCCACCACGACAGCGTTGTTTTCTTGTGTACCAGTTCCGCGAATTTCGGATTGTTTTGTACACGCTGGATCAGTGCTTCATCCATGCTTTGCTCCTCAGCGATTAAACGGTGCTACCGGTATATAGGCGACGCCAGTGCAGCGTGCCCGTTTCTGGTGCTTGCGATGCCAAGCCGAGTTACGAATCGGATCATCCGCCCAGTGTGAATATCCGGTTTGTAGACCGAATTGCTGCCCACTGTATGAGCGCTTGCTTTCTTCTATCCAATTGGAATTATTGATGCGACGAATCAGCATTTTTGATGCTGCGTTGCACCGCGCTTACCGGTCCATATGAAATCTGTATTTTCCGACTACATGCCCCATACGGACTTGGCTGCACTATCACGGTGCTTTAAGGGATAATCCTTAGACGGCTTTAGGGTTTTTCCATGGAACTTTATCAATTACGTACTTTTGTCGCGGTCGCCCAGCAGGGCCATCTGACGCAGGCGGCCGAGTTGCTACATTTGTCGCAACCGGCGGTCACGGCGCAGATCAAGGCGCTGGAAGAGGAACTGGGTACGCCGTTGTTCGAGCGTTATCCCGGTGGTGTGCAGCTGACCGAAGCCGGCAAGACGCTGCTGCCGGATGCCGAGCAAATGCTGGGGCTATCGCGCGGCATGTTGCATCGGGCCAAGGCGCTGGCGGATCAGCCCAAGGGCAAGGTACGGATCGGCACGATTGGTGTGCCGGCGCGGCTGAAGATCGGGCCGTGGCTGGCCTGTTTGCGTAGCCGCTATCCGCTGCTGACGGTGCAGACCGCGCATCATATTTCCGGGCATGTGCTGAATGAAGTCCGCAAGAAGACGCTGGATGGCGGTTTCTATCTCGGCCGCAACCCCTACCAGAACGTCAATTCGCTGCCGCTGGCGGAAATCCGTTTTTGCGTCGCTTTGCCCGCCAATCGCCAGGAATTGGTCGATGCGGATTGGCGCGAATTAGGTAGAACGCCTTGGTTGGGCTTATCGCAATTCACCAGCCTCTCCGGCATCACGCAGGAAGTCTGGCGCATGCAGAACATCGCCCCGCGCAGAGTGGGGGAGTTCGATGAGGAAGCGGTATTGGTGGAACTGGTGAAGGCGGGGGTCGGTGTGGCGTTGCTGGCTGAACGTACCGCGCAACGCTTTGCTGCGGATGGCTCGATTGCATTGTGGCGTAATGGCGAAACGGTGGATTCCGCGCCGCTGCAATTCATCTACTCGGCTGATCGCGAAGAAGACCCGTTGATTGCGATGCTGCGCGAAACGCTGGTTGAGGTCTGGCAGCTGCCGCAAGACTGATTGCTGGCCGGTAGGGCATGCTACTGCTCACACCTCACACCTCACACCTCACACCTCACACCTCACACCTCACACCTCACACCTCACACCGAAGGCAAGGCCCAAAAACCAAAAACCCCGCTCGGTTGAGCGGGGTTCTCGAGTATGCGGTACCGGCAGGAAACGGCTTACTTGAGCTTGGTTTCTTTGTACATCACGTGCTTGCGGACAACCGGATCAAATTTCTTGATCTCCAGTTTTTCCGGCATGGTGCGCTTGTTCTTGGTCGTGGTGTAGAAGTGACCAGTACCAGCGGATGATTCGAGTTTGATCTTTTCACGCATGATTCATGTACCTATTACAGTTCGCCGCGGGCGCGCAGATCGGCCAGGACGACTTCGATGCCGACCTTGTCGATGGTACGCAGTGCAGCGTTGGAAACGCGCAGGCGCACCCAACGGTTTTCGCTTTCAACCCAGAAACGGCGGGATTGCAGATTCGGGAGGAAACGACGCTTGGTCTTGTTGTTGGCGTGGGAAACATTGTTCCCGGACATCGGACGCTTGCCGGTGACCTTACATACTCGTGCCATGATAAAAAATCCTGACTTCGGAAAAAGGCGATTTATATCACGTTAACCCGCCCGATTTCAAGTGTGTTTGCATTGTGTCGTTGTAAATCACACACGAAAACGGGTGCTGATCGAGGCGCTGTTCAGAGCCTATTCCCCGGCCGGTGCCAGCACCGTCCGGTTGCCGTTGGTTTCCATCGGGCTCACCAGCCCGGCTTGTTCCATTTGCTCGATCAGCCGGGCGGCGCGATTGTAGCCGATCCGCAGTTGCCGCTGTACCGACGAAATCGATGCCTTGCGGGTCTTGACCACGAAGGAGACCGCCTCATCGTACAGCGGATCTGACTCACTGCCTTCGCTACCGCCACCTTCCCACGGTGCGCCACCGCCGCCTGCAGCCTCGGCCTCGAAGCCGCCATTGAGGATGCCGTCGATGTAATCCGGCTCGCCGGTCTGCTTCAGGTATTCGACCACTTTGTGCACTTCATCATCTGCGCAGAACGCACCGTGCACACGTTGCGGGTAGCCCGTGCCTGGCGGCAGATACAGCATATCGCCCTGGCCCAGCAGCGCTTCTGCGCCCATCTGGTCGAGGATGGTGCGGCTATCGACTTTCGACGAGACCTGGAAGGCGATACGGGTCGGGATGTTGGCTTTGATCAAGCCGGTGATCACATCCACCGATGGTCGTTGCGTGGCGAGGATCAAGTGAATGCCGGCCGCACGGGCCTTCTGTGCCAAGCGGGCGATCAACTCTTCGATCTTCTTGCCCGCCACCATCATCAGGTCAGCGAATTCATCCACCACGACGACAATAAAGGGCAGGTGCTCCAGCGGCTCGGGATTATCCGGCGTGAGCGTGAACGGATTAGTGAGCTTCTGGCCGGCCTTCTCAGCGTCTTTCACTTTCTGGTTGTAGCCAGCAAGGTTACGCACGCCCATGGCGCTCATCAGCCGATAGCGTTTTTCCATCTCCGCCACGCACCAGTTGAGTGCATTGGCGGCAAGCTTCATGTCGGTGACGACCGGAGCCAGTAGATGTGGAATGCCGTCGTAGACGGACAACTCCAGCATCTTCGGGTCGACCATGATGAAGCGCACTTCATCCGGCGTCGCTTTATAGAGCAGTGACAGGATCATCGCGTTCACGCCAACCGATTTACCCGAGCCGGTCGTGCCGGCCACCAGCAGGTGTGGCGCTTTGGCAAGATCGGTGACGATGGGCTTGCCGGTAATGTCCTTGCCCAGCGCCATCGTCAGCTTCGAACTCATATGGTGATAGGGTTCAGAGGAGATGATCTCGGAGAGGCGAATCGTTTGCCGGCTCGGATTGGGCAGTTCAAGGCCCATGCAGGTCTTGCCGGGAATCGTCTCGACCACGCGGATCGAGATCAGACCCAGTGCGCGCGCCAGATCCTTCATCAGGTTGACGATCTGACTACCCTTGACCCCAACCGCAGGTTCGATCTCGTAGCGCGTGATCACCGGGCCTGGGTAGGCGGCGATCACCTTCACTTCGACGTTGAAATCCGCCAGCTTGCGTTCGATCAGGCGAGAGGTGAATTCCAGCGTTTCGTGGCTGATGGTCTCTTGTGAGACCGGTGCTGGCGCCAGCAAGGAGATTGGCGGCAGCGCATCATTACCGCCCTTGTGTGCAACGGGCTGCGGGCGGACGGGCGGCAAATCATCCAGTTCGAACAGCATCGGCTGAGCCGCTTGGCGTTCGGCCTCGATCTGCAGTTTTTCCTGCGCCTTCTTTTCTTTTTCCAGCTTGCGCTCGACTGCGGCAGCCACTGGTACTTCGAGCTGCTGCGCTTCGATCTTGATCGGGGCTTTGTCTTCCTGACGCTTCTTTTCCTCCGTCACACGCTCTTCGCGTGCCACGGCCGCTTGTCGACCGATCTTGCGATCTTGCGATGCTTGCCAGCGCTCGCTGACGGTGGTGTAGATCCATTCGAGGAAGGTGCCGAGCTTTTCCATCACGTCCAGCCACGAAATGGTCGTGAACAGGGAAAAACCGATGGCGAATGCGGCAATCAGCGTGAGTGTCGCACCGGCAAAGCCAAGCGTGCGGAACAACCAACCGCCTAGCGCCGCACCCAGATAACCGCCGGGCAGTCCGGGCAGATCGAATTTCATCGAGTGCATGCGCAGCATTTCCAGGCTGCAGCTCGATAGCAGAATCAGCGTGAAACCCAGGCAGGCGAGAAAGATCACCGGCCGGCTCGATTCCGTGTTCACCCGGTCGATACGCCGGTAGCCCCACAAGATGGCGCCAAAGCAGAAAGGCACCCACCACCAGGCGGATAGTCCGAACAGCGACAGGAAAATATCGGCGACCCAAGCGCCAAGCCAGCCGCCGCGATTCTTGATCTCGGCCTGTGTGGCGCTATGCGACCAGCCCGGATCGGCCTGATGGTAAGTGGCGAGCGCCAGCACCAGATAAAGCACCACCGCGACCAGCAGCAACCACCACGATTCACGCAGCACATTGGCGATCGGTGCGGGCAGCGCATTGCGGGTCGACGCGTTGGCGACGTTCTTCTTGCGGAATAAAGCCATGACTGCCTGGGTGAAAGCGGGGACAGCAGATTATATCCGTACCGCTTGAACCGGTGATGACGCATGCGATGGTTTGCAGCCAGATCCCTATCAAAGTCAGTGCATTAGCGTAATTTGATTTCAAATGGAATTGTTTTTATGCCCGATGACGTTGCCGTTTAAATCGGCGCAAACTCGCCGGTTAGCGTGGGCCATGGCATTCGCCATTCTGCCTGCGCACTAAGGTGTCCTTCCATGTCTGATCCCCTTGCCAGCAATGCTGACACAACCGTTGGGTCGCAACACGCCCCCACTTTGCAGATCGTCTCGGTCGTTCTCTTCACTTTCCTGTGTTATCTCAGCATCGGCATTCCGCTCGCCGTACTGCCGCCCTACGTGCATACCGACCTGGGCTACGGCTCGGTGGTCGCCGGTCTGGCGATCAGTCTGCAATACGTCGCCACACTGTTGAGCCGCCCGCATGCCGGCCGGATGGCGGATACCATCGGCCCCAAGCGCACGGTGGTGTATGGGCTGATTGCCTGTGGTGTGAGCGGGGCGTTCCTGCTACTGGCGGCTTTGTTTACCGCTAAACCCTGGCTAAGCCTTGTCGCCGTGCTTGCCAGCCGCGCCGTGCTCGGCTTTGGTGAAAGCTGCGTGGGCACCGGCGCCATTACTTGGGGCATCGGCCGCGTTGGTGCGCAGCACACGGCCAAGGTGATTTCGTGGAATGGCGTTGCGACTTATGGCGCGCTGGGGCTTGGAGCACCGCTGGGTGTCGGCTTGGCGGGCGCTTTCGGTTTCGGCGCGATTGGCGCCAGCGTGGTTGCGCTGGGGGTTCTGGGTTTCGTGCTGGCATCGTCTAAACCCGCGACGGAAATTATCCACGGCGAGCGCCTGCCATTCCGCAACGTGCTGGGCCGGGTGCTCCCCTACGGCGCAGGTTTGGCGCTGGGGTCGATCGGCTTCGGTGTGCTCGCCACCTTCATCACGCTCTTTTACGCCAGCCGCCATTGGCCGAATGCCGCGCTGACGCTCACGCTGTTTGGCGCATGTTTCGTCGGCGTACGGCTGCTCTTCGCCCACTCGATCAGCAGCTATGGTGGCTTCCGCGTGGCGCTGATTTCATTCGCCATCGAATGCATCGGTTTGCTGCTGCTATGGTTCGCGGTATCACCGTCGTTGGCATTGCTGGGCGCGGCACTGACTGGCTGCGGTTTTTCGCTGGTATTCCCGGCGCTGGGTGTCGAAGCAGTCGGCTTGGTGCCGGCCTCAAGCCGTGGCTCCGCGCTCGGGGCGTATGGCTTGTTCCTCGATGTGGCACTTGGCATCACCGGTCCGGTGGCGGGCGTGATCATTGGCGGTTACGGCTATCCGGCGATTTTCCTTGTGGCTTCGCTTGCTGCCGCTGGTGGCGTGGTGCTGACGGTGGTGCTGGCCCGTTCCAATCACCGTCGTGCCGATGCGACAATCGCCTGATTTGCAAGGAGGCTCCCCGTGTCCAAACCTGATGTGATCGTCACCAGCCCATTGTTGCCCTCACTGATGGATGCGGTGGAGCGAGACTTCAACGCGCTCAAACTCTGGCTCGCACCGGATCGGGCCGCCTTCTTGCGTGAGCATGCGGCAACAGCGCGTGGCATTGTCACAACCAGCTTCATGGGGGTGGACGCGGCACTGATGGCCGCTTTACCCAAGCTCGAAATCATCACGAATTTCGGTGTCGGTTATGACGCTATCGATATCGCTGCTGCCAAGGCACAAGGCGTCGTCGTGACCAACACGCCGGACGTGCTGTGCGAAGGCGTGGCCGACTGTGCGATGGCGCTGCTGCTGGCGGTATCACACCGTATCTGTGAAGCCGATCGCTACGTGCGTGCCGGGCGCTGGACGAAAGGGACGTTTCCCCTCGGCGTATCGCCGGCCGGCAAGCTGTGCGGCATCGTGGGCATGGGCGGCATCGGCCGTGCCGTCGCGAAACGGGCTGAAGCATTCGGCATGCGCATTGCTTACCACGGCCCGCGCCAGAAGGACGATCTTGCTTATCCGTTCTATGCCGATCTGGAGGCGCTGGCCCGCGATGCCGATTACCTTGTGCTCGCGCTGCCCGGTGGTGATGAAACCCGCCACACCGTCGATGCGCGCATCCTGAAGGCGCTCGGCCCGACCGGTTTCGTGATCAACATCGCACGTGGCTCGGTGATGGACGAAGCGGCGCTGGTCGCTGCCTTGCAAACCGGTGAATTGGGCGGTGCTGGTCTGGATGTGTTCGAAGACGAACCCAAAGTGCCGGAAGCCTTGTTCAGCATGGACAACGTCGTGCTGTTGCCCCATATCGGCAGCGCAACGCACGAAACCCGCAAGGCCATGGGGGATTTGACCTTTGCCAATCTAAAGGCGTGGTTTGCGGGTGAGCCGGTGCTGACGCGGGTGGTTTGATCAGGTGATTTGATTGGGGGGAGGGTGCGGTTACTCAAGAAACCGCGCCTGCCAGCCCAAGAACAACTGGTACGCATGCGCCGAATAACTTTCGCGATCCGCGAAGTCTGCCGGGTTCAGCGGATCGAACACGTGGTAATTCGCGGTGTGATTCGGGGCGGTCATGATGGTGCGGATTTTCTGCAATAACGTCTCGCCCTGCCCCCATTCGAATGCCTCTTGCGCTTCGTAATGCAGAAACACCGGCACGATGGGCACGCCGGTTTCCAGCGAGACCGTGAAAGCGCCATAGAGAAACTTCTCCCACAGTCGTCGACCTTTGCAGCCGCCTTCCGGGTACAGGGCGATATTCTTGCCGGCCTGCACGCTATCGATCATGGCGTGCAAGGCCTCTTGGCGAGAGCCTTTGCTGGCTCGTTGCACGAACAAGGTGCCGGCGGCGACAGCGATGCGGCCGACGAACCACCAATCGCGCACTTCTTCTTTCGCAAGGCTCGATACCGGAAACAAGGCCGGGATGCCGACGTCTTCAAAGGCCGAGGGGTGATTGGCGATCAGGATGTAATGTTCGGGCAGCGGTTTGGTGTTGTGCTGATGCAGATGCAGATCGACGCCAAGTGCCCGCACGAAACAGCGGCACCAGACGTGAAACAGGTGCGGATACCAGCCCCCGAGCCACGCCATTGGCAACCGCGCCAGCAGCATCATGGCCAGCGTGAAGGCGGTCAGGTCGAGCCAAGCAAGTAGTTGTTTCAGGTGGCGCAGCAAAGAAAGCATGGGGCATCCGGACTGGTGGCTCTCGATTCAGCTTACGCGTAATGCCTAAATGCTGCCGTTTTGCGATTTGCGCCGCCGGCCCATGCGGATGTGCCAATACAAAACCGGTAGTGCGATACCGCCCACCATCCAATGCAGCCATTCGGTTGATTGCCGTAATTGCTCGCCATCGAAGTAATAAAGGCCATAGCCCGTTAGCGCCAGCAGTGAACAGCTGACAGCGATCACGCTGCCGCTCCAGCGATTTCGCCGGATATGCCACGCATGCAGAATATGGCTGTACAACAGCGAGCCGGCGAAATAGGTCAGCAACAATGCTGCTGCTCCGTGGACTTTCATGCTCCAGGGGAGGAGCGGGCTGGGCGTGAACGCCATCTCGGCACCCGCAAAGAAATGCAGATAAAGCCAGACCGAGCCACTGATCAACAAGATGGCAAACAATGCGTAAATCAGGCGTCTGCGCTTGTCGCCGATGCGGATGGTCGGCAATAGATGGGATGGACGTTTCGGAGCTTTGTTCATGACGGGGAGGGGGCGTGAAAAGCGGCGACCCGCGCATGATAGCGAGCCAGCATCGGATGCTCAGGATTTTCTGATGACAACACGATCTTGGTGAGGGCATCCGCATGCATGCAGCTCGGCGCGACGATGGTGACACCGCAATTGCGCCGCAATGGCATACCGCTCTGACCTTGCAACAGCGTCGGGGCGTGCTGCTGGTCTGCTGGGGTCAAGCCGTTGCTGGCCGATGACGCCAAGGCGGCGTTATCCAACGGGTAGGTCTCGGTCAGCCGGGCCGGATTACCCGGGTGGCGCAAATGGATCGGCAGCGGCCCTTGGCCGATGTGGCGCAAATCCCCACCGGCGTTCACGCAAGCTTGTTCCAGCGGGTATTGGCCAAGCGCTTCAATGGCGAGATCTACCGCGTAGCCCTTGGCAATACCGCCCAGATCGAGCCACGCGAACTGGCGCTTGCTGACGTGGTTCCCGAAAAAATCCAGCAACGGCCAAACGACATGCTGTTCCACCGTTCGCTTGCCAACGTGAGGTGGCGGGTTAAGCGTCGGATGTGGCAGTTGGCCACTGGCAACCAATCGGTGCGCCAGCGCCGGGTTGAAAGCCGCAGCCGATTCAATCGCCAGGGTCTGGGCGGCTTGCAGTACGTGGCAGGTACGCGGATCGAGCAGCACGGTTTGGTTAGGCGCAGCTTGATTGAGCCGGCTCAAATCGCTGGCCGGGTCGTGAAAGCTCATCAGCCGATGCACATCGGCGATGCATGCAAATGCGGCCTCGCTGGCTTGCTGGGCGAGTTGTGCGTCGGCGCAATGCATGCTGATTTCGACCAGCGTGCCAAGCCAGGGCTGCGCGCGTCGGAAGTGCGAGGTCATTCGATGGCCCGAGGACTCAAGCGTGCACCAAGGCCAGCTGTGCCCACGTGGCGATGCGTCGCACACCGTCGGTGAGATGGGTGCAGGACAAAGTGGCGCCGCTGATGTTGGCGATGTCGTCGCCGATACGTAGCGGCGCTTTGGCGCTCTTGCCGACAAACTGGTTGCGCCAAGCCTGATTGCGTACTTCAAAGCCGTGGCTTTCGCGATAGGCGAGGATCTCGACGCTGCGGATGGTGGCATCGGTATTCAAGGCGACGGCGTAGCTGATCAATTCGAACTTGCCCAGTACCGCATCGGTTACTACGTAGCCGAGCACCGTATCACCCTTCTTTGCCTGCCACACCACCCAGCCGGCCGGCCGCAGCGGCCCACCGGCCTTGGCTTCAATGGCTTTTTGCTGATCGGCGCTCATGTGCAGCGGATAGGGGGCGAATTCGGTGGCATCGGCGAACATCAGTTTTTTCGCATCGGCGATGGATAGGTAATCTGCCGCGTATACCTGCGTGACGACCAAACCGGCCGATGCAGCAGCAGCTGCACAAATCACGACTGCAGGAATCGAGTGGTAACGCATGGGTGAGTGTCCGTATTCAATCCGTATTCAATCAATTCAGGAAAGCAGAAAGGGCGGCTTACTTCGCCACCCGTCCACGATGCAATGACTGCGTAATCAGAATTCCACGCCCAAGCCCAAATCAAAGCGCGAGAAGTCTTTGTTGATGCGGAAGTTCTGGTAATCCGCCTTCAGCACCACATTCGGATTCAAATAGAAGTTGGCCCCGATGGTGTAAACCGTGTCATGCGTTTGCGGCAAGAAATCCAGACCCGGCAAGGGTTGTGCCGGCGTAGTGCTGGTTCCGGCCGGAATGCCTTCGTACTTGGCGCCCATATCGTAGTGCTCTGCCCGCACAAATGGGCTCAGACGATAATCGCCATTTTGCCAGGCGTTGTAGGCGGCTTGCAGGTAATAGCCATAAAACTCAGCTGGCAAGGGGTTGGGCGAGCCGGGGAATTGTGCATTGGCATCTGCGGTGTGTGAGAACGAACCATGCGCATAAAGGGCCGAGATATCCCATTTCCCCGGATTCCAACGGCCGTGCGCTTCCCATAGCAGAACGCGTTCGTTATCCGGGATATTGGTTTGATTGCGCACCACGCCGCCAGTAAAGATCGAGCCGCCGATCAACAGGCTGGGGATACCTGAGTAATTCACCGAAACGTATTGAGACAGATGCTGCGCGTTGGCGAAAGCCATTTCCTGGTGGGTGGCTTGCATCGGTGCAATCGCGCTGGTCTGTAATTCAAGCGCCGTGGTGTATGGCGCTTTTTGCGGCGTGAAATTCCACTTGGACAGATCCAGCCCGGTCGTAAGGCCGGCATTCCAGTTGAAACCGTTGTCGGTATTGCCATGCAGCGCCAGGCCACCTTCACGCCATGTGCTTGGGATGATCAGTGTTTCAACGAAATTGCGTTGTACGCCGTAATAATGCGTCGGTTCGTGCGACTCGTTCAACAGGCCGGATGGAATCAGGAACAGGCCGGCTTGCAGCGAAGCCCAATCGGTCAACTTGTGATCGACGTAAAACTGCTCGACTTCGAATTCGCCCACATCGCTTGATGAGGTGACGGCATGTTCGATTTCGAATTCCGAATTGAAGCGGGTACGGTCATTGAATTGATAGCCGAAACCAAAGACGGCGCGTGCCAGATCGGCCTGCGTTTTATCGGAATGCTTGGTCGGATGGTTGTAGTACAGCTCGCCATAGCCCCAGATATCCAGATTTGCCAGTGCACTGGGTTTGGCTGCGATTTGGGTTTGGGTATCTTGTACTGCTTGCAGTTGCGTTTGTTGTTGCGCGACCTGCTGTTTTTGCTCTGCTTGCTGATTGACCAGTGTCGTATTCTGCGCTTTGAGTTCCTGTAATTGCGATTTCAGCAGTTGCAGCTCTTGCGCCATATTGTCGATTTTTTGTTCCAGCAATTGCTGCGAGGTATCGGCCAGCGCCAGGCTGCTGCTGGAAAGCGCCATTGCCGCCAGCAAGGCACGCGAAGTACGTTGTGTTTTCATTGTTTGCTCTCTCAGGTTTGATTCGACTGCTTCTGTGGTTTTGTTTTGATATGAATGAGAATTTTTCGCAAATGCTATTGGGATTGGTTCTCATCATCAAACAATGAAATGTAAGGTTATGTACGCGTCATTTTTGCAGCCGGATGGCGCGGAAGCGGCTTGCGGCTCATGTAGGAAGGCTGCTGCTGGCCGAGTGCGAGAGCGCTTGAGGCCGGGCTTGTGCGGGGAGGGGGATCAAGCAACGCCGAGGTTGGCGCCGATGGGGTCTGGAGAGGGGAGGGGGCAGGCTTGCCGAGTAGATTAGCTCGGCAAGCCGTGATTGCGAGGAGTCTGGATCAGCCGAACTTGCCGGTGATGTAGTCTTCCGTCGCTTTTTGCTTCGGCGTGGTGAAGATGCTGTCGGTCTCGCCCACTTCGATCAGCTCGCCCAGATACATGTAGGCGGTGAAGTCGGACACCCGCGCAGCCTGCTGCATGTTGTGGGTGACGATGGCGATGGTGTAGTCACGCTTCAACTCGTGCACCAGTTCTTCGACGTGGGCGGTCGAGATCGGGTCGAGCGCGGAGGTCGGTTCATCCAGCAGCAGGATTTCCGGCTTGACCGAGACGGCACGGGCAATACACAACCGTTGTTGCTGACCGCCAGAGAGGCCCAAGCCCGATTGCTTGAGCTTGTCCTTCACTTCGTTCCACAGCGCAGCTTTTTGCAGTGCCCATTCCACGCGGTCGTCCATTTCGGACTTCGGCAGCGTTTCGTACAGATTCACGCCAAAGGCGATGTTGTCGTAGATCGACATCGGGAACGGCGTCGGCTTCTGAAACACCATGCCGACTTTGGCGCGCAGCATGTTCAGGTCGATGCCGGCATTGAGGATGTTCTTGCCGTTGAGGATGATCTCGCCCTCGGCGCGCAGCTTGGGGTAGAGGTCATACATGCGGTTGAAGGTGCGCAACAGTGTCGATTTGCCGCAGCCGGACGGCCCGATGAAGGCGGTGACCTTGCCTTCGAGGATGTCGAGGTTGATGTTCTTCAGCGCGTGGAAATTGCCGTAATAGAAATTAAGGTTCTTGACGACCAGCTTGGCGTTTTGGTTCACGGGTTGGCTCATGGGGGGGCAGAGTCCTGTTTATTCGGGTCAGTGTTGGCTCGAAGGGCGAACCAGGATGCGGGCAACGACGTTCAAGCCAAGTACGAACAGGCCGATCAGCAAGGAGCCGGCCCAAGCCAGCGTGTGCCAGTCTTCGTACGGTGCCATCGCGAACTGGAAGATCACCACTGGCAGGTTGGCCATCGGCTGATTCATGTTCGAGTAGAACTGGTTGTTGAGCGCGGTGAACAGCAGCGGGGCGGTTTCGCCGGCAATGCGCGCGACGGCCAGCAAGATGCCGGTGAGTACGCCGGCCTGGGCTGAGCGCAAGGTGATGAACAGCGTCATCTTCCATTGCGGTGCGCCGAGTGCATACGCGGCTTCGCGCATGCTGTTCGGCACCAGTTTCAGCATGTTCTCCGTCGTGCGCACGACCACCGGGATGACCAGCAGCGCGAGTGCCAGCGACCCGGCAATCCCGGAGAAGTGGTTGGTGCGCGTGACATACAACTCGTAAATGAACAGACCGATCACGATGGAGGGCGCGGCGAGCTGGATATCGTTGATGAAACGGGTTGCCGGTGCCAGCCAGCCGCGCTGGCCGAATTCAGCCAAATAGGTGCCGGCCAGAATGCCGATCGGTGTGCCGATGGCGGTGCCGACGGCAGCCATCTGGATGCTGCCGATGATGGCGTTCGACAAGCCGCCCTTGCTGCCCGGAGCCGGTGTGGTTTCGGTAAACAGGCTCAGCGTGAGGCCGCCAAAGCCGTTCTTGAACAGGGTAAAGAGGATCCACATCAGCCAGACCAAGCCGAACAGCATGGCAGCGATGGAGAGGCCGATGCTGAGTACATTGATGAAGCGGCGGCGCGCGTAACGGTTCATTGTTATTGGTTCTCCGTGGTCAGGCCGGGTCAGGAATTCGCGCCTTCGCCTTTTTGCAGGCGCAGCAGCAGGATTTTCGAGAGCACGAGCACGATGAAGGTGATGACGAACAGCAGCAGGCCCAGATAGATCAGCGAGGCCACGTGCAGGTCGTCGCTGGCCTCGGTGAACTCGTTGGCCAGCGTGGCGGCGATCGACGTGCCCGGATCGAACAGCGAGTGAATGGTGCTGTGCGAGTTACCGATGACGAAGGTGATTGCCATGGTTTCACCAAGCGCACGGCCCAAGCCGAGCATCACACCGCCAACGACGCCGTTCTTGGTGAAGGGCAGCACCACGTTCCACACCACTTCCCAAGTCGTGCAGCCGAGGCCGTAGGCCGATTCCTTCAGCATGGCCGGCACGACTTCAAACACGTCGCGCATCACCGAAGAGATGTACGGAATGATCATGATCGACAGGATCAGGCCGGAGGTCAGCATGCCGATGCCCATCGGCGGGCCATCGAACATCGGCCCGAGCAGCGGGATGCCCTGGGTGTGATTTTGCAACCACGGCTGGACGTTATCGGCAAACCACGGGGCGAAGACGAAGAGGCCCCACATGCCGTAAATGATCGACGGCACACCAGCCAGTAGCTCGATGGCAATGCCGAAGGGACGGCGTAGCCAGACCGGGGCGAGTTCGGTGAGGAAGATGGCAATGCCGAAGCTGACCGGCACGGCGATCAGCAAGGCAATGAAAGACGACAGCAGCGTGCCGATGATGGAGTTGCGCCCACCGAACACGTGTGTCACCGGGTTCCACTGGTCGCCAAGCACGAAGCCGAAGCCGAACTGCTTGATTGACGGCCATGCGCCGATGATCAGGGAAATGATGATGCCGACGAGGATCGCCAACACCAGGAATGCAAAGAAACGGGTTGCGCCGCGGAACAGCCAATCTTGTCGCTGTTGTTGTTTGAGTCGCGCTGCATGGGATGCCATTAAATGCTCCGCCGAAAGACCGGGAGACGAGGACGCCGAATTGCGCCGCTTATTATTGCTGGGGCTGATTTGCAAACCAACAGGAGCCACGAGGGCTCCTGTTGGTTGTTCCGGTTTAGACATCCGATTGTATGACAGCTGGATGCCGGACCGCGATTACTTCAGAACCGGTGCGTTGTCTGCGCCAGTGATTTGCTTCCACGAAGCACGCACTTCGTTCTTCACGGCATCCGGCAGCGGCACGTAGTCCAGATCCAGCGCGGTCTTGTCGCCATCCTTGTACGCCCAGTCGAAGTACTTCAGCACTTCGCGGCCGGTTTCCGGCTTGTCTTGCTTCTTGTAGACGAGGATGAAAGTCGCGCCAGTGATTGGCCATGCATCCTTGCCGGCTTGGTCGGTCAGCACCACGGCGAAGCCCGGTGTGCCCTTCCAGTCAGCATTGGCAGCAGCGGCCTTGAAGGTGTTTTCAGTCGGCTCTACGAAATTGCCGGCCTTGTTCTGCAGTTGGGTGTAATCCATCTTGTTTTGCTTGGCATATGCGTATTCGACATAGCCGATGGAGCCCTTGATGCGCTGAACGTATTGGGCCACGCCTTCGTTACCCTTGCCGCCTACGCCAACCGGCCAGGACACGGATGCGTCGTTACCAACCTTTTCCTTCCATTCGCCGGAGACCTTGGAGAGGTAGTTGGTGAAAATCCAGGTGGTGCCAGAGCCGTCGGCGCGGTGCACAACGGTGATCGCCTGATCCGGCAGCTTGATGCCAGGGTTCAGCTTTTGCAGCGGTTCTTCATTCCACTTCTTGATCTTGCCCAGGAAGATTTCAGCCAGGACAGCAGGGGACAGCTTCAGCTCACCACCCTTGACGACATCCAGATTGGCGACCGGAACCACGCCGCCCATCACGGTCGGGAACTGCGCCAGACCGGATTTATCCAGTTCAGCTGCGGACAACGGCTTGTCGGAAGCGCCGAAATCAACCGTCTTGGCCTGGATTTGCTTGATGCCGCCGCCGGAGCCGATCGATTGGTAGTTCAGACCGGTCTGGGTCTTGGCCTTGTATTGTTCGGCCCACTTGGCATACAGCGGATACGGGAAGGTTGCGCCAGCGCCGGTGATGTCGGCTGCGAACACGTTTGCGGTAAACAAGCCCGCGGCAACGCCGAGGGAAACGAGCAATTTGCGTCCATACGACATGGTGAAGCTCCTAGGTAGATCAGCACCGTAGTGGCCGGTGCGAGCGTTGGTAGATACGGTATGGGGACGGATGCTAGCGACTTCATGTTTCTGAAATATTACAAGTCCATCGCAAGTCCGTATTAGGAGTGATCAGCGGTGCGGGATCGGCTGAGAGAGCGTCGCAGTGCGGCGACAAAGATGTAAGCTGGTTTGACGCTGCTGCGGTGCGGGAATAGAATTTTGTGTTTTCCAAAGCGGGCGGAATGGAATGGCACGACAACTCGTGATCGGCAACTGGAAGATGCACGGCAGCGTCGGGCAGATTCGCACTGTGTTGCCAGAGCTGGTTCGCGCCGAGCTGGGGGCCAACGTCGGCGTGTGCGTCCCGTTCCCATACCTTGCCTTGGCGAAGTCACTACTGGCGGATACGCCTGTGCAGCTTGGCGCTCAAGATGTTTGCGAGTTCCATATTGGTGCGTACACCGGTGAAGTCTCGCCAGCCATGCTGGCCGATGTGGGTTGTGAAATGGTGATCATCGGCCATTCCGAGCGGCGACGTTATTTCAACGAAACCAGCGAAATGGCTGCGCGCAAGGTCAATGCTGCATTGGATGGCGGTTTATTGCCGGTCTATTGCGTCGGCGAGACGCTCGAACAGCGTCAGAAGGGCGTCGCACGCGAAATCATTTCCGAAGAATTGCAAGTGCTCGCCGGCGTGCCGACGAGCCTGTATACGGTTGCCTATGAGCCGGCTTGGGCGGTTGGAACCGGTATCGTGGCGACACCGGATCAAATTGCTGAAATGCATGATTTCATCAAGCAGACACTCGATGCGCGTACAAGGGTGCTGTATGGCGGTAGCGTGAAGGCCGATAATGCCGCGACAGTGCTGGCGACCGATGGGGTCGACGGCGTATTGGTCGGTGGTGCTGCGCTCTCTGCAACCGAGTTCCTGAATATCTGTCGGCATGCCCGCTGACATTGCCAAAACCAGTGTTACGGCGCTAGAATTCGCGCCGAATTTATAGAGAAAAAAATGGAATTCCTGAAAACCCTTATTCTTGTCATTAACGTGCTTTCCGCGCTGTCGGTGATCATTCTGGTCCTGATGCAGCACGGTAAAGGTGCTGACATGGGCGCTGCTTTCGGTAGCGGCTCCGCAGGTAGTCTCTTCGGATCCTCTGGCTCGGCTAACTTTCTGAGCCGCAGCACGGCAGTTGCCGCCTCCGTATTCTTTGTGTCCTGCCTTGGGCTGACCTTGATGATCGTGCCCTCCAAGGGCAGCTCGCTCGGCGTGATGAGCGGTGTCAAGGCGCCTGTAGCAAGCGCTGTCCAGCAGCAGCCGGCCTCTCCGGTGCAGAACAAGATCCCCGAATAATTTCTCGGGCAGTCCAGAACAAGCCGACATGGTGAAATTGGTAGACACGCTATCTTGAGGGGGTAGTGGCTGCGGCTGTGTGAGTTCGAGTCTCACTGTCGGCACCATCTCTGTAGCGGCCGGTGTGCGTCACCGGCGTGCAAAAATAATAAAAAACAGAACTATTTTCTTTTTGATTGTTACCGGGGATTCACGATGTTGCAGAACTATTTCCCCATCTTGCTGTTTATCGTCATTGCCTCGGTGGTCGGTGTTTTGCCGATGGCGCTTGGTAAGGCGGTCAGCATGGTGCTGGGAACCAACAAGCCGGATCCGGCCAAGCTCTCGCCCTATGAGTGCGGCTTTGAGGCGTTCGAAGATGCGCGCATGCAGTTCGACGTGCGCTATTACCTCGTCGCCATTCTCTTCATTCTGTTCGATCTCGAAGTCGCCTTCCTCGTGCCATGGGCCTTGGTGCTCAAGGAAATCGGTTCTTTCGGTTTCTTCTCCATGATGATTTTCCTGGCCGTCCTGGTTGTTGGCTTCATCTACGAGTGGATGAAGGGCGCGTTGGAGTGGGAGTAAACGAGATGAATGCACAAACTCTGGAAAACAAGGGTTTCATTACGACTACCGTCGATACGGTCGTCAACTGGACCCGTACCGGCTCGCTGTGGCCGATGACCTTCGGTCTCGCCTGTTGTGCGGTCGAGATGATGCACGCCGGCGCGGCGCGCTATGACCTCGACCGTTTCGGCATCGTATTTCGCCCGTCCCCCCGTCAGTCTGACTTGATGATTGTTGCTGGCACCCTGTGCAACAAGATGGCACCAGCCTTGCGCAAGGTCTATGACCAGATGCCCGAGCCACGCTGGGTGCTCTCGATGGGCTCCTGTGCCAACGGTGGCGGCTATTACCACTATTCATATTCTGTTGTGCGCGGTTGTGATCGCATCGTGCCGGTCGATGTTTATGTGCCGGGTTGCCCGCCGACAGCTGAGGCGCTGCTCTACGGTCTGATCCAGCTGCAAAACAAGATCAAGCGTACCAACACCATTGCACGGGCCGGTTTCTTGGCTCGTCAGGCGTGAGGACGGTATGGCTAAGCTCAATACTCTGATCGACAGTTTGAACGCCGTATTTGGCGACAAGCTCGTTAGCCTCAAGACTGATCTGGATGAAGTCACCATCGAGATTGGCGCTGCAAACTGGCTGGAAGCGGCCAAGACGCTGCGTGATCATGCTGAACTTCGTTTCGAAGCCTGTGTAGATGTCGCTGGCGTCGATTACAGCACCTACAAAGACGGCATCTGGGAAGGCCAACGCTTTGCGTCGGTCTACCATTTGCTGTCGTACGCGCATAACTGGCGTGTTCGCGTGCGCGTGTTCGCGCTGGATGATGATTTCCCGGTCATCGCCTCTGTGGTTGATGTCTGGTCTGGCGTGAACTGGTTCGAGCGCGAAGCGTTCGACCTCTATGGTCTCGTCTATGAAGGTCATCCGGATCTGCGTCGCATCCTCACCGACTACGGTTTTGTCGGTCATCCGTTCCGCAAGGATTTCCCGCTCTCCGGCTACGTCGAAATGCGTTACGACGCCGAGCAAGGGCGCGTGATCTACCAGCCCGTCACCATCGAACCGCGCGAAATCACCCCGCGCATCATTCGCGAGGAGAATTACGGTGGCGTCTGAAATCCGTAACTACACGCTTAACTTCGGTCCGCAGCACCCGGCTGCGCACGGCGTATTGCGCCTCGTGCTCGAACTCGACGGCGAAGTCGTCGAACGCGCCGACCCGCACATCGGCCTGCTGCATCGCGCCACCGAAAAGCTGGCTGAATCCAAGACCTATATCCAGTCGCTGCCATATATGGATCGTCTCGACTACGTGTCGATGATGTCCAACGAGCACGCGTACTGCATGGCGATAGAGAAGCTGGTCGGCATCGAGGTCCCGGTCCGTGCCCAATACATCCGCGTGATGTTCGACGAGATCACCCGCATCCTGAACCACTTGATGTGGATCGGTGCGCACGGCCTCGATTGCGGCGCCATGACCATCTTCCTGTACGCCTTCCGCGAGCGCGAAGACCTGATGGACTGCTATGAAGCGGTTTCGGGCGCGCGTATGCATGCGGCTTACTATCGGCCGGGTGGCGTCTACCGCGATCTGCCGGATGTGATGCCGCAATACAAGGCGTCCAAGGTACACAACGCCGCCGCGATCAAGAAGATGAATTCGAACCGCGAAGGTTCGCTGCTCGACTTCATCGAAGACTTCACCAACCGCTTCCCGACCTATGTCGACGAGTATGAAACCTTGCTCACCGACAACCGGATCTGGAAGCAGCGTACCGTCGGCATCGGCGTACTGACGCCGGAACGCGCCATGAATCTTGGCCTGACCGGCGCGATGCTGCGTGGCTCCGGCATCGCTTGGGATCTGCGCAAGAAGCAGCCGTACGAAGTCTACGAAAAAATGGATTTCGACATTCCGGTGGGCAAGAACGGGGACTGCTATGACCGTTACTTGGTCCGCGTGGAAGAAATGCGCCAGTCCAACCGCATCATCAAGCAGTGTGTGCAGTGGCTGAAAGCAAACCGGGGCCCGGTCATCGTCGACAACCACAAGGTGGCACCGCCATCGCGTGTCGACATGAAGTCGAACATGGAAGAGCTGATTCACCACTTCAAGCTCTTCACCGAAGGCATGCACGTGCCGGAAGGCGAGGCCTACGCGGCCGTTGAGCATCCGAAGGGCGAGTTCGGCATTTACATGGTATCCGACGGCGCCAACAAACCATACCGCCTGAAGATTCGCGCCCCTGGCTTTGCGCACCTCGCATCGCTGGACGAAATGGCGCGTGGTCACATGATCTCCGACGTGGTCGCGATCATCGGCACGCAAGATATTGTATTTGGGGAGATTGACCGCTGATGAGTGCGAACAATCTGTTGACGCCAGAGTCGCTGGCGCAAATTGACCGCGAACTGGCGAAGTACCCGGCAGATCAACGCCGTTCCGCCATCATGGGCGCGCTGCGTATCGCGCAGACTGAAAAGCGTCACCTGACCAACGAGTTGATCGAATACGTCGCTGACTATGTTCGTATTCCGCCGGTCGCCGCTTATGAAGTCGCCAGCTTCTACAACATGTATGACATGAAGCCGGTCGGCAAATACAAGCTGACCGTCTGCACCAACTTGCCCTGTGCTTTGTCCGGCGGTTATCAGGCGGCTGATTATCTGAAGCAAAAGCTCGGCATCGACATCGGCGAAACCACAGCTGATGGCAAGTTCACGCTGAAGGAGGGCGAGTGCATGGGCGCTTGCGGTTATGCGCCGGTGATGCTGGTGAACAACCACACCATGTGCAATCACATGACGCCTGAGGCGCTCGACAAGAAACTGGCGGAGCTCGAATAAGATGACCGTGTATGTAAAAGGCGTCGTGTTCGAAGGCGTTGATTTTGACGATCCGAACAGCTGGAAACTCGATGCATATGTGAAGCGCGGCGGTTATGCGGCGCTCAAGAAAATCATTGAAAACAAGATCACCCAAGACGAAATCATCGCCGAGATGAAGGCGTCCAGCCTGCGTGGTCGCGGTGGTGCGGGTTTCCCGACCGGCCTGAAGTGGTCCTTCATGCCGCGTAGTTTTCCGGGGCAGAAATACCTCGTCTGCAACACGGACGAAGGCGAGCCGGGCACCTTCAAAGACCTCGATATCATGGTCAACAACCCGCACGCGCTGATCGAAGGCATGATCATCGGCGGCTACGCCATGGGCATCACCGTTGGTTACAACTACATCCACGGTGAAGTGTTCGAAGCCTATGAACGCTTTGAAGAAGCACTGGAAGAAGCGCGTGCGGCCGGTTTCCTTGGCGACAAGATTCTCGGTTCCGATTTCTGCTTCCAGTTGCACGGTCATCACGGTTACGGCGCTTATATCTGCGGCGAAGAAACCGCGTTGCTCGAATCGCTGGAAGGCAAGAAAGGCCAGCCGCGCTTCAAGCCGCCGTTCCCGGCGAGCTATGGCCTGTATGGCAAGCCGACCACCATCAACAACACCGAAACATTCGCATCGGTGCCGTACATCATTCGTGAGGGCGGCCAGAAGTTTCTGGAACTGGGCAAGCCGAACAACGGTGGCACCAAGCTGTTCTCGGTATCCGGCCATGTGAACCGCCCGGGCAACTACGAGGTTCCGCTCGGCCTGCCGTTCAGCGAGTTGCTGGAAATGTGCGGCGGCATGCGTGATGGCAAGAAGCTGAAAGCCGTCATTCCGGGGGGCTCGTCTGCCCCGGTTTTGCCGGCCGATATCATGATGCAATGCACGATGGACTATGACTCCATCGCCAAGGCCGGCTCGATGCTCGGTTCTGGCGCGGTGATCGTCATGGACGAATCCGTCTGCATGGTCAAAGCGCTTGAGCGTCTGAGCTACTTCTACCACGAAGAATCCTGCGGCCAATGTACGCCGTGCCGCGAAGGCACTGGCTGGCTGTATCGCGTGGTGCACCGCATCGAACACGGTCTGGGCCGTCCGGAAGATCTGGACCTCCTGCTGTCCGTTGGCGGCAACATCGCAGGTCGCACCATTTGTGCGCTGGGCGACGCTGCCGTGATGCCGGTGCAAGGGATGCTCAAGCACTTCCGCGCTGAATTCGAACACCACATCCAACACAAATCCTGCCTGGTTCCGGGCTTCTGATTTGGGTCGGTTTAAAAATTTGCCATTGAATCGAGTCGATCATGCTGGAAATTGAAATCGACGGTAAGACTTTGACAGTGCCGGGCGGTAGCACGGTGATGGACGCGGCGAACTCCGTCGGCGTGCACATCCCGCATTTCTGCTACCACAAGAAACTGTCGATCGCCGCCAACTGCCGCATGTGCCTGGTCCAGGTCGAGAAAGCGCCCAAGCCGCTGCCCGCCTGTGCCACGCCCGTGACCGACGGCATGAAGGTCTACACGCACTCTGATATGGCCGTGAAGGCCCAGAAGGGCGTGATGGAGTTTCTGCTCATTAATCACCCGCTCGATTGCCCGATTTGCGATCAGGGCGGCGAGTGCAACCTGCAGGACTTGGCGGTTGGCTATGGTCAATCCGGCTCGCGCTATCAGGAAGAAAAGCGCGTGGTCGTGAACAAGGACTTGGGCCCGCTCGTCTCCACTGACATGACGCGCTGCATCCACTGCAGCCGCTGCGTGCGCTTCACCGAAGAAATCGCCGGCTTCCAGGAGCTGGGCATGGGTGGCCGTGGCGAATTCACCGAAGTATTGCCTTTCATTGGCAAAACGGTGAACTCAGAAATTTCCGGCAACATCATCGATTTGTGCCCGGTCGGCGCGCTTACCAGCAAGCCGTTCCGCTACAGCGCCCGCACGTGGGAGCTGTCCCGTCGCAAGAGCGTCGCTGCACACGATGGCTTGGGTTCCAACCTCGTCGTGCAAGTGAAGGATCACAAGATCAAGCGCGTGCTGCCGCTGGAAAACGAAGCCATCAACGAATGCTGGCTGTCCGATCGCGATCGCTTCAGCTACGAAGCGCTGAACTCGGATGAGCGTCTGACCAAGCCGCTGATCAAGCAGGGCGGCGTGTGGCAAGAAGCTGACTGGCAAACCGCGCTCGAATATGTCGCCAATGGCCTGAAGTCGGTTGTCGCTGATCACGGCGCGGATAGCGTCGCTGGCGTGGCGAATCAAGCTGCTACCCTGGAAGAGCTGTTCCTGTTCAAGAAGCTGCTCGCCGGTGTTGGCGTGCACAACGTCGAGTCCCGCCTGCGTGTAACCGATCCGGTTGCCACCAAGGGTGTGCAGTGGCTGGGGCAGTCGATTGCCGATCTCGCGCAAAACAATGCCGTGCTGGTTGTTGGTTCTACGCTGCGCAAGGATCAGCCACTGATCGCACAACGTCTGCGTCAGGGCGTCAAACGTGGTCTTGCGCTCTCCATCGTCAATTCGCACGGTGACGATCTGCTCACCAAGCTGGCTGGAGAAGTCGTTACTCGCCCGGATCAACTGGTGGAAGGCGTGCTGGCTGTACTGAAGGCTGCCGTCGAGTTGAAGGGTGCCACTGCTCCCGCGAATATCGATCTGGTTGGCGTTGAAGTGACGGCCGCCGCGAAGCAAGTTGCTGAATCGTTGATCGGCAAGGAAAGCACTTCAGTGTTGCTCGGCAACCTCGCTATGCAAAACGCCCGTGCTTCCGAGCTTTACGCAGCTACTGCTGCGCTGGCTGAAGTTGTTGGTGCGAAGCTGGGTGTGCTGTCGGACGCGGCCAATAGCGTTGGCGCGCAACTGCTGGGCTTCCAAGGTGCCGGCAACGTGTTTGCCCAGCCGAAGAAAGCCTACGTGCTGCTCAATGCTGAAGCTGATTTCGATACCGCTAACGGTGCCGAAGCAGTCGCCGCGCTGGAAAAGGCCGAAATGGTCGTGGTGATGTCGCCGTTCCAGTCGTGCGCATTTGATTACGCCGACGTGATCCTGCCGGTTTCGCCGTTCTCCGAAACCTCCGGCACCTTCGTCAACATGGAAGGCCTGCCGCAAAGCTTCAATGGCGTGGTGCGCCCGCTCGGCGAAACCCGTCCGGCGTGGAAGGTGTTCCGTGTGCTCGGCAACCTGCTGGGTCTGGAAAACTTCCACTACAACAGTTCGGAAGAAATCCGCGATGAAATCCTGGCTGCCGGTATCGATGGCAAGCTGGATAACGCACCCGCTGCGGCTGTCACCGTCAAGGCGCAAGCTGCTTCCGGTCTGGTTCGTCTGGCCGAAGTGCCGGCGTATCAGGTGGATGCCATCACCCGCCGTGCTACCAGCTTGCAAGCAACTGCCGATGCGCAAGTCGCTGGTCAATTGCGTGCAAATGCAGCCACCCTGGCATCGCTGGGCGTTGCCGCTGGTGATCAAGTGCGTGTGAGCCAAGGTGGCGAGGCGCTACTGGTTGCGGTGGAAGACAAGAAGCTCGCCGATCAGGTCCTGCGTGTGCCGCTGGCATCGCCTGCTACCCGCAATCTGGGTGCCGGTGTGATCACGGTTACCAAGGCATAAGGGGAAAAGCATGGAATTCTTTCACACCACGCTTGGCCTCAACGAAACCTTGGCCTTCTTTATCTGGACCCTGCTCAAGATCGTTTGCATCGTTGCGCCGATCTTTGGCGCCGTGGCTTACCTCACGCTCGCTGAGCGCAAGGTAATCGGCTACATGCAGATCCGGATCGGCCCGAACCGGGTCGGCCCGTTCGGTCTGCTGCAACCGATCGCCGACGGCGTGAAGTTGCTGCTGAAGGAAATCATCGCGCCGACTGCTGCCAGCAAGGGTTTGTTCTTCCTGGCCCCGGTCATGGTGCTGATGCCAGCATTGGCCGCTTGGGCGGTTGTGCCGTTCTATCCGGGCTTCGTGCTGGCAGATGTGAACGTCGGTCTGCTGTACGTGATGGCGATTACTTCGATGGGCGTTTACGGCGTGATTCTCGCCGGTTGGGCGTCCAACTCGAAGTACGCGTTTCTCGGTGCAATGCGCGCTGCGGCACAGGTGATCTCATACGAACTGGCGATGGGTTTCGCGCTGATTGGCGTGATCATGGTGTCCGGTTCGCTGAACCTCACCGACATCGTCAACCAGCAGGGTCATGGCATGGCCGGCGGTTCGGTCTTCTCCTGGAACTGGTTGCCGCTGCTGCCGCTGTTCGTGGTCTATTTCATCTCGGGTATCGCCGAAACCAACCGCGCCCCGTTCGATGTGACTGAAGGCGAGTCGGAAATCGTCGCCGGCCACATGATCGAATACTCGGGCATGGGCTTCGCGCTGTTCTTCCTGGCTGAATACGCCAACATGATCCTGATCTCCGCCATGGCGTCGGTCATGTTCCTTGGCGGCTGGCTCAGCCCGTTCCCGGCCAGCGTGCCGTTCCTCGGCCACGCGAGCTTCCTGTGGTGGGTGCTGAAAGTCGCCTTCCTGTTGTTCTGCTTCTTGTGGTTCCGCGCAACATTCCCGCGTTACCGTTATGACCAGCTGATGCGCCTGGGTTGGAAAATCTTTATCCCGGTCACCTTGGTGTGGATCGTATTGGTTGGTGCCTGGATGCAAACCCCGCTGACGCTGTGGAAGTAGGGCGAGGAGAATAGACATGGAAAAAATCAATCATTTCTTCAAGACCTTCCTGCTGGTCGAGCTCGTCAAGGGGCTGATGCTCACTGGGCGACACTTCTTCCAGCGCAAGATCACCGTCCAGTTCCCGGAAGAGAAAACCCCGTACAGCCCGCGTTTCCGTGGTCTGCATGCACAGCGTCGCTACGCCAACGGCGAAGAACGCTGCATCGCCTGCAAGCTGTGCGAGGCGGTTTGTCCGGCGCTGGCGATCACGATCGAATCTGAAACGCGTGATGACGGTACCCGCCGCACTTCGCGTTACGACATCGACCTGACCAAGTGCATTTTCTGCGGTTTCTGCGAAGAAGCCTGTCCGGTGGATGCGATCGTTGAAACGCATATCCTCGAATACCACGGCGAAAAGCGCGGCGATCTGTATTACACCAAGCCGATGCTGCTCGCGATCGGCGACAAGTACGAAAGCGAAATCGCAGCCAACAAGGCTGCGGACGCCAAGTACCGCTAACAGGGATCAGTCATGACCGAAGCTATTTTCTTTATCTTTTCGATCGTCCTGATTGCTGCCGCGTTTGGCGTGATCGCGTCCAAGAACCCGGTGCACGCTGCCTTGTACCTTGTGCTGTCGTTCTTTACCGGTGCAGTGCTGTGGATGCTGATCAAGGCCGAGTTCCTGGCCGTGTCGCTGGTGGTCATCTACGTCGGCGCAGTCATGGTGCTGTTCATCTTCGTAGTGATGATGCTCGACATCAATTTCGAAGAGCTGCGCAAGGGCTTCTGGCAGTACGTGCCAGTGGCCGGCACGGTCGCTGCGATCATGGCAGTGGAAATGGTGATGGTGCTGATGCACCGTGCTGCTGCGATCGATGGCGCGAAACTGCCTGATCCGGCACCGGGCTACAACAACGCCAAGGTGTTGGGTGAGTTGATTTACACCCAGTACTTCCTGCCGTTCCAGTTGGCGGCCGTGATCTTGCTGGTTGGTATGATCGCCGCGATTGCGCTCACCTTGCGCAAGCGCAAGAACACCAAGTACATCAACCCGGCTGTCCAGATCAAGGTGAAGCGCGACGACCGTCTGCGCATCGTCTCTGTTCCGGTCGAAGCCCGTCCCTCCGTCGAGCCGCCCAAAGCGGATGACGGCGAACAACAAGCATAAGGGGCAGGGGAGACAATGCTCACACTGACTCATTACCTGGTGCTGGCGGCGATCCTGTTTGCGATCTCCGTATTCGGCATCTTCATGAACCGCAAGAATCTCATCGTGTTGCTGATGGCAATCGAATTGATGCTCTTGGCGGTCAACATCAACTTCATCGCGTTTTCGCAGTTCCTGGGTGACGCATCCGGCCAGATCTTCGTGTTCTTCATCCTGACCGTGGCGGCCGCTGAATCCGCCATTGGCTTGGCGATTCTGGTGGTGCTGTTCCGCAACCTGCGCTCGATCAACGTCGAAGACCTTGACTCTCTCAAGGGCTGACCGGGCCGCCGGCAAGATTAAAAACAGGGCTTACCCATGGATATGAAAACAATTTACTTGCTGATTCCGCTTGCGCCTTTGTTTGGCGCGCTGGTGGCCGGCCTGTTTGGCTGGGCGATCGGTCGTCGTGCCGCGCATACGGTGACGATTGCCGGTGTGGCGGTTGCATTCGCCTTGTCGGCCTACGTGCTCAAGACGCTGGTTGACGGCGGCGCGAACTTCAACGGCACTGTCTACACGTGGATGACCATCAACGGCGTTGATCTGAACGTCGGCTTCCTGGTCGACAAGCTGACCGCGATGATGATGTGCGTGGTGACCTTCGTGTCGCTGATGGTGCACATCTACACCATCGGCTACATGCAGGAAGACCCAGGCTATCAGCGGTTCTTCAGCTATATCTCGCTGTTCACCTTCTCGATGCTGATGTTGGTGATGGCCAATAACTTCGTCCAGCTGTTCTTCGGCTGGGAAGCGGTCGGTCTGGTTTCCTACCTGCTGATCGGCTTCTGGTTCAAGCGCCCGACGGCGACCTTCGCCAACCTGAAGGCGTTCCTGGTCAACCGCGTGGGCGACTTCGGCTTTCTGCTTGGCATCGGTTTGGTACTCGCTTATTTCGGCACGCTCGATTACGCCGAAGTGTTCGCCAAGGCGCCGGCGCTGAAAGATGCCACCATCAACCTGTTCCCGAGTGCCACCTGGTCGTTGATGTCCGTGACTTGCATTCTGCTGTTCATCGGCGCGATGGGTAAGTCGGCACAGTTCCCGCTGCACGTGTGGCTGCCGGACTCGATGGAAGGCCCGACCCCAATTTCCGCGCTGATTCACGCCGCAACAATGGTGACCGCCGGTATCTTCATGGTTGCTCGCATGAGCCCGCTGTTCGAGCTGTCCGATACCGCACTGAACTTTGTAATGGTGATTGGCGCGATCACCGCATTGTTCATGGGTTTCCTTGGCGTGATCCAGAATGATATCAAGCGCATCGTGGCGTACTCGACGTTGTCGCAGCTGGGCTACATGACAGTGGCACTGGGCGCATCGGCTTACTCCGTGGCCGTGTTCCATTTGATGACGCACGCATTCTTCAAGGCACTGCTGTTCCTTGCTGCTGGTTCCGTGATCATTGGCATGCACCATGATCAGGACATCCGCAACATGGGCGGCCTGCGCAAATACATGCCGATTACCTGGATCACGTCGTTGATTGGCTCCTTGGCGCTGATCGGCACACCGTTCCTGTCGGGCTTCTATTCGAAAGATTCGATCATCGAAGCTGTGCATGAGTCGCACCTGCCGGGTGCCGGATTTGCCTACTTCGCGGTTTTGGCTGGCGTATTCGTCACTGCGTTCTACTCATTCCGCCTGTACTTCCGTGTGTTCCACGGCAAGGAACAATGGATGCTGAATCACGATGCGCATCAGCATCACGATGATCATGCAGACGAAGAGGTCTCTGCCGATCACCACCATGGCCTCGGCCCGAACGACAAGCCGCATGAAAGCCCGTGGGTGGTGACCTTGCCGCTGGTGCTGCTGGCCATTCCGTCCGTCTTCATCGGTGCGTTTGGTATTGCCTCGATGCTGTACGGCCACTTCTTCGATGGCGTGATCTTCGTCAATGCCGAGTTGCACCCCGGCATGGAGCATCTGAAGGAAGAATTCCGCAACGCCGCAGCAATGGGTGTGGGTTCGTTTACCCATGCGCCGTTCTGGCTGGCGTTGGCCGGTGTGGTTGTCGCATGGTTCTTCTATATGAAGCGCCCGGATATTCCGGCTGCGATTCAGGCCAAGACCGGCCCGATCAACACGCTGCTCGAAAACAAGTACTACATGGATCACATCTACATCAACGGTTTCGCCGCCTTTGGCCGTGCGCTTGGCACCGTGTTGTGGAAGGTGGGCGATGTGTTGATGATTGACGGTCTGCTGGTCAACGGTTCGGCCAAGGTGGTGGGCTTCTTCTCCAGCGTCGTGCGTCGTTTGCAGACTGGCTACATCTATCACTATGCATTCGCGATGATCATCGGCGCGCTGGTGCTGGTGTCGTGGTGGGTGTTCCGGATTCTGCATTCGCTGTAATCCGCTCCGCGCTCGTAATCGGATTGATGAAATAACAAGTAGGTAAGACTATGACGGGTAAACTTCTGAGCCTCGCGATCTGGCTGCCGATTCTGGCTGGCCTCGTGGTGCTCGCTACCGGTGGGGACAAGCGGGCGAATGTTGCACGCTGGCTCTCGCTGATCGGCGCGCTGGCGGGCTTTCTGGTCACGATTCCGCTCTATACCGGTTTCGATATGCTCAACGGCGGCATGCAGTTCGTTGAGCTGAAGCCATGGATCGAGAGCTACAACATCAACTATCACTTGGGTGTCGACGGCATCTCAATGTGGTTCGTGTTGTTGAACAGCTTCACCACGCTGATGGTGGTGCTGGCCGGCTGGCAGGTGATTGAGCAGCGCGTTGGCCAGTACATGGCTGCGTTCCTGATCATGTCCGGCCTGATCAATGGCGCGTTCATCGCGCAGGACGCGATCCTGTTCTATTGCTTCTTCGAAGCCATGCTGATCCCGATGTACCTGATCATCGGTATCTGGGGCGGCCCGAATCGCGTCTACGCATCGATCAAGTTCTTCCTCTATACCCTGCTGGGCTCGCTGCTCACGCTGGTTGCCTTTATCTACCTGTATTACCAGGCCGATGGCAGCTTCGCGATTGCTGACTTTGCCCGCTTGCCGCTGGGCATGACGGCGCAGACGCTGATTCTGGTTGCATTCTTCTTCGCCTTTGCGGTGAAGGTGCCGATGTGGCCGGTCCACACCTGGTTGCCGGATGCCCACGTTGAAGCGCCGACAGGTGGTTCGATGGTGCTGGCGGCAATTACGCTGAAGCTCGGTGCATACGGTTTCCTGCGGTTTGCATTGCCGATCGTGCCGGATGCCTGCCGCCAATACGCATGGGTGTTCGTGCTGCTCTCGCTGATCGCAGTCGTCTATATCGGTCTGGTTGCACTGGTGCAGACCGATATGAAGAAGCTGGTGGCGTATTCGTCGATCTCGCACATGGGTTTCGTCACGCTGGGCTTCTTCATGTTCGCCGGCGGCACACAGATGAATTCGTTCGCGGTCGAAGGCGCACTGATCCAGATGATTTCGCACGGTTTCGTTTCCGCCGCGATGTTCTTCTGCATCGGTGTGATGTATGACCGTGTGCACAGTCGCAAGATCGCCGATTACGGTGGTGTCGCCAACAAGATGCCGATCTTCGCCTCCTTCCTCATGCTGTTCGCGATGGCCAATTCTGGCTTGCCGGGCACGTCCGGTTTTGTGGGTGAGTTCTCGGTCATCCTGGGCGCAGTGCAAGTGAATTTCTGGTATGCCGTTGCTGGCGCCACCACGCTGATTTTCGGCGCGGCCTATACGCTGTGGATGTACAAGCGCGTGATCTTTGGCGATGTCGCCAACGAACACGTGGCGGAACTGACGGATGTGAACAAGCGCGAGTTCCTTGTGTTGGCTGTGCTGGCCGTCACGGTGCTGGGCATGGGTCTGTATCCGAAGCTGTTTACCGACGTGATGCACGTGTCGGTCAACGACCTGATCTGGCATGTTTCGCAATCGAAACTGCACTAAGAAATACTGAAAATAAAGGGTTTGGAGCATGACCTGGACCAGTCTGAATGCCTCGTTCGCCACGCCGGAAATCTTCCTGCTGTGTGCGGCCTGCGCAATCCTGTTGATCGATCTTTTTGTCAGTAACGCCAAGCGGCACATCACCTATGTGCTGACCTTGGCCGCGCTGGCCGTTACCGCTTACCTGCTGGTGACCAATTACGCTACTCAGCCGCAACTCGCCTTCAACAAGATGTTCGTTGCGGACCCGATTGCGAGCATCTCCAAGCTGGGCATCGTTCTTGGTGTCGCGCTGGTGTTGATCTACGGCCGTGGTTACGCGGCGGCGCGTGGTCTATTCCGTGGCGAGCTGTTCACGCTCACGCTGTTTGCGCTGCTCGGCATGATGGTGATGAGTTCAGCAGTCAATTTCCTGTCGCTATATGTCGGGCTGGAATTGCTGTCGCTGTCGCTCTACGCGCTGGTTGCATTGCGCCGCGAGTCGGTGCAGGCCACTGAAGCGGCGATGAAGTACTTCGTGCTGGGTGCGCTGGCTTCCGGGATGCTGCTCTATGGCATGTCGATGGTTTATGGCGCCACGCAGTCGCTGGATGTGACCGTCATCGCACACAAGATCGTTAGTGGCGAAGCCAACCGCCTGCTGACCGTATTTGGCCTCGTGTTTATCGTGACCGGTATCGGCTTCAAGGTCGGCGCTGTGCCGTTCCATATGTGGGTGCCGGACGTCTACGAAGGCTCGCCGACGCTGATCGCGCAATTGATCGGCTCTGCACCGAAGTTGGCTGCGTTTGCCTTCATCATCCGCATCCTTGCCCAAGGTCTGGAAGGTTTCGCCTTCGACTGGCGTGGCATGCTGGTCGTGCTGGCGGTGCTGTCGCTGGTGATCGGTAACCTGACCGCGATTGCGCAGACCAATATCAAGCGGATGTTTGCGTACTCGACAATCTCGCACATGGGCTTCCTGTTGCTGGGCATTCTGGTCGCCAACCCGATTGGCTACTCCGCTGCATTCTTCTACGCCTTCACTTATGTGCTGACAGCAGCAGCTGGCTTCGGCTTAGTGATGCTGCTGTCGCGTGAAGGCTTCGAGGGTGACCAGATTGCTGACTTCAAGGGCTTGGCCAAGCGCAGCCCGTGGTTCGCCGGCATGATGTTGCTGGTGATGTTCTCGATGGCCGGTATCCCGGTCTTCGTTGGCTTCTTTGCCAAGCTGGCGGTGCTCAAGGCAATCGTGAATCTGGGTATGGTGTGGCTGGCTGTCGTGGCGGTCGCCATGTCGCTGGTCGGCGCGTTTTACTACCTGCGTGTCGTCAAGGTCATGTACTTCGACGAGCCCACCGATAACACGCCGATTGTCGCCGCAGCCGATGCCCGTATCGTGTTGTCGCTCAATTGCCTGTTGTTGTTGGGTATGGGGCTTGCACCGAACTGGTTGCTGGCGAAGCTGGCCGAAGCAGTGCAGTACTCGCTGCTGCCGCTGTAAAGGTCATGCTAGAAGTCGTTTTAATCTGCATATTGGCGGCGCTGGCCGCCAATATGCCTTTTATCTCATCCCGGTTGCTTTTCGGCATTAACTTGGCCGAAAAGCACTTTGGCTGGCGATTGCTGGAATGGGTGGTTTACTACTTGCTGCTCGGCCTCGTTGCCCGATTGCTGGAAGGACGTATCTCGGAAGTCCATTCACAGCATTGGCAGTTCTACGCAACGACGCTGGCGCTGTTTGCCGTCATGGCATGGCCCGGATTCGTCTGGCGTTACTTTTGGCGGAAGCCGGGTATTTGACTGTAATTCGGCGAAATTTGTGCGGAATTTGTCGATTGGGGGCTTGCAGCTCCAGACCGATCCCGCTATAGTTCGCCTTCTTCGTTAGGCACGTAGCTCAGCTGGTTAGAGCACCACCTTGACATGGTGGGGGTCGTTGGTTCGAGTCCAATCGTGCCTACCAACGCGAATTTAGTAAAAGGAATCAAGCTCATGTTTCGAACTAGCACCACTACCCAAAGTTAACCCCGGGTAGCCGTGCGCTGGTCAACAACCAGAGCTTGATGTTAAAAAAGTGCGGCTTGTCCGCACTTTTTTTTTGCCCTGTGCGGGCGCCGAATCTCAAACGCTGTACAACCGGACTTAGGTGGACGATATGCCCACGATCACGCTTCCTGATGGTTCCCAACGCCAATTTGATGCCCCGCTGCGCGTCGCTGATGTCGCAGCCAGCATTGGTGCCGGTCTTGCCCGTGCCGCGCTTGCCGGCAAGGTGGACGGACAGCTGGTCGATACCAGCTACCTGATCGACCGCGATGTGCAGCTGGCCATCATCACTGATCGCGATGCCGACGGTCTCGACGTCATCCGCCATTCGACAGCCCACTTGCTCGCCTATGCGGTCAAGGAGTTGTTCCCGGATGCGCAAGTCACTATCGGTCCGGTCATCGATGACGGCTTTTTCTACGATTTCAGCTACAAGCGCCCGTTTACACCAGAAGACCTCGCAGCCATCGAGAAGAAAATGCTCGAACTGTCGAAGAAAGATATTCCGGTTGAGCGTTACGAATTGCCGCGCGATGAAGCCGTTGCCTACTTCAAGAGCATTGGCGAGGCCTACAAGGCGGAAATCATCGAGAGCATTCCTCAGGGTGAGGTGCTGAGCTTGTATCGCGAAGGCGATTTCACTGACTTGTGCCGCGGCCCGCACGTGCCGTCCACGGGCAAGCTGAAAGTGTTCAAGTTGATGAAGGTGGCCGGTGCCTATTGGCGCGGCGATTCGAAGAACGAAATGCTGACGCGTATCTACGGCACGGCGTGGACGAAGAAGGAAGATCTCGACGCCTATCTGCACCGGCTTGAAGAAGCCGAAAAGCGGGATCACCGCAAGATCGGTCGCGCCTTGGATCTCTTCCATATGCAGGAAGAGGCGCCGGGTATGGTGTTCTGGCATCCCAAGGGTTGGGCGCTGTGGCAGGCGGTCGAGCAATACATGCGTCGCCGTTTGGTCAAGTCGGGCTATCAGGAAGTGCGTACGCCGATGATGATGGATCGTAGCCTGTGGGAGAAATCCGGCCACTGGGAGAACTATCAAGACAATATGTTCGTCACGGAGTCCGAAAAGCGCACTTACGCAGTTAAACCGATGAACTGCCCTGGGCATGTGCAGATTTTCAATAGCGATCTGCGCTCCTATCGCGATTTGCCGCTACGCATGGCCGAGTTCGGCGCTTGTCACCGCAACGAGCCGGGTGGTTCGCTGCACGGTCTGATGCGGGTGCGTGGCTTCACGCAAGATGATGCGCATATTTTCTGTACCGAAGGCCAGTTCATCGAAGAGGCCAAGGTTTTCCACGCGCTGGCAATGAGCGTGTATGACGACTTTGGCTTCGAGCACGTCGCGATCAAGTTGGCACTGCGCCCTGATAAGCGTGCTGGTAGCGATGAAGTGTGGGATCGTGCCGAGGCAGGCCTGCGTGAAGCGTTGCGCGCTTGCGGGGTTGAATGGGAAGAGCTGCCAGGCGAAGGCGCTTTCTATGGCCCCAAGATCGAGTACCACATCAAGGATGCAATTGGTCGTTCCTGGCAGTGCGGTACGCTGCAGCTCGACTTCGTGCTGCCGGAGCGCCTCGGCCCCGAATATGTGGCGGAAGACAATACGCGCCAGCGCCCCGTGATGTTGCATCGTGCGATCGTGGGGTCGATGGAGCGCTTTCTTGGCATCCTGATCGAAAACTTCTCCGGTGCGTTCCCGGCTTGGCTCGCGCCAACGCAAGCGGTGGTGCTGAATATCTCCGAAGCGCAGCGCGAATATGCTGAATCGGTCACGCGTGAACTCAAGGCGACTGGCTTCAGAGTCGAGTCCGACTTGAGAAACGAGAAAATAACCTATAAAATCCGCGAACATAGCTTGCAACGCGTTCCCTTTCAGCTCATCGTGGGCGACAAGGAAAAGGAAGCAGGCTTGGTGGCCGTGCGTAGCCGCAGTGGTGAAGATCTCGGACAAGTCAGCATTGCAGCGTTCATTGAACGTCTGCAAAGCGAATTTCCGGTGATCTGAACCCCGACCGACGCACGGTTTTTGTTTTAACGACTTGGAGAAAAACAATAGCTGCTTTGGATAAAGAGCCGCGCATCAATGGTGAAATCACCGCGCGCGAAGTGCGTCTGCAAGGTGTAGACGGCGAACAACTGGGTATTGTCAGCCTGTATGACGCGATTGCGAAGGCCGAAGAGGCCGACGTCGATCTGGTTGAAATCGCCCCGACGGCCCAGCCGCCGGTATGCCGCCTGATGGACTACGGCAAGTTCAAATACGAGAAATCGAAAAAAGAACATGCCGCCAAGCTCAAGCAGAAGCAGATCCAGGTCAAGGAAGTCAAATTCCGTCCGGGTACCGACGAAAACGACTATCAGGTCAAGCTGCGTAACCTGACCCGCTTTCTTGAGGAAGGCGACAAGGCCAAGATCACGCTGCGCTTCCGCGGTCGTGAAATGGCCCACCAGGAAATCGGCATGGCCCAATTGAAGCGTGTCGAGGCTGATTTGGCCGAGGTCGCGATCGTTGAGCAGTTCCCGAAGCTGGAAGGCCGGCAGATGATCATGATGCTGGCGCCGAAAAAGAAGTAATCGGCGGTAGCAGTCAAGAATAGTGGAGTGGCGACAGCCTCCGCCAAGGTGCCAGAGAATTTTCTGGTGCCGGTTGTCGCAATACGTGGTGCCAGGCCCCTAAGTCCCTGAGGAAACCCCAAGGGGCGCCTGTCGCCGAAGCTAACATCGATAGGAGCATTTAAATGCCCAAGATGAAAACCAAGAGCGGCGCCGCCAAGCGTTTCAAGGTGCTCGGCTCTGGTGGCGTTAAGCGCGGTCACGCGTTCAAGCGTCACATCCTGACCAAGAAAACCACCAAGAACAAGCGCCAACTGCGCGGCACCAGCATGGTCGATCCGACCAATATGGGCCACGTACGTGCGATGTTGCCCTACGCGTAACTAAAGGAGAAGAAACATGCCTCGCGTTAAACGTGGTGTAACCGCCCGCGCTCGTCATAAGAAAGTTCTCGCCCTTGCCAAGGGCTACCGCGGTCGTCGTAAGAACGTATACCGCATAGCCAAGCAAGCGGTGATGAAGGCTGGTCAATATGCATATCGTGACCGTCGTCAAAGGAAGCGTCAGTTCCGTACTCTGTGGATTGCTCGTATCAACGCAGCATCCCGTGAGTGTGGCCTGGCATACAGCCGCTTCATGAACGGCCTGAAGAAGGCTGGTATTGAAGTTGACCGCAAGGTGCTGGCCGACCTGGCCGTGTTCGACAAGCCGGCTTTTGCCAAGTTTGTTGAGCAAGCCAAGGTAAGCCTCGCTGCCTGATCGGCAATGTGCTTGAAGAGGGAGGCGATCAGCCTCCCTTTTTTATTCATTGATTTTATTTGCTGAGAAGTGCGCCCCAAGCTGGTTTCAAGCCTGTTTGCGACGCAGTTTTCCTTTTTGATCCATTCGGGCCATCACATGGTTGCCAACGTACAAGCCATTCTCGACGAGGGGATCGCGGCGCTGAACGCGACGAACGATCCGCAAGAGCTGGAGAACGCCAAGGCGCGTTACACCGGCAAAGAGGGCGCAATTACCGCGCTGTTGAAACAACTTGGGACCTTGCCGCCGGAGGAAAAAAAGACCTTCGGTGCCACGGTTAATCAGGCCAAGCAAGCGTTTGAAGCTGCGCTCACCGCGCGCCGCGAAGCGCTCGCAGCTGAAAAGCTCGCCAAGCAACTTGCCGCCGAAGCGCTCGATATCACCTTGCCCGGTCGTGGCCGCCCAACTGGTGGTTTGCACCCAGTCACGTTGGTGCAGCAGCGAATCGAGAATCTGTTTCGCTCAATCGGTTTCGACGTGGCCGACGGCCCGGAAATCGAAAATGACTTCCACAACTTCGCCGCACTAAACATTCCACAAGATCACCCGGCACGGGCGATGCAGGATACCTTCTATGTTGAAGGCGGTGATGAGCCGTTAGTACTCCGCACGCACACCAGCCCGATCCAGGTGCGCTACATGCTGGGAAACCCACCGCCGATCAAGATCGTCGCGCCGGGGCGTGTTTTCCGTGTTGATTCCGATGCCACCCATTCGCCGATGTTCCATCAGATGGAAGGTCTGTGGGTGGAAGAGGGCGTGTCCTTCGCCGACCTGAAAAGCGTGGTGGTGGACTTCCTGCGCAACTTCTTCGAGCGGGACGATCTGCAAGTCCGTTTCCGCCCGTCCTTCTTCCCGTTCACAGAACCTTCTGCCGAGATCGATGTGCTTGGTGCTCGTGGCTGGCTGGAAGTCGGCGGTTGCGGCATGGTGCACCCGAATGTGCTCAAGAATGTCGGCATCGATCCGGAAAAATACACGGGCTTCGCTTTCGGGATTGGTTTGGACCGTTTCGCCATGTTGTATTACGGCGTGAACGATTTGCGGTTGTTCTTCGAAAACGACCTGTCCTTCCTCGGCCAATTCAAATAACCCGGAGCGCATCGCATGAAATTCTCTGAACAGTGGCTGCGCGCCTGGGTCAACCCGGCGCTGTCGTCTGATGAACTCGCCCATCTGTTGACGATGGCCGGGCTGGAAGTCGAAGAAAACGAAGCAGCTGCCCCTGCTTTTACCAATGTCTTTGTTGCCGAAGTGCTGAGCGTGACCAAGCACCCGGATGCGGATCGCCTTAACGTTTGCTCGGTGAACGTGGGCGAAGCCGAGGCGGTGCAGATTGTCTGCGGCGCGCCCAACGTCAAGCCGGGCATCCGCATTCCGTGCGCGCGCATTGGCGCTGTGTTGCCGGGGGACTTCAAGATCAAGCAAGCCAAGGTGCGCGGCGTTGAGTCGTTTGGCATGCTTTGCTCCGGTGACGAGTTGGGTATCCCTGATGGCGTCGATGGTCTGCTGGTATTGCCGACAGATGCGCCGGTCGGCGCGCCGATTCGTGACTACCTGCAGCTCGACGATCGCCTGCTCATGCTCAAGCTCACGCCGAACCGCACGGACTGCCTATCAATCAAAGGTATTGCGCGTGAAGTCGCTGCCTTGACTGGTACGGTGCAAAGCCCGGTCGCCATTGCCGCCGTGCAGCCAAAGAACGACGACGTACGCTCGGTAACGCTTGGTTCCACTGATGCTTGCCCGCGTTATGCCGGCCGCGTGATCCGCAATATCAATCAAGCTGCCACAACGCCAGATTGGATGAAGCAACGTCTGGCGCGCAGCGGTATCCGTTCGATTTCCGCGACCGTCGATGTGACCAACTACGTGCTGCTCGAACAGGGCCAGCCGATGCACGCCTTCGATCTGGCCAAACTGGATGGCGGCATCACGGCCCGCTATGCCAAGGCCGGCGAGACGATCAAGCTGCTGAACGACAAAGAACTCGCGCTCGAAGCCGACATGCTGGTGATTGCCGATGATAAAAAGCCGGTGGCTTTGGCTGGCATCATGGGCGGCGGCGATACCGGCGTGACCGAAGCGACCCGCGATATCTTCCTCGAGTCCGCGTTCTTTGCCCCCAATGTGATTGCCGGCAAGGCGCGTCGTTTGGGGTTCTCGTCCGATTCCAGTCATCGCTTCGAGCGCGGTGTTGATTTCGGCGCGTGCCGTGATGCACTTGAGCGCGCTACGCAATTGGTACTGGAAATTTGTGGCGGCGAAGCTGGCCCGGTGGTCGAGCAGATCGCCGAACTACCAGCCCGCAAGCCAGTGCTGCTGCGCGTATCGCGTGTTGCCAAGGTGTTGGGTGTAGCGTTGTCTGCCGATGAAATCGTCGCAATCCTGAATCGCCTCGGTCTGGCAACTGTTGTCTCTGGCGATGCCATCACGGTTACGCCACCGTCGTACCGCTTCGATATCGAAATCGAAGAAGACCTGATTGAAGAGGTTGCCCGCGTTTTTGGTTACGACAATGTGCCTGTTGCTGCATCCAACGCCAAGTTGTCCATGCTGCCGCAGTCGGGCAATGCCCGTGGCAAGGCAGCGCTGAAAGACATCCTCGTTGCCCGCGACTATCAAGAGGCGATCAACTACGCCTTCGTCGAAGAAAAGTGGGAAGCCGATTTCGCCGGCAATGCCGCGCCGATCAAGCTGATCAACCCGATTGCCAGCCAGATGAGCGTGATGCGCTCGACGTTGTTCGGCGGTCTGGTGAATGCCCTCAAGCACAATCTCAACCGCAAGCAGGAGCGGGTGCGGCTGTTCGAATTGGCCCGCGTGTTTCATGGTGTCGCCGCCGATGCACAGTCGGAAAAAATCGCCGGGCTCGCATGGGGCAGTCGTGAGCCGGAGCAGTGGGGGGCAGGCAAAGAGCGCGTGGATTTCTATGATGTGAAGGCTGATGTCGAAGCGCTGATCGCGCCCCGCATTGCCGAGTTCCGTCGTGCCAGCCATCCCGCATTGCATCCGGGGCGTTCGGCTGATGTCGTGCTTGGTGGCGTGGTGATTGGCGTGATCGGCGAACTGCATCCGAAGTGGGTGCAGCAATACGAATTGGGTAATGCGCCGGTGCTGTTCGAAATCGATGTCGCTGCCTTGTTGGCGGTGGATAAAGTCGAAGCGAAGGCGGTTTCGCGCTTCCAGCCGGTGCGCCGCGATTTGGCGCTAGTGGTCGACGAATACGTAGCCGTAGCCGAGTTGCTGAGTGTTTTTTCCGATGTCAAATCGCCCTTCATCACGGGTATCGAACTCTTCGATGTGTACCGTGGAAAGGGGGTCGACGAGGGGAAAAAGAGCCTTGCTTTCAAGGTGTTAATGCAAGATACTCACAAAACGCTTACGGACGAAGAAGTCGACGGCGTCGTGGCGAAGCTGATTCGCCAAGGGGAAAAATGCGGAGCGACCCTCCGTGCATAATATGCAGTTCGGGACTACAACAATGACGCTCACCAAGGCCGATCTGGCCGACCTGTTGTTCGATAAGGTCGGTCTGAACAAACGTGAAGCCAAAGACATGGTCGAGGCCTTTTTCGAAGAGATCCGCGGTTCCTTGCAAGAAGGCGACGTGGTCAAGCTCTCAGGCTTCGGCAATTTCCAACTGCGTGACAAGCCACAGCGCCCGGGTCGCAACCCGAAAACCGGCGAAGAGATTCCAATCTCTGCCCGCCGTGTGGTCACTTTCCACGCGAGCCAGAAACTCAAGGGACTCGTCGAGCTGCACTATGCAAAGCGCCAGCAACGTCGTACCGACCAGTGACCTGCCGCCGATTCCGGCCAAGCGCTACTTCACCATTGGCGAAGTGAGTGAGCTGTGTGGCGTAAAGCCACACGTGTTGCGCTACTGGGAGCAGGAGTTCACCCAACTCAAGCCGGTCAAGCGTCGGGGTAACCGGCGCTATTACCAGCACCATGAAGTGCTGCTGGTGCGCCGTATCCGCTCGCTGCTGTATGAGCAAGGTTTCACCATCAGCGGCGCGCGCAACCAGCTTGCGCATCTGGGTGAAAACGAAGTGAGCGCCGTGGCGACCAACGCGACTGTGCGTGAAGAACTACACGAATTGCTTAACTGGCTACAAGCCTAGCCGTGATGACAGAGAGTCGTTATAATCGCGTCTCTCTCGGAATGTAGCGCAGCCTGGTAGCGCACTTGCATGGGGTGCAAGGGGTCGCGAGTTCGAATCCCGCCATTCCGACCAATAGAGAAAAAGGGCCTGGATCATATGATCCAGGCCCTTTTTTCATGCCTGTTTTATATCAGCGCTTTTCCATCATTCCTTGTGCACGATCGCTGCAATCAAGACCAGAAAGCACGGCAGCGTATAGATCATGCCGCCCAGCTGCGTGGCCAGTGCGCCCTTGCTTTGCCATGCCAGAAACCAATCCCCCGCCACGACCATAAAACCCAAACCCCAAGCTGAAACAGCTGCCACGCAGCTGAGAATCAACGGAATCTTGGCGGAGGCAAACACCGGGTATTCAGCCTTGAGCGCCCGCGCCATCTTGATGATCGACCACAGCCCCAGCAACCCGGCCAGCGTTTCGGTCGCTGTGATCATCACCAAGCCGACCTGTGCGGCCCACGGGGCAGAAATGGCGCGCCACGTCTGTGCCGGGTTGCCGTAGGTATCGGTCATGGCCAGCATCGGTGCGACAGCGAACTTCGCCGTGCCTTCAAAGCCACTGACATTGTTCAGGAAGGAGAACAGCCCCCACAGCGTCGGGAACAGGGCCAGCACGATCAGGGCGAGGCGGATGGTCAGGTAGTAAGAGCGCATTGGCATCTCCGGTTGGGTCGGGAGGGGGAAACGAGAAAACCGGGCAGGACGGTTTGCCGGGCAGATTGGGCAACATGTTCAGCTGCCGACATCGTTTGCACGATACGCGACGTATTTATTACAGACAACGTCATGAATCTTGCCTGTGTGTCGCAAAGCGATATGCGGGCACGAACACTGGTGTTTGGAAGCCCGCGGAAATTCCCGCATTGGCGCGTTTGGTGTCGCATAAACAACAATGCCCTTGCCAGAGCCGGCAAGGGCGTTGTTATGCCAACTAGTCGCCCGGATCAGGCGCGGCCGTAGTACTGCAGTTCCTGTTGATGCCGCATGTCATCCAGCCGACCAACCGCGCCGAGGATGCCGGAGAGCTGTACCGCACCGCCCGTGCTCGCCGCAACGCAGAGCGCGTGCAGGGTATCCAGGGCGTTACGCCAACCCAGCTGTTGCACCGTGGCATCCACATCGCTTGCATCCGCTTGCGCCAACACACGCGCCGCCAGCAGCAAGTTGATCCGGTCCATCATTTTCAATGCCCATTGCGCAGCGCCCGGTTGGCCGGCTTGGTTCAGCACCATAGCCAAGTTGCCGGGGCTGGTCTGCTCGGATACTTGCCGGAGTACGACCAGCACGCGTGTTGCTGCGTGACCTTGTGCAATCAACGGCTGCGCTGCCGCGAGGGTTGCAAAGCGGCGACTGTGTGCCAGCAATTGCTCCGCCAAGGCGCTGCTGGTTGGGGTGACGTTGCTCATTGCACCCAAGGCCGGGCAGAGCGCTTGCCAGCTTGCTGCCGAGCAACTCTCCGGTACGGCGAGCAAGGCATCGACGGCAGCAGCCAGACCTTGCTCCAGCGCCGCATCAATCGCGTGGCGCTCGGCCCTTGGCAGGGTGGTCAGCAAGTGATCGTGCTGTTGCAGCCAAGCATCGAGATCTTGCGCAGCGTAGGCAAAGGCGAAGGCGTCGATGACTTGCACCAGCGATGCCTGACTGCGTGTGGTGACATCGTGAGCGAAGTGAATGCCAGCCCGGTCGACCAGTTCGTTGGCGAGGCGGGTGGCGATGATTTCAGCCGCCAGCGGATGGCGGTCGATGCCGAGTTCGCGCACGTCAGCGGGGAAATAGCGCTGCAGAAAGTAGCTATGCCATGGCATCACCGCTGGCTTGGCGGCCAGCCAGGCGGACTTGATCGCCATCTTGGCGTGCGCCAATACCACCGCCAGCTCCGGGTCGTACAAGCGACCAGCGTCGCGGGTGGCTAGCACGGCGTCGGTGGGCAGTTTCTCCAAAGCTCGGTCAAGACCGGCAGATGCTTCCAGCGAGCGCAGCAACGCGGCGGGATCGGCAATCAAGCCCGGCACATGGCGGTGACGCATCAAGCGACGTGCTTGGGCGCGGTTGGTAGCGAGTACCGCCTGTTCGACAGCGGGCGCCATGCGGGCCAGCAAGTCCGACGTGGCGCCAGTCGCCATACCCGCTTGCTGCAGCAGAATCTTCAGATTCACTTCGTGATCCGAGCAATCCACGCCGGCCGAGTTATCGACGGCATCGGTCAGCACCAGCACGCCTTGCGCGGCGAGTTCGATGCGGGCGGACTGGGTCAGGCCGAGATTGCCGCCTTCGACAACGACCCGACCCCGCACTTCGCTCGCATCCAGCCGCACGCGGTCGTTGGCGCGGTCGCGCACTTGTTCATGCGTTTCGCCGGCAGCTTTGAAATAGGTGCCAATGCCGCCGTTGTAAATTACGTCGACCTGCGTGGCCAGAATGGCGCGGATCAATGCATCCGGGCTCAGTTGGGTGTCGTTGATGCCCAGCGCTGCACGAACTTCTTCTGTCAGTGGAATGCTGCGCTCAGCACGCGACCAGATGCCGCCACCACTGGAAATCAGCGAGCGGTCATAGTCATCCCACGACGAGCGCGGCAGCGCGAATAGGCGTTGGCGTTCGGCATAGGCGCGGGCGGTGTCGGGTTTGGGGTCAATGAAGATATGGCGATGATCGAACGCCGCAATCAGCTGCAGGCGCGGCATCAGCAACATGCCGTTGCCAAACACGTCGCCGCTCATGTCGCCGATGCCGACGACGGTGAAGCTGTCACGGGTCCAGTCGATACCGGTTTCGGTAAAGCGGATCTTGGCCGTTTCCCATGCGCCCTTGGCAGTGATGCCGAGCTTCTTGTGGTCGTAACCGTTGGAGCCGCCGGAGGCGAACGCATCGCCCAGCCAGAAGCCACGCTCCAGCGATATCGCATTCGCCACGTCCGAGAAACTGGCGGTGCCCTTGTCGGCCGCGACCACCAGATACGGATCATCGCCGTCGTGCCGCGCCACATTGGCCGGATGCTGGACGCGGCCGTCGACGTAGTTGTCGGTCAGGTCCAGCAGCGCATTAATAAACAGCTGGTAGACTTCGACGCCTTCCTGCGCGATGCGCTCACGCGGCGCCTCGTGCGGCAGCAGCTTGCAGACGAAGCCGCCTTTCGCGCCGGTCGGCACGATCACGGCGTTCTTCACCAGCTGCGCTTTGACGAGGCCGAGTACTTCGGTGCGGTAATCCTCGCGTCGATCCGACCAGCGCAAGCCACCGCGTGATACCGGGCCGCCGCGCAGATGCACGCCCTCAAAGCGTTCGGAGAACACGAAAATTTCGCGATACGGGCGCGGCTTGGGCAGGAATTCCAGCGCTTGGGCATCGAGCTTGATTGCTAGATAGTCCGGCAGCGGGTCGGTGTGGTGATGCTGAAAGTAGTTGCTGCGCAGCGTTGCGCCGACCAATTGGCGCAGTTTTTCCAGCAGCTCGGCGGCATCGACATCGGTCAATGCGGCGATGGTGCGTTGCAGTTGCGTGAGCGCGATGGCTTCGGCATTGATGACTCGATCAGCGCTCGGATCAAGGCGGGCATTGTGATACGCCAGCCATTCGCGCACAGCGGCGGGTTGGCGGCGCAGGCAATCGGCCATATAGCGCAGGCTCATGTGCCAGCCGGCCTGGCGCAGATAACTCGCGTAGGCACGCACCAGCAGGATTTCATGCGCGTTGAGTTCGGCGATCACCGCCAGACCGTTCAGGCGGCCATCTTCGGCTTCCAGGCTGAACAGTCGGCCGAGGAAATCGGCGAAGGCCGCCGGGCTACCCAGCTGGGCCAGCCGTGCGCTCGATGCGCTGTCCAGCCACAGGCGCGAACGCGGGCTGCCGGTATCGCTATTCGTCTGGTGTTCCTGCCGCTCCACCGACAGGCCCATATTGTGCAAAGCCGGCAGCAATGCCGACAGGGCAGGGATGACGGGGCGGCGCTCGATGGCGATGGCAATGTCGGCATCTTGCTTGCACAAGGACACGGAAAGGGTCGGACGGGAGGACGGACTGGACTTCTGGGCTTCGGATTGCATGATCTCTGGCCGTTGGTGAAAGGTGGGGCCATTCTGGTGGGGCTATCCGGGCAATGCTGTCGAAAAGGCGACATTACGCTTGCCAGAAAGCGTCAAACGCGTGCGGGGGCAGCTGGCAAAACCCTGCTGGCTGTGTTGTGCTCACTTGCCGTACGGCCTTGTACTGTCTGCGTTCGCACGCCTTGCCAGCACCGCTACGCTGGTTTTTTTCAGCCACCCTGATGGGGAAAATCCTGATAAGGGGTGATCGGCATGCCGATTGGATGCCGCAATGCAGCACGAGATTTGCGCAACTAATTGTCGCTTTGCTGCAAGAACCGCTTTCCGCCCGTTCCTTAAGATGCCTCCACACCACATCGCGGGCTTTGGCAAAACCGGCGAGCGGATGAAGGCCAAGGAGGACAGCGCGCAAAAAACCGGAATGTACGTTTTGTACATGAGGATTTTGAGCACTGCCCGACGCAGGGATTCTTTCGCGCAGCCCGTTTTGCCCCAGCCGCAACAAGTGGTCCCCAGGTTCAGGAGATCGTTCATGAAAGCAATCAAGCACATTGCAGTTGCGTTGGCCTTCGCTTCGGCCGCCGCCCTCGCCCAGAGCGCAACCGAATTGCGGATCGGTGTCGAAGCCGAATACCCGCCATTTGAATCCAAGTCTGCGTCGGGCCAGCTGCAAGGCTTCGACATCGATGTCGGCAACGCCATCTGTAGCAAGATCAAGGTCAAGTGCGTGTGGGTCGAGAATTCGTTCGATGGCCTGATCCCGGCCCTGAAGGCGCGCAAGTTCGATGCCATCCACTCCGCCATGAACATCACCGAAGAGCGTGGCCGCACCATCGCCTTCTCCGATCCGATTTATTCCGTGCCGATGCAGCTGGTGGCCCGCAAAGGCAGCCCCATCACCCCGACTGTGGCCGCGCTGAAGGGCAAGCACGTTGGCGTGCTGCAAGGCTCGACCATGGAAACCTATGCCAAGGCGCGCTGGGCCGGCAGCGGTGTTGATGTTGCCTCCTACGCCGACCAAGAACAGGTCTACGCCGATCTGCAAGCCGGCCGCCTCGATGCTTCGCTGCAGGAGTCCCAGCAAGCCATCGCCGGCTTCCTCAGCCGCCCGGCTGGCAAGGACTTCGGCTTCGCCGGCCCGGCCGTGGAAGACGCCAAGATCATCGGCCCTGGCATCGGTATCGGCCTGCGCAAGAACGATGAAGCGCTGCGCAAGCAGATCAACCAGGCCATCGCCCAGCTCAAGGCCGATGGCACGCTGGAAGGCATCGCCCGCAAGTACTTCCAGGTGCCGGTGATCAGCAAGACTGCACCGTAACAGCGCTTCATAGGATGGGTTGAGTCGCAGGCGATACCCATCAGCAACATCGAACGGGTGCAGCGATGGGTATCGCTGCGCTCAACCCATCCTACGGGTTGCCTCAATTGATTTTGCGTTCCTGTCTCGCTGCCTCTGTATGCGAAGGCAGTCAGGCGCGTTCAAGAGCCGCTAGAAAAACCCAGCGCAGCGATCCTGGCTAGGCGCTCAGTCGAAGACAGTACGATAAGTACGGCGAGACTGAGCAACAACGCCAGGAGGGTTTTGCTAGTGGCTCCAAGGAGTTGTCATGTGGCTTGAAGGCTATGGCCCCCTCATCCTTGCCGGCACGTGGATGACCATCAAGCTGGCGTTGCTATCGCTGCTGGTCGCGGTCGTGATCGGTTTGCTTGGGGCGCTGGCAAAACTATCGCCCAACCGGCTGCTGCGTAATGTGGCGACCGGCTACACCACGCTGATCCGCGGCATTCCCGATCTGGTGTTGATGCTGCTGTTGTTCTACAGCATCCAGATCTGGCTGAACGAGCTGACCGACTGGCTGGGCTGGGAGCAGATCAGCATTGATCCGTTCTCCACTGGCGTGCTCACACTCGGCTTTATCTACGGTGCGTATTTCACCGAGACCTTTCGTGGCGCGTTTCAGTCGGTGCCGTCTGGCCAGCTCGAAGCGGGCTACGCCTACGGCATGACCGGGCCGCAAGTGTTCCGGCGCATCCTGTTCGGGCAGATGATGCGGTTCGCGCTGCCGGGCATCGGCAATAACTGGCAGGTGCTGGTGAAGGCGACTGCGCTGGTCTCCATCATTGGCCTGGCGGACGTGGTGAAGGTCACGCAGGAAGCCGGCAAAGGCACCTACAACATGTTCGGTTTCGTCTTGCTCGCGGCGCTCATCTATCTGGCGCTGACGACGGTCTCCAACCTCGTGCTGATGTGGCTGGAACGCCGCTACACCGCCGGCGTACGGAGCATGCCGCTATGATCGACATCCTCAACGAATACTGGAAAGCCTATCTGTTCTCGGATGGCACGCGCTGGTCCGGGCTGGTGGTCACGCTGTGGCTGCTCGCGATCTCGGTGGCCATCGGCTTCGTGATGGCGATCCCGCTGGCAGTGGCGCGGGTGTCGTCCAACAAATGGGTATCCCGCCCGGTCTGGCTGTACACCTACGTGTTTCGCGGCACGCCGCTGTATGTGCAATTGCTGCTGATCTATACCGGCATCTACAGCCTGAGTTTCGTGCGCTCTACCAGCCTTCTGGACGCGTTTTTCCGCGATGGCATGCACTGCGCCATCCTGGCCTTCGCACTCAATACCTGTGCTTATACGACCGAAATCTTCGCCGGGGCGATTCGCGCCACAGCACATGGCGAGGTCGAAGCGGCGCGGGCGTACGGCATGAGCAAGTTCACCCAATTCCGGCGCATCATCCTGCCCTCCGCATTGCGACGCGCTTTGCCGGGCTATAGCAACGAAGTGATCCTGATGTTGCATTGCACCTCGGTGGCTTTTACCGCCACTGTGCCGGATTTGTTGAAAGTCGCGCGGGACGTGAATTCCGCCACCTACCAATCATTCGAAGCCTTCGGGCTGGCGGCGCTGCTTTACCTCACCGTGTCGTTCGCGCTGGTGTGGGCGTTTCGCCAGGCGGAACGGAGGTGGCTGGCGTTTCAGCGGCCGTTGGGTAAGTAAGGATTTTTCTCCCCTCTCACACTTGTGGGAGAGGGGTCGGGGGAGAGGGCGCATGCCATGACCTGGGTCCTTCTCACCACCCTCTGCCTAGCCCTCGCTCTCCCGTGCAAGGCTTTTGCCTTGTTCAGGGACTGTGGGCGAGGGGAGGAAAGACGTTGAACCGGCGCTCTCAAGATCAAAGGCAGGAACAAGCAATGTGTACTTTAAGCATTCAGGACATCCACAAGCGTTACGGCAACCACGAAGTGCTCAAGGGCGTCTCGCTCGAAGCCAAGGCGGGCGACGTGATCAGCATCATCGGCTCCAGCGGCTCGGGCAAAAGCACCTTCCTGCGCTGCATCAATTTTCTGGAGCAACCCAACGCCGGCCAGATCCATATCGATGGTCAGGAAGTGCGCACCATCGCCGACAAGCAGGGCAGCCTGAAAGTGGCCGATCCGAAGCAGCTTCAGCGCATGCGCACCAAGCTGTCGATGGTGTTCCAGCACTTCAACCTGTGGTCGCACATGACGGTGCTGGAAAACATCATCGAAGCGCCGATGCATGTATTGAAAGTGCCGCGTGCCGAGGCAATCGAACGCGCCAAGCATTACCTGGAAAAAGTCGGCCTCGCGCCGGCAGTGGAAGGCAAATACCCGTCGCATATGTCCGGCGGCCAGCAGCAACGCGTAGCGATTGCCCGGGCGCTGGCGATGCGGCCGGAAGTCTTGCTGTTCGACGAGCCAACCTCTGCCCTTGATCCGGAGCTGGTTGGCGAAGTGTTGAAGGTGATGCAAAAGCTGGCCGAAGAGGGCCGCACCATGATCGTCGTCACCCACGAGATGGGCTTTGCCCGTAACGTTTCCAATCAGGTGATGTTCCTGCATCAAGGCCGTACCGAAGAATCCGGCACGCCGGACGAAGTGTTCGGCAACCCGCGCAGCGAGCGGCTGCGGCAGTTCTTGTCGGGCAATCACAAGTAAGTAGGTGTTTGGTGGAGTCAGCCGTCAAAATCGTTGGGATGACCATCCCCCCCTTCGCGGAAGGGGGGCTAGGGGGGATTTTGGTGGATGCTCAACTTGCGTGGGAAAGATCCGGTGCTGCCAGACTGATGATTGGTTGGCTTCTGCATCCGCAAGCTATTGTTTTACCCAAATCCCCCCTAGCCCCCCTTGCGCGAAGGGGGGGATTAAAAGTCTCCGCAAGTTCAGTGGGGGCTTCTCGATGACTGGCGAATCTGCTCCTGTTGCCACCACCACGATCCGCGTGGCCATCGTGCTGCTGCCGCCGTGTTCGCTGGTCGCGCTCAGCGGCATTCTCGATTGCCTGCGGCAAGCCAACGAGTTCGACGGCCGCTTGTTGTATCAATGGCAAATCCACACGTGGGACGGCACGCCGCTGCGCACCAGCAGTGGTATTGATATCCCGGCCGATGCCGCTTTCAGCGACCAGATCAACGCCGATTTGCTGCTGGTGTTGGCGGATGATTACCAACCCTTCACCGGCCACCCACTCTTCATCAGCACGCTCGCCCGCGCTGCCCGGCGCACGCGTCGGGTCGCCGGGATTCAGCAAGGTGTCTGGTGGCTGGCAGCCAGCGGCTTGCTCGATGGTTACCGCGCCAGCATCAACTGGGAATCCTTCGGCCCCTTCGCCGAAAAATTCGAGCGTGTGATCCCGACGCAAAACGTTTTTGAAATCGACCGCGACCGCGTCACCTGCGCCGGTGGCTTGGCGATGGTCGATCTGATGCTGGCCTTGATCGCGCAAGACCACGGTGCCGAACTGGCCGATCGCGTCGGCGAGTTGCTCATCGCCGGCCCGGCCCGCACCTCCACCGACCGGCAACGCATTCCCTACATCACCAGCCACGGCGAGCGTCACCCCAAGCTCAACGATGCGCTGCTGCTGATGGAATCCAATATCGAAGAACCGCTGACCACCGACGACATCGCCCGCCTGGTCGGTGTATCGCGTCGCCAGCTGGAACGGCTGTTCCGCCAATATCTCGACGCCATGCCGTCCAAGTACTACCTCGGCCTGCGTTTGATGAAGGCCCGCACCCAATTGCAGCGTACTGCCAAATCAGTGCTGCAGATCGGCCTCGCCTGCGGCTTCTCATCGGCGGCGCATTTCTCCAACGTCTATCGCGAACGCTTTGGCGTGACGCCGCGTGAAGAGCGGCGCAACTATATGGCGCGGGATGGGCGAGGGGAGGCGGGTGATCCGCAGTGATGTAGTTCCCCCCTTCCGCGAAGGGGGGCTAGGGGGGATTTCTGCGGCATCTCAAGTTGCCACGACGTCGAAATCCTCTGGCTGAGCGAATCAACGATTCGCACGCACACAATCCCCTAATGCCTGGACGAATCAAAGATTCGCACGGCAAAAAAGGGGGAGGTTAAAAACCAGCGATGCAGCAAGTTTCGTTATCGGTGGTTGGCTTGCGATAGTCCGCGTCGCGAAGACGCAAGAATGCCCCGGTCAGCGTTTCTAGAATGGCTACAACTCAACGTGTCTCACAGAGGTCTGCCAGATGAATCCGATTCAAGTCTCGCGTGCAACTTTCGATGAAGTGATGGTGCCGTTGTTCGCGCCGTCGCCGATGATCCCGGCCAAGGCGCTTGGCTCCCACATCTGGGATACCAACGGCAAGCAATACATCGACCTCTCCGGTGGTATCGCCGTGACCGCACTGGGGCATTCCCATCCAGAGTTGCTGAAGGTGTTCCACGCGCAGGGCGATGCGATCTGGCACGTCAGCAACGGTTTCACCAACGAGCCGGCGTTGCGGCTGGCAACCAAGCTGGTCGATGCCACCTTTGCCGACAAGGTGTTCTTCGCCAACTCCGGTGCAGAAGCAAATGAAGCCGCGCTCAAGCTGGCGCGCCGCGTGGCGTTTGATCGCGCCGGCAAGGACAAGGACGAAATCATCTCCTGCCTGCAGTCCTTCCACGGCCGCACGCTGTTTACCGTCAGCGTCGGCGGGCAACCGAAATACGCCGAAGGCTTCGGCCCGCTGCCGGGCGGTATTTCCCACATTCCGTACAACGATATCGATGCCGCCCGTGCGGCGATTTCCGACCGCACTTGCGCGGTGATCGTCGAGCCGATTCAAGGCGAGGGCGGCGTGATTCCGGCGCGTCGCGAATATCTGCAAGTGTTGCGCGAACTGTGCGACCAGCATGGCGCGTTGCTGATTTTTGATGAAGTGCAAACCGGCGTCGGCCGCAGCGGTTCGCTGTATGCCTATATGGAATACGGCGTGACGCCTGACATCCTCACCACTGCCAAGGCGCTGGGGAATGGTTTCCCGGTGGGGGCGATGCTGACCACCGCTGAAATTGCCAAGCATTTCTCGGTCGGTACCCACGGCACCACCTACGGTGGCAATCCGCTGGCTGCGGCGATTGCCGAAAAGGTCATCGATATCGTCAGCGATCCGGTCGTGCTGGCCGGCGTGCGGCAAAAGCATGATCGCTTCGTGGCGGGCCTGAAACGCATCAACGATAAATACGGCGTGTTCAAGGATATCCGCGGTGTCGGCCTGCTGTTGGGGGCGGAAGTTTCGGACGCTTTCAAGGGCAAGGCCAAGGAATTCACTACCTTGGGCATCAAGCACGGCGTGCTGACTCTGATCGCTGGCCCGAGCGTGGTGCGGTTTGCCCCGTCGCTGTTGATTCCGGATGCGGATATCGACGAAGGTTTGGCGCGGTTTGAGAAGGCGGTGGCGGAGATGGTTGCGACTGTGGCTGCGACTGCCTGAAGGTGAAAACCCAAGTCTTGAACCACAGAGAGCACAGAGAACACAGAGGTTCATAGAGAAAACCAAAACCGGTTGAGAGGAAATCTGTAGGAGCGAGCTTGCTCGCGATGGCAATGCATCAATTGAAGATGCAATCGCGAGCAAGCTCGCTCCTACAAAAACAGCGTCTCTCCCACTTGTCTTGCTCTGTGCTTTCTGTGGTTCAAGATTTTGATTTGCTGTTAACAAGGACCAGACACCATGCTTTACGTCAGGCCAGCCAGGCTTTCCGACCTGGATCAACTGGAAGCGATGGCCCGTGCGGCGCAGCCGATGCTGCATTCGCTGCCGCCCGATCGCCAGGCGCTCGAATCGCGTGTTGCGCTGTCGCAAGACTCCTTCCGCGCTGATGTCGATACACCGGGCGAAGAATTCTATTTGTTCGTGATGGAAGAGTCGGACACCGGCCGTTTGCATGGCACCGCCAGCATCGTCGCCTGTGCCGGTTATTCCGCGCCGTTCTATGCCTTCCGCAACGATGCGCTGATCCATGCCTCGCATGAGCTCAAGGTCAATCGCAAGGTGCATGCGCTGACCATGTCGCACCAGCTCACCGGCAAGAGTCGGCTGTCTGGCTATTACATCGACCCGAAACTGGCCGATGGCGTGGCGGCGCGGTTGTTGTCACGTGCCCGGCTGATGTTCATCGCCCAGCATCGCCAACGCTTTGCGCCAGAGATTTTTACCGGTCTGCTGGGCGTGACCGACGAGCACGGCACATCGCCCTTCTGGGAGGCGGTTGGCAAGAAGTTCTTCCAGCGCGATTTCGCCGAAGTCGAACTGGCATCGGGTGGACGCAGCCGCACCTTCATCGCCGAGATCATGCCGAACTACCCGCTCTACGTGCCGCTGTTGCCACCAAGCGCGCAGCGCGTGCTGGGTGAGCCGCACCCCAAGGCCGAACTGACTTACGAGCTGCATCTGGAAGAAGGCTTCGAGCCGGATGCCTTCGTCGACATCTTTGATGCCGGCCCGATCCTGCTGGCCTCGGTGGACATGTGCCAGAGCGTGCGGCGCAGCAAGCGGCGGGCGGCGGTGCGGATGGATGGTGCTGTCGGATCAGCGGAAACCTATCTGATCGCCAACACGCAAACGGCTGATTTCCGCTGTGCACTGGCAGACCTGCCGTCCGCGTGGTCGAACGAAACGCCGCTGGCCAATGCCGTGGCGGATGTACTGGAACTGGCCAATGGTGACGAAATCCGCTGTGTCCCGCTTGAACTGGAAGGAGCGCTGCGATGATTGTCGTCCGTAGTGTCCGCATGGCTGATCTGGATGCCCTGTTCGAGCTGGCGAAACACGCTGGCGAGGGTATGACGACCTTCAAGCCGGATCGTCCGGCGCTCACCGCCCGCATCGAGCGCACCTTGCGCACGGTGGCGGGTACTGCGCCGTTGGCCGAGCAAGGCTTTCTGTTCGTGATGGAAGACACCGCCACGCAGCAGGTGGTCGGCGTGGCCGGGCTGGAAGTCGCCGTCGGCCTCACCCAACCGTTCTACAACTACCGCCTTGGCACCACTGTGCACGCCAGCCGCGAGCTGGATGTGTGGACCAAAATGACGCTGCTGTATATGTCGCACGATCTGACTGGTTACGCCGAGCTGTGCTCGCTGTTCCTCGATCCGGCGGCGCGGGTGCCGGGCAATGGCGCGTTGCTGTCGAAATCCCGCTTCATGTTCTTGGCGCAATTCCCGGAGCGCTTCCCGGCGCGCATTTGTGCCGAGATGCGTGGTCATTTCGATGAAAACGGTGAGTCGCCGTTCTGGAACGAAGTCGGCGCGCATTTCTACCAGATCGGTTTCGACGATGCCGATTACCTCAGTGCGCACGGCAAGAAGTCCTTCCTGGCCGAGCTGATGCCGCGTAATCCGGTTTACGTCAACCTGTTGCCGGAAGCGGCACAGCAAGTCATCGGCAAGACCCACAAGGACACCCAGCCGGCGCGGGCGCTGCTCGAATCGGAAGGCATGCGCTTTGAAAACCATGTCGACATTTTCGATGCCGGCCCGGTGTTGGAATCGCACATCGACACCATCCGCGCTGTGCGCGATGGCTTGCTGGTGCAGGTGACGCTGGATGACGCCGCCGCAACCGACGGTGTTCGCCATATGGTCTCCAATACTTCCGCCGATGATTTCCGCGTGATCGTCGTGGCGCGTGCGCCGCAAGGCGATGTATTGCCGCTGACCTGCGAAGAAGCACAGACACTCAACATCGCAGCTGGCGCTACCGTGCGCGCGCTGCCGCTTTATCCGAAAGAGAGGAAATAAGATGTCCCGGCTATTTATCGACAACACGTGGGTTGACGGCCAAGGCGCTGAATTCGCCTCCATCGACCCGGCAACAGGCAACCCTGTGTGGCGCGGCCGCGCGGCGACGACGGCAGACGTCGACGCTGCGGTTCGCGCCGCACGCCACGCCTTCGCCGGCTGGGCACGCACGCCGCTGGAATTCCGCATCGCCATCGTGCGCCGCTTTGCCGAACTGGTAACGCAGAACAAGGAAGAGCTGGCCCGCACCATCGGCCGCGAAACCGGCAAGCCGCTGTGGGAAGCCCGCCAGGAAGCCGCCGCGATGGCTGCCAAGGTGGAGATTTCCATCACCGCCTACGGCGAGCGTACCGGTGAGCGCCGCTCCAGCGTCGCTGATGGCACGGCCGTTTTGCGCCATCGCCCGCATGGCGTGGTCGCCGTGTTCGGCCCGTATAACTTCCCCGGTCATTTGCCCAACGGTCATATCGTGCCGGCGCTGATTGCCGGCAATGCCGTGGTGTTCAAGCCATCCGAACTCGCGCCGCAAGTGGCACAACTGACAGTCGAATTGTGGCAACAGGCCGGCCTGCCAGCGGGCGTGCTCAATCTGGTGCAAGGCGAGCGCGACACGGGCGTGGCCTTGGCGGGGCATGCCGGTATCGATGGCCTGTTCTTTACCGGTAGCTCGGCTACCGGCAACCTGTTGCATCGCCAGTTTGGCGGCCGGCCGGAGATCGTGCTGGCGCTGGAAATGGGCGGCAACAATCCGCTGGTAGTGGCAGAAACCGCGCAACTGGATGCCGCCGTGCATCACGCCATCCAGTCAGCCTTCCTGTCTGCCGGCCAGCGCTGCACCTGCGCCCGCCGCCTATTCGTGCCGAACACGCCGTTTGGTGACCGCTTCATTGCTCGCTTTGTTGAAGTGAGCAAGCGCATTCGTGTTGGCCATTTTGATGATGCTGATCAACCCTTCATGGGTCCGGTGGTATCGGCGCAAGCCGCCGCCAAGCTGGTCGAAGCGCAAGCCAAATTGCTGGCCTTGGGGGCGGAGCCACTGCTCAAGCTCACGCAACTCGATCCGGCGCTGGGCTTTGTCACGCCGGGGATTCTGGATGTGACCCGCGTGCAGGATGCGCCGGACGAGGAGTATTTCGGCCCGCTGGTGCAACTGGTGCGCTATGACGACTTCGACGCCGCCATCGATGGCGCGAACAAGACTGCCTATGGCTTGTCGGCTGGCCTGCTGGCTGATGACCCCGCACTGTGGGAAGCCTTCACCTACGGCATCCGCGCTGGTGTGGTGAACTGGAATCGCCCCACCAATGGCGCGTCGTCCGGTGCGCCGTTCGGTGGTGTCGGCCGCTCCGGCAATCACCGCCCGAGTGCTTATTACGCAGCGGATTACAGCGCCTATCCGATGGCATCGGTCGAATCCGAATCTCTTTCCTTGCCGGCTGCTTTGTCGCCGGGCCTTGATTTTGCTGCTGAGCAACCGGGAGCGATGTAATGAGCGCACGTGAAGCGAATTTCGACGGGCTGGTCGGCCCGACGCATAACTATTCCGGCCTGTCGTTCGGCAACGTGGCCTCGCAAAGCAACGCGGCCAGCATCGCCAACCCCAAGGCCGCCGCCAAGCAGGGCCTGCGCAAGATGAAATCGCTGGCCGAGCTGGGTTTCCTGCAAGGCGTGTTGCCGCCGCAAGAGCGGCCGTCGATGCGCCTGTTGCGCTCGCTTGGGTTTACCGGTTCCGATCACGACATGATCCGCGCTGCGGCGGCGCAGGAGCCGGCGTTGCTGGCGGCAGCGAGTTCGGCGTCATCGATGTGGGTAGCCAACGCGGCCACGGTCAGCCCGTCGCCGGATACTGGCGATGGTCGTGTTCATTTCACACCGGCCAGCTTGTCCAACAAGTTGCATCGCGCCATTGAAGCCCCGACCACCGGTCGCGTGCTGCAAGCGATTTTCCGTGATGATCGCCATTTTGCCTTTCATGCGCCGCTGCTCGGTACGCCGGCATTGGGCGATGAAGGCGCAGCCAATCACACCCGCTTCTGCGCCGATTACGGCATGGCTGGCGTGGAGTTCTTTGTCTACGGTCGCAGCGAATATCGCGGTGATGTTGCGCCCAAGCGCTTCCCGGCGCGGCAAACTCGCGAAGCCAGCGCGGCGGTCGCTCGTCTGCACGGCCTGCGTGCCAACGCGACGGTGTATGCGCAGCAACACCCGGATGCCATCGATGCCGGCGTGTTCCACAACGATGTGATCGCCGTCGGCAATCGCGATGTACTGTTCTGCCACCAAGGCGCCTTTCTGGATCAGCGCGGCACTTACGATGCCTTGAGCACGGCGCTGGCGCAGCATGGCGCGGATTTGCGCATCGTCGAAGTACCGGCGGAGCTGGTCAGTGTGCAGGATGCTGTGTCGTCCTACCTGTTCAACAGCCAGCTGCTGACCCGTGCCGATGGCGGCACTTTGCTGGTGGTGCCGCAGGAATGTCGCGACAACGCCCGCGTGTCGGCTTATCTGGATCAACTCATTGCCCAAAAAGGCCCGATCGATCAGGTGCTGGTGTTCGACTTGCGCGAAAGCATGCGCAACGGCGGCGGCCCGGCTTGCCTGCGCTTGCGTGTGGCACTCACTGAAGCCGAAGCTGCGGCGGTGAACCCGGCAACCTGGATCAACGACGCAAGCTTTGCCCAGCTGGATGCGTGGATCGACCGCCATTATCGCGACCGCCTGAGCGACGCCGATCTGGCCGATCCGAAGCTGCTCGACGAATGCCGCACCGCGCTGGACGAGCTGACCGGCATCCTCAAACTGGGTTCGGTCTACGACTTCCAGCAGGACGGCCAGCCGGCCAAGGCGGCTTGAGGTGCCGGAGGCATTGCTTGCCGATTTCCTCGCCTTCACCTTGGCGGGTGAAGCGCCAGCGGTAACAGCGGGCGAAGCTGCCGTCGGTGTGCAATGGCGTTGGCTGGGGGCTGGCTTGCTAGCGCTGGCTCCCGCTGCACTTGCCGACGATGCACCGCGCATCGTGTTGTCTGCTGGTGTGCATGGCGATGAAACTGCGCCGGTCGAATTGCTGAATGTGCTGGCGCAGGATATTGCGGCTGGCAAAGCGGCGCTTCAGGCGCACTTGCTGATCGTGTTGGGTAATGTGGCGGCGATGCAGGCGGGTTGTCGTTATCTGGATGACGATCTCAATCGCTTGTTCGGTGGCGTGCATCTCAGTGTGCCGAATAGCACCGAAGCAGGCAGGGCGGCGGAGTTGGAAGCGTGCGTAGCACGCTTTTTTGAAGCCGGCCCCGGTGCGCGTTGGCATCTGGATTTGCACACCGCCATCCGGCCATCGGTGTTTGAGCGTTTCGCTTTATTACCGCAACGTGAGGCGGCGTATGGCGCAGACGTGTTCGCGTGGCTCGGCGCATTCGGCATCGAGGCGGTGTTGATGCACCGCACTGGTTCGGCCACGTTCTCGCACTACTGTAGCCACGCGCACGGTGCGCTGGCCTGCACGCTGGAGCTGGGCAAGGTGATGCCATTTGGTCAGAACGATCTGAGTCGTTTTGCCGCTGCGGCGAGTGGCTTGCGGCGGTTGATCGCCGGTGCAGCGCCAGCAGACGGAACCACACCGCCGCGCTGTTTTGATGTAGTTGGCCAGCTCGACAAGCGTAGCGATGCGTTCAAATTGCTGATCGGCGATGACGTCGCCAACTTCACGCCCTATGCCCAAGGCACGCCGATTGCCCGCGATGGCGAGCAGGTCTGGACAGTGCAACACGCCGAGGAACGCATCGTGTTCCCGAATGCGAAGGTCAAGGTCGGGTTGCGGGCGGGATTGCTAGTGGCGGAGTTGCCGGTGGTTTGAAGTTCACGTAGCCCGGACGGCTTGCCAGCCGGGGGCTCCGTCCGCAAGAGCCACCCCGGCCGGCAAGCCGTCCGGGCTACGGTGATGGATACGTACCACGTAGGGTGGGTTAGCCTCATTAGAGGCGTAACCCACGCGGGACGACGTCCCAAATCGAGCGAATGTAGAAACTTGCCACGTAGACTGCGTGGGTTACGCCCTCCCAAGAGGGCTAACCCACCCTACGAAAGATGTTGCCTTGTATTAAGCCGACTCCCGCACCACTAGGCGCCCTGCATAGCGCTTCTGATACAAGCCGGTTTTGGTGATTGCCCCCGGCTCCAGCTGCAAAAACTCCACCGCCGCCCGTCCGAGTTGATCGATGTCTTGCCGCACCGTCGTCAAGCGCGGATCGAGGTATTCGCAGATATCGATATCGTCATGACCTGCGACGGCAATATCGCGGCCAGGGTGGCGGCCGAAGCGGCGTAGCGCTTGCATGGCACCCAGTGCCAGCCGGTCGGTTGAGCACAGGATGCCGCTGATATCCGGGTTCAGCAGCCCGCCACCGCCGCACCATGCCAGCATTTGTTCATACGCATACGCTTCGAATTGCCACGTTTGCGCGGCCGGGGGCGTGGGGATGATTTGCGGGGCTTTGCCGGCGCGTTCCATCGCCTCGATATAACCGGCCAGCCGTTCCGGGCGGGACGGAATGGCGATCTTCGGTGCGCCGAGATACGCCGGGTTGATGCCCTTGCTCAACAGGTAGTTGACCATCAGCCCGATGCTCTGCCGGTTGTCGTTCATCACGAAATGGCAGTCGGGGTGGATGTAGCTGTCGAGATAGATCAGGCGCTGTTCTTTCTCGAAGCCGGCCAGCAGCTCGCGGTTGCGGTCGCTATCGAGCGGGGTGATGACGATGCCGTGCACTTTCATTGACCGTAGCGCCAGTAGCGCGGCGGCTTCGCGGGCCGGGTCGTTGTTGGAGATCTGGATCACGACTTGCAGCCCGAACTTGGCGGCCTCTTGCTCGATCACCTGCAGCACCTTGCCGAAGAACGGTTCGCTGATCGCCGGCAGCACCACCCCCACCAGATTGGATTTGCCCTTCACCAGACTCACTGCATGCAGATCCGGCACGTATTGCAGTTCGCGGCAGGCGCGGTCGATGCGTTCGCGCGTTTCCGGCTTCAGGCTCACGCTGCCGTTGAAAAACTTGCTCACCGTGGCGCGGGATAGCCCCGCCGCGATGGCGACGTCGTTCATCGTCACAACGCCGTTGGCCCCCGACGAAACAGGTGCGTCGCCGGGTGGTGCCCGGTCGTCGGCAGAGTGTGAAGTTGGCATGCATTACTCCGGTGCAGTTTACGCGTGTCGATTATAGATTTTGCCCGGCGATAGCGACAGGACTGCGTGGATTTTATTGTGTGCTGCACTGCAATAGGGCTTTCGCACCTTAAGTGAAATTCCTTATACCGCTGATCGGCTCGGATTTGGTGCAATGCTTGCGCAATAAGTTTACACGTGTAAATTAACGACCAACGACGGTGCAGTTGCGTCGTAGCAGCAGCGCACTCACCGCGTTGCGAGCGCCAAACAAACATATCTTCATGGATCAGGAGTTCGAAATGCGTATTCGTCAAACCGTACTGATGGCCGCTTGTGCCGCCGCTTTCTCCGTACCGGCTTTTGCCAAGCCGCTGAAGTCGATTGGCGTCACCGTCGGTGATCTGGCCAACCCGTTCTTCGTCGCTATCGGTCGCGGTGCGCAGGATGCCGCCAAGAAGATTGCCGGTAACGATGTGAAAGTCACCACCGTTTCCAGCAAGTACGACCTGAACACCCAGGTCGGTCAGATCGAGAACTTCATCGCCAACAAGACCGACATGATCATCGTCAACGCGGCTGATCCGAAGGGCATCGCCCCGGTGCTGAAGAAGGCGCGTGATGCCGGCATCGTGGTGCTGGCGGTGGACGTGGGTGCGGAAGGCGCGGATATCACCGTGATGTCCGACAACACCATGGCCGGCTCCGAGTCGTGCAAGTTCCTGGCCAACCAGTTGAAGGGCAAGGGCAACGTCGTGATCATCAACGGCCCGCCGGTGACTGCCGTGGTGGATCGCGTGGCTGGCTGCAAGAAGGTGTTTGCCGGTTTCCCAGGCATCAAGGTGCTGTCGGATAACCAGGACGCCAAGGGCAGCCGTGACGGTGGCATGGAAGTGATGGCCAACCTGCTGACTGCGCACTCGAAGATCGACGGCGTGTTCGCAATCAACGATCCGTCCGCGATTGGCGCCGAACTCGCGCTCAAGCAAGCCGGCCGCACCGATGTGAAGGTGATTGCCTCGGTCGATGGCGCACCGGATGCCGAAGTGGCGCTCAAGGACAAATCCAGCCTGTTCGCCGTTTCCACCGCCCAGAACCCGTACAAGATGTCCGCCATGGCGGTGCAGATGGGCTACGACTTGATGAACGGCAAGAAGCCGGCCCAGACCACGGTGCTGCTGCCGACCCCGCCGATCACCAAGGCCAACGTCGCGACGTACCAGGGCTGGACCAAGAACTGATCCAGATGAGCTAGATGTTTTGTAGGGGCGAGCTTGCTCGCGATGGCAATGGTTAATAAACAGTGCTATCGCGAGCAAGCTCGCTCCTACAGAAAGCCCTTCCCGCTTTGCATGTGGGGAAGGGGCCTCAATTGCTTCTCACTGGATAGCAGACGATGAACACCACCGTTCTGGAAATGGCCGGTATCAGCAAACGTTTCGGTGCCACCAAGGCGCTCGATAACGTCCGGCTCGAAGCGCGCAGCCACGAAATTCTGGCCCTGATGGGCGAGAACGGCGCGGGCAAGAGCACGCTGATGAAAATCCTCTCCGGCGTGTATCAGCCCGATCAGGGCGAGATCAAGCTGGCAGGCAAACCGATCCGCGTTACGTCGCCGGCGGATGCCCGCGCCGCCGGGATCAATCTGATTTATCAAGAACTCTCTGTCGCCCCGCATATGACGGTGGCGCAAAACGTCTTCATGGGCAGCGAGCCGCGTGGCCGTTTTGGCCGTGTCGATACCGAGGCGATGAACCGCCGCACGCGTGAAGTGCTCGATAGCCTCGGCGCGCGTTTTTCCGCCGATACGCTCGCCGGCAAGCTCTGCATTGCCGACCAGCAGCAAGTCGAAATCGCCCGCTCGCTGGTACACAAGAGCCGCGTGCTGATCATGGATGAGCCGACCGCCGCGCTATCCGATCGCGAAACCGATCGGTTGTTCGAGGTGATCCGCAAGCTGCGTGCCGATGGCATCGCCATCATCTACATCAGTCACCGCATGGCCGAGATGGTCGCATTGGCGGATCGCGTTACGGTGCTGCGTGATGGCGGTTTTGTCGGCACGCTGGAACGTGAAGAAGCCCAGCCCGAGCGCGTGATCCAGATGATGGTCGGCCGCCCGCTGGGTGACTTCTATCAACCGCGTATCGATGTGGTACCGGGGCCGGTGCGGCTGGAAGTGCGTAGCATCGCCAGCAGCAAGATTCGCGATGCATCGTTCTCTGTACGCAGTGGCGAGGTGCTTGGTTTGGCCGGTCTGGTCGGAGCGGGGCGTACCGAACTCGCTCGGCTGATCTTCGGCGCGGACAAGGCCAAGCGCGGTGAAATCCTGCTCGATGGCGAGCCGGTGCAAATCAACAACCCGCTTGATGCCATCAAGCGCGGCATTGCCTACGTGCCGGAAGATCGCAAGGGCCAGGGCTTGTTTCTGCAGCTATCGGCGCTGGCCAACACCAGCATGAACGTGCTGAGCAGCAACGCCCGTTTCGGCATCCTGCAGCACGGCGCGCTGCGCAAACTCACCCAGGATGCGATCAAGCAACTGGCGGTGAAGGTGCCGGGGCCGGATGGCATCGTCGGTGGCCTGTCGGGCGGCAACCAGCAGAAATTGCTGCTGGCGCGCTGGCTGGCGATCAAGCCGCGCGTGCTGATTCTGGATGAGCCAACCCGCGGTGTGGACGTCGGGGCGAAGAGCGAAATCTACAAAATCATTCACCAGCTGGCCGACAGTGGTGTGGCGGTGGTGGTGATTTCCAGCGAACTGCCGGAAGTGATCGGTATCTGCGATCGCCTGTTGGTGATGCGCGAAGGCCGCATCAGCGGCGAACTCGTCGGCCCCGGTGTGAGCCAGGAAGCCGTGATGACATTGGCGACGCACGACACCGCAGCGGCTGCGCTTGAAGCCGCCGTGCATTGACTGACCTGTTCCAGTGGGCGAGCGAGCCAAAGCAGGTCGCTTCCGCCCGGCGCACAGAAACCGGAATGTACTTGTCGGTACATGAGGATTTCGAGCACCGGACGGGGGCGAGATGCGCAGGCGCAGCTGCCCAATGGGATAGGTTCTGAACCAAGGAGCAACGATAATGAATTCACTGATCAACAGGACGCTGGCCCGTTTGGGCTGGCTCAGCAGCGTGGTGCCGCAGGCCGGCGCAATCAATCCGGCCGCCGCGCCAGCGCGGGAGGCGAATGTGAAAAAGATCTCCGCCCGGGACATCTTCAACCGCGTCGGCATGCTGCCGGTGCTGCTGCTGATGTACATCGCCTTCTACTTCCTCACCGGTTACCTGAGCGAAGACGGCACGTCGAACTTCATGTCGACGGCCAACACCATGAACATCCTGCGCCAGACCTCGATCAATCTGGTGTTGGCTTGCGGCATGACCTTCGTCATCCTCACCGCGGGTATCGATCTGTCGGTGGGTTCGGTGCTGGCGGTGTCTGCCGTGCTGGGCATGCTCACCTCGCTCAGCCCGCATTTCGCCTGGGCCTCGTTGCCAGTGTTCATGCTGGCCGGTCTGGCGATGGGGGCGCTCAACGGCGCAATGGTCGCCGGCGTGAAGATCAACCCCTTCGTGGTCACGCTCGGCACCATGACCGCCTTGCGCGGCGCGGCGTATCTGTTCGCCGATGGCACCACGATTCTCAACCGCAACATCCCGAGCTTTGAATGGCTGGGCAACAGCAGCTTCCTCGGCTTGCCGTGGCTGATCTGGGTGGCGGCGGCGGTGGTGCTGGTGTCGTGGTTCATCCTGCGCCAGACCGTGCTGGGCCTGCATATCTATGCGGTTGGCGGCAACCCGCAAGCGGCGCGGCTGACCGGCATCAAGGTCGGCTCGGTACTGTTGTTCGTGTACTCCATCGCCGGCTTGTTCTCCGGTATTGGCGGGGCGATGAGCGCGTCGCGGCTGTATGGCGCGAACGGCAACTGGGGTACGGGTTACGAGCTGGATGCCATCGCGGCGGTCGTGCTCGGCGGCACCAGCCTGATGGGCGGCGTCGGCTCGATCTGGGGCACGGTGATCGGCGCGCTGATCATTGGCGTGATGAACAACGGGCTGACCATCATCGGCTTGTCGTCCTTCTGGCAATACGTCGCCAAGGGCGCGGTGATCGTGCTGGCGGTGATGCTGGACAAGTGGCGTCAGCAGCAGTCGATGACCAACTAAGAAGCCCACAGCGGTCTCGACGCAACCGGCTGGATCTCTCCGCCGGTTTTGTCGGCCGCTCACCTCTTCATATCCAAGTAGCTAATCCATGAATGCGATTTTCTTGATGCGCACCGCTATCCGCGATGCGCAAGGGCAGGGCTGTTCGTGCTGGAGCGATCTCCGATGAACATGGCCGCTGATACCGCTGTTGCCGGATTGAATGACAGCACGCACGAAGGTGTGCGCGAATCGGGCTGGACGCTCGACTGGGCGCATGGCGAGGCGCATATCCAGGCATTGGGCGGCATGCTCGGCCCGGTGCACTTTCGCCTGCCGGATGGCCGCAACTTCCAGCCTTTCTATGTCGCACCGTGGGCGGATGACCCAGCGCTGCCGCCGCTGTTGCGGCGTATGCGGGGGGAGTGGCCTTGCGTGCCGTTCACCCGCCCGGACGTACCCGCAGGTTTGCCGGCTGGCTGGCGTGCGCAACCGACCTTGCCAGACGACATCCACGGCCCCGGTTCCAATCAGCCCTGGCATCTGATCTGCCGCAGCGAATCGCATGTCGTGCTTGGCATCGATTACCCGGACAACCACGCCATCCGCTCGCTGCGCCGGGAAATCCGCGCCGATCCGGCCAGTGCTTGTCTGCATATCAAACTGACCATCGAACCGCGCCGTGCGACGGTGATGCCGGTCGCGCTGCACCCGACCTTCCGCTTGCCGGCTGGCTCGGGCAGCGGCTTGCAGCTGGAGCCGGGCGCATTCCGTGCGGCGCATACCTATCCAGTCCAGTTTGAAGATGGCGTTTCGACCCTGTTGCCCAACAGCAGCTCCGGCAATTTGCAGATGCTGCCCGGCAATGATGGCCCGGTGGATTTGAGCCGCTTGCCATTGCCGAACCAGACCGAGGAATTGGTGCAACTGCAGGATTGCGATGGTGTGTTCGGCTTGCTCTATCGCGACGAAGGCGTGCGCGTCACTCTGCGTTGGGATGCGCGCCGTTTGCCGGATGCGGTGCTGTGGGTCAGCAACGGCGGCCGGGCGCACGCGCCGTGGTTGGGACGCAATTTTGCGTTGGGCGTGGAGCCGGTGTGTGGGGTGTTCGAGCTGGGCGGTGTGGCGACGCCGCCGGCAGATCATCCGCTGGCGACCCGCAAGGGCTTGCTGCTACGGGCGGGGATTCCGGTGGAGATTGCGTATAGCGTTGGCGTTGCGCCGGCGTAGTTCCAAAACCTCGTAGGAGCGAGCTTGCTCGCGATGGCGCGGTTTGGTTAACCATTGCCATCGCGAGCAAGCTCGCTCCTACAGGTGTTCTTCTCAATCGGTTTTGGTTTTCTCTGTGAACCTCTGTGGTTCAAGGTGTGGATCTTGAACTTATAGCGCTTTCAACCGCGCCAATGAATCCGGCCGCAACATCCCGTAGTTGTAGAACGAGAACGCCTCCACCCCGAGCGCCTTCAGGCCGTTGTACGCCGCGCTGATTTCCGCGCCATCGCCCAGATCCGGCACGCCGGGACGCAGGATGGCGCGTACCTTGCTCACGTCGCCCACGCGGCGGATCGTGTCGACCGCATCGGCGATGACTCGCCCGGCGTTGGGCTCGTAGAACGGCACTTCCACACCATCCGCTACCTTGGCCAAGCCGGCCAGATCACTGCCTTCCAGCCACGTTTGCGCGGTCGGGCGTTGCACGGTCGGGATGACGTAAAGCGCGACGGATTGCGGCATCTCTTCACGCACCGTGCGCACGAATTCGTTCACGCGGTTCTGGCGCAGGCGGACGAAGGCGGCGAGGTCGGCATCTTCATACAAATCCGCTGCCAGCCACGCGCCGGCTTGATCCGGGGCGGCATCGACATTGGCCGAGAGGTAGCCGTCGACCCGTGTACGGACACGGCCGGCCAACCCGTCGGCATCGATGCCCTTGTCCTTGGCCGCCGCTTTGCAGGCATCGCAGAAGCACAGGCCGAGCATGGTATCCAGCCACACATTGCTGCGAACCTGCGCGAATTCATGGTGATAGCCATGATTGAATGGCGCCCAGCCGGGGCTTTCCAGCGTGAGGCTTTGCCACGGCAGCGTTTGCGCGACATCGGTGGCAAGCGTGACGCCATAGTCGAACACGGCCGGCTGCATCGGGCACAAGGCATATACATAGCCATCGCCCCAGGCGTTTTTCGTGGTCAGCTCCGGGTGTAGTTCACCGAGTTTCGAGTTGTGGAACAGCACCGTCCAGGCGGACATCGCCAGTCGGCCATCGGCAGCCAGATCGTAGGCGACGCGGCGCTGGGCCGGGTCGGAATGCGGGTGAGCGGGCAGCGCCTTGTAGCGCGACACGGTCGGCTCGAAATACAGCGCGCCGTCTTCCGGGAACACGACCCGGCCACCGACCTGGCCCGGTCGCGGTGGACGGATGAATTTGCCGGCGTGGTAGGCCGTGGCCAGCTTGATGCCATCCAGCCCCAGATCGAGGATTTCGTTCACGACGCCTTTTATGTCGCGGCCGGCGATATCCCAGCTGTAGGTGTACAGCGAACGTTGTGCTTGCTTCTGGCTCATCTCAGTCTTCCTTGGGTTTTAGTTTTGGGTTGGCATTGCAGCGGACGGCATGATCGCGCCCGGGTATTGAATGACGGTGCCGGCGAGCCGGTGGCCGTTTTGTGCGGCCTGTTCCAGCGTTGCGCCGTTGATGCGGGCGGCGAGATAGGCCGCCGCGAATGAATCGCCCGCCGCGCAGGTATCGACGACTTTTTCCACCGGGGCAGCGCTGACACTGCCGCGCCCGCTGGAGGTGGCGACAATGCAGGGCTGGCTGCCACGCTTGATGATTACTTCGCTGCCACCGGCCTTGAGCACGCGGGCGATCATGTCGTCCGCCGTGGCAGTGCCGAAGACGGCGGCTTCGTCATCTTCGGTCAACAGGGCGATGTCGGCGATGCCATAGAGCTGGGCGTAGGCATCGCGTGCGGCGGCAGCAGACCAGAGGGCAGGGCGGAAGTTGTTGTCGAACCAGACCTTGCCGCCGTCCATCTTGAATGCCCCCAACGCGCCGATCAGATGGGCGCGTTCGGAGGTCGGGAACAGGGCGAGGGTGATGCCGGAGAGGTAGACCGCATCAAGGCCATCAAACAGCCTGGCGAAATCGATGCCGCTGGCGAAGTAGTGTCGGGCAGCGCTGTCGCTGCGCCAGTAGTGAAAACGCCGCTCGCCGTGCTCATCGGTTTCGACGAGGTAGAGGCCGGGCATCTTGCCGGGCAGGCGGGCGATGCGATCGGTGACGATGTGCTCGGCCTGCCATTCCTGTAGAAGCTCGGCGGAGAGGCTGTCTTCACCCACTGCGGTGAGGTAGCGGACGGAGTGTGTGCTGCCGCTCAGTAGCCGGGCGAGGTAGACGGCGGTATTGAGCGTATCGCCGCCGTAGGTTTTGCGCAGTGGCGAGCCGCTGAGTTCGATCATGCATTCGCCGAGGGAGGCAATTTGCATTTGGGTTTTCCTCTTTTGCTGCTGTTTCTAGGTTCAGCGCCTGCGGCGCGATTTAAAGGCATTACAGCGCGTTCCGCCGCGCGGACGGGGAAGGGACTTTGTCTCGCCAAAGCCCCCTCCACCCCAAAGGCGACCCTGCAAAAGCGTCTGTCGCAAGCGCCAGAT